>NZ_FRBN01000082.1 GCF_900142625.1 Roseovarius marisflavi
ACGCAGAGTCCATTTGTGTAGACGGAGTCGCATCAGGCTTTTTCAGGAAAGAGCCACCCCGTGATCGGCACCACCGCTCGGCTGACAATCGGGACAAGCACAAACCCGGTCGCCAGCCCGACAATGCCGTCCAGCCCGGCCGTCACCAGCCAGGTCACAAAGCCTTTGATCGAGCCAACGGCCACCGATGCGACCTTCGCCGCGTGCTTGATCTGCTCATAAGGCAGATGCCAGCCCAAATCGTGCAACCCGTGCACGATGATACTGCCACCGACCCAGAGCATGGCCACCGTGCCGATCGTCGCGATCACCACCATTACTGCGGGCATCGATTTGACAATTCTACGCCCGACCGCCCGGGTCGCGCCAAGCCGTCCTTTCGCGCTGAGCAGAATACCGAAATCATCGGCCTTAACGAGCAAGGCGACGGCCCCATAAACCAGTGCCGTAATCCCAATGGCCACCGCAGCCAGCGCCATCGTCTGTATCCACAATGTGTCAATATCGATCTGGGAAAGAGAGATCGTCATAATCTCTGCCGACAGTATGAAATCGGTCTTGATTGCGCCTTTCACCCGCTGCTCTTCCAGATGGGCCGCATCCAGCGTCTCCGCCTGCTGGGGGCCGTGATCCTTGTGCGGGACGAAGAGGTGCCAAACCTTCTCAGCCCCCTCAAAACACAGATAAGCCCCGCCGATCATCAAGAGCGGCGTCAAAAGCCACGGCAGGAATGCATTCAAGAGCAGCGCCGCAGGCAACAGGATTACCAGCTTATTGAAGAAGGACGCGCGCGCAATTTTCCAAACGATGGGTAATTCTCGCGCCGCTGGCAGGCCTGTCACATATTTTGGGGTCACGGCCGCGTCATCGATGACAACGCCGGCGGCTTTCGTGCCGGCTTTGCTTGCCTGCGCCGCGACATCATCAAGTTGTGTCGCCGCCAGCTTGGCGATCGCTGCCACGTCATCCAAAAGGGCCAGTAATCCGCTCATGAAATTCTTTCCCTTGGGTTCACGCAACAATAGCCGATATTCCTCAGGAAAAACGACTGCCATTGAATGATGTCGGAGTTTTTTGCCCCGATCAAGGCGCTCGGAC
>NZ_FRBN01000081.1 GCF_900142625.1 Roseovarius marisflavi
GGCAAGACGACGTTGACGGCTGCGATCACGAAATACTTCGGCGATTTCAAAGCCTATGATCAGATCGACGGCGCGCCCGAAGAAAAGGCACGCGGGATCACGATTTCGACCGCGCACGTCGAATATGAGACCGAGAACCGTCACTACGCGCACGTCGACTGCCCCGGCCACGCCGACTATGTGAAGAACATGATCACCGGTGCGGCGCAGATGGACGGCGCGATCCTGGTTGTGAACGCGGCCGACGGCCCGATGCCCCAGACCCGCGAGCACATCCTGCTGGGTCGCCAGGTGGGTATCCCCTACATGGTCGTCTACATGAACAAGGTTGACCAGGTTGACGACGAAGAGCTGCTGGAACTGGTGGAAATGGAAATCCGCGAGCTTCTGTCTTCGTATGACTACCCCGGCGACGACATCCCGGTCATCCCTGGTTCGGCTCTTGCCGCGATGGAAGGCCGTGACCCCGAGATCGGCGAAAACTCGATCCGCGCGCTGATGGCGGCTGTGGATGAGTACATCCCGACCCCGGCCCGTGCCGTTGACCTGCCGTTCCTGATGCCGATCGAAGACGTGTTCTCGATCTCGGGTCGTGGTACGGTTGTGACCGGCCGTATCGAGCGTGGCGTTGTCAACGTTGGCGACGAACTTGAGATCGTGGGCATCCGCGACACCAAGAAAACCACCTGTACCGGCGTTGAAATGTTCCGCAAGCTGCTGGATCGTGGTGAGGCTGGCGATAACGTTGGTGTTCTGCTGCGCGGTATCGACCGTGAGGGCGTTGAGCGTGGTCAGGTTCTGTGTAAGCCGAAGTCGGTCAACCCGCACACCAAGTTCGAAGCCGAAGCCTATATCCTGACCAAGGATGAAGGTGGCCGTCACACGCCGTTCTTCGCGAACTATCGCCCGCAGTTCTACTTCCGGACCACGGATGTGACCGGCACCGTCGAGCTGCCCGAGGGCACCGAGATGGTCATGCCCGGTGACAACCTGAAGTTCACCGTCGAACTGATCGCCCCGATCGCCATGGAAGACGGCCTCCGTTTCGCCATCCGCGAAGGCGGCCGTACCGTCGGCGCCGGCGTCGTCTCCAAAATCATCGAGTAA
>NZ_FRBN01000080.1 GCF_900142625.1 Roseovarius marisflavi
ACCTTGGCTCTTTCGCCGCCAGTTTTGCAATGTTGGGCTGGGTCAGTTTGACCCGCCGAGTCGCAAAGTAGGTCATGTAACGATCAATCCCAAGTGCTGTCATTTTGTTGAGTGCGCTGACGCCGATCCTGACTTCCGTCTTCTGGTTGTCGATGTTTCGCGCTTTCAGTTCTCGCCCGATGACACCCTTCCATCGACCCATAAGTGTCTCACCGCAGCCTCGCTGATTGTATCCGCTGTTGGACCACCAGGCCAGTCGGCCGCGGATTTGTATCGCGGCAACGTGGTGATCCCGAAGCGATGGATCGGGGCACGGAATATCACGGCAAGGTCAAAACCACGCCTATCAGCTTTATCTGGCGGTTGAGGATGTGGATCACACCCGAACCAAAGCCAACGGCCCGCAGACCAAGGGCATATACGAGCGGTTCCACCGGACGATCAAGGATGAGTTCCATGACATCGTCTTTCGCAAGAAATTGTATCGCACGGTCGAGGAATTGCAGGTCGATCTGGATGCGTGGCTGGCAAGATGCAACGAACAGAGGGCACATGGACCCGGGCCGACTTCGAGCGGGACGCAGAGAACAACCAATACATCTGCCCCGAGGGTGAGGCGCTCGAGCAGTTCCGGCGGAACTATTGCGATTCAAATCGTAGGCCGACAGGCAAAGGCGTGGCAAGTATCAGGCCCTGAGGTTGATATGCCAATCCTGCCCGCCAGGTTGCCCGCGACCTCGCGAGAACCAAACAACACGAAGTCTCAATGCGACTTCGAAAGAAGGTCGAGATGCTCTTTGCCCACCTCAAACGCATCCTCGGCCTGGGTCGCCTCCGATTACGAGGTCCATGCGGCGCAAACGACGAATTTCTCCTCGCCGCAACCGCCCAAAACCTCCGCAAACTGGCCAAGATATTTCCTGCACCGCAGCAAATGCAAAAAGCCTGACAGAAAAGGCACTCGCGCCGCATTTGGAACAGCCATTTCTGCGCTCGCAAACGTTAGTCTTTCCACAGAACCGGCTCACGGCTGATGGGGTGGATGGCTCCTGCTCCAATCGGCGTCGCAATGCGCCATACTGCAGATGTCCATATCTGCGTATAGGAGGAGCCACCCAATGCAA
>NZ_FRBN01000079.1 GCF_900142625.1 Roseovarius marisflavi
ATCTGCACATTGCTGTCCTCGGCCGTGACGGCGCTGTCGTCCTGCGCCACCGGCGCGTCGTTCACCGCGCCCACGGTGACCGTCACCTCTGCCGTATCGCTGCCGCCCTCGCCGTCCGAGACCGTGTAGCTGATCGTGTCGGTGCCGTTGAAATCGGCTTTCGGCGTATAGCTCAGCGTGCCGTCGCCATTGATCACCACGCTGCCGTTCAGCGCCGTCGCCTGGGTCACGCTCAGCGGGTTGCCGTCGACATCGCTGTCATTGTCCAGAACCGCAATCTGCACATTGCTGTCCTCGGCCGTGACGGCGCTGTCGTCCTGCGCCACCGGCGCGTCGTTCACCGCGCCCACGGTGACCGTCACCTCTGCCGTGTCGACGTCCTCGCCGTCCGAGACCGTGTAGCTGATCGTGTCGGTGCCGTTGAAATCGGCTTTCGGCGTATAGCTCAGCGTGCCGTCGCCATTGATCACCACGCTGCCGTTCAGCGCCGTCGCCTGGGTCACGCTCAGCGGGTTGCCGTCGACATCGCTGTCATTGTCCAGCACCGCGATCTGCACATTGCTGTCCTCGGCCGTGACGGCGCTGTCGTCCTGCGCCACCGGCGCGTCGTTCACCGCGCCCACGTTGACCGTCACCTCTGCCGTATCGCTGCCGCCCAACCCGTCCGAGACCGTGTAGCTGATCGTGTCGGTGCCGTTGAAGTCGGCATCCGGGGAATAGCTCAGCGTGCCATCCGCATTGATCAGCACCGTGCCGTGCTGCGCCGTCGCCTGGGTCACGCTCAGTGCATCGCCGTCGACGTCACTGTCATTGTCCAGCACCGCGATCTGCACATTGCTGTCCTCGGCCGTGACGGCGCTGTCGTCCTGCGCCACCGGCGCGTCGTTCACCGCACCCACGTTGACCGTCACCTCTGCCGTATCGACGTCCTCGCCGTCCGAGACCGTGTAGCTGATCGTGTCGGTGCCGTTGAAATCGGCATCCGGGGAATAGCTCAGCGTGCCGTCGTTGTTGATCAAAACCGTGCCGTTCTGCGCCGTTGCCTGGGTCACGCTCAGCGGGTTGCCGTCGACATCGCTGTCATTGTCCAGAACCGCAATCTGCACATTGCTGTCCTCGGCCGTGACGGCGCTGTCGTCCTGCGCCACCGGCGCGTCGTTCACCGCGCCCACG
>NZ_FRBN01000078.1 GCF_900142625.1 Roseovarius marisflavi
GAGCTATGCCCGAAAGTTGGTGACGGCGTGATCAGGCGGCGGTTTTAAGTTGCTTGATCCCGTCCTTGAATTCAATCCCTTCGATGATCTCGGGGATGCGGTTTGCGCCATCGAGTTTGCGCCATTTTGTCTGGGCTGACATCATCAGCTTGAAGGCCATGGCGAGCCCGGTTTTGCGGCTGAGGCACCCTTTGGTTTTGCCAGTGCGATGTCGGACCGTGGCGAAGGTACTTTCGATGGGATTGGTTGTTCGAATGTGTTTCCAGTGCTCAGCTGGAAAATCATAGAATGCCAAGAGCACGTCGCGGTCTTTGGTCAGTTTGGTGACGGCCTTGTCGTATTTCACGCCGTAGGTTGCGACAAAGAAATTGAAGGCGGCCTCCGCATCGACCCGCGTTTCGGCCTGCCAGATGTCGTGGAGATGGCCCTTTGCTTTGGCCTGAACCGACTTCGGCATCGCATTCAACACATTGCCAGTTTTGTGGAACCAGCACCGCTGCTCTTTCGTGGCACCAAAGACCTCGCGCAGCGCATTCCAGAACCCCAGAGCGCCGTCACCAATGGCAAGATCAGGCGCGTGGGTAAGACCACGCCGCTGTAGATCGAGGAGCAGCTCACGCCAGCTCTGGGTGCTTTCGCGGTACCCATCCGCAAGGCCAATGATTTCCTTGCGACCCCACTCATCCGCGCCGATGAGCACCAGAACGCATTGTTTTTCTTCAGCCATTCTTGGGCGAAAGTAGACACCGTCCGCCCAGATATAGACGAACCGGCGCGTGCTGAGATCTCGGCGTTGCCAGCGGTCGTACTCGTCCCACCAATCAGCCTTGAGCCGTGAAATCGTGCTTGAGGACAGTCCCGCCGCATTGGGTCCGAGCAGAGCGGCAAGCGCTTCGTGAAAGTCGCCGGTGGAAATACCTTTGAGGTAAAGCCAGGGCAGCAACTCTTCGATGGATTTGGCTTTCCGCAGATAGGGCGGCAGAATCGTTGACGTGAACCGGACCTTCTCTGCGTCGTCGCCCCGGTCTCGCACACGCGGCACCTTGACTGGCACCGCGCCGATCCCTGTAATCACCTCGCGCTCAGGCAGATGGCCGTGGCGCACCAGCCGCGCGCGACCATCGTCCGTTTTGTCGGATGCATAGGCCTCCAGCAGAACAGCGAGTTCGGCCTCGACGGCTTGCTCAATCAAACGCTGCGCGCCGGATCGTAAA
>NZ_FRBN01000077.1 GCF_900142625.1 Roseovarius marisflavi
CTGGTCTTGTCGCGGTTTAGTTCCGGCCTCTTTCGAGCAATGTTTGCTATGAAGGAGATAAGGAATGGCAAAGCGATACACAGACGAGTTTCGCCGTGATGCGGTGCGGATGGCCACGACCAGTGGATTAACGCGGCCGCAACTTTCATCAGATTTGGGTGTGGGGCTTTCGACGCTGAACAAGTGGGTTCAGCAACATCAGCACGATGATTTGATGTCTGGTCCGCATGAAGACGTTGAGAAGGAGAACACCCGCCTTCGCAAAGAAGTCCGACTTCTGCGCGAGGAGAGGGAAGTGTTAACAAAGGCGGCGATCTTCTTTGCAGGCCAAAGCCGGTGAGGTTTGCTTTCATCGATGCCTGGAAAGAAGTTTGGCCCGTGGAATTTCTCTGCCGTATTATGCAGGTCACATCTCGTGGCTTCCGCGCGTGGCGGGTTCGCCCGATGAGCCAACGACAGCGAGATGATATGGTGCTTTTGGCCCACATTCGTGAGCAGCATCGGCTTAGTTTACAAAGCTACGGGCGGCCCCGGATGACTGAAGAACTGCAAGAGCTGGGGCTAAGCGTCGGTCACGGTCGTGTGGGCCGCCTGATGCGAGAGAACGGCATCAAAGTCATCAGAACGCAGAAATACAAAGCGACGACGGACAGCAATCACACGTTCAACATTGCGCCCAACCTGCTGGGTCAGGACTTCTTAGCGGATGGCCCCAATCAAAAGTGGGCCGGAGACATCAGCTACATCTGGACCAGTGAGGGCTGGCTTTATTTAGCTGTCATCCTTGACCTGTACTCTCGCCGCGTCATCGGTTGGGCCGTTAGCAACCGGATGAAGCGAGATCTGGCGATCAGGGCGTTAGATATGGCTGTTGCTTTGCGACAGCCGCCCGAAGGGTGCATTCACCATACGGATCGTGGGTCGCAATATTGTTCCAATGAGTATCAACGTCGTCTTTCCAAGCATGGCTTCAAGGTCTCAATGAGTGGCAAGCGCAATTGTTACGACAATTCCATGGTGGAGACGTTCTTCAAATCCATTAAGGCTGAGCTGATCTGGCGGAACCGTTGGGACACACGCCGTCAGGCTGAGGGCGCAATATTCCAGTACATTAATGGCTTTTATAACCCGCGCCGTCGCCACTCATCGCTCGGCGGCAAAAGCCCCTTGGCTTTTGAACGAAAGGCCGCATAAATGAGTTGAGAGGCCGGAACGCAAACGCGACAAGACCA
>NZ_FRBN01000073.1 GCF_900142625.1 Roseovarius marisflavi
GCAGTCCGCGTGCCATCAGGCGGTCCAGACATGCGACCCAAAAGGGGCTTAAGCTGCGCAAGATCAAGGATGCAATTCCGATCAGTGAACGCCCACCCGAGGTTGAGGACCGTGCCGTTCCAGGCCATTGGGAAGGTGATCTGATCGTGGGGTCAAACAACAGCTATATTGCCACGCTGGTCGAACGTCATTCCCGCTTCGTGATGTTGGCGAAGGTCGAGAACAAAGACACCCAAAGCGTCATCACCGCTCTGATCAAGCAAGCACGAAAGCTGCCCAGGGAGCTCTACAAATCGCTGACTTGGGATCGCGGATCAGAGATGGCAGGGCATCGCAAGTTCACCATGGCCACCAAAATCGACGTCTGTTTTTGTGATCCTCAGTCTCCGTGGCAGCGCGGCAGTAACGAAAACACCAACCGACTTCTCAGGCAATACTTCCCCAAAGGCATTGATATATCAGGCTTTAATCAGGCCGAACTCAGCGCAACCGCGCGCCAACTCAACGAGCGGCCCAGAAAGACCGTGCAATACCATACACCAGCCGAGAAATTTGAAGCCTGTGTTGCAGCGACCCGTTGAAACCGCAGGGACGGGGCAGACGTTCGCAAGAAACCTTCAAAGAATTACCCGCTGTATTCTTGGCAGCCGAACCACACGGTGCATTACGGCATGTGTAGTGAACCTGACAGACCCTCTGGCCAAGCACTTCAGAGGCCTGCAGCGCCTTCCTGTGTGGTTTGCCTGACGCGTGCATCCAGGGGCTTCTCTGAGGCGTTGAGTGACGTCCTTGGGGTTCGGCGCATCACGCAGGTGCCGGGCAGTTTCCCACTTGCACTGATCTCTCGGGGCTATTCTTGAATTGTCTCCAAGTAATACGCCAACGATAACGCCCGGCCAGCCGCGATATTAATCGCATCATTCTTGCTCACACCACGATCCTCTAACGCATCGGCCATGAATTCATCGCCCCAAACAGGCATTGCTGAGGTGCCGTGACCTGGCGCTTCCATACCTAATACTATGACACGATAGACATCAGAAAACGGAAACCTCCCATCAGCACGTTTCGAAAGTTGCGTTAAATCCTTTGGCTTTACCTGAAACAGTTCTGCGACCGAACCGTCACCTTTACCGCCCTCCCCATGGCACACCGCGCAGGTTTTGGCATAGGTCGATTTCCCTAATATGATAGCGGAATCCTGCGCTTGAGCCGCACATGCGGAAAGCATTATTACTGCAGTTGCTAAAGTGGTCTGAAATCGCATCGTCTTCCTCCTTGTATATAGTCTGCAGAAAGTTCTGGTTTCTGCAATTTGTGGGCCGACGGCGGCGAACCCTCGACCGATGTTTTATCAGCCTAGATTGAATCTGGTTTGAGAGCGTTGATGTGCATCAATTGCCAATGGGCTTCCGGCCATCTACGTCGATGCATTTGCTGCGACTGCGCACAGGGCAGCCGGGACATGTCTGCTTCGGGCGGCGGTTTCAACGGGTCGATGCAACACATGCATTGAAACGCTCGGCGGGTGTTTCGTAGTTGAGCGTTTTTCGGGGTCGTTC
>NZ_FRBN01000071.1 GCF_900142625.1 Roseovarius marisflavi
TTTGTCCGTGAAGAATATGCGGCGACGATACTTCATGATGATCACTCCATCTCTCTCAAAAGATTAAAGTGTTGCATCGACCCGTTGAAACCGCCCCGCAACCGAGACATTCAAGACGTCCGCAGCGAATGGCCTGTGTGGATGGCTCCTGCATAGCAAGACATTTTTGATCTGATTTGTGCATTTGTCAGAAGCAGTCATGTGTCCGGCCTGTTTGCGCGGTGTTGACCGCTGGCCCTCCCTCTCAGCGATGCAAGCATCGCCTGCCGGGCAGTGGATGGGTTCCGCAAACCAAGTTCCTATCAGCTATGCGGGCTATGATGCCCGCGCCATTCGGCGGAGTGTCCTGGTTTTGGCGGCAGACTTATGCACCATCATCTCGCGGGTCTTGCTAACTCGTTGTTCTTTTCTCCTCAGGCCAGGTGTGGGTTGTAGGGCGCGTTGCGGGTCAGAACCGCCCAAACGATCCGGGCGGTCTTGTTGGCCATAGCAACTGTGGCGACGCGAGCAGGTTTGCGTTCCAGCAACGATGTCAGCCATTTGCTTGCGCGTTCTGGGTGGGATCGGGTCTGCCGGACGAGAGACGTCATGCCGACGACGAGCAATGATCGCAGGTATTGATCGCCCATCTTGGTGATCCGACCAAGTTTCTCCTTGCAGCCGCTGGACTTGTTCGCAGGCGTCAGACCCAGCCAAGCTGCAAACTCACGGCCATTGCGGAACTGGTGTCCGTCACCAATGCTGGCGATGATCGCGGACGCGGTCACAGCCCCGACGCCTGGGATGGTACGCAACAACCGCACCCGCGCGTCTTCCTTGGCGACTTGCTTCACGCGGTCTTCGTACCAACGGATCCGAGCATGCAATGTCATCAGGTGCTCGGAGAGGTTACGGATCACCTCGTTCGCGACATCAGGCAGATCCAAAACTTCGCCAGTCAGTATGTTCTCGGCAAAACCGATGACACGAGCGAGACCTCTGGCAATGTAAACGCCAAACTCTGCGACCATGCCACGCAAGCCGTTGATTAGCTGCGTGCGTTGTCGGACAAGAAGATCCCGTGCGCGATGTAGCGACAGGAGTGCCTGCTGTTCAACTGTCTTGATCGCGACAAAGCGCATTGTCGGACGCGTCACCGCTTCACAAATAGCCGCCGCATCGATGGCATCTGACTTGCCGCGTTTGACGTAAGGTTTGACATACATGGGTGGAATTAGCCGGACTTCATGACCCAACGCTGTCAGCTCCCGCGCCCAGTGGTGCGCACTGCCGCAGGCCTCCATAACGATCAAGCAAGGTTCGATCTTGGAGAAAAACGGCAACAACTGCGTACGTCTCAAAGGCCGGTTGAAGGCGACCTCTTCGTCATCTGTAACTCCGTGAACCTGAAAAACGTTCTTGGCCAGATCAAGGCCGATTGTGGTAACTTGCATGGGGTGGCTCCTCTCATATGCAGATATCGACACCTGCAGTATGGCGCATTGCGACGCCGATTGAAGCAGGAGCCATCCACCCCATCAGGTATCAGCCAACCATGTCGATGGAGGCGCCAAGCCTTTCGAGAGGAGGGCTTTGTTCATTGTGTTCGCCGGCTCGGCATCAAATCTGAGGAATCGTATCCGGAAACCACTCGGGATGACAGAGTGCCCGCAGTCGAGCCGTCGCGCTGAGTCCATTGGATATTTGTCGCACGACTTGTCAAACGTTGACGTGGTGTTGACGTAGAATGCGCATAAGCAAAAAGCCCCGCGTTATGCGGGGCCTAAGACTTTGGTATTATTCGGTAATTTTGGTTGCGGGAGTAGGATTTGAACCTACGACCTTCAGGTTATGAGCCTGACGAGCTACCGGACTGCTCCATCCCGCGA
>NZ_FRBN01000070.1 GCF_900142625.1 Roseovarius marisflavi
TCAGGCGAATGGTTCTTTCGTTTCTTCATTGCGGATCACTTCTTTCTTCATGCGATCCATCTTAACGACTGGCCCAAATTTCCGCGACCACCTCTGTCGGAACCTGTCGTTCGAATAATTCGGGCTGACCGACCGCTCTGAGCCCAAACTTCATGATGCTGCACAATGAACGAATGGCCGCTAATCCACGACTCTCTTAGAAAATGTCGTTTTTGCCTTGGCATATGCGGCCTCAACAAGAGGCTGTATATCGTCGAATGTCTTATGCGCTGGATTAAGGACAGCCACCCAACTCATCCATCCATAAACCGGATGGGGCATCAATGTGTCCAGAGTGGTGAAGTCCCACGGCCCTTCAATAACGCCTCCCTTGCCTGGTCGCGGCGGCGGGGGGCCAAATCGTTCAAGAAAGAGGGATTTCGTGGTCCCAACATTCAATCGGAAGATATCGTCGCGATCTAAACTCGATGCCTTGTCGTTTTCACCGTCTTTTTCCTTAACGGTCGCAAAATACACACCGCGAGGCAAACGCCTTCCGGGGTTGTAGAAAAGGGATTTTTCGCCCCAAGCCTCGACAACGGTAACGCCATCGAATTTTGACAAGAGCGCGTCAATGACCAGAGTTGGTGTTAGGTTTTGCATTTTGTTTTCCCAGATAGTCTTGCAGGCGTTTACCGATCTCCGGTCTGAAACCGTGATCGCCTAATTTTACGCTTCCCATTCGATCCAATCGAAAGACCCGAAAATTGGACCGTGTTTCGCACCATGCCGTCAGTGTCAGAACATTCTCCCACACTTCAATTTCAAGCGGGCGGACGATCCGCTCGGACACCTCCTCAGACAGGGATTTGTAATCAAAATTCAGTTGTGTCCGACTGAGAATAGAACGTCTAACAATGTCCAAAACATCCAGCACGCGTTGCGAAAATTTTGGTGTGTAGATGGCAATTGCACCCCGTGTCGGATCCAGCATTTCTGGCTGCGGTAAGACCGCCCGCACCTTATCTCCGAGGCTTTTTCCATGATCTGATAGGCTCTGACCGAAACTGGACTGTACCAAGGCAATCCCCAGTTCCAATACTTCCAACTCTCCCGGTGTTAAGTTTAGCGGGGGTAGGAAGACCGGTTCGGTCATAATGTACCCGACACCTCGCTCGCCAGTGATCGGAACGCCAGAACCGATCAACGTCTCAACATCACGATAGACGGTGCGCAGTGACACCTCCATTCTTTCGGCAATGTCCGCCCCTTTGTGAAGGCGTCCATCGCGAAAAAGCTGGATGATATTGAAAAGTCGATCAGTTCTGCGCATCCTGCTATTCTATCGAAGAAATAGCCGCATACCGCAACGATATGCTTTCAGGGTCAATTGCCATCATAAACGGCATCATGTCCTCACGTTGCATGGCAGCTTCTGCCGCCGCTTGTGCTTCCTCTTTCGATGTCCATTCTACATAGTCTGTCCAACGGCCGGTCTCATCTTGTGAAAGGCTACGTCGCACAAACGCCGCCGTTGAGCAGAGATACACTGTGCTGGCTTGAGCAGATGCAAGGAATTGTTCATCCGTCATCCCCTCTGCCAACCGAAATTCAACAATTTCTGCTGTTGTTGCGACGCCAGTTTGCTCGCGTTCACACACCTCTGCATAAGATGCCCCCGCCAAAGATAGGCTCGCCAGCGCGGAAAGTATTTGTGTCTTCATTTTGAACTCCAATTTCTGTCAGAGTTCCTTCTTGCACAGGGCAACTGACACGGTCTGTCAGCTACATCACATCCAAAGCAGCCATTCTGCATAAAACTTTGAATGGCAACAAAGTCCCGCAACTCGGTCATAGCCTCGATTTTCGCGAATGACCTGTGTGGATGGCTCCTGCATAGCAAGACATTTTTGATCAGATTTGTGCATTTGTCAGAAGCAGTCATGTGTCCGGCCTGTTTGCGCGGTTTTGAC
>NZ_FRBN01000069.1 GCF_900142625.1 Roseovarius marisflavi
GCCGCCGAGGAAGCCAAGCGCATGCTCGGCCGCACCCTTGTGACCAAG
The DNA here is from genome assembly GCF_900142625.1 of Roseovarius marisflavi. Taxonomy (GTDB): domain Bacteria; phylum Pseudomonadota; class Alphaproteobacteria; order Rhodobacterales; family Rhodobacteraceae; genus Roseovarius; species Roseovarius marisflavi. Next base: position 49 of record NZ_FRBN01000069.1, read on the forward strand.
CAGACCGGCCCTGCCGGCAAGCAGGTCAACCGGATTTATATCGAAGATGGTTCTGGGATTGAGACTGAGATGTACCTCGCGCTTCTGGTGGATCGCCAGACAGGCCGCGTGTCGTTTGTCTGCTCGACCGAAGGCGGCATGGACATCGAGGAAGTCGCCGAGGCGACCCCCGAGAAGATCCTCAGCTTCAGCGTTGATCCCGCGACCGGCTATCAGGCCTTTCACGGCCGCCGCATCGCCTTCAACCTTGGCCTGACCGGCGCGCAGATCAAGCAATGCGTCGCGCTGATGGGCACGCTCTACAAGGCCTTTGTCGACAAGGACATGGAGATGCTGGAAATCAACCCGCTGATCGTGACCGACAAGGGCGATCTCAAGGTGCTTGATGCCAAGGTAAGCTTTGACGGCAACGCGATCTATCGCCATGCCGATATCGCCGAGCTGCGCGACACCACCGAAGAGGACCCCAAGGAACTTGAGGCCTCCAAATACGACCTCAATTATATCGCCCTTGATGGCGAAATCGGCTGCATGGTCAACGGCGCCGGTCTTGCGATGGCCACCATGGACATCATCAAGCTCTACGGGGCCGAACCTGCCAATTTCCTTGATGTGGGCGGTGGCGCGACCAAGGAAAAGGTCACCGAGGCCTTCAAGATCATCACCTCTGACCCGCAGGTCAAAGGCATCCTGGTCAACATCTTCGGCGGCATCATGCGCTGTGACGTGATCGCCGAGGGCGTCGTGGCCGCCGTCAAGGAGGTCGGCCTCAAGGTGCCCCTCGTGGTCCGTCTGGAAGGCACCAACGTCGAGAAGGGCAAGGAGATCATCAACACCTCCGGCCTCGATGTGATTGCCGCCGACGATCTCAAGGATGGCGCGCAGAAAATCGTGAAAGCCGTCAAGGGCTGATCCCGTAGGGTGCGCAGCCATGGCGCACCTTCCCCACGACTTATTTAAGGAGAACGCCAAAATGGCAGTCCTCGTAGACGAAAACACACGCGTGATCTGTCAGGGCCTCACCGGCTCGCAGGGCACATTCCACACCGAACAGGCGATCGCCTATGGCACCAGGATGGTCGGCGGCGTGACCCCCGGCAAGGGGGGCAGCACCCATCTTGACCTGCCGGTCTTCAACTCGGTGCACGAGGCCAGGCACGAAACGCAGGCCAACGCCTCCGTGATCTACGTGCCGCCGCCCTTTGCCGCCGATTCGATCCTCGAGGCGATTGACGCCGAGATGGAGCTTATCGTCTGCATCACCGAAGGCATCCCGGTGCTTGACATGATGCGCGTCAAGCGCGCGCTTGAGGGCTCCAGCTCCAAGCTCATCGGGCCGAACTGTCCCGGCATCATCACGCCCGACGCCTGCAAGATCGGCATCATGCCCGGCCATATCCACAAGCGCGGCAGCGTCGGTGTGGTGTCGCGCTCGGGCACCCTGACCTATGAGGCGGTCAAGCAGACCACCGATGTGGGCCTCGGCCAGTCGACCTGTGTCGGTATCGGCGGCGACCCGATCAAGGGCACCGAGCATATCGACGTGCTGGAATGGTTCCTCGCCGATGACGAGACCCAGTCGATCATCATGATCGGTGAAATCGGCGGCTCCGCCGAAGAAGAAGCCGCGCAATTCCTCGCCGACGAGAAAAAGCGCGGCCGCTGGAAGCCCACCGCCGGTTTCATCGCCGGGCGCACCGCCCCTCCGGGCCGCCGCATGGGCCATGCCGGTGCCATCGTGGCGGGCGGCAAAGGCGGCGCCGATGACAAGATCGAAGCCATGAAAGCCGCCGGCATCGTCGTCGCCGAAAGCCCCGCAGGCCTCGGCGAAGCCGTGCTTGAGGCGATCGGCTAAGACCCTTCGGCGCGTCCCGGCACCACACCGGGGCGCGCCAGACCACATCCG
>NZ_FRBN01000068.1 GCF_900142625.1 Roseovarius marisflavi
AAACCAAGACGCCCCGTGCTTTGCCCTGAACGCTTGCTGTTCGATGTGCGGAATGGGACCTGGCTGGTGGAAACCATCTGGGCCAGCCGCCATGTACGTCGCGCTAACAGGTCGAACACAAGACTGCTTCTGACAAGACCCCATCCACAAAAAACGGTACTTGCAAAAAAGGAGCCATCCACACAGGACCAAAGCCGTCGTCAGATTGAGTTGACAAAATTATTCTGCGGCAATCCTTTTTCGGACGTCCAGGACCTGTTGCGTTATCTGGCCAATATGGCGTCCGTCGGTGCCGCAACACCCGCCCCAAACATGGATGTGAGGGAAACGTCTGGCCAAAGTGGCCATCTGACCGCCGAGTTCCTTGGGATCGCCGTCCTCAAGATGACCAAGCTTGCAAAGGTCGAGCGTTTCCATAGCGACTGCATTCGGCATGAAGCCACCCAGTCGCTCTGTCCAGGGATCATCGGTGAGTGCCGGCTCGAACTCGGTCGGATGAGTGCAATTGATCATATAGTAGGCGGGAGCGTTCCCGGTCGCCGCATCGACCTTTGTGATTGCCTCTTCCAGTGTCTCTCCGCCGTTAAGTCTCCCACCTTTCGCAACGAAGAAAGAGATCACTACGGGAATGTCCGCCGCCTTCGCGGCCCGAGCGATGCCGACCGCTTCTTCCGTGCTCGAAAACGTCAAGGCGCTGACAATATCGGCACCAGCTTTTTTCAAGGTCAGTATCTGTTCGGAATGGTAATCTTCGGCTTCCGCCGCGTTTGGCGTCCGGCCGACATTGTAAGCGTCACCACGGGGGCCGATGACACCGCCAACGAGCATTGGTGTATCAGGGCTATCATATTCGCGCGCAAAATCCTTGTAAAACTCGATCCCGCGAATGTTAATTTCCTCAAGAGCCTCGGAGGAAAACCCGATCAACTCGCCCCAGTCCCGGCTGGCGCGGTAGTGAAGACCCTCGTTGATGACACCAAACTTGTTTGCAACAGCCGCCTCGACAAGCTTGCGTTGATAGTCTCGCAAGCAAGCGATGCCGCGCTCATCGTTCAGAAGCTCGAAAGCGCAGAAGTGGCGAAGTTCGAACCCATCGACATATTGCAGCCAAGTCTCGAATCCGCCTCCACAAGTCATATGCTGCTTGTTCAGTTGCGGCAGTCCACTCTGTTCGGTCATTGCACTTACCTCCGTGATTTGTCCGGCAGGATAGCAGGAAAGTCGCAATTTGTCTTCCGAGAGGGTTTTAGGGCCACCTCAAAGACTGTCCGCTAATGGGATGAACCGGCTGCTTCCCCCAAAGAAGAAGGAGAAGTGGCTATGAGTATGAAGAAAGTAGAAGACCTGTCCGAGCTGGCGGTGATTGGCGTCGACATCGGCAAGGATGTGTTTCATTTGGTGGGGTTTGATGACGGTGGCAACTTGGTGCTGCGCCGGAAGGTCAAGCGATTGGCTTTGACAGCAACATTCGAGAAGATGCCGCAATGCGTGGTCGGGATGGAGGCGTGTCTCAGCGCGCACTTCGTGAGCCGAACACTGCGCGGCTTGGGATTTGAGCCGCGGATTATCCCGGCGATTTACGTCAGACCGTTCATCAAGGGTCAGAAGAACGACTACAATGACGCCGAAGCGATTGCTGAGGCCGCGCTTCGCCCAAACCTGAGAACTGTGACAGAGAAGAGCCAGGATCAGTTGGATCTTCAGGCACTGCATCGGGTGCGCGCAAGGCTGGTGTCTCGACGGACCGCGACGATCAACCAGATCCGGGCCTTTTTGATCGAACAAGGCATCACTGTGCGCAAAGGGCTGCATGCCTTGAAGAGCTCGTTTCTGCCAATTCTGGAAGAAAGGCAGGATGAGATATCGCCGCGCATGCGTGCCATTCTGAGCGGTCTCTGCGGCGACTGGCTGTGGCTGGATGAACGGATTGAGACCATAGCCAAAGAGATCGAAGACATCAGCCGGACAGAGGAGAACTGCGACAATGTGATGACCATCCCGGGTATTGGTCCCTTGATCTCAACGGCGATGGTTGCGGCAGTCGGCCGGGGTGAGGTTTTTGACCGAGGACGGGACTTCGCCGCCTGGATCGGCCTTATCCCCCGCCAATACAGCACCGGCGGCCGGACTGTTCTGGGGCGCATCTCAAAGCGCGGAAGCCGATACTTGCGCATGTTGTTTGTTCAGGCCGCAAATGTCGTGCTGATGCGCCCCCATCACTGGCCCGGCTTCAGCTTCGGCGACTGGCTGGCGCGGGCTGCGACACGCATGCACCGCAACAAGCTGGCCATTGCTTTGGCCAACAAGCTCGCGCGCATCGCCTGGAGTGTGTTGAGACACGGGACGCCATTCGACGCCCAAAGAGACGAGGTCATGGTCGGCGTTTGACAACCCGTCGTGATCCAAAGGAGTTCGCGAACGAGACAAGCATGGAACGGAAAACATACGCCCCCAGAGTCTGAGAGCCCAGATGGCCGCAACGGCCTGTCCGCTAATGAGACCACGGTGCGAGCGTAACCCCAAAATGGCCACGGCCCACGCGCCGATCCAAAGGCCGGATACATATCAGCGACTTCCGAGAACGTGCACAATCTTACTTGCGAACAGCAGCCGGTACATACATTGGGCTCTGAGCCGTCATCCGACTCTTTTGTTCAGATGGCGGTCAGGGCTTCGCGGTTGATGCCAGCCTGATCAGCGCCGACGTCCGAAAACAGAACTCGAGCAATCCCGAGGATTGGGCGGCCCGCGAGG
>NZ_FRBN01000066.1 GCF_900142625.1 Roseovarius marisflavi
ACGGCCCGCGAGCCGATCAACAGGCCGGATACATATGAGCGATTTCCGAAATCGTGCCAAATTCTCGATTGCGAACAGCAGCCGACACATACATTTGGGCCGTGAGTGACATAGGCGTCACCTGCGGCACAAGGGGCGGGAAGCGGACTTTCCCTGCACTTTGGGCCGAGGTCGGCTAAGCGGACTTAGCGAGCCTTCGCTGCGGTTGCTCCAATGACCCCTTTGGACAAGCACTAATCTGCTCCGGTACTTGACAAACCTGAGGTCTTGATCGCAGACTGGCGCGCGCTTTAAAGCAAGCCGAGCTGTGACATTTTCAGCAAATGGCTGGTGTTGGCGGTTTTGTATCTCACTTGGCGTTATGCGCCCGACTCTCCTGTGGGCCATTGCCGGGGCGTAGTTTGCTGCTCTGTCATCTCGGATCTGCGGCTGGCGGCTGACGAACGCTGGGCATAAAGTGTGAGGAAGACGCCGAGACCAACCAGAGCGCAGGCGAAAATTTTCCATCCATCAACCGTCTCCCCCAGAAAAGCTGCGCCCATAATCAGCGTGACGATTGGAATAAGCGCTGTCAAAGCCGCCCCAGCCGAGGCTCCTAAGTATTCTGTTGACTTTGTGAATGCAAATACCGCCAAAGCACCAGTGAGCGCACCTTGGTAAATCGCTTGGGCTGCAATGTCGCGCGCCGGAGCCTGCAATATTTGCCCGCCAAAGGACACAAGATAGACCGGCAGAAACGACAGAGCTGATCCGACGGCAACGATCGCGGTTGCATGAAGGGCGGGGAGATTGGTTTTCCGCACGATGATGACATAGCTCGCCCACATCCCACCCGTTATTGCGAAAATGAGGTGCCCGAAGGAGGCCTGCCTCAAAGTCAGCAAATCCGTGAACAGCGCGGTCCCGGCCAGCACCGCCAGTATCCCTGCGATTTTGGCCACCCTCATGTTTTCGCTCAGAAAGATCCACCCAAGAATGCCAACGAACACAGCCATGAGACCTGGATTGATCGCCCCGGCATCAGAGGCAGGCGCAAACTCAAACCCGAAGGACAGCACCATTATGTAGGGCGCGCCATTGCACGTGATGAGAGCCAGAACACCCAAGATGCCCAACTTGTCCATCGCCCACCCGCGTCGCCATATGACACCGACCAACAACAAGGCCGCGATGCCAAAACGCAATGCCGCAAGATCAAACAGCGTGAGGGATGTCTGAACGCCAAGCCGCAACATGACAAGAGATCCTGACAATACCGCGACAGCGATGCCGCCCCAAAACAGGCCTGACAAAATGGTCTTCGTTGATGCATCCACGTCTGTTCTCCTCAGTTAAGGGGAAGTTAGCCCTGTTCAATACATTAGAAAAACGATATATAATGGACTTATGAATGAGATATCCTCACCGTTACTGCCGAATGATGCTGAGCCAATGCGGACGATTAGCCTCGACATGGCGCGCACATTTGCGGCGATTTGTGACACAGGGAGTTTTCGTTTAGCCGCAAACCGCGTCAATCGCTCCCCTTCGGCTGTCAGCTTACAAGTTGCAAAGCTCGAAGAGCTCCTGAACTGTGAGCTGCTGCACAGAGATGCCCGGAAGGTCACGTTGACCCAAGCAGGTGAACAGTTTTTGGGATATGCCCGTCGCCTGCTGAGCCTGAACGATGAGACGCTGTCAAAATTTCGCGGGTCGACCCTTTCGGGACACCTGCGGCTTGCTGCACCGCATGATTTGGGAATATCGACGGTTCCCGCGCTTTTGAAACGCTTTGCCGTGACGCACCCGAACATATGCGTCGAAGTCAGACTGGATGCATGTGATGCGGCTCAGGACCTTTTTGGGTCTGGAAATGCACAGGTAGTCTTTTTCAGTGAGCAGAATTCTAGGATACGCGCTGCGCGCAAACTCTATACGGAAGAGCTTTGTTGGTTGCAAGCGACAGATGGCGCGGCCGTGCAGAATACGCCTCTGCCAATTGCTGTTTCGGAAAAGGGGTGTTCGTGGCGGGATGCAGCACTTGCCGCGTTGGATCAGGCAGCAATCCCTTATCGAGTGGCTTATTCGAGCGACACATCCGCAGGGCAGCTGGCGGCGGTGCGGGCTGATCTTGCAATTGCAGCGTTGCCAAAAGCAATTGCAAAGAACGATGTTTCACTTGTTTCGTCGGAACTTGGTTTGCCAAGCATCGGTAATGTGACGACCTTTATGGCACACGACGATAGCAAGAACGCAGTTGCCTTTGCCGCGCATGTTGAAGCGCATCTGGCAGAATCTCCGTATCGTTGATCAGATTCAAAAAACCAAGCGCGCCTTGGCTTCCCGCTATCCAATGCCCATCAAGCACCGAGAAACAGGATCGAAAAACCGGTTCAAACTGCCCGCTCTGGTGCTCGAAGCACATTGTAACGCGACGGAGTGAAGAAGCGTCCGAAGTAAGGGCGATACTGCTGCGGATCGCTGAGGCGGCCTGTAAGACACGTCAGGTCAGACACCGCCAAACCTGCCATTCGTGCGCTGCGCAGCATTGGTTAAAACGGGCTCTTCAGTAGCATTCGCCGCACAAACCACGAGTGACCGGTTCGAGAAACATCGCCGTTCGCTGCGTGGCGTGCGAACTGGTAAGATGCGGACAAAGCTGATGGGGTGGATGGCTCCTGCTCCAATCGGCGTCGCAATGCGCCATACTGCAGATGTCCATATCTGCATATAGGAGGAGCCACCCAATGCAAGTTACCACAATCGGCCTTGATCTGGCCAAGAACGTTTTTCAAGTTCACGGGATTACACAGGACGACGAGGT
>NZ_FRBN01000074.1 GCF_900142625.1 Roseovarius marisflavi
GCTAATGGGATGTGTCGGCTGCTTCCCCACCGTTGTGTTATCCTTAACTGGGATCAACCGCGCATCAAGGAGAAGCAGCCATGTGTGCAAAGAAGAGAGGAAGTATCGAAGACCTCGCCGTCGTCGGGATCGACATCGGAAAGGATACGTTTCACCTGGTCGGGTTCGATCAGTCTGGCCAACTGGTCATACGCAAACAGATCAAACGCTTGGCCTTGAATGCCACTTTTGAGCAACTCCCACGCTGCATCGTGGGAATGGAGGCTTGCCTCAGCGCCCATTTTGTCAGCCGAACGCTGCGGGGCATGGGGTTCGAGCCGCGGATCATACCGGCGATTTACGTGAAGCCGTTCAACAAGGGCCAAAAGAACGATTACAACGACGCCGAGGCGATCGCAGAAGCAGCGTTGCGACCCAATCTCCGGACCGTTTCAGAAAAGGATCAGGATCAACTCGACCTGCAGGCCCTGCACCGGGTCCGAGCTCGGCTGGTTTCGCGGCGCACGGCCACCATCAACCAGATCCGGGCCTTTCTGATCGAACAGGGTATCACCGTTAGGTCGGGGCTGCGGGCGCTGAAGAATTCCTTCGAGACGATCCTCGAACAGCGAAGGGACGAGATATCGCCTCGGATGCGCGGCATTCTGATCGGGCTCTATGGCGACTGGCTCTGGCTGGACAAACGGATTGAGGATGTCTCTGGCGAGATCGAAGAGATCAGCCGCACCGAAGAGAACTGCGCCAATATCATGACGATACCCGGCATTGGGCCGATGATCTCGACGGCAATGGTCGCGGCCGTCGGCAAAGGCGAAGCATTCGACCGGGGACGCGATTTCGCGGCATGGGTTGGCCTCGTTCCCCGACAATTCAGCACCGGCGGTCGCACCATTCTTGGCAGGATCACCAAACGCGGAAGCCGCTATCTGAGGATGTTGTTCGTGCAGGCGGCGAAAGTGATCATGATGCGCCCACACCGATGGTCAGACTTCAGTTTCGGCTTGTGGCTGACCGAGGCGGTCGCACGTATGCCGCGAAACAAAGCAGCCATCGCGCTTGCCAACAAACTCGCTCGAACCGCCTGGAGCCTTCTGCGGCATGGCACCCGGTTCGACGCGCCAAAAGACGCGGCCATGGAAGCGATCTGACGCCTTCCACGGTCACCAAGGAGTTCGCGATAGAGAGGACAGCATGGAACGGAGAAAATACGCCCCCAGAGTCTGACGGCCCATTGGGTCATCATAGACCTTGCCGCTAATGAGACCAAGGCGCGTGCGTAACCCCATCAAGGCCACGGCCCGCGAGCCGATCAACAGGCCGGATACATATGAGCGATTTCCGAAATCGTGCCAAATTCTCGATTGCGAACAGCAGCCGACACATACAT
>NZ_FRBN01000064.1 GCF_900142625.1 Roseovarius marisflavi
CCTGAAAGCCATAGCAGGCGGGCACAAACAAACCGATATCAACCTGCTGCTGCCCTGGAACTACGTCAATCCGGTGTGAACGGCGCACCGCTTACGATGGACGTTCGCTTTTCTTGCTGTGTCGCAGTCGAAGGCTTTGTTCGCTTCATCGCTGCATCTGCGAAAGTCGAACCCCGAGCACTTCCGGTATGGGCTCTGTCCTGTCATTCCGACCTGTCTTGTCGAACAGCCGCTTCCGAGCGTCGAATGTCCGGGAACCAGGCTATCTGGCAGAAAACGGTGAAGCATCTGCATCAAATGAACGACTGCTATCGGATATCGAGTCAAGCTCGACCTGCTGCGCCGCCGCAAAGCAGCTACGAGCCCGGAGCAGACGCATCGCATAGGTTCCACCCTTCTGCTCGCTCAGTGCGCGTGCCTCAAGTGGGGTCTGTTAATCAAACTTATACCGCCACTTAAGAATGTCATCCTACGGACTGAACGCATAACCAAGCCAATGAAGGGCTATTATCATAATTGCCCAAATGATCACGCCGCGGAGCAAGTTCCCTCTGCTAGGGAGGATGCGCGGATGGGCAAAAAGGTAAATGCCAAGGCCGATGATTGCGGCGACGATAACAGAATGAAGTATTTCCGGCGACATTGCTTTCTTTCTCGAAATTAATGTTTCTTGCAGTCTTAGTATGCCCTGGCCGATCCCAGTCTAGTTTTATTCATAATGAACTATTATGAGCAAGGTTAACGGGGCGGCGTGATCTTTCCAACCCGCTTAAGGGTATATAGGAGTGTTATCAAACGAAACCGGGAAGTCGGCGTCGGCCGCAAGCTAACCTGCTTGGGCACCTAGATATACCATTCTAACCACCAAGAACCACTTTAGGAGAAATCTTCGTATGCCAACCTTGAAAGAACTACACGACAAGCTGGAAGCCATCAGCGCCAAGGTTGAAAGTGCAAGACAGCAGATGGATTTCAAACGCGGTCTCAATGATGGCCACAACCTCAGCAGTGGTGAGTTATTGGCGCGCTACAAATTCCTCAAAGACAAGCTTGATGAGGAGGTTACAGAACTCGACGCTCACGCCCGTCATGTTTCCGCGTTGGAGCAGGATACGCGAAACTGGATCAACAGTATTGATCTTGGTGCGTCCTGACGGACGCGTTCGATCCTTTACGATTGGTTTCGGAGCCGGTTCTCGTTTGCCCGATCCGTGCCTCGAAGACCCCAGGGCTTTCTATCTCAAGGCTGCATACCGTCAGCTTAGCGGGCTGCGGCTGCGGTCGGGCACGAACGCAAGACAGACCACTGCGACAGCACATGCCACTGCCATATATATTGCGGGCGCGGTCGCGAGGCCAGTCATTGCCATCAGGCTGGTCGCGATCATCGGGGTGAGCCCTCCGAAAACTCCCATGCCCAGATTGAAAGCGACCGAATAGCCCGATAGCCGGTCGGACTCGGGGAACATTTCCACGAACAGCGCGGGGCCAGAGCCCAGTGGGACTGATAACAGCACAAATGTCACCGCGTGAAATACGATTACCGAAGCCAGTGAGCCGCCTGAGGCCAACATCCACGCATATAGTGGCCATGCGACAAGCCCCAAACCGAGAATTGCCAGACCAATCCAAGTGCGTCGGGCAAGCAATTTGTCCCCGACAATAGCGGCAAGCGGCAACAAAGGGATCACCAGCACCGTCATGGCTGTATTGATCATCAGCGCCATCCCGCGCTCCATCAAATCCTGACCAGCCAACCATTCCGGGAGATACACAAAGCAGATGTAAAAGCATATGCCGTAACTTGCGGCAAAGGCGAGCGCCAGAAGGGTATCCTTCAAGTTTTGGGTGAAAGCCTGAAAGAGAGGTGAGGTTTCCTCTCGGGCGTTGTCATGCTGCTCGAAGCGTTCGGAAGAATGCAAATTTCGGCGCGTCAATATAGCGGCCATCCCGAGAAGTGCGCCGCCAAGGAACGGCAGGCGCCAGGCCCAGTCAGAAAGCGTTTCGGAATCGAATATATTCGTTACCAAGGCTGCGGCACCGACACCAAGAAGCGAACCGGTCATAGAACCGATGTTTGCCCAGCTGCCCGTGAGACCACGTTTACCTTTCGGTGCAGTTTCCACGAGATAGGTGGCTGACGACGAAAATTCCCCTCCAACTGACAGCCCTTGCAAGAGCCGTATAAGCACCAAAAGCACCGGAGCCAACACGCCTACTTGTGCATATGTTGGCAGCAGACCCAGAAAAAGGGTTGGAAGAGCCATCATCGAGACCGATATCTGCATTGTCCGCGCGCGCCCATATCGGTCACCAAACCATCCAAATACCGCTGCTCCCAACGGACGCATCAGAAAACCCGCAGCAAAGATACCATATGTGGCGATCAGGCCCGCTGTAGGGTCCTCGGTCGGGAAAAAAACCGGGGCAATGACGCCAGCCAAATAGCCATAAAGCGCAAAATCATACCATTCGACAACATTGCCGATGAATCCTGCCATGATCCTGTGACGCAGGCCGGGTGGTCTCGCTACTTTTTTTCGTGCCATTGTCGGGAACTCAACCTTTTCTTCTTCAACGCGGGATAGGTCTTGTCGCCATTCGAGACAATACCTTCGCGCATCCTCCAAGTTCATAGATTTGAGATGTTGCTTGGTGTTACATCGGCTGTTCTGGCCGGTTTCAATCGACCTACTGAACCAGTTTCAAAATTCTGCACAATGCACGAATGGCGGCAATGAAAGGCCGCAGCTCAGAATCTCAGCGGGCATCCCAAGGTCTGGAATGGGTCGTCAGCACTGGTTAGGCGGCCCGGATTCAATGGCAGGAATTCCCGCTCTGCCGACCTTCATCCTTCCAAAATGCTGCATGGTGGACGAATGGCCGGTCTGGTGAAGCTGCGCTGCAGCACCGGTCACCTTGGCGGGTGACCGCTAATGGGATGTGTCGGCTGCTTCCCCACCGTTGTGTTATCCTTAACTGGGATCAACCGCGCATCAAGGAGAAGCAGCCATGTGTGCAAAGAAG
>NZ_FRBN01000061.1 GCF_900142625.1 Roseovarius marisflavi
CACGGCCCGCGAGCCGATCAACAGGCCGGATACATATGAGCGATTTCCGAAATCGTGCCAAATTCTCGATTGCGAACAGCAGCCGACACATACATATGGGCCGAATGTGCAAAATAGAAATCAAGATGATTCTCAGCGGCCCTTGACATAATTCTGCACGCCCTTTTCGACGGACATTGCAAAAGTGCAACACCGAATCCGGCTGAGTATATCTTTCTCGCCGTGCTTCCATATTGCTTCCGGTGTGAGCGTCAACCGAAATGGCAAAAGTCGCGCGCGCCGTAAGATATGGATAGTTTTTGATAAAGTGGTGAGCCGGCAGGGGTTCGAACCTTGGACCTACTGATTAAAAAGTCATAGAGCATTCAATTTATATTCATATCTCTGGTTACCCATTGATATACTAAGTCGATGCTATAAATGTACATTTTATTCACCAGCCTTCCTCAAGATATCTATTCTTTCCTCAAGATATCTATTCTTTTCGGTTAGCTGGTGACATAGTGGTGACACAGATTGCGCCGTATCACCAGAGTAGGGATTGGGTTGAGCCTCGCAAACAAGAGAATACGCGATGCTAAACCTGACATCCAAACCAGGATCATCTGGGATGCGGAAGTGAAAGGATTGGGCCTGCGGATTACCAAAGCAGGCGCAAAATCGTTTGTGCTGAGTTACCGGGCTGACGGTCGCAAGCGCTTGATGACTGTCGCCCGCGCTTCGGAGATATCGTTGGAGGCGGTGCGGCTCTTGGCTGGCGAAGCGCTGGTTAAAGTCCGCCAGGGCCACGACCCGATCGCAGAAAGGAAACAGCGACGGTCGCTGCCCACCGTAGCTGAAGCGATGGATCGGTATCTGAACGAGCATCTTGTGCGTCGACTCGCCAATGGCCGCCTTACCGAGCGGACGCTCAAGGAATACACGAGGCAAGCGAAAAAGGATGTCGTGCCCAAAATTGGGTCTAGGCATGTTGCCGACATCACGAGAGATGAAGTTGAGAAGCTTCTCGATCCTCTCCCGCCGGTCATGGCCAATCGGGTTTGCGCGCTGCTATCCGCCTTCTTCAATCAGGTAGAGCATTGGGAATATCGGCCTCAGCACACGAACCCGGCGCGCGGCATCGAAAAGGCCCGCGAAGAGGAGCGTGACCGTACGTTATCCGCTTCAGAGCTTTCGGCGCTTGGACAGGCTTTGGAAACAACCGACAGCCTCAACCCCTCTGCGGTGCTCGCCATTCGGCTTGCTGCCATCACGGGTTTGCGGATCGGTGAAATCCTCGACATGCATTGGGATGATGTGGACCTAGAAAGTGGCTTCCTCGTGCTGCCAAAATCCAAGACCGGCCGCCGCATCCACACATTGCCGTCAGCCGCGCAGGCGCTAGTAGCTGCAGCAGGAAGAGCCGGTGACTATGTGGTCTTCGGGCGGCGTGTCGATCGACCGATGGATTACAGTGCGGTGCGTCGGCACTGGGTCAAGGTCTGTCAAGTCGCTGGTATCGAAGGCGCCAGACTGCACGATCTCCGTCGCACCATCATGACAGAAGCTGCTGCGCTCGGTGTCGGCTCTCATCTTCTACGCGACATGGTCGGACACAAGACAACAGCGATGGCCGACCGCTACGCGAGACGCGCAGGTGCGCCATTGGTAGAGTTGCGTCAACGCATGGGGGATTCGATGGCGGAAAAGTTGCTTGGCAATGAGGAAAAGGATGAATAGCGACAAAGCCGAATCTTCAAATCTTTTCCGGAGACAGAGGGAGTCACTTGGTCAGTTGGACCGACCGAGCCTAGCTGACCACATCGGATCCGACGAGTTGCTGAGCTTCTTGTTGCCCCATCTATTCGGGGCGCATTTTCCCAAAAACGAACTTCTCCCAGTACCTTATTCCATAGATGAACACCGGTTCCTTCAGATTGCTTTGCAAACAGGAAAAATCCATGTCGCTTGCGACAAGATTCTCGATGCCTTGAAAAGCGGCTTTCTGACGCTGCAAGCTGCGCGCCTGCAAACCAAGGATCATTGGGGCCAACGCCACCGCGTGTCTGCAAGCGACCTCGACGATTTATCTGCTAGTGATGTGGTCGCCGATTTCCTTGATGGTGCCTGCCTCGGTCCGGATACGGCCTTCCCAGAGTGGCTCCACGGCAAAACATTCTTCCTACAGGACGCCGAAGTCGAGCACTGGATAAATTGCTTGGAACCAATGTCCCATCTGCCAACTGATGTTGAGCGCGATGGCGATTTGTTACCAAACCGAACAATATTTGCTTCCGAGGCAATTTGCTGGATAGCGGGTCAGGAAATCCGAGACTGGTTTGGATTGATTGAAACGGGCGCTGTGATGAGAGACTCAATAACTGCATTGCAGGCTTACGACGGCGGCACATATGACGATAAATACTATTCAGCCGCTCAAAACTTTTGTCTGTTGTTGGCTGAAAAACATGTTCGATCCCACGCTGCGAACGAAATCATCCAGTCAATGCGCGAAGGCCGACTCACAGGCTATGGCGTTCCGGATCATCAGAGTAGCGACACAGCGCACAGTGAATTTAAAACAGTACCTAAAACGGCTTTTCTGATTCAGCGCGAGTTTTCATCAAACGGGAACTTCACCGATTGCCTTTTTGCCGCTTCGACCAGCGACAGGACCGAGAACCAGCAAGCAAGCAACGAAGCTGATTGGACATACGTTCGTTTCCAGAAAGAAGACCTGATCAAGATTTGGGGCAGGAACCCCGAAGATGATTCCAATCGTTGGGGGATGGAGAAGAAATCCGAACGACCGATGCGCAAAAATCCAGATTTGCCAGTGCGCATCCCGAAAATGCGTGAAGCTGAAGCACACGTTAAAAAGCTTGTCGATTGTTGGAAACCTGGTGACTTCGCTCCGAAGCGAGACATTTTTGTCCACGAGTTGAAAGAGCAGTTCGAGTTGTCCAGAGACGAAGCTCGCCAGCTTTGGTCGAAAGTGCCTTGGAAGAAGGTTGGCCGACCGAAAGCGCCGAAGAGCCCGAAGAAACCGGGGCGCGTTGCCCAAACACTTGCCCCGTGTCGAAGAAATCATCACGCCCGAGAGCACGACATGCGATTGTGGCTGTGATCGGCATGTGATCGGCGAAGATACCAGCGAGCGGCTGGATATCATCCCGGCCCAGTTCCGTGTGATCGTCACCCGCCGTCCAAAGTATGCCTGCCGGTCCTGTGAGAGTGGCGTCGTTCAGACCCCCGCAGTCTCACGCCTGATCGAGAGCGGCATGCCGACCGAGGCGACGGTCGCCAGTGTCATCGTTGCCAAGTTCGCGGATCAACTGCCGCTGTATCGACAAGCTCAAATCTATGCGCGGCAGGGTGTCGATCTCGATCGCTCCACACTGGCGGCATGGGTGGGCAAGGCCGCTTATGAACTGGCCCCCGTTTACGACGCTCTGATGGCCGACCTAAAGAGATCCACCAAGCTCT
>NZ_FRBN01000060.1 GCF_900142625.1 Roseovarius marisflavi
TCTCACCGCCATCGTGAATGGGCATCGGCAAAGCCAGATCGGTGAACTCCTGCCTTGGCACTACGCACAAACCGTGTGATCGGAACACCGCTTACTGTCATTCCGACCTGTCTTGTCGAACAGCCGCTTCCGAGCGTCGAATGTCCGGGAACCAGGCTATCTGGCAGAAAACGGTGAAGCATCTGCATCAAATGAACGACTGCTATCGGATATCGAGTCAAGCTCGACCTGCTGCGCCGCCGCAAAGCAGCTACGAGCCCGGAGCAGACCCTACCTCACCTGGAATTTTTGCAATGGTATCCGCCTTGGTTCAATTTGGCGGAACTCCCGAGAGTCCGGTGCGGCTGTCGACGAAAAGCCAAAAGTCCGGTGGGAATAAGGTGAAAGACGCGTATGCCACAAACTGGACAACCAACAAGCCCTTTCCGACTACAATCAGCCTTGACGGCATACCAACTATTCGAATTGTCGCCGCGGCCAGATGCCCGGCCAACACGGCAAAAATGAATGTGCCGATATCCAGCAGCAAAAGGTTTCGCCCGAGAATGGCGGTGTAGCTTGTGAAGACCAAAACTATCAGGACAGCGGTTAACAAAAGTGTGATCCCTTTTGCGGCTAGGCGTTCATCCAATGGCGACCCAAATTCTTTTCGCGGTAGCAGAGCCCAAACCAAACCGGGCCAGAATGCCAGCTTCAGGTGCTCCCAGATGGACTCATTGACGGCTGCGATAACTGCCAGAGGGCGCCAGCAGCCGGCCCATCCGAAGACGAAATGCAGAAGCGAGCCGAAGATGACGGTGAATATAGCACCATAGATCTCCCAACGAAGGATGGCTTCGGACCGAAGTGTCATATGGGCACGCGTATCCCTTCTTTTGCAGGCACAGATACCTCGCTGGCTGCTCGCCTAATAATAGCTGACTTCACGCACTTCGATTTCGGCATCATGGTCCCGACCGAAGGCAACGATGCCAACCGATTTTACGCTTTCCGGCCTGGGGGAGACCCGCAGGAGCCGCCCGGACGCATTGAACCCGGTAAAAGGCAACCGAATCTCGGCCCAGACGCCAGACACCTCGAAGCCCGCTTGGTAGTATTGCCACGGCAGAACAGTACCGCTTGTGCGCAGGTGCACGAAGTAACGCTGTTCATTTCCACGGGCAATCAAGCGTACACCGGCAGCGTCTTTGGGTAACGGCGCTGGCAGATCCATTCGGAACTGGACAAACCCGCCGTTGTTTGCGGTGCTGACGCGCCCCGTCATGCGCGCATAGCTCTTTCCGTTTTCGCGGGCAAATTCTACCTGACCGGTGGATACCCCGCCCATTACGGAGTCGCCGATGAACTGCCATCGTTTCTCAGGTTGGAATTCAAAATCCTCGATCATGTTTTGCTCAGCGAATGCGCCTGCCAAAGGCAAAATCAACATGATAGTTGCAAGTGCCCGTTTAGAAAACAACCGCATCGCGCGCACCTCCTGAGCATTTGCAACACAGTTGAGGATACGGGAAAAAGCGCGCGAGGCAATTGCCCAAACGGTCCGTTCTGCCCGCAGCGCGGCCGTAAAGCGCAAATCGTCGAATGGCAGCTCGGAGCTCATGCCCAACATGCAGCGGTCACAGCGAAAGACAGCTTTTCGATCTTCAACAGCTTGTGTGCCGCGACCCTGTCCAGCGGCACGCCAACTACATCTTTGGTGTCGGGTATCTGTCAAAGAATGATCAAGCCTATGATCACCGCGCTAGATTGAAACAGGATCAGCAATGCGGGAGGATAAAGTATTTTGGCAATCATGGCTGGAATGTATTTCCACCGCATCTTTTCATTTTCCGCGACAACGAGACCCTGGCTATGCAAAGCAACCGCTGAAAAAGATAAAGTCAAAGCACGGGTATCAATTGCGGCGTGTGATTTCGGCGCCTAATGTGAGCAGATGGAAACGGACGCAGAGTCATTTTTCGCGCTGGTAGAGGCCTTAGGGATTGGGCTCCTGATTGGCATCGAGCGTGAGAAAAGTACGCACACGACGGGTGAGGGCTCCTCGGCTGGCGTTCGAACCTTTGCAATGGCATCCCTCATCGGCGCCATCAGTATGATGACGGGTGGCGTGCCGCTCCTGGCGGCTGCAGTTGTTGTGGTTGGGGCTGCCCGCATCGTGTTGGTTGCGCAACACGCCGATCCTACCGCCGGACTCACCACAAGCCTTGCGCTGTTTGCAGTTGTTCTCTTAGGCGCCCTCACGACTGAAACGACGCTGCTGGCGCTCGGCGTCGCTTTGATCATTGCCTCGCTTCTTGCTGCGCGCGAGGTGCTTCATGGCTTTAGCCGGACAATACTGACGGCAGCGGAATTGCGAGACGGGCTTATACTTGGCGTGTCGGCTCTAGTGATCTTGCCGGTCTTGCCCGACGTCGAATATGGCCCCGGCGGCGCTCTCAATCCGCGCGATCTTTTTGTCATCGTGGTGCTCGTAATGCTGATCGGCGCGGCTGGCCACATCTCGACGCGGGTCGTCGGCGCGCGCCTGGGCTTGCCAGTTAGCGGATTTCTGTCAGGTTTTGTGTCAAGCACCGCCACGATCGCGGCCCTTGGCCGTCGCGCTGTCGAAAAGCCGGAAGATGCAAAAAGTGCCGCTGCAGGGGCAACGCTTTCCTCCGTGTCTTCGCTCGTTCAGATCGGTATCATCCTGCTTGCTTTGAGCCCTGCTATGTTCGCCGCGGGAATTCCGTTGCTGTTCGTAACCGGCCTGGCGGCTGGATTGCACGGTGCGGCGATCATTTTCCTGACCCTGCGCCGCGAAGCCAAGCCAACGGTGCTGGAACTGCCGTCTCAGGTCTTTTCCGTCAAGGGTGCGGTCAATTTCGCGCTGATCGTGGCAACAGTCATGCTAATCTCCGCCACCCTCAACGACTATTTCGGGAACGCGGCCATACTCGTGACCGTTACCCTCGCCGGTCTGGTCAGCACCAATTCCGCAACCGTCGCACTTGCCTCGCTCGTAGCGGCCGGGCAGATCGCGCCAATCGACGGCGCATTGCCTCTGGCCGCCGCACTCAGTGCGAACACGGTCGTCCGAATCTGGATCGCGATGCGCAGCGGCGAACCTTCTTTCCGTCGCGCCGTGTCAAGCGGACTCGTGCTCCAGCTGGCGGCACTTTGGGTGGCATGGTGGCTGGGTGGCAACGCTTGGGCATGGATTGCGGAATTATCTCCGGTTATGTCCTCTTAGTCGAATGTTCGGCTTTTGAATCTGCCCGGCGGTATGCCGAACCACGATGGCGGCGTAATGCTAGAATCAGCCATTCAGTCGGCAATCACGAAAGACAGGTTTGTCCCGCAACGCGGTCACAGGCCCTTCAGATTTCGCCGCAGCCACAACGAATGGCCGCTTTCTTGGTTGCGTCGCAGCGTGGCTTTTGCGCCAGCTAAGGCTATCTGATTGCTGCATGAGCGAAGGATGCGAACTCAATCCGGCCGCTTTGGGCTCGGAACAGTCATCTGAGTCTTTCTGTCAGATGACTGCTGTTGCGCGCTAAACAGCCGCTGGTGGTTATCGATTTCAAATTTCAGATCCGAAGGGCTGCTTCTACCAACACCTGATGGGGTGGATGGCTCCTGCTCCAATCGGCGTCGCAATGCGCCATACTGCAGATGTCCATATCTGCGTATAGGAGGAGCCACCCAATGCAAG
>NZ_FRBN01000058.1 GCF_900142625.1 Roseovarius marisflavi
ACTTGCATTGGGTGGCTCCTCCTATACGCAGATATGGACATCTGCAGTATGGCGCATTGCGACGCCGATTGGAGCAGGAGCCATCCACCCCATCATCTTCCATGGGCCGCATACTAGCATATGGGGCGTCGCTTGTCCGCTGGGGGCCGTCCATGTCGATCAGGCAGGCATAAACATCGGGGTATTCGCCGCGTCTACGCACTTCCGTTTCTAACTCAAAGCGGGCGCTTGGTTGGCTTGCGATAAATCAAGGCTGCAGCGTCTTCGGATTGATACGTTACCTCTCTGTTGGGAGGAGAGAGCAATGATCACATTGGAAGACGTTGAGGACATGTCTGCCTTAACTCGCGCAGAAATCGACGCGCTGGCAGAACATGAACACATCACGGCATTCGATGCCGCACTGATGGGCGATTACATGATGCATATGCATCATGGACCACAAAGGGTACATGAGATGCTTTGCGACGATATACGTATGGCTTTGCACGACGACAACGTACCCCATGCGCGTGAACTGTTTGCCGTGTTGCGAGGCTTTTTGGCTGAGCATCCGGAAGCTGCTCGCGGAGCAAGCTGACAGTCCGTGACCTTATCTCTTGGATGTTGCTTCCGCTTCAGCCCGCTTTGTGCGAATCCGGATTGCTCCTGATTTTGCGTTGCAGCGAACAGCGGCAATGGCGGGCCGCACTGCAGCATCAGATCACCATGCTCAAGGTCCTCTCTGGGCCGGAAGGGAACGCTCGGAGGATGCTTCAGGATGCACCCCAAGTCCTTTTGGCGGAACTGGAAGAATCGTACCTTCGGCGAGAGGTAACTCTGGAAGAAACCAGGGGCAGCTTGTTCCGGCAGATACCGGACCTTGATTCATGGTCCAGCTCACGACAGGTTGAGCCCAAAGTGCGCAATGTTGCCAAAGGCACGAATGACTGAAGACAGCCGGAAACGGTCACCAAAACCGATGTTTGTCCGAAATGGTGTAAGTAGACCTTGACGGTGGCACCATCAAAATAGAGAAATTCTCTCGGCCGGCTCACTATGAAGACGAATCGATCCCGATCCTGCCTGCCTGGGAGTGACGCGACGTTAACCGCCTTAGTTTTCCCCTCGGAGTAACATATGAAATTTCGCTTTCCGATCGTCATTATCGACGAGGACTTCCAGTCAGAGAATTCCTCCGGCTTGGGGATCCGCGCTGTCGCCGAGGCAATTGAAAAACAGGGGTTCGAGGTCCTTGGTACGACCAGCTATGGCGACCTTTCGCAGTTTGCGCAGCAGCAATCCCGCGCAAGTGCCTTTGTTCTGTCGATAGACGACGAAGAATTTACACCCGGTCCCGACCTTGATCCGGCTGTCCTCAACTTGCGGAATTTCATTGAGGAAGTCCGTTGGAAGAACGAGGATGTTCCGATCTACATCTACGGCGAAACCAAAACCAGTCGCCACCTTCCCAACAACATCCTGCGCGAACTGCATGGCTTTATTCACATGTTCGAGGACACACCCGATTTCGTGGCTCGCCATATCGTCCGGGATGCCAAGGCTTACCTTGAAGGCATCCAGCCGCCGTTTTTCAAAGCGCTGCTCGATTACGCCGACGACGGGTCGTTCTCCTGGCATTGTCCGGGGCATTCCGGTGGCGTTGCCTTCCTCAAAAGCCCCATCGGCCAGATGTACCACCAATTTTACGGCGAAAACATGCTGCGCGCGGATGTCTGTAACTCGGTGGAAGAGCTTGGCCAGCTCTTGGACCACAATGGCGCCATCGGCGCGTCCGAACGCAATGCCGCGCGGATCTTCAATGCCGATCACTGCTTTTTCGTGACCAACGGCACCAGCACCTCCAACAAGATGGTCTGGCACCATACGGTTGCGCCCGGCGATGTCGTCGTGGTGGACCGCAACTGTCACAAGTCCATCCTTCACAGCATTATCATGACCGGGGCCATCCCGGTGTTTCTCAAGCCGACGCGCAATCACTACGGAATCATCGGACCCATTCAGAAGGCGGAGTTCGAGATCGAGACGATCAAGGACAAGATCAGGGCCAATCCGCTGTTGACCCATATCGACGCCGACACGGTCAAACCGCGTATCGTCACGCTGACGCAATCGACATATGATGGTGTGCTTTACAACACAGAGACGATCAAGGAGATGCTGGATGGCTATGTGGACAACCTGCATTTCGATGAAGCCTGGTTGCCACACGCTGCGTTCCACCCCTTCTACAGCACTTTTCATTCGATGGGCAGCGACCGCGTCCGGCCAAAACATTCAGTTACCTATGCAACGCAATCCATCCACAAACTGCTGGCCGGGATATCTCAGGCAAGCCACGTGCTGGTGCAGGACAGTCAAGACACGAAACTGGACCGGCACCTGTTCAACGAAGCCTACCTGATGCACACATCAACCAGTCCGCAGTACAGCATTATCGCAAGTTGCGATGTGGCGGCGGCGATGATGGAACCGCCCGGCGGTCGCGCACTGGTCGAGGAAAGCATCCTTGAATCCCTCGATTTCCGTCGCGCGATGCGCAAGGTGGACGAGGAATATGGCCCCGACGACTGGTGGTTCGAGGTATGGGGCCCGACCGAGCTGGAGGACGAAGGCGTCGATCACCCCGACAAGTGGGTGCTACGCCGGACCGACGCCGAAGGCGTTCAGGAAGCCGACGGCAAGGACAGCTGGCACGGGTTTGGTGACATGGCGCGCGGGTTCAACTTGCTTGACCCGATCAAGGCAACGATCATCACGCCAGGCCTGAACATGGATGGCCGTTTCGAGGAAAGCGGCATCCCCGCCTCGATCGTCACCAAATTCCTGGCAGAACACGGCGTAGTTGTCGAAAAGACAGGGCTTTATAGCTTCTTCGTGCTGTTCACCATCGGGATTACCAAGGGACGCTGGAACTCACTTCTGACCGAACTCCAGCAGTTCAAGGACGACTACGACAGGAACCAGCCGCTTTGGCGCTCTATGCCAGAGTTCTGCGCCAAGCAGCCACATTACGAAACCTTCGGCCTCCGCGATCTGTGCCAACATGTGCATTCGCTTTATGCGAAATACGACATCGCCATTTTGTCGACGGAAATGTACCTGAGCGACCTGACTCCCGCGATGAAACCCTCAGATGCGTTCTCGCATATCGCTGCCCGCATGACAGACCGCGTGCCAATTGACGACCTTGAAGGACGGATCACCACCAGCCTTATCACGCCATATCCTCCCGGCATCCCGCTGTTGATCCCCGGAGAGGTGTTCAACAAGACGATAGTTGAATATCTCAAGTTCAACAGAACCTTTGCGCGGGAGTGCCCGGGGTTCGAGACAGATATTCATGGACTGGTGCAGGAAACGGGCGATAATGGCAGCATCGAATACTTCGCGGATTGTGCCGCGGAACGCTAAAGGACAACCTTCAACGCCGCCATGCAATGGAGCCTCTTTGAATTCGACACAGTGCCCGGTGGTCTGGCGCGGCATTGCTACGAGCTAGGCACGATAGCCATCCCGTGACTTTGATACAGCCGATGCCGCCAATTTCGCTAAGCACTGAAACCAGCCATTCGTGGCAAAGCCGTCTGGGAACGTTTTGTCCTGTTTGGATGGCTCCGTTTTTACAAGTCCTATCTTGTGGCTGGCGTTTTGCCCGAAGGCGCCTGGCTAGTGCCACCGTAGCGCGCCGCATAATGTTCCTGACCTGCATCAGATCGTTCACATCGCTCGTGATCTTCTGCCAGAGGTGCCCGGCCAGTTCGCCGTGGATGATCTTGAGGCGTTCGGCACACTCGCGTTGCAGCTCATGTATGCGCCCCTGAAGGTTAATAATTGTTAATAGCTGGAACCTCGTCACTCACGGCCCAAATGTATGTGTCGGCTGCTGTTCGCAATCGAGAATTTGGCACGATTTCGGAAATCGCTCATATGTATCCGGCCTGTTGATCGGCTCGCGGGCCGT
>NZ_FRBN01000056.1 GCF_900142625.1 Roseovarius marisflavi
CAAATCACTGAACGCGAAAGCTGAAAGGAACCGATATGCCCTATGTAAACATCAAGGTGACGCGCGAAGGCGTCACCCCCGATCAGAAGGCCGAGCTGATCAGCGGCGTTACCGACTTGCTAGTGCGGGTTCTCGACAAATCTCCGGCGACGACCTTTGTCGTTATCGACGAAGTTGCGCTTGAGGATTGGGGGATCGGCGGCGTGCCCGTCGAACAGTACCGACGCGAAGCGGCGGGGTGACCGGCATGTCTATTCGCACACCTCTCTGTGATCTGTTCGGTATCGAGCATCCCGTTCTATTGGCACCGATGGCAGGTGTCAGCGGTGGGGCGCTTGCTGCGGCGGTGAGCAATGCAGGTGGCTTGGGCCTGATCGGCGGCGGTTATGGCGACGCCGATTGGCTGATGCGCGAATTCAATGCAGCGGGGGATGCACGGATCGGGGTAGGCTTTATTACTTGGTCGCTGGCAAGATAGCCCCGATTGCTCGATCTTGCCCTTGAGCGAAACCCTGCCGCGCTCATGCTCTCGTTCGGTGATTTCAAACCGTTTCTCCATCAAATCAGGGGGGCACAGACGAAGCTGATCGTTCAGGTGCAGACGCTCGAACAGGCGCGTGAAGCTGTGGACGCTGGCGTTGATGCCATCGTGGCCCAGGGCGCAGAGGCGGGCGGGCACGGCGGCACCAGAGCGACGTTGCCCTTTGTCCCGGCGGTGGTCGATATCGCGCAAGGGATAGCGGTCATCGCGGCAGGCGGCATCGCTGATGGACGTGGTCTGGCTGCGGCCCTGGCGCTTGACGCTTCGGGTGTCTTGTGTGGAACCGCCTTCTTTGCCAGCAATGAATCGCTCGCCAGTGAACATGCCAAACAAGCCGCTCTGAGCGGTTCAGGCGACGATACCGAACGAAGTTCGGTGTTCGACGTGGCACGTGGGCTCAACTGGCCTTCGGATTGGAACCTACGCACGATGCGCAACACTTTCACTCGGCGGTGGAGTGGTGATATTGTCGGCTTGCGCGAAAATCTTGCAGAAGAGCAGACCCGTTTCAAGGCTGCTTCGGAATCGGGCAACATGGATGTTGCCGCTGTAATTGTCGGCGAGGCAGTTGATCTCATCCGGTCCCGCGAACCCGCGCAAGCCACGCTTCACAGAATGATCTCGCAGGCTGAGCATCGGTTGCGCCGCGTCGGCCAACTTGTCGAACCCATCACAAAGGATTGAAGCGATGCAGAAACTTAAAGGGAGCTGGTCGTTGGGCGAAACCGTCATGACAAGCGCAGGTTCGGTTGCCGCCGGGAGTGCAGGTGATGGACCGGACCTCGTTCTCGCGCATGGATGGCCGTGGTCTTCTTTTTCGTGGCATCGCGTCATTCCGGCACTGGCTGAAACCTACCGCGTCCACTCGTATGACATGCCGGGCTACGGGAAATCCGATAAGCGCCCCGAGAAAGCCACGGCACTCGACGTACAGGGTAGCGTGTTCGCGGAGATTTTGGCGCACTGGAAACTGGATCGCCCCCGCGTGGTAGCACACGATTTCGGCGGCGCGGCAACTTTGCGCGCGCATCTTCTGCATGGCTGCGATTTCGAGAAATATGCCCTGATGAACGTTGTCGCAATGCGCCCTTGGGGGTCGGATTTTTTCGATCATGTCGGGCGGCATGTCGAGGCCTTCACCTGTCTGCCACCGCATATCCACAAGGCAGTGGTTGAAGCCTATATCCGGGGCGCTCTCGTCAACGAGATCGACAGTAAAGACTTCTCGAAGCTCGTCGAACCGTGGCTCGATGAAGACGGTCGTGGGAGTTTTTATCGGCAATTCTCTCAAGCCGACGAGCGCTTCACCGCCGACGTCGAACCGATGTTCGGTCAAATCCGATGCCCGGTGACCATTCTATGGGGCGCGGACGATCCGTGGATTCCGCTCGAACGGGGGAAGGCGCTCCACGAACGAATCCCGCATGCATCATTTCAATCGTTTCCCAGCGTGGGGCACATGCCGCAGCTCGAAGCCCCGAGCCAGATTCTCGAAGCCCTTGCCGGATTTCTACGAGATAACATCGCGACCTAAGCCGGTCAGTTAAGCAGTCAGTGCCAATTACAAAGGATCAGGACAATGCAGAAAATCAAGGGAAGCTGCCTGTGTGGCGCGGTCTCGTTCGAGGTCGTCAACGCGTTCGACAAGATGTTCTTGTGTAGTTGCGATCAATGCAGACAGATCACTGGATCAGCCTTCGCATCAAATCTGTTCATAGCGGCCGAGAGGGTCAGCTGGCTGTCTGGCGGCGCAGATATTGTCACCTACCAAATGCGAGGGCGGGACATCTCCAAATCGTTCTGCCGGGTCTGCGGCTCTGGCGTTCCTTGGACAAGCGGCGACGGATCAAAAATGATCGTTCCGGCGGGTTCTTTGCACGCAGAGCCCAAGGTGGCTGAAAAGTTCAGGACGTTCGTCTCTGAACAACCATCGTGGTCCTCATGTCTTGATCAGGTTGAGGCATATCAGGGGTTTCCTCCCTAAAGCAGTGTCCTTCTGTGTTGCGTTCGGCCGGGAAACTGCCTGTAACAACACCACCTTGGCACCCGTAAATACAAAGCCTTTGCCAGAAAATACCGCGTTAGGAGAAGCCATTGATAACCTGCTACGTACGCTATGAACTGAACCCATCGAAACTTCCCGAGTTCGAAGAATATGCACGGGCATGGGTGCCCCTGGTCGAGAAATTTGGCGGCACGCATCATGGTTACTATTTACCGCATGAAAGCCCGAACGACTTGGCCGTCTGTCTTTTTTCGTTCCCCTCCTTGGCGGATTATGAGGTTTATCGCACAAGGAGCCTCACCGACAGCGATTGCCAGAAAGCGTACCGGATGGCAGAGGATACAGAGTGTATCAGACGCTATGATCGGTTTTTCTTGCGGCCACTGGAAACCGCTTCTTAGGTCACGCCAAAGCGCCATCAGAGCGCAAGCAGGTTAATGCAATGCCACCAGAGATATAGCTAAAAGTTGGTGATGGCCCCTGAGGGGCGGCATATCATGGCGTTGTTCACGCGCCGCAATTCTCATCTGAGAAAAGGATATGCCGGATCACACTCCAGAGAACGAGCCATGCTCGGCACCCGGTCCAGAGCAAGCTTGCTGGACCCGTTCTTTATCATCGTAACCATATTCGCGTTCGGGAAACCCGCCTCGCCGGCAATCTGAAGCTGGGATTTCCGGGCTTTCAGTTCGAGCACCCTGCGCTCGATGTATTTTGCCAGCCCGGTATCTTCATGTGGTTTCTTGCTCATCGCTAACCTCTCAGATGTGACGCAGCACATGCTGCTTGTCTCTGCTATAGCGACGGCGTGATTGGGGATGTGTGGCGGGACGCAACTCAGACGTCGGACCGGTCGGACAAGTCGGACCATTCGGACCAGTCGGACCTGCCAATACGCATAAACTCAACTTAACTCATATTCAGGCAGTCTACTTATAGCGTCGATCTTGGCTTTCAGGCTCACGTCGCCATAACCGTCAGATGCGGATTTCGCTGCATGACCCTGAATCGCATCATAGACGCGCGGTGAAATTCCAAGCTCGATGCACTGCGTCTTGAAGCGGTGCCGCCATGCGTGGTTAGGCTGCAGACCCTCTGGCCGAAGGCCGCTCTCTCGCAACCAATCTGACAACTTGTTGGAAACGATCACAGCCGCGCGCTGGAATTTCTCTGGTGCGGTTGCATTGTGAAACATTGGGCCGGGATCAGCTTCCGACACGAACTGCGCGAAGCCCTGTTCAATGATCTGAGGATGCAGTGGCACATCACGGTAGTCACCCGATTTCACCGTGCCTGCATCTGGTGTGATGCGTGCCACCAAATGCCCATCGGTCTTGCGAATATCCTCTTTGCGCAACTGGGTGATCTCAGACACACGGGCACCGGTGAACGCGCAGATGATGGGCACCCAGCGTTTCAAGTTCGCCATCTGATCAGACTCGCGCACCCGCCCGAACTCATCCGCTTTGGATTGATAGGTGCGTGACGCCTTCAACACCTTGACGGCTTCTACAT
Source organism: Roseovarius marisflavi (assembly GCF_900142625.1). GTDB lineage: Bacteria > Pseudomonadota > Alphaproteobacteria > Rhodobacterales > Rhodobacteraceae > Roseovarius > Roseovarius marisflavi. The sequence goes on from NZ_FRBN01000056.1 coordinate 4,062, forward strand.
CTGTGTAGCCACGTTCACGGCCATACACCTTGCGCGGCTTTGGTTGCTTTACGCTATCCGCTACATTCTCAGGCAGGCGGTCATTGTCAGCAGCCCATGCAAAAAGTGACCTCACGGTAGAAAGGTAGATATCATTGACGGTCTTAGCAGACAGCGATTTCATAAGATGTTCGCGCCACGCCAGAAGGTCTTTCTTTGTGATGCGGCTGGCATTGTTATGCTTAAGAAACGTGCGCAGGTTCTCAATGACCGGGCGCTGTCGCTTACCGCCGTCGCGCATGAATCCAGCCTGCACCCGGCTGTTCACGTAATCAGACCACAGGCCCGTCAGACTGACCGATGCAGTAGCTTTTTCTAGGGGTTGTGCGTTCACGATGATCGGCGCGGTGGGTTGGCCCGTGAAGTCGCCCTCGTCACGCTCTGCGACCCTTGCCAGCGCTTCTAGTTCGGCATGGCATAGGG
>NZ_FRBN01000051.1 GCF_900142625.1 Roseovarius marisflavi
CAAACAGGCCGGACACATGACTGCTTCTGACAAATGCACAAATCTGATCAAAAATGTCTTGCTATGCAGGAGCCATCCACACAAGACATTCGCTGCGACTGCGAAATCAGTTGATAGGCGAATTCACACAATGCGGGACTTTTCTGCCATTCGCATGCGGTCAAGCAGATCAAAGACGCCTCTGGCACCTTAAGAGCGTTAAAGTAGTGCTGAAATGTCTCGGGCAATATTGTCGAAAAGCTTACCGAACGGTGAACCAGTCCGTAAATTTTGGAATGTTCTTAATGGGGATTTGGAATCGAAGCGCCCATTTCTTAACGGAATCTTAGTTGCCTTCCCCTTCTCTATGTGTTGCGCAGAGTCGAACTTCCCATCGAAATTGGCATCATAAAACCAAGCGGTGCTACCTGGTTCAATCTTCCCGTCTCCGTCCATATCTACACAGTCGATTACGACTGTATCAAACCTTCCGTCATTATTTCGGTCAATGATGTGGTGGTTCCAGTACACGATGTTGAACGCGCCTCCTTCCCCGAGAATACTGCCACCGTAGAAAACCAACCAGTCAGGGCTACCATCACCTGCCAAATCAAAAAAAGCACCAAATTCTTGCGTCTGACCGCCGGAGATTTTCGGATAGTAAGCGTAGAAATCTCCAGAACCATCTCGGTTGCGGTCCTCAATCTTTAGATGTTTGAAACCGGGGAACGTTCGCGTCTGGGTGCTGTCAGACCAATTCGAACTGGTCTCTGCAAGTACAATATGACCGCCTCTATGCCGCACCGAGACCGCGCCACTCAGCCAGAGCAGCGGCACGGTTGAGTTTGAAATTCGTTCGAGTTGAGAGGCTGCGTTCCTGATTAAAGTGATTGTAGACGGAAGCGTGAACGGCGGCGAATTTCTGCAAACTTCGCATGCGCCTGAAGCGGAGCATCGCCCGTTCTCGTCTTCGGAAAGGCAGATGTGAATTCTCTGCTCGATTGTTCTGCCAGCGGCCTGTTTCCTGCTTGTCTGCGACGCCAATCTCTTTCAGCGCAGCCCCGTGCGATGCCAGCCCGTCCGTGACGATGACTTCTGGGCGGCCATGCTTACGCATTGCTTTCTTTAGGAATTTCAACGCGGCCTTCTTATCACGGGTCTTCGTGACGAAGCTTTCCAGGACTTCTCCCTCGTGATCGACAGCCCGCCATAGATAATGCCGCTCCCCATTGATCTTCACGAACATCTCGTCCAGATGCCACCGCCACCGGCTGGATTTCATTCCGGCAATCCGCCGTTTGCGTATCTCCGAAGCAAACATCGGACCGAACCTGTGCCACCAGTATCTCACAGCCTCATGACTGACATCGATGCCGCGCTCGTGCAGCAGATCCTCTACATTGCGAAGGGACAGAGGGAAACGGACGTACATCATAACCGCCAGGCGGATAATCTCACGGCTCGTTTTGAAATAGCGAAATGGATCAGCTTTGCTCATATCCAGACGCTACAAATCCCCACTGCCCGTCTCAAGCTGGTTTTTTCTGACAACGCCAGGCGCGGAGGAGGCGCTCTCTAAGACAACCAACTTTCCTGAAGAAATGTCCCGGAACAGGACGTACCGTAGAGTCCGGTGACGAATGTTCTCTATCTGCGGTCGTTAATTCAAGGGCGTATTTCGGTCTCATCGAGTTCATGGTTCTCTCCGAGGTCGGCGATGCCGCCTCATAATGGAGTCGGGGACTGGTGCCTCAAAAAGGTCCGCTGCGAGGTCATCGGACCGAACCGATGCCACCAAAATCGAACGGCCTCGTGGCTCACCTCGATGCCGCGTTCGTGGAGCAAATCTTCCACATTGCGCAGCGACAGCGGGAAACGAACATACAGCATAACCGCTAGAAGATTTATCTCACGGCTCGTTTTAAAATAACGAAATGGATCAGGTTTGGTCATCCAGCGAGGCTACGGAACTGCCCTGCCCGTCTCAAGCTAATTTGCTCTGACAGTGCCCGAATGCCGTCGAACGGCAGGTCAGGGCCGAGATTGGTCCTTTGAACGCTTGGCGTAGATCGCCCGGGAATGCTCAGGTCATCAGTCTTCGGCGCAGCTTATCGTCGGGCGTAGCGCACATGTCGGACTTGCCGAAGCGATACCGATTGTGCGCTATACGGCGATATATCCATTCGCGGAGCCCTCGCGGGAGAACGCGTAACAGGCTGGCGAGCCTTGCTGCACCGCCCAAGCGCTCGCCAATCCGGATGATCGCTTCCATACCGGACCATGCTTGCCCGTCTTCGATAAAGAGCCAGGTCTCAGGGTCCACCGGGTCCAGTCCGTAATGACGCACGAGAGCATCGCCGGTTTTTGACTGGGCGGGGCAGAGGCGGAACGTCCCAGCTTTATCCAGTTTCGCGATTGTGCGCGCACCCCAGGAGCAAAGTGCGCAGTCGCCGTCCATGACCGCTATTTGACCACTGTCGTCGAAGGCAGGAACGGCTGGATCCTCTCGATACGAATAGGCTATTCTCTCTGCAAGTACTGCCATTCTACTCTCCACAGTTCTTTGGACCCAGCATGCGTCGTTTCATAAGAAACGACAACAGTGGGCGAGCATGATCCGCAAATGCCAGTTTGGCGGTACAAACTATAATGGCAGCGTCGTCCGCGTTGCGTGAATTCATCCGTCTCCCAATTTTGGGGTTGCGACGAATGTCTCCTATGCCGGGCCGCACTAACGTATCGAACTCTGCACCGGGAGCAGCATTCTCTATACTGTGGTTCAACGCATCATCTGTTCCCGGTCGAGCACGACAAGCTCAGCTTAGATTTGATAGTTCAGGCAGATGTGGTCGGGCGAGGTTACACGCCCTCCGGACGAAGCTGCCGTGCGCCGCAATTGGAAAACCGGCGGTGCGCAGATTTTCTTTGTCACGTTTGACAGGGGTTTCCAGTTTCCTGCGCAATCAACCGTTCGAGTGATGACGTAGAGATCGACCCAAGGAACACTGTCCGGCCAACTGCGAAGGCTGGTGTTCCATAGAAACCGAAAACATCGGCAATTGCTCGGGTCATACGTAATTCCTGTTCGACCTCCTCGGAATTCATGTCGTGCAGAAGTTGATCGCTATCCAGCCCGATGGCACGTGCGATACTCCCAACAAATGCTTCGTCGGTGACTGCAGGTGTCCGAGTAAGTCGATCGTGCATCTCTAGATAAGCGCCTTGACGATCGGCAGCTAACACCGCTCGGCTCGCCGTGCGTGATGCTGCCCCCAACAAAGGAAGTTCATGACGCACGATGCGAAAGCTATCTGGTGACTCTGCTTGAAGTTCAGCAATTCGTTTGTTCATCCTTTTGCAGATAGGGCACCTGAAATCTGAAAACATTGCAACGGGCACTGGTTCAGTTTGCCGCGGGCCAAAGAAAGCGGCACAGGGGTCATCCCTGACCGTCTGGAGTATTGTTTCATCTTCAGGTGTTGAGGGTTCTGGTCGATCAAGACCTACAAAGGCCCCACCACTTAAAGCTGCAGGAGATCCCTTTCCCACCAGCCGTCGAAAGGGTTCGAGACCGTTGATGCTTTGAAATTCCATTTCGTCACCAAAAGATGACAGCAAATGCGGTGCGCCTTTCACCCAAACGACAAGAGCGACCGCACCACCTGCTATTAGGGCCCTACGCTGCCAATTTGGACGACTTGTTGTCACTGTGCGGTCCATATTTTGAGCATCCCTTGCACCAAGCTTACGAGTATCGTCTATTATTCCAATTAAGGGAACCCGACGACAAGCGTGACCTGCGGCACCTTTTTTGCGCAACCGTTCAATCTACTAAGAAATAACGCTAAGGAGAAGTTTGGTCGAGAGGCGGTTGGATGTAGTCTCGAAGATCCTTCTTAGGCGTGCTGTCATTCGCTGCACCCACCACCAATGTCCGCTATGGGCGGCGGGAAGTGCCATTTGAGATGCATATCTCAGGCGACCGTATTGCTGATCAGAGCCTGCGACTTGCAGCAGATCAAACAACAACGATTGGGCGCCGGATCTAAGCGATTGCCATCGCATGCCTTTCGCCCCGCAGGCCCGCTAAAACAATGCGAATCTTCTACTCGGCCGAGTAGGTCTGCCGGGTCTTGCGGCGGATGTTGTTGACCAGCTTGTCAGCCGCGTCTTTCGATGTTCCGGGCTTCCTATTCATCTCGATTTCCTAATCAATAAGATGAACCAGAAATCCTCCCTTATTCGGCATGATAACGGGCGGCCAAAGACCGCCCGTTATTAACCTTAAATATAATGATCGAATAACGCTCCGATCAGAAGCGGAAAGTAGCCCGCGCTTGAACGGTAGTTGCATCAACATCGGGCTTCACAGTGCCGAAGTTGTTAAACTCGTGGTAAAGAACCTCAGCACCCAGCGAGATATTCTGCGAGACCATGTGCTCGTATCCGCCGCCGATAAGCCAGCCATCTCCATCGCCCACATTGTCCGTGTCCGCCCAAGCGTAGCCGCCGGTGCCGTAGAGAAGTCCGTTGCCGATTTTATAGCCGCCACGCAGTTTTGCGCGGAAGACTTCTTCAACGCTTATGCCTGGCGCGAGCTTGATATCGGCCCAGTCATAATCAAGGCCGCCACCAACAACCCAGTTGTTGCCGAGGTCGTAGTCATAGCCAACCACCAGACCGCCGATGATGTCATCGCCCTTGACGCCCGGAAGGTCGGTGTCGACCCAGCCATAGCCGAACTGACCGCCGACATAGAAACCGGTCCAGTTGGGGCTAGCCGGGGCCACCGGGGCCACGATTGCTGGTTCGGGCGCGGGCTCAGCTACGTTACCTGCAGAGACAGGTGCTGCCAGAACAGCGGTGAGTGCCGCAAGAGCGGTTGTTGTCTTAAACATTTCAGTGTCCTTTCACATTTCATTAGCGCCACGGCAAAAGTGATCAAAAGCTTTGGCCAAGGCGCACGGCATGTGCCGTTATGGGGCCTAAGTTAGTGGCAGGCAGGGCGCGTGCCGGGCAACAGGACTTTGTCGATCACGTGGATCACTCCGTTATCGGCCTTTATGTCGGCGATAATGACATTAGCCACCTCTCCGGTGCCGTCGGCGATCGTCACACCATCCGACGACTTTGTGATACACAGACGTTCGGATGCCAAAACCGGTTTGAAGTAGTTCGAGCCCAAAGGAATTCCCGCGGCCGGAAGGTTGCGGTCGTCGACATGATATAGAAGCACGCTGGTCAACTGGTCCTTGTTCTCAGGCCGCAACAGCGTTTCGACTGTGCCCTCGGGCAGAGCGGCGAAGGCGTCGTTGATCGGCGCATAAACTGTGAAGGGACCTTCGCCTTGCAACGTCTCGACCAGACCAGCGGCGGTCACGGCAGCAACCAGGGTCGAGAACCGCTCGTCGCCAGCGGCGATGTCAACAATGGTATCGGCCGAGGCGGCAGTTGTGGCGCAAGCGGCAAATGCGGCGGCCTTGAGAGTGCTGGAAAGCTTCATTGGGTATTCCCTTTTTGTTACTCTGCATAAGTGCATGTCAATAATACGAAGGTTGTGACAAATCGGATCAATTGATAGTGCGTCCGCGACCATGGGCGGTCGGGGCTGGACTGAAAACCGCCTCGCTCGCGACACTTCCGCTTCGGGCTCACAGCCGACTTGCGGCGCGGCAGCGAAAACCACTGTTTCAAGCCCGAATGGATGTCGGCTTTCAACGAGCAGCCATGAATTGCTTGCACTTGCAGAGAAAGTCCGGAAACCGCCCATTGTGTTGAAGGCTACTCACGGCACATCCCGGCCTTTTAAAAGAACATACCGGCGCTGTATTGAACCTCCCCGGTTTTACCGGAGACTTTTTAGTTTTTCTCAAGCGACTTTATCGAGCGCGTTCATGATTCCACAGTGTGCCTCCTCTGTTTCGGCAGGTGTGATATACTTAATGGCTTCGAGGAGGCGGCGATTGTTTAGTCAATCCAGTCATTTGAGAGTTTCCAATTCGACAGCATTTGCAGTTTCCAATGGTGCCAACCTGTAGATTACTTCCGCTTTGAAAGGGTCGGTGATCGTCGCTGGCTGCGCGTTATCCTAGCTGTCACCAACGATACCGATTTGAGGTTAAAAGCCTGCATCAGCGAGGCGTTCGGTGTACTGCGCCCATTGGTTCAAATAAACTTCGATCCACGAATTCGTCGGAGTCTGCTGTCAGCTACAAATAAAGGCCCGTCGAATGAAACGGATTACCTGCATAGATGTGAGGCCGACTACAACACCCCAAAAAGCCGAACCAATTCCTCCGAGAGTTACGCCGGATGTCGTGACAAGAAACGTCAGCAGGCCGACCTGAGTATCATTCGACATCATCAAATCCGACAGGCTCTTCTGAATCGCCCCCAATAATGCAAGCCCCGCCAAAATCGAGATCATCGCCGAGGGAAGCAGGATCAAGACGTTAACAATGGCACCCGAAAAGATGCCCCCAAGGCAGAAGAAGACGCCACATGCGACGCCCGCAATATAGCGGCGCGATGGATTCTCGTGACACTCGGGTCCAGCACAAAAGGCCGCCGTAATAGAGGCCAGTGCGGTCGTCACGCCGCCAAAGAAAGCTCCGACAAGCGATGCGGCACCTGCGACAATAAGGATAGGGCGCGCCGATGTGGCATAGCCATGCGAGCGCAGGATCGCCATGCCCGGAAGAAACTGTCCGCTAAGCGTCGTGATGAACAACGGCAAGGCCAGGCCAAGGATGGCGGCCATCGAAAACTCTGGCAAAACCGTTCCGGGCGCGGCCAACGAGAGGTCAACATGCCCAATCGGTGTGTCATAGACCGTCGCAGTCAAGATCATGGACAGCCCGACAAGGCACAGGAGCGCGTATCGCGGAATAATCACGCTTAGAACAACGAAGGCTGTCAGAAGGGTTGCAAAGATGAATGGATCAGTGGCCAGACTGCGGGCCGCCTTTAGGCCAAAGCCAAAGAGGATGCCTGCCATCATGCCGTTGGTTACGGCAGGTGGCAGAAAGCCAATCAGTCGCTCGAACCATCCAGAGAGACCAAGCAAGAGAAGAGTCGTTGCGACCAGAAGATAGGCGCCCACAACTTCTCCAAGCGGGAGGCTTGTCCCGATGGATATGAGCAAAACGGTTCCTGGCGCCGACCAGGCCATCGCAATTGGGGCTCTGAACCACGCGCTCAGCGTGATGCTAGAAAGACCGGCGGCGATTGAGATGGCGAAGACCCAAGACGAAAACACCGCCGTGGGCATATCCATGGCCTGGGCGGCCTGAAGGTAGATCAAAAGTGGTCCAGCATAGGACACAAGCACGGCCAGAAACCCCGCCACTGCGGCCGTCGCGGAGATGTCCCGCCAAAAGACCCTCCGGACTTCAGTGACCTCAGACAATTGTCGCCTCGGTTGCGGCGATCATGTCTTCGCGGGTGACGCCCGGGGCCAGCTCCTCGATATGCAGGCCCTTGTGGGTGACGTCCAGCACGCCCAG
>NZ_FRBN01000049.1 GCF_900142625.1 Roseovarius marisflavi
CATTGGGTGGCTCCTCCTATACGCAGATATGGACATCTGCAGTATGGCGCATTGCGACGCCGATTGGAGCAGGAGCCATCCACCCCATCAGCTTTCCGCCGCATATTGTCAGAGATTGAGTTTAGACCCTCTCATGTACCTCAGGAACTCTTCTGTGGTTCGGTCAAGGTCAATGCGCCCTCCCGCAACCAACTTTACCGAACAATACCAAAGCTTTAGGCCTCGCATCACGCGGGGCTTTTTGCTTGTGTGCAATCCATGTCAACGCCACGTCAACGTTTGGCGAGTCGCGCAAAAAATATTCAATGGAATCAACGACACGGCCCGACGGCGAGCACTCTGTCATCCCGAACAGTTTGCGGATAGGGATCCATGCCAGCCTAGTTCAGATCCTTGTCGGGCGACCCGTCGATCGATTGAGACTAAGCAAGTCAGGCGGAAACCGTTCATTTCCTGCGCGTGCAAACTGCAAAGATCACCGACAACTAACGTCCTTTCCATTCAGCTCGAACCGCTGGGTTTCGCTGCGCCGCCGCAGGGCGGCTATGTGAGCCTAGAGCATGATTGACGCTGACCCACAGTGGATATGCTGAGGTATATTAACCTCAGCACGATGTTTGTTTGAGTTTTATGTTGCAAACTTTTTCTATGCTCCATCCAACGGCGTGATTACGATCCGCCTGTTCGCATAGCGTCCCTCTTCAGTCGAATTGGGATGCGATGGTTCACTTTCACCGACACCGTGCCAAGTGATACGCTGCGGATCGATCCCATAACGATTGCTAAGCGCGTTGGAGAAGCTTTTGGCACGGTTTTGAGAGAGGATCAGATTTTCTTCCTCGGACCCCACATTGTCGGTATGGCCGGTCACCATGATGCGCAAATCTTGATATTTAAACATGATCTGAGCCACATAGGCCACGCGCTTCATCCCGTCGAAAGTGATTGTATATTTGTTGGTCTCGAAATTCATGCCTGGAAACGACATCTCGGTGATCTTTGGCGTGGGCGGGGCCGGGGCCGGGGCCGGTGGCTTAGGAGGCGCAGGCTCAGTGATGCCAACGGTCACGCGGGTCTCCGGAGCATCTCCGCTCACAGGGCTCCCGGCATCTTGGCCGATAACAGTCGTGCTTCCGTCTTGCCCGATTACAGGAGCGATAGAGATATTTGCAACCACGCCCGTGTCACCGGTTGTAACGCTTACGCTGGGGGCGACGGGCCCCGCAACCACTGGCGCTGGCACCGTAAGCGCAGGTTCGGCCCCTGGGAGTTCTAGGACCTCATCAAAGTTCACACTCTTCGTCGTGCCATCCGCGAATGTGATCACGACGCGCTCTTGCGCCGTGACGGGAAAACTAAGCATGAGGGCGACTGGCAGATAGGTCAGAGTTTTCATTGGATTAATCTCCGTGGTCATGAGCGATAACGCAGGTTGAAGCTGATGATTGCCGCTGCCGCCAAGAGGGCACAGGCGATCATCAATGCGTGGATGTAGCGACGGGGTTGTGCGATCTCTTCTGCGCCCCAGTAGTCAGCCAGTTCACGAATGTCGGACGGGATCTTGTATGCACGCTCCGGGCTCTGAATCGAGGACGGCGCGGCCTGTGGCGCGGGCTCCATTCCGGCGGTGAATGGTGCTGGCCGGTCGACATATTCGACGTGCAGGTAAGGCAGCGCATCGATCACGCCCAATGTCAGGGCCACAGCATAGATTAAGACAGCGGTTGAGCGCAGAAGCGGCCAGGGGCAAAAGGCCACGATCAATGCTGGAAGCGCCCAATAGCAAATGGTCCAAAAAACCCGCATGTCATGTTCGCGCCCGAAGAAGACGGCCTGCCAGAACAGCACGATGAAGATGAGCCCCAAGGTAATCGCCAATCCAAACCTTAACAGCCCTAAAACCGTGAGGAGTGCTGCAACAAGTACCGGCAACATCAATCCCAGGCCGACCCGCAACATCGTGTCTGATCCACCTGTAGAGAGGACGTAGCCTGAACCGTCCATGTTGAAGAATATCTCGAGGACTTCACCATCTTGGCTCAACACCTCTGGGATAGCATGACCGTTTTCATGGATGACTGTGTAGAGAAGGCTACGCGCGGGGGTCGCAATGTCGGTCCAAAACACCTCCGCCAAGTAGACAGCCCCTGCGGCCAGAGCCAGCGCCAATAGCATTTGCAGTGGCGTTGGAACCCCCCGGACCCAACGGTCCGGGGGCAGGCGGCTAGGCTGCTTTGGCTCAATTGAGTACGCCATAGCTGGCCGCTCCTCCTGCAGTGATGGCCAGCTTGAACATATGTTCAAGCTGGCGACGTTGCTTGAGAGACGCGCCGGGCGGAGCATAAGCGGCCAAGCCTACCATTTTCACATGGCACCCCTCGAGGCTGCCGGGAAAGACACCCGCGCCGGATGTCTTGCCATCGGCGGTCTGCTCGGAGGCAGAAAAGCCATTGGTGATGATGACCACATTGGTCGGGCGCGCCGTGCAATCGGTGTAGCCAGACATTTGATCCAAAGACCACCATAGGTCTGAGCCATCGGTAGGCGCGTCGAACTTGGAAAAATCAGCCAAGCGCAACTTAAGGAAGTCTGCGAGATGATCAGGCTTCACCCGGCCCGCAGCAGCGGACAACGTCATGTCTGCAAACCACTCATCCGGAGCCGCTTGGGTACCAGCGAAAGTGACTTGATCTCCCTTTTTCAAGCCATCTTGGACCATGGCGTCAAAGATCTTCGGCGCCATATTGGCCAAGCGGGGGATGAATCCAGTGTCCTGTGCGAAATGGCCCAGAATGACCCAGTGTTTGTCTTCAGAAGCCGCAGCGATGGTCGCAGAGACAGCAAAGATCGCGGTCGTCAGAAGTTTGGAAATCAGGCGCATTTTTTCATCTCCTTCAATGCTTGGTTGGTGGACAGTGTTTTCAGCGCCATGCCATGTTCGATCAGAGCTTCGCGATCCGCAGGGCCGAGATCTTCCGTGGACGGCAAGGTGGCGTAGGGGATCGTGGGTGGCATATAATACTGTCCATCATTCAGTGCGCTGCGTGAACTCGCGGCCGCCATTACTTCGCAGTTGCGGCGAATGGCCGGTCTGACGGGCCGCACCGCAGCATAGCGATCAATGGATGAACGGCTTCTGTGGGTGGCTCCTGTATTGCAAGCATTTTCTAGTGGTTTCTGCGGTCATTTTTGTCAGTACCGTCGTCTGTCCGGCCTGTTCGTGCGGTGGTGTTCCGCTGATTATTTTTCGGCTCTGCGCGACACGCCCGTCAGCCTTTACGAAGTCAGCGATGTGAAGCCGGGCACCTCGATGGTGCTGCAGGACCTGCTCGGTGGCGCAGGGTCTGAGGCCGCGAGCAGGTCCTGAAGTGGCTGAAGCTGATCGAGAACAATAGCGCTCAACATGACAATGCCGCTATTGGCGAACATGACTTTGGCTGGATACCCAGTCACCAATGACGGAAAAAGATCCGGGGACCACCCCACCCCGCGCCGACGCGGCTCCTTCTGGCCCGGCGCAGAAACACGACAACGAAACCCACCGAACGGTAAAATCGAGGCCAAGGCGCGATGTGACGGACCGGGGACTGCTTTGGCTGGAGACGGTCAAGGTGGGGCAGGAGCAAAGCCTGCGGGGAAGCGGCTGGCCACCGAAAAAAGGCATCGTGTGGATACGGATCTGGAAGCGAAGGGCCTTCCCCCGCATGACGGGGGGAAGGATATTGCCAGATGAAAAGCTCATTAGCAAAAGTTGCAAACACAGCAGAGTCTCGAGGTGGTCGGCCGCATCACGCCCACCTTAGCAGATCGTACCAGCCATTTTATCACGTGTGTAAAAGATTGCGATGTCGTCATTGTTGGATACATCTTAGCACGGCGTTCGATTTTCCCGGACCACTTCACCCTGACCAAAACCGTCAGGGCTATGTGTTCACATGGGTCAATTCTCAGTGACAATTTATGGGGCTACCGGGTCAGTTCTCAGTGACAGTCAACACTGGCATCACAACGGATTGTCGGAACTTTCAGTCAGGCAAAGATACCTGGATCTATACGATCCACAGGGGTGATCACGTCAGCAGGAATGTTCAGGCGTTCCGCTGCCCTTCTCAGGCTATCCTCGTCAGGGGCTTCATACAGGCAGTAGGTTTTCCGCTTGTCTGCGCTGAGAAAAGAGAAAATCCATTCGACGCCTTCGGCGTCGTTAACCTGTTTGATGTGCTTCTTGGCGTCGTCGTCAACTTCTAGCTTCTCAGCGAAATTTCTTTCGATAACATAACGTGGCATTGTTCTCTCCCGCGCGTAAAATCCGGCCCTATGACGCTTGACCATCAAGTTTGGACTTGAGCGAAACCATATCCAGTTTCTGAGCGGTTGCCAACGCTTCCGCTTCCAAGCGAAATGCGCGCTCCCAGTCTTGTTTTCTGCCGCGCTGCCTAAGGCCCACTGCAAAGGCATACTTACTATGAGCAATCCATGGCAGCGCGCCCATGCTGGTGTCGATGTCGATCGCCTTTTCAAACATTTCGTTTGATGCGTCCCAATCCCCCATCAAGGCGGCAAGGCTGCCAAGTCTGCGCGCAGCGGCCCCGGCGCAAACGGTGGTGGCACCGGCGGTTATGGTGAAATTCTTGTAAGGCAGCAGCATATCGTAGATCGTCTTTGCGTGCTCCAGATGCTCCACGGCCAGACAAATGTCGGCTAGGTATGAAAGCGAAGTGGAATACATCGCATCGTGCGGCAGCTCAAAACCACCGTCTGCCAGTTCACCGAGGATGCGTTCTGCTGCGTCCATGTAGCCCAGCTCAGCAGCAATCAGTCCAAAACCGGGTTTCCAGGTCGTGTCTTCGGGGCTGTCAGACATGAGACGTTTTATGACCGGAGCGACCTCCTGCAGTCGGCTCTGCTCGCGGCGAATTGTGAACATCTGAACACCGTAAACACCTTCGACATGTTCCCCATGCGTCTGCCGACCGATCTTTACTGCTTCGTTCGCATATTGCTCGGCCTGCTCGAAATCCCCGTTCAAAATAGCAACCATTGCGCGCGCGTGGATTTGAACCCAATAAAGCTGAAGGTGATTGTCCTTCTCGGAAATCTCGGTCAACAGCTCCAGCGAATGATCCATAAGCTGACGGTCCGCCATTTCAGCGCCAACAAACAGGCTCAGTGTGCGGTCCCGGCCCTGATCGATATTGCCCAGATTCTCCGCAACGCGGTGCATCGCTTCAAGATTTTCGCGCCAATGCCGAATTTCGTCCTTGGTGCGTGCTACGAAAGGCGCGCCAAACCGTGACATCATGACGGAGAATTGCGCCTTGTGGTCTCCCAACTTCGCTGCAAGCTCCATTGCCTTGCTGCTGAAGTGTCCACTTTCTTCGAATTGACCAGTGAACATATAGGCCCGTGCAAGCTGACTCATGAGTCCGCAACGGCGCCTTTCATCCTGCTCGGACAAGTCTTTCAGGGCCTGAAGACAAAATTCGATCGACTTGCGATGCTGGTCACCGGCCATCATGGATGTATCGGCGAAATAATTTGCGGCGTCCGCCGCAAGTTCGGCGTTTCCAACACTTCGCGACGTGTTCCAGACTTCCTCAAGAATTGCGATGCAATCCGGCAGGCGTCCGACACTGTCGTAGCTTCTTCCAACCAGGATTTTCGCGGTGATCACTTCAACAGCGGTCTCCTCTCCCAGATGGCGCGCCGCTTCCAGGGTCTCTTTGGCATTTGCCACTGCTTCTTGACTTGCCGAACGGCCCAGAGCCAGTTCGGTTGCGGACCGCCATCGCTTGAAAGCGGAAGACCAGTCTTGCGCTTCGGTCAGGTGGCGGGCAACAAGTTCGGGCTGTCGTTCAACTTCTGCGGGCCTCAATGCCGCCAAGGCGTGTGCGACCCGCGCGTGCTGCTCGCGGCGCGTCGCTGCCAGCATCGATTGGTATGCCGTGTCGCGGATAAGAGCGTGACGGAAGACATAGTTACCCCTGCTGTGGCCACTTTCGAAGATTAGGCCCGACTTGCGAAGCTCTTCGAGACAGGCGGGGACGTCGACCTGTCCGCTTGCCATCGCTTCGGTTAATACCGTCGGGTCAAATTCGCGGCCAATCACCGCTCCCGCCAAGGCAACCTGTTTTGCATCTTGTGAAACCGAATCAAGGCGCGCCATCAGCGTCCCCTTCAAGGACGAAGGCACTTTCATCTTGTCATGACCACCCGATCTCCGGATGGCGCGCGTCAGTTCTTCGACGAAAAGCGGCACGCCATCGGTCTTTTCAATGATCACGTCGATCAGATCTTGATCTGGTTCCTGACCAGAGATGGTTCTGACCAAATCCGCAACGTGACCCGCGTCGAACCGGCGCAGGCGCAGATTTTGAACATGTGCATCGCCTTCGGACTGTTCCAGAGACCACTCGGGCCTGTGAGATACCAGAACCATTAATGGCAGGTCTGTGACAATATCCTTGAAGCGTTCGAGAAGTGCATTGGTGGATGGGTCAATCCAGTGCGCATCTTCAACAAATAAGATAACAGGCCGGTGGCTCGCCCGGACTTTTATAGTGTTAATCAGTGTCTGAATGGAGATGTCCCGCTGTTCTTTTGGCGACATCGCAAGGACATCCTGAGCAACCTTGCTGCGCGGTGCAACAAGGGCTGCAAAAACGGGAAGGACCTGTTGCACATCCAGCCCCGGCCATGCTTCCAGCATAAAGCGCAGATGTTCCAAAATTCGGTCATCGTCAAAGCCTGGTTCAAAACCCGCGTCCTGAGAAATGCGCTCGGTGACGGGGTGAAACGGGCTACTGGTCAGGTAAGGAGAGCAATTCAACCTGACAATATCTGCGCTGCCCGCGACTTCATCATCGGTCAGAAACTCTTCAGCAAGGCGGGATTTACCGATACCGGCTTCGCCGCTCAGAAGGACGACTTCGCCGTTGCCGCTCTGCGCGCGTTGCCATGTTTCTCTGAGTATTCCCTTTTCGAGATTGCGCCCCACAAGTGCGTTCGTCGAGTCTTCGTTATGTGCGGCGCGAAACCGGCTTTCTGCACTGCGCTCGGCTTTTACTTGCAACAGTGCGCATGGCGCATCAAATCCTTTCAATGACACCTGTCCGAGTGACGAAAACTCAAAGATACGCCTTAGCGAAGGTTCTGTGCCCTCTTCGGGCAGCACAATGGTGTTCGGCGGTGCATGCTCCTGAATGCGTGCTGCGAGATTCAGGATAGGTCCCGTCATCGCGCCTTCTTCGTAGGTGTTTTCGCTGATTGCATCGCCGACCACCACCTCTCCGCTGGCAATCCCCACGCGGACAGACAGCGGCGCTCCATCAGGCGCCCGAAGTTCTTTTACACGCTGAACGGCCTCCAACCCGGCCTTGATGGCTCGCACAGCATGATCTTCATAGGCGCGGGGCCACCCGAAAAAGACCAGCAAACCATCGCCGAGGTATTTAGCGACGTACCCGCCATACCGGCTAACTGCCCCTGCAACTGCGTCTTGGTAGCGTTGCAGTAGGACCCGCATATCTTCGGGATCAAGGCGGTTGGTCAATTCTGTGGAGCCGATGAGATCGGCAAACATAACCGTTAAATGTCTGCGTTCCGCGGCGGCCGCGGTGTTCGGCTTTTTTGCAGGCGCAAAGCCTGCATCAGGCTCCTCAACTTCGAGCGCAGGCGCGGACGAGGGCACTTCGGCGACAGTGCCGGAACCAGCTGCGTCTGGCCCGGCATCGCCATGGCTCGTTGAGAGGTCCCGAATCCCAGCCAGAATGAGTTTTCTGTGCCCCAGGCTTACGCCCAGTTCTTTCAGGTCTTCGCTGGTCAAAAGCGGCAGAACACGGTAATCGACATCGTTTTCGAGAAACGCATCAACATACCGGTCCATGCCCAGCGCGTTCAGCCATTTGTCAATTTCTAAGCCCATGCAAAGCAGCATGCTGGTTTACGCGGCGGCAATCAAGTCAACACCCTCGATTCGCCGTCACCGTTACCAATGCAGAGCTCGAAACAAACACCTTGAGCTGCGGCAAGTGGTTTAGATAACCACCACCTCCGTTCCCCCAAAACGCTGGCAAGCCGGGCTCTCCAGTGTCGCCACCATGGAACAGGCGGGACGTCATGGAGCTTTCCAGCCAGAACTCCCGCCGACATAATCCTTCCCTTACTTCGCAGCGACAGGACGTTCCGCTGGCAGAATGTTGTGATTGCAGCGGAAAAAATTGTCCGGGTCGTATCTCGCCTTGATCTCCGGTAACCTTTGCATGTTGGCACCATAGACGTTGCCGACGCGGTCAACTTCATCTTCAGGAATGAAGTTCACGTATGCACTTCCTGTCGAATTGGGGTTTGAGCAGCCCCACCTGAGTGGTCCAGAATGAAAGTTAGTGCATGATTGGCCTTTGGTCCATCGGGACTATGGCCTCTGGCGCAGGAAGCCATGATGGCAACGCGCCATCTAGGCGAGGCCGGGCCGCATCCGGTCATCGCCTCGACGGCGCGGGAACTGCTCAACAAATCCGACAATGAACGCTCGGGCGTTCTGTCGACCGCCATGTCCTTTCTCGGCCTCTACCGCGACCCTGTCGTTGCCCATGTCACCCGCCGCTGCGACTGGCGGATTGCAGACCTGATCAGCGCTGCAGGACCGACGACGCTCTATCTCGTCGTGCCACCCTCAGACATCTCGCGGACCAAACCGCTGATCCGGCTTGTCCTGAACCAGATCGGCCGCCGTTTGACCGAGGACTTGCATGACACCAAGCGCCGTCACCGTGTCCTCATGATGCTCGACGAATTCCCGGCGCTCGGACGGCTCGATTTCTTCGAAAGCGCTCTGGCCTTCATGGCGGGCTATGGGATCAAGAGCCTCCTGATCGCGCAATCCTTGAACCAGATCGAGAAGGTCTATGGTCAGAACAACGCCACCCTCGACAACTGCCATGTCCGGGTGAGTTTCGCCGCCAATGACGAGCGCACGGCCAAGCGGGTGTCGGACGCCCTCGGAACGGCTACTGAGATGAAGGCGATGCGAAACTACGCCGGGCACCGACTTGCACCCTGGCTCGGGCATCTAATGGTGTCCCGCTCCGAGACAGCACGTCAACTTTTGACCCCTGGCGAAATCATGCAACTGCCGCCCGACGACGAAATTGTCATGGTGGCTGGTTCGCCGCCGATCCGGGCGAAGAAGGCGCGGTACTTCGAGGATCGAAGGTTCGCCGAGCGCGTGCTGCGGCCACCGAAGCCGCAGAACACTGGACCAACGCCAAAAAATGATCCGTGGTCTTCTATGGTGACGGCAAGTTCTACAGATCCAAAACCAACCTCCAACATCAAGGCTGATGGCGACGAGGCCAACGCAGGGCTGCGACGAGAGCCGGAACCGAGGCGCACGGGCTATTTCAATGCGATCCAGATCTACCCCTGGTCCGAGGGCGCGCTCTATCAGGTCTACGCCGCCCCGGGACAGATCACGACCATCGCGCTCGAACCTGGCGAGCGCTTGGGCGTTCACTGATCGGAATTGCATCCTTGATCTTGCGCAGCTTAAGCCCCTTTTGGGTCGCATGTCTGGACCGCCTGATGGCACGCGGACTGC
>NZ_FRBN01000047.1 GCF_900142625.1 Roseovarius marisflavi
GTCAAAACCGCGCAAACAGGCCGGACACATGACTGCTTCTGACAAATGCACAAATCTGATCAAAAATGTCTTGCTATGCAGGAGCCATCCACACAGGTCATTCGATGCAACGGCTCATTCATTCGTAGCAGGAGCCACTTCTTTTCATAAGAACGTGAGGATTATTTGCAGCCGATGAGGCGAGCTAAGTATCAAAGTAATAAATGCGGTTGCCTGCTTGATCTAGTGAACCCGTACAGGCGCACTGACATGGTCGAAAAGAGACGCGAGATCATGGAGGAGTGGGCCAACTTGGTTCTTGGTCGCGCAACTGCGCCATCCTGACCTGTGCCGCGAATGACGGTCAAGCTCTGCCTTGGCGAAATACGCAGATGACTTCTTAAATATCTCATTGGCTTGCAGAATCCGGCGGTTCTCACGCTCCAGAGCTTAATCCGGTCCCGTTTGATGATTGCCATCGCCATCGGCTGCATTTCATTCCGGCAATCTGCCGTTTCCGGATCTCGGGCGCAAACATCGGACCGAACCTGTGCCACCAGTATCTCACAGCTTCATGGCTCACATCAATGCCGCGCTCATGGAGCAGATCTTCCACATTGCGGAGCGACAAGGGAAACCGCACGTACAGCATCACTGCTAGGCGGATTATCTCACCGCTCGTTTTGAAGTAGCGAAATGGATCAGGTTTGGTCATCTCCACACGCTACAAATACGCCGTGCCCGCCTCAAGCCGGTTTTGGCTGACGATGCGGTTGTCGATGTTGCTGCAGAAATATGCATTTTAGTGGAATTGACTAAAAAATATGCAGATTTTCTAGAGTTGCTTTGTCTCGCGACTTGCAACGTCGGCCTAAGACAGCCAACATTACGCTGAGTAAACAAAAAGACGACAAGACTTTTCTGACCTGGAGGTACTAAAAATGAGCTTACGTAAATGGGCCGCTGCGGCCTTTTGCACCTTGGGATTGGCGCTAGGCGCTGCTCCTGCGGACGCACAGAAAGCGGGGGGTACATTTGTGTATCTCGTACAGCCCGAGCCGCCATCGCTGGCATCCTTTCTGTCGACCTCGGGACCTATCGGTCTGGTGGCACCCAAGATTTACGATGGCCTGTTCGACTATGACAATGATCTGAACATCGTACCCGCGCTCGCTGAAAGCTATGATGTGAGCGAAGACGGCAAGACCGTGACGTTCTCTCTTCGTCATGGTGTGAACTGGCACGATGGCGAACCGTTCACCTCGGCCGATGTGCAATTCACAGTGATGTCTGTTCTCAAAGAAGTGCACCCGCGCGGACCGAACTCGTTCCGTGAAGTTACGTCCATTGACACACCCGATGACTACACCGCGGTTTTCAATCTTGCCAACCCGGCGCCGTATATGTTGCGTGCTCTGTCCGGCTATGAAAGCCCGATGGTCCCCAAGCACCTACTGGACGGCACCGATCTTCGCAGCTCGGATCTTGCGACCAACCCCGTCGGTACCGGTGCCTACAAGTTCGTCGAATGGAAGAAAGGCCAGTATATCCGCCTCGACAAGAACGAAAACTACTGGAAGGCCGGTCTGCCGTACATTGAACGTATCGTAGGCCGGTTTATCCCGGATGCGTCAACCCGTACAGCCGCGATGGAAAACGGTGAAGTGATGTATGGCGCTTATGGTGCCATTCCGAACATTGATGCTGTGCGCCTTCGCGATATGGACGGGTTCTCGGTTACAACCGATGGCTATTCCATGATCAACCCGATGGCGTTGATCGAGTTCAACACAACCAAGGCACCCTTCGATAATCCGGAGATCCGCAAGGCAATCTCGCTTGCGATCGACCGCGAATTCCTGATCCAGAACATCTGGTTCGGATACGGCAAACCTGCGACATCTGCACTGTCGACTAACTTTGCGCCGACAGGTCTGTACAAGGCTGGCCTACCAAACTACCCGGCAAATGCTGATGTTGCTGGTGCAATCGCCATGTTGGACGCGGCTGGTATCACACCTGACGCCAATGGCATCCGTGCAACTGCTGTGCTTGACCTGATCCCTTATGGAGAAGACTGGCGCCGCGCCGGTGAGTACATGAAGCAGGCCATGAGCGAGATCGGGATCTCGCTCGAGATTCGCTACGAAGATGTGCCGACATGGCTGAAGCGGATCTACGCCGATTATGACTTCGAGATGAACATCAACTACTTCTACCAGCTGCCTGACCCGGTGCTGGGCGTTCATCGCCATTACGGTACTGACCAAATCCGCCAGGGTACGCATTTTGTGAATTCCTCTCGGTATTCCAACCCGGCGCTTGATGCCCTGTTGGCTGCCGGTGCGCAGGAAGCTAATGCAACCAAGCGGGCAGAAATCTATGGTGAGGTGCAGGACATTCTCGCCGAGGATATGCCTGTCGCGAACCTTTTCGAGATGCAGTTCCTGACTGTCTATAACGAAAAGCTCAAAGATCATGCGACGTCTGCGCTGGGTGCATACGGCCCGTTCGATCGCGTTTGGCTCGACGAGTGATTTAAACGAGCGCGGCACCGGCCGCTGAGGCCGGTGCCAAGCAAGAAGGAATACCAATTTGTCTCATTTTTCTCGGCGCATGCGGTATGTCGTGAAGCGTCTTCTGCAGGCCATTCCGATCGTTCTGGCCATCGTTGTTCTGAACTTTCTGCTCCTTCAGCTGGCAGAAGGTGATGCCGTCGATGTTCTTGCCGGTGAGGCCGGATCAGCAACGCCCGAATACATGGCCGAACTGCGCGCAAAGTTTGGACTGGACCAGCCGTTGCCGGTGCAACTGGCGGTCTATCTCAAGAACGTCATGGTCTTTGACCTGGGATATTCGTTCCGTCACGAAATGCCGGTCAGTGAGCTTATCCTGGACCGTATGATGCCCACGCTCCTGCTGATGGTCGCAACGATCACGCTTGCGGTGGGTTTTGGTATCCTTCTTGGCCTTGTGGCGGCGATGGGACTGAACACATGGCGCGATACAGCAATTTCCATCTTTGCATTGATCACCTATGCTACGCCGCTTTTCTGGGTCGGGCTGATGATGATCGTTGTATTTGCGCTTAATCTGAAGTGGTTTCCGACCTCTGGTATGGAAAACTTCGCAATGTTTTACGAGGGCTGGGACCGTGTCTGGGACATCGCGCATCATCTGGTTTTACCCGCGATCACGCTCTCTTTATTTTACCTTGCCCTCTATACGCGACTGATGCGTGCTTCGATGCTCGAGCAGGCCGGACAGGACTATGTGACAACCGCGCGCGCGAAAGGTTTGACAGAGAACCGGATTATGTTTGTGCACGTGTTGCGAAACGCCTTGCTACCTGTGGTCACTATGGCCGGTGTACAAGTAGGCGCTTTGATTGGGGGGTCCGTGATTGTTGAATCTGTTTTCGCCTGGCCGGGACTTGGTATGCTTGCCTTCGAGGCACTCTTCTCCCGGGACCTGAACCTTCTGCTTGGGATTTTCCTCCTTTCGGCACTTCTAGTGGTAGCAGTCAATCTCGTGGTCGACATCATCTATTCGTCGCTCGACCCACGCATAGAGGTGAGTTGACACATGACATTCTGGAAGCTCTTTGCCCGAAGCCGCGGGGCTGTTGTGGGCCTCGCTATTCTGGTCCTTATCACATTCATGGCGGTAACCGCCGGGATATTCTTCCCTGACGATCCATTTAGCCTTGCAGGCCAATCCATGTCGCCCCCCGGTGAAAACGGGTTCCTTCTGGGAAGCGACAGCCTGGGCCGCGATGTCGCGTCAGGAATTGCGCATGGCGCGAAAACGTCGCTGCTGATCGGCCTTCTGGCGACACTTGTGGCGGTGTGTGTTGGTATCGTCATGGGGGCACTCGCCGGATATTACGGCGGTATCATAGACGACCTGCTGATGCGCGTGACGGAGATGTTCCAGACGATCCCGTCTTTTATCTTTGCCATCCTGCTGGTTGCTATCATGAAACCCTCGATTGAAAGCATCGTGATTGCTATCGCAGTTGTTTCGTGGCCTGCGGTGGCGCGTCTGGTGCGGGGCGAGTTTCTTTCTTTGCGCAACAGAGAATTCGTGCAGGCGTGCCACACACTTGGCATGTCAGATATTCGCATTATGATGGGCGAAATCCTTCCAAATTGCCTGTCGCCTGTTATCGTTATCGGATCCCTTATGGTGGCGACTGCGATTCTGATCGAAAGTGGGCTGGCTTTTCTGGGTCTGGGTGACCCCAATATCATGAGTTGGGGTTTTCAGATTGGGGCAGGGCGCACGCTTCTGCGTTCTGCCTGGTGGGTTTGTACCTTCCCGGGTATCGCCATCCTTCTGACGGTTCTTGCCATCAATCTGGTCGGCGAAGGCATAAATGATGCCCTGAACCCACGTCTGAGGGAACGTTCATGACTCGCCTGCTGGATATCACCGATCTTCATATCGCCTTGCCCGCCGACAGTCAGCGTCCCTATGCGGTGCAGAAAATGGATCTGCATCTCGAAGCGAACGAGATCCTTTGCGTGGTAGGAGAAAGCGGATCGGGTAAGTCTTTGACGGCACGTGCCGTTATGGGTTTGCTGCCCAAGCCACATGTCCGGATTGCCAAAGGTAGCGTACTTTTCCAAGGTGAGGATCTGACAACAGTCAGTGATGATCGTTTGCGGCAGATACGCGGGTCAGAAATATCGATGATTTTTCAGGAGCCTATGACTGCACTGAACCCGGTCATGACGATCGGAACTCAGATCGATGAGGTCTTCCGATTTCACGACAAGATGCCTGGCAAAGAAAGGCGACGCCGGGCGCTGGAACTGCTGCGGGACGTGCAACTGCCCGACCCCGAGCAAGCCATCAAGGCATATCCGCACGAACTCTCGGGCGGACAACGGCAGCGCGCAATGATCGCAATGGCGCTGGCTCTCGATCCGAAAATCCTGATTGCGGACGAACCGACCACGGCACTGGATGTGACAACTCAGGCGCAGGTTTTGAAGCTGATCAAGGAAATGCAGGCCACGCACGGTACAGGCGTGTTGTTCATCACCCATGATTTCGGCGTTGTCGCCGATATCGCTGATCGGGTGGCTGTGATGCAGAACGGATTGGTTGTTGAGACCGGCACCACCGATGAGGTTCTGCGCAACCCGACACATCCGTACACGCAAGCACTGATCGCCGCGGTGCCGGAACTCACGCCACGCCCCGCACGCGCGCGGTCGCCCGAAATCGTGTTGCGGGTCAACAAACTTGAAAAGACTTACCGCAGTGGTGGTGGGTTGTTTGGTGGCAAAGAGCGGATTGTTCATGCGGCAAATGATGTGACGTTTAATCTTGCGCGTAGCGAGACGCTTGGCATCGTTGGCGAGAGTGGCTCTGGCAAATCCACGGTAGCCCGGTGCATCGTGCGTCTGAATGATGCAGAGGCTGGTGAAATCCTGCTTGGAGATACGGACTTGCGTCCATTGGGCCGCGCAGCAATGCGTCCCTACCGCTCAAAAATCCAGATGGTGTTTCAGGATCCGTTTGCGTCGCTCAACCCGCGCACCCGGATCGGTAAGATCATTGCGCAAGGCCCGATGATGTATGGCGCAAGTGCTGAGGATGCCAAAAAACGGACTTTGGACTTGCTGGATATCGTAGGTCTTGATCCCCGCGCCTACGGCCGTTTCCCGCACGAATTCTCCGGCGGACAAAGGCAGCGGATCGGTATCGCCCGTGCGCTCGCGCTGGAGCCGGATATCCTCGTCGCGGACGAGCCTGTGTCGGCCCTTGATGTATCGATTCAGGCGCAGATCCTGAATCTCCTGGACGAGATTCGAGACCGGATGAACCTGTCCATGATCTTCATTACCCACGATCTTCGTGTGGCAGCGCAGGTTTGTGACAGGATCGCCGTGATGCAGCGTGGAAAGATGATTGAGATCGGACCGACCTCGACGCTTTTTGCATCACCGAAAGAGACCTATACCCGTGAATTGCTTGCAGCTGTTCCTGGAAAAGACTGGTTCCTGAAGGATTCAGACGCAAAGGTTCTTGCCAAATAAATCAGTCATTTGCATGTGTCGCCGATGGCGTGGTGCCGTACTGAGAAGCACCTGAGTATCAAGATGTTGGCATACAAGCGGGGGATGCCCAGATGACCATTGATCCAAATGATCCGTTTCTGTCGCTGACGGATTTGTCTGACGCCTATCGGGTGGGTTCTGTCAAACCAAGCCAAGTGATCCGCGCGCACCTTGACCGTATCGCGCGTGTCGATCCTTTAATCGGCGCGTTTCAGGTGGTGTATGATGAAGATGCCATGATGGCGGCCGAAGCTGCTGATAAGATGTTCGCGTCTGGGAACCGGCTGGGACCGTTTCATGGAATTCCATTCGGGCTGAAGGATATTTGCGACGTGGAAGGCCGTATCACAACCGGCGGCTCCAAGGCGATGGAAGACCGGGTGTCGCGGGTGACTGGCACGCTAGCCCATCGCCTGTTTGCCGCTGGTGGGATCATGCTTGGCAAGACCAAGACGGTCGAATGCGCGCTAGGTGGCTGGGGCACCAACCAGAAGATGGGCACACCGCGCAACCCTTGGGACATGCAGGCGCATCGCGTGCCGGGCGGGTCGTCTTCAGGCACCGCGACGAGTATTGCTGCTGGTATGGCTGTCTGTGGTGTCGGGACGGATACCGGGGGATCGGTGCGCCTTCCTGCGGGGTTCTGCGGGTTGGTGGGTTTGAAGGTGACTGAAAGACGGCTGCCGACTGATGGTATCCTGCCTTTGTCCCAAACGTTGGATTCACCGGGTCCGCTTGCGAGATCGGTTGAGGATACCGCATTGATGTTGCTTGCCATGGACGGTGTCGCAGGATGGTCCGTGGACCAGGACCGGCAAGAGAGTCGGTGTCTTTTTGACAGCCTTCGTGCTGGCGTAAAGGGCCTGCGGCTTGGAGTTCTGGACGCGCAGGAACGCGCCGAATGTACTTCAGATGTGATCGAAGGGTATGATGCGGCGCTGGGCGTTTTACGGAATTTGGGTGCCGAATTGGTGCCGTTCTCAGCGTCTAAACCCTATGCTGAACTGACTGCCGCCTGTGGAGCTCTTATCGCCGCAGAGGGATATTACCACCATGGCCATCTCTACGACCAAAGCGATTTGCCCATGGATGAGGATGTGCGCTCCCGTATGCTTGGCGGGCGGGACATGTCCGCTTCAAACTACATGCGTTTGTTGTCCGACCGTGAGGAGGCCCGGGACATCTACATCAGCCTGATGCGTGGACTGGATGCGGTGCTGACCCCAACAATGACAACGACGGCATTGCGGCTGGAAGAAGTAGATCAGGCGGTGTCCCCCGGCCATTTCACGCGCCCTGTGAACTACGTTGGCATGTGTGCCCTGTCCGTACCCACTGGTGTATCTGATGCGGGCTTGCCGACGAGCTTGCAGGTGATTGGCCGCCCCAATGACGAAGTCATGACCCTCCGGATTGGCGCTGCCTACGAGGCCGTTCGCGATCCGCTCTCCTATCCGGTTCTGACCTGACGCCAGATGGGGGTGCTGGCAGACTAATTCGAACCAGTCGCCACAAGGACAGCGACAGTGTCCATTATGTCGCGCAGAGACCGCGCCACTAGGCAAGAGCAGTGGCGCGGTTGAGTTTGAATTTGTGTAGTGAGTGAACGGTTCTTTCCGAATTCTAATGATTGTAGACGGAAGCGTGAACGGTTGCGAATTTCTGCAAACTTCGCATACGCCGGAACCGCTGCATTGCCCTCTCTCGTCGTCGGAACGGCAAGTGCGAATTCTCTGCCCTGTTGTTCAGAAAGCCGCCCGTTTCATGCCTGTCACGTGGCACGCTAAGCTTCGAGAATTTGTTTTCAAACGACCCACCAATGAAGTCCGGGCTCTGCGCCAGGGATTGGATGGGCTGAACAAGTAGGATGCAGCTCGCAATGTTTCTTGCCGATCATGGTGTGGGTTTGGATGGGCATACATTCGTCCCTGAGACCTTTCGTGATTGGCTTAAGTCCTAAGGGTCAGTTCCACCATAACAAGATGTGTCTATCGTGCGCAGTTGGCGCTTTTTGCTCGCCTCCGACCTGCAAGCATCGCCTACAGGAACCACCCGAACTTTGGTAAGTTCTGATCCCCTGGCAAGGAATGGCTCAACATCCCGGGACCCACGGACAAAGAACTCCATTAACTAAGCGAAGTCCTAGAAAATTTGCAGGGATGCGATGGGGATGCATTCTGGCGCCGCAGATGGAGACCTTAACTTTCCCATACACACGCTATTGGGCAAAAACCTCTGGCCTCGTTGGCCCTTTTCAATCGAAAAGCCGCAACAGGGCACACCTTACGGGCCGAATCCTTACCTGACCGTGACCTGATTACCCCCTCAGAGATCCTGCCGCGCGCCGCGCAGTTTGCGCATCAGCACGCTTATGACCATCGTTGCGGAGACAGCTATGATTACGCCAAAGATCACCGAACTTAAAAAGTGCGCGCCGAGCAGAAGAAAGACGATATAGGCGAGACCTAGCCAAGGCAGCGCCAGCACCAAACGGAAGAAGTGGAGATGCAGGCCCTTGTTCTCCCCTGGGCCAAGCATAACGCGGTCGTAGTCGTGCCCCTTCCCGTCTTCCCGCAAGGGGGCATCGCCAAAGCTGTAGCGGTTCCTATAAATCATGTCGAAAAGCCTTGAGATCACCGCGCGATTGCCGAAATAGGCTGAGTGAGATGCGCCCGGGTCGGGTGCGTGAAGATTGGCTACATGGAAATTGTCTACCCGATTGAGCAGCCCTCGGCGTCCGACGGGCGAATGCAGAGGACCGCTTATGATATCGGCTTGATCCCAGAAATTGACCCAGTGGATGTGAGGCTTGCGGTTCTTGGCAAAGGGAGCCTCACTGATGTCGCCCCGTAACGTATCGACTATGCGCAAATAGCGATGAAACGCGCTTCTGGTGCTTTCGAAAAAATAGTTGATCTTGTCGATCGGGCTCGCAATCGTCACGAAATGGCGGATCTTTTCCAACGGCACTGGCCCGCTGATCGGGTTCGCGGGATTGCGCGCGCGGTTGTTTCGCGCGAGGGTGAGCAACGTGTCATGCGCGACGCTGGTGCCAAGGCTGTGGCTGATCACAACGACACGTTCGCAGCGAGGATCCAGTAACACATGTGTCGCGATCCGGGTCGCCTCGTCTAGAACGCGACGCCTTCGGATATGTTTCTCGTCGGTCTCCTCATAGGTGACCCAAGCTTCGACATCACCCATATAGTTGGTCAAGAACTTTCCCAGACCGAAAGCGATGAGCAAGTTGACCAAAAGGCCCGAGGCCGCGGAAACTGAAGGGTGAAAATTGTCACGCAGGTATTCAGCAAAGGGTAGCTTGCTTTCGGTGAGGAATGAGAGTCCGGAGACGAGTTGCATGACCGACAGGATCGACCAGATCAACAAACCGCCAGTCAAAACCATGGCCAGCAGGATCGTCATGAGGAAGAAAAGATTTCGCGCCTCGGTCAAGATGTAGGCGCGGTGCCAGGCCTGCGCCAGTGCTATCAGGCGCTTTGTGGTTTCGGGACGTTTGGTATATTTCGTTCCAATGAAGGACAGGAACTGCTCGAAGCTTCCTTCTGGAAAATCGCGCTTGACGTCGAGGCGCTCGAAGTCAGAGTAAAGACGCAAAAGTTTATCAAAATCCTCCGCTCGCGTATTTCCTGGCCACTTCAACTCGTTCTCATACAATTCGGCCAAAGTGGAGCGGCGCAGGCGATGGCGTTCTCGCCAAGGGCTGAAGCGGGTTTGCAAAGGGCGCTTTGCCTGTCGAAGAATCCACTTTATCACCGAACCGGGAGAGCCCATTCCCGCCATCACCGGCGCCCAGTAGATCTCGTAGTATCGGGTTTCTGGCGACACCCACTCTTCATGCTCGTTGGGGTTTGCATGAAGCGTCCGGACATAGGTTACGTCGTCACCTTTCGACGCCCGACACAGCTCTAGCCGCGGTTTGATCTTTGCAAGGTATCCAAGCTTTTCTCCACGCTGGCGAAAGGAATTGGACAGGTAGGTATCAATGGCATCGATCAGGCGGCTGACCTCTTCAAAGCGGCGCTGATTGCCCATGCCGTGCACATAAAGCACAGCCGTATAGCCTGAACCGATCGCTTCATCTACCTCAGGTTGTTCATCGGCTTGTGTGCTCGCCATGCCGGTCCTCCTTCTGCTTCGCACAAGCAATGGATACACGCTATCCACTTCCGGTATGAGGACGATCTTGCCATCCCTGTCTGCTCGGATTGTGCCGGATGTTGATGTGGCAGACGTGATTTTCGGCACATATCGCAGCCGTGCAATTGGACGGGTGCCCTTCGGCAGCTTGCGGTATTCCTCTTCATGCGCGGCGGATTGATATTCGAGTTCGATCTCGAACGGGAGCAGATAAGCGGGGTGTTTCACATCCGGCTCTGCCAGAATATCGGGCCGTTTTTTCTTCGATTTCGGCAAAATGCCCGAAATCGCATCCAGCACTCGTTTGATCTCCGGTGACTTCTTGATCTGCATTCCAGCATGGCTCGCGGCACCGGATTTCAGATGCTTCAGATAAAGGGGCAGAATGCGCTGCAGGGACCGAAGCAGCGAGTCAAACATCGAGGGAGTGATCTTGTCCCCAAACAGCACGTCCCATTGTTTTGCAAGGTCGTGCTTGGTAATTCCCTGTTTGCGGCTTGCCCGCCCACCCAAGGCAATATCGTGCTTCGTTTTGAGAGGCCGGGTGTGAAGCTCAGCCAAAATTGCAGCGACGCCTTTTAATATCCGTCGCGGATCTGGCTGCGGTCCGCCCTGTCTCTTCATTCCAGGATGCCCCTCCAAGAGAAGCCAGCGCCCTAACACAATCAGTTCCGCCTGCGCTTTCAACGCACCATCAGCCTTGATTGCATCCGAGAGATCAACCGGCGCGTTTTTATCTGCATCAGTCCGCCGCCGTGCCACTAGGGTGTTGAGCCGCAGAATGAAGCTCTCATCATCCGGTGCATCAGCGAGCACGCCAATCTCAAACAGCTTCGATGCCGCCGTCAGTGTTTTTTCACGATATTGGTGAACCGCAGTTAAGCTGGACATGAGAAACCGCTCCATTGAGAAAACATCGTCTGATTACGAGCACCTAGAGGCCTCGGCAAGTTGCCTTGTGCAAAAAGCAGACGCCACGAGCCGTTCTCGGCGTCAGGAAGAGCAGTGCAAGGTGGTGGGTGCCGAGAAAAGGTGAAGTTACGGGCATGCGCTCTTGCACTTCTGGACCTCACCGCACATCCTACGCGAGAAAAGTCAGGGGTAGTAATGAGCAAAGATGACTGATGAGAGCGCAGCGGCAGGCGCGGGAGGGGTAGTTGGTTCTCACGCGGCTCGCTAACGACAATCATCGGCATGCGATCATGGGTCGGTGCACCAATGTCATTCGCGGCACAGGTCAGGATGGCGCAGTTGCGCGGCCAAGAACGAAGTTTGCCCAATCCTCCATGATCTCACGTCTCTTCTCGACCATGTCAGTGCGCCTGTAAGCACGCTCCACGTTGCCGCCCACCGTGTGTGCGAGCCCCATCTCGGCAATGTCACGGGGATAACCTTTAGGTTCTACCTGCTAGCATCCCATACAGGAACAACCAGGACTTTGGTAAGTTCTGATCCTCGGGCGAGGAATGGCCGAACATCTCGGGACCCACCGACGAAGATTTCTATGAACTGAGCGAAGTCCTAGGAAAACTTCATGGATAAGATGGGGATGGCTTACGGCGCCGCGACTGTCCGGGCATTCAAAGCTCCCATACCTCCGCAACTAAACTTTAATGTCACCTCAATTGATCACCTAAAGCCGCCGGTTACGCAGCGATAGCATTCTGGAACACCCCGAGGTCCGTTGCGCACGTCCGAGCGCCTTGATCGGGGCAAAAAACTCCGACATCATTCAATGGCAGTCGTTTTTCCTGAGGAATATCGGCTATTGTTGCGTGAACCCAAGG
>NZ_FRBN01000020.1 GCF_900142625.1 Roseovarius marisflavi
CCCCGAGATCATCGAAGGGATTGAATTCAAGGACGGGATCAAGCAACTTAAAACCGCCGCCTGATCACGCCGTCACCAACTTTCGGGCATAGCTCTGGGGGCGCCCGACTGGGTTGTCTGGTGCGTTCGATTGAGCGCCTTTCTTTTCAAAGGCGAGGTTCGCGTCTTTTCCGCAGAGGAATTGCAGGATGCATGGCACTGGCTGAGAGGATGAGTCACCCTGTCTGCGGCTACACCGGCATTGGTGTCCAGGGCCGGTTTTTCGGTCACGGTTTTCATCAGGCTTGAGGCATTGATCTCAGGGATGGGCCCCGATGGGGCAAGCCGCCTGCACAGGTCTAATGCATCATCAGCAAGGGCATGGACGCATTCCTGATGACATGACGCGTCACACCTCCGAACAGGGCCTCGGAATATCGAAACCGGCCATAGCCGCCCATGACGATTAGTCCGCACTGGTGGTCTTGCGCCGCCGTTAGCAGCGCATCGGTTATGGACCCAAGCCCACGCTTGCGAATTTCGATTTTCGAGCGAATGCCATGCCAGGCCAGCCGGGCGGCGACATCCTCAAGGTCGGGCGGCTCATCGTCGGGTTCCTCGATATGAAGAATGACGGCTTCGTCGGGTATTTGCTCTGTTGCGAGCCAGGCGGATAGCGCCCGGACACAGGCCGTTCCACCATCCCATGCGATGAGCGGGCGGTCGAAGATCTTCTCCACTCTGGCGTTTGGAGTGAACAGGACAGGGCTGCCGGATCCGAGCAGCGTTGAGCGAACAATCCCGCCGAAGATCGAGTCAGATTGCATCGTTTCACAGCCAAGAATGGCAAGGTCCGCGTTGCGTGCGGCGGCTGGATAGACCGACAATGCCTCTCCCTTGATTTCCCGCCAATGCGCCGAAGGTTCAGACGTTCCCCGCGGCTTTTGGGATCTGCGCATGTTGGTTTTCCGGCAGACGTAATCGAAATGATGGTGCGATTGCAGGGCGGCCGCCTCGCCAAGCTCATCTATGCGCTCGCGGATATCAGCCGCAATGCGATCCGAGGGCAGCATTCCGGTGTAAACCTGACGTGTCTCAGGGTCGGGGCGTATGAAGAGGACTTCGAGATGCGCGGATAGGGTTTGCGCAACGGAAATCGCGCTTTCAAGGCTCTGGTTTTCGTCCTGGCCCGAGCCAAGCGGCATGACGATTGTCCTGATTCCCATCTCTGTCTCTTCGTCGTCCTTGTTAAGGCTCATCGTCTTGCAGACGGATTTGCGTCCTCGGTGCCCGCACCATTGCAGCAAGAGCCGAAAGGGAATTGAGCGATATCAATCGTCAAGCTCCCGTCTGGTGGTCTATTGCAGGAAAAAGGCGACGCTCGTGACCGCTTTCATTTGCACCATTCCAGTATTGGCGGGTTTGTGGGCGGCTTGTGCCATGCCAGAGCCCGTTGCGACCGGCTATGTGGAAGGCGAATTCGCTCTGATGGCACCCGTGGCCATCGCGCAAGTCGACGACCTGTCTGTCCGTCGGGGGCAAAGGGTGACCGGCAAGACGGTCCTCGCCAGAATGGAGCGCCGCGATGCCGAAATCACGCTGGCAAAGGCGAAATCGGCTGTGGCGCAGGCAGAAAGTGTACTTGCTGACCTTAAGGCGGCCCGGCGCGACGAGGAAATCCGCGCAATCCAAGCAGAGCTGGCCTCTGCACGAGCGCAGGCGCGCGAGGCCGCAAAAGAAGCAACGCGGCTGAACGAGTTACTGCGCCGTGGGGCCGTCCCGCAAACCCAGGTGGACGTTGCCGAGACCCGCTTAAGCGTTGCCGAGGCCCGCGTCGCGGAGGTCGAGGCCAATCTCGCGGTCGCACATCTTCCCGCGCGCGAACAACAGATCGCAGCCGCAGGGGCCGCTCTAGCCGTGGCAATGACCAATCACGACATGGCCGAGTGGCAATTGGAGCAACGAGATATTGTCGCGCCCTCTGATGGCACCGTCACAGAGATATTCCGCAGGCGCGGCGAAATTGCTGGCCCACAGGCACCGGTCCTTTCGTTCCTGCCAGATGGCGCGGTCATTTTGCGGGTCTACGTGCCCGAGGAAAATATAGCTGAACTCGCTGTGGGCTCTGTTTTTGCAGTGACCTGTGACGGCTGCCCGCCGGAAACATCGGCCACCGTCACCTATATATCCCAAGAGCCTGAGTTCACGCCGCCTGTCATCTATTCGGTCGAGAGCCGTCAAAAGCTCGTCTACCTTGTTGAGGCACGGCCAGACCCGGACACTGCACTACTCAAGCCGGGCCAGATTGTGGATGTCCGACTGGCGGGTCAGCGGTGAGTTCGCTCGCGATTGAGGTTCAGGGGCTCGTCAAGCGGTTCGGCGACCGAACGGCGGTCGATCATGTTTCGATGCGCGTCGAAAGCGGCGAGATCGCCGGGTTTCTCGGGCCAAACGGGTCCGGCAAGACAACCACCATGCGCGTGATCTGCGGGTTGCTGACGCCCGACGAGGGACGCGGAACAGTCCTTGGTCTGGACATCCGCCGGGACAGTGAGCGACTGAAACGCGAAATCGGCTACATGACCCAAAGGTTTTCGCTCTATGAAGACCTGACAGTCGAGGAAAACCTGCGCTTTGTTGCGGGGCTTTATGGTATTCACTCCATCACCGCGCGCGTGCAGGAGCAGTTGGAGGCGCTCGGTCTTACCGAGCGCCGGAACCAGTTGGCAGGCACTCTTTCGGGCGGCTGGAAGCAGCGTCTCGCGCTCTCTGCCTGTGTGATGCACCGCCCCAAGGTGCTCTTGCTGGACGAGCCGACAGCGGGGGTCGATCCCAAGGCGCGCCGTGCGTTCTGGCGCGAAATTCATCGCTTGTCGCTTGAGGGAATGACTGTTCTGGTCTCAACGCATTACATGGACGAGGCGGAGCGTTGCCATCGAATTAACTATATTTCGCTTGGCAAGCTCATCGTGAGCGGAACCGTCGAAGAGGTCATCGCGCGCGCGGCGCTGACTACCTATCTTGTGAAGGGCGGCCGGATTGAAGAGGCGGAAAACCTGCTGCGCGCCCATCCGGATGTGGATCAGGTCGCGCCATTCGGCGCCACGCTGCATGTGGTTGGGCGGGACGCGCAAAAACTGAATACCGCCGTGATGGCCGTGGCGTCCGCGACCGGCAGCCGCGCGGAACGGTCCGAGACGAGCCTGGAAGACGCGTTCATTCGCTTCATCGGCGGGACAGGCGATACGCAGGCATGACCATGAGCTTTTCTCTCTCTCGACTGCGTTCGATCCTGCGCAAGGAAGCGATTCAGATGCGCCGCGACCGGGTGACATTTGCGATGATGCTCGGTATCCCGCTCATGCTTCTGATTCTCTTTGGTTTCGCGATCAACACCGACCCCAAGCGGCTATCGGCCGCGCTCGTCAGTCCGGCACAGGACCGCTATACCCGCGCCATCGTCACGGCTCTGGAATTGACCGGATATTACAGGTTCACCTATCCGAATGCGACCGCAAGCGAAGCTGAAAGGCTGATCGCGCGCGGGGAGGTCTATTTTGTCGTGACCATTCCTTCGGATTTCGGCAGCCGGGTCGAGAGGGGAGACACGCCGCGGATCTTGATCGAGGCGGATGCCACTGACCCGGCGGTTGCATCCGGCGCGATATCGACGCTGCGAACGGTCGCCGCCCAAGCGCTTTTACACGAACGCGATGCCGAGAACCAGGCGGCAGAAGCCGCGCGCGGCAGCCTTCAGGTCATTGTTCATCGCCGCTACAACCCCGAAGGCATCACGCAGTACAATATCGTGCCCGGATTGCTTGGTGTCATCTTGCAGATGACGATGGTCATGATGACCTCGATCGCGCTGACACGCGAGATTGAGCGGGGCACCATGGAAAACTTGCTCGCCATGCCGACAACGCCGCTCGAGATCATGTTGGGCAAGATCCTGCCTTTCTTCGGCGTTGGTGCAGTACAGGTTCTTGTGATCCTGTTTGCCGCAAAGGTTCTCTTCGGCGTGCCCTTTATCGGCTCGTTCGGCCTGCTTCTTGCCGGGATTCTCATTTTCGTGCTGGCAATGGTGTTGATCGGCTACACGATTTCGACGTTTTCGCGCACCCAGATGCAGGCAATGCAGCTGGCCTTCTTTTTCTTCCTTCCTTCGATCCTTCTGTCCGGGTTCATGTTTCCGTTTGGCGGCATGCCACGGTGGGCACAGCTATTGGGCGAAGTCTTGCCGCTGACCCATTTCCTGCGTCTGGTCCGCGCAATCATGCTGAAGGGCGCGCAGGCCCCGGATGTCGCGAGACCGATCCTTGCACTGGTTGTAATCGTCCTGGCCTACGCGGTGGTCGCACTCTTGCGCTTCCGGCGAACGCTTGATTGACGGTTTTTGACCGAAAACCGCGGCCCCGCCTGTTGAGCGAGAACGACCAAAGCCAAATGGCTTTTTCCAAGTCGGCAGGGCCCCAGGAAATGGGCGAGATTCATCGGCGTATCTGTCAGCGCTCTTGGATATGGGCGCGCCGTCTGAAAAAATCGGTGAGGGCGAAGGTAGGGGGCTGGCAACATTGACGCGGCCTGCGGTCAAGGAAGAGCTTGATCCTGAGTGGCCCCTGGCAAAGAAGGAAGAGAGCGATGATAAGAAATTTTGGTGACCACGCAGCGAACGAGCGCACTTTTCTGGCATGGGTTCGAACGGCTGTCTCCATTGTTGGTTTCGGGCTGGTGGTCGCACGGGTCGGCCCACCGCAAAACACGTACTGGTCAGAGATGGCCTTGCTGATCTCCGGCGCCGTCGTGGTTGTAGTTGCGTATTTGCGAAAACGCGCTCTGCGAAAACGTATCGCGCAGGTGCAGGAAGCCGACGGCGACACAATTCCGGCTGATACGCTTTTGCTGCTTATGGTCGTCGCCATGTTTGCGTCACTTGCATTTTTTGCGGTCAACGTGTCCTAGAAGTCTGCCGATGTTTTGCGGCGAACGGACAAGTCTCTGACGCTCTTGTAATCCGGACAGACCTGCGGGACAGTTTTGCGATCCCCTCAGCCAGTCTCCGAGAGCTTCATGCGGCCTGGCGATGTTGGAAAATCGCCCCCCCGTTTGTTCAGCTTTGCTTGTGGAGTGTGTAATCCCTCTGACCTCGGCGTGATTGACGGGTCCAAAGGTGCACATTTCATGGGATCGGCTCATCCAAGCCCTGCGAGATCCAGAATGCTGTCCCAAGGCGCGTCTCAAACAGGCATTAGTCCAATATCTCAAGTGCCAGGGCGATCCCCTGACCCCCGCCGATGCACAGTGTGACGATGCCCCGTTTCAACCCATCCCGCGCCATTGAATAAACCAGCCGCGTCGTCAAAACAGCGCCGGTGGCGCCAATTGGATGTCCCTGCGCAATCGCACCCCCTTCAACATTGACAATATCTTCAGGCAGGCCAAGTTCCTTCATCACGGCGAGCGCGATAGCGGCAAAGGCCTCGTTGATTTCAAACCGTTGGACATCACCAATCGCCCATCCGGCGCGTTCAAGGGCTTGGTGCACTGCGGGGACCGGCCCCAGACCGAACATGCCGGGCTCAACGGCGCATATTCCGTAACTGACCAGACGGGCCAGTGGCTCGACGCCCCGTGTCTCGGCCCAGTCAGCATTTGCAACGATCATCGCCGCAGAGCCGCTGTTCAGACCCGGCGCATTGCCGGCAGTGATCGTGCCGTCCTTGCGGAATGCGGGCTTGAGGCGGGCCAGGCTTTCCTTCGTGGTATCCGGTCGATTGTGTTCGTCGTTCTGAAATGTCACTGATCCCTTGCGGGTTTTCAGGACGATCGGCACAATCTCTTTTTCAAAAACACCAGCGGATTGCGCTGCGCCAAACCGCTTTTGGGATCGCAAGGCCCAGGTATCCTGTGCCTCACGCGATATGGCGAACTTGTCCACCAAATCCTCCGTGTGCCAGCCTGAGTGTTCACCCGAAAACGCATCGTTCAGACCATCGCGAAGCATGCTGTCAAAAATCTCGGCGGTGCCCATGCGGTATCCCCAGCGACCGGCACTCAGAAGATAGGGGGCCATATCCATATTCTCCATGCCGCCCGCCACGGCGCAATTGAGGTGGCCTAGCCAAATCTCCTGCGCGGCAGAGACAATTGCCTGGGCACCCGACCCGCAAACGCGATTGACGGTCATCGCCGGAACCGAAACCGGCAAACCCGCCGATATTACTGCCTGACGTGCTGAATTCATCTTGCAGCCTGCCTGAATGACGTGCCCCATGAATGCGGCCTGCACATCACTCTCCTGCAGCTTTGCCTGCTCCAGGGTGGCATGGATCGCCAGCCCGGCAAGGTCCGAGGCGGGCATCCGTTTCAGCTTACCACCGAAGGTTCCGATGGGCGTTCGTTTCGGGGCGCAAAGAACGACATGTGTGCGGGACATTTTCGTTTCCAATCAGGTCTGAGCTTTCTCAAAGGATAGCTCTCGCACAGAGATGGAAGTTGACCCGGATCAATCAGTATGCTCGCCGATGTCGATCCTGCAGCCTGAGCAATTTGCGCCTCTTGTGGATATTCGCTCAGAGGTAAACGCTGTCAGCGTGTCCGAAATTCGCGGGGTAGCTCACTTATGGGCCTGCCAGTGTCTCGAACACCCTCTCACGATCCGACAGGACCAGCAAAAGGATCAGATCACCCGGTTGCACCTGGTCAAGTATCACCTTTGCACCCTTGGACGGGGAGCTGGCGTGCAGGATGTTTTCGGGTTTGATCCCGGCGGCGATGGCCGACGCCTCGATCAGACCTGGCGTTTCGCTCAAGGCACGACCGCGCAAATAATCCGCGATTTCTGCGGCAACGATCAGGTCGGGCTGAAACTGCAGCGCCGTCGTAGTTGCTTCATCAATATCCTGATCTGAGCGGTCTCCCGGTTGGCTCAGCATGAGGAAGCGCCGCGTCGAGGGGAACACCGACAAGGCATCGCACACCGCCGCAATCGAATGGGGGTTATGCGCAAAATCAATGAACACGCGCGCGCCATTGTAGCGGAATTCATTGAAGCGGCCGGGGTTGTCGCGAGGATCGGAGACAAAGCCTGTAAGCCCCTCCCGGATAGCGTTGCACCTCAAGCTGCTGAGCGGCGTTTAGAACGCAAACGATTTGCTGGGTGACAAGGGCCTGATGAGCGGCACGGGAACTTGTGACGACACTTCCATGGTCTTGCGTCGTGAAAACAGTCCCCCGGACTGTTTGCCAATCCTTCTCACTTTCTTCAAATCGCTAAAAGCGGAGCTCATCTGGCGCAATCGTTGGGGCACGCGCCGTCAGGCAGAAGGCGCGATACTCCAGTAAATAAATGGGCTCTATAACGCAGGTCGCCGCCACTCATCGCTGGGGGTGAAAGTCATTTGGCTTTTGAGCGAAAGGCGGCATGAATGAGTTGAGAGACCCGAACGCAAGCGCGACAGAACCACATCCGACCCTGAATCTTTTCATTCAGAGTAATCACGGCAGGCCTTCGCGATAATCGCTTCCTCGTTGGTCGGGAGGACGAGGACCTTTACGCGGGACTGCTCTGAGCCAATTTGAACCGCATTCTCGGAGTTCGCTTTACCGTCTATCGAAACGCCCAGCCAATCCAGTCGACCACAGATCAATTGGCGCACCAAAGCAGAGTTTTCTCCGATGCCTGCGGTGAAGACGAGGGCATCAAGCCCACCAATGGATGGCACGAGGCCTGCGATCAGACTTGCAGCGCGGTAACAGTACAGCTCAATCGCTTCGCGCGCGCGCGGGGCTTTGCTCTCCTGCAGGACATGCATGTTGTTGCTGATACCCGAGACCCCCAGAAGCCCGGATTTGCGATAGAGCATATCTTCGATTGCGCTGGCATCCATCTTCTTGGCGCGCATCAGATAGAGGATGACGCCGGGGTCCAGTGTTCCGCATCGGCGCCCCATCACGAGGCCGTCGAGTGCGGTAAAGCCCATGCTGGTCGCCCTGCTTTTCCGTTCCTTCATCGCGCACAGGCTTGACCCGTTTCCCAAATGCGCGACGATGACCCGTCGATCTGCCAGAGCGCCCAGATGTTGGGGTAAGACGCTTGCAATATAGGCGTAGGACAGACCGTGGAAGCCGTAGCGGATGACCCCTTCGTCGCTCAGCGCGTGAGGGATGGCAAACAGTTGCGCCAGTCTTTCCTGGGTGCGGTGAAAGCTGGTATCGAAGCATGCAATCTGGAGCAAATCCGGTCGCCATTCGGCGACGGCCCGGATCGCCGCCAGATTGTGGGGCTGATGAAGAGGGGCAAGCGGCACAAGGCTTTCGAGCTCGTCGAGCACGGCCTCGGTCACGCGTGTCGGCCCCTCGAACCTTTCGCCACCATGCACGACGCGGTGGCCCACCGCCACGATCCGGTGACGCCCATGGTGCTGTGCAAGCCAGGGCAACAGAAGCGCGAGCAGCTTTTCATGATCAAAGGTGTTGTCCAATGTGGCCAGCGCGCCCTTATCGAGCGATCTGCCGTCAGCAGAACTTACCGAAAATACCGGTTGGCGCCCGATACTCGCAAATTTGCCCGTCATCTCGGCTTGGGCCGAGGGCGTATTGCTGGCAAAGATTGCAAATTTCAGGCTCGAGGAGCCTGCGTTGAGGGTCAGGACAAGGTCGCTCATGAAACCGCACCGCCGAGCTTGTGGTGGACGACACGCTGAGCAATCGCGGTCGAGGCCAACCGGGAGAAGACGTCGTCTGCCCGGCTGGTCAGCACGATCGGGACGCGCGCGCCCAGAACGATGCCGGCCGCATCGGCCCCGGCAAGGTAGATCAGTTGTTTGGCAATCATGTTGCCCGCTTCCAGATCCGGTGCAATCAGGATGTCCGCGCTGCCGGCCACATCCGAGAGAATGCCCTTGGCATCGGCGGCGGCCTTGGAGACAGCATTGTCAAAGGCCAGCGGGCCATCGAGAAGACCGCCGACGATCTGGCCACGGTCCGCCATCTTGCACAGGGCTGCCGCATCGACCGTAGAGGGGATTTTCGAAGTGACGGATTCGACCGCCGACAAAAGCGCGACCTTTGGACGCGAAATGCCGAGTGCCAGAGCAAGTTCAATGGCGTTTTGGACGATATCGCGCTTGGTCGGCAGGTCGGGGAAAATGTTGATGGCCGCATCGCTGATCAGCAGCAGTTTTGGATAGCTCGGGACGTCGAGCGCGAAAACATGGCTCATCCGGCGTTCGGTGCGCAGGCCGGTATCTTTCCTTACAATCGGTTCAAGGAGTTCATCCGTGTGGATCTTGCCTTTCATCAGCATGTCGACCTTGCCTTCATGCACCAGAGCGACCGCACGTTCGGCCGCGGCATGACTGTGAGGAACATCAATAATCTCGATCCCGGTCAGATCACACTTGGCCTCGGCGGCGGCCGTCTCGATTTTCGCCTTGGGGCCCACGAGTATCGGAACAATCATGTCCCTTTTGGCGGCCTCCATCGCACCGCTGAGCGAAAGCGTGTCGCAAGGGTGGACAACGGCGGTACGCACGGATGCGTGCTCGGCCGCATCCGTCATCAGGGTTTGGAACCTTGCACCGCGCTCATGCAAATAGACTTTGGGCAACATGACGCGAGGGCGACGCACTTTTTCTGTCGGGGCGCGAACAAGCGCCTGGCCTTCGATGACGGTTTCGCCGTCCTGGTTGATGCAGAGACACTCAAGCGTGACCTCATGATTCTTGGCGTTTTTCTCGGCGACGGTAACACGGACCGTGACATTGTCACCCAGACCAACCGGCCGTCGGAAGCTTAGATTTTGGTTCAGGTAAATGGTTCCGGGTCCGGGCAATTCCGTCCCAAGCACGGCAGAGATAAGAGCACCGCCCCACATGCCATGGGCGATCACTTTGTGAAACATGTCGGAATGGGCAAACTCTGAATCGACATGTGCTGGGTTCACGTCGCCGGACATGACCGCAAACAGTTCAATGTCTTCGGCCTTCAGTGTCCGCGTCAGTTCCGCTTTGTCTCCGACTGCGATTTCGTCAAATGGTTTGTTTTCAATGAATTGCATTGCGTTTCCCTTATGCCTGTCTCGTCTCGGTTTTGCGTGAAACGCATGCTTGCGCGAAGAATGGCCCGATCCGTCGTGCGGCTTCGTCTGATCTCTGCGACGGCTAGGCCATGTATTCACCGCCATTCACTCTCGGAGTGGACCCGGTTATGAAATCCGCATCGTCACCGGCAAGAAAGACGACAGAGCGCGCGACATCTGCGGGCTGTCCGAGGCGGCCCACCGGTGTCGCGGCAATGATATTGTCGATGACCTCACCCGAAGCGCGAAGGGCCATGCCGCAACCGGCGGCTATCGAATGTTCATTCGCAATTCCGACGACAAGACCGCGTTTGCCTTTCAGAAGGGTATCCAACATGAAACACTACTCCTGATAGACGTAGGTGCCGGGCGTGTCACAGAGCGGGGGATAGCCTTTGTCCGGTGCGCCAAGTGGCGGTGGCGCTACGCGCTTGCCCGACTTTTGCGACAACCATTTTGCAAGGACCGGCCACCAAGAGCCTTCCACGGTGTCGGTTTCAGCCATCCAGCGATCCGGATCTGTATAGGTGTCGTCCTTCGCTTTCTCCCGCACGCGATAGTGGCGCCGCGGATGTCCCGGCTCCGAGATGATGCCTGCGTTGTGCCCGCCGTTGGTCAAAAGGAACGTGACATCCGTGTCCGACAGCAAGTTGAACTTATAGACCGAATGCCAGGGGGCAACGTGGTCCCACTCGGTCCCGACCAGAAAGACCGGGGCCCGAATGTCAGAGATCGCGATCGGGCGCCCGTCGACGAGGTAGCGCCCTTCGGCCAGATTGTTCTTCAAGAACATTTGGCGCAGGTATTCAGAATGCATCCTGTAGGGCATCCGCGTCGCATCTGCGTTCCATGCCGTCAGATCGGTCATCTGAGACCGTTCGCCCATGAGGTACTCATGCACGATCCGCGACCAGATCAGATCGTTCGAGCGCAGAAGCTGGAACGTTCCCGCCATCTGTTTGGTATCGAGATATCCCTGATCCCACATCATGTCTTCAAGAAAGCTCAGCTGGCTGTCGTTGATGAAAAGCATCAATTCGCCAGCCTCGGTAAAGTCGGTTTGGGTCGCGAGAAAAGTAAGGCTTTTCAGTCGGTCATCTTTGTCACGCGCCATCGCAGCGGCAGCAACAGACAGTAAAGTCCCGCCCAGACAGTAGCCCAAAGCATGGACCTTTTGCCCACCGGAAATGGTTTCGACGGCGTCAAGAGCATCCATGACGCCCAGCGACACATAGTCGGCCATTCCAAGATCCCGGTCCTCAGCATCAGGGTTCTTCCAAGAGATCATGAAGACGGTGAAGCCCTGCGCTGTCAAAAAACGCACCAGTGAATTTTTGTCCCCAAGATCAAGGATGTAGTATTTCATGATCCAGGCCGGCACGATCAGAATGGGTTCGGGATGGACCTTTTCCGTCGTCGGCGCGTATTGGATAAGCTCGATCAGCCGGTTGCGATAGACGACCTTGCCGGGCGTGGTTGCCATGTTGCGCCCCACCTCGAAATCATCAAGGCCGACTGGTTTCTTCCCGGTATTGAGGCGCGTTAAGTCCTCAATGAGGTTCTGCCAGCCCCGAAACAAGTTCATGCCGCCTTCGCGGTAGGTCTTGTCCAGAATTTCAGGGTTGGTCAGCACGTAATTGGAGGGCGAGAAAACATCCAGAATCTGGCGGGCTGCGAAAGACACCTCGTCCTCGTGCTGGCTGGTCATCCCTTCCACGCCCGTTGTCGCATTGTGCCACCACTGCTGGTTCAGCAAGAAGCCCTGATACATGACGTTGTAAGGCCAGTGCTGCCAACTTTCGCCCCGGAAACGGCGATCCTGAGGAAGCGGTTCGATGCAGGTTTCGCCGGTGTCGGGGTTCAGAGCGCAAGATGCCGCATAGTTTGCCAGCCGCCACGTCTTTTTCCCGGCTTTTTCGACAAGTTGAAGGCGTTTGCCCGGAGCGGTTGCGAGGTGCAGAGCCCAGTCACCATAGGCA
Organism: Roseovarius marisflavi; assembly: GCF_900142625.1. Taxonomy (GTDB): domain Bacteria; phylum Pseudomonadota; class Alphaproteobacteria; order Rhodobacterales; family Rhodobacteraceae; genus Roseovarius; species Roseovarius marisflavi. The sequence continues at coordinate 12,040 of NZ_FRBN01000020.1, forward strand.
GATACAAGCGCAATCGGGGAAAGACCGGCTGTGAATTTGGCCAAGGTCGCTTTCAGACCTTTGTCCAGCGCCTGCTCCATCGTCGTGTGGCTTTGCGCAAGCGGGCTGTTGTCCATCTTGGTGCTGGTCGGACGGCCATGGGCGTTGGCCTGGACATCGACCTTCTGCTTTGATCGCTTTTTGTCCTGAAGGGAGGTGATGCTAGCCATCGGAGACGCCTTTTGTTGCATGCGATGAAACTTTGAGGTGAATTTACACAACAGGGGTTCACCGGGATTGACCTGCGTCAATTGTAGAATTCCGGTCTCGAGCAGCGGATTCAAAGGCGCCAATCGGGATTGTGCGCTGAGCCTGCGACACTGCCGAACAGGCGTGCAAATTGATCAACGTCAATTGCCACTTTGTTTTTTCTGGCTACTCTACTTCCAAATCAACGGTCTGACCTCAGCTCTGCCCGGCCAGTCCCGCACATGAGTCAAGTCTTGGCCATAGCCGCCGATTTCACGTCCCCTAGCGGCGCTCGAGCTGGTTCGGGTCAAAGGAGAAATGCAATGCCGACAGACAGTCCAGCGCAGGGTGCCTTATCGCCCGAATCCGCGTTCGGGACGTTGGGGCAGGGGGCATTCTGAACGGAACGATGGGGACGCGCATCGCAATAACGTCCAGAGGTGACACATGAGCGCAAAAGCTCTGCATGGGGCCGACATGCCTGGTGATGGTCATGTAGCGGCCATTCGGGGCGGCGTTGTTGATGTGATTTTCGAGGACGCCATCCCGCGCATCCGTGACCTGCTTTACGTCGGCGATGTCGCCCTGGAAGTTGCGGCGCTGATCGGCGACGGAATGGTGCGGGCCATGGCGCTGGCACCTGTCCGGGGGCTGGGCCTTGGCATGACCGTACGTGCCACCGGCAAGCCGATCGAAGTGCCGGTCGGGCCAGAGGTGGTCGGCCGGATGCTCGACGTGTTCGGCGCACCGATGGATGGGGCCCCCGCGCCGGATACGGCCCTGCGGCGCAGCATCCATCAAAGCCCGCCGAAATTGAGTGACCGAGTGCCCCAATCTGAAATCCTCGAGACGGGGATCAAGGCGCTTGATCTTCTGTCGCCGATAGAACGGGGTGGTAAGACCGGTCTCTTTGGTGGCGCGGGCGTCGGCAAGACCGTTCTGATCACGGAACTGATCAACAACACCATCCAGCACCACAAGGGCGTAAGCCTCTTTTGCGGAATTGGAGAACGGTCGCGCGAGGCCGAAGAGCTGTACCGCGAGATGGGCGCGGCCGGCGTGCGCGACAAGACGGTCATGCTGTTCGGCCAGATGAACGAGGCGCCGGGTGTGCGGTTCCTTGTCGGCAAGACGGCGCTGACAATGGCGGAGTATTTCCGCGATGACAAAGGTCAGGACGTTCTGCTTTTGATCGACAATATCTTTCGTTTCGTACAGGCGGGCGCGGAAGTCTCGGGCCTCATGGGGCGAATGCCGTCCCGCGTAGGATACCAGCCGACAATGGCGACGGAACTGGCCGGGTTGGAAGAACGCATAACGTCGACCAAGCGTGGTGCGATCACCTCGATCCAGGCGGTCTATGTTCCGGCTGACGATTTCACCGATCCGGCCGCCGCGCATATTTTCTCACATCTCTCGGCGTCGGTGGTTTTGTCGCGCAAACGTGCCAGTGAGGGGCTCTACCCGGCGGTGGATCCATTGGCCTCCGCCTCTGTGATGCTGACGCCGTCGGTGGTTGGACAGCGCCACTATGACATCGCCCGTGCAGTCCGTCGCACACTGGCCGAATACGAGGAGTTGCGCGACATCATCGCGATGCTGGGCCTGGAAGAGCTTTCATCTGCGGACAGGGCGATAGTTGCGCGGGCACGGCGGTTGGAGCGCTTTCTGACGCAGCCGTTTTTCACCACGCAATCGTTCAGCGGGACCAAAGGCAAGCTTGTGCCCATCGCAGATACGCTGCAGGGGTGCGAAACGATCCTCGATCAGACGGATTTTGACCGGCCCGAGAGCGCCTATTACATGATTGGTGGCCTTGAGGATCTGGAGGCGGAATCATGACCATGGCACCCGACATGCAGGTCACCCTCCGGCTGCCGACCCGGACGCTGTTTGACGGACAGGCCACGCGCCTGACCGCCGTTGCGCCGACCGGGGCATTCGGGATTCTGCCGAACCATGTGGATTATGTCACGCCCATTACGCCATCGGTACTGACCCTTCAGCTTGTCGATGGCACCGAGGAGATCTTCGGGCTCGATGAGGGGTTGCTGGTCAAGCGAGGTCACAGGGTGACTGTCGTCGCCCTGCGCGGTGTGCGTGGCGATGATCTCGATACACTCAGGGAAACGGTCGAGGCGAGTTTCATCCAGATGGATGAGGAGGAACGGCAGGCGCGTTCGGCCCTGTCCCGGCTTGAAGCGCATTTGGTGCGCCGGTTCGCCGAATTGAAAAGGCCGGGATCATGACCGGAAAACACGACAAACCGGCAGAAGATATCGCGCGCCAGGCTGAGCGTATGAAGTCAAGGCGTGAAAATCCCGGACCAAGCCCTCTGCGTGGCATTGGCACCTTTGGCATGATCGGCTGGTCGATTGTCGTGCCAACTGTGGGCGGGGCGTTTCTGGGCCACTGGCTCGACCGTGTCGCGCCGCAGAGCTTTTCTTGGACGTTGGCCCTGATCCTCGGCGGCGTGGTGCTCGGGGCCTTTATCGCGGCGGCATGGATCAACAAGGAAGGAGGCGGGCGATGATACATATCGATTGGGCCATGATGGCCTTTGGATTGGCTATCGGCGCTGTGATGAGTGCCATGTTTTTCACGGGGCTTGCACTGGGGATGCGGGCGGCACTTCGATCGGCCCATCCCGTGCGGGTGCTTATGCTGAGCGCCGGTCTGCGAATTTCTTGTCTTCTGGGGATCGGTTGGCTGGTCGTGGATCAGGCGGGGCCGTGGTCGCTTTTGGGATACGCCGCTGCATTTGTCCTTGTCCGCGCCATTGCGACCATGGTCGCGCGCGCAGGATTGCCGGTCAGGAGTGCAGAATGACGCTCTCTCCGGATCAGAACATCCTTTTCGAGATATGGGGCATCGCGATCAACGCGACCGTCTTTTTCACCTGGGTTGTCATGGCGTTGCTCACGCTGGCCGCGGCGTTCATCACGCGCAATCTGCGCCCGGATGTGCCACCGGGCCGCTGGCGCACGACGCTGGAAGTCATTGTGCTGGGCATCCAGTCGCAGATCGAAGAAGTGTCGGGGCGTCGGGAGGACCACCTGCTGTATTTCGCCGGTACGCTGTTTTTGTTCGTGGCCGTCTCGAACCTGCTGCTTGTCGTTCCGGGGTTTGAGCCTCCGACCGCGTCTCTGTCTACGACCACCGCACTGGCGCTGTCGGTTTTGATTGCTGTACCGCTGTTCGGCATCACCAGCCGGGGTCTGGGCGGCTACCTCAAGACCTACCTGGAACCCACCTTTGTGATGTTGCCGTTCAACATCATCTCAGAGGCATCGCGCGGCATTTCACTGGCTATTCGCCTCTACGGCAACATCATGAGCGGCGCCGTGATCGCCGCGATCCTGCTCAGCATCGTACCGTTCTTCTTTCCTGTGGTCATGGACGTTCTCGGTTTGCTGACCGGACTGATCCAAGCCTACATCTTCGCGATTCTGGCGACGGTCTACATTTCGAGCGCCACCGCATCATCCCAGCCAAAAAAGGACACCCAATGACCGAGCTTACCATCATCGCGGCCATATCGATTTTTACCGCAGGCCTGACGGTTTCATTCGGGGCGATGGGCCCGGCACTCGGAGAGGGACGCGCAGCATCGGCGGCCCTCTCCGCCATCGCGCAGCAACCGGATGCGGCCTCGACAATATCGCGAACTCTGTTTGTCAGTCTTGCCATGATCGAATCGACGGCGATCTATTGTTTTGTCGTCGCGATGATCCTGATCTTTGCAAACCCGTTCTGGAACGCGGCGCTGGAAGCGGCCGGAACGATGGGCGGCTGATATATGTCGGTTGACTGGATCACTGTGGCGGCTCAGATCGTCAACTTTCTGGTGCTGGTCTGGCTTCTGAAGCGGTTTCTGTATCGCCCGATCCTCGACGGCATAGATGCACGTGAACAAGAGATCACGCAGCGCATGCAAGAGGCCGTGCACGCGCGCGAGGAGGCCGAGACCAGAGAGCAGGAATACCAGGATCAGATAGAAAGCCTGAACCTGAAACAGGCGGATATGACTGAAACGATCCGGAAAGAAGCTGAAAAGCAGCGCGACGTTCTGCTGGCCGAAGCGCGCGAGAGGCTCGAGAGGGAACGCGCCTCCTGGTCCATACACCTTGATGAAGAGAAACGGAAATACACCTCCAGACTGCACCGCGTCGGCGCTTCGGCGATTCTGGCACTGACCGGCAAGGCGCTCACCGACTTGGCGGACGAGACACTGGAGGAGCGCATGGTCCAATCGCTTGCGCGGCGGATCGAGCCGATGGCATCGGACCTGCGGAGGGCGGCAGGACAAGCCGCAGAAGCCGTCGTGACGTCGCACGCCCCCTTGTCTCAGGCGGGCCAGGACGCAATGGAATCGAAATTGCAGGAGGTGTTTCCCGACCTCTCCGTTCGGTTCGAGGCGAACGATGAACAGTCGCACGGCCTCATTCTGCGGATCGGAGGGGCGCAGCTGGCCTGGACCGTAGAGACCTATCTCGACGGGCTTGACAAGATGATCGACGCGCAACTGTCCTCGCGAGAAGGTTCCGGAGCACAGTCAGATGAGCAATAGCACTCATGCGGAAGACAGGGCCCCGGAAGACAGGGCCTCGGAGGACATGCTCAGCAAGCTGCTCGACAGCCCGTCACCCGGACCTCGTCTGAGCGAGATCGGGCGGGTGGCCGAGATTGCGGATGGCATCGCGATCGTGTCCGGCCTTGAACACGCCTTGTCGGAAGAGTTGCTGCGCTTCGCCAGTGGCGTTCAGGGCATCGTGCTTGACCTCGAGCCCGGTCGCCTTGGCGTCGTGTTGCTCGGCCCGTCCGCAGGGGTCAGCATTGGCGAAAGCGTGATGCGGACCCGCAATGTCGTCAGCACCAAGGTCGGTGCGGCACTTCTGGGCCGTGTTGTCGATGCGCTCGGCACTCCGTGTGACGAGCAAGGTGCAATTACGGTTGAAGAGGTCCGACCCGTTGAGGCGGAGGCCCCGAAGATACTTGACCGGCAAGCGATAACACGCCCGCTTGCGACCGGGTTCAAGGTGGTCGATGCGGCGGTTCCGGTCGGTCTGGGGCAGCGACAGTTGATCATTGGCGACCGGCAGACAGGTAAAACGTCTCTGGCCGTGGATACGATCCTGAACCAGAAATCCAGCGACGTGATCTGCATCTATTGCGCCATCGGGCAGCGGGGCGATGCCGTGGCCAAAGCCATCGGAGCAATCACCGAGGGTGGCATGATGAAACGGACCATCGTCGTGGCTGCGGGCGATGAGGATGCCGCGGCGCTCGCCTACGTGGCGCCCTACGCCGCACTGAGCATGGCCGAATATTTTGCCGATCAGTCAAGGGATGTCCTGGTGATCCTCGATGATCTCACTCATCACGCGCGATCCTATCGCGAACTGGCGCTTTTGCTGCGCCGCCCGCCGGGACGAGAAGCGTTTCCCGGCGATATCTTTTATATCCATGCCCGATTGCTGGAACGTGCGGGGCAATTCACCGAGGCGGCGGGCGGCGGCTCGATCACGGTTTTGCCGGTGGTTGAAACGCAGGCGGAAAACCTCAGTGGATATATCCCGACCAACCTTATCTCGATCACCGATGGGCAGATTTACCTGTCACCCCGTCTTGTGCGCAAGAACCAGTTCCCGGCGGTCGATCTGGGCAAATCCGTCAGCCGCGTTGGTGGCAAGGCTCAAAGCAAAGCCTTTCGTTCAGTGGCGGGCAATCTCCGGGTCACCCTGTCGCAATTCGAAGAGCTCGAGGATTTCGCGCGCTTCGGCACCCGTCTGGATGAGGCGACGCGCAAGAGACTGACGCGCGGCGCAGCCGTGCGGGCGTCTCTCCGTCAGGCAGAGCGTGACCCGATGACGGCGATCGAACAACTCGCCGTTCTCGTTTCTGCAATGGAGGGACATTTTGATGGGCTGAGCGACGCCGAGACAATGCGTGTGATGGCGGCACTCAGATCAAGGGTTGCGCGCGAGCTCGGCGATATCGCGGAGCGTATCGGCGGTAACGACGCGCTGAGTGACGAAGATCGCAACCGGATGCTCAAGCTTGGGTCCGCCGCCCGCAAGAACTTGGAAGGTCATGATGGCGCAAACTCTTGAAGCACTTTCGCGACGCATGACGAGCATGCAGGATATCCGCAGCATAGTGCATACGATGAAAACGCTGTCGGTGATCAATTCGGCGCCCTATGAACACGCCGCAAGTGCGATCGCGGCCTATCACGAAACCGTTTTGTTGGGTTTGCATGCGGTCCTGAGCCAGGTAGGTCCGCTTGATGTCGGCCCGCCGGTCAATGGGACAAAATCATTCGTCGTGTTCGGCTCAGACCACGGTCTGTGCGGCAACTACAACGAGGCACTTGCGGCCCATCTGACACAGCACATGGCGGGCGGTTCCGAGAGAGACACCATTCTGTGCGTCGGGGCACAGATGACAGATGCGCTGAGCGATCTGGGGATGACTCCTCAAACGACGGTCTTTCCGCCGGCATCCGTTGATGGCATCGGTCGGCTGGCCAACCAGCTGACCCAACAGCTTGCCGACATACAAAACAGTCTCGGGTCGGGCGACATGGCCGTATCGCTGGCATATGTCACGCGCGACGGACCAGTTGGGCAGCGGCCAGTGGTGACCGATCTTCTCCCCCTAGACCCAGGCCTTGTGCGCAACCTGCAACGCAAACCATGGTCCTCGCGAAGCTTGCCGTCATTTTCGATGCCGCCATCCGAGGTGTTTCAGGCCTTGGTCCGGGGGCACCTTTTCGCAAGCATTTTCCATGCTGTCGCCGAAGCGCTTGTGACGGAAAATGCGGCCCGGTTGGCGCAGATGCAGCAGGCCGAGAAGTCTGTTGATGACAGATTGGAGAGCCTTGGTTCGGAAATACGATCCGTGCGTCAAAGCGAAATCACCACTGAACTGCTCGATGTGATCATCGGATTTGAAGCGCTGAAAAAGAAGCGCGGCAACACGGCAAGTCAGCCCAAAGATGTGCTGGCGGAAACGCATTCCGGTGGTCCCCGGCAAACCTGAACCGCAGGGCTTCAGGCTCGCGAAGACCTGCACCGCTTTTTACCTTCGGGGGCAAACACAGGTGACGATTGACGCATATCAATTCGACCGATCTTTCGGGGTGGCATCGTCGCAGTTCCAGGTCTGAACATAAATGGGTTGTCGATGTCGCTTTCAAAACAGAAGCCGGAACCGGCGCATCCGCATGTTCGCCAGGTTGCGCTTCCGTGGAAGACGCCCAAGCCCGATGTCGAAGACCCAAGGGCCTCTGCCCTGGTGGCCGAACTTCTGAACAGCCCCGAATACCGACAGGCCGATAAGGACGTCGCGTTTCTCCAGCAGGATGAAACCCGCGGTGTGCGATTGCAGATAGATTATCAGAAGGCAGAAAACCTCTTGGGGGAGCACGGTATCGCACAGTCGATCGTCGTCTTTGGAAGCACGCGCATCCCCGAGCCGGGTGCCGCACGCCAGGCCCTGTCGGATCTGGACGAACAGATCGAAAAAGACCCGGACAACGCAGGGATAAAGACCCGCATCACGATTGCACGACGCATCCTCGACAAGAGCCGTTATTATGAGATTGCCCGCGAATTCGGCCGCGTTGTAGGGCGCGCCGAGGGGTGCGACCTGGCGATTGTCACGGGCGGTGGTCCAGGTCTGATGGAAGCCGCAAATCGGGGCGCGCACGACGTCAAGGCACCAACGGTCGGGATGAACATCGTTCTGCCTCACGAGCAGTTTCCCAATCCCTATCTGACACCCGGCCTGTGTTTCAGTTTCCACTACTTCGCAATCAGGAAACTTCATTTCCTGCTGAGGGCACGGGCTCTTGTCGTCTTTCCTGGTGGCTTTGGGACGCTGGATGAATTGTTCGAGACCCTGACGCTTATTCAGACGCGAAAAATCCAACCTGTGCCGGTGATCCTTGTCGGGCGGAGCTACTGGGCGAGGGCATTCGACCCTGACTTTCTGGTCGAGGAAGGGGTGATTGATCCCGAGGATAGGGACCTCTTTTGGTACGCTGAAACAGCCGAAGAGATTTGGCAAGACATCCGCCGCTGGTATGACCGGGCCGGGCTGCGATTGACAAAGGACGGGACCTGAAATGCGTCTTTCCTTCCACGGAGCGGCTGGCGGCGTGACGGGGTCTTGTCATCTCGTCTCGGTCGGGGGACGCAACATCCTGATCGACTGCGGCATGTTCCAGGGCGGGCACGAGCTTTACGAAGACAATGCCGCGCCCTTCGGCTTTGATCCTGCGTCAATCGACATCCTGCTTTTGACCCATGCGCATCTCGATCACTGCGGTCGGATACCCCTGTTGCTGAAACGCGGTTTTTGCGGCGAGATTATCAGCACAGCTGCGACACGCGATTTGGCCCGTCTGGTTCTGATGGATTCAGCGCATCTGCACGAGGAAGAGGCACGGCGCCGTAAAAGGCATGGACACAAGGCCGGGCCGCTCTTTGATACAGTAGACGCGCTGGACGCCATCGAACTGTTCGGGCGCAAGGCCGAGTATGGCAAGGCGCTGGAGATTGGAAAGGGCATCACCGCCACTTTCTTTGATGCGGGTCATATCCTCGGATCGGCGAGCATTCTTCTGACAGCCGTTGACGGCGGACGCCGCCGTCGCATCCTGTTTTCCGGTGACATCGGTCCGGATGAGCGACCGCTCCTTGATCCACCGGCTCCGCCGGGCGGAGTTGACGTCGTTGTAATGGAGACAACTTATGGGGATCGAGATCACCGCTCACTGGATGCCTCGATCGAGGAACTCTACCAGGCCATCAACGACGCGGATTCGCGCGGCGGAAATGTCATCATTCCGACCTTCGCGCTTGAACGTACGCAAGAGCTGCTGTTTTTTCTGCGCGAAGGGATGCAGGCAAAGAAAATCCGCGCATCGCTTCAGGTTTTCCTCGACTCCCCAATGGCGATCTCTGCCACCAAACTCTTTGAGCGTCATCCCGAGGCGATGAAATCGGAACTCTCGAAGATGCTGCGCGGCGGGCAGGACCCCTTCAAGCTCCCCGATCTTCACTTCGTGCGCGAGGCGTCGGAGTCGATGGCGCTGAACCGTCTGCGATCAGGTGCGGTCTTGATGGCCGGGTCAGGCATGTGCACAGGCGGCCGGGTCCGCCACCACTTGCGCCACAATCTGGCCCACAGCGACTGCAGCGTCATTTTTGTCGGGTTCGCGGCAGAAGGCACTCTTGCACGCATCATCGTGGATGGCGCGAAATCGGTGAAACTGTTCGGCCACGACGTTCCCGTGCGCGCACATATCCACACGATCAACGGCTTTTCGGCACATGCCGGGCGCAAGGAATTGCTGAACTGGCACCGCCATACCGGCACGCCCGAAGTCACGTTTCTGATCCATGGGGAAACAGGAGCGCGGGAAAGCTTCGCCAGGCTCTTGAGCGGAACACGGGTTGAGATGCCCAGGCAACATCAAAGTTTCGAGGTTTGAGTGCACAGGTCTGATGCATCATCATCAAGGGCATGGGTAAACTCCTGATGACATGACGCGTCACCGACCGTTTCGGCATATTGAAGGGCTCTCAGTTTACGTTGAATCTCGCGCTCGTCGTTCGTCATTGAATATACCTCCATCCCAAATCTGGGAATTTACAGGAGGTGTCCCGCGAGTCCGTACATATCTGCAGCGCCAACAAAAGGCCGACTTTTGCTCCGCCCTGATGGAAGACGGTTTTGACGCCGTTGACAGAACAGTTTGTTTTGAGACGACTGCTATGTTTTGCCGAGCTGTTTGATATCGCGGCGGATTGCACGATAGATTTTACGGGCCCACTCTGAATAGATTTTCGGGCCAGGATGAAAGCCGTCAGGGCTCATCTTTGAGGCGTCAGGTTCGAATTCCATTTCAATAAATCGACATCCATTGCGATTGGAGACAAGGTCGCGCAGCGCTTGATCAAATCGTTTTGCCTGCGCACCCAATACCCACCGGAGTGGCTGCGGCAGCAACGGGAAATGCTGGATCGGGGGCATGCCCGATACGCAGATAACATCGGCGTTAAACTTCCGGTCCACCAACTGGAGCAAATTTGAGAAACGCTGCACCCATTCCGATAGCGGCACATTTGCAGTGACATCATTTACACCAAGCGAAATAGACACGATATCAAATTTCTGCGGTGCGCACTTCTGCAGACGGGCGATCGTATCGGCAGTGGTGGCGCCAGTCTTCGCATTGACGGACCAATAGACTGTATTGGTCTGAGACATCCTTTTGCGCATATGACCCAAGAGCGCTTCTTCCTGATGCGACGTGCCGACCCCCACAGCAGAACTGTCGCCGATGATCAACAGACGGATCTCGGGCCCTTGCCCGCTAACGCCATGGCGGCGACCGGAAGGATCAGGCAAGCGCAAAGCTGACCTTCGCACCAATGCGCCTTGAGCGACCAGAATTGGAAACAACAGAATTCGTAATGCATGGTCTAACATCTCAGCCTCCAAAACGAGACGCGCTATTTCGAGTGTGATGCAGAGCGAGTCCCTTGTGCGCTTTTGTATTTTCCGTCAGCGCGTCCAAGAAGCTCAGGCAAATGTGCGTTGCTCCTTTTGTAGATGCATCCGCGTCAGCGGAATTGATAATAATCAAATGCACGCGCGTGTATCCCGCCATGGCGGCCGTCTGTGCAGGGTGCCGCGCGGGTCGGTTTGGCCCGCAGGCGTCAATCGCTGCGCTTGTCGCGATGGTTTGCCCAAGTCGCTCTTGAGGTATATGGGCTACCGGTACTGGCGGGGCAGGGGCGTCGACTGTCTGTCGGCCATTCGCCAACCGATGCACCTCAGCAAGGTCATTTCCCAACACATATGCGACCAGTTGATCCCACTGCTGCACCCGGACACACCCTTGCGACAAGGTCCAATAGTTTTGATCAAATCTCTCGCGGTGATTGGTGTAATGTAGATACTCAATCGCGGTGCCATGGTGTGCCACGATGATACGGCTTCGCAGCGGGGATGCCCTGATTGAACGCAATCAGTTCAAAGGATGGAATGTTCACAAAGATGGCTTTGCCATCTGGGGCGCTTTGTAAACAACACCGGCCCGGTCCAGCTGCGCCTGAAAGCTGTCAGCCGATGTCTTCAGGGGCAGCGCGCAAAAGGCCAGAATGACGATAAGGGCCAATGCTGATAAGATCCATTTTCGACGTGTAATCAATTGCTTGACCCTCTTATCTAAAGTGAATGTCCGGTGCTCCTTGGTGCGGTTACACAGACCTTTGTTCTTGCGCCTCGTAATAGGCTTGGCAGGCCTTTTCCTGACCGCGAATGACGCGTTTTCCGTCAAGAGCGCCACCGTGTTCCGTGACAACGGTGACTTGCCCTTCAGGCTGATCGGGGCGTTCAAAATAGATCACCACCCAGTCGCGGTTTTTTCCAAAACGATGCGCTGCCGGGCTATTGGAAAAGAGCGCGGTGAACTGCCATCCGTCCCGTTCGGTATGCAAGATCGGCAGACGGGCTTCGCCTGTCGGATTGAACCGGCGCGGTTTGATTTCGGGCAGCTTGTCAACATTACTGCGATAGGTCTGATCAATTGAAAGAATGTCAGCGAGAGAGGGTTGCTGGCGATCAATCGGGGCCTGTCGCGGACGTCTGCGCGCCAGCATGTCCGCCAGAGAGTGGCGCAGGCTTTCGACCCGGCGCGGCCCGAACCCCTTGAGGCTGGCCAATCGTCCGTCATAGGCTGCGGCCTCCAGCGCCTCGAGTGTTTCGATGCCCAGATCGTCATGGATTTGATGGGCCAACGCGGGGCCAATCATCGGTACTGTCCGAAGCACCTGCTCAGGGTCCGCCGCGCCGCGCAAGCGATCCAGCAGGCCCGAAGCACCCGTATCGAGGATTTCGGCGATGGTGGCCGCGATCGACTGTCCGATTGTCGGCAGATCATCAAGACCGCGTTTGCCGCCGCGCTGATAATCGAGCCGAACGGGATGTGACAATCCCCTCACGTAACTGGCCGCATCGCGGTATGCCCTTATGCGGAAAAGCGAGGCATTCTGTTGCTCCAAAAGGCGTGCCACTTCATCCAGCTTGTCTGCGACAAAGCGGTTTTCCGACAGAGCGTCATTCACCGGTTGTTGTGGGCCCATGATCTTCTCCGATCCATTCCTTTTTCCATGTTAAGGTGTCGTTTGGGCCTGTGCCTTGATCGCTGTCAATCAGCACGGCGCGCCGTCAGGCCAGACTGCACAAATGATCGGCTCCATGAGACAAAGGAAACCTCCAGGATGAATGATGTCGTCAGATTGACCTGTCTGGCCTGTGGACAGGCAAACCGCGTTCCGGTTGCTAAACTGGACGCAGGGCCAAAATGCGCCAAATGTGGAAATCCTTTAGCTGCAGGCGACGTGAAAGCGTTTGACGCGCGTGTTCACAACAAGGCCACCCAGACGGACGAGTTGCCCCTGATCGTGGATTATTGGGCACCGTGGTGCGGACCGTGCCGCATGATGGCGCCGGAGTTTTCCAAAGCCGCCAGTGCGTTGCAGGGACGGGCGCGGTTTGCCAAGATTGATACGGAGCAGTTCCCGCAAATCTCGCAACGCCTGCAAATCCGGGGCATTCCGTTGCTGATCCTGTATAACCGTGGTGCCGAGATCGGACGGTCGTCAGGCGCAAGACCGGCTGCCGAAATCGAGGATTTCGTGCGCCGGAACGTATAGGCCGGGTCCTGTATCGGTGGGTAAAATCAGCCTGTTTTGCCGGGCGAACGGCCCGCACAACGCCGGGGGATGGGTCCTATTGCTCTTGATCGGTGTCTGCGTCGGTCTTTTGTAATTCGGTTCTGAGATGCGCGACTGTCTGTGCGATTGATCCAGAGGCATCAATCACCCGCCAATCTTCGGGGCGCGTGGCGCTGGTATATTGCGCCCGCACCACATCGGCATCGGCATCCGACGCATCGCCGCGCCGTGCTGTTACCCGGTCGATCAGTATATCCAAAGGTGCATCCAGCCAAAAACGGTGCAACACGACATGCGCGCGCGCGGCCAATGCCGTTGCTTTTTCCTTGTCGGCATGCGCCAGAAACGTGGCATCGATCAATACAGAGTGGCCCGCCTTTAGAATACGTTCCGCCCGCTGAATGACCCTGTCATAGATGGCCGCGCGCGCTTCTGGCGAATACGCGGACGCAGAAAGATGGCTTTGCGGATCAGCACCCTGCATCGCCTTGCGCTCGGTATCACTGCGCAGAAGAACCGCTCCGGGGGCCGCCCCGATCCGGGGTGCCAGGTCTTGTGCCACGGTTGTCTTTCCACTGCCCGACAATCCGCCAATCAGAACAAGCGCGGGTTCAGGCGGCGACAGGACGGCCAGCGCTTCGGTCAGATAGCGTGCTGCGTCTTCGCCGATAGGTGATCCGGTCGCGCGGGCCGTTTGTGCCAGCACCATTGCGCGGATTGCGGCACGTATCGCGATAAACAGCGGCAGTGCCGCCAGCCCGTTGTCCTCGCGCCCCATGGCCGCCAGCAGATAATAGCTGAACACAATATTGGCCACGCGACCAAGGGCGCGATGCTGCAAATCCATGATCAGAAACGCCAGATCATAGAGGACATCGCAAGTGCCCAGAACTTCATCGAATTCCAGCGCATCAAAGGGAACCGGCTTGCCGTTGAGCAGTACCAGATTGCCAAGATGCAGATCGCCGTGGCAACGGCGAATATGTCCGTCAGCGCCGCGTTGGCGCAGCAGCGGGGCAAGGGTGTCCAGCGCAGTGCGGCTTTGCGTGTGAAACCGGTCAATCTGTGCGGCGTCCAGCAGGTCATCCAGGTCTGCAAATACCCGGTCCAGTTCATCCAATATATCGGCGATCAGCGTTGCGCCATCGGCAGTGCGTTGCGGCGTTTTGACGTGGTAATCAAACACGCTCTGTCCAAGGGCACGCGCAAGCACGTCATCCAGCCGACCCTCATGCGCGATCACCGCCAATTCATCGGATGCCGGGAACCGCCGCATTCGCAGAACCCATTCGACGGGTGTCCCATTGCCATCCAGCGCAAGGCGTCCATTCGCCTCGCGCGTGACCGGGACTACACCTTTGTAGATGTCGGGGGCGATGGGTTGGTTCAGCTCCAGCTCGCGTCGGATCATCTTTTCGCGCAAATCAAGCGTCGACAGGTCCATATAGTCATACCGCACCGCGCGTTTGATCTTGAGCGCGACATCGCCTGCCAGAAAGATCAGCGCGCCATGGGTTTCAACCAGTTCAACGGCTGCGGCCCCGGGGTGGTGATTGGGACAAGAAAGAAAGGCAATCACTTGGTCTTGTGTCTTGGAGTCTTTGGAAGTCTGCCCCATAGCGGTCAATCAACCTCTAACGCTCTGACCCAGGCGCCGGGGCAGAGCTTCTCTATCTGGTCGCGTGTCATGGGCATGCCGTCTGCTCCAAAGGCCGTCAACGCCGAGTCCTGCCGGATCAGAACCGCAACGGGTCTTTTCTGTCCAGCCACAATAACACTTCCGTTGCGGTGATTGGCGCAGACCACGCAGTCCGAAATCGCCATGACTCGATATGACCCGATTTCTATCATCTGATCCAGCGTAACTGTCATCGACCGGGTCCAAATGCGCGCCATGCAAACCGAGAGAGAGGGACAAACAGCGAGGCCAGCGTGACGCGAACGACTGCCGTCACGCTGCCGTTCAGGATTGCCCGGGTAAAATCCGGACGCAGATCGAGCGAAACCGATGCAGGCATGGGGTTGGCATATTGCAGGGGCATCAACACCCCGCAAAGCTGACCGGTATCGGCCGGATCGCCAAGGCCATAGTCCGCGTCAATGTGCAGCTCTGTCAAATGAATACGATCCAAAATACCCAGGAACAGTGATGGCACAGCCCGGACTACAGGGCCATGAACGCGCTTGAGCCGTGGCAACCTGCGTTGCTTTGGTTTTGCCGGTTCGGGATCGGGCCTGACGTCAGGGCCTTTGCGCGGCCCCTCGGCCAACGTCAGGCGAGGGGCCAGTCCCGCCAATGCACGCATCTCGACGCGGTAGGCAAATTGTGGCGATCTGGTCAGGTGCACCCTGACAAAGACCGGTGTCATGAGGGCCACACCGACCAGGAACAGCATCGCAAGCAACAGCCACAGGATGATCGCGAGCAGCAGTGCCATTGCAGGTCAGGCGTCTGGTTTGTCTTTTGACGCCGACATTTTGCCCATGACAGCAGTCGCGGCCTTGGCGGCAATCTCTGTCATGCTGGTCAATGCGCCCTTGACGGATTCGACCCGCGCGCCGTCCTTGTCAAAGATGATCGCGCCGAGTGGTTTGATCCCGCCACCAGCACCTGTTCCGGCCGAACTGCCCGATTTCCGGGCGACATTTCCGCCAGCGCCAAACCCGAACCCGTAGCTGACAATCGGGATAACCGTCGCCCCCTCGCGTTCAATCGGGTCGCCAAGCACGTTTTTGGCATTCAGCAACTGGTCAAGCTCTGCAACCGTGCCCTTCAGCAGTCTCTCAACATCTTCCATCGGTCATTCCTTAGGTTTTGGGGGCATGGCTAATATTATTAACTGCAATAGGGTCCGGGCCCATTGACACTGATCAATCGTCAGTCCTGAATTGTGTTTTTGCGTCGGCCTCAACCGCCGTGACGATTTGCAGGTGTGTGCAGTGCGATCAGGAATTGATCAGCATCGATCCGCTTGGTTTGGCAGACGGTAGCGGGGGTCAGGAAAGGATGCTGTCGCGATGTTTCGGAGTGTGGAAGCATCAGTTGGGATGGTTGCAATTGGCACGGTTGCGTCTGCCGTCACTTATCGGCGTGGCGACCCGCCTGCAATTTGGCTAACGCTCGGTTTTTTACGGCAGTGCAGGCTCTGCAAGTCGCCGGGTACGGCGTGCTCGACCAATGTGGGACACGTGCCAACACCTCTGTGACCGTGCTGTCATATCTGCATATCGTGATCCAGCCATTCTTCATCAATACCTTCGCGATGGCGCTTGTGCCCGGTGTGATCAAGCGCCGCGTGCGGGGGGGCAGTCTGCGCGGTGTCGTCGCTTGTGATGTTGGCGCAGATCATGCCACTCCCTCAGCTTGATGACTGCCAACCGGGCAGCGAGCTGTGTGCGTAAAGATGGTGTAGGGTTTCCGGCGATTGGCACATTGCGGGGGATGTCCCCTACAACGGCCTGCTTGTTGATGTGGAGCGCATGTTTGGCATATGTTCCGGATTCCCAACCGATTAGATTGCGGCATTCATCTTGCCATACATTTATGGCGCGTGGCGGTTTGTCATCATTCATGCGGTAGCCGGTCCCGTCCTTGCCGCTGACCTGGCGACAAATCCAAACGAGATGCCTGCGATATGGTGCCTTTTTCAATCACGATTTTGCTCATCAGTTTGAGCCCTCTTGCAAGGCAAGCGGTTTCAACCACGCGGTGGTGGGGCAGGTCTATTGCGTCTGGCTAAATGCGGCCTTGTAGGGCCGTCACCCCCACATAATCTCAAACTGAGACACGACCTGTGTTTTGCGGTCTTTGACAAACTGTCCGCAACGGAATGAAGCGATGATCGTCTGGTCGAGGTATGAAACTGCAGGGTCAGACAAAATGACAAATATCAATGCGGCTGGGGCTGGAACGCGCCAGAATGATATCTGTACTGAGTCTGCCCTTTTGATGAGTACCTGCGCCCCCCTGTTGCGTTTTTAGTCGCCTGGGGGCGCAATCATCTCCGCAAAATAATTCATCTGCGCTGTAGCTCCGGTACTCGGGGTGCTTTTGCATGTTATCCCTGGATTTTCTTCACCTGCCGACGGTCGAATACCCTGCAACCGCTGCGCTATCGCCCAAGGCGGGGGGACTTGGATCAACACCCTGCGCGCCTTTGCCGTTCGGGATCAAATCAAGTAATGGGCACATCGACGCTGCGAAATAGTCAGCACTTGTCGCAAGGCTGGTCAAGGCTGGTCAAGGCTGGGTAAACTATTCTAAACTCAGGGCGCGACGCAGACACCTGGAGATTTTCTGATGGCACGAAAGCCTCAAAAGCCATCACCTCGATCCGATGCCGAGGCAGCCGCGAAACCTTCACGCAAACGGACGAGGCGAAATCAGTTGTCCGGTTCAAAGCCGACCGAAACAAAGCCTGCACCGGCTTTGACGCCGGTCATCGGGCTCGGGGCATCTGCCGGCGGCTTGCAGGCACTCACCGATTTTTTCGAAGCGATGCCGGATAAGGCGGGCATGGCTTTTGTCGTCATCCACCATGTGGATCCAAACCACAAAAGCCTGATGGCCGATCTGCTGTCCAAGCACACGAAGATGACCGTGGAACTTGCGGCGGACTGCACACCTGTCAAACCCGATCATGTCTATATCATCCCGCCCAAGGAATTCCTTTGGATCGAAAACGGTGTTCTGCGCCTGATGGAGCCGCCTGAACCGCGCGGAATGCGGCTGCCAATCGACTTTTTCCTGCGGTCACTTGCCGAAGATCAGAAGCAAAGCGCTGTAGCGGTCATCCTGTCCGGTACGGGCAGCGACGGCACGGCGGGCTTGCGCAGCATCAAGGAAAATGGCGGCATGGTTCTGGTGCAGGAGCCAAAGGAGGCCGCCCATGATGGTATGCCGCGCAGCGCGATTGCGACGGGCTCGGTCGATCACGTACTGCCTGTTGCCGAGATGCCTGCGGTCATTTCGGACTATGTGGCGCATCCCTACATCAAACAGGGGACAAGCACCAAGACTATGGGCGAGAATGCCCGCGGGGCATTGTCCAGGATCATCACGGTTCTGAAGGCCCATACTCCGATCAATTTCGAATGCTACAAAGAGGGCACGCTTCTGCGCCGGATCGAGCGGCGCATGGCCCTGCGCCATTTGGAAAGTTCAGCGGACTACCTGGCGTTGCTCAAGGATTCGCCGGAAGAGGCGGAAAAGCTCTGTGCCGATCTTCTGATCAGCGTCACGGCCTTCTTTCGCGACCGCGAGGTATTCGAGTATCTTGCCGAACACGTCATTCGCGATCTGGTTGTGAACTGCGCACAGGGCAAGCCGATCCGGATCTGGGTGCCTGCCTGTGCGACGGGCGAGGAAGCCTATTCGCTGGCGATGTTGGTGATCGAGAAAATCGAAGCCTTGCGCAAGGACGTCAAATTGCAGGTCTTTGCATCCGACGTCGATGAACATGCGCTGTCCATCGCACGGACGGGCGTTTATCCCGATTCCATCGTCGGCGATGTCTCGCCCGAGCGACTGAGCCGCTTTTTCGAAAAAGAGGACCATTCCTATCGCGTGAAGCCGGAACTGCGCGAAGCCGTGGTCTTTGCGCATCAGAACATCCTTGCCGATGCGCCGTTCTCCAAGCTCGACCTGATCTCTTGCCGGAACCTGCTGATCTACCTGAACCATCAGGCGCAGGAACGGGTCATCCAGATGTTCCATTTCGCCCTGAATGAAGGCGGGCTGCTGTTTCTGGGATCGTCCGAGACCGCAAACAATCATGAGGTTTACTTCAAGCCGGTTTCCAAGAAACACAGATTGTACAAACGGGTCGGGGGCGGGCTGCATCGCCATTTCGATTTCCCGGTCACAATAAACCCGGCCTTCGGGCAGACCACGCCCGCGCTGCGCAGCGCCGAAGCAAGCCGTGGGCTGCGTCTTGCCGAACTCAGCAACAAACTGTTGGTCGATCGCTATGCGCCAGCGGCCGTTCTGATCGACGCCCGCATGGAAACGCTGTTTGTGCAGGGCCCGGCGGATCAGTACCTCAAGGTGCCAACCGGCGAGGCCAGCCAGGATTTGCTGGACATGGCCCGCGACGGGTTGCGCGCAAAACTCGGCAGTACGATCCGCCGGGCGTTCAAAACCGATCAGGATGTGACCGCGTCGGGAACCGTGACGCGTGCGGGGCATAACATTCCTGTCTCAATCGCTGCGCATCCGATGGTCGTGGACGGGATCAAGCTGGTGCTTGTGACCTTCGCGGACACGCCTGTGATAAAGGCATCTATCGACTCCGAAGGGGGGCCAAAGGACAGCGCAGTTCACACCCAGCTTGAACAGGAGCTTGAGGCAACCCGTCTTGAGCTTCAGAACACCATCCGGGAATACGAACATTCGACCGAAGAGCTGAAGGCGTCGAACGAAGAAGCGATGTCGATGAACGAAGAGTTCCAGTCGACCAACGAGGAACTGGAAACCTCCAAGGAAGAACTGCAATCGCTGAACGAAGAGCTGACGACCGTCAATACCGAGCTGCAGCAAAAGGTCGAGGACGAGCGGCACCTGACGGACGATCTCAATAACCTTCTGTCCAGTTCCGGCATCGCAACCCTGTTTCTGGACCGCGATCTGAAGATCATGCGCTTCACGCCCGCGACCCGGCAGCTTTTCAACGTCATCGCCAATGATGTGGGCCGCCCCTTCAGCGATATCACCAGCAAGATAGACGATCCGAAGCTGCTGGAAGATGCCGTAACCGTTCTCCAGGACCTGACTCCAAGTGAACTTGAGGTGCGGGCCGATGGCGACAAATGGTTCATCAGGCGCATTCTGCCTTACCGGACCCAGGACGGAAAGATTGATGGCGTGGTCATCACCTTCTCGGAGGTCACCGATGTAAAGGCCTTGCAGCAAGCGTATGAAGGCGCGTTGCAATTCGCCGAAGCGATCATCGGAACCGTGCGCGAGCCGATGCTTGTGCTGGACAAGAACCTCGACGTCGTCAAAGCAAGTCTTTCTTTTTTAAGGGCATTTGAAACAACACCTGAAGACACCGAAGGCAAGGCCCTGTTTGCTTTGCACGACGGCCAGTTGGATCAGCCGACCCTGCGCAAGCTTATGGAACGCATTCTGCCCGAAGAAACCACCGTCGAAGGGCATGAGGTCGTCGTCGACATCAAGGGCAAAGGGGCCCGGACGATGATGGTCAACGCCCGCCAGATGAAAGACGGCACGGGCGGTCGTGATTTTATTCTCATGGTTTTGGAGGATGCCACCGAGCGGCTTGAGATCCAGCATCGCCTTGAAGAACGCGAGGCACGCCTGAGGGCAGTTCTGAATGCCGCCCCGGAGGCGATTATCACGATAGATGATCAAGCCATCGTGACGAGCTACAGCCCGGCGGCGCAAACCATTTTGGGCTATACGGCGGCAGAGGTGATTGGCCAGAACGTCAAGATGCTGATGCCGGAACCGCACCAGCATCAGCACGACGGCTACCTAGATCACTACAAGGCCACCGGAGAAAAAAAGATCATCGGGATCGGTCGTGCGATGAACGCGCGCCGCAAGGATGGCACCGAGGTGCCGATCCGGCTCACTGTTGCCGAATGGTGGATTGACGGCGAACGGAACTTTACCGGTATCCTGCATGATCTGACAGAGGACATGAAACGCCGCGACGCCTTGCAAAGGGCCCAGAAAATGGAGGCCGTGGGACAGCTTACCGGCGGCCTTGCGCATGATTTCAACAACCTGCTGACAGTGATCATCGGCAATCTGGAATTGCTTGAGATGAACCTGGGGGATTTCCCGAAGAAGGACCTGTTGCAGGAGGCACTGGAAGCCTCTGACCTTGGCGCAAAGCTGACCGCGCAATTGCTGGCATTTTCCCGCAAGCAGACGCTTGAATCGGAAACTGTGCCGCTCAATGATCTGGTGCGATCGGTCCAACCTCTTCTGAAAAGGACGCTGGGGGATGACATATCGGTCGAAACCGATCTGGCCGAGGATCTGAAACTGACGTTGACCGACCCCGGTCAGATCGAAAACGCCATTCTGAACCTCGCCATCAACGCCCGTGACGCGATGCCCAACGGCGGCACCCTGACGATCGAGGCCAAGAACGTGACGCTGGACAGGGATTACGCTGCCACGCAGGTCGATGTCGAACCCGGTGACTATGTCGCCCTGTCTGTCACCGACACCGGCATGGGCATGAGACCCGAGGTGATGGCCCGCGCATTCGAGCCGTTTTTTACCACCAAGGCTGTCGGCGCGGGGTCGGGGCTTGGCCTGAGCATGATCTACGGTTTTGCAAAGCAGTCGGGCGGCCATGTGGCGATTTACAGCGAAGAGGGGGTGGGCACGACGGTCACGCTCTATCTTCCGCCCGCCGGCAAGGGGGCTGCGGCAGTTGCGGGACCCGTTGAAGGTGACATTCCGAAATCGCGAAACGAGACCATTCTGGTGGTTGAGGATGACCCTCGGGTCCGGCGGCTGACCGTGACCCGTCTGGAGGATTTGGGCTATGAGACCCTGGCCGCCGAGAACGGGCCCGCCGCGCTTGAGATTATTCGCGGCAATGACGGGATTGATCTTGTCCTGTCGGATGTGGTGATGCCCGGCGGCCTGAACGGTTTTCAGGTCGCGGATCAGGCGCTTGCGATCAACCCCGCGCTCAAGATTTTGCTGGCGACCGGATATGCCAGCGGCGGAGCGGCGACCGTCGGTGCGGTCCAGAACCGCCACCCCTTGTTGCGCAAGCCGTATAGCTTGCGTGACCTTGCAAAGGCGTTGAGAGATCTGCTGGAATGACGTTGAAACCCAGGCCCGCTTTGGCCCGCTGATAGAAAGAACCGGCTCGTGCGAGGGCGGCGAGGTCAGGCCGGGTGTTTTACCCCCAGCCTGAAAAGGCCGGTTTCAAAAAGCGCTGCCCCGGCTATTGCCTGCGAGTCTGCTTACAGTTCCTGAATTGATTGCAGGAAGTGGCTCAGCTCCAGAATGCGGGTGCGGACCCTGAATTCGTTGATCTCGTCCGGGCCATGGCGGCTCATTTCCGAATTCATGTACCGATCCCCCCAGACCGGCATCTTGCGGTCTCCGTGTGCCTCGACATCCCCCCGGCCATCAATGACGTCGAAAACGCGGTCCGAGGGAAAGACGCCATCATTATTGGCGGCCAGCCTGGTCAGATCGCCGGGATCGACACCCCTGAAAACGCGGGTCAGGAAACCGGCACCCTTACCGTCCTTGCCGTGGCAGGAGGCGCAGGAATTCAGGAACTCGGTGGGGTCGGCTTTGAACCCGTCTGTTTCCTGCGCAAAGGAAGCCGTGCCGACAGTCGTGACCACGATGGACGCACAAAACCCGAGTGCGAGCCGTGACATCATTGCGTGTTTCATTTTGTCCTCCTGACGTTTCAGATGATCCTGCGCCAAGATAACCCGGCGCGGGACGGCCCCGTTGATCTTTGTCAATTGCAGGTCTTCGCCCACTGCTGGGGCGGGCCTGTCCGGTTCAGTGAGGGGGCCGTCAGGCGGATGACATCAGACGGCTCATTGCCTGATCGCCCAATGCCCGGGCCGTGGCCTGAGTGTCTGCGACCACCATGAAGTTGACCACCGTGCCTTGCGTTGCAAGCGGTGGTGAAAGAAGGATGACGCCATTTGCAGGCGAGGCACGCCGATAGAGCAGGTCATCCAGCCGTTCAAGCAGTTCGCCCGTCCCGATCCATTTGCCGTTCAGCTTTTCCTGCAGGATCAAAAGCCCCTTGAACGACCGCAGGTCGCCCGATGCGACCGCGGCCGTCATCGGTATTGATACGCCCCCCCATCGGCCGTTGCACTCTATCCAGTGAATCGTGTCGCGTCCGTCTTTGCCCGCAACAAGCACAGCGTCAAAGCTGCACCGCCCATAATATCCGATGTGCTGGAGAACGGCGGCGATCTGTTCGGATTCGCCATGAAATCGGCGCAGGATCGGCTCGGGCAGGGACGCTCTGGCGGCACCGGCAAAGGCCGCAACCTCGCCCATGACGGTCTGTTCGAAAATGCCTTCGACGATCGGTTTTCCGTCGCCGGGTCTTGGAACCCACAATTGCGCCGAGGGGGTGCTGACGACATTGTCGTCCCAAACGCCGACAAGGACCGGATAGCTGTCCCGCCAGCCCGTGGCGTGCAGGCGCTCCAGCAGGAAATCCCGTATCTCGGTCAGTGTTTTGGCGGCCAGGAACGTACTGCTCACCCGCACGTTTCCTGCGGAGCCGGCGCTGTCGGGGACCTTGACAACCACCTGTGCGGCCCGCTTGCTGATGTGCGAGACAAGCGCGGCGGCGGCGGCCGGACCGTAGGCCGACATCGTCGGCGGCGTCGCGTCACGGCCCAGCACCGCACAGGCCAGTTGCGAGAACCAGAGCTTGTCATTGCTTCGCGTCGTGACACGGGGCGAGGGGCCGCAGACGTGAACAACCTGTTGCGCGGCCTCGCCGATGGCCTTGGCCAACCGCCAGATGTTTCCGGTCGTCAGATAGGATTTCAGCGTCAGACCGCCATTGCGCGACGCGGTTTCTGCCAGGCTTTCAATCAGCGCAGAAGAGGCGAGCGCCTGTTTCGAAACCGGCAGGATGTCAGGGCCGTGCACCTCAAGAAAGGTCAGGTTTTCAAGCCCGAGATGCCCGGCAAGATAGTCTTCGAACCGGGTATCGCGTCTGCGGACAAGAACGATGTCATTCGACCGGGCCAGATGGGACATCCGATACTCGAGGTGCGTTTCCTGTCCTGACCTCAACAAGCTGATTTCGGATTGATCGCCAATCAGCAGAGAGGGGCCGGACCCCGTGCCCTGACGCACGAAAGGCCCGAAATCGAGCGAGCCCAGCAATGCGGGCTCGTCAGCGACAAGGCGCTCGGCAATCGTCGCGCAGTCTTTCATCCGGGTCCTCCGCAACCAATGGGCAGGCTTAGCCTAGGGCGGTTTTTTCGACTGCAATTGAGCGATGTCATGCCGCCCGCGCGCGGCGTGATAAGATGCCTCTGGCAAAACAAGAGGTGAGATCATGTGCCGTCTTTATGCCATGCATGCCAATGAACCGACGCGGGTCGAATGCGGTCTGGTCAAGTCGCAAAATGCCTTGATGGCGCAAAGCGAAAGCGACATGAGCGGATATGCGCATGGTCATGGCTGGGGCATTGCCGATTACCCTGACGGCGTTCCGATCCTTGAAAAACAGGTCTGGGCGGCCTTTCACGGCGAACATTTCGCCCGCAAGGCGGCGCAGGTCTATGCCCGCACCGTCGTGGCCCATGTCAGGCGTGCGACCGTTGGCGGAACCAGCCTTGAAAACACGCATCCCTTTGTGCACGGGCGATGGATCTTCGCGCATAACGGCACCCTTCCCAACTTTGACCGTGTGCGTTTCCCGATGCTTGAGCATATGGACCCGCTGCACCGGTCCGAAATCCGGGGGACGACCGACAGCGAGCATGTGTTTCGCTATCTTCTGAGCCTCTTTCTGCGCCATCCGGAAGACGGGCTGATGGCCAGCGTGCGCCGCGGCCTCGAGCAGATCGTCGACTGGTGCGCCGAAGTGGACCCCGATGCCAGGGTGGGTTTGAACATCGTGCTCACCGACGGAGAGCACCTGGTCGGGTCGCGCCTGAACCGGTCGCTTTATCACCTGCAGCGCGACCACGTCTTTTCCTGCCCGATCTGTGGCAAGTCGCATGCCCATCACCAACCGACAACGGACTATCAGGCGGTCGAGATCGCTTCGGAACCCGTCACGCATGGGGAAGACTGGTACGAAATACCCAATGGCACCCTTTTCCAGATTGCCGAGGATTACCGCCTCGACATGGAGCCGCTGGCCCGAAACGCAGTCGTTTGAGACAGGTCGAGACCACTCAGATGTCAGGGTTTCGCATGCGGACAACAAGACAATGGCGCGCATCGCGCCATCTGCACATGGCGTGACTTCATCCTGATGTCTCTTTCGGATTGGCGCGTTCGGGCACAACAGTGGATGGTGCCGGACCGAAGGTCACCCGCGACAAAAACCGTCTTTCTTTCAGGTCATCTATGATGATCGGATACCGCCTGCAGCAGTTCCCCCGACAGATCGCGGCTGACAGAATGTGCGACATCACCAAGGCTGAGCATCCCGACCAGCCGCTTTTTGTCGTCAAGTACCGGCAGCCGACGGATTTTCTTCTGATCCATCAGGTGAATTGCGTCCTCGACAGTTTCGGTGGTCCGGCAATAGACAATCCCTTTGGTCATCACGTCTTCGGCCGTGGTCTTTTCCGGATCACGCCCGGCGGCCACAACCCTGAGCGCGATGTCGCGGTCCGTAATCATCCCGACCAGTTTGTCGTCCTTGCCAATTGGAACGGCGCCGATATCTCCCTTTTTCATCATTTGTGCAATTTCGCT
Organism: Roseovarius marisflavi; assembly: GCF_900142625.1. GTDB lineage: Bacteria > Pseudomonadota > Alphaproteobacteria > Rhodobacterales > Rhodobacteraceae > Roseovarius > Roseovarius marisflavi. The sequence goes on from NZ_FRBN01000020.1 coordinate 37,450, forward strand.
TACCAGCGTGTCAGCGCTGACCCAATCCGCGTTCTCATGCATCGCTTTCGAGATTTCCATGGTTGTCTCCTGTGCTGGATGTGTTTTCTTTTTAGTATAGTGGGCAGAGCGAATGGCTGATTGATCGGCGTCAAGATATTTGGTCGGCAAGGGGATCAGCCGTGCCGCAGGCCTTATTCCTTCTCAGAGCTGCCTGGCGCGGCACTGACTGTCACCTGTGCGGGTCGGATCAACCGCCGTCCAAGGGCAAAGCCCGGACGGTGCAGAACCAGGACATTGCCCGGTTTCATCTCGTCTGTTTCCTTTATTTGCATGGCTTCATGCAGTTCCGGGTCGAACGGCGCATCCTTGGGGGCAAGCATCGTGACCCCAAGGGCCTTCAGTCCGGTTTCGAACGCCGTTTTGATCGTTGAGAGGCCCTCCAGATGCGCCTTGATCCAGGGGTTGTCCGCTTCGGGAATCCTGCGGGCCGTTTCAAGGGCCAGAAAAACCGCATCCAATGCGGGGGCAAGGGCGTCCACGGCCAGTGAAATGCCATGCTCGCGCCCATCGAGGCGAGACGCATCGGCGCGTTTGCGCGCGTTCTCGGCCTCTGCGAGCGCTCTTTTCCACCTGTCGGTCAGCGCTGCGATTTCGGCGTCCCGGTCCACTGCGTCGGTGTCCGGGTCCGGTTGCCCGGGGACGCCGCCTTTGGCCGAAGTGTCGGCCTCTTTGTCATTCTCCTTCATTCCGCCCTCCATTTTGAATGTCGCCGTGTCAGCGCATGATCAGAAAAATGCGGGCCGATCCGCGTTGGATCGTCAAGGCGAGCGCCCGGTCGACTTTCGTGAGCTGTTCGCGCAACTCGGCAACCGATGCGACAGGCACGCGGTTGACGGCGAGGATGATGTCGCCGACCGCGATGCCCGACCGCGCGGCACGGCTGCCGGGGTCCAGCCTCGCCACCAAGACACCGGGTACCTCGCCGTAAAGCGGGTCGCCCGGCTCAAGATTGCGGAGGTCTGCTCCGGACAGCCATTCCAGCCCGTGACCACCTGGCCGGGGGCCGCCTTGCGGTCCGCGTCGCAGGGTCGCCACCACAGTCTGCCGCTCGCCGTTGCGGATGATCCCGATCTCGATGCTTCGGCCGGTCCGCTTCAATCCGATCTGGCTGCGCAGATCGGCGGACCCGGCCACGGGGCGGCCATCAACCGACACGATCAGGTCGCCGGGCTGCAATCCGGCGGCTTCGGCCGCGCTGTCCGGTTCGACCTGGGTGATCACTGCACCCGCACCGGCCTCTAGCCCGAGCGCCTCTGCAAGATCGGGGGTGAAATCCTGTATTGTCACGCCGAGCAGACCGCGCTGCACCTCGCCAAATTCGATGAGCTGATCGGCGACCGCCTTGGCCATGTTTGCAGGCACCGCAAAACCGATACCGACATTGCCTCCCGATGGCGCGATGATCGCGGTGTTGACCCCGACAAGATGCCCGTCCAACGTGACCAGGGCACCGCCGGAATTGCCGGGATTGATTGAGGCGTCGGTCTGGATGAAATCCTCGTATCCTTCGATATTGAGGCCGCTCCGCCCCAGGGCGCTGACGATGCCCGAGGTCACCGTCTGACCAAGGCCGAAGGGATTGCCGATTGCCAGAACGTAATCTCCCACCTGCAAACGATCGCTGTCGCCCAGGTCGAGGGCGGTCAGATTTCCGGCGTCGATTTTCACAAGGGCAATGTCCGTTCCGGGGTCGCTCCCGACCAGTTCCGCGTCAAACTGGCGGCGGTCCTTGAGCGTTACGGTAATGCGGTCGCCGTTCTCCACGACATGGTGGTTGGTCAGCACATAGCCTTTTTCTGCATCAATGATCACGCCGGAACCCGCGCTCATCTGCTGGCGGCGCTGCGGCTGTTGCGGCGGCGGCTGCAGGTCGAAGAAACGCCGGAAGAACGGGTCGTTGAACAGTGGGTTCATCTCGACAGAGCGACTGCTTTCGACGGAGATGTTGACAACGGCTGGCGTCACCTCGGCCAACAGAGGCGCCAGTGTCGGCAGCCCGTCATCGTTTAGATACAAGGGCCGGTCAGCGGTCTGCGACATGCCGGGCGCTGCGAAGGTTATCGAAAAGACCAGGATCGCGGCCAGCGTCCGGCCCAGACGAGAGACAACTTCAGCCATTTCATCACTCCTTCAGACGAGAGCAAGAGGCCGGGAAAACCCGGCCCCCCGCATGTTTCAGGCGGCTTTCACGGGAATGCGTTTGATGCTTGCAAGCGCCTCTTCGGTCTTGGGAAGGCTGACGGTCAGCACGCCGTTCTTGTAGGTTGCTTCAGCCTTTTCAGGATCGACACCGGCGGGCAGGGGCAGCGTGCGGTGGAACGAGCCGTAGTGGCGTTCGGACATGTAAACGCCCTTGCGCTCCTCTTCGTGCTCGATCTTCTTTTCGCCGCGGATCGTCATCGTATTGCCGGACAGGGATATGTCGATGTCCTCTTGCTCCATTCCGGGCAATTCGACGGAGACCTTCACGCTTTTGTCGGTTTCGGTGACATCGGTGCTTGGGCCAAACAGTCCCAGCACGCTGTCATCGCCATTCCAGCTGTTTTCGACCCTGCGCCAGAAATCCTCGAACACGTGGTTTATATCGCGCTGCAACGATACCAGAGGATTGCTCGACGTCGCGTTTTCGCTTGCCGGGCTGGTTTCCTTGTCACGTCCCGAGGGGATCAGATCTTTGATTTGCATGATGGTTTCTCCTTGATTGCGTTGAAAATCCATGACGGCGCGTCACGCTGCCTTCACCGATATCTTCTTGGGTTTGGCTTCGGCTGCGTGCGGCAATTCAAGCCGCAGAACGCCATTCCTGAACTCGGCATTGATCTTGGCCTGATTTATTTCGTCAGACAGCGTGAAGACACGAAGATAGTCGCCTTCGCGGTACTCCGAAGACAGGCGGCGATACCCTTCCGGCGCGTGGGGTTTGACGGTGCCGCGCAATGTCAGAACCCGTCTCTCCAGCGTGACGTCCACACCGTCGGATGCCACACCGGGCATGTCGGCCAGGATGACGGTGGTGTCACCCTTCTCAAAGATATCGACCGCTGGCGTGAAGGTAAGCGTCGCGGGCTCTGTTTCACCTTTTGATCGAACGACGGTGCCTGCGGCTTGTGGCGTAAGTTCCTGTGCCATGTTATTTCTCCTTTTGCGTCTGCGTTCAGGATGATTTGATCTTGATGTGCTTGGGCTTGTCGTCTTCCGGCCGCTGCATTTCGACGGTCAGCACACCATTTTCAAAGCGCGCGTCGATGTGGTCGGGGTCGATCCGGAAGGGAAGCTCGATCGACCGCAGGAACGATCCGGCGGGACGCTCGCGGCGGTGCCAGCGGATGTCATCGCCTGTCTCCGGTTCCGGGTAGGTGCCGCGAATGGACATCATCGTATCCTTCACGCTCAGTTCGATGTCCTGATCGGTGAGCCCCGGAAGTTCAGCGGACATGACGACGCTGTCCTGACCAACCCAGACGTTCACGGACGGATAGGCCCCTGACCGCTCAGAGGATCGACCGCCGTCAAAAAGCCGGTTCATCGCTCCCTGCAGTCGCCGCATGTCAGCGAAAGGATCGTTGTAATTCCACGGGAAATAATTGGTCTGTAGCATTTCGGTCTCCTCTTCGTTGATTGGGCGTTTTCGAAAAGCCCCTTCGACGGGATCACAGGCCGAAGGGATAAGTCTCGTCTTCTTCCTTTTTTGTCAGAGTCGGCAGAGGTGTCAGCGCCTTCGTCCGGTCGAACCAGACAAAGGCGTCGTATTGTCTGGACAGGTCCGCATAGCTGTAGTGGCTCGCCCTCTCGGTTTCCGGGCGATAGATCACGCCGATGAAGCGTTCCAGCCGGGGCTGGGCGATCAGATCGCGGAATGCAGCCGGTTGATCCTTTTTTAAGTCCCAAAGGAACCGTTCAAGATCAACGGCATGGCAGATCGCCTCAACACTCCCCGGAAGCGGGGGGCGGATTGTCTTGACCTCCATCGGGCTGTCCCACTCCGACGCCGCCGCAACAGTGCCGGATGCGGTTCCAAAGCCGATAAGAGCGGCGTCTTCGCCATATTCCTCGCGACAGAGCTGTCCGATATTCAATTCGCCCCGGCTGCGCCCCATGTCGGTCTGTCGCGCGTCCCCGATGTGGGAATTATGGGCCCAGACCACGGCCTTTTTATCCGGTCCGGCATGGTCGAGGATTTGCTTGAGGGTCTGGAACATGTGCTGGTCGCGCAGGTTCCACGACAGGTGCGAGCCATAATACATCACCCGGTAATATCGCTCGGCATTTGCCACGAGCCGGGCGTTTTGCGTGGCGTCAAAGAACTGATCGCCGTCTTTTGCGGCGTATTCCAGCTTTCTTTTCAGCAGGTCGATCAGGATTTGCGTCACTGCTTTTTCGCAGACCGTGAACTGCGGCGTCAGAGCCGCCCGCCCATAGGCGGCAGGGTCGCTTGACCAGGGCGCAAGGCAGGCAAAGCGAGAGCGGGCCACTGCGGCCGCTTGTTCGTCCACACGATCCAGATAGGCGAGAATCTCTGCAATTGAGGCGTTCATGTTGTAGAGGTCAAGGCCATAGAACGCGACGCGCTCGTCCATGGGTCTGGCGTGATTGTGTTGCTTCAAAAAGCGCGTAAACGCCGCGAATTCCTCGTTGCGCCACATCCATGTCGGGAACCGCGCAAAGGGCGTGTCCTGCATCGCCTCGTATGGTTTTTGACGGATGTGGTGATCAACGCTCGCGGCGTCGGGCCAGTCGGCTTCGACGGCCACGATGGAAAAGCCGTGGTCTTCGATCAGTCGCCGCGTGATGGCGGCGCGGGCGCGGTAGAATTCCGAGGTTCCATGGGACGCCTCGCCCAGAAGGACAACGCGCTTTGAGCCAAATCGGTCAAAGGCTTCGGCGAAACCCGGATCATCTATCGCGGGCAGGGGTTCGGCGGCGGCCCTGAGGGGGGACACTGCGGTCTCGGGCTCAGGCTTCGCAACCGGCGCGGGGATTTCGAGTGGCGTCGCGCGCAGATGCGTCCTGAACCAGTCGGCGGCATGGTCTATGACAACGTCCAGCGTGCCCGACTCTTCGAAAAGGTGACCCGCCCCCGGAACGATCGCCAGCTTCTTCTCGCACCTCAGCGCAGCAAGCGCCTGTTTGTTCAACTCGATGACTTCGGTGTCCCGGCCGCCGACGACAAGCAGCGTGGCGCCCTGAACCTGCGGCAGAAACTCCATGGCCAGATCCGGGCGCCCGCCTCGCGACACGACTGCGCCAACTCGGCCTCTGAGCTCTGCGGCGGCCACAAGCGCTGCTGCGGCACCTGTGCTTGCCCCAAAGACGCCCAGCGGAAGATCCTCAAGGTCGGGTTCAGAGGTGATCCACATCGAGGCTTCGATCACGCGATCCGCGAGCAGGGGGATGTCAAAGACATTGCGACGGTCTTTGCCTTCCTCGGGTGTCAAGAGGTCGAACAGAAGCGTTGCAAAGCCTTCATCATTGAATTTTTCGGCGACGTAGGTGTTTCGGGGGCTTCGGCGGCTGGACCCGCTTCCATGGGCAAAAAGGATGATGCCGCGCGGGCTTTTGGGAACCGCCAGGTCGCCGATCAGGCCCAGGGGCGGAATGGCCACCTGTCTCTTGTGGATGCTCGGTGCCTCCTGCGAAGAGGCGGTCTTGACCGAGTTGAGAAGCGTCACCGTTTCGTCGTCCGACAACTGGTGAAAGTCTCTGTAGAATGCGCCGACACCCAGAAAGGCGGTGACCGGATGAACGCAGATGATATCATCGGCCTGATCATATATGTCCTGCAAAGCCGACTTGGGGGCGACGGGCAGGGCCACCACGATCCGCGCCGGGCCAGAGCGTTTCAACCCGATCAGCGCCGCCTTCATGGTGGCGCCGGTTGCCAATCCGTCATCGACGACAACAACGGTGCGACCGCTCGGATCGGGGCGCGCCCGGTTGCCGAGGTAGAGCGCCTTGCGTCGCTCAAGCTCGGCCCTCTGGTCGGCCACCGCCCGCGCGATATAGGCGTCATCCGCCCCTGACGCGCGCCGGACATCTTCGTTGATGACGATCTGTTCGTCCGCGCCCTCGACCAATGCGCCAAGGGCGACTTCGGGATTGCGCGGCGCGCCGATCTTGCGGACGAGCAGCAGATCAAGCGGTGCACCGAGCCGTTTTGCAACTTCGACGCCAACGGGCACACCGCCGCGCGGCAAGGCATAGATCAGCGGGCGATCCAGTTCCATTTCAGCCAGAAGCCTGGCCAATACTCGGCCCGCATCCGCGCGATTCAGGAATTTTCGTGTGATCATATCCATGACGAAAGGAATAGCCGGTGCCACGCGATCCGGATTGATTTTAGTCAAGAACATTTCGTGAAATCTGCAAACCTAAGGCGCGCCCGTGACTTTACGGCAACAGCACTGCCGCGCCCCTGAGGTGGCCCGCCCGCAGAGCCAACGCATGTATGGGGCTTTTCCTCCGGGTGAGTGTGGCGCTTAGCCTGCGGGCCCTGTGGGGAAATGATGCCGATCAATTTCCCCGGATCTCACAGGGGTCTTTCATGGGGGACTGTCATGGGGGACTGTCATGCGCGACGATCAGCCAACTCTTGCCGGTTGAGGCGAATGGGCAGGTGCCTCTTGATCGAAATCAATCGTTTCGGGTATTTTTGAAGCACTGATCACATACGTGCTTTTTCATGTATGGAGGTGAGACATAGAGCATGGGAGAGGGTGACAGAAATCAGAAAGGCACATGGCAGTTTGCGCCCGGTGGGCGCGGTGTGTCCTCCCGTGTCATGTCACCGCGCCGCGATTTGGCGTCCGAGCTGCAAAAGTACCTGCACGTCCTCGGCCCGATGCCGAAGCGCTCTCTTGAGATCTTTGCGGATCTTGGCCTTTCGGATGACGAGATCGGGCGTTATTTCCGAATGCCGTGCAAGCGTGTCACTGAACTTCGCGAAATCTGGAAAATCGACGGACATACCTGACGCGCCCGCGCGCATCAGGCAGAGACAGTCCGGCGCATCGGCCGGGGCGGGTCATCTGACCGTGAGGACAGCGCATTGCGCGTGATGCAGAACCTTTTGCGACACGCTGCCCAAGACGGTGCTCTTGATCGCACCGAGCCCGCGTGAGCCGATGACGATCATGTCGACCGAACGTGTGCGCGCCGCCTCTAGAATTTCATCGGCGTAATCGCCCATTTCGGTCATGGTTGTCACCTTGCGCACACCCAGTTCGAGGCAGCGCACTTTTGCCCGGTCGACGATCTGCTCTCCGAGGGCCGTTATCGCCCTTGCGGTTCCTGCTTCGTCCGAGGAGCCGAGCATCATCGCATGGCGGTTTTCCGGCACGTAGGGCACGCTTGGAAAGGCAACGGCATGGGCCTTTTCGACTAGATGCTCGACCTCGGCCATGCGGAGCAGTTCCGCAGGGGGGCGACCGTGCATCAGCACATGCACGATGAACAGTTCGGCGTTCAGTTTGTCCGCCAGTTCAGCCGCCATGTCGGTGGCGGAAAGCGAATGTTGAGACCCGTCGACGGCCAGAAGGATTTTGCCGATCATTGTTTTTTCTCCTCGAATGAAAGGGCGTGCGGATTGGGTGTGTCGCTGCGCGCAGCCGTGCGGGCGCCACGCGCGACAAGCACGGGTTTTCGGCTTGCATCGGGCCGTCGTCGGGGTGTCGTGCGACCTGTGTCGTACTGATAGTCCCGCGTCAGCGGCACGGCATCAACGCGTGGCGATAACTGAATCTGGAAGACGGCTTGCGGGGCATGGCGGAACGTTTGTTCACTGGCCGCCAGATAGAAACGCCACATCCTTGTAAAGCGATCGTCATAGAGCGCGCGCGCCTCGTTTTCGTGCGCCCGGAACCGATCATACCAGTGACGCAAGGTATAGGCATAATGCAGCCGCCAGCATTCGATATCCGTGGCCCACAGGCGGTTCTGCTCGACTGCGGTCATCATCTCCGAGACAGCGGGCACATAACCGCCGGGGAAAATGTATTTTGCGATCCAGGGGTTGGTGGCTTTCGCGGTTCCGGCCCAGCCGATCGTATGGACCAGGGCGATCCCGTCGGGCGACAGCAGGTTGCGAATGGCGGCGAAGTAATCGAGGTAGTGGGGCAGGCCGACGTGTTCGAACATGCCCACAGAGACAATCCGATCGAACCTGCCTTCGACCTGACGATAATCGCAAAGCCGAAACTCGATCCGGTCTGAGAGACCCGCGTGCGCGACCCTCTCGGTCGCATAGGCATGCTGTTCCTCGGACAGGGTGATGCCGACCACTTTGGCCCCGTGATCGCGCGCAAGCGTCAGTGCCATGCCGCCCCAGCCACAGCCGATATCGAGAACGCTCATGCCGGGCTTGATCAACAGCTTGCGCGCGATATGCGCCTTCTTGTCGGCCTGCGCCTGTTCCAGTGTCGCATCGGGGGCGCGAAAATACCCGCAGGAATATTGCCGGTCGTCGTCGAGAAACAGATCGAACAACTGCCCCGAGAGATCATAATGATGCGCCACGTTACGCCTTGAGCGCGTCAGAATATTCCTCTGTGAAAGTCCGCGCAGGGCCGTGCGTAACCTCTCGGACAGTTTCTGCCACCAGACCGGATTGGCGTCGGCATGGCGCGCGTTGCGCACAACGAGTTCCAGCAGCCCCTGCAGGTCATCCAAGTCAACCGCAAGCGATCCGTTCATGTAAGATTCACCAAGGGCCAGTTCGGGGTTCATCACCAGGTGCCTGACGGTTGTCGGGTCCAGCAGGCGAACTGTCACCGGCACACCGGCCCCGTCGCCATAGACGCCTATGCCCCCGGTCGGCATGACGACGTGCAGCGACCCCAGTTTTATGAGAGTGCGGAGCATTCTGTCGAGTGCATGTTGCCAAATCCCGGTCATCGACCCGATCCCCTCGTCTTGAGTGTCATTTCCGCTCACCTCCGAGGACCCGTCACAGCAAGGACCGACTGCCGGACCGGTCGTGCGACAGGAAAGCCGGAAAAAAGGTGATGCGCGCGCGGACCGACCAAGGCGGTGGTCTGCATCGGCGGAAACGGATTGCTTGATCTGATCGCTACTGGTTTGCCCATTCGTAAAGCTTAGAGAGCGGCACGTACGACTGATTGATCTTCATCAATTGTCGCGACGGTTGCGCGTTCACACTGCTTGGATCGGCAATCTGCATTTGAAATGACGCCAGCATGCCTTGCGGGGCAGAGAGCTGCGGCCCCGTCAACGCGTTCCTGATCGCCCTTGCGTGTCCGGCGTCATGTCGCGGTTTGATGCCCCTCAGCGCGACGCTGTGTGGCATTGGCTGGCCTGTTTTCGTGGCTTTGCGTTACCCTGAAGCGGTCTCTTTCGCAGCGACGAGGCTTAGGCCCTCCAGACGAAGCTCTGGGGCCATGCCATCGGATGTGCGCAAGACCGGCTCAAGCACAGAGCGAGCGATGCCGGATTTGCGCAACTCAAGCTGCCAGTCGGCGTCCAGAAAGAATGCATCCGCATAGAATGTCTGACATCCGGACAGGTGGCTCAGGAAGGATGTCAGAATCCGCTGTTGGTAGTAATCGATTGCCTCTGCAGCGGGGCCGTCGTGGGTCAGGACCGCCGCCGCCAGGATCGCGGTTCGGATGGCAAAAGGTGCGCCTTCACCGCTGATCGGATCCAGTCGCGCCGCCGGCGTTCCAACGAAAATCCTGCCGGCTTCGGCCATCGACAAACGGATCGCCGGAGCCGCCGGAAACTGTGCCGCCTGTTCAAAGGCTGCAACCTGTGGTGCGATGGTAATCCCCCCATTTTTAATGGGGTCGAGCCGTAGAATTCACGCGGCTGTTTTCAGTTTCATGGCGTGGGTCATGCCGCCGATGCCCATGTTGGGTCGCTCATTGTTGTAAGTCCAGAGCCATTCAGTCGCTTGGTGCTGTGCCTCCTCGATGGTTTCAAAGATGTATTGCCCCAGCCATTCGCCACGAACAGTGCGATTGTATCGCTCGATATAAGCGTTCTGTTGGGGCTTGCCGGGCTGGATGTATGCCAGCTGGATATTGTGTTTCTCTGCCCATTCCATCAGCTTGCCACTGACATATTCGGGTCCATTGTCGACACGTATCGTTTGTGGTTTCCCGCGCCATTCAATGATCTGGTTCAGGCTTCGAACGACGCGTTCAGCAGGTAGCGAGAAGTCGACCTCAATAGCCAAACCTTCGCGATTGAAGTCATCCAGCACGTTCAACGTTCGGATCGACCTGCCATCCGAGAGTTGGTCCGCCATGAAGTCCATCGACCAGGTCTCATTCGGCCTGTCGGGCACTGACAATGGCTCAGGTTTATCGCGCTTCAAACGCTTCTTGGGCTTGATCCGCAAGTTCAATTCCAGCTCGCAATAAATCCGATAAACGCGTTTGTGGTTCCAGCCGTATCCCTGGACGTTGCGCAGGTACAAAAACACAGCCCGAAGCCCCAACCGCGCAGGCGCAAACGAGCAGTTCTGCGGAGCGGTGAAATACGACACCAGGATCATCGATCTGCAGGACAACCTTCTGCACGAAGAAAACGGCATGTATCTCTGGCTGGACCAGATCTACAACCACGCCGCCAATGACGAATCTGTAGAGATGGACATCGGCTATCCTGAACTCGCCTCTGGTGACTGGGCTGACGGGCCGGTCTATGTTCCGGGCTACTCGGTCGCGCGCAGTGGCACCATCCCGCATGGCAGTACGGTCCAGATGTTCGGCCGGTCCTCTACCACAGACGGAGCGCCGTCCTTTCCCTCTGGTCTGGCGGCATGGGATTTCAGATACCTGGCGATTTCACCAACCATGGGCGGGGCAGGGAACGAGCCGATCAACCTCGACGCGCCGCCCCCACCCTGGGTCTTTGACAAGGCCTTGCCCGCAACCGCTCCCAGCGGCAACAAGACCTATACGCAGCGTATTCTGGCCCATGATCTCTATCCCTATTCGGTGCGCCCGGACCTGATCCTGCGCGACGCGATCAAGGATCAGACGGTCAAGAAATTCAGCCTTATCGAGATGGACACGCAAGAAGCCACAGGCCCGCAGGGGGGCATTCTGAACACCCCGCCTGTCCGCCGCTTCGTACCGGCCGTGAGAATGGATATGCGGATGTGGATCGAAACGATCGAAGAAGACGGGCAGGAGATTCTGCAGCTGCAATACGAACAGATCGTGGATTTCGAGTTTCACTTTGGCACCGATGGCGGCGTAACCCGCTGGCCCCATATTCAGGTGAACACGCTGCGCAAAAGGACCTGACCCGGCTCTGCCGGTTCCGCGCTTCGGTCGGCACCAAACGAGGGCCCGCTTCCGCGAAATGGACGTGGGCCCTCGACAAGCGCCCCGATGACATCTCGACAAAACTCATGCCAGACGGCGGCGTCGCGGGGCCCGTCCGGTCTTTCTGTGTGGCGAAAAAGGTCGTCGATCAGCCCCGAAACAGGCGCTTTCCAACACAATCGGCCCAGAGTGACCGATGCTGCGCGTTGCATGGATGACTGCTTTGCAGAATAGACATGGATGCTGTGCGCCAAGACGAGCGATAGTCAAATGGCAGTTATGAACGTCAATGCAGCACGGCTCACCGTAGAAATACGGATTGGTGTTTTCGAAAGTTTCTGCGATGAGATTTCATGCCAATCGTCACTACGCTCATGTACCGATCTAAAATGCCTGTCTTGTGGGTTGCGCTCCTTGTGCTCACGCTTGGTACATCCGCCATTTTTGAACGTCAGCGCCTAATCGGCGAGTTGACCCTGCAAAGTGCGGTCCTGCATCGTTTGGCATCCCAACAGGCGGATCAGCACGATGCGCATCTCACGGCGCTGTCCGCAATCTTTGTTAAGGGCGGGGCAGAACGGCAGGACCTTTTTCTTGAGGTCGCGGCCGCAATCACACGCTTCTATCCGCGCATCATTTCGGCTCATGTCGTTCCGTATGATCCAGCTGAACGAGGCATTGATAGCACTCCGGGGCTGTCCGAAGATGACACGGCGCTTATCCGCCGGTTGGCCAAAAGCTCAACGGGGCAGGTCCAGATTGCACCGGCTATCGCACGCACCGGCCACTATTGGGTGATCAAACGCACGCCCAATACAGATGATGCGACACATGCATTGGCATTGCTTATCAACGCGTCCGACCTGATCGCATCCGACAATGTATTCTGGCAAACACCGTCTGTATCGCGCCGCCTGGCAACGCCTGAAGGCCAGCATCTCACTGGGCAACCAGCAGCCACAGGTACGGTATTGACCAAGACACTGGGTAGTCGGTCGCAGCCGCTCGTGCTGGAAACGGGACTATCCATATCACGCAATGACATTCTGCCCTTGGGCCGGGTCGCTTGGGTCGTCGGCCTGGTCTCGGCGTTGTTTGCAACCGGAGCATTGATCCTGAAGCAGCGCAGCCGCAGAAAAGAGGCTGAACGCAGCGCGACGCTTAGCGCACAGGAGACGCGCCTCGCTCACGCCTCACGAGTCAATGCCATGGGAGAGATGGCCAGCGGTATGGCGCATGAACTTGCACAGCCTCTGACCGCGATCCTGAGCCAGGCGCAAGCTGGTCGGCACCTTGCCCGACGCGGCGACGTTGCGCGGCTGGCAGGTGTTTTGGACGATACTGTATCGCAGGCACAGCGAGCCGCCGATATTTTGGATCGTCTGCGCAGGTGGAGCAAACCCAACCGGTCGGAGTTGACGGCGTGTTCCCTGGATGAGGCCGTGCAGAATGTGGAACGACTTCTCGCGCGCGAGATGGAAATGCGCGGTGCCCAAGTAACATTGCAGCTTGCTGACACCCCCCTCACGATCTTCGCTGATCCCGTCGAGCTGGAACAGGTCATATTCAACCTGATGCGCAATGCGCTTGAAGCATCGGAAGCGGCACAGATTACCGTCACCACGCGAGAACAGGATGACCATGCCATAGCCGAAGTCGCAGACAACGGGCCGGGCGTGCCTGAAACGCTTAGGCCCCGGATATTTGAGCCCTTCGTCACTGGCAAGCCGGGTGGAACGGGGCTCGGCCTCGCGCTTTGCCAACGTCTGGTCGAGGAAATGGATGGTGATATTGCGCTGTTGCCGGATGCTGCGCAAACAACGTTCCGGATATCTCTGCCACTGGTCAAAGAAGGCGAACACAAATGAGCAACTACGTCTATTTGGTTGATGATGATGCGGCTGTCAGGAATGCGCTCTCGCTGCTGCTTGAGACGGTTGGGCTCGACGTTCGCAGCTTTGCCTCCCCTGAAGTCTTTTTGAGCCAGGCCGCCGAATTACCGCCGGGATGCCTGATCCTGGACATTCGAATGCCGACGATCTCGGGCCTCAAGCTACAGGAGAGGTTGGCAGTGCTGGGTATCCATTGGCCAACAGTCGTCATCAGCGGTCACGGCGATATCGAGGCCTGCCGGCGCGCCTTTCGGAACGGTGCAATCGACTTTCTCAGCAAGCCGGTTGATGAACAGGATTTAATCGACGCAATCCAAAAGGGCCATCAGGAGTTGCAAAGTCAAACGCAGAAATCGGCTGAACGTGCAGAGGCAATTACATTGATCGATCACCTTTCTGCACGCGAACGCGAAGTGATCGAAATGATAGCAAGAGGCCTGACCACCAGACAAATCGCTGAAGCTCTGGGCCTATCGCCGCGCACTGTTGAAAGTCACCGTGCCGCGATTGCGGCGAAAACGGGCACGTCCTCAACAGCGGAACTGACCCGCTATTGGTTGGAAGCACAGGGGTAATCCGTAGAACTACCCAATCGACTGCGGCGTCTACGAATATCAGAGCCAGCCTGTCAGATTTAGAACCGAGGCATCTACTTCAACAACAGGAAGCCTCACATGATCCGCAATATCGCATTCCCCGCGGCCCTTCTGACACCAGCCGCTGTCACGGCCCAAGACTTGCCAACAGCCCCCTACCTGCCTTTGGAAATGGCCGCTACAGCTGCACGTGCCGCCGTCGATGCCTGCGCCTCAGAAGGCTACAATGTCAGTGTCGCCATCGTAGCCCGCAGCGGTGAGACCAAGGCTCTCCTGCGTGCTGACAATGCAGGGCCTCACACAGTCGGCTCAAGCACCGGCAAGGCCTTCACCTCTGCCAGCATGGGCCGTGATACTGCGGGCCTCGCGGGCTTCATTGGCGGCAATCCCGAAAATGGCGGGCTGCGTGACATGGACAGCCGCTTGGTCATCCAGGCTGGCGGTCTGCCAATCCGCATTGGCGGCGCATTGATTGGTGGCATCGGTGTGGGTGGTGCGCCGTCCGGTACAATCGATGAGACCTGCGGTCGTGCAGGCCTCGATGCCATCGGCGCCGAGTAAAGCAAACATGGCCTGCTCCTCGGATGGGGCGGGCCACTTCACATAGGGGGCAGGGTATGTTCAGATCGACTCTCTTCATGGCTGCAATTGTATTCGCTGGCGTTGCACAGGCGCAGACGGCACCATCTGCGTCTGACATTGCGTCCTACACGGGCCTGCATTTGGCCGCCCATGAAGGCGACATCGCCGAGACTGTGCGTCTTTTGGCAGAGGGGGCGGACCCGGACGTCCGTGATCGTGCACAGCGCACGCCAGCGCATGTTGCAGCCTTCGCGTCCCATGGCGGCGTGATCGCAGCTCTCGCTGCGGGTGGAGCGGACATGAACGCTTTGGAAAGCCGCGCCTATGATGTGCTGACCATTGCTGCCGTCGCCGACGACCCTGAACTTGTGTCCCTGGCGATGGATCTGGGGAACAGCCCCGAACTGATTACAAGTGTTTATGACGGTACGGCTTTGATCGCTGCCGCCCATCTTGGGCATCACGAAGTTGTCGCGCGTCTGGTTGAAGGTGGAGCCCCCATTGACCACGTAAATAATCTGGGTTGGACCGCCCTGATGGAAGCTGTGGTCCTGGGTGATGGTGGGCCGGACCACATCAAGACGGTGAGTATCCTTGTTGTGGCTGGAGCCGATAAATCCATTACAGATCGCGATGGTATCACGCCCGTTCAACATGCAAAGGCACGTGGTTATGGCGAGATCATAACTCTGTTGGAGTGAAACCTGAAGGCACCTGCGCATCGACCATGACATGTAGCTTTGAACAGGTTGTATGCGTGGATACTGACAGACACCAGGCCAACGCCACACTTGATCGCGTGGCCATCGTCAGAATGCGGAGCCACGAGCCGACGCTTGCTTACGTCGATAAACCGACAAAAGACGGCAACATGCCCGGCCGGCGCACTGGAGACGTCCCGGAAGAAACTGGCGCGCTAAAGAAGGATGTGATCCCCCTCAGGATGGGCTAGCCAATCTGTGTCAGAGGCAGGGCTGTGGACGACTTCCTGTGAGCACAGAACATCCGGAGCAGTGTCCTCGACATAGCGCACCAGCTCTTCATGCAGCTTTCCACCCCAACCGTCACTGAACCCCTCGCGCCCGGCTCTCTCGGGCGAAGCACGAGGGGCGTCCGGGTCGCCCGCACGACCGTGCCGCCAGGTCCGGCCAGTCCGGGTCCGCCGAGCAGGTGGTCGGCGTCCAGGTCGAAGAATTCCGCCGCATTTCGAAAGAAGATCGCGTGTTTCTGGTGCTCGCTGAGGAAGGCTGCGCTCTCGACCGCCTCGATGGCGCGCGCCACGGTGTCGGGCCAGATCATCTGGTCGGTTCCGAACGGGATCCGGGCCCCCAGCCGGGCATCGACCAGACGCCGCAGGTAGCGGTGGAACTCGTCCCGGGTGAGCAGCCAGTCGATGGCCGAGATGTCCACGTAGACCTGACTGTACTGCATCATCAGTGCGACGGTGTCGTCGAGATAAGGATAGCCTCCGTGGGCGATGTAGAGGTGAAGGTCCGGGTGGCGAACAAGCACATCCTCGAGGAGCAGCGGATTGCCGAGCCGCATCCGGAAGTCTGCGTCGCCCCTTTGCGCGGACATCTGGGGGCCGAATCCGGTGTGGAAGCTGACTGGGACACCCATCTCGGCGGCGAGCGCGAAATAGGGCGCCAGATCCTGGGCGGTCGGGGCGAGGCCCGCATACTGCGCCGTGACCTCTCCCATGAGCCCGAGCTCGCCAGAGGCATAGAGGGCGCGGAGGTCGTCAGGATCGGGATAGGTGCTTTCGCGGCGGTAAACGGGTAAGGTGCGGCGCGGGAACTCGATGCCTCCGACGAAGCGCTCCTTCTCATTCGGGCGCCGCCCTAGACGCAATCGCGCCGCCTTGGCGGCGATTTCCGCGGAATCACTCGGAAGGTTAGGTCAACGGAAACGCCACCACGTTGACGTGCGTCAATCGACCCGGAACAAGCCCGTTGATCATGGTCAACGCCAAGGGCGATCGACTTGGCCACCCTGTATGAGTGCAATCCCAAGCAAGGTAGACTGCCCCAATTCGCGTGCAGTATGTGTGCGACATGGCCCTGAAAACCGGATGGCGGGCCATAGGAGAGCTAAGAATGCCCCACAACGCAGTAGCTGCGGCAGCGAGATTATCTTGTGCACCCATGATGGATTGGACAGGTTAAGTATTTCTTGCAATGGCTTGAATGGCGTCGTGTGCACCATGTTTGCAACCTCCAATCGCCCGATATCATGCTCTGGCGGATGTTCGGCGGGTCCGCTGATATCGACCATGCGAGCGCATTCTATTTGACTTTTCTAAGGTCGAGCGCCCCGTGATTGCGACAAAAGGAAGACTTGGTTTTGCGGAGGCCGAATAACTTTGTTGGCCCCGAACCAAACACCTGGGGAATTCAGGGCCCAATCAAGGGGGTGCGTGCTGGCCGCACCCCGTCTCAGCGCTTGATGATCGCTAGAACAATAATGGAAACAATACCGACAAAAACGGGGGAAATTGACGCTGGTCAAGAGCAATCAGTCGAATCGGGACCATAATCTGAGGTGATCGTCCGCGTATCGCGAGGTCGTAAACGGGAGGAGATATTATGGACCATGAAGCCAATATGAAGGTCGTGTCACCCGAACAGGGCGGCATGTTGGCATCAGAATCCCGGCGGGGTTTTCTGAAACTTGCTGCATTGACGGGAGCGGTGGCGGCCGTCTCTGGGCACAGGGCTCTTGCCAATGGAGATATCGGCTACCATGCCAAGGATCTGTCCGACGACAAGCTCGTCGAATTGTACCGGACGATTCTGAAAATCCGTTGGCATGAGCGCACTCAAGCCGACCAGATGCTGACCAATCCGGACTATCGTGGCTACAACCACTTCTATGCCGGCCAGGAAGCCGTTGCGACCGGGGTCTGCGCGACACTTCGCAACAGCGGGCCGTTCGATCAGATCGACCTTGTCTATTCATCGCACAGACCGTCGGGTCACGCCATTGCCAAAGGCGTGGACATCCCGAAAATGTGCGCCGAGAACGATTTCCGGGCGACTGGCCTTAACGGCGGATATGCGGCCGAAATGCACCTGTCTGACCCTTCGGTCGGCTTTATCGGCGCCGACGGGATGATCGGACCGGCTCCGGTGATTGCCTCGGGCTCGGCGTTTGCGTTCAGGGCACGCGAATCGGATCAGGTAGCGGTTGTGTTTGCCGGAGACGGCAACTATGCGGCGCCGCATTTCCATTCGACGCTGAACAACGCCAAGCTTCTGGATTTGCCGCTGATCTATGTGATGGAAAACAATCTCTATCACCAATACGCGCACTATTCCTATTCCTGCCCACACAAGGATATCGCCGATGCGGCCGCGGCCTACGGCATTCCGTCGCGGGTCGTGGACGGGCAGGATGTTCTGCAGGTCTACAACGCGGCGAAGGAAGCGGTTGACCGTGCCCGCGCAGGCGGCGGCCCCAGCTTCATCGAGGCCAAGACCTATCGCTACTACAACCACTGGGGGGCTCCGGGCGCGAAGGCCGGTGAGTTGGGCGCTTTTGGGTATGATCCGCTTGCAATCACGTCCTTCCGCCCCGAACGCGAGGTCCGGGCATGGATGCAACGTGACCCGGTCGATATCGCGCGCAAGATCCTGGTGGACTGGGGCGTACTGGATAGCGCACGCGCCATCGAGATCGAGGCGGAGATCAAGGCCGAGATCAAAGACGCCTTCGCATGGGCCAGTGAGCAGCCGCTCTGCACGCCCGAAGACGGCCTGAAGCACGTCTTCGCAGAAGGCACCGTTCCCGCCCGCCAGTTTGGCTAAGGCGCAGGACCACATTTGAAAGGTAAAGACTGATGGCACAGAAAAGCTGGATGTACTCGGTCCTTGAGGCCGTACAATACGAAATGCAGCAGGATCCGGCGATGACCTGGATTTTTGAGCTGACCCCGCCGGTGGCGTCAAATCCCGGCAAGCCAGTGATCAACCTCGAAACCGAGTTCGGGCGCAAACGCGTGGTCAATACCGGGATCGACGAAAACTGGATGGCCTCGGCCGTACTCGGGGCCGGTCTCGCCGGGTCGCGGTCGGCGACGTATATCCCCTATCAGGGCGCGCTGATGCCGCTTCAGGTGATCCAGAACGTTGCGGGCAAACTGCGGCACATGACAGGCGGAAAGGCATCAATGCCGGTGGTCTGGATCATCGAGATGACGGGCCAGTCGCCTGGGTTTGCCGGGCAGCATTCCTGCTATGAAGAGGACACTTATTATGCCCACATTCCCGGCGTGCGCACGGTGATCCCCTCGACGCCTTATGATGCCAAGGGCATGATGGTGTCCGCGCTGCGGTCGCCGGATCCGGTGGTCTATCTCTATCCCGCCGGGCTGCGCGGGCTGACCGGGGAGGTGCCGGACGAGCAGTACGAAGTGCCGCTCGACAAGGCTGCGGTTCGGCAAGAGGGCAGCGACCTGACGATCGTCAGTTCAGGGGCCGGCATGCCCGGCGTTCTGGAAGCCGCCGCGACCCTGACGACCGAAGGCATGAGCGTCGAGGTCATTGACCTGCGTGTTCTCAAGGAAATGGACACCGAGACGCTGGTGAACTCGGTTGCCAAGACCAAACGCCTGCTGACGGTGGACCAGTCGTATTACACGCTTTGCCCAGGCGCTGAAGTGATCGCGCGGGTCGCCGAAAACGTCGATGGGGCCCGTTACAAGCGCGTCGCCTTCCCCGACGCACCGCCGCCGGCCTCGCCCGAGATGTTCCTGTGGATGCGCCCCAATGCCGACCATATCATGGGAGCGGCCCGTGCCCTTGTCTGAGCTGCCTGACCAAGCGCAGGAGGAGCACGCGGCTCCTGCCTCTGAGGCGACAGCGGAACAGGCCATGTGCACGGCCTGTTCCGGCGGATTTCTGACCCGGCAAGATGTCAAGACCGCGCTCTGGGAGGGCGAGGGCCTCGTTGTGATCGAGGGCATCGCGGCGCTCGTCTGCCAAAGCTGCGGCGAGCAGTACTACGAGGATGATACTGCGATGAAGCTTGACCTGATGCGTGGCACCGGGTTCTCGGCAGAGAACGCAGTGCGCAGCATGACGGTGCCGGTCTTTGTGTTCGAAACACCCGGAACTGACCACGAGGCGGAGGAAAAATGATGCGCAGGCTCAGGTGCCAAGGTCTGATTCTCGGCTTTTCGGCGTTTTTGGCGGCGGCGGGGGTGCTTGCGCAGGATGACCAGTTTGCCTTCATGCCAGCGGGCGGGCGGGCGTTGCTGGCCGACCTCTCCGGGCAAGCCGGTGCCGAAACGCTGGCAGAAATTGCCGCGCGGGATCAAAGCATCGAGGACTGGCAGACTTGGGCCAAGTCGCAGGGAACCGATCTGGACGACAAGGCACTCGCCACTTTCGCCGGCTACGCGGAGTTGAACCTGCCTGTCGGTGAAGACGTTCTGTCAGCGCTGGCCGAAAGCGGTGACGCAACCTTATTGCCCGCCGATGGGAAGGACCTGGCGATTGCGCAGTGCCAGTTCTGCCATTCGCTGTTTTCCGGCTACCTGATGCATGATCGCGACGAGATTGGCTGGACAGGCACGTTCAAGTCGCCGTTCCACTCCGAGATTCCAATGTCCGAGGTCGAGCGGGACACGTTTGCCCGCTACTCAGCCATCAACATGCCCCTTCGATTCGAGGATGTCCCGCCCGAGTTGCGGTTCTGATATTGGCTAGAAAGCGTACTAAAGGGAGAGAAAGAGAATGAAAACGCCAGTTGTTCTGAGCATCGCGCTGTCCACGCTGTTTTCGTTTTCCGTCTCCGGTCCGGCGAGCGGACAGGACGAGGACGATATCTTCGCATTCATCCCTGCAGGCGGGCGAACCCTGCTGGAAACGGTCCGGGAAGCGGGCTTGCCACAAAACCTTGCCGCCCGCATCGCCGAAACCGGCGGCGATCACACCGTCTGGCGCGAGGCGCTTGATGCGGAAAAGGCCGGGACACCGGCCCTCGGCGTGCTTGATGACTGGCAGACAAACACGCTTGCCAATTACCTGGCAGCGAACACCCCGCTCGATCCGGGCGGCGTGTTGCCGCGGGATGGGCGCGACATGGCGCTGCAGCTTTGCCAGTCCTGCCACATCATTACTGTCGTCATCACACAGGACAGAACGCGCGAGGCCTGGCTCGGCACCATGAACTCGCCCAGCCATGTCGAGATCGAGACGACCGAGGCCGAACGCGGATTGCTGGCTGACTACCTTGTCATCAATGCCGGAATTCCGATCGACCTCGTGCCGCCCGAGCTGCGCGCGGGAGGTGCGTCCTACTGAACTGGGTCAGCGAAAGGAGGCAGAAGGCAGCCAATGCTGTTCACATCGTTTGAATTTCTGTTGTTCCTGCCGCTGGCGGTCTTGCTTTTCTGGGGGCTTCCCGTTCGGTTCCGGCTGAGATGGCTGATCCTCGCGAGCCTGATCTTTTACGGCAGTTTCGGGCTCGAAAACCTTCTCTATCTTGGTGTGGTCGCGGCCATAGCCCTGTCGGCGGGGCGGTATATCCGGGCGGCAGGGGCCCGTTATCGGCGCGTGACCTTCTGGGGCGGCGTCGCCACGATCCTTGCGCTGCTGGCGGTGCTGAAATTCTATGATGCGATTGCCGGAGGCGTGCCCTGGCTGCACCCACTCGGACTTGGCGCACCGGCCGGATTTTCCTTCTACGCCTTCACGGCGATTGCGCTGCTGGCTGACCGGTATCGCACGCCGGTCGAAGCACCGGGAAGCAAGATGCAGGATCTGCTGTATCTTGCGTGGTTTCCCAAGATACTTGCCGGACCGATCGAGAGGATCGGACCTTTCATCAGCGAGCTTGGCAAGCGGGCTA
Source organism: Roseovarius marisflavi (assembly GCF_900142625.1). Classification (GTDB taxonomy): domain Bacteria; phylum Pseudomonadota; class Alphaproteobacteria; order Rhodobacterales; family Rhodobacteraceae; genus Roseovarius; species Roseovarius marisflavi. Next base: position 58,702 of record NZ_FRBN01000020.1, read on the forward strand.
CGGTTAATCCGGCGATGCTGGCGCTGGGGTGCCAGCTGATCCTCTGGGGGCTCGTCAAAAAGGTTGTCATCGCCGACAACCTCGCCCCCTTCGTCGACCGCACATACGCGATCCCCGACTACGCCGTGCCGCTGGAACTGATCATTGCCACCTATTTCTTCGCGTTTCAGATCTACTGTGATTTTTCTGGCTACACGGATATCGCACGGGGCACGTCATTGCTCTTCGGTATCAAGCTGTCCGAGAATTTTCGCCGATCCTATTTCGCCCACTCGATCAGCGAGTTCTGGTCGCGCCGCTGGCATATCTCGCTGGCCAGCTGGTTTCGGGATTACGTCTACTATCCACTCGTCGGCAACAGGCAATCTGTTTTGCTCATGTATTTCGGTCTCATGCTCGTCTTCCTGGCAAGCGGCATCTGGCATGCCGGCCTCGGTTACGGGATCGGCTGGGGTTTCCTGGCCTGGGGGGCTCTGAACGGGGGCTACCTCTGGGTGGAACGGGCGCTGAGCCCGCTGCGCCGACGGATCAGGCTGCGCCTTCGTGGCACGTTTGCCGGGCGCCTCTATACCATTGCGGCCATAGTCCTTGTCTTCCATCTGGTTCTGGTCAGCTGGGTCTTTTTCCGTGCCGGAGATCTGTCAGGCGCCACCACGATCCTGACGCGGATCTGGGCGGCGCTGCCCCTGGTGCCAAACCTGCTGCCTAACTATCCCTTCACGGTCGAGCATGGGTTCCTGGCCGCGCTTATACTGGCGCTGTTGGGGATCGAGACGGTCATGGAGCAGAAGGGCCTGAGCCGCCGGTTTGTCCGCGCGCCGCGGGCGCTGCGATGGGCCGGGTGGTATGTTTGCCTGTTTGCGCTGATCCTGCTCGGCCGGTGGCAGAGCGAAGCGTTCGTCTACATGCAGTTCTGAAACAACCCGGAAAGGCCCGCCATGGAAACTGCCCGCCGCCCCTTGACGCGATCTGCGCCGCGAACAGTAGTGCTCTTTACGGGCATCTTCCTTGCACTTTACATCGCAGCTTTCGTATTCGCGGAGCACATGGTGGCGCGCAGCGAGACGCAATCTGCGTTCCAGAAACTCCTCCCGGCGCAGGGTGAGCAGGTCGACTGGCTGGTTCTCGGAGCCTCGCACGCCCTTCCACTTGCCTACGGCGACGTGCCCGCGCGATTGCAGCAGGATACCGGCCAATCGATGATGGTTCTTGCCGAGATCGGGGCGGGCCCGCTCTACAGCCGCTTTGTCTTCGAGCAGGCGCTGCACGATCTTGATGTGAAACATCTGATTTATGTGGCCGACTCATTCGCGTTTGGTGGCGAAGAATGGAACGAGGCTCGCGTCGCCGATCGGAAGCTTCTTCGTCAGACGCCATTGCGCCCTTCAACCGCACAAATCCTCGCCGGGCTGGTTGCCGACGAAGGCGTCGATCCGCGCGCGCTTTTGGACTACCTGACAGGTTTTTCCAAGCTGAACCCAGCGGACCGGTTTTCGCAGGGCGGCTGGCGCGGCGCCGCTGATTTCGACCGCAGCTTCCGCCCGTCGCGCCATGCGGTCTCGGCCCGCATCGCTTACCTGTACCCAAAAGGCACGCCAGAAGCCAAGACAGTGGAACACTATTTGGACAGCCTGGACGGACTCTTTGACCTGGCCGACGCGGCAGGTGTCGAAGTACTGGCCCTCAAGCTACCGGTGCCCAAAACTTTCCGAGACAGCTTGCCGGGGGAGGCGGCGTTCGACGCAGTTCTGCGCGGGCGACTGACCTCGCGCGGCATTGTGCTTCACGATCTGAGCGAGGCGATCGTGGACACGGCTTTCTATTTCGACACTGATCATCTGAACGCGGACGGCGTCGGAGCGCTTTACCGTGATCACTTGCTCGCCCTGATAGCGCCGAAGTGAACTGCCCCGTTCCCGTCGGGTGCAGAATCTGCCTTTGAATGCGCACCTTCGCCGTTGATTTTCACGGAAACCTCGTCCAGGTGCCACTGCCAATTGAAACGCGCACTGCAATTTTCAATGCGCTTTCGGCGGATATCCACTGCCCAATCGGGCAATTGATCCCTGTCAAATCTCTGCACGCCTAATCGTTTATAAAAGCCCATCTGTGCAGTTTCACTCGGGATGCACTTGTGGAGATAACGAGAGAGGAGACGTGAAATGTCGATGTTGAAAGTGATCGAAGTCCTCGCCGAATCCGATACTGGCTTTGACGATGCGGTGAAGGTAGCCGTCGCAGATGCAGCCAAATCGGTGCGCAATATCAAATCAGTTTACATCAAGGACATGAACGCCTCGGTGGATGGCGGTCAAGTTACAAAATACCGGATCAATGCGAAGATTAGCTTTCTGCTGGAAGATTAACCCGCCGACGGATGGCGACATGCTGCGACTGTCAGGTGCCGGGTCCAGTTGGCGATGCTGTTGGACCCGGCCTTTAAGCGGGCCTACTGTTATGGGCGGGTAAGAGGATATGGTGGCAAGCACAGCTGAAAAACGAATGGTCACACTTGGCTCGATGAGCCTTGAGGGGATTGTCAGGGTGCCCGCCGATGCTGTCGGCCTTGTGATTTTCGCACATGGCGCAGGAAGCAGTAGGCTGAGCCCACGCAACAACTATGTGGCAGAGCGGTTGGCTGTACGGGGCATTGCTACTTTGCTCTTCGATCTTTTGACTGAGGCAGAGGCGGCCGATAGAGCGAATGTCTTTGATCTGCCCCTGCTGAGCGGGCGGGTTTTCGAGGCGATTCAGTGGGCCATGGAAGATCCGGTGTGTTCCAAGTTCAAACTGGGGCTGTTCGGATCCAGTACAGGCGCTGCCGCAGCGCTTGTCGCCGCCGCCTGGCAGAGAGATGTAATTGCGGCAGTCGTGTCGCGCGGTGGTCGACCCGATCTTGCCGGGCCTGAATTGGCGCTGGTCACCGCCCCGACCCTTCTTGTCGTCGGCGGCTCTGATCACGGCGTAATCGAGCTGAATGAAGCGGCAGCTCAAGAGCTTGCCTGTGACCACCGTGTTGCAATCGTGCCTGGTGCAACGCATCTGTTTGAAGAGCCTGGCACCCTTGATCAAGTCGTCGATTTGGCTGCAGATTGGTTCGAAGCGCATTTTCAAAGTGGGGGAGCATCAAGGTGAGCGGGTTTACGAACAGGTCTGCAGCCGGTCAAGCACTCGCCAAGGCCTTGGCCGAGCGCAATTTCGACAAGCCGCTGGTGCTGGCTCTGCCGCGCGGCGGGGTCCCCGTGGCCGTCGAGGTTGCGAGTAAGCTTGGAGCACCTTTGGATCTTGTGATGGTCCGTAAAATCGGCGTGCCCTTTCAGCCGGAGCTTGCTGCAGCGGCAGTCGTCAACGGCGCACATCCAGAGATCGTCGTGAACGAGAGCATTGCCGCAATGGCAGGTTTGACGCAGGAGGACATAGAAGGCCTCGCCGATACGCAACTTCAGGAGATCAAGAGGCGCCGCGGGATCTATATGAAGGGCCGGACCCAAGTCCCGATCGACGGAAAATCAGCAATCATTGTGGACGATGGCATCGCGACCGGCGCAACTGTTCGTGCAGCGATCAAGGCTGTGCGCCGTCAGAACCCTTCACGCCTTGTGCTCGCGGTTCCCGTAGCCCCGGCAGACACGCTGAATGACTTGAGACCCGATGTTGATGAGATCATCTGCCTTGAAACGCCCGAGCCTTTCTATGCGATTGGGGGGCATTACCTGGACTTCGCCCAGGTGGAGGATGAGGAGGTTGTGCGCCTGTTGGCGGAAGCGGCAAAGATAGTTTCGGACAAGGCGGCGCAGGAGACCCATCCAACCTCGAACCAGGGATGACTGACGTTGCTGACTGAACACCAGACGAACCCTGCCGCCGATGGCTGAAACCTCTGATCAGAAAAGCGATCATGCCGCGCGTCTCGCTATCATCGGAGACGTAATGTTGGGTCGACTTGTCAGCGATGAGATCCGAAACCGCAACCCGGACAGTTTTTGGGGTGACGTCCTGCCCATCATGAGACGCGCAGATGCGGTTGTCGCAAACCTGGAATGCGCGATCAGTGACCGAGGTATCCCTTGGACAGCAACACCAAAGGTGTTTCACTTCCGGGCCATTCCTGCGGCCATCGACGTACTGAAGGCAGGAAACGTGCGTTATGTAAGCTTGGCGAACAACCATATCCTGGACTTTGGCGAGGATGCGCTTGGCGACACACTCAGACTGCTTGATGGGGCACGGATTGCGCACGCAGGCGTGGGACAAAGGCCAGCCGAGGCGTGCAGCCCCGCCCGGTTTACGGTGAATGGGCTATCAATTTCGGCCTTCTCAATTGTTGATCACGAAGCCCCCTTTGCGGCAAAGGCAGATCAATCCGGAACCTGTTTTATTGATCTGCGCGCAGAAAGACGCATCTGGCCAGACGCGGCTGCAATCAGGAAAGAACGCGCGAGTGGAGCGGATGTCGTGCTGGTCTCGGCCCATCTCGGGCCGAATATGGTGCAATATCCAGGCAAGGAGTTGCAGGATTTCAAGAAGAGGTTGCTGGTGTCTGGTGTGGACATCATCCATGGGCATTCGGCGCATGTCTTTCAGGGGATCCAGGCAATGGGTCGCCAGATCATCCTGCACGACACAGGCGATTTTCTGGACGACTATGCCACGGACTCAAGGATGCGGAACGACTGGTCTTTCCTGTTTCTTCTTGATGTGGACGCAACCGGTGTCCGACATCTTCTGATGCGCCCGGTGAAGCTTGGGTTTGCCAGTGTCAATCTGGCTGTTGGAGACGAGTTCACGGCCATCTGTGACCGCATGTTGGATATGTCAGCGGCTTTTGGAACAGAGTTGCAACGTTGCGACGAGGGACTGGAACTCTACCTTGCGCGGAAATAATCGATCGGGCGGCCGCAATGTACGGAAGTGAACTCCCACAAATGGGCCTAGCCACGACCCTCTTCCCACGCTTCGTCATCCGAGCGAAGAAGACCTAAGAGTTCTTGTGATTGTGGAGCGAGCCGTCCGGTGTCCCTGATATGATCCGTATCACCAGTGAGGAGAAGGGCGATTTTTTCGAGTTCAGTGATTGGCAAGCCGCTGTTGATAATCTCGGCGGTCTTGTGGTCGCTGATATCGCCGAACAGGCGTTTCACAACCTCATAGCTGATGGCGCGTTCATACATGTTTTTGATTCCCTCTTTTTCTCGGATGCCAGACGAGGCGACTTACACTTTCTTTCATTGTGACCCGACCAGGATTTCATTGATTACGGCTCGACCCCAAACACACACCAAGCATCGTTCTCGGCCATCTCGCGCTGCGCTTGCGCGGGCAGAAACCCCGTCAGGCGTACTACGCGGTTCCGCACACCAACCTTTATCTGTACCGCATCGAGATACGGGTTCTTCTCGAGGACAAGTCGAACCGCATCTGCGATCCGCTCCGGGCCGTCCGCCTCGTCCAACACGGCAATGCCATTAATCACATCCCGCACTCCTGGAACCCACCATGCAAGAACCCCCACATAACGTTTGATGGCCAAATCGTTCAGCGTTCCATTCAGGGTCACGATACCGTCGACAACATCATACTCCAGCGATCCGAAAGGCTCGCCCGGGTCTGCGACGGTCTGAACCGCCGCACCACGCCTTTCTTGAACACTCAGCCCCGTCAAGGAAGGGTCCATTGTAAACATGCGCCTCAGATGCGCGCGTATCCCGGCGTCTTCCATCCGCACGGCCGGTCGCAAATGCAGCCTGTCGATAATGCCGGTGATCTCCGGCAGCGCGGCAGCTGTCTCAAGCGCAATCTTTTTCTGCGCCACGGTATCGACCTCTCCTTCGAACGTGAGAATGCCGCTTGTATCCAGGGCAGGCTGCGCTGGTTTGAATTTCGTCCCAAGATATGGTTCGCTGGCGAGCCTCGAGCGCACTGTCTTCAGTATCGAAGCAGAGGTTCGAGTTTGACTGTCGGTCATGACATCGCTCCAAACTGTTCGCAGGCAGACTACATACCCTTTCGTTACCAGACTTGAGGCAAATCAATGACAGAAAGCAGATCTCGGCTTTTTGTTAGCATATCGGGTGGTGGGTGACAGCGCGCGACCGGCGTTCGACTGCTTCATCAATTGACCTCGCTCAAGACCCTCAAGCGCTCAACGCGATACCCTTTCAATGTGTGTCAAATGGAGAGCCAGCCATGGAAACCCCTGCCGAAGTAACCTTTAAGGATATAGATCATTCCGACGCGATCGAAGCGCGTATTAGGGAGCGCGTCGCCAGGTTGGAAGCGATGTGCAATGAAATTTTGCGATGTCAGATATGGGTGCGTGCGCCGCACCGTCGCCACAAGGGTACTGAGTACGTCATTGACATAAGTATTCAGATGCCTGGCGCGACCTTGCATATTGACCGGCGCCCCGGCGACGATCATGCACATACGGATGTCTATGTTGCAATCAGAGACGCCTTTAATGGAATGGAACGCCAATTGCGTAAATGGCAGGACCAACATAAGGGCCGACCAGAAACCCACGTGACCCCGCTGCAAGGGCGGATTGCCTCGTTGGACGGATACACGGACAGTGGACAAATCTCGACCACCGATGGGAGGTTTGTCTACTTTCATCGCAATAGCGTTGCCAGTGACGGATATGACAACCTGAACGAAGGCGACACGGTGGAACTGAGTGTCGATAGCAAAGATGCCGATGAAGGTCCTCATGCCAGCTTCGTGCGCCCCATCAGCACTCTTCGTTTTGTGGACGAAACCGACTGAGAAACCCGATAGTGCTGTGAGACGAAAACAAATGACCGTTTTCAAAACTTTATCGTAAGACCGTATGTCTGAAAGGCGCGGTTTCTCGTGGGGCATCCCGTTTTTAAATTATAACTTTTCTCTAAGGGCTTCGTAAGGTGTTTTTCCGCTGTGCGCGCCATGTGGTCTGCGGACGTTGTAGAAGCGTTCCCATTTGCCGAGTTTGGCTTCGGGATCGACATCGCCTTTGTAGCTTGGGAGCTGGTAGAATTCCTGGCCGTCAGACCGGTGTGATCGCTCCACCCTACCGTTGCGCCGGGGTGTGCCGCGTTTGATGTAGGCGTGTTTGATCCCCCGGCAGATTATAACTGGCGGGAAAGCCAAGCTCATCGGCATCTCAAAACATGGAAACGGATATTTACGCAAACTCGTCATCCATGGCGCACGGACAGTTCCTCATCCGGTGCGAGACAGGAGTGCGCCGATCACAAAATGGATCGACGGTCTAAAAGAGCGGGCACATGTCAACGTCGCCGCAGTGGCGATGGCAAACAAACTGGCGAGGATCGCGTGGGCCGTGCTGACAAAGGGTGAGCGCTATAGAGCAAGTGCTCTGG
>NZ_FRBN01000076.1 GCF_900142625.1 Roseovarius marisflavi
GCGCTGGATGGGCTGCTATTCGAGGGAATGACGATCGCGGCAGGCGGGTTTGGTCTTTGTGGCATCCCGGAACTTCTGTTGCAGGCGATCAAGGAGGCCGGGACCAAGAACCTGACCTTTGCCAGCAACAACGCGGGCGTGGATGATTTCGGCATCGGCATTCTGCTGCAGACCAAGCAGGTCAAGAAAATGTTAAGCTCTTACGTGGGCGAGAACGCAGAATTCATGCGCCAGTATCTGTCGGGCGAGCTTGAGCTTGAGTTCAACCCGCAGGGCACTCTGGCCGAGCGCATGCGCGCCGGTGGCTGTGGCATTCCCGGCTTTTACACCAGGACCGGTGTCGGCACGGTGATCGCCGAGGGCAAGGAGCACAAGGATTTCAACGGCGAGACCTATATACTTGAGGAAGGCATCTTTGCCGACCTTTCGATCGTCAAGGCGTGGAAGGCCGATGCCACCGGCAATCTGGTGTTCCGCAAGACCGCGCGCAATTTCAACCCGCCCGCGGCGATGTGCGGCAAGGTCTGTGTGGTTGAGGTCGAAGAAATCGTGCCGACCGGATCGCTTGACCCCGATCACATTCACCTGCCGGGCATCTATGTGCACCGGATCATTCAGGGCGAGCACGAAAAACGCATCGAACAACGTACCGTGAGGAGCGCATAATGGCCCAAGAACACAAAGGCTGGGATCGCAATCAAATGGCGGCGCGCGCCGCACAGGAACTTCAGGATGGCTGGTATGTGAACCTTGGCATCGGCATCCCGACGCTGGTGAGCAACTATATCCCCGAGGGGATCGAGGTCACGCTTCAGTCGGAAAACGGCATGCTGGGCATGGGCCCCTTCCCGACCGAGGATGAGATCGACGCCGATCTGATCAATGCCGGCAAGCAGACGATCACCGAATTGCCGCAGACCGCCTATTTTGACAGCGCGACAAGCTTTGGCATGATCCGCGGCGGCAAGATCGCCATGGCGATCCTTGGCGCGATGGAAGTGGCCGAGAACGGCGATCTGGCGAACTGGATGATCCCCGGCAAGCTTGTCAAAGGCATGGGCGGCGCGATGGATCTTGTCGCGGGCGTCGGCCGTGTGGTGGTGGTCATGGATCACACCAGCAAACACGGTGAATCAAAAATCCTCAAGAAATGCACCCTGCCGCTGACCGGCAAGGCCGTGGTCGACCGGATCATCACCAATCTGGGCGTGCTGGACGTCACCCACAAGGGCCTGCATATCGAGGAGCTGGCCCCGGGCGTCACCCGCGAAGACATGATCGCCGCAACCGAGGCGAC
>NZ_FRBN01000055.1 GCF_900142625.1 Roseovarius marisflavi
GCGTGGGCGGCCAACGTCATCTGGTCGCTGCGTGCCGGCCCGCGCCGCTTTAACGAGTTGCGCACCGACATTCCGCCAATTTCGGCCAAGGTGCTGTCTACCCGGCTGACCGAGCTAGAGCAGCGCGGTGTGCTGTCTCGCAACGTGCAACCAACCTCGCCCCCATCGGTTGAATATGCCCTGACCGAGCTGGGCGGCGAACTTGTGCCAGCACTTGAGGCCATTGTTGAGGTTGGCCACCGTCTAAAGATGCGCGACGAAGCGTAAGGTCTTAATTTGAGACCCAGGACCTAGGGGGCTTGGATAAGTTCGATCTTGTAGCCGTCTGGATCTTCGATAAACGCAATGATCTCACGCTCTGCGGTTTCATCCGGTGCCATCTTCATTGGACCGGGGGCCCTGACGATTTTGATGCCGAATTCTGACAGGTGATTGCACACCTGCTGGATGTTCTGGACTTCCAACGCGATATGCCCGTAGCCGGTGCCATGGGAGTAGCTGTTGTCACCCCAGTTATAGGTCAGTTCAATCAGCGCGCTGCTGTTGGCATAGCCGACAAAAACCAGTGTAAATTTCGCATCTGCAAAGGTCTCGCGCCGCATTTCCTGCATCCCGAGAGCATCACAATAGAACCGTAAAGACCGATCAAGATCTTTGACGCGCACCATCGTATAGAGGATAGCGTGCGGGGTGTTTGAGGAGGTGATTTCAGTGTTCATAATTATGCGCCTGAATGGTTCGAATGACCGGGGGCAGACCGCATCTGCCCCCGGTAGGAAACTTTAGCGGCAGATTTCACCTTGGTAGCGCACCAGCCCGACAAGGTTGTCACTGTCGCGCAAATCGACAAGGCCGTAGCTGTTGAACTGGCCACTGTAGCCTTTCATCGTGCCGCGTGTGACGTCTGGCTGAATGTCGTAGGTGATCTCGATCATGAAACGACCCGGCTTGCCCGGCACGGCGGTCAGAATACCCAGATCCTTGGTTTGGAACGCCCCGCCGTCGTCGCGACCAAAATAGTGTTCCATGTCCATCTCAAGACCGGTTTCGGTCTCACGAGTCGCGGTGATCTTGCCAGCAGCATTTTGAACGGCGCCGGTCAAAGTGGCTGAGATGATCATCGGCTGGCCGTCGCCTTCGCCAAAGAAGTTGGGGATCGCAACACCGCCCATTTGAAAGCAGTCGGCGGCCATGGCAGCCGATGACGACATCGCGAGGGCCATGATGGCGCCAGAAAAAGAGGTGAGTTTCATATCAGTTCCATTCCGTTGAGGAGATTACAGGTAGTAGGGAGAATTGAGGCCGCGGCTTGCGGCCTCGGTGACACGGGCATCAAAGACGCGCGTATAGTAAGCGGCATTCATCGCGGCTGCCGTTTTTGGGAAGTCGTTGAGGGCAAAATCCAACGCGTTTTCGACTGTGTCGAAGGCATCCAGCCCGCCCAACGAGTTGGTGTTGTGTCCGCTAAGCCAGACTTTGGATAGCAGTCCCTTTTGTTCGCGCAAGACGGGGTTGCGATCACGCCAAGGCGCGTTTTCAAAAGGCACTGCGACCTGTACTTCGGTGTAAACAAATGCGCCCGGTTCGGTTGTGATCTTTCCGCCAAAGTGGGGCGCATCCATGGCCGCGCTGGCCTCTGCGGTGGCCTGATTGTCAAAGACGCGCGTTGTCTGCGCCACGCCAAAATCACGGGCCAGCGCAGGGAAAAACTCCGTGCAATAAAGCAGGGCATCGTCGACACTGGCAAAGCCGTAAAGCCCGCCGACAGAGTGGGTGCCCAGCCCGGACAGCCAGGTCTTGTCAACAAACCCCGGCTGGGCCGCGATGGCAGCATTCAACTTTTCCCAAGGGACATCCGTGAAGGGGACGGACGCTTGCAATTCTGTGTAAACGAAGGCCTTGGCGGGCATGGTTTGATTTTCCTTTTGATTGGATTGTGCAGGTGCCGCGGCGCTCCGAGCCGTCAGCCCCACTGCTGCTAGGGGAATGGCGGTGAGCGCTGCGGTCACTCTGCGCCGTGACATCAGCGCAGCTTTACCTGGCGCGTGCCGTGGCACACGTGAAGACATGTCGTCATATCCTTGAGGGTCGGGCCACCTATCTTGGTGGTTGTTTCGGGTTGCAGATCGAAATATAACGATCTCTATATATCGCTAATGCGTTTGGCGCTCGCCGTCAATAAAATAATATAGCGATCGTTATAATATTTAGTAAAGGATTGAAATAAATATGAAAAAATCAGAAGCAACCAAGGTGAAGCTGTTACAAGCATCGGGGAGAGCGTTTCGAAGAGAGGGCTATGCAGGGATAGGGGTCGACTCAATTGCGAAAGACGCCGGCGTGACGTCTGGCGCATTCTATGCCCATCTGAAATCCAAGAATGGAGCTTTCCGCGCGGCCCTTGTCGCGGGTTTGGAAGAGGTGCTTGCCGCATTGCCTGAATACCGAGAAACCCACGGTGATCAGTGGCCAGCAGCCTTTGCAGACTATTACCTTGGGCACGGCCACCGGATCGATCTTGAGGGCGGTTGCGCAATGACCGGTCTGACACCGGACGTGATCAGGGCAGATCCGGATGTGCAGACAGAATACGCGGAGATGATGAGCCGCATCGTCAAAGAGATTGCTGACCACCTGCCGCAGGCGGAGTCAGCGGCTGAACAGGAGGCAAAGGCCTGGGCGTTCCTGTCGGCATTGATTGGCGGGCTTACCCTGGCGCGGGCCGTGGGATCAGGTCCCGCCGCTGACCAGATCGCGCGCTCCAGCAAGGCCATGGCACTCGGCGCTATCACCTTTTGTGCGGACTAGCGGCACCAGGCCACGAAACTGTTGCCGTGCGCCATACAATACGGGATCAGGATATCCAAAAAACACGTAATTTCCGCGATGGCCACACCGCAGAGTGGCCCACCACCCAGATATCTGAACGGCGCCCAATCCTGCCTGCGCCGCACCAACCATGGCCACCATATCGTCAAGCTACAGACTGACCCGATTGCAAGGACAATCATCTGCAATCCGCTTAGGAACGTCGGGATAGCCATCATCGACAATCCAGCCGATCATCTCAGTCGGCGCTGAAGCGGTAGACCCAAGCGCTCTCCCGATGGAAGCGGTTCGCCAGCGCAAAAAGTAGCCTTTGGTGCAGATCAGTCGCCGGTGCATACCGCAGCATCCGTGAAGTTGGGCTCTAAGCTGCCTTGCGGTAGTGCAGCGACTGACTTTGCCATCATTGGAAGCGCTGACGCCGACATAGATGACTGCTCCCAGCCCAAAGCGGTCATGGCGCGGAACTGTGGGACTGGTCAGAGCGGACCTTCGCGTTGCGGCAGCCGAGTGGCCGATGTGCGGACTTTGCTGCCATCTGAAACAGGCGCTACAACGTCTGCTTAGATGACGGAGCCGCATCACGAAAGTTGACTATACTGCGGTCGCTACAGTCACGACTGCTGGAATTGGCACGTCCCATACAGGTCCTGACCCGTGCTTTTCTAGTACCTTTGATATAACTGCTGCTCGTATAGCTGCCGCATTCGCTGAGGGTTGTGGGCGCAACAGAGCACCGCCTCTGGCCGTTCCCTCAAGAAAGAAATCATAAGGCGCACCGGGGTCACTAACTTGCCAACTCGATGCGACTGTGGATTGACGGCAATCTGTAAATCCAGCCTTCTCCAGCACGGGAAAGGCTATCTTCGGATCAGCATAGTCATTTGCCCCGGGGCCATGTGGCAAGCCAATGTCTGGAGACCCGTGTTGACCAATGGCGCCAAAAACATAACCAAGGGCAGTATCGACTTCCGGCCCGCACCAAACTGAAAAGGCCAATTGGCCACCCGGTCGTAGAACGCGATGGGCCTCGGCTACCACTTTGGGAGGATCAGGCACATGCGGCATCCCAAAGCCTATCGTGACTGCATCAAACGACCCATCGGCAAATTCCAAAGCCATGGCGTCGCCTTCGACAAAATGAGCCTCCGGCACAGCGGCACGTGCCATGTCCAGCATGGCGGGTGAGAAATCGAGACCTGTGACCTTGGCACCTGCTTTGATCAATCCGGCCGACACGTTGCCGTGCCCGCAGCAGAGATCAAGGGCTCTCATGCCAGATTGGGCTGCCACAGCTTCAACCAGATAAGGCACGACCATATCTGCCGCTTTCGCAAAGACCTGCGCATAGGATCGCGCGACCTCGGGCGTCGCCCACTCCCGCTTTTCCAATGCAGCGAAGGTGTCAGGTTCATGTGTTTTGGGCATCGGCTTCACTCCGTCGGCCAATGGTATTGGCATTGCTACAATACCATGACCCACTCAAATTGGACAAATCCGCCTTTACCACAGCGGTTCTGGTGACAACCGGTTGGGACAAATTGGCCATTCCATGTTAAGAAACTGCCGAAGCAAATGGAGGTGGCATGCACAAGGGGCGCTGTCTGTGTGGAAACAATGCATTCGCGGTTGATGGACCGCCCTAACCAATGGCCGCTAATGGGATGTGTCGGCTGCTTCCCCACCGTTGTGTTATCCTTAACTGGGATCAACCGCGCATCAAGGAGAAGCAGCCATGTGTGCAAAGAAG
>NZ_FRBN01000009.1 GCF_900142625.1 Roseovarius marisflavi
CTTCTTTGCACACATGGCTGCTTCTCCTTGATGCGCGGTTGATCCCAGTTAAGGATAACACAACGGTGGGGAAGCAGCCGACACATCCCATTAGCCGTCCTTCATGCAATTTGCGCCGTTGTTCCGCTCCCAGCCCAGTCTTGCCGTCAACCGCTGAGCCACCTACTGCAAGCGGTGCGAATGACCGGTCCATCGCCATGGGCCGACAAGAGTTTACAACTTTGCAAAGTCCGCAGTCTGCGCATAGCCGACCATGATGCGAGACGCCGCGAAGTTCCGTAAACCGCCCACAATGGCTGCTCCGTCACAGCATCTCCTGTTCCGCCTTTCGATACAGCCCCGCCAACGCCTGATGCCGCACCCGAAACTGGCTCCGCCGCTTGAGCGCGGGACCGGCCGACGTTGCGCTCTCGAGCTTCAGCGCCGGATCATAGTAGACGATACCCGTTGAAATCGCCCTAAGAAACAGAAAGAAATCAGTCCCCTCACACATCTCAATGCGGCCGCCATACTGGCATTCGAAAGGAGGCCCCTGCCGGATCGATGGCACGTAGCATGCGCGCGCGTGCTTTCTGTTGCAGTGTGAAATCAGTCCTTCAAAGGCCCATGTCGCCGCTCGCGTTCCGTCAGCATCGATGAGATGAATGCCCCCGTCCATATCGGTAATCTTGCTCTGGGTGGCATCATAGCCGCTGAGAAGAAGGCTCAGCCCGGTCAGCCCGTTCGCCTCTTTTCTGATTGCGCAGGCGCCACCAAAGTTGATCCGGTCGACTTTCCCGGACTGATCAGGGCATTAGGTCGTGCCGCATGCGCTGAGACCAAACATCAGCCCGCTCGACAGCCGGAGTTTTTTCTTTGTGGCTTGCTTTCTTTATGGTTGTCTTACCGCCCTGACATTCATGCATGACGAAAAGGTGAAGAACTCGGGGAATGACTGAGGCGGTCACCGGGACAAAGTCCACATCACCCAATGGGCCAAACCCTCTGTCCGGGCAGCCCCGTAAAACCACAGGTCGGCCACTTTCTCGCCAAATTGGAGCCGCGCCGACAGGGTATTTATCTAAAAAACGTCCGACTGCGCCGTTCAATTACAAACAGGCCGATCAGATCAGGGTATCAATTGGGGTTGCCATGCTTACAGCAAACGAACAGTTATTTCTCGAACTCGTGAATGCCGCCCGGCTCGACCCTCTGGGCGAGGCCGCACGTCAGGGCATCGACCTCAACGAGGGGCTCGCGCCCGGCACCATCGCGCAAACCCCGGTGCAGGCCCTCGCCCCCAATGCGCAGATTCAGCAGGCTGCGACGGATCACGGGCAATGGATGCTCGATACCGATACCTTCTCGCATGACGGCGCAGGCGGCAGCAGCCCGGGCCAGCGGATGGCGGCAGCGGGCTATACCTTCGAAGGATCCTGGAGCTGGGGAGAGAATCTGGCCTTGCTTCGCAGCACCGGCACGATTGATCTGGAGAGCGCGATACGCTCCCAACATGACGGGCTCTACGCAAGCCCCGGCCATCGCGGGAATCTCTTTGCCGAGCATTTTCGCGAAACCGGCGTATCGCAGAAAAGCGGCATCTTCACTCAGGATGGAGAAGACAGAAACGCCTCCGTCATCACCCACAAGTTCGGACTGTCGGGCAGCGACGTCTTCCTCACCGGGGTCATCTATAACGACATCAATTTCGACGCGTTCTACTCCGTCGGCGAAGGACGAGAGGCGTTTCAGGTCTCGGCGGCGGGCACGTCGACCGCCACCTGGGCGGCCGGTGGATACAGCCTCGCCCTTGAGGGCAGCCCCGCCGTCTCTGTGACCCTCGGCAATCCTGGCAACGGCATATCGCTGACGGTCGACATGTCGCAAGGCAACGTGAAGCTTGATCTGGTCAACGGCGAACGCATCCTGACATCGGGAAACGTGGTTCTCGGCGAGGGCGCCCTCGACGTCGAGATGCTGGGCGCGGTTGACAATTCCGTGACCGGCAACGTGCTCGACAACCTGTTTTATGTTGGGCGCGGGGACAATGTGCTGAGCGGCGGTGGCGGCACCGACCGGGTCGTCTTCACTGGCCAACGCTCGGATTTCGACATCACCGAAACGGGCAACGGACAGGTCATCGTCACCGACCTGCGCAGCGGCCCCGAGGGCGACGGCATCAACACGCTGACCGATATCGCATTCCTGGACTTCACCGACCTGACACTGTCGCTCCTGCCCGACCCGGCCGACATCTTGCTGAGCGGGCAACTGATCGCCGGAAACGCTCCCCTGCCCGCCGATATCATGCTGCTTTTCACGCTCTCGGATGGCAGCGAGCAGACCATCGGCACCAATGCGAATGGCGCGTTCGACCTTACACTTCCAGCGGGGCTGACCGGTCATATCGACCTCGCCCCCGGCGCGGCCAGCCCGCAGGCCGCCGATGTGGGCGATGCGCTCGATATACTGCGGCTCGCGGTTGGGCTCGAGCCTTCCTTCGGCCCGGCCACGCCACATGACCTGATCGCGGCGGATGTCGATCTTTCGGGACAGGTCTCGGTCAATGACGCGCTCAGCGTGCTGCGCGCTGCGGTCGGCCTGGAGGTTCAGGGGGCATCGCCAGGCGATTACGTGCTGCTTGATCCGAACCAGTCGTTCGACGGGCTGAATGTGGGCGCTGTCACCTATGATCAGGGCGTCGATCTCAACCATTTTCTGGCCGGGGGCACACTCGACCTGCAGGTTATCACGCTCGGAGATCTGGGCGCGACCAACGCGGTCTGATCCGTCTCCTGCTCAAAGCACCCCGTCGAGATTGCCCGGCAGGATTGCCGTCACCAGGAATTCAAGCGCACCATCGAGTGGCACAGTCAGGTTCACCCCATCCGGCAGCGGCATGCCCCCCGTGACGACCGCCGCAAGATCTGCCTGCGGATCGAGAAACAGCCATTCCGGCGCGGTGTCGACGGGCAGGCCAATGCCCAGCCGCAACACGTCGAGCGCGTCACTCACGCTCGCCACCCCGTCACGATCAAAATCCGCGGCAATCCTGTCGGTCGCCGTCGTCGGCCCGAACCCCGGCTCAAGACCAACCGCGATCCGCAGGATGTTCAACGCATCATCGACACCAAAGGCCGGATCGCCCGTGCTATAGCTGCGCAGAATCTGCAAATGCCCGGTCTCGCCAGCGATCGGCCCAAGATCAAAGCGCCCCGCGCCATCCGCCCGAAACGTAACCGTGTCACCCCCCGCAGGCGTAAACCGGATATCCGCGTCGGCGAGCAGGGGATTGGCCTCTTGCGCGCGCACCGACAGCAGATTCGCCCCGTCAGCCGGGGGGGGCGGATCGGGAACGGGCGCAGGATCGGGTGGGGGTGCGCTCTCGAACAGAAACAGCGGAATCCGGTCCGGCCCCTCAAAGGCAAAGCCAAAGAGGTCCTCTTGCCCGAGCGACGCCCCGTCATGGCTGTCGATCAGCAGGACTTCGTCGCGGAACGTGATCCGTGCGCCCCCCGTGACGCGCGTGACGCTCAACTGATCGGGATTGCGCAACAGCGTGTAATCCGACAGGTCCAGCCGGTCCTGCGACAGGTCGAAATCAGTGATCCGAACCACGCCTCCGCCGGATTGCATGACAAAGAGATCGGCCCCGACCCCGCCGGTCAATGTGCTGCCAGCGGGTCCTGCCACAAGGATGTCATCGCCCGCGCCCCCCGTCAGGGTGGCAGCTGCGCCTTCGGCCACCAGCAGGTCATCGCCCGCCCCGGCAACGAGGGCCCCCGTACCGCGCAGAACCTGCCCGATATTGCCCATCGGCACGCTAAGGTGCGCCAGCCCGGCATCGCCCTGCGTCGCCGCAAAGATCTGAAGAGCGTCCTGCGCATGCACCGCCGTCAGCCGCGTGATCCCGTCAAGCCGGGCGCCATCGGTGCTCGCGATGCTGTCGAGATAGATCAGTCGACCATCCGGCAAGAGCGTCAGCAGGCTCAGCCCGTCATCGCTGCCCCCGGCCACAACAAAGACCTGGCCAGCGACCTGCGTAACCGCGATGTCCTGAAGATCGGCAAACCGGCTGAAACGGCTGTCGATCAGGTGATCGCGGATCTGAAACGCGCCATCCCCCTGCAGTTCCAGCACGCTTAGGGATTGGCTGCCCGCGGCCCCAAGGATGGTGAACTGTGCGCCATGCGCCGCAATCGTCTCGACCGCGGTCGGCGTCGCCACGCCGAAACCCTCCGAGGCCCCGACCGAATCGAGTGACGCAAGGCCGCCGCCTGTTCCGACCCATGCGCTCTCGACGCCATCGGGCGTGGCCCGCGTCAGCATCACGCCCCCCGCGCCCTGCACGAGGCTCAGCGCAAGGTCCTGATCATCAAGTCCGCCCAACTGCGTCAGCCCGGCACCTGCATCCATCTGGTAGAGCCCGCCCCCGGCCAGCGCCAGAACGCCGCCGCCGACCGCATCGGGCAGGTAATCCAGCCGGTCGACCGTCGCCAGTGCGGGATCAACAAGCACGGGCGCGCGCATCGCCTGCAGTGTCCCGTCCGCCGCCAGACCATAAGAAATCAGCCGCCCATCGCCGACGCCAAGCACCAGCATGCCCTGATCCTGCGCCCAGGCAACGGCAATGTCGCGGCTCAGCGTTGCGGTCAGAGACGGCGCAAAGAGCGCGGTGTCGTGCAGGCTCAAGGCCCCTGACGCCCCCAGACGGAAGACACTGAGCCCGCCAGCCGAACCGGTCGCGGCATAGATCAGCGTCTCGCCGTTCACCTCCGCGACCGTCACGGCGCGGATCGCGGTATCCAGCGGCAGCTGGCCCGTAATCACGCGCGCATCGAACTGAAGACGCATCTTGCCCTCCGTACCCAACTAAGACCTGTACCTTGGCCATGGGGGACGGCGCGCAGGGGACGCAAACCTTGTCCAAAGAATGTTTTTTCCCAAAGGATTTAGAAAAATTCGAACGACGGCGGAAAAGCCATAAGGTGCAAGAAAAAAGATTTTTCTCTTGTCAAAGGATCGCTCAGACCCGACAAATGAGCAAAATATCCATCACCCATTCTTCTGCGAGGTTGACGTGACAAATAATTTCCCCAAACCGATTGACGAGCGTTCCACTGTTTCGACCGAGCTTGATAGAAAGGCCTTTGTCCGCGATTGGATCGCGCGACGCCTTAAGGCGGGAAAAATCGCGGGGTCGGGGTTTGTTGGCACGCTCCTGACACTTCCGGTGCTGGCTGCGGCGGAAGCCGGTGATGCGTTCGTCACCGCCTCGCAGATCGAGGGCGTTACCGATGTGGAGGCGATGCCGGATGGCTCTGCCCAACTCAGAATGAGCAATGGCACCACGATCTCGGTGCCCGCCTCCGATGTGCAAGTCGCCGCCAGCGGCGAGGTCCTCGTGAGTGACCGGATCGTGGAAATCGCCGCCGAGGTCATGGCAGGCGGCGGCGGGCTGGGCGGCGGCGCATTGGCCGCAGGTCTGGGCGGCGGCGTCGGACTCGCCGCCGCAGCGCTCGGCGGCGGCGGCGGTGATGGTGGGCCCGCGCCACTGCCGGTGCTCAACAGCGATAGCTTCCAGTCCGAGGTCCTCGGCGTCATCGGTGGCTTCAACAGCGACAACACCGGGATCACCATTCCCGAAGGTGCGGCATCGGTTCAGGTCACGATTACCGATGCGGATGGCAACGAAACCACCCTGCCCGCCGATAGCTTCGACGCGAACGGGAATTGGACCTTCACCCCGCCCGGCAACCTCCCGCAGGGCACCGTCACCGTGACCGTCACATCCCTTGATGGCGCTGGTGAGGAACTGGGCAGCACTTCGCAACAGTTCAACGTCGATACGGTGCCGCCCACCATCGCGATCACCGATGACGGCACCGGCCCGGATGGCGTGCTCAACATCGCCGAACAGGATGCGGGCATCACCATCAGCGGCACCACTGATGCCGAGGATGGGCAGACCGTGACCGTCATGGTCGGCACAGAGGAATTCACCGGAACGGCCTCGGGCGGGACATGGAGCGTCACCGTTCCCGCCGCCAGCCTCGCCGCTCTCGCCGACGGTGCCACCGTGAGCGTCACTGCGAATGTCAACGACGCCGCGGGCAATCCTGCGCCCGAAGCGACCGACAGCTTCAGCACCGATCTGAGCGCCGCGATCACCATCGCCCAGATCAACGGCGAGGATGTCGCCACGGCAGATATCAGCGCCGCCGACCGCGTGGGCGGCTTCGACGTGACCGGTACGGTCACGGGCGTGGAGGACGGCCAGACCGTTACCGTCACGCTCAACGGTCAGGATTTCACCGGCCCGGTCACGGGCGGGGCCTTCACCGTGCCGATCACCGAGGCCTTCCTCGCCACCCTCGGCAACGGCCCGACGACTCTGACCCTATCGGCAAGCGTGACCGACGTGGCGGGCAACACCGCCACCGACACGCCCGCCAATGTTCCCGCCGATTTCACCGGCCCGTCGATCACCATCGACCCGATCGGCACCGCAGATGGCGATGGCGTGCTCAACATCGCCGAGAGCGGCGGATCACTCGAAATCACCGGTTCGACCAACCTCGTGGAGGCGGGCCAGCCGGTCACCGTCACCGTCAACGGCGTCACGCTCGCGGGTCCCGTCACGGTTGGCGTGGGCGGCACATGGACGGCCACGGCGACATCGGGCGAGCTTTCCGGTCTTCCGCTCAACGGCACCGTCGATGTGACGGCCAACGTGTCTGATCTGGTTGGCCTCGCGGCACCAGAGGCGACCGCGCAGGTCGACACCGATCTTGAGGCGCCTACGATAAGCATCGACACCCCGATTGCCGGCGATGACGTGATAAACATCGTCGAGAAGGGCGCGGCGCTTCAGATCTCTGGTACGACGACCGGGGTCGAGGATGGTCAGGAGGTGACGGTCACCCTCGTAAATGGAGCGACAACCGTCACGACGGCAACGGCCACGGTGACCGGTGGCACCTGGTCAACCGATATCCCTGCCTCCGCTCTCAGCGGGTTGAGCGGTGATCTGGCGCTTGATGTGACCGCCGATGTTTCAGACGCGGCTCTCAACCCGGCGCCGCAGGCAAGCGAGCCGCTGGCCACGGACCTTACCCCGCCCACCATCGCCTTCGACGCGATCTCGGGCGATAACCAAATCGGGCTGCTCGACGTGCAGGGCGATCTCGAAATCACCGGCACCACCGACGCCGAGGTGGGCCAGGCAGTCACACTGACCTTCGATGGCGAGGAACTCACCGGCTCCGTAACCGGCCCCGGCGTCTGGTCCGTGACCGTGCCGCAAGCCAACATTCAGGCGATTCAAACCGCTGCGGGTGCGGGTGGGGTTCTCGACAACATTCCCGTCACCGCTACTGTCAGCGATGCCGCCGGCAACCCGGCAACGACCCCGGCCAGCACGACCATCGACGCCGATTTCAACGGGCCGTCGATTGTCATCGACGACATTACCGGCGACAATATCATCAACGCCGCCGAAGCGGGCGGCGACATCACCATCTCGGGCTCAACCAACAACGTGCCCGACGGTCAGACGGTCACGCTCGATGTGGGCGGTGTGCCTCTGAGCGCCACTGTAGCCGGCGGCGTCTGGCAGGTATCGCTGACCCCGGCACAGGCGGCAACCGCGGGCCTCACGGATGGTGCGACGGTCAGCGTCACAGCGGATGTCACCGACGGAGACAGCGTGCCAGCCCCGCAGGCGACGGCACAAGTCATTGCCGATTTCACCGCGCCCACCGTTGCCATAAACGCGATTTCTGGCGATGACATCATCAACATCGCCGACAGCACGCAGCTCCTGACGATCTCGGGCACGACCACGGGCGTGGAAGCCGGTCGGTCGGTTTCAGTGAATGTTCCGAGTCTTGGTGGAGCCTCCGCAGAAGTCGGGGCAGACGGCACATGGAGTGTGAGTTTCGCGGCGACCCTTACCGAACAGTGGGTCACGGCCGTGGGCGACGGGGCAACGCCCGCCATCACCGCCAACGTCACCGATCTGGCCGGCAACCCGGCCCCAGAGGCCTCGCGCCCGGTCACCATCGACGTGAGCGCGCCGACCGTCAGCATCAACCCTCTGCCCCTGGGCATGGATGACGTGATGAACATCGTCGAGCAGGGCACAGATCTCGTGATCTCGGGCACCGCCAGCGACACCGCTGTCGTCAACCTATCCTTCAACGGTTCCGCAATCGCCCCGGTCGCGGTGGTCGGCGGCATCTGGACGACCACCATCGCGGCGGCCGATCTGGCCGGGCTGGCCGATGGCGCGACCATCGACGTAGAGGCGGATGTGACCGACAGTTCGGGCAACACCGCGCAGGATACCGCCTCTTTCGACACAGATTTCACGGCCCCGACCATCGCCATTTCCGATACCGGCGTAGGCCCGGACGACATCCTCAATATCGCCGAGCAGGGCGCCGGGATCACCGTTTCCGGCACCACGACCGGCGTCGAGGACAACCAGACTGTGACCGTGACGCTCAGCGGCACGGCCATGGCACCGCCAATCGTCGGAACGGCCACCGTCACCGGCAATGCCTTTACCGTGACCTTTTCCTCGGGTGCCCTTTCCACCATCGGCGGCTGGCCCTCGGCCACTGTCACCGCAGAGGTGTCGGACGCGGCAGGCAACCCGGCCACCCCGGCAACCGACAGCTTCGCCATTGATGTCGTCGCACCCACCATCGCCTTTGACGATCCGCCGCCGGGAGGCTTCGTCCTCGATGCGGCAGAGCGCGAGACGACGGATGGCGTTGACTTTACCACCTCCGAAACTGCGGATGCGAGTGTCACGCTGACCTTCACCCATAGCGACGGCACCGCCGATATTAACAAGACCGTCGCGCTCAACACGCTCACGCCGGATGCGGGCGTGTTCACACTTCCGCTGACCGCGCAGGAGGTGGACGGGCTGCGCGACCTGAGCGACTATACCGTCGCAATCACCATCACCGACGCGGCGGGCAACCCCACGGCGGCCCCCGACAGCTTTACCTTTTCGACCGATTTCGAGCCGATCATTGCGCTCGACCCGATTGGTGAGGATGGGGCGGTCGATCTGTCCGATACCCTAGGGGCCAGTATCACCGGCACGACCATCGGCGTCGAGACCGGGCAGTTGGTGACCGTGGTCGTCACCGGGACGAATGGTCAAATCCTCAATGACACAGCAACGGTCGGTGCCAATGGCACATGGTCTCTGGCGGTCGATCAGGCAGTTTTTGATCAATTGGAGCCGGGCGAGACCTTTACCGTCAACGCGACCGTGGACAACGCGGCAGGCCGCGCTGCGGTTCCCGCGACGGCCGGTATCGACGCCTATCTGGCAGCGGTCTTCGCCGTCGCAAATACGGCCGAAAGCGGCGCGACACTAACGATGAGCGCCATCGCAGATACCAGTTTGAATTCCAACGATGGCATCACGACGACGATGTCTTTCGACCCGGCACAAGCCGCATACATCACGGGAAGCGACGCCGACAATCTCGACCTCTTCCTCGTAAACGACACGAATGCCGCGACGGGCAGCGTGATTTTCACCGGGGGCACGCTGGCCACGCCCTTAGTCGACGGCGACGTCATTTACAGCTTCGACATGACGGACCAGGGCGCAGGGCCGATTACGCTGAGCTTTGTTGACGAAAACCAAGGCGGCCCGACCGAACTCCTGATCGGCACCGCCGGTGGCGACACTCTGACCGCCGCCAACACCGATTCGGTGATTCAGGCCAAGGGCGGAGATGACAGCATTGATGTCTCGGCCACCGGCACCAATAGCATCGTCTTCGAGTTGGATCAGGCCAGCAACGGCACCGATACCATTACCGGCTTCACCACCGGCGACACATTCCAGGCCGATCAGATCGTTTTCCTCGGTGAGGCCGATTTGCGCGGGGCCGGAGATTTTGTCGAAACCCTCGGGGCGGGTGAAGCACTTGGCGTCAACACCGGATTCGTGATCTTCACGACGGCTCTTGGCGGCACCGACGCGGCCACGATTGAAACCGCCTTCGAGGGCCTTCTCAATGAGACCGCGGGTGATGTTGTGTACTTCCTCGCCGGTGATGGCACGAACGCAGCACTCGCACGGGCGACGGTCAACGGAACGGACGACGCCACGGTCGAAATCCTCTCAAATTTCAACGACATCGGAGATCTGAGCGCGCTCAACGCCGACAATATCATTCTGCCCGATCCGGTCACGTCATCGGTGTGATCAAGCCGCCGGAGGATCGTGTGAAAACAGTAGCGGGCCGGATTGCGCATGCACCGGCCCGTCAGATATTCGCAACCGCCGATATTTGCGGATTGGTAACAAACGAGGGATAAATCGGCAGTCATGAACGCGGTGACACAAACGGGGCAGGTCGCAATCAGCAAAGAGCGCCATGGCGGGCGCTTCTGGAAGCGCTTTGCGTCCTACGCTTTTGCACGCTCGCGGCAGAGCGTGCCCATCGTCCTGGCCGAGCTTGAACCGGCGGCCAGCGCCTTTCCCCTCGTCTTTCGCAGCACCGCAACCGGCCCTGTCGAGCCGCACGCCCTGCTACACCTGACCGCAGGCGAGGCGTCTCCCTTCGTGACACCAGAGGGCTCATGGCGCGGCACCTATGTGCCCTCGGCCCTGCGCGCGCATCCCTTTGCCGCGACGCCGACCGGCGCAGGCGGCGAAATGGCCCTTCTCGTCGATGAGGCCAGCGGGCTGGTCACCGACGACCCCAAAAATGAGCCGTTTTTCGACGAGACCGGCGTGCCCTCGGCGGCGCTCGAACAGGTCATCGCCTTCTTTCGCACCCGCGCGCAATCCGAACTGGCGACGCAGACCGCCTGCGCGGCGCTGCAAACGGCAGGGCTTTTTCGCCCGCTCGATCCGCTGCCCGGCATGACCGAGGCTGACGCCGCCGGGTTTCTCACCATCGACAGCGCTGCGCTCGACGCGATAGACAGCGCCGCCCTGCCCAAACTCTGGCACTCTGGCGCGCTGCGGCTTGCACAGGCGCATCGCGTGTCGCTCTGCCACGCCGGATGGATGGCGCGGGCCTTGCGCGCCGGGGCCGATTTCACGCCGCGCACGACAGGCCCGGCCGCCTCCTCTGGCGCCGATGCCGGTCTCTCCGGGTTTCTCGACGCGCTTGCAGATGCGCAAGATCACGATAGGGAAACACCGTGACCGGACTCCGCAAAACCGCCCTCGTGACCGCGCTCTGCCTGTCACTCGCCGCCTGCGCCGAGCAGCCCGACCTCGCGCCGGTCGCGGCTAGCCTCGAGAGCGGCACGGCCGGGCTTGGCGCGGACCGGGTGCCCAACACCGTGGCACGCGGGGCGTTTGGCCAGCATATCGCCCGCGCGGTCCTGGCCGAGCCCGCGATCACCCGCAGCACCGCCAACATTCGCGCCGCCCGCGCCGAAAAAAGCGCCGCCGATGGTGCCTTCCGCCCCGATTTCAGCGTCGGGGCAAACGCTCAGACCCGGCTGATCCGCAGCAATTCCAGCAGCGACGTCGGGCCGTTCGCGCGCGTGTCGCAACTGGTCTATGACGCCGGCGCAGCGCGCTCAGATCAGACGGCGGCCGAGGCCCGCGTGCTGCAAAGCCGCGCGCAACAGCTCGAAACCGGCGCGCGCGTAACGCTCGATGCGGTCGAGGTCTATAATGGCCTGCTCACCAGCCGTCGCCTGCTCGCCATCGCCGAGAGCAACCTGCGCGTGCTGCGCGATTTTGCCGACCAGATCGAAGAACGCGTGGTGCGCGGCGCGGGCTCAACTGCCGATAGCCTGATCGCGCGCAGCCGCGTCGCCGATGCCGAAACACAGCGCGCCGATGCCCAGGCCCAGCTTGAGCGGGCCGAAGCGGCGTTCCGCCGCCTCTTTGTCAAAATTCCCGCCAAACTGCCGCCGCAGGTGAAGGCCCCGCCCTTGCCCGCAGGCGAGGCCGACGTGCTTGAACAGAGCCCGCGCCTGCGCGCGGCAAACGCTACGCTCAGGGCTGCCGAGGCCGATCTTCTGGCTGCCCGCGCCCGCCGCCAGCCGGGAGTGGAACTGGGGGCCACAGGGCGGCGCGCCTCGGGTGGCGGCAGCGATCTGGCGCTCGACCTCACACTCAATTACAGCCTCGACACCCGTGGCGCACGCCGCGCCGCGATTGAGACGGCGCAGGCCCGCCTTGAGGCCGCACAGGCCGAACGCGACACCTTGTTGCGTGATGTCCGCGAGGCGTTGGCCTTTGTGCGCACCGATCAGACCGCAGGCGAGGCGCGCGTTATTGCCGCCCGACAGGCCGTGGCCAGCAACGCCGCGAGCGTCGATGCCGCGCGCGAGCAGTTCAGCATCGGACGCCGCAGCATGGTCGATCTGCTGGACGCGCAGCGCGACTTTGTGCGTGCCGAGCAAACCCTTATTCGCGCCGAACAGGAACGCTTCCTCACCGATTACGCGGCTCTTGCCCTCACTGGCGACATTCTTGACGTGTTCGACATCACCCTGCCCGAGGTGGCGCAATGAACACACCCACCTCCAGCCCCACGGTGGTCCCGCTTGACCGCGAGGCCCGCAGCCGCCCTGACGAGACTTCCCCGCTCGAGGCCTGCCTGTTGCATGCGGCGGCTGCGCTTGATCGACCGATGACCCTCGCGGCACTACACGCCGTGCAATCGTCCGAGGCGACCGGCACGCTTGGCGTGCGCGAGGCCATCACGGCGGCCGAACGTGCGGGCATACAGGCGGCCTTCGGCGCACGAAAACTGCGCGATTTCGATACCACGCTGACCCCCGCGATCCTGCTGCTGGAGGGCGAGCGCGCGGTCGTGCTGCACGGGGTGGCCAAGGACGGGCAACTCGCCATTCACGATCCCATCCTCGGTGAGGGCATCGGCGAAGTAGCCCGCGACGAGCTGGAAAAGCTTTATACCGGCCACGCGATCCTGCTGCGCCGTGAACACCGAGAGGACATTCTTGCAACCTCTGAGGGGCGGCGCGGCCATTGGTTCTGGTCGGCGCTTGCGGCCAATCGCTGGTCCTATACGCAGGTGCTCCTGGCCGCGGTTCTGGCCAATTTTCTCGGCCTGACCACCTCGATCTTTATCATGGTCGTCTATGACCGTGTGCTGCCCAACGAGGCCACGGAATCGCTGATCGCGCTCACCATCGGGGTGGGCATCGCGCTTTTGTTCGATTTTCTCATCAAGAATCTGCGCGCAGGGTTTATTGACCGGGCCGGGCAACACGCCGACATGGCCATGGGGCGGCGGATCTTCGACCAGCTCCTCGACATGCAGATGCGCGCGCGCAAGGGGTCGGTCGGGGCCCTCGCCAGCACCCTGCGCGAGTTCGAGTCGCTGCGCGATTTCTTCACCTCCGCGACGCTCGTGGCGGTGGTCGATCTGCCCTTCATCCTGCTCTTCATCGGGGTGATCTCGCTTATCGGCGGTCCGCTCGCAATCGTGCCGGCCATCGCCGTGCCAGTGGTGCTGATCGTCGGGCTTGCGGTGCAGCCGATCCTCGCCCGGCTCGCCGAGCAGAGCTTCAAGGACGGACAGTCGAAACAGGGCGTTCTGGTCGAGACCGTCTCGGGGCTGGAAACCATCAAGGCGACCGGGGCCGCGCGCCGCATGCGCGCCCGCTGGGAAGACGCGATCACCCGGCAATCCGAGCATGGCGCGCGCGCCCGCGCGGTCACCCAACTGGCGATGAACGCCACCAGCTTCACCCAGCAAACCGCCCAGGTGATGATCGTTTTCTATGGCGTTTTCCTGATCACGGCCGGAGAGGCGAGCATGGGCGCGCTCATCGCCAGCGTGATCCTGACCGGGCGCGCGCTCGCGCCGCTGGCACAGCTTGCCCAGACCCTCACCCGGCTCAATCAGGCGCGTAGTTCCTATCGCAGCCTCGACGCGCTTATGCGCGCAGACAGCGAACGCCCCGAGGGCCGCCATTGGCTCAGCCGATCAATACTCGACGGGCGCATCCGCTTTGACGATGTGCATTTCAGCTATCCCGATCAGACCGTCGCCGCCCTCAAGGGCGTCAGCTTTACCATCGAGCCGGGCGAAAAGGTTGCCATCCTCGGGCGCATCGGCTCTGGCAAAAGCACCATCGCGCGGCTCCTGCTCGGGCTCTATTCCCCCGACAAGGGCGCGGTGCTGGTGGATGACACCGATATCCGCCAGATCGACCCCGGCGATCTGCGGCGCAATATCGGCTCGGTGCTGCAGGATGTATGGCTGTTCTCCGGCACGGTACGCGAAAACATCGCCATTGGCGCGCGCCGCCCGCGCGACGCCGATATCCTTGAGGCCGCGCGCATCGCGGGCGTTGAGGATTTCGTCGCCCGCCACCCTTCGGGCTATGATCTTATGCTGGCCGAACGCGGCGAGGGGCTCTCGGGCGGGCAGAAACAGGCGATCACGCTGGCGCGCGCATTGGTCGGTCAGCCCCCCGTTCTGCTGCTGGATGAACCCACAAGCGCGATGGATGTGCAGAACGAGCGCGACGTGATCGCCCGCCTCAAGGACGAGGCGCAGGATCGCACGCTGATCGTGATCACGCACCGAACCAGCCTGCTGGATCTCGTGGACCGGGTCATCGTGATCGAGGATGGTCGTGTCGGGGCCGATGGCGACAAGTCGATCCTGAGCCGCGGCGCGCGACAGGCAGCGGGGGCCAAGGATGGCGCGTAACCACGATCTCGACAGGCTGGCACGCGAGATGCGCGGGCGCTCTGCGCTGCGCGGCTCGCTGCTGCTGCTGACCATCCTGGCCTTTCTCACCACGGCGGTGATCTGGGCCGCAAACACCGAGATAGACGACGTCACCCGCGCCGACGGGCGCATCGTGCCCTCGGCCTCGGTGCAGGTCATCGAGGCCGCCGAGCCGGGCGTGCTCAAGGCACTGCACGTCAAGGAGGGCGAGATCGTCGAAAAGGGCGATTTGCTTATGGAGCTTGACGGCTCCCTTCTCGACAGTCAGTTCGATCAGGAGCAGCAGCGCGCCTATGGCCTGATGGCTCGAATAGAGCGTTTGCAGACCGAAATCGACGGGGCCGATCTGGCCTTCAGCCCCGATCTGGTGGCCCGCGCGGTGGATGTCGTCAAATCCGAGACCGCGCTTTATCGCGGGCGGCAGGTCGAGTTGGGCGCCGAGATCGACATTCTTGAACGCCAGCGCTTGCAGCGTCGTCAGGAATACGAGGAAGGGCTGGTTGATCGCCAGACCGCAAAGGAAACGCTGGCCGTGCTGACCGAGGAACGCGACATGATGGAGCCGCTGGTCGAACGCGGCATGGAGCCCGCCACCACGCTTCTGTCACTGCGGCGCTCCGAGGCGGAATGGCGCGGGCGCGAGGTGCGCGCACGAGCCTCACTGACGCGGCTGCAATCGGCACTGGACGAAATCGACGACCGGATCGCCGCCCTGCGCAGCCGCTTTCGCAGCGCGGCCCTGACCGATCTGGCGACCGCGACAGCCGAACTGGCGGCGCTCAAACCCGCCCTGCCCGCGCTTGAGAGCCGGGCGGCGCGCTCGCGCCTCTACGCGCCGGTGCGCGGCATCGTCAACCGCATTCACAGCCCCACCGTCGGCGCCATGGCTCGCCCCGGCGAAGAGCTGATCGAGATCGTGCCGCTTGACGACACGCTGCTCGTCGAGGCCTATGTGCGCCCCGACGACATTGCATTTCTCTATCCTGGCCAGCCCGTCAAGGTGACGATCACCGCCTATGACGCCTCACGCTATGGCAGTCTGTCGGGCGAAGTTCTGCGCATCGGCGCCGATACGGTCACGCGGACTGAGCGCAGCGAGGAAGAGGTCTTTGTCGTGGAAATCCGAACCACCGACACCATCCTTGATGCCGATGGCGTCGAGGTCGAAATCATGCCGGGCATGGTCGCTCAGGCCAATATCCTTGCAGGGCGCAAGACCGTGCTCGACTATATCCTCAAGCCCATCGTCCGGATCAAGGACCGCGCCTTGCGCGACTGAGACCACAGCGCAGGCGGCTCGCCGGTAAACCGCTGTGACTGCGCCACTAAACAGGTGGCGGCGCGAGCGTGCCGCGCAAACACAGGTTGGTTTCGAGCAGAACACTTTCGCTGGCCGGATGACCCGCGACCATATCCACCAAAAGCCGCGCCGCCTGACGGCCCATGTCGCGATGTGGCACATGAACCGTGGTCAGCGGCGGATCGACCACCCGCGCCAACTCGATGTCATCAAACCCGGTGATCGAGACATCGCCGGGCACTGCAAGGCCAAGCTCGCGTGCCATCTGGACCGCGCCAACCGCAAGGACGTCATTGCCGCAAATCACTGCTGTTGGGCGCGGGGTAAGGTCCATCAGACGACGCATGGCCCTCGCGCCGTTTTCAATGCTGTAATGGGTCTCGATCAGATGCGCCGTGGCCGGGTCAAGACCCTGCGCCCGCATCGCATCATGCACCCCGTCCACCCGTGCGCGTGCGCGGTCATTGCCAACGCAATCGGCCGAAATGATCCCGATCTGCTGGTGCCCCTGACGCAAGACCTCTGTCGCCAGCCCCGCCATGGCGCGGCGGTTGTCAAAGCCGATCGACAGACGCGCAACCTCCGGATCATAGGCCCAGGAAATCAAAACCGGAATGCCGCGGTTTTCCAGAAACTGATAGATCGCCGGGCTTCGGTCATGCCCGATCAGCAAAAGCGCATCCGCGCCGCGCGCCACCAGGGTGCGAATCTGTTCTTCCTCGATTTCGGCGCGATAGGATGAACTTGAAACCAAAAGCGTCACGCCGCTTGCGTGCAGCTCTTCCTGAAATGCCTGAATGGCGCGGGCGAAAATAGCGTTTTCCATTGTCGGGATAATCGCCCCGATGGTATTGGTACGCCGCGCCGCAAGGGCGCGCGCGCCGAAATTGGGCGAATAGCCAAGCTCCTGAACCGCCGTCATAACCCGGTCGCGCGTGCTCTCCTGCACCTGATCCGGCGAATTCAGACAGCGCGACACTGTCGCAGTCGACACGCCCGCACGCGTCGCCACATCGGCCAATGTCGGCAGGTTATGTTCACTTTCCTTGGTCTTACGACTCATACGCTCGATCCGTTCTGACGCACCCCATTGACCCGCCCAGTGACGCGGCGGATTATTTCACAATCACGTTGACGACAACATAACAGCTTGCGTGAAATTATGTAAGCGCTTACATTGATATCGAATCGACGGTGGAGCGTCGATGACGGGAGGAATTTTATGTATCTGCTCGTAAGCGCGGCCCTGTTCGCGATTTTCGCACTGAATGTTGCAATCGGTTCGTTCGGCGGCAAGCCGTTCCTTGGCGATGTTGGTGAAATGCTTTTGCTTTTCGCAACATCGCTGACGTTTGTGGCCGCAATACTGAAAAGTGAATCAGTAAGGCGTCAGGGCAAGAAATAATCAAACTACCAATGGGAGGACGATCAATGAAAAAAGAACGCAACGAGCTTGCGTCGGCTGAGCGCCGCAATTTTCTGAAACTGGCCGGAACCGGCAGCTTTACCGCTGCAATGGTTGCCGGGGCGGGCGGTATGCTGTGGTCAACTGAGGCCGTTGCTCAGACCGCCGCCGAAGAAAAAGAGCGGGAACGCGCCGCTGAACACTCGATGACAATTGCCACGGCCTATGTGCTTGGCGCCTCGCGCAGCTATCCGATCATGCAGCTCGACCTGAAAGAGAACATCCAGAACGCCACCAACGGCAAGGTCTATGTCAAACTTGCCCCCGGCGGTCAGCTTGGCGCAGGTGGCGCGCTTGTGCAAAAGGTTCAGGGCGGCACCATTCAGGCGGCCCAGCATTCGCTGTCTAACTTCGCGCCTTTCGCCTCGACCGTTGACCTGATCAACATGCCCTATCTTTGTGGGTCGAACCAGCGTTTCACCAATCTGGTAAACTCGAATTTCTGGAACACCGAAGTGCACCCCAAGGTCGAAGCCGCAGGCTTCAAGGCGCTGTTTTACGTCAACATTGACCCGCGTGTTGTTGCCGTGCGCAAGGGTGGTGCGGGCGCAGTCCTGTCACCGTCAGACCTGAACGGTGTCAAGTTCCGCGTTCCGGGCTCCAAGATGCTGCAGCAATATTACCGCATGGTCGGCGCCAACCCGACACCCGTGGCATGGGGCGAGACGCCTTCGGCGATCAAACAGGGTGTTGCGGATGCGCTGGATCCGTCGGTCGGCGCGCTTTATGTCTTTGGTTTCAAAGATATTCTTAGCCATGTGACCTTTACACAAGCGGTGCCGGACAGCCAGGTCTATTCCTGTAATCTGGAATGGTTCAACTCGATGCCGGCAGACGTGCAAGAGGGGATCATGTGGGGTTCAGAGATGACCGCACACCAGAACCTGTCAAAAGTGCCGTCGGCGCGGGCATATGCCATGGCCGAGCTGGCCAAGGCGGGTGTCGAATTCCACTCGCTGAGCGATGATCAGCTTGCGGAATGGAAAGAGGCTGGTGGTTTCCAGCGGCCTGAATGGGATGAGTACAAAACCGAGCTTGCCGGTTCGATGGATGCCTTCAACAAGATGGTAGAAGCCGCCGGAACCCAAGGCAAATATTACGTCCACGACGCCTGATGTAGAGCGTCTGAAAAGCGACGGTATTGCGTCGGCGCCACATCGGTGCCGACGCTCCCGGACCCAGAAAAAATCGAGACCGGTTTACCTGGCCCGAATATCCCTTCGGCGAACGAAAGGTCATCATGATGAGACTGATAAGAGCCATAGACAAAAACGCTGAACGATGGGCGCTGTTGGTCTTTTACGTGATGTTGGTCGTCACCATGGCGGTCGAGGTGCTCAGGCGCGAGATCTTTTCCTATTCCTCGATCTGGGGCGAAGAGGTGGTGCGCTATTCCTTCATCTACCTCGTCTGGATCGGGGCCTCCATCGCCGTCAAGGACCGCGCGCACATCCGCATTGACGTCCTGCTGCACTACCTTGGGCCGCGGATGAAGGCGCTGGTCTATATCTTTGGCGATCTGGTGATGTTCGGGGTCGCCGTGATCGCGCTTTATTGGTCCCTTGAAACGGTTCATGTCTCGGCCAAGTTCGGCTCGGTCAGCCATGGTTTGCGCGTTTCAATGGTGTGGTTCCTGATGGCGGTACCGGTGGGTTTCGCCCTGATGGTCCTGCGACTGATCCAATCCTTCCTGCGCGACCTGCGCGCCCTTCGAGACGGCAAAGACGTCTACGAAGGTGAAAAAATGTTTGATTGAGGGAAAACTGATGCTCTGGAATACACTCAATCAGACGGTCGAACTGGGCTGGGATTTCTATCTTCCTGTCATCCTTTTCGTGGGCCTTATCGCCCTTGCAGTACCGGTCTGGGCCGCCATCGGCACAGCCGCGATCACCATGCTGGTCATGTCGGGCGACATGCCGCTCAGTGCGGTTGGAGAAAGCCTTTTCACGGGCATTGATGCCTTTGCCCTGACCGCGGTGCCGTTGTTCATCCTGACCGGTGACGTATTGGTGCGCACCGGGCTGTCGCGCAAATTCCTTGATGTGGCCGAGGCGCTTACGCAATTCGCCAAGGGTGGCTTTGGCTCGGCGACCGTTCTCGTCTGCGGCATGTTCGCGGCGATCTCGGGGTCGGACGCGGCAGGGGCCGCCGCCGTGGGCCGGATGACCATCGACCGTCTGGTCGAAAGCGGCTATCCGCGCCCCTATGCCTGTGCGCTGGTGGCGGCAGGGGCCTGTACCGGCATCCTCATTCCGCCCTCGATTGCCTATATCATCATCGGCCTGGTTCTGGGTATTTCCGCCTCGACCCTGTTTCTCGCGGCCCTGATCCCCGGCATTTGCATTCTGGTGTCGATCCTTGTCACCAACATCGTGGTCAACCGTATTTACGGCTATGAGGGCGGCGGCAACGTGTCGATGGGCGAGTATTTCGCCAATCTCGGGCGGTCACTCAAATCCGGCTGGTATGCGTTCATCGTGCCCGGCATCATCTTTTACGGCATCTTCTCGGGCCGCATGACCCCGACCGAGGCAGGCGCAACCGCCGTGGTTGTCACCATCGCGATGGGGCTGATCATGCGGACGCTGAAACTTGCGGATTTTCCCTCGATGCTGTTGAGCTCGGCCAAGGTAAACGGTGTGATCCTTCCGATCATCGCCTTTTCCGCGCCGCTGGCCGAGGCCCTCGCGATCATGGGCGTGCCACAGGGCTTTGTGACCTCGGTTACATCCCTCACGGATGATCCACAAATGCTCATCCTGTTGATGATCCTGATCCTGATCGCCGCAGGCTGCGTTATGGAAACCACACCCAATATCGTGATCCTCGCGCCGATCCTGAAACCGCTGGCCGACAATATCGGCATGAACGAAATTCAGTTCTGCATCATGATGATCACGGCGCTTGGTGTGGGCTTTATCACCCCGCCGCTCGGCCTGAACCTGTTCGTGGTGGCAGGCATAACCGGCGAGTCGATCCTGAAGATCGCGGCCCGCGCCATCCCCTTCGTTTTCTTCATGCTGCTTGTGACCCTGATGATCGCCTATATCCCGGCGATTTCCACAACGCTTCTGCCAGACATCTACAAATAGGACCTGACCAATGACACGAGAATATCTGAAAAAAGCAACGCTCACCTCGAAATCCGATGCCTCGGATGTGAAGGCCACCGTGCGCGCCATTCTGGATGATATCGAGGCGGGCGGCGACAAGACGGCGATGGAATATGCCGCCAAGTTTGACCAATACGACGGCAATGTCGTAATCACCCGCGAAGAGATCGAGGCGGCGGCGGCGCTGGTGCCGGAAAAGCTCAAGCGCGATATCCAGTTTGCCCATAACAACGTGCGCCGCTTTGCCGAAGCGCAGAAAGAGACCCTCAAGGATATCGAGGTCGAAGTGGTTCCCGGCCTGATCGCCGGCCAAAAGAGCATCCCCGTCACCGGTGCCGGCTGTTACGTGCCCGGCGGGCGCTATAGCCATATCGCCAGTGCGATCATGACCGTCACCACCGCAAGCGTCGCCGGGTGCAAGCATATCGTTGCCTGTTCTCCGCCGCGCCCCGGCGTCGGGGTCGCCCCGGCGATCATCTATGCCGCCGATCTTTGCGGTGCGGACACGATTTTGGCCATGGGCGGCGTGCAGGGCGTAGCGGCCATGACCTTCGGCCTGTTCGGCCTGCCCAAGGCGAACATTCTGGTGGGTCCGGGCAATCAGTTCGTCGCCGAGGCCAAGCGCATGTTGTTTGGCCGTGTCGGTATCGACATGATCGCCGGCCCGACGGATAGCCTTATCCTCGCCGATGCGACCGCCGATCCGATGGTCGTGGCCACCGATCTGGTGGGTCAGGCCGAGCATGGCTATAACTCGCCGGTCTGGCTTGTCACCGACAACCGCCCGCTGGCCGAAGAGGTGATGCGCATTATTCCGGGCCTGATCGACGATCTGCCCGAGGTGAACCGCGACAACGCCTTTGCCGCCTGGCGCGATTATGCCGAGGTGATCGTTTGTGCCGACCGCGAAGAGATGGCCGCCACCTCCGACGATTACGCGCCCGAGCACCTGACCGTGCAGGCCGAGGATCTGGAGTGGTGGCTGGAGCGGCTTTCTTGCTACGGCTCGCTGTTTCTGGGCGAAGAGACCACCGTGGCCTTTGGCGACAAGGCCGCAGGCACCAACCACGTTCTGCCCACCTCGGGCGCGGCAAGCTATACCGGCGGTCTGAGCGTGCATAAATACATGAAGATCGTCACCTGGCAGCGCGCCACCCGCGAGGGCGCCAAGCCGGTGGCCGAAGCAACCGCGCGGATTTCGCGGCTGGAAGGCATGGAAGGGCATGCGCGCACGGCGGATATCCGTCTGCACAAATACTTCCCCGGTGAAACCTTTGATCTGACGCCCAATGGCTGAGAATGGCCTTCTTGATGTGACGGGTCGCGTCGCTTTGGTCACGGGCGCAAGCTCGGGGCTGGGGCGGCGCGCGGCCAGCGTGCTTGCGGCCAGCGGCGCCCGCGTCGTCGGCGTGGCACGCCGCGCCGAGGCGCTTGTCGAATGGCAGGCCGAGGTCGGCGACAACGGTGCCGTCATTGCCCATGACCTTGCCGATCGTGACGGGCTGGCCGATCTGGCCCGCGCCGCCGCGCTGCCCTTTGGGGCGCCCGATATCGTGGTGCATGCGGCGGGTATCAACACGCGTCAGGCCGCCGATGATGTCACGCCCGAGGGCTGGGATATGACCCTGTCGCTGAACCTGAGCGCGCCGTTTTTCCTGAGCCAGCATCTTGTGCCCGCGATGAAGCAAAAAGGCTGGGGCCGGATCGTGAACTTTGCCTCGCTGCAATCGTTTCGCGCCTTTCCCGGCGGCATTGCTTACGGCGCAAGCAAGGGCGGCGTCGCCCAGATGACCCGCGCCATGGCCGAGGCCTGGTCGCGCGACGGGATTGTCGTCAACGCCCTCGCCCCCGGCTTTATCCGCACCGAGCTTACGGCGGCGGTGTTCGATGACCCCGAGCGCGCGGCGCGCAACGCGGCGCAAACAGCAATCGGGCGCAATGGCGAGGTGGACGATCTTGACGGGCCTTTGATGTTCTTTTGCTCAGAGGCGTCGAAATACGTGACCGGACAGATCATGATGGTAGACGGAGGTTTTACCGCGAAATGAAGGCTTTGGTTTATACCGCCCCCGAGGGGCTTGAGTATCGCGACATGCAAGACCCCGCGCCGCAAACGGGCGAGGCCTTGATCCGGGTGGATAGCGTCGGCATCTGCGGCTCGGACATGCATGCCTACCTCGGTCATGACGACCGCCGCCCCGCCCCGCTTGTGCTTGGCCACGAGGCGGCGGGCACCGTGTTAAGCGGCGCGATGAGCGGCAAGCGCGTGACCGTGAACCCGCTTGTCACCTGCGGCACCTGTCCGGCCTGTACATCCGGTCGCGACAACCTGTGCAGCACCCGCCAGATCATCTCGATGCCGCCGCGCGAAGGCGCCTTTGCCGCGCTTTTGGCCATGCCGGAACGCAATCTTGTGGTCATGCCCGATCACATCACCACCGATCAGGCCGCTTTGGCCGAACCGATTGCCTGTGGCTGGCATGCGGTGCGTCTTGGGCGGGCCGCTTTGGGCGAGGGCACGCATCGCGCGCTTGTGCTTGGCGGCGGGGCCATCGGGCTTGGTGCGGCGCTTAGCCTTGCCGCGCAGGGCATCACCGACATCACCATGATCGAACCGCACCCGGCGCGGCGCGCCTATCTCAGCATGCAATGCGACCAAAATGTTCTCGCGCCCGACGGGCTTGGTCCGGCGGATCAGTTCGATCTTGTCGTCGACGGGGTCGGCTTTGACGCCACTCGCGCGCAGGCCTCGGCCCACGTGCGACCGGGCGGTGTGATCGTGCATATCGGGCTCGGCTCGGCCACCGGCGGGCTTGATATCCGGCGCATCACCTTGCAGGAAATCACCTTTATCGGCACCTATACCTATACCGCGCAGGATTTCCGCGACACCGCGCAGGCGATGTTCGAGGGCCGCATGGGCGCGCTTGACTGGACCGAAAAGCGCCCGCTCTCTGACGGGGCCGCCGCCTTTGCCGATATTCGCAACGGGCGCACGACGGCCCCGAAAACCATCCTCGTGCCCGAGGCCGCAAAGTAACACCAAGGGCGGAAAAGCCCGGGACGAAAAGGAAGATGTGATGTACAAGAAAATCATCGTCTCACTCTCGCTCGATCACGGGATCAGCGAACCGGCCCTTGAGGCCGCCCAAAAACTGCTCGACGAGGGCGGAGAGATCATCGCCATCCACATTCACGAGCCGCTTAACCCGTCGGTGCGGTCCTATGTCGATGAAGACACCGTCAACGCCGCACTTGAGGCGGCCAAGGGGCGCCTTGCCAAACGGGTTGCAAACTTTCCGGGGGTTGGCACACGCCTTATCACCGGGCATTCGGGCCGCGCGATCACCGATTTCGCCCGCGAGTGGGGGGCTGATTGCATCGTCATCGGCTCTCACAAACCGGGGATAAGCGACTTTCTTCTTGGCTCCACGGCGGCACGCGTTGTGCGCCATGCGCCTTGCTCTGTCCACGTCCTGCGTTAGAAAAGCCTGCCTACCTGTCATCAAAATCCTGAACCCAAGGAGTAACCCCCGTGTCCATCCACACGAAAATCGTCGACGATCTGGTCGCCAATGACATCAGTTTCGTCACCACCGTGCCCTGCAAGCAGCTGGCCGGTGTGATTGATGAAATCGAGCAAAGGTCCGAAATTTACCACATCCCCTCGAACAAAGAGGATGAGGGCATGGGCCTTTGCGCCGGTGCCTTCATGGGTGGCAAACGCCCCGCGATCATCATGCAGAACACCGCGATCGGTGTGACCATCAACACGCTGGCCACCCTGACCCAGTTCTACCGCATGCCCCTGCCGATGCTGATCAGCTATCGCGGTGAATTGCGCGAGCCGGTGGCCTGTCAGGTGGAAATGGCGGTGCATACCAAGGCGCTGCTGAATCAACTCAACATCCCGACCTATCATTTCCACAAGGAATCGGACGCGAACGAATTGGACGCGATCCTGAAATACACATTCATGTGCAACAAACCTGTCGCGATCCTGACCGACGCGTCTTTCTGGGGAGGCTACGGAGACCAATGATCCGCTCTGACGTTCTGCGCGATATCGCGCCTGTAATCCGCGACCATCTTGTTGTCTGCAACATCGGCCTGCCGAGTCAGGAATTGCACCTTCTGGATGATCAGCCGACCAATTTCTACATGCTCGGCACTATGGGCCTCTCGTCCTCGATCGGGCTTGGGCTGGCTCTGGCACAGGATAAAAAGGTCATCTCGATTGATGGTGACGGCTCTGTCCTGACCAACTTTGGCACCCTGCCGACCATCGCCAACAACGTGGCCGACAACTATATCCTGCTGATCATCGACAACGGCAGCTATGGCTCGACCGGCGATCAGCCGACCTATGCCGGCAAGAAGACCTCGCTGACGGCTGTGGCCAAGGCCTGCGGCTGTGAGAACGTGGTCGAATGTCAGGCCAGCGAGACAAAACAGGTGCTGCAAGATGCGCTTGCCTCGAACAAGATGACGGTCATCGTGTGCAAATGCGAAAGCGGCAATATCAAGGTTCCGGTCATCACCATGGACCCGGTCGTGATCCGTGACCGCTTTATGAAGGCCGTTCAGGCCTAGGGCCGCAACACTGAAAGGATCGTTGATGCTGCCCTCTCGCGACATCCATTGTGCCGAAGACGCCCGCCAGATGGCGCGGCGTCGGCTGCCGTGGATGGTGTTTGACTATATCGACGGGGCAGCGGGCGAAGGTCACGGCGAGGCCCTGAACCGGGCCGCGCTGCGCGACCTGCGGCTCAAGCCGCGGGTCCTGTGCAACGTGACCCATCGCGACCTTTCCATGCCGGTGTTCGATCACCCGGCCAAGGTGCCCTTCGGGATCACCCCGATGGGCATGTGCAACCTCTCGACCCCCGGTGCCGATCTGATGCTGGCGCGGATCGCGGCGCGCGACCGGGTGCCCTTGGGGGTCTCGACCGTGGCCTCGACCGCGCTTGAAAAGATGCTTGAGGCCGCCGAGGGCCACGCCTGGTTTCAGCTTTACTTCAGCGGCGACGGCAGCGGCACGATGCAGCTTGTCGAGCGCGCCCGCGCCGCCGGATACGAAACCCTTGTCGTGACCCTCGATGTGCCCGAAGTGGGCCGTCGCCCGCGCGAATTGCGTCATGGGTTCAAGATGCCGTTTCGCATCGGCCCAAGGCAGTTTGTCGATTTCGCCCTGCACCCGCGATGGTCGCTGACCTCGCTGGTCAAGGGGCGGCCGCAGATGGCGAATTTCACCGATGGCGGGTTTGATCGCGCCGCAAGCCGCGCCGCCGCCGATTGGTCCTATCTGCAACGGCTGCGCGCGGCCTGGCCCGGCAAGCTTGTCATCAAGGGCGTTTTGGATGTCGACGACGCCCTGCGCCTGCGCAAGGAGGGGGTGGATGCCATTCAGGTTTCAAGCCATGGTGGCCGCCAGCTTGACGGCGCACCGCCGCCCATTCTGATGCTGGCCAAGATGCGCGCCGCGCTTGGGCCGGACTATCCGCTGTTTTACGATTCCGGCCTGCGCTCGGGCGAGGATATCGTCAAGGCCTATGCCATGGGCGCCAATTTTGCCTTTCTCGGTCGCCCCCTGCTTTATGCGATGGCCGGGCGCGGCGAGCGCGGCTTGAACCAGCTCTGGCAGGTGATGTCTGAGGAAATCAGCCTGACGCTGGCGCAGCTTGGCAAGACCGACATGACCGGGCTAAGAGACTGTGTGGCGCGCTAGACGACAACGCCAAACCGCTTGCATGACGCCCCGAACCGCCCGATACCTTGGCGATGCGATTTTCTTCTTCTGCCCTTGCTGCCGCCTCTGCGCTTTGCGCGGCAATCGGGGTATTCTGGCTTTCGCTCAGCTTTTTTCAATCCGAAGAAGAGGCCAAGGCGCGCGGCCGCCTGTCGCTTTATCGAAGCACTGTTCTGGCCGAGTTGGAGCGGTTTTCGCATCTGACCTATGTGCTTGCGCGCGATACCTATGTGATCGAGACCGGTCTTGGCGCGCCCACTTCGGTGCTTGATAAGCGCCTTGCCGCCTTTGCCGTGCAATCCGGGCTTGATGCGATCTATCTGATGCAGGCCGACGGGACGACCATCTCGGCCTCGAATGCCGACGAGCCGGAAACCTTCGTCGGACAGGATTATTCCTTCCGCCCCTATTATCAGGCGGCGATCACCGGCGTGCAGGGGCGGTTTTACGGGATTGGCGCGACCACCGGATTGCCCGGCTATTTCATTGCCGATGCGGTACGCACCCCTGATGGCGACCTCTCCGGTGTCATCGCGATCAAGCTTGACCTGACCGACCTAGAAGAGGCCTGGCGCGCGGCGGGCGAACAGGTGTTTCTGGCCAATAGCGACGGGGTTGTGTTGCTCTCGTCCAATCCCGACTGGCGCTATCGCACGCTTGGCGACCTCTCCGAGGCTCAGCGCGCCCGGATCGCCGCCAACCGACAATTCCCCGGTCAGCCGCTTGATCCGCTGAACTGGCACCCACGGGGCGATGCGCGCGCGATGATCGACGGCGCCAAACGCATTCACCTTGCCGCCAGCGTGCCGCAGCATGACTGGAAGCTGCATTATTTCGCCGATGACAGCGCCGCTGTCACCCGAAGCTGGCTTGTGACGGGGATGGTGATGATCCTTGCCGGGGCCGGTTTCATGGTCTCACAGGTGCGGCGCACGCAGCGCATTGGCGCCGCCCTGCGCC
Organism: Roseovarius marisflavi; assembly: GCF_900142625.1. Classification (GTDB taxonomy): domain Bacteria; phylum Pseudomonadota; class Alphaproteobacteria; order Rhodobacterales; family Rhodobacteraceae; genus Roseovarius; species Roseovarius marisflavi. Next base: position 27,287 of record NZ_FRBN01000009.1, read on the forward strand.
GGTCCGAGGCCGAAGAGGCGCAGCTGCGCCTTGCCAATGACCGGCTTGCGGTCGAGATCGAGGATCGCCGCACCGCCGAACGCCGCCTCAAGCGCACCCAGGACGAGCTTGAGCGCGCCAGCCGTCTAGCCGCCCTTGGCCAGTTGGCGGCCTCGGTCACCCACGAGCTTGGCCAGCCGATTGCGGCGATGCGCAACCATCTGGCCGCCGCCGAAATCGGCGGCAAGCCCGCACAAAAGGTGATCCCGCAGATTGCCGGCATCGTGGACCGGATGGAAGGCATCACCCGCCAGCTCAAGTTCTTTGCGCGCAGCGATCACGAGGTCTTTCGCGAGGTTGACCTGCGCGATGTCGTCAACGCCGCCCTGTCGCTTTTGACGCCCAATATCGAGGCCACAGAAGTCACGCTTGATCCGCGCCAGCCGCCGGGGCCGATCATGGTGCGCGGCCATCAATTGCGCCTTGAACAGGTGATGACCAACGTCCTGCGCAACGCGGTGGATGCGCTTGAGGAATGCGACGAGCGGGTGTTGCATGTGCGCATGGGCACGACCGAAAATGCCGGCTGGGTCGAGGTGCGCGATACCGGCCACGGCCTTGGCGCGGCCTCGCTTTCGGACCTTCAGGAACCCTTTGTCACCACCCGCGAGAGCGGGCGGGGCATGGGGCTTGGGCTGGCGATATCGGCCAATATCGTCAAGGAACATCACGGCCGGATCAGCGCGCGCAATGCCGAAGGGCGCGGCGCGGTGTTCCGGGTCGAAATACCGATGGCGGACGGCGAAGAGGACAAAGACCAAACATGACACCCCCGGCCCATCCCCGCATCATGATTGTTGAGGACGACAAGGCCATGCGCCTGTCGCTGATTGACCTGCTTGAGGCCGCCGACTGGCAGGTCGAGGCCCTGCCCCGCGCCGCCCGCGTCGCCGAGCGCCTGGCCGAGTTTCAGCCTGATGTGATCCTGTCGGATGTGCGCATGCCGGGGCTTTCGGGGCTTGATTTGCTGGCGAGCCTTGACCCGGAATTGTCTCCGCCGCTGGTTCTGATCTCGGCGCATGGCGATATTGCCATGGCGGTCGAGGCGATGCAGGGCGGCGCCTATAGCTTTGTTGAAAAACCCTACGAGCCGCGCCGTCTTTTGACCATCCTGCAACACGCGCTTGAGCAGCACCGCATGAAGCGCACCACGCAGCGGCTCAAGGAACGGCTGGTCAAGCTGTCTGGGCTGGATCGGGTGTTGCTCGGGCAAACGCCCGAAACCGTGGCCCTGCGCGAAGAGGTGCTTGACCTCGCCCAAAGCGGCGCGGCGGTTCTGTTGCAGGGCGAAACCGGCACCGGCAAGGAGCTTGTGGCGCGCGCGCTCCACGATCTGGGCCCGAATGCCGAGGGGCCGTTTCTTGCGCTCAACTGTGCGGCGCTGTCGCCGGAGGGCTTCGAGGCGGAAATGTTTGGCGTGCATGACGGCGCCAAGGGGCGTCTGCCGGGCGTCGATGGCGGCACGGTCTTTCTTGACGAGGTGTGTTCCTGTCCGCCTGCGGTGCAAGCCAAGCTGTTGCGGGTGATCGAGGATAAAGAGGTCTTGCCGCTTGGCGCCGCGCGGCCCGTGCCGCTAAGCTTTCGGGTGATTTCGGCCACCAATGAAGACCCGGACGAGGCGGTGGCCACCGGGCGGCTGCGTCAGGATCTCTTGTATCGGCTTAACACGACGGTGATCAAACCGCCCACCCTGCGCCAGCGGCGCGACGATGTGATGTTATTGGCGGCGCGGTTTCTGGATGAATTCGCCCGCGTCTATGAAACCCGCGCGCCTGATCTTACGCCCGAGGACACCGCCGCGCTTTTGGCGCATGACTGGCCCGGCAATGTGCGCGAGCTGCGCAATGTTTGTGAACGCCGGGTTCTGGCGGCGCGGCGCGGGGCCGGGTCGATGGCGCAGGCGTTGCACACCGACGCGCTTGGCGACGATGTGCCCGATACCCTGCGCGAGGCGGTCGCCGCCTTTGAGCGCGAATTGATCGGCAAGGCCATCACCGCCCATCAGGGCCGGATGGAGGCCGTGGCAGAGGCGCTTGGCATCGGTCGGCGCACGCTGAATGAGAAGATCGTCAAGCTTGGGCTGGACAAAGAGGCGCTGCTGTAGTGTCTTTGCGGAATTCCGCAGGGTTCGCGCGGGGGGCTGCGCGCTTTTCTTCATAGGCAGGCGCGCGCCGATACAAGATGGTGAGCCCGACAAATTCGCATGCAATCTGGGAGGAATATCATGCACAAACTTCTAAGCCATACCGCCGTGGCCGCGCTTACACTTGCCTTTGCCGGCGAGGCAATGGCGACCGAATGGAACGTTTCGCTCTGGGGCAAGCGCCGTGCCTTTACCGAGCACGTGCACAAGCTGGCCGAGCTGGTCGAGCAAAAGACCAATGGCGAGTTCACCATGAACATCAGCTATGGCGGCCTGTCCAAGAACCGCGAAAACCTTGACGGGATCAGCATCGGCGCCTTCGAGATGGCGCAGTTCTGTGCCGGTTATCACCCCGACAAGAACCGCGCGATCACCGTGCTTGAGCTGCCGTTCCTTGGCGTGCGCAACCTTGCCGAAGAAGTCGCCGTCAGCAACGCCGTGTACGCCCACCCGGCCGTGACCGAGGAAATGGCACAGTGGAACGCCAAGATGCTGATGACAAGCCCGATGCCGCAGTACAACATCGCCGGCACCGGCGAGCCGCGCGATACGCTGGCTGATTTCGACGGGATGCGGGTGCGCGCGACCGGCGGTCTTGGCAAGGCCTTTGCCGCCGTTGGCGCCGTGCCGACATCTGTGACCTCGTCCGAGGCCTATCAGGCGATGCAATCCGGCGTTGTCGACACCGTCGCCTTTGCCCAGCACGCCCACCTGTCGTTTGGCACCATCAACGAGGCGACCTGGTGGACAGAGAACCTCAACCCCGGCACCGTGAACTGCCCGGTGGTTGTGAACATCGACGCCTATGAAGGCCTGTCGGACGCCGAGCGCGAAGCGCTTGACGGCTCGGTTGGCGAAGCGATCGACTATTACCTCGCCAACTATGGTGAGCTGCTCAAGAAATGGGACACTATTCTTGAAGAAAAGAACGTGACCAAGGTCACCATTTCCGACGAGCAGCTCTCTGAGTTCAAAAAGGTTGCCGCTGATCCGATCGCGGCCGCCTGGATTGAGGAAATGAGCGCACAGGGCATGCCCGCCCAAGAGCTTTATGACCTTGTTGGTGCGACGCTTGAAAAGACGCGGGCCAGCAACTGATCTGACCCAAGGCCCCGGAACACCAGTCCGGGGCCTGCTTTTTCCGACGTTTTGACGCCCCCACAACAGGAGCTTAACCGCCATGGCCGGCTCTTTTGCCGTAATGCGCGATTCCAGCCTGCTTAGCCGCCTCGATCGGGCGCTTTATGGATTGGAACGCTTTTTCGCTTTGATCGCCGGCATCTTTGCCTTCGGGCTTATGGTGATTGCCGTTGTTTCGGTGACGGGGCGCAATGGTTTCAATGAACCCCTGCCCGGCTATGTCGACTGGATCGAGGCCTTCATGCCGCTGATCGCCATTCTTGGCGTGTCGTATGTCCAGCGGGACGGAGGCCATATCCGCATGGATATCGTTGTTGCCCAGCTCAAAGGGCGCGCGCTCTGGCTGGCGGAATTCCTGACCACCTTTGCCATTCTCATCCTCATTCTGGCTCTTGTCTGGGGGTCGTGGGCGCATTTTGATCGCAGCTTTGACATGACAAAACCGCTCTGGAGCCGTGACAGCTCGATCGACATCGGCCTGCCGATCTGGCCCTCCAAGCTTGTGGTGCCGGTGGCGTTCTCGGTGATGTCCCTGCGTCTCGTGCTTCAGCTCTGGGGCTTTGGCCGCGCCTTTGTCAGGGGCGACGAAACACCAGTGGCGGTGCCGCTTATCATGTCTGTTGCAGAACAGGCGGCGGCCGAGGCCGAACATATCCAGGGGCGCGACTGATGACACCGATTGAAATTGGCCTTTGGGTCACCGCCGGAATGCTGGTCATGGTCGTGCTCGGCATGCGCGTGGCGTTTGCTGCGGGTCTTGCGGGCGTCGTTGGCCTCGTCTGGATTTTTTGGGACAAGAAGGATTATGAATTTGCACAGCTCGCCTGGGCGCTGACGGTTGGCATCAAGACCGCCGGACAGGTGCCGCATGGCAAGGTTTCGTCACAGGCGCTGTCGCTTATTCCGACCTTTATCCTGATCGGCTATCTCGCCTATTACGCGGGCCTTACCCGTGCGCTGTTCGAGGCCGCCAAACGCTGGATCGCCTGGGTGCCTGGTGGCCTTGCCGTTGCCACGGTCTTTGCCACCGCAGGGTTTGCGGCCGTATCTGGCGCATCGGTGGCAACGGCAGCGGTCTTTGCCCGAATTGCGATCCCGGAAATGCTTGCCGTCGGTTATGACAAGCGTTTCGCCGCAGGCGTCGTGGCGGCAGCCGGTACATTGGCAAGCCTCATTCCGCCCTCGGCAATCCTGGTGATCTACGCCATCATCGTGGAACAGGACGTGGGGATGCTCTTGCTCGCCGGGTTTATTCCGGGGATGTTTTCCGCCTTGGTCTACACGCTTTTGATCATTGGTCTCGCCCTGACGGTCAAAGGTTTTGGCCCGCCGGTTGGCGGCTTTACCTGGCGCCAGCGGTTCGCGTCGCTTCCGCCCGCCTTGCCGATTGTTGCGGTGGTCGTGATCATCATTTTCTTTGTCTACAACCCCTTTGGCGGTGACGCCTGGGGCACACCGACCGAAGGCGGGGCAATCGGTGCCTTCATCGTCTTCGTAATTGCCGCCTATCGCGGCATGCGGTGGCCCGAGCTCAAGGATGCGCTGCTGGAAACCGCCAAGCTATCGGTGATGATCTTTTCGATCATCTGGGGCGTTTTGATCTATGTGCGGTTCCTGGGCTTTGCCGATCTGCCGTCGGCGTTTTCCGACTGGATCACCTCGCTGCATTATTCGCCGATGATGATTCTGATCTGTATCCTGCTGGCCTATGCGGTGCTTGGCATGTTCATGGATGCCATCGGGATGCTGTTGCTGACGCTGCCCGTGGTTTATCCGGCGGTCATGGCGCTGAACGGGGGCGAAGCGGTCACTGCGGCTGACAGTGCCTTTGGCATGAACGGAACGATGTGCGCGGTCTGGTTCGGCATCCTGGTGGTCAAGATGGCAGAGTTCTGCCTGATCACGCCGCCTATCGGCCTCAACTGCTTCGTGGTGGCCGGTGTGCGCGACGATATCAGCGTGCAGGACGTGTTCCGGGGTGTCACGCCGTTCTTTATCGCGGATGCCGTTACCATCGGATTGCTTGTCGCCTTTCCGTGGATCGTTCTATGGCTCCCGTCACAGGCATAATGCTCAGAAATCCTTAAAATTCTAAGTGTTAACAGCCAGGTAACATCCTTTGTGCTAAACCTTAACACGGGTGAGTAACAAAGGTGGTGGATATGAGCGCGCATAGCAATGTGGCGCCAGTCATCATCAAACGGAAAAAGGTCGTCGCTGGCGGCGGGCACCATGGTGGCGCCTGGAAAGTTGCCATAGCATTTTCCTTATAGATTGGCGGTTTCCGCCAGTTTCATGTCCCGCTCCCGTCGTGGAAGCGGCCTAAGCTGTCTTTCTGACACATGCAGCAATCGGTAGGTTTCCGGGCTGCGCCATCCGTTTTTGGATGCACGCTCAGGATGACCTTGAATCCCCTAACGGAACGCTAAAAACCACCCCCTATAAATCCGGCATTTTAGTCAAAAGCGGATCATGCCCGCTTTTCAACCTTGCGCTCGACTTCGCCCAGAATGGTCTGTTTATGGCCAAATTCATCATAGGTTTCCATCGACCGACGCATCCGCCGAAACGCCGCCATACGCGCCGCAACATTGCGAATTCCCTGCAACGCGCCGTCAAGCAACGCCTGATTGCGCGTGACCTTGGCCTGCAATCCCTTGAGGTCGGATGGCACACTGTCGGTCATCGCATTGAGCGCATCAATCAGGCTTTCCTTTTCATCGACAAGCGTCGATATCGCCTGCAGGTCGCCCTTTAACAGGGCCTCGCGTTCGATCTCTAAAAGTTTATCGAGACGATTGGTGATTCGTTGTTCCGCATCATGTGTCATTGGTCTTCTCCATCAGGGATTGATAAAAAACTTCGGCAAGTCCGATTCCCCCATTCCGCACCATTTGCAGGGCAAGCGCCTCGCGGTGAAACGAGGCAAACTGATCCTCGCCCGCGCTGCCGCTAAAGGAATTTTCCTGTTCGCCAAACCCCGCAGATTTAAGCATTTCCGCCAGAAAACTTGCCTCCAGACGTTCTGCGGCGTCTCGCATTGGCGTGCTCTGACCGGGGGCAAACACCGGACGGTTGATTGGCGGGATTGGTAAAGAATCTGTCACGGGATTACCTCGAATTGCGCAAACTAATTCCAATAAGAGCCCAAAGCGGTAAAGAAGCAGTAACCAGCTTTTGACATGCTCGGCACAACGCGGAAGAAATCCCGGAGCCTCAACATGCTGATACCACTGATTGCCAATGGCCCCCTCCAAGGCCCGCCTCCCACGCCAATCGCTGGTCATGGCGCGGCCCAAGACCCTGCCAGCCAAACGGCAAAACAAGACACCAAAGATACCTTTGGCGCGCTCTTTAGCGAAGGTGACATGGCAAAGAAGCCCTCGGCAGTGGCGCAAGAGACGGGCATACCCGTTGATGGCGAAACCCCGGAGGATGAAATCGGACTCGAGGGTAGTGCGGATCAAGACACCGACTTCGAAACCGAGCCTGACGTGGCCCCTGGCCTGATCACAAGCGATCAGGACGACGCCCCAGACCGCACCGAGACCGCCACTTTGGTGGCCCCAAATCGGTTTGATCCAGACACCCAGAACGATCTGGGCAAACAGGTCTCGCAAAACCCAGAGCTCCGAAACGTCAAAGCCAACCAAGATACGAATCTGGAGACTGTGGAAAACATGGTGCCGGATCAGGAAGGGCCCGCGACCCCGGCCGCCCCTGCGGCCAATAGAAATGTGGCCGTTCCAACGACGGGTCCAGCGGAACAGACGCCGATTGAGGGGGCAAAGGCACAGCCTTTGGCCGCAAGCGCCGCGGCAATCATCGCCAAAACCGCAGAAAACAGCACAAACCTGTCCAAACGCGGTCAGGCAAGCGCGCTTGCCGAGATTGCTTCTGCCGAGCGCTCGCTGGATCAAACCGCCAAAACCGACCGCCTGACCATGCCCAGCGCACCGGTACATGCGGCGAATGCTCCGCCCGTCTTGCCCCCGCAACATGCCAAACCGGCGCCATTTCCCAAAAGCCTGACCACCGAGGTCGAGGTCTCAGCTCTGGATGACAAACCTATTGCTTTCGAGGCACGCACCTTGGGGGCAAGCAGCGCCGCAATGGCGGTTCCCACCCAGGCACTTGCCCAACGCGCCGACCTGCCGCAACACATCGCGATGCAGATCGCCGCCGCCGCACAGCGCGGTGGGGCCGGTCGCCCGATCGACATTGTCCTGAATCCCGCAGAACTTGGGCCGGTACGCCTTAGTCTTGCGTCGGCCGACGGGGTGATGAGCGTGACGGTGATCGCCGAGCGCCCGGAAACGCTCGACCTGATGCGCCGACATATTGATACGCTGGCGCAGGAATTCCTGAATATCGGCTATGGAAAAGCGCAGTTTTCCTTTGGCGGCGGCCAGTCCGGCCAAACCGGGCAGAAGCACAGCGATACCAGTCATTCGCCAGCAGGCGGCTCAGGCCCCCAAGCGCCAATTACCGAAACGCCAAATCTTCACCACACCCCGATCCTGATCTCGGATCGCCTTGATATCAGACTTTAGAAAGGGCTCCTTATGGATGTCACCTCTGCCACTCAATCCGCCGCAACCGGCACGGCAAACACCGCACCCAATGCCAACGCCAATGGCCAGAGCGGTGGTGCGCTCAATTCGGATTTCGAAACTTTCCTGAAAATGCTGACCACCCAAATGCGCAATCAGGATCCGCTCAACCCCGTCGACTCTGCGGATTTCGCGGTGCAACTGGCCACCTTTTCGACGGTAGAACAGCAGGTGCAAACCAATGACCTTCTTGGCGGTCTGGGCGCACGCCTGGACACGCTCGGCATGGGACAGCTTTCCGGCTGGATCGGGATGGAGGCGCGCGCCGACGTGCCGGTCAACTTCAAGGGTTCTCCCGTCACCCTCAACGCCGAGGTGGACCCGGCAGCGGATGCCGCCGAACTCGTTGTGACCGACGCGCAGGGCGTGATCGTTCAGCGCCTGGATATCCCGGCGCAAAGCGGGCGCGTTGAATGGTCCGGCCTTGATCCGGCGGGTATTCCGCTGCGCAACGGGACGTATAACGTCTCTGTCCATTCCATGTCACAGGATGCAACCATCGCGCGCCACGATGCCCAGGTCAGCGGCCGCATCACCGAGGCCCGGCTTGACGGGGGCGAAATCAACCTTGTAATGGAAAACGGCCAGACCGTCGCCGCCTCGCAGGTTCTTGGCCTTCGACCGCCCGAATCCTGATCTGTGACTTGCCTGCCGGGGCCGGAGCGCATAGCGTCTGGCAACCTTCGGCCCAAGCAGCAGGATCAGGCAATTGCAGGCCACCCTTTCAGATTGCGCACGTGACGGGCTGGCCGAACTGGTCGCGGCACGCGGCCTGAGCGCCGCAGCGGCACGTTGGGTTGCACTTGACGGCGGGCGCACCAACCAAACCTGGCGCGTGGCGGACGGTACACGCCAAATTGTTGTGAAGCTCTTTGCAAAAGACAGCCAAAACCCACTTTTTCCTAACGATCCAGCACGCGAAATCCGGGCGTTGCGCCACCTTGCGCACCACAACCTTGCGCCACGGCTTGTTGATCACTTTGCTACCCCATTTGGCCAATGCGTCATCTATGAACACCTCAGGGGCCAGACCTGGGAGACCGACCCGGCGCCGGTGGCAAGACTACTGAAACGACTGCATCGTCTTGATGCGCCGACGGGCCTGCGCGCGGCCCCCGATGGCAGTCTCGCCTTGCGCCGTCATGGCGATATGATTCTTGAATTATGTCCAAGATCAGCAGCAGATTGGGCCCGCGACCTCATGCCGAGAACAAAAATTCCACCAATTGGCACCACCTGCCTGTTGCATGGTGATCCGGTCCCCGGAAATATAGTCGGTGAGGGATCTGACTGGCGCTTGATTGACTGGCAATGCCCGGCGGCGGGCGACCCCTGCGAGGATATTGCAATCTTTCTGTCCCCGGCGATGCAATTGGCCTATCGCGGCACAGCCCTTTGCGAGGCTGAGAAAACCGCCTTTCTGGATGCTTATGATGACGTTGATATCATGAAACGGTACAACACTGTTGCCCCTTGGTATCACTGGCGCATGCTGGCCTATTGCCTGTGGCAACAGGCCAAGGGTGACCCAGAGGCAGAGAACCGCGCCATGGCCGAAGCCGAGACCCTTGAGCGTCTCTTAACAGGATCAGACGGATCGGGTTCCCGCTGATTTGTTTGTGGTGGATCAACCGCTGCTGCCCATGGGCAGCAGCGCGCACATTCTACGTATAGAGTGTCAGAGCGAACATCGCTGCGGCCCCGGCAACAGCCCCCAAAAGCGCCCAAAGACCGTTTCGCGGCCAGCCAGAGCTCGCGGACTGCGCATCCGGCATGGATTGGCGAATCAGGGCGTCTTCCACAAGCTTGGGCAGGCGCGGGCCATAGCGCGACAAAACCGCTGCCGTGCGCCCAAGATCGCGCAACACAGCGCGCGGGCCGATGGTGGACTTGACGTAATCCTCGACTACCGGCTTGGCGACCTGCCAGATGTTGATCTGCGGATAAAGCGAGCGGGCAACGCCCTCGACCACAACCATCGTGCGTTGCAGCAGGATAAGCTCGGTCCGGGTTTCCATGCCAAACCGCTCTGTCACTTCAAATAGATAGCTCAGCAGGCTTCCCATAGAAATCTTGCTGGCATCCATGCCGAAGATCGGCTCGCCCACGGCCCGCAACGCGCGTGCAAAGGCATCGACATCGCGATCGGCGGGCACATAACCAGCCTCGAAATGCACCTCGGCGACCCGGCGATAATCGCGGCGGATAAATCCGTAAAGGATCTCGGCATAAACCCGGCGGGTATATTCGTCGATATGCCCCATGATGCCGAAATCATAGGCGATGATATCGCCATTGGCCGCCACCTTAAGGTTGCCCTGATGCATATCGGCGTGAAAATACCCGTCGCGCAGCGCGTGATTGAGGAAAAGCTGAAGCACCCGCTCGCCAAGAACGGCCCGGTCATGCCCGGCCTCATCAAGCGCCGCATTATCCCCAAGCGGAAGCCCATCCGCCCAGGCCATCGTCATGATCCGGCGCGACGACAGGTCCCACTGCACCGCTGGAAGCTGAAAGCCCGCATCATTGCCGGTATTGGCCGCAAATTCTGAGGCTGATGACGCCTCAAGCCGCAAATCAAGCTCGCCCATAACGACACCCTCGAAATGCGCGATCACCTCGGTCGGGCGCAGACGGCGGGCGCCGGGGGCCAGAATCTCGATGGTGCGCGCCGCGAAATAGAAGGCGTCGATATCGCGGCGAAAGGCCCGTTCGATGCCGGGCCGCAGCACCTTGATCGCCACCGCCGTGCCATCCTCGCGCAGGCGTGCCTTGTGGACCTGCGCAATCGAGGCCGCCGCGACGGGCGGGCTAAAATCATCAAACAGCGCCTCGACCGGCTGGCCAAGTTCCTGCGCGATGCTGCGCTTGGCGATCTCGACAGAAAACGGCGGAAGCTTGTCCTGAAGCACCCGCAATTGCTGGGCCAATTCGTCGCCCACAAGATCGGGGCGCGTCGACAGTATCTGACCAAACTTGATATAGGCAGGCCCAAGCGCCGTCAGCGCGCGCGGCGCAGGCGGCGTTTCGGGATCGCCCTTGTAGCCCAACCACTGAAACGGCCAGGCCAGAAACCGCATCGTGCCCCGCACCAATGGCGGTGCCTCGAAGGCATCCATGATAAGCCCCATCGCGCCGGTCCGCTCAAGCGTGGCACCGGTGCGAATAAGCCGCAAAATATTATGGGGTCCGCGCATTCCTAGATTTTCCAGCCCGAATGCAGACAGGCAATCCCAAGGCTGAGATTGCGGTATTTCGCATTCTCGAAGCCCGCATCGCGCACCATCTGAAGGAATGTGTCCTGATCCGGAAACTGGCGGATCGATTCAACGAGATACTGATAACTGCCCCGGTCGTTCGCGATCATCTGACCCAGACGCGGAATGATGTTGAAGGAATAAAGATCATAGACCTTCTGCATCATGTCATTGGGGATCTGGCTGAATTCCAGAACCATCAGCCGTCCACCGGGCCGGAGCACGCGAAACGCCTCGTTCAGGGCCTCTTGCGGGCGGGTGACATTCCGGATGCCAAAGCTGATTGTGTAGGTGTCAAAGGTGTTATCCTCGAACGGCAGGGCCATCGCATCGCCCACCACCCAATCGAGGCTTGCGGCCATCTGTTCGGCCTCGGCGCGTTTGCGCCCCTCGATCAGCATCTGTTCGGTCAGGTCAAGAACGGTCGCATGACCGCTTCCGGCGCGGTCGAGAAACCTAAAAGAGATATCGCCGGTGCCCCCCGCCACATCCAAAAGCTTTTGACCGGCGCGCGGCGCAAGCCAATCCATCATCGCATCCTTCCAGATGCGGTGGATGCCCATGCTCATGGCGTCGTTCATCACGTCATATTTGCTGGCCACATTGCCGAATACACCGCGCACGCGCCCGGCCTTTTCGGCCTCGGGCACGGTTTCAAATCCGAAATGGGTGGTTTTGTCGCTCATGGGTCTTGCCGTTCCTTGCTATGGCTCTTCTTATAGAGCGACGGGGCCGGGTTACAATGCGCCCCTTTTGCAAGATTAGGTCAGATATGCCCGAATTACCCGAGGTCGAGACAGTGCGCCGCGGCCTTGCCCCGGTGATGAAAGGCGCGGTGATCGCGCGCGCCGATATCAACCGCCCCGATCTGCGATGGCCATTCCCGGCGAACATGGCCGCGCGCCTTGCCGGGCAAAAGGTTCTCGGTCTCCGGCGGCGTTCGAAATATATCCTCGCCGATCTGGCCTCTGGTGAGACGCTCCTGATCCATCTCGGCATGTCGGGTCGGATGCTGATTTCGGGCGATCCCCTGGGGAAATTTGTCCACGATCACCCCGTCCCGGAAAAACACGATCATGTCGTGTTTCACATGGACAACGGCGCGCGGATCACCTTCAACGATCCGCGCCGCTTTGGCGCGATGGATCTGATGGACACGGCCACCACAGAGACGCACCCGCTTTTGGCCAAACTGGGGCCAGAGCCATTGGGCAACAGTTTTGACGAAACCTACCTGACCGAGGCCCTCAAGGGGCGCAACACGCCGATCAAATCCGCCCTTCTGGATCAGCGAATCGTTGCGGGCCTCGGCAATATCTATGTCTGCGAAACCCTCTTTCGGGCGGGAATTTCGCCCAAACGACGCGCCGGCATGATTTCCGCAAGCCGCGCCGCACGCCTTGTTCCGATCATCCGCGAGGTGCTTGGCGATGCCATTCTGGCGGGGGGATCATCCCTGCGGGATTTCCGCCAGGCCTATGGCGAACTGGGTTATTTCCAACACAATTTCGATGTTTACGACCGCGAGGGCGAGCCCTGCCGTCGCACCGCATGTACGGGCCATATCACCCGCGTCGTGCAATCGGGGCGATCCAGCTTCTATTGCCCCCTATGCCAAAGATAGGTTGAACCGGCGGCTCACAGTGGTAATGAATCAGGTCTGACGGAAACAAGCGAAAGCAGATTTCATGGCCTATGAGACGATCATCGTCGAAATAGAAGACCACGTAGCCCTCATCAAACTTAACCGGCCGGACGCGCTTAATGCGCTCAACGATCAACTCATGTCAGAGCTGGCCACCGCCCTTGGTGAGGCGCAACAAAACGACAAGGTACGCTGTATCGTGTTGACCGGCTCGGAAAAGGCATTCGCCGCCGGGGCCGATATCAAGATGATGAGCGAGAAAAGCTTTGTCGATGTCTTCACCGAAGACCTGTTCACACCAGACAGCGAGGCGATCACCCGGATTCGCAAGCCGATCATCGCCGCCGTGTCCGGCTATGCCCTTGGCGGCGGCTGCGAGCTTGCGATGATGTGCGATTTCATCATCTGCTCGGACACTGCCAAATTTGGCCAACCCGAGATCAACCTTGGCGTCATCGCCGGTCTTGGCGGCACCCAGCGCCTGACGCGCTTTGTCGGCAAATCCAAGGCGATGGACATGAACCTGACCGGGCGCTTCATGGATGCCGAAGAGGCAGAGCGCTCTGGCCTTGTAAGCCGCGTCGTGCCTGCCAAAAAGCTGATGGAAGAGGCGATGAGTGCCGCGCAGAAGATCGCGGAAAAGTCGATGATCACGGTGATGGCGGCCAAAGAGGCGGTGAACCGGTCCTACGAGACAACGCTGCGCGAAGGTCTTTTGTTCGAGCGCCGCGTGTTCCACTCGCTGTTTGCCACCGAAGACCAGAAAGAGGGCATGGCGGCCTTCACCGAAAAACGCCAGGCCCAGTTCCGCGACAAGTAACGCAGTCGGCTTATCAAGGAAAGCGGGCGGGGGTATATCCCCCGCCCGTTATTGTCTGCGCCGACGCTCAGGTCCCGAATGAGGGCTAGATCAGGCCCGCGTCGCGGAACATCGCCTTTACATCCGCCTCGGGGCGCGCGCCGTAATGGCCGATCACCTCGGCCGCCGCGATACAGCCCATCCGCCCCGAGACCTCAAGCGTCTGGCCCGTCGCCACCCCGTAAAGGAACCCGGCAGCAAACTGATCACCGGCCCCCGTGGCATCCACCGGCACCACTTCCTGCACCGGCACCGACACGCTCTGGTCGCCCTCGACGACAACCACGTCATGACCGGACCGCGTGCACACGATAAGCCCGCTTTCCGCCGCCGCCTGCTCTAGGGCCGCGCCAAGATCTTCGGTCTGATAGAGCGATTTCCACTCGTGCTCGTTGCCGAACACGATGTCGAGCTCGCGCACCAGCTGGCGGAAATCATCGCGGTGCCGATCCACGCAAAACGGGTCAGACAACGAAATCGCCGCCCGTCCACCGCCCGCGCGACAGGCCCGCGCCGCCGCAAGAAACGCCTCTTTGCCCTGCGGTTTGTCGTAAAGATACCCCTCAAGGAACAGCAATTGCGCCCCTCCGGCCACCTCATCGGGCACATCATCCGGGCCAAGATCGGTGGAAATCCCGAGATAGGTATTCATCGAGCGTTCACCATCCGGCGACACGAAGATCATCGAGCGCGAGGTCGGCCCTTCGCCGCCCGCGACCGGCTCGTTCACAAATGTGGTGCCAACATCCGTCAGGCTGGACGCGTAATAGCGGCCCAACTCGTCATCGCGCACCCGCCCGATAAACGCGGTTGAGAGACCAAGCGCACCAAGCCCCGCAATCGTATTGGCCGCCGACCCGCCCGGCATCTGAGTGCGGTTTTCCATCGCGCCATACAAGAACTCGCCGCGCTCTTCGTCAATCAGCTGCATAACGCCTTTGTCGATGCCCATCCGCGACAGAAAGCTGTCGTCGCATTGGCTGATTACATCGACGATAGCGTTTCCAACGCCGACGGCCTGATATTTTGTCATAGGTTTTTATCCTCGAATTCACATAAGTCACGAATGATACAGGTGGCACAAAGCGGCTTGCGCGCCTTGCAGGTATAGCGCCCATGCAGGATCAGCCAGTGATGCGCATGAAGCTGATAATCGGCGGGAATATTGTCTTCGATCGCGCGCTCGACCGCATTCACATCCCGGCCCGGACAAATCCCGGTACGGTTACCGATGCGGAAAATATGGGTGTCCACCGCCTGCGCGGGCATATGCCACCACATGTTCAGAACCACATTGGCGGTCTTGCGCCCGACCCCCGGAAGCGATTGCAGCGCCGCGCGCGAATTGGGCACCACGCCGTCATAGTCTTCGACCAGTATCTTCGACAGCTTCATCACATTCCTGGCCTTGTTGCGATAAAGCCCGATGGTCTTGATATGCTCGATCAGGGCCTCTTCACCCAGATCCAACATCTTTTGCGGCGTATCGACGATCTTGAAGAGATCATGCGTGGCGCGGTTCACACCCACATCGGTGGCCTGCGCCGAAAGCGCCACCGCGACCAAGAGCGTATAGGCGTTGACATGGTCAAGCTCGCCCTTGGGCTCGGGGTCGGCGGCGTGAAACCGGCCAAAGATCTTGCGGATCCTGTGATAATCAAGTTGCGCTACCATGCAGGCCTTTTGCCGCAAGCCCCCGGCCCGCGCAATGGGCGTGACCGGACTTTTGTCCACCATAGGCGCCCTCAATGCGCAATATCCGGGTCGCACGCGGGCGCGATGCTGGCTATCCTGCCTGAAACCGGAGGACTTTCGATGGATGCCAAGACACCCGATCAGGCCTATCATTTTCACGTCATGCGACGGGCCATCGACCTGATTGATCAGGGCGGCGAGGCCCTGCCGCTTGAGCGGCTCGCAGGCGAAATGGGCATGAGCGCCGCGCATTTCCAGCGCCTGTTCTCGGCCTGGGTCGGCGTGTCGCCCAAGCGCTATCAGCAATACCTGACGCTTGGTCACGCCAAGACCCTTCTGGCGCAACGCTTTACCACGCTTGAGGTGGCCGATGCTGCCGGCCTTACCGGCACCGGGCGGCTGCATGACCTTTTCCTGCGGTGGGAGGCGATGAGCCCCGGCGAATTCGCGCGCGGCGGCGAGGGCCTTACGATCTATCACGGCTGGTTCGACAGCCCCTTTGGCGAGGCCCTTGCGATGGGCACCGACAAGGGCCTCTGCGGGCTTGCCTTTACCGAGGAATGCGGGCGCGCCGCGGCCTTTGACGATCTCAAGGCGCGCTGGCCGGGCGCACGGTTCGAACCCGCGCACGAGCGCATCGCGACTTGGGTCAGCGCCGCCTTTGCCGAAAAGGGCGAAACCGCGCTGCACATGATCGGCGCGCCGTTTCAGATCAAGGTCTGGGAGGCGCTGCTTCGGGTGCCCACCGGCCATGTCACCACCTATTCCGAAATCGCACAGTCCATCGGAAGCCCCCGCGCGGTGCGCGCCGTCGGCACGGCGGTGGGGCGCAATCCGGTCAGCTTTCTGATCCCCTGTCACCGGGCGCTGCGCAAATCCGGCGCGCTTGGCGGCTATCACTGGGGCCTGCCGGTCAAGCGCGCGATGCTGGCATGGGAAAGCGCGCGCGCCGAGGGTTAGTTAACGGCGAAATTTGCGCGAAATGCCGCCTGTTTCTCCCCTCAAAGGACTTGGGCATAGGCGTGTTATTGCATATCATTGCCCCAACCCCGACAAATCGGGCAGATTTAACAATAAGGCGACCCTATAATGACCCGAGCACGTAAACCCCTTCTTCTGCTGTCCGGCGCATCCCTTTTGCTGGCGACAGCCTGTACCGATCCGGCGCAGGTTTCGGGCACCGACCCCAACCAAAGAACCAAGGAAGGCGCGGCTTTGGGCGGTGTCCTTGGTGCGGGCCTCGGCGCCCTCGTCAGTGACAATAAAGTCAAAGGCGCCGTCATCGGCGGTGTTATTGGCGCCGCAGGTGGCGCAGTCGTTGGCAGCTCTCTTGACCGCCAGGCGGCCGAATTGCGCCAGCAGTTGGACAATGACGTTCAGATCACCAACACCGGTGACCGTCTGATCCTGACGATGCCGCAGGATATCCTGTTCGATGTCGACAGCACTACGATCTATCCGGGCCTGCGCGGTGATCTTCTTACCGTGGCGCAAAGCCTGAATGATTACCCCAACACCACCGTTCAGGTCGTTGGCCACACCGATAGCGATGGCGACGCCGGTTATAACCAGCGTCTGTCAGAGCGCCGCGCCAATGCGGTCGCCGATGTTCTGCTTGAAGGTGGCGTGCCGTTCTCGCGCGTGCGTACCTTTGGCCGTGGCGAAAATCAGCCGGTCGCATCCAACCTGACAGAAGCGGGCAAGCGCCAGAACCGTCGCGTTGAGATCGTCATCCTGCCGAACGCATAAGACCTAAAGTCGGGTAATCACTTCCCCCCGTTTAGCGGGGAAGTGATTTACACCGAACCGTCGATACCCCCTCTGGGATTTTGGGCAAACCCGGCGTGCGCTTACGCTTGCGGCGGCGCGCAGGCCAACAGCGCGTCAAGGTCAATCGGATCGTTCACCATGGCAAGGTTGCCTTGCGCGTCGCGCGGCCATTCGGCCTCTGGGCGGTCACGGTATAGCTCGACACCGTTGCCATCGGGATCAGAGACATAGATCGCCTCGCTTACCCCATGATCCGCCGCGCCCTCAATCGCGATGCCGGCCTTCACCACACGGCGCAGGGCATCGGCCAACTCTGCGCGATCCGGGTAAAGAAACGCGGTGTGGTATAGCCCGGTGTGCCCCTTGGGCGCAGGTTTCCCGCCAAGGCTTTCCCAAGTGTTCAGGCCAAGGTGATGATGATAGCCACCCGCCGACAGAAACGCCGCGCGGGTGCCGAATTTCTGCTGAAGCTGGAAGCCGAGGACGCCCTGATAAAAGGCGATCGCGCGGTCAAGATCTGCCACCTTAAGGTGGACATGCCCGATGCGGGTCTGGGGGTGAACGGGGGTCATGGTCAGGGGCCTTTCGTTATCTGCCCCTAACCTATGACACTGCGCGCTGAACGCTCAATTCCCGTTATCCGCCCACGATCTGTGCGAAAATGCAAAGGTAGCCTAGATCGCCGCCTTCAGGCTTTCCTCAAGATAGATCTCGCGCAACCGCCCGGCGCGGGGCCCCGGTGTGCCAGCGCCAATTTTGGCGCCGTCAATTTCCACCACCGGCATCACAAAGGCACTGGCCGAGGTGACAAAGGCCTCGTCAGCCGATTTCGCCTCGTCGATGGTAAAGTTGCGTTCCTCGACCTCCATCTGCGCCTCGCGGGCAAAGCGCAGAACGGCGGCGCGGGTGATCCCATGCAGGATATCGCTCGACAGGGCGCGGGTGATGATCTTGTTACCCTTGACGATATAGGCGTTGTTGCTGGTGCCCTCGGTGACAAAGCCGTCTTCAACCATCCAGGCATCATCGCACCCGGCCTTTTTCGCCATCATCTTGCCCATCGACGGATAAAGGAGCTGTACCGTCTTGATGTCGCGCCGACCCCAGCGAATATCCTCGATCGACACGATACGCAGCCCGGTTTTCGCAACCGGGCTATCGGCCAGGCCAGGCTTGGACTGGGTGAACAGCACAAGCGTCGGCTCGGTGGTTTCGGGGTCGGGAAAGGCGAAATCGCGGTCGCCATCGCTGCCGCGGGTCACCTGAAGATAGATCAGACCGTCGTCGATCTCGTTGACGCGCACCAATTCGCGGTGAATGTCCAGCAGGTCGTCAAAGGCTGCGGGCTTTTTCATATCAAGCTCGGTCAGCGAGCGTTCAAGCCGCGCCTGATGGCCGCCAAAATCGATCAACTTGCCACCCAGCACGCTGGTCACCTCATAAACCCCGTCCGCCATAAGAAATCCGCGGTCAAAGATCGACACGGTTGCCTCGGTCTCAGGCAGGTACTGGCCGTTTACATAAACAGTGCGCATGGTGTTATCCCCAAAGCTCGGGCCCGGGCGGGTGCACCCCGGCGGCGTCAAATTTCAAAGCGTTCTCACGGTCTTCGGCCAGAAGAAGCGGCCCGTCAAGGTCTGTCACCATCGCGCCCTGCGCCACAAGCGTCGCCGGGGCCATGGCAAGGCTTGATCCGACCATGCAGCCAACCATCACCTGATAGCCCTGTGCAAGCGCCGCGTCGCGCAGCGCAAGCGCCTCGGTCAGGCCCCCGGTCTTGTCGAGCTTGATGTTCACCACATCGTATTTGCCCTTGAGCGCGGCAAGGCTGGCGCGATCATGACAGGATTCGTCGGCACAAACCGGCACCGGCCGCTCGATCCCGAGAAGCGCGTCATCTTCGCCTGCGGGCAAAGGTTGCTCCACAAGCGCAACACCGAGGCGCAGCAGATGCGGCGCAAGATCGGCATAAACCTCGGCGCTCCAGCCTTCATTGGCGTCAATGATGATCTGTGTCTGCGGCGCGCCAATTCGCACGGCCTCAAGGCGGGGCATGTCATCGGGCGTGCCAAGCTTGATCTTCAAAATCGGGCGATGGGCATTTTGCGCGGCCTGCGCCTGCATCTTTTCGGGACTGTCGAGCGACAGGGTATAAGCCGTGATTTCCGGGCCCGGTTGCGGCAGGCCGACCAATTGCCAGACGCGTTGGCCGGTTCGCTTGGCCTCAATATCCCAAAGCGCGCAATCAACCGCGTTGCGCGCGGCCCCGGCAGGCAAGAGATCATAAAGCGCCGCGCGCGTTACTTGATCGGGCAGGCTCATGATCTCTGCGGTGACGCTCTCAAGGGTTTCACCATAGCGCGCATAGGGCACACATTCACCCCGGCCGGTCACACCGCCGTCGGTGATCCTGACGGTCAGAACCTGCGCTTCGGTCCGCGAGCCTCGGCTGATGGTGAAAACCTGCGCCAGTTTGAACAGGTCGCGGGTTACGTCAATCTGCATGGTCCAGCCCTTTCATCTTTCCAAAAATACTCAAATCCCCTTCCTGCACTCACGCCCATACATATCAAAGGCGCACAAGCGCATCCACAAGCTTGGCCGCGCCAAAGCGATAGGGGTCAGTGGTCGGCAGGCCCATATCAGTCTCTATTTCAGCCAAATAGGCGTGCGCGACCTCTTCGCTCATATGCTGGGTGTTTACCGATATGCCGACCACCTGACAGTCAGGGTTTGCCACGCGCGCAAGCGGAAGCGCCATGTCGCGCAGCGCCTCAAGCGACGGCAGGGTGTACTCGGGCAGACCACGCATGTGGCTGCGCGTGGGTTCATGACACAGGATTAGGGCGTCGGGTTGCCCGCCATGAATAAGCGCCATGGTCACCCCCGAGAACGAGACGTGAAACAAGCTGCCCTGTCCCTCGATAAGATCCCAGTGGTCGTCGTCATTGTCCGGTGTCAGCCATTCCACCGCCCCGGCCATGAAATCGGCCACCACCGCATCAAGCGGTACGCCGTCGCCGGTGATCAGAATGCCGGTCTGGCCGGTCGGGCGGAACGTGGCCTTTAGCCCGCGCGCGATCATGTTACGCTCCATTGCCATGGCGGTGTACATCTTGCCGACCGAGCAATCCGTGCCAACGGGAAGACAGCGTTTGCCGCGACGTGTCTTGCCATCGGCAATCGGATAGCTGAGCGATGGCACGCGCACGTCGTGCAGGGCGCGGCCGGTCGCCTCGGCCACCGCGCGCAGGTCAGGCTCATCCCGCAGCAGGTTGTGCAGACCAGAGGCCAGGTCAAAACCCTCTTCCAGCGCTGTCACCAGCACCTTCTTCCACTCTTTGCTGATCATGCCACCCCGGTTGGCCACGCCGATCACCAGGGTTTCTACCCCCGCCGCCTTCGCCTCGGTCAGGGTCATATCCGCCAGGCCAAGATCAGCGCCACAGCCCGGTAAGCGTAACTGGCCGACGGCGTTTTCCGGTCGCCAGTCACGGATGCCGATGGCCACTTTCGCGGCAAGCATATCGGGCGCATCACCCAGAAACAAAAGATAGGGGGTCTTGATCATGGCGCGTCCTTTTGAGGTTTGGCGATCACAGCAATTTCCTACGAAGGCGGCGCGATTTGCCATTAAAATTTCCAGATAAATAGACTTTGTGCACAAGTTCCTTCGCTGAAAAAGAAAGTTCGTCGAATTTTCTACGCAAGCTGTCTGGCCTCCCGGTTATTCTGGCAAGCAGAAAAGCAGCTTGCGATTGGGCGCGCAATTTCATAACCACTGGCGCGAGAAAAACGCAATTTCCTTAACCACGGAGCCGCCCGATATGAGCTTTCGCTTGCAACCTCCCGCCCCCGCCCGCCCCAACCGCTGTCAGCTGTTCGGCCCCGGATCCAACACCAAGTTGTTCGAGAAAATGGCGGCCAGTGCGGCGGATGTGATAAATATCGACCTTGAGGATTCTGTTGCCCCAAGCGACAAGGATATTGCCCGCAAGAATACAATTGAAGCGATCAACACGGTGGATTGGGGCAAGAAGTACCTGAGCGTGCGGATCAACGGGCTGGATTCACCATTTTGGTATCGCGACGTGGTCGATCTCTTGGAACAGGCCGGCGACCGGCTTGATCAGATCATGATCCCCAAGGTGGGCTGTGCCGCGGATATCTATGCCGTCGATGCGCTTGTCACCTCGATCGAGGCTGCGAAGGGGCGCAAAAAGCCGATCAGCTTTGAGGTGATCATCGAATCCGCTGCCGGCATTTCCCATGTCGAGGAAATTGCCGCCGCCAGCCCGCGCCTTCAGGCGATAAGTCTTGGCGCCGCCGATTTCGCGGCGTCGATGGGTATGTCGACCACCGGGATCGGCGGCACGCAGGAGAACTACTACATGCTCCATGAGGGTCAGCGCCATTGGTCTGACCCCTGGCATTGGGCGCAGACGGCGATTGTTGCGGCCTGCCGGACCCATGGGCTTTTGCCCGTTGACGGACCGTTTGGCGACTTTAGCGATGACGAAGGGTTCCGGGCGCAGGCGCGCCGGTCAGCCACTCTTGGGATGGTCGGGAAATGGGCGATCCACCCCAAGCAAATCGCGCTGTCCAATGAGGTCTTCACACCCTCGGATGAGGCCGTGAACGAGGCGCGCGAAATCCTGCAGGCGATGGAAGAGGCCAAGGCGCGCGGTGAGGGCGCGACCACCTATAAGGGCCGTCTGGTTGATATCGCCAGCATCAAACAGGCCGAAGTGATCGTGAAACAGGCCGAGATGATCGCATCGAAGTAAGTTGCGCGACCGAGCTTTTGACCTATTGACGCGGCGTGCCCTGAGGGGTGCGCCGTCTTTTTTGAGTATTTTTGGAACGGTGAAAGATTAGGTTCTGACCAGCGGCCTGTTCATGTCATCTGTCACAGAACGTCTCTTCGCGTCGTCATGGAAGGGAAAGGAGACGTTCAGATGATGAAAATTGTCGTTTTTGCCCTGGCGGGGTGGTTCGGGCTTGTGGCGGTTTGGTTGCTGATCTCGCCATTGGGGTTTTACACGACTGTACCGGGGGTGGCGGATTCCGGGCCGCTGAACCTGCATTTTGCACGCGATGTCGGACTTGCGTTTTTAGTCTCTGCGGTGGCGCTTTTTGTTGGCGCGCAGCAGGGGAACCGCAGCCTTTCGGTGTTGGGCGCCGGATTTCCGGTACTGCATGGTGTGCTGCATCTTGCGGAGTGGCTGGCGCATGGCGGGCACGCGCATCGCAGTCTGGTTTCAGAGCTTTCCGGGACGTTGCTGCCGGGGCTTTTGGCGCTTGGGGCGGCCTTGGCCCTTTCGGCGACAAAGGGGGAGATTGTGCAATGATAGACACTGTTTTACGTGCATTCCTAGGCCGTGGGTTTGCGAAATTTGGCCGCGAGAAGGCCTATGATATTAGCTATATGCAAGAGGTGGTCACCCTATGGCCGGTGGCGGGGCTGCGCTATATGGTCCTTCCGGCGTTTTCGCGCATGATCGGGCCGACGCCAGAGATTTGGACAGGTGCAATTCTTGCTTCAACGTTAGAGGGCGATTGCGGGAGCTGTGCGCAATTGGTGTGCAACGATGCGGTAGAGATGGGCGTGTCGGCGGCGATGATCGCGGCCTGCCTGCGCCGTGATTTCAAGGCGGCGGGGCCGGTCGGTCTTGGATTTCGCTTTGCCGAGGCGGTGATCGGGGGGACGCCTGACGTCGATGTCCTGCGCCGCGAAATTCGTGACGCGTTTGGCGAGCGGGCAGCGATTGCAGCGGCATTTGCGGCAGCGTCAGGGCGGGTATATCCGGTTCTCAAACGTGGTCTTGGCCATGGCGGCGCCTGTCAGAAGATCGTTCTTGGGGGCTGCGATCATTCGGTCGTAAAGGAGAGTGCATGAGCGAGCGCGCCGATCCTGTTGACCAATTTGAGGCCGAGCGCCCGCGTCTGATCGCGCTAGCCTATCGAATGCTTGGCGAACGGTCCGAGGCGGAGGATGTGGCTCAAGAGGCGTGGTTGCGGTGGTCCCGCGCCACGGTCGCAGGCGCGCCAAGGATTGAAACGCCCGCTGCATGGTTGCGGCAGGTGACCGTGCGACTTGCGATTGATGCCTTGAGACGCGCGCGCCGACGCCGGGAAACCTATGTTGGTCCGTGGCTGCCAGAGCCGCTTATCGACGAGACCAATGATGGCGAGACAAGGCTTGCGCTGGCGCAGGAGTGTGATCTTGCTCTGATGTGGGCGATGGAGCGGTTGACCCCGCAAGAACGCGCGGCGTTTCTTTTGCGTCGTGTGTTTGACGCCGAATACGGCGATATTGCCCGCACGCTTGGCAAATCCGAGGCCAGCTGTCGCCAGATGGTTAGCCGCGCCGCGCATCGCGTACAACAGGAGCGACCCCGCTTTGCCCCCGACCCGGACGCGGCGCGCGCGGCGCTTCTGCAATTCGCCCGTGCTGCAGTGGCACAGGACCACGCCGCAGTTCTAAACCTGCTTGCCCCAGAGGTGACCGCGATCAGTGACGGGGGCGGCAAGGCACGCGCCGCATTGCGACCGCTGCACGGAGCCCAGGAGGTGGCGCAGGTCATTTTGGCCGTGGTTGCGAAACGGGGGCTGGATGGCCCCATGCCCGGTCTGATCAGTGTCAATGGCGCCCCGGCGCTGGCGATTCTAGAGGGTGGAGCGGATGATGTGATCTATAGTCTGACGCTGGATAGCAGCGGTCGCATCGACTGGATCTACATCATGCGCAATCCGGACAAAATGCCCGGCGCAGGGTGCCGGCTCATTTGGCGGCAACCTTGATCACCGCTTCCATCTGGTCAAGCATCTCTTGGGCGAGATGGCATTTAATCTGATGGCCCGGCGCGAAATCGCGCACTGGCGGCACCTCTTTTTCGCAAAGCCCGCCGGGCACCTCTGGTTTCCAGCGACAGCGGGTCTGAAACGGACAGCCAGACGGCGGGTTCATTGCTGACGGAACGTCACCCTCCAGCACGATATGCTTCTTTTCGATACTGGTATCGGCGATGGGCACGGCGGACAAAAGCGCCTCTGTATAGGGGTGATAGGGAGGGGCAAAAACCTGATCCGTGGTGCCTATTTCAACCACATGACCAAGGTACATCACCATCACGCGGTCGCTGAGATAGCGCACGATGCTCAGGTCGTGACTGATGAACAAAAGCGTGGTTTTCTGTTTGCGCTGGATTTCCATCAACAGATCGGTCACCGCCGCCTGAACGCTGACATCCAGCGCCGACACGGGTTCATCCGCCACCACGATCCGCGCGCCCCCGGAAAAGGCGCGGGCGATGCCGACCCGTTGTTTCTGCCCGCCCGAGAGTTGCCTTGGCATACGCTCGGAAAATTCGCGCGGCAGTTTGACCAGATCAAGCAGGCGCATCATTTCATCGCGCCGCTCTTGTTCGGTTTGTCCGACCCCAAAGATTTCCAGCGCGCGCATGATCTGGCGCCCGACTGTCATCGAAGGGTTGAGCGTGTCAAACGGGTTTTGAAAGACCATTTGCACATCGGCCACAGTCTGGGTGTCGCGGTTCTCGATCCGGATCTGTTCGATGTTGCGGTCGTCCAAAAGGATCGCGCCCTCGGTCGCGGTCTCAAGGCCCATCAAGACCTTGGCGAAGGTGGATTTTCCACAGCCTGATTCACCGACGATGGCCAGTGTCTCAGATTCTCGCGCCTCAAAGCTCAGGCTTTCGTTGGCCTTGACGACGCGCGTGCCCGCACTCCCGCCGAACAAGGCGTTGGCCGCCACTTCGTAGTATTTCCTGAGGTTTTCGATCTTCAGAACCACCCGGCCGGGCACGGTCGCCTCGGTTTTGATGCTTCCGGCAAGCGGTGCCTTCCAGTCGATGTCGCGGTAGCGCAGGCAGCGGGTGAAATGCCGGTCATCGCCGTCAATCGGTGCCATCGGAATGGCTGTGCCGTCACATTGTCCAGCCAGAGAATAATCACAGCGTGGCCCGAAATTGCAGCCATCCGGTCGTTCGTGCGGCAGGGGAAAGTTGCCGGGAATAGCCTTGAGGGGGCGATTGTTCTTATTGGCGCCGGGCAAGGGTATCGACCGGAAAAGCGCCTGCGTATAGGGGTGCTGCATCTTGTCGAACACGTCCTTGATGCTGCCGGTTTCGACCGCTTCGCCGGAATACATGACGCAAATCCGGTCACAGGTTTCAAGCACGAGCCCAAGGTTATGGCTGATGAACAGCATGGAGGTGCCATATTTCTTGCCAAGGTCCTTGACCAACTCGACAACCGCCGCCTCGACGGTCACATCAAGGGCTGTGGTCGGCTCGTCCAGGATCAAAAGCGATGGTTTGGACATAAGCGCCATGGCGATCACGATACGTTGTTGCTGCCCACCCGATAACTGATGGGGATAGGATTTCAGAATACGTTCGGGATCGGGTAGCTTGACGTCATTCACCACGTCCAGCGCGCGCGCCCAGGCGTCGTCTTCTGAAATCCCCTCGTGGATCATTGGCACTTCGATAAGTTGTTTACCGATCCGCATGGCCGGGTTCAGGCTTGCCATCGGCTCCTGATAGATCATTGCAATTTCATTGCCGCGAATATCGCGCAGTTCTGCGGCGCTCATCTCGGCAAGGTCGCGCCCCTTGAAGCGAACAGAGCCGCCAACGATCCTGCCATTGACACCCAGATCCTGCATTACGCCAAGCGCCACGGTGGATTTGCCACAGCCGGATTCACCTACAAGACCGACCGCCTCGCCGGGTTGAACGCTAACGGAAAAATCCATCACGGCCGGAATTTCACGCAGCCGCGTGAAAAAGGAAATCGACAGGTTGCTGATCTCAAGGATCGGCCCGTCATATGAATCCTTTGCCATTCTGATCTCCCATTTCAGCGGGGCGATTTTGCCCTCTTTCATCTTTCCCGAAACACTCCGGGGGTCCGGGGGCTGGCCCCCGGTGCTGGTTCCTCAACGCTCAGTCCCGCAGGCTTTCCTCGCGCAACCCATCCGCCAAAAGGTTCAGCCCCAGAACCAGGCTTAGCAATGCAAAGGCGGGGGGCAGCGCCGGATGCAGATACATCGTCAGCAACTTTCGCCCCTCGTTGATTGTACTGCCCCAATCGGGGCTTTCGGGGCTGAGGCCGAGACCGAAAAAACCCAAAGTGCCCAAAAGGATCGTGGTATAGCCAATGCGCAGGCAGAAATCGACAAGAAGCGGCCCGCGCGCATTGGGCAGGATTTCCCAGAGCATGATGTACCATGGCCCCTCGCCACGGGTCTGGGCGGCGGCGACATAGTCGCGGGTTTTGATATCCATGGTCAGGCCGCGCACGATGCGAAACACCGTCGGCGAATTGACAAAAACCACCGCCACGAAAACCACCAAAAGGTTGGGCGGAAACCCGATGATCCCCAGCGGATCAGCATTCCACGCGATCCCGAGATAAAGCCAGAGACCGATCACAAGCGTCACGCCGACGTAAAAATTGCGGCGCGCCGGTTGGGTGTGAAACCGCGAATTCCACAGGATGACCAGAAACACGATGGGAAAAAGGAACAGCACGGCGGCCATATAGACCGGTATCCCGGTCAGCACGATTTCCGGTGTCACCAGCAGGTAAAACAGCAAGATGACCGGAAAGGCCAGAATGAGGTTGGCCAGAAAAGACAGGACCGTATCAAGCTTGCCGCCGTAGTAGCCCGCCGGCAGGCCAAGGGTAATCCCGACCATGAAGGCAAACAGGCTGGCGAAGGGGGCGATCTTGATCACCTCCCAAGCGCCCACGATCATCCGGCTGAACACATCACGGCCAAGGTGATCGCCGCCAAACAGGTAATAGGGATAGGCATCCGGATCGGGGGCCCCCATCAATTTGCTGAACGCGGTGCCGGGCGGTTTGTTCTTCATCGAGGCCGACTGATCCAGAACCCCATGGGTGGTGATCAGATCAAACGCGCCGCCAAAGACGCCGGTAAAGACCCAGAACATCACCATGGCAAAGCCGATCATGCCAATCGGGCTATCAAACAGCTTGCCATAAAGACCCAGCCGACGCTTGAATGTGATCGACAGGGCAAAGGTCACCACAAGGGCGATCCAGACCGGCGTGAACTGTGCCAGCATACGCAGGATAATCTCGCCCCAGCTCAGGGATTCCATGATCGCTGCCTCCGTTAGCTGACGCTGATGCGCGGGTTAAGATAGACATAGCCGATATCGGAGATCAGCTGGGTCACCAGCACGACAATCACTGATATCACCGAGACCCCGAGCAACAGCTCGATATCATTGTTTCCGGCCGCCTGAACCAGAGTCCAGCCAAAGCCTTTGTAGTTGAACAGCGTCTCGACGATCACCACCCCGTTCAAAAGCCAGGGAAATTGCAGCATGATCACCGTAAAGGGCGCGATCAGCGCGTTGCGCAGCGCATGTTTGACCACGATATTGTAAAAGCTGACGCCCTTGAGGCGCGCGGTTCGGATATATTGCGCGGTCATCACCTCGGCCATGCTGGCGCGGGTCATGCGAGCGATATAGCCCATGCCATAAAGGGCGATGGTCAGCACTGGCAGAAAGAAATTCTCGAAGGTGGCGTCGTTCATCGCGCTGGTGGCGGTGCCCTTGAACCACTTCAGCCCGACGGCGGTGCTGGCAAAGACCGCAATGAACAACACGCCCGAGACATATTCCGGCGTGGCCGTGGTGGTAATCGCGACCGTCGACAGCGCGCGGTCGGTGCGAGAGCCTTCGTGCATACCCGCCAGCACCCCAAGCACAAGCGCCGAGGGCACCATCAACAGCATCACCCAAAACATAAGCTTGCCGGTCAGCGCCAGTTTTTCGCCGATGATCTCGAACACATCCTTTTTGAAAACAGTTGAATAGCCCCAATCGCCCTGCAACACGCCACAGCGGCGCGGCGCGTCCTCTGGCGGCATGCCCGGTTCGATACACCGCCCGCGCGCCACTCCTTCGTTATCCTCGATCACATAGCCCGGCAAAACCCCGAGCCATTGGCCGTATTTCACGCCGACAGGTTGCAGATAGCCGTTCTTGCCAAGATAGCTTTCAACCTCGCCATCGCTCATGCGAAAGTTGCCTTGGGTTTTCGCCAGCTTTTCAAGGTTGGGATAAAGGTTTGTCAGAAAGAAGACGATAAACGTCAGGCAGAGCGCCGTCAGGATCATGACCGCGATCCTGCGCAGGATAAACATCGTCATTTTGCGCCCCCCTAGATGACGTTTTTATACAAGTGCTAGTGCAAAGGGGAGTGTTGGTCCAGCGCCGCGTGCGACAGAAAGCGGTCTGTCAGCGCCCCCGGCCCGTGAAGGCCGGGGGCGGTTGGTGGCTTTAGATCAGTGATTTCGGGTCAACCGTGTCCATCCCGAGGGCGGTGCCGACCGCCTCGTAGGTCAGCTGACCGTCGTGCACGTTGAGACCGTTGAGCAGATGCGGATCGTCGGCGCAGGCCTGTTTCCAACCCTTTTTCGCCAGGGCCAGCATGAAGGGCATGGTGGCATTGCCAAGCGCAAGCGTCGAGGTGCGGGCAACCGCGCCGGGCATGTTGGCGACGCAGTAATGCATGATGCCATCGACCTCATAGATCGGGTCATGGTGGGTTGTTGCGCGCGAGGTTTCAAAGCAACCGCCCTGGTCGATCGCCACATCCACAAGAACCGCGCCGGGCTTCATCATCGGAAACTGATCGCGGCGCACAAGCTTGGGGGCCGCAGCACCGGGGATAAGCACCGCGCCGATCACCATATCGGCCAGCGGCAGCAGCTCTTCAAGCAGACCAGCCGAGGAATAGCCGGTTTTGAAGGTGCCACCAAAGACGTCATCAAGATAGCGCAGACGCGGCAGCGACCGGTCAAGCACGGTCACATCCGCGCCCATGCCGGCGGCGATCTTGGCGGCATGGGTGCCAACGACACCACCACCTATGACGATTACGCGGGCCGGGCCGACACCGGGCACGCCACCCATAAGAACGCCGCGACCGCCGTTGGCCTTTTGCAGGGTCCAGGCGCCGACCTGTGGTGCCAGACGGCCCGCAACTTCGGACATCGGCGCCAGAAGCGGCAGACCACCAGAGCGGTCGGTCACGGTTTCATAGGCAATCGCGGTACAGCCCGAGGCCAACAGGTCTTTGGTCTGTTCGGGGTCGGGGGCCAGGTGAAGATAGGTGAACAAAAGCTGGCCCTGGCGCAGCATCTTTCGTTCGACCGGCTGGGGTTCCTTGACCTTGACGATCATATCGGCGGCGGCAAAGATTTCCTCGGCGGTGGCGATGATCCGGGCGCCTGCGGCCTCATAGGCGGCATCGTCAAAACCCGCGCCAATGCCGGCACCGGATTGGATGAACACGTCATGGCCTTGGTTCACGGCCTCTAGTGCGGCGTTGGGGGTGACGCCGACGCGGTATTCCTGCGGCTTGATTTCTGTGGGGCAACCGATCTTCATGGGGCTCTCTCCTCGTTGAGTGTTGAGGCCACACTGTCAAAGGCGGCAAGCAAGAGGGTTGAAATTTCGCTCGTCATTCAGAGTATTTTGTGAAGTATATTCGTTATAAATGGGAAGTATTCGAAAGGTCTTGCGTGGATGTCACTTGATTCGAATGATCGTCGCTTGTTGACGATTCTGCAAAAGCGCGGGCGCATTTCAAATGCCGAGCTTGCCGACGAGATCAACCTGTCGGCAAGTGCCTGTCACAGGCGGGTGCAGCGGCTTGAGGCAGAGGGATATATCAAGGGCTACGTCGCCCTTTTGGATGCGCGCAAGATGGCGGTGCCGGCGACGATTTTCGTCGAAATCACCCTGAACACCCAGGCCGACGAAGTGCTTGAATCCTTTGAAAAAGCGGTGGCGCGTATCCCTGATGTACTGGAATGTCATCTGACCGCCGGCAGTGCCGATTACATCCTCAAGGTCGTCGCCGAGGATACCGAAGACTTTGCCCGTATTCACCGCCAATACCTGACGCGGTTACCCGGTGTGGCAAAGATGCAATCCAGCTTTGCCCTGCGCACGGTGTTCAAAACCACGGCCTTGCCAGTTTAAGTAAAATGCGCGGCTTATTTTACGGAGGCGTTAAGCACGTCTTCAGCCCCCGGATGTGACATTGCCACCCAACGAAAGGTTGGGGCATGGTCAAGACATTCAATGGGCTGGATAATGAATTTGCCGTTTCTACGGGCAGTAATGTCAACAGCAGCCCTAGGCGGTCGAAATTCGATTATCCGCCGACAAGCTCCACCAATTTGACGGTCACGTCACAGGAGGGTGACACCGACCCGAACCTTTTTGAGGTTGGCGAAACCTATACCGTAAGCTGGTCCGTTGCGAGCAGCGGGACGATTTTGGATGCAACCGTGATCCGAAGCGACGACGCGCCCAGCGGTGGTGGCGGTGTTATCGTGTTCGAGGGGTTGGATGAAAACGGCAATCTGGCACAGGTCGTCTGGACGCCAGGTTTTGATCTCGAAACGTGGTACTTCGATAATTTCAACGGGGGGGTGCCACCCGAATTTTACACCTCGGACCAAAACCAGACCTATACCCATGCCTATGTGTGTTTCGCCATGGGTGTCACCATCGGCACGCCATATGGCCCGAAACCGATCGAAACGCTGTCTGCTGGTGATTACGTTTCAACGCGGGATCATGGACGCCGGAAAATCCTTTGGACGGGGCGCAAAACCGTGGTCGGGGTCGGGCGGAATGCGCCGGTCTGTTTTGATCCGGGCGCAATTGGCAATCGTAGGCCTATGCGCCTGTCGCAACAGCATCGGGTGATGGTCGCCTCGCCCATGGCCGAGTTGTTCTTTGGCCATCACGAGGTTTTGGTGCCAGCCAAGGCGCTTGTGAATGGCCGCGACATACGATTAGAGCCCTGCCGCGAGATCACCTATCTGCATCTTCTGCTGGAGCAGCACGAGATCTTGAATACCGGGGGCGGCGCGCCCTGTGAAAGCCTCTTGCTTGGCGATATGGCTGACACCCTGTTGTCAGAAAACCTGCCCGAGATCAGGGGGCTTGGGCCTCTGTGCAATCGCGCCGCGCGCCCCATTCTGACCTATCGAGAGACGCGCTGTATTGTCGGGGCGCGTGTTCCGGCGATGACCGCCAATGCGCTCTGAGGCGCTTGTCTGTTCCGTGACTTTGCATCACTCTGCGGCCCTGAAAGAGGGCAAGTCATGGATTGGGATTACATTATCGTCGGCGCCGGAAGTGCGGGCTGTGTTCTGGCCAACCGGTTGAGCAAGGCCGGGCAAAAGGTGCTCTTGCTAGAGGCAGGCGGGCGCGACAACTATCATTGGGTGCATATCCCGATGGGGTATCTTTACTGCATCGGCAATCCACGCACCGACTGGTGTTTCAAAACCGCGCCCGAGCCGGGGCTGAACGGGCGCAGCCTTTTGTACCCGCGCGGCAAGATTCTTGGCGGCTGCAGCTCGATCAATGGCATGCTGTACCTGCGGGGGCAGGCCGCCGATTACGACGGCTGGCGGCAGATGGGCAATACCGGCTGGGGCTGGGATGATATTCTGCCCTATTTCAAACGCTCCGAGGATCATGTTGACGGCGCGTCCGAGATGCATGGCGCGGGCGGCGAATGGCGG
Source organism: Roseovarius marisflavi (assembly GCF_900142625.1). GTDB lineage: Bacteria > Pseudomonadota > Alphaproteobacteria > Rhodobacterales > Rhodobacteraceae > Roseovarius > Roseovarius marisflavi. Next base: position 59,068 of record NZ_FRBN01000009.1, read on the forward strand.
GTGGATAATCAGCGCCTGCACTGGGACGTTCTTGACCACTGGCGCGATGCGGCGCTTGCGGCGGGCCTGCCGCTTAACGATGATTTCAACACCGGCGACAATGAAGGTGTCGGCTATTTCAAGGTAAACCAGCGGGGCGGCTGGCGGATGAACACCGCCAAGGCGTTTTTGCGCGCCGAAAGCGGGCCGGGGTTAAAGGTGGAAACTCAGGCGCATACGCAGCGGGTGTTGATTGACTGTGGTCGCGCCATCGGGGTGGAATACCTGCAAAACGGCACTGTGAAGGAGGCGCGCACCAGGGGCGAGGTGATCCTGAGCGCCGGCGCGGTCGGTAGCCCGCAGATCCTGCACCTGTCCGGAATCGGGCCGGGCGAGGAATTGCGCCAGCATGGGATTGAGGTTCATCACAATGCCCCGGCTATCGGCGGCAATCTTCAGGATCATCTGCAGTTGCGCTGCGCCTGGCGTCTGAGCGGTGCTAAAACCCTGAATACCATGGCCAATTCGATGCTTGGCAAGATGGCTATCGGGTTGGAATACATGCTCAAGCGCTCTGGGCCGATGTCGATGGCGCCAAGTCAGTTAGGCGCTTTCGCGAAATCCCGGCCCGATCTCGCAACGCCAGACCTTGAGTTTCACGTTCAGCCGCTCTCGCTTGAGGCCTTCGGTCAGGGCTTGCATGATTTTCCGGGGATGACCGCCAGCGTGTGCAACCTGCGACCGGAAAGCCGGGGCAGGATATCGCTTGCCTCACCCAACCCGCAGGACGCGCCGGTGATTGCGCCCAGCTACCTGTCGACCGAAGGTGACCGACAGGTGGCGGCGGCCTCGATCCGGGTGGCGCGCGAGATCATGGATCAGACCCCGATGCAGCGCTATGCGCCCGAAGAGATCAAGCCGGGGCCAACCGCGCAAACCGAAGCAGAGCTTATGACGGCGGCGGGCGACATTGGCACCACGATCTTTCATCCGGTCGGCACCGTGCATATGGGCGCACACGACGGCGCGCCGCTTGATCCGCGTCTTCGGTTGCGCGGGATTGGTGGGTTGCGGGTTGTCGATGCAAGCGTGATGCCGACGATCACCAGCGGCAATACCAATTCGCCGACGATCATGATCGCGGAAAAGGCGGCGGATATGATTTTGGCCGATGCCCGCGCCTGAGAATGTCAAAAGCCCCGGTGTTTCCACCGGGGCCCCGACTGGTACGCAGTATCGTGAGTGATGGCGCACAGCAGTCAATCGCAAAAGCAAAATCTGTAACTCGTGACCGAATGACTTTTGTCACACAGCGCGCCGCCGTACATGGGGAAAAAACATGCGTTTGTCCCGTATGGAAAACCTTACTTTTGGGTAAAATTTTGCATGACGCTGCGTAAGGTTCAGGCACAAAAAAGGCCCCGGCATCGCCGCCGGGGCCTTGATCTAGAATAAGACGGTGATCACTCGTCGTCTTTTTCGGCTTTCTCAGGTGTAACCTCTGCGCCGGTTTCCTGATCGACGACCTTCATCGACAGGCGGACCTTGCCGCGATCATCAAAGCCAAGCAGTTTGACCTTAACGTCCTGACCTTCTTTGAGCACATCGCTGGGATGGTTCAGGCGGCGGTTTTCGATCTGGCTAACATGGACCAGACCGTCGCGCTTGCCAAAGAAGTTCACGAAGGCACCGAAATCGACGATCTTGACGACCTTGCCATCGTAAACCTGGCCAACTTCGGGCTCGGCCACGATCGAATAGATCATGTCATAGGCTTTCTTGATCGAATCCGCGTTCGGCGATGCGATCTTGATGATGCCTTCGTCGTTGATATCGACCTTGGCGCCCGACACTTCGACGATCTCGCGGATCACTTTACCGCCCGAGCCGATCACTTCACGGATCTTGTCGGTCGGGACCTGCATGGTTTCGATCCGGGGAGCGTGGATGCTGAAGTCAGCAGCGCCGGAAAGCGCCTTGTCCATTTCGCCCAGGATGTGCATGCGGCCTGCTTTGGCCTGCTCAAGCGCCTGTTTCATGATCTCGGGCGTGATGCCCGCGACCTTGATGTCCATTTGCAAAGAGGTGATGCCCTCGGAGGTGCCGGCAACTTTGAAATCCATGTCGCCAAGGTGATCTTCGTCACCAAGGATGTCCGACAGGATCGCGAAAGATCCGTCATCTTCAAGTACAAGGCCCATCGCCACGCCGGCAACGGATGTCTTGAGCGGAACGCCCGCATCCATCATCGACAAGGAGCCACCACAGACCGACGCCATCGAGCTTGAGCCGTTGGATTCGGTGATCTCTGACACAAGGCGGATGGTGTAGGGGAAATCGGTTGCCGCAGGCAGAACCGCCTGAAGCGCGCGCCATGCAAGTTTACCATGGCCGATTTCACGACGTCCCGGAGGGCCAACGCGCCCGGCTTCGCCCACCGAATAGGGGGGGAAGTTGTAATGCAGCAGGAAGTTCGATTTGAAATTCCCGTGCAGCGCGTCGATGAACTGTTCGTCGTCGCCGGTCCCGAGGGTGGTGACGACAAGACCCTGGGTCTCCCCGCGGGTGAACAGAGCCGAGCCGTGGGTGCGCGGCAACAGGCCGGTTTCACACACGATGTCGCGGATTTCATCCAGACGACGGCCGTCGATCCGGTTGCCGTTCTTCACAACATCACCGCGCAGAACGCTTGATTCCAGCTTTTTGAACGCAGACCCAAGGTTGCCATCCTCAAGCTGTTCTTCGCTCAGCTTGGATTTGATCGCCTCACGTGCGGCAGAAATCGCATGGGTGCGTTCCTGCTTGTCGCGAATGGCGAATGCGGCGCGCATGTCGTCTTCGCCAGCGGCTTTGACGGCCGCGTAGAGGTCGGAGTAATCCGGCGGGCTAAAGTTGAACGGCTCTTTCGCGCAATCTTCGGCGAGCGAGATGATCAGGTCACACACCGGCTGGATCTGCTCATGGGCAAAGGCCACGGCGCCAAGCATTTCTTCTTCGCTCAGCTCGTAAGCCTCGGATTCGACCATCATCACGGCGTCTTTGGTGCCTGCGACGACCAGATCAAGGCGCTGATCGGGGTTGTTGCGCAGGTTGTGCATATCGTCGATCTCGGGGTTGAGGATATATTCCCCATCCGAGAAACCAACGCGACAGCCGGCGATCGGGCCACGGAACGGTGCGCCCGAAATGGTCAGAGCGGCCGAGGTTGCGATCATCGCGACGATATCCGGGTCATTGACCAGATCGTGGCTCAGAACGGTACACATGACGAGGGTTTCGTTTTTGAACCCCGGTACAAACAGCGGGCGGATCGGACGGTCGATCAGGCGCGCGGTCAGCGTCTCTTTTTCCGAAGGGCGTGCTTCGCGCTTGAAAAAGCCGCCGGGCACTTTGCCGGCCGCATAATATTTCTCTTGGTAGTGAACCGTCAGCGGGAAGAAATCCATTCCCGGTTTTTGCTCTTTGGCAAAGGTCACGTTTGCCATAACGCTGGTTTCACCAAGCGTGGCAATGACAGACCCATCGGCCTGACGGGCAATCTTGCCGGTTTCCAGTGTGAGGGTTTCTTCCCCCCACTGCATCGATTTTTTCGTCTCTTTAAACATCACGTTTCCTAAGTTGGCCGTATCGGGCGTATCCCGTCGGGCCCATTTGCATCCGGGGCCACATTGCCCCGCGGCTTTTCTTCATCCTGTTGCCCCCGCAAAGCCAGTTGGGCGCAACAATCGGATCATGTAAAAACCGCGCCCGTTTAGGGGCGCGGCATTTGTCTTAGCGGCGGATACCGAGGCGTTGGATCAGGTCGCGGTAGCGGCCTTCATCCTTGGACTTTACGTAATCCAAAAGCTTGCGGCGCAGGGCGACCATTTTCAAAAGGCCACGACGACCGTGGTTGTCTTTCTTGTGGGTTTTGAAATGCTCGGTCAGCGTGGTGATCCGCGACGTCAGGATTGCAACCTGTACTTCGGGCGAGCCGGTGTCACCTTCTTTGGTTGCGAATTCTTTGATGACGCGTTCTTTTTCTTCTACGGTAATCGACATCGGGGTCTCCTTTTGAGTCAATGTTGCGGGCACAGGCCGGGATGTCGTCCAGCCAGGTCCATTAGAGATCGCCTCGGGGCGGGCCCGAAGGATACGCGCGTATAGGGGAATTTTCGCGAAAAAGAAAGCGCGAATCGCGCTAGGCGGTCACAGGCCGGTTGTCGCACCAAAGCTGCTTTGCGGAAGCAGGGTGATGTGACCAAGCGACAGCCCCCCGGCATTGGCAATCATTGCGATGCGCACGCCGTTCAGCACAATATGCTGGTTCGAGCCGTTTTCTTCATCGGCCTCAAGACTGACCTCTGGGTCGGTGCCATCGCTATCATCAAAAAACACCATGAGAGAGTCTTCGGCGGCAGAGAAATCAAGCACTTCGGCCTGATGATCCTGCGAAAGCCAATCGCCGAGCATGATCGAATCCTCGCCTGCACCTGCGGTTACGATATCATCGCGCCCGGCAATGATAAGGTCATCGCCGCCGCCGCCATTCAGGTAATCACGGCCGTCGATATCATCGGCCTCTTCGGTGGTGTCATCGTCGGCCACACCAATCACCACATCGTCGCCCCAGCCGCCAAAAAGCGTGTCCTGGCCCATGCCGCCATCCAGCGTGTCATCATCCAAATCGCCATGCAGGGCATCATCGCCGTCGTCACCACGCAGGTGGTCGTTGCCTGCACTGCCGACAAGGCTATCGTCGCCGGTGCCGCCCTCAAGATTGTCCGCTCCGTCATGGCCAAAAAGGTCGTCGTCCCCATCGTCGCCATAAAGGTCGTCGTCACCACCACCACCGTGCAACGTATCTTCGCCATGCTCGCCGCGAATGTCGTCGTGACCGAGAGCGCCGAACAGTTGATCGTCGCCTTCACCGCCGATAATACTATCATCGCCGGAATAGCCGTTGATCTGGTCATTTCCGGCGGTGCCCGCGATGGCATTAAATTCATCGTCGCCGCTTAGGATGTCGCCAAGGTGATCATGCTCGGGCTCAATCCCAGTCATATCGGAGGCGGACGAGGCGTGGCCCTCCTGAACGTCAGAGAAGACCTGCTGTACAAGATCAGGCGCCTCGGCATGAGCGCCGCCATCACCCGAATCATCCTCAGATGCGGTTTCGTTGCCAGAATCGTCTTCTTCGTCCTCGATCCGGTCCATGCCGACAAAGGTCGCGGCCCCGACGGCCATCGCTGCGATCAGACTCGCAAGAAAAAACATTTTAAACGCTCACAAGATAGGCGATGCAATTAGGCCATCACGCGACCATCAGAACAATGAAATGTTTTAAAAATGGTTAACGCGCACGAGGCGTCAGCCTTATTTCGCGAGAATGCGGCCCTTTGGCACCACTTCATATCCCGGCTCCTCGGGTTCGTCATCGGTCAGTTCGGCCGGAAAACCGGGTGCGAGAACATCAAGACCGGTCGCCTCTTCAAGCCGCTTGATGATATTGGGCGACAGCTCTCTTTCGCCGAACCGTTCAATACCGTCGTTGAAGATACTGACCATCAGGGGGCTGATTTCAAGCGGCACGCCGGCGCGATCGGCGACTTGCTGAAACAGGCCAATGTCCTTTTTGACAAGATCCATGGTGAAGGAGATATCACGGCTTCCGTTCAGGATGATCTGACCTTCGGTTTCGGCGGAAAAGGACGTGCCCGAGGAAATTACGATCGCCTCGTAAGTCGTTGCCATATCCAGCCCTGCCGCCTTCATCGTCACCATGGCCTCGCATAGCGATAGAAGGTTGGCAGTGGCCAGGTAGTTGGTCATCACCTTGAGGACCGACGCAGTTCCGATGGGGCCGGTATGAAGAACGCGACGGCCAAGCGTCGTCAGCATCGGCAACATCCGATCAAACGTGTCACGGTCACACCCTGCGAAGATCGAGATATTGCCGGTGGCGGCCCGGTGACAGCCGCCCGAAACCGGGCATTCAATCGCCGACGCGCCCTTGGCTTCGACCAAAGCGGCAAGGCGCTTTACCTCTGTTTCATCGGTGGTCGACATTTCGGCCCAGACCTTGCCCTCGCTGATCCCGGCCAGAATGCCATCATCGGCCTCCATCACGGCAGAACAGGCAGCGGGCGACGGCAGGCAGGTGATCACGATATCACAGGTCTCGGCCAATTCTTTTGGGCTGTTGGCACTTTTTGCGCCGCGGGTCACGAAGTCCTGCACCAGAGAGTCGTCAAGATCGCGCACCGTAAGGTCAAACCCGTTGCGCAGAATTGAACCGGCAAGTTTGCCGCCGACATTGCCCAGCCCGATAAATCCGATTTTCATGTATGTTGTCCCTGTTTGCCTGACCTCATCGGGCCCGTTCGCTCAAGCCTTTTGCGATTCGCGCCACAAATGCAAAAGCGAAATGCAGACAGGGCGCAAAAATCTCGGCACTCAGACGCGGCGCAGGGTATCCCCAAGGCTAATCTTGGGCTCAAGCGTGATGCGCACCGGATCGCTCGGACCGGTCGCCTCGGCGCGGGCCGCGATGATCTCGGCGGCCTTGCGCCCGATCTCGAGGCGACAGGCATCCATCGTGGCCAGTTCACGCGGCAACCCCTTGAGAAGCTCCACCCCGTTGAACCCGGCAAGCCCGACCTGACCGGGGATATCGACGCCCTTCTCAAGCAGATAGAGCAATCCGCCCGCGCCGATCATGTCGTTGGAGTAATAGAGGAAATCAATATCCGGGGTGCGCCGCAGAATTTCTTCGGTCATTTCACGCCCCTTCAAAAGGGCCGAGCCGCCTGAATAGAATTCCTGATCGGCAATCTCGATGCCCGCCTTGGCAAGCGCCTCGGTGAACCCCTCAAACCGCTTTCGCGCCCGGTGATCAAGCGGCATCTTGGTGCCCAGAAATCCGATGCGTTTGTACCCGGCCCTGATGATCGCCTGTGCCATCTGTTGCCCGGCACGACGATGGGAAATGCCGACCACTGAATCGATCGGCGTGCCGTCGACATCCATGATTTCGACCACCGGAATACCGCTCGCGCGCAGCATCGCGCGGCTGGCATCGGAATGCTCAAGCCCGGCTATGATCACACCCGAGGGCCGCCACGATAGCATTTCATAGAGAACTTTTTCTTCTTTTTCAGGGCGATACCCGGTCAGCCCCACGACTGGCTGAAGGTTGGTTTCCTCAAGGATCTGGCTAATGCCGGTCATCACCTCTGGGAACACCATGTTTGACATCGACGGGATAATCACTGCCACAAGATTGACCCGATTTGACGCAAGAGCCCCGGCGATCTTGTTGGGCACATAGCCAAGCCGCTTAGCCGCCTCGAGAACCCGTTTGCGGGTGCCGTCCGACACATCACCCTTGTTGCGCAACACCCGGCTCACGGTCATCTCTGACACGCCAGCCGCCTCGGAAACATCACGCAGGGTCAGAGGGTGGTTATCATTCTGGGTCAAAGGCGTTTTCCTGCAAGGTCATCCCCAAGTGTTACCGCGAACAGCCAGCCCTGATCAAGCGGTCAGCGGTCTGACCGCCCAGCCCTGCGCAAATCGGGCGATGACAAATCATTTCCGGAGGGGTAATGAAAACCCCGCGTGGCCCCGTGGCTCAACTGGATAGAGCAGCCCCCTCCTAAGGGGCAGGTTGCAGGTTCGAATCCTGCCGGGGTCGCCATTATCAAAAAGTGTTGCAATACAAGTGGCTTAATACTTAGTGGGAACCGAATGGTGGTGTGAAGTGCACCACTTTGGGACACCACCGGAGCGCCTCAGTGAAGTATATTGAACAACCAAAGGGACCGGGAACAGCCTATCGCTTCAGAATGAAGGTGCCGGTGGGCCTCCGAGGAACCCCAAATCCATGGGCAGACGGCAAACCTTTCGGGACGTGGATCATCAGGCCGATGAGCGGGGAGCGTCACTTGCCCAGCGCTAAGAAGCTGAGAGACATTTATCTCGCCGAGATTAGGAAACTGGAAGTCACATACGCGGCTCGCCAGAGACATAGCTTGGAGAAGGCTGAGCAGTGGGCAGAAGCGATGAAGAGCGCGTCACGGGCTATCGTTCCAGACCGGGATGAAAAGGGCTTCGTGCCTAATGATGAAGAATACCTTGCAAGTTTCGAGGTCGATAGCGCCTTCATTCGCGACCTCATCTACGACGAAGCCGAGAGGGCACCCGAGAGCGACCGCAGGGCATTCCTCAAGGTGGCTACGGCAACAACACTACCGCTGTCCAAGGCGCGCGAGCAGTATCTTGAGGCACGGGAACTGGGCAATCCCTATGGAAACAAGCCGCTTGGCAAGACGTCAGCAAACGAGGTGGTCACTGCGGTAAATTACCTCTGCGCCTTTATGGACAGGACGCCAGACACCCTTTTCCTCGATGAAATTACCCCCGACCTGGTATCGAACTTCCAGCATGAATATCTCCCAGCACAGACGTCCAAGAAGACGGGCAGGCCGCTCACTCCCGCGACCACTGAGAAGTTGATCACCATGCTTCGGGGTCTCTGGCGCTGGGCGCTGGCGAGACGGAAGGTGAAACTGGATGCCAACCCATTCAACCGGCCCGATGACGACGTGCCGAGGGTGAAGAAGCAGAACGAGCCAAAGCGCGACCAGTTCAAGCCTGAGGAGACACGAAAGGTGCTCGCTGCGGTGCCACAAGGTGACCGCATGGGTGATCTATTCCGGTTGGGACTGGTGACCGGAGCGCGAGTTACGGAGATCGCAAAAATGACTGTCGCGGAAACGAAGGAAGATGGGTCGGTATTCCTCATCGCAGGTGGCAAGTCGGAGAATGCGAAGCGCGTGGTTCCCGTTCCCCCCGTGGGGGTGCCGCAAAAGGTGCGAGATCAGGCATGTATCCTTTTTTAGGTTGCCCGGGGAGAGGGTTTCAGCCTTGCAGGGTGTTTAATAGGGTATACCGCAGGGAACATCTCTGAAGATCACCGAAAGACTGTTCACTGGGGTTGACTTTGGCTTGTGAACACATCAAGCATGTGAACAGAAGCTCTGAGAACAGGTGACCCATGTCCAAGACTATCCTCTACAGCCGCGTGTCGACCACTGAACAGACCAGCGATCACCAGCTAGAACAGGCCCGCAAGGCAGGCTTTCAGGTTGACCATGTGGTGACCGATCACGGCACCTCAGGGGTGACTACCAAGCTCGCAGACCGGGACGGCGGCAAACGCCTCTTCGACATGCTCCGCGAAGGTGACACGCTTGTGGTCCGTTGGGTGGACCGTTTGGGGCGCAACTATCAGGACGTCACGGACACCATACGCGAGTTCATCCGCAGGGGCGTGACCATCAAGACAGTCATCAACGGCATGGTGTTCGACGGCACGACCACAGACCCCACCCAGAAGGCCATCAGGGACGCGCTGATAGGCTTTATGGCCGCCATGGCAGAGGCACAGGCAGAAGCCACGAAGGAAGCCCAGAGGGCCGGTATAGAGCACCACAAGGCTGCCTCTCCGGAGAAGTTCAAGGGACGCAAGCCAACCTTCGACCGAGCCAGCTTCGAGAAGGTGAAGGCCATGCTGAATGCTGGTCAGGGTCATTCGGCCATCGCAAAGGCAACGGGCGTCAACCGGAACGCCGTGATCAGGATTGCTCAAGACCCAGCGAAAGCAGAGGCGGCGCTGATGAAGTGGGGCATGTGACCTCCCAACCCACATACTTGGGCTACGCGGCTTTGGGCGTAGGGACTGGGGCGATCATCTGGTTGCCCAGCTTTAGGACACCCTGACCATTCACCCGGTCTATAGCCCTACTGTCACCGATCAAGGAGCACCGGAGGCCGGGTTGCTATCGCCTGCCCTAATAAACCCACAGCATAGCCGTGAGGGGAACCGGGTTACCAATTGAAGGGGAGGTATCGAATAACCCACATACTAGCCCCAACAGCGCGCAACTGCCTCCCTCGGCAATTAACCCACCCCCTAGCAGTAAAGGGCGGCACTGACGGTGCGAACTGATTAACCCCCATCCTAGCCCTAGTGACCCAAGCCGGGCCATTAACCCGCATCTGAGACCCCAAGACAGCCGCCGCAGCGCCTGAACAGCACGACCAGATTTGCTTTCAAGAGCGTGAGCGGAGGGGTGCAATCAATTTTTGAGGAACCTGACTCTTCGCATTGGCGAGTGTCTTCGCGTGGGCAGGAACAACCGTTTTGCCAACTTGTCAAAGATGTCCAGTAATCCGGCTCTACAAAACTACCCCGCAGAAAATACCCCGCAATGCCCTTAAGTTATATAAGGAGGACACGATGACCGACTTTGTCGATCACGACGGCATACCTCTGTTCGTCGATGACTTCATTCACACCACCCACGATGTCGACGGAACATCCATTGATGTCATCAAGACCAATGGGAACCTATGGCTCTCTGGTCCTTCCGTCATGGAGGCGATGGGCTTTCAACCAGACGGCGCTGGAGGTGGTTTTGGTCGTCGGCTCTCTCGCATCGACCACCCCGACATCATAAAAATCATCGATACACCTTTCAGGTTCACCGACGGTCGCCGAAACAAAGGCAGCCTGATAAGCCCTCGGGCAGTTCACCGCTTCGCAGAAGGAAGGGTCAAAGGGTTCAACGCGATCAAAGCTTACGCCTTCTTGCAATGGATGGACGAGACCCTTTGGACCGAAGGTGACGAGGAAACATGGTCACCCAAGCGACCAATTCCTGCAAGCATTGAACCAGTGTTTCGGAAGGTGATCAGGGTCAGAGATAAAAACCAATATAGTGAACTTCTTGACCCGCTTCGTCCAACTGGCCCGTATCAGGGTCTGGGTCACTTTGGTCCTCTTCGTCGTGACGAAATCGAATTTGCGGTGGATGGCTCTGACATCCCCCAGCAAGTGCACCGTGTCGAGTTGGATGACGACCTGCTCATCGACGATGAGGACGACTTTTCGCCTTTGACGTCGTGGCTCATGACCGCTGCCTAGTCCACCTCAAGTTCCAACCTGAAACGCCCTTGATGCCTGCTGGTCTCAAGCAGGCACGAGAGTATGCCGAGTTTGGCGAGACCACAAAACTGACTGCCTAATCGCCATGCCGAACATCCCCAACAGACCGCAAGGAAACTCAACAATGACTAACACAGAGATCACCATTCACACTGATGGCTGCTGCCTTGGAAACCCCGGGAAAGGGGGCTTCGCCGCAGTCGTCCGTCGCTACGAAAATGGCGTCGAGATCAAGAAACGGGTTCTTAGCGACAACGAGCCAGACACCACAAACAATCGGATGGAGTTGATGGCGGCCATCACGGGCTTGCGCCAAATTAAGCGAAAGGAACCAGCCAAGATCACAGTCTTTTCGGACAGCCAGTATGTCGTCCTGGGGATGACCGAACGTCTATCCAAATGGCAGACTAAAGGATGGCGCACAGCAAGCGGCCAGCCCGTCAAGAACAGAGAGCATTGGGAGGAACTTCTGGCTGTCTCCGCAGGGCTGGATGTCCAATGGGAATGGGTCCGTGGTCACAATGGCGACCCTCGCAACGAAGAAGCAGATTTCTTTGCCAATCAGGCGGCTTCCAAACAAGCCCGGTAGCCAGCACAACGTCCGGCCCCATTCGGTTCTTCTGGGTGGGGCTTACCACGGCGTCCTAGTTAATCTGCATCGCCAAGAGCTAACAGTAGCAGACAGGCCAGAATAGGTGAACCAAATAGACTGATAAGCACCCAGATCAGTTGGCTACGGTTTCTTCGCTCTGCCATTCCAGCAGGAAGCAGGATATACAGCCAAACTACTACAAACAGAGCAAGCAGGCCGAATACTATCGAGAATAGACCTTCCATCATCAGTCGCCTGCGTGTAGCGCAACCACACGGTCATTGACAAATTCGAGAGTGTCCCTGTCGAGGCCATACTCACCGTATCTGTAAGTCCAACGGGTGAATTTGCGTCCCCCGGATATGTAGTATTCTTCTTCTTCGTCCGGCAGACCCCACGCGCATGTCGCCGCCAAGTCAGTCATCCCAAGTTCGACGTCGCCGGTTAATGCGCTGTTGTAGTCTTTTCGTGAAATGTCGCCTCTTTCAAGAACCACTGCCAAAAGACGTTTAGCTTTCTCTCGTTCACCCGACGGTGCATCATATTTGAAGTATGAAGCCGCATCACATAAGTCGACCGATGAGACGCTCGACAAATCTGCTTTCGCTCCGATTTCTTCTAATTCCTGGCTGTAGTATGGGTCGGTGCAAGCCGAGGCGCTGAAAGCAATAAGAACAGCCAAGCACATCCGTCGAAAGGTCATTTCTTGAAACATTGCCTCTCTATCCAACACAGCAACTCACCTTCGAGTCCGCTATCATAAGCCACTAAGATATGGAAGCGTATTAGACAGAGCAGAAAACAAAAATAGCAGCCAGAGAAGCAAGGCCTTGGTTGGAGAAATATGCGATTTCTAAGACTAGAAAGTTGCCGCTGGCAGCAACCAACTGCGGACTTACATCGGTAGTTCTCCAAGGACCGAATTACGTGTCTAAGCTGTTCTTCATGCGGACACTAGGCTCTTCGGTGGTTTCGAACATACTATGTAGTGTAAAGTTCACTACCAAGTCAGGACACCACCAAAAATCAAAAATATACCAAAGATATCAGCTACATAAATAGAATTATACGCCACGCGCGTCCCCTCCTGCCGGGGTCACCACGTCTCGCCTCCAACTGAGGTTTATGCCTGAATGCCGATGCCGTCACTGCTTGGTTTTTAGCACAAGATCGCCCGGCAGGCGCCATGCGTCACTTTTTAATCGCCTAAAGCTCAGCCCCAAGCAGCGCCTCAAGGCCGCGGCGATAATCCGGGTAGATCAGTTTTACGCCAAGCTCGTCCTTGATCCGCGCATTGCTGACACGCTTTGATTCTGCGTAAAAGCTGCGCGCCATCGGGCTCATCTCTGCCGCCTCGAAATCCACCTCAGGCGGCATCGGCAGGCCCAGAAGCTCGGCGGCGTGGCCGATGACATCCTGCGGCGGGGCAGGGTCATCATCACACAGGTTGTAAATCGCACTGGGGTTGGGCCGATCAATGGACGCCTCAAGCACCTGCGCGATATCCTCGACGTGAATCCGGCTAAAGACCTGCCCCGGCTTCACGATCCGCCGCGCGGTGCCCTGTCGGACCTTTTCAAACGGGCCGCGACCGGGGCCATAGATGCCGGCCAGCCGGAAGATATGGAGCGGCAGGCCCGGCACAGAGCGCCAGTCGCCCTCGGCATCCACGCGCATTTGCCCGCGCCGGGTGGATGGGGTCAGCGGCGTTGCCTCATCGACCCATCCGCCCTGATGATCACCGTAAACGCCGGTGGTCGAGAGATACCCGGCCCACTCAAGTCGCGGCGCCATTTCCGCGATCTGATCGCGAAAGCGGGCCAACACCGGATCGCCATCCGCGTCAGGCCCGGCCGAGACAAGCAGGTGGCTTGCGGTTTCAAAAGCTGCGCTCAAGTCGCCATCCGGCCACAAGACGGGAGTGATACCCTCGTCCTCAAGGGCGGCAAACTTGGCCTCATTGCGGGTGGTGCCAAAGATCGTCCAGCCCTGTGGCACAAGCCGCGCCGCAAGCGCGCGCGCCGAATAACCGTGACCAAAAGAAAGAAGTGTCTTTTCCATCCTGCTTACATGGCCCGTGAGCGGCCGCTTGGCAAGGCGGCGGGGTTTTGCCGGTGGCCCTTTCGCCCTCTGGCGCGCCCTGCCAAAACGGTGTCACATAGGCGCGATTGCGACCTTGAACCGGAGAGCCCATGCCCGCTTATTCCCGCCGATCAGCGCTTGCGCTAATTGCCTCGGCCAGCTTTGCCGGTTGTTCCCGCCAAGGGCGCCCCGCAGGGCGCGGGCGCGGTGTTGCTTCCGAGCCGCCGCTGTTTCCCAACGAGACGCCAGAGCTGCGCCGGTTGATCAACAAATACGCCGATCTTTACGAGGTGCCGCGATCGCTTGTGCACCGGCTTGCGATCCGCGAAAGCAGGCACCGCCCCGGCGCGCGCAACGGACCCTATTACGGCCTGTTACAGATCCTGCCGCAGACCGCGCGCACCATGGGATTTCGCGGCGCGCCAAACGATCTTCTGGATGCCGAAACCAACCTGAAATACGGCGTCAAATACCTGCGTGGCGCCTATATCGTAGCCGATGGCGATCCCGATGCCGCGATCATGTGGTATGCGCGCGGCTATTATTACGAGGCCAAGCGCAAGGGCCTTCTGGTGCAAACCGGCCTGCGCGCGGGCTAGCGGATCAGGCGGCGTAATCCGAGCCTTCAGCGTCGAGAATCGCCTTGAGTTCATCAAGGTGGCGCTCGGCCTGGCCGGGATAATCGTCAAGCTCCTGCGCGGTTTTCTCGGCGATCTCATCGCTGAGCACCCGAAGCTTTTGCCCGGTCTGAAGCGCGCGAATATAGGTCTCGGCGGCGCGTTCGAAATAATAGAGGCGGTTAAAGGTCTCGGCCACGGTATCGCCGATGATCATCACGCCATGATTGCCCATGATCATGACCTTTTTCCTGGGATCGGTCAGCAGGGCGGCACAACGCTCGCCCTCATCCTCGAAGGCAAGACCGCCATAGCCATCGTCGATCACATAGCGGTTAAAGAAGGTGGCGCAGTTCTGATCAATCGGCGGCAGGCGGCTATCGGCAAGGCTGGCCAATACCGTGGCGTGGATCGAATGCACATGCATCGCACAGCGCGCGTGGGCGCAATGACGATGCAGCCCGCCATGCAGGCCCCAAGCTGTCGGGTCGGGCGCATCCGGCCCGCTCAGGGTTTCGGGATCATTGGCATCCACGACGATAAGATCGCTGGCCTTGATCCGGGCAAAATGCATCTGGTTCGGGTTCATCAGGAACCGCGTGCCTTCATCGTTGATCGACAGGCTGAAATGATTGGCGACCGCCTCGTGCAGGTCAAGCCGCGCGGTCCAGCGAAAGGCGGCGGCGAGATCGACGCGCTCTTGCCAATGGTCCATGTTGGGGCGGATATCGGCAACTGTCATGAGGGGTCTCCCTTTGGAAATTGCGCCAGCGGCAGCGAGGCCACCCAAGCATAGCCATTGTCACACAAAATATAGGATTCGCGCAGACCATGGGGTTTTTCAGAAGCCTCTTGCAGCACATGGGCCCCGCGCGCCTTTGCCCGCTCCACCGCCGCATCAGGATCGGTGTGATAGAGGCGAAATTCGGCGCCTGCTCCGCGTGGCGGGGTTTCGGGCAAGAGACCCAAAAGCGGATTTTGCGAATAGGTGTGATCGCCGTGCAACTGCATGATCTGGCCATGGTAGGTCATGATCGCGAAATCGGCGCTCACGCGATGCGCCTCCATCTGAAAGATGTCCTCAAGGAAGGCCACCTGCGCGGGCACATCGCGCACCAGAATGTTCAGGCCGATCCCCGTGAGGGCGGTGCCGAAGTCTCCTGCGCTGACCGTTTCAAAATCCATGTCGGGGCCTGCCTTGGTTATTCTTCCAGAGGTCAGCTTGATAAGGCGACCGGCCCGTGTCAACGTATGAGATGAAAACTGACTGTACCAAGGATATTCCGTGACGCTTACCCATCAGACCACCGGCGTCACCTCGCCCGACGTTCCCGGCCCCGAGGATTTCAGCGACGCCAAGGCGGCGGTCGACCGGCTTGTTGCGCTTTACCAGACGGCGACGACCTTTCTCTGTCACGAGTTTTCCAAGGCGCTTGGCGGCGATATCCCGTCGGGTCGCATGCGCGCGTTTTACCCGGAGATACGCCTTACGACGACGACATTTGCTAAGATCGACAGCCGCCTGAGCTATGGCCATGTATCCAACCCCGGCACCTATGCCACGACGATCACCCGGCCCGACCTGTTTCGCAATTACCTTGAACAGCAGATCGGGTTGTTGATCGAAAACCACGGTGTTGCGGTCTGTATCACGGTCTCGGACACGCCGATGCCGGTGCATTTCGCGGTCGCCAATGATGCCAGCATCACCGTCCCGCAGGAAGGCGCCGCAGACTTCACCCTGCGCGATGTGTTTGATGTGCCGGACCTGTCGACGACGAACGATCATATCGTCAACGGCACCCATCTGACCCCGGCGGGCGGCGCCGCCCCGCTTGCGCCCTTTACCGCGCAGAGGGTGGATTATTCGCTGGCGCGGCTGGCGCATTACACCGCCACCGACCCCGAGCATTTTCAGAATTACGTGCTGTTCACCAACTATCAGTTCTATGTGTCGGAATTCGAGGCCTACGGCCGCAAGATGCTAGCCGACCCGGACAGCGGATATTGCGCCTTTGTCAGCACCGGCAATGCCGAGATCACCACGCCAGACGGGGTTCTCCCGACGGTCGAGCGGTTGCCGCAGATGCCGACCTATCACCTCAAGCGCGCCGATGGGTCGGGGATCACCCTCGTTAATATCGGCGTCGGGCCGTCCAATGCCAAGACCGCGACCGATCACGTGGCGGTGCTGCGCCCACATGCCTGGGTGATGGTGGGCCATTGCGCGGGCCTGCGCAATTCGCAATCGCTTGGCGATTTCGTGCTGGCGCATGCCTATCTGCGCGAGGATCGGGTGCTTGACGCTGATCTGCCGGCCTGGGTGCCGATCCCGGCGCTGGCGGAAATCCAGATCGCCCTTGAAACGGCAGTAGAGCAAGAGACCGAGCTTGAAGGGTTTGACCTCAAGCGCGTCATGCGCACGGGCACGGTGGCGAGCGTCGACAATCGCAACTGGGAATTACGCGACCAATCCGGCCCGGTGCAGCGCCTGTCACAATCACGCGCCATCGCGCTTGATATGGAAAGCGCCACCATCGCCGCCAACGGTTTTCGCTTTCGCGTGCCCTATGGCACCCTGCTCTGCGTCAGCGACAAACCCCTTCAGGGCGAGCTGAAACTGCCGGGAATGGCCAGTGCATTCTATCAATCACAGGTCTCGCGCCATCTGATGATAGGGATTCGCGCCATGGAATCACTCCGCAAAATGCCCCTCGAACGCATCCATAGCCGCAAATTACGTAGCTTTGAGGAAACAGCATTCCTCTGACCTAGCGGAAATTGGCACAAAATACGCTAAAAACACTTGCTTTTGCCTACCAGTCATTGTGTTTGATCACACCATAGCGTTAAATCACGCGCATGAGGCCCATAGGTAGGGCAGTTGAAGGAGACCATAAAATGGCAAAACCGATGACCAAAACCCAACTCGTCGCTGCTCTGGCTGATGAAATGGGAAGTGACAAGAAAACCGCCACCGGCGCTCTGGATGCGGTGATCGCGATCATCACCAAAGAAGTATCCGCAGGCGGTGCCGTGACCCTTCCGGGCGTTGGCAAAATCTATTGCCGCGAGCGCCCCGAGCGTATGGTGCGCAATCCTGCCACCGGCGAGCAAATGAAGAAAGAGGCCGACAAGGTTGTGAAAATGACCATCGCCAAAGCGCTCAAGGATAGCGTGAACGGCTAGAGCCTGCTTGCACTTGATACAAGTTTCGTAAAAGGGTCGCCCAGGGGCGGCCCTTTTCATTTACGGAGTTGACTGATGGATATTCGCGCGATCGTCATGGGGCTTGCGTTTGCGCTTATGTGGTCCAGCGCGTTTACCTCGGCACGCATCATCGTGGCCGCCGCGCCCCCGCTGACTGCGCTTGGCTTGCGGTTTCTGATTTCCGGCGTGATCGGAATCACGATTGCCCTGATCCTCGGCCAGACCTGGCGGCTGACGCGGGCGCAATGGCGCGCGACGATCGTGTTCGGCGTCTGTCAGAACGCGCTTTATCTTGGCCTCAACTTTGTGGCGATGCAGACCATCGAGGCATCCCTTGCCGCGATCATCGCCTCGACCGTGCCGCTTTTGGTCGGCTTGATCAGCTGGGCGTTCCTGGGCGAGCGGCTTGGCAAGATCGGTATCTTCGGGCTTTTTGCCGGACTCGCCGGGGTGGTGATCATCATGGGCGCACGGCTTCAGGGGGGGATGGACCTTTACGGCGTCAGCCTTTGTGCAATTGCGGTCTTTGCGCTTGCGTTCGCCACCTTGTCGGTGCGCGGCGCGGCCTCGGGGGGAAATTTCCTGATGGTTGTCGGGCTTCAGATGATTGTCGGTGCGGTTCTGGTGGGCACGGTTGGCCTTGCGACCGAGTCGCTCCTGATCGACTGGAGTTGGCAGCTTGTCGCCGCCTTTGCCTATACCACGCTTATTCCCGGCCTTGCCGCCACGCTTGTGTGGTTCCTGCTGGTCGAGCGAATCGGTGCGACGCGGGCGGCGACGTTCCACTTTCTCAACCCGTTTTTCGGCGTGGCCATCGCCGCCATGCTGCTGGGCGAGGCGCTGCGGCTTGGCGATCTGATCGGCGTGCTGGTGATCATGGGCGGCATTCTGGCGGTGCAGCTTTCGCGCCAAGGCCGGATCTAGGCACCCGGAATTTTCAAAAAATTCCGGGCCGTTTTCTTTTAAAGAAAACGATCCTAACCAATCTGACCGTGTGGGCCGTCGCCGACCTGACCACGGTGCAAGAGCAGGTGATCGAGCATCACGCAGGCCATCATCGCTTCGCCCACGGGAACCGCCCGAATGCCGACGCAAGGATCGTGGCGCCCTTTGGTCACCACCTCGATCGGGCTGCCGTCAATGCGGATCGAGCGGCGCGGGCTCAGGATCGACGAGGTCGGCTTGACCGCGAAGCGCACAACCACCTCTTGCCCCGTCGAAATCCCGCCAAGGATGCCGCCGGCGTGGTTTGATCCGTATTCCGGCCCGTTCTCGCCCATGAAAATCTCATCTGCGTTATCGGTGCCGGTCAGGCGCGCGGCGGCCATGCCTTCGCCGATTTCAACACCTTTGACGGCATTGATCGACATCATCGCAGCGGCCAGATCGGTATCGAGCTTGCCATAGATCGGCGCGCCAAGCCCGGCGGGCACGCCGCGCGCCACCACTTCGACCACGGCACCGACCGAGTTGTGAGCCTTGCGCAGCTTTTGCAGATACGCCTCCCATTCGGGGGCGGCGGCGGCGTCGGGAATCCAGAAATCGTTGCCGTCAATCGCGTCCCAGTCAAAGCGGGTGCGGTCGATTTCCATCTCGCCCATGGCGACCATATAGCCCTTGATCTCAAGCCCCGGCACAAGCGACGCCAGAGCCGCGCGCGCAACGCCACCGGCGGCAACGCGCGCGGCGGTTTCACGCGCCGAGCTGCGCCCGCCGCCACGCGGATCGCGCAGGCCGTATTTCTGGTGGTAGGTGATATCGGCGTGACCGGGGCGGAAGGTCTGGGCAATATCACCGTAATCCTTGGAGCGCTGATCGGTGTTCTCGATCATCAGCTGGATCGGCGTACCGGTGCTCTGACCCTCGTAAACGCCCGACAGAATACGAACAGCGTCGGGTTCGTTGCGTTGGGTCATGTTCTTGTTCTGGCCGGGGCGGCGCTTGTCGAGCCAGTGCTGCAACATGGCCTCATCAAGCGCGATCCCAGGAGGGCAGCCATCCACAGTTGCACCAAGGGCCGGCCCATGGCTTTCGCCCCAGGTGGTGAAACGAAACAGGTGACCGAATGTGTTCAGGCTCATGGGCGTTGCTCCTTATAGGTGCTCATCTAGCCCTGCGCGCGCGCCGCCTCAAGCTATTTTGGCGGGCTTTTGTCGCAAACAGGCTATCAGGACGGAGGAAACCGGATAGTCTTTGCAACGTGCCGCTCTCGGCACCGGAATGAAATCAGGGTATCCGGCCGGTCACAATCCAATGGCGCTGGTTGAAGAACCTGCTACCCTTGCGGCTATAATAGTCGGAAAACGACAGCCATATCGGCACCAAAACACCCACATGGAGGAAATCATGACAGACCATAACCCGCAGGGCACCCTGCGCCCGATCGTTGAAAAGATGGCCGAAGACACCCGCGCCGGTAAAATGAACCGCCGCGAATTTATCGCTCTGGCCTCGACCTTTGGCGCGACATCCGCCGCTGCCTATGGCCTCTTGGGGCTTGCCGTGCCGACCGCTGCCCATGCCGAAGAGGGCAAGAAGGGCGGCGTGTTGCGCGTGGCCTCGCGGGTTTTGGAGATCACCGACCCGCGCAAATATGCCTGGACCGAACCAGGCAATATCGCGCGCCAGTTCTGCGAGCCTCTGGTGCGGTGGGATGTCGATTACAGCTTTAAGCCGATGCTGCTTGAAGGCTGGGACGTGAGCGACGATTCCAAGACCTACACCCTGCATGTGCGCAAAGGCGTGACCTGGAACAATGGCGACACGTTTGACGCCGATGATGTGATCCACAACCTCAATCGCTGGTGTGACAAGGCGGCAGAAGGCAATTCGATGGCCTCGCGGATGGCGTCTCTGATTGACGAAGAAACAGGCAAGGCGCTTGACGGCGCGATTGAGCTGGTTGACGATTATACAATTCGCCTGAACCTGCCGCGCCCCGATATCACGCTGATCGCGGGCATGTCGGATTATCCGGCGCTGATCGTACATCGCAGCTTTGGCGATGATGGTGACCTTGCCACCGCCCCGATCGGCACCGGCCCGTTCGAGCTTGTCTCGCTTGAAATTGGCAACTCGGCCGAGGTGAAGCGGCGCGAAAACGGCACATGGTGGGGCGGCGATGTCTATCTGGACGGCGTGCGCTTTGTCGACTTTGGCACCGATAATGCGGCCATTGTTGCGGCATTTGACGGTGGCGAAGTGGATATGAACGACGAATCCACCGCCGATTTTGTCGAAACCTATGACGCGCTTGGTCTGGTCAAGAAATCCAAACCGACCGCCAACACCATCGTCGCCCGGATGCGCGCCGACACGGCCCCGTTTGACAGCAAAGAGTTGCGCAACGCGATCCAGCTTGCGGTGGATAACGAGATTGCCCTGCAACTTGGCATCAACGGCCTTGGCGCCGCAGCGGAAAACCACCATGTCGCGCCGTTCCACCCGGAATATGCCGAGTTGCCGCTGATCAAGGCCGACCCGGCCAAAGCCATCGAAATGGCCCGCGCCGCAGGACATGGCGACACCGAGATCGAGCTTATTTCGATTGACGGTGACTGGCGCACGGTGACCTCGGATGCGATTGGCGCACAGCTTCGCGAGGCCGGGTTTAACATCAAACGCACGGTTATTCCGGGCTCTTCCTTCTGGAACGACTGGACCAAGTACCCCTTCTCGACCACCAACTGGGGCCCCCGCCCGCTTGGGGTTCAGGTGTTGTCGCTGGCCTATAAATCGGGCGAGGCCTGGAATGAATCGGGCCACGAAAATCCAGAATTCGATGCTCTTCTGGATGAGGCCGTCGGTATTTTCGATGCGGACAAACGGCGCGCCTATTCCGCGAAACTTCAGAAAATGTTGCAAGACAGCGGCGCTATCATTCAGCCATTCTGGCGCGATCAGGCCAAACACCACACCGAGGCTGTCAAAAACGCCGAAGTGCATCAGTTCCGCGAAATGCATCTGGAAAAGGTCTGGCTTGACGCCTGATCAACGCGCGATGTGACACCTGTGAAAGGCGGCGCACAAGTGCCGCCTTTTGCATTTTCCGCCGTGTTGCGCGCTACATTCCCGCGTAGTTCGCGATGATCTCGGCGGCCTGATCCGGCGACAGGACCGGCGGCAGAAGCGTCAGAACCTTACCCGCCCCATCCAGCAGATATATATGGCTGCCATGGGCATAGATCGGGCCAAGCTCGGGGTCATCCATGATCTTGGTAAAGCTGATCTGAAAGGCCTTATAGGCCACGCCAAGCGCCTCGGGTGTTCCGGTCAGGCCGATGAAACCTTGCGAAATCTCGACCAGGGCCGGGCCCATCGTGGCGACCGTATCAAGGCTTGGATCAATCGTGATCAAGACCGGGCTGACCGCGATATCGCGCGCCGCAAGAATCTCTGATACATCGGCCATCATCGGCAATGCGGCGCTACAGATGCCGGGACAGTTGGCATAGCCGAAAAATACCAACTGCATCTTGCCGTCCGGCTCCGCCTCCGTGCGCGCGGCGCCGGTATGATCCACAAGCGCAAACGGCCCGCCGATATCCCAGGGCAAGGGCGTGACCGCCGCGCTTTGTTCAGGCAAGTCAGGCGCGGCATGGGTTTCGGTGCCATGCGCCAGAATGCCGCTTGCAGCGAAACAGAGCAAGAGGGCGCATATCAGGGGCGCGCCCCTCATTCGAACCAGTCTTGGATAAACGGTTTTTCGGCCTCTGCCCCGGTCCCGGTATAACCATGCGCGGCGATCTGGGCCTTGATGCGCGGATCACGGCGGAACCACGGGCCTTTACCCTTGGCCTCGGGGTTGGCCTTGGCCCATTCCTTGGTCCAGCGATTGGCGGCGGTCCATTCGGCATCGCCCAGAGTGCGGATTTTCTGAACCAGATAGACATTCATCGCCCCAAGGTCCGCGTCGGTGATCAACAGCCCGTCAACCTCGACCTCCTTGCCGCAAAACGGTGCCAGTTCCAACGCCGCGCCGGTAAAGGCCGCCTGAGCGTTCTTGTTGGGAAAGACCAGCACGGCGTCGGCCTTGCGCAACAGGCCAAGCTGGCGGGTGCCGCCGCCACAGTCAGCCGCGCAATCGCCGGTCATCTCGCAAAGGATATCGACGACTTTCGCCTCGAAGCGCGCCGGGGATTCGCCATACAGGTTCCATGTTTTTGCCTCGGACCCTTCCGAGAAATCCTGCGCCATGGCAGGCGAGGCAAGCATGGCCAGTATCATTATCAAACGTTTCATCCGGTCACTCCTCACTGGGTCGGATCGGGGATGGCAAAGCCGGGGATCGGGCCGTAATCTTCGTGGTTGAGATTGGTGATGCCGTGATCGGTCACCACCTTTTCAACCACGAGATAATTCAACCCGTCACGCTGATAGAGCATGCCATCGGCGGTGATCTCATGACTGGCAAGGTTAAGCTGTGTGTCGCCACCGGCCGAATTTGCATCGCCCTCTATCTTGAGGACCATGTAAACCGTACCATCCTCGGCCAACAGGCCGACCGGGATACCCCCCGCCGAACACCAAAGCGCACAGGTGTGATGTGCGCTTCCGGTCACGGCCTCGGGGCCACCCATGACACCGGAATAGTAACACCAGGTGTCAATGATCTCGCCTTTGATTTGAATGCGTTCGCCTTCTGAAGCCTGTGCGCCGAACGCCCCGGACACCAACAGGCATAGCGACATTGCGATTATCCGCATGGATCCCCCTTGAAACAAAGTTCAGTGAGGGAAGTATTCCATGCGGATAGATATCTGACCAAACACTTTCTTGCGAACCGTGCGTTAGCTCACCTCGGCGCGCAGGGCCTCCATTCGTGTGGCCAGCAATTTGCGCGATGTGTTGTCCTTGAGTTTGCCGTTCTCGTCAAAGGCATTCATTGCCCCGGCAATCAGAACCGAGGTGCCCGGCAACAACCGCGCCTGCAATTGCGTAAGGCAGGACAGCGTCATGAATTGCGCGGTCTCTCCGCCGCTGCGCCCCGCCGCAGCCGACAAAACGACCGTCGGCTTGTCCTTGAAGGCCGCGCCCTCGACCCGACTGATCCAATCCAGCGCGTTTTTCAGAACGCCAGTGATGCCCTTGTTGTACTCGGGCGCGGAAATCACCACCGCGTCGGCATCCTTGATCTGCCGGGCCAGGGTTTGCACGGCTTCGGGCACGCCGCTTTCGGCCTCAAGATCACCGTCATAGAGCGGCAGGTTCAGGTCGCCCTCGGTCACATCCGCCGGGCCAAAGGCCTCTGAGGCCTCGGCCAGAAGCATCCGGTTATAAGAACCTTTACGCAGTGATCCGGAAATCGTCATAAGTTTGAGGTTGGTCATTGGATATCCCTTTCCGCCTAATGAGTTGCTTGAGGCGTAAACTGGGGCGATCAGGGGCCCAAGGCAACTGCGATCCGTCGCACAGGCGCTGTGCATGAGCGTTCAGAGCACAAAAGCGCCCCGACGATGCATGCCGAGGCACCGATGATTTTAGGTTTTGGCAAAGCAGTAAAACAGACCGTCACCGCCGGTGCGATCATGATGGCCCACCATCGCGGTGCCCTTGTCGCTGCTGGTCCAGTCGGTACAGGCATTGCCCTGCAAGGTGCCAATGCGGTCGCGCATTCTCAGCACTTGTCGAAAGGTATGCGGCCCAAACCTTGCCGGTAATACCCGCCGCCTCGGCCAGCTTGGTGCAATAGGCATCGGCGTCTGCAAGCCCGCCAAGGTTCGCGCCTTGGCCGGGATCTTTACTGGTGATGAAAAAGCTCATGTTCGCGTCCCGCGCGGGGGCAAGCGTGGCCCAGGCACAGGCGATACCAGTGGCAATTACAGTTCTCAAAACCATGTCGGTTCCTTTTCTCAAAGTCTGCGCCTTGGCCTCAGTTCAAAATATCCGGGGCTAGGCGGCCATGGTTTCGACCGCCAAACGAGGTCTCTTATAGGCCAGAAGCAGGATTGGACCGGCACGGAAACCGCCCGCCGGGCTTTCATTTTTGCGTGACCCGGATGTCATCTTTCGCGCGATGCACCGCGCCGTCAGAGCAACAAAAACCCCGGCACGCGCGGGGCGTCCGGGGCAAAGTTGGCCATAAATGGCGGGGAGGAAAATCTTACCACTCGTTGGGGCCTTTTTCGGCAAAGGAATGCACGAGGAAATCAATGAAGGCGCGCACCTTGGGCTGGGTAAAGCGACCCGGCGGATAGACCGCGTAAATGCCTTGTGTCTCGGTCGGAAGCTCTGGCATCGCATCAAGGATAAGACCATCGGCCATTGCCTTGGCATAGAGAAAGCTGGGCAGATAGGCGATGCCAAGCCCGGAAATCGCAGCATTCAAAAGCGACTGGCCGTCATTCACCGAAAGGCCACCGGCGGTGCGCACCTGGCGCTTTTCACCCGAGGGCGCGGTCAGTTTCCAGACGGCGCCGCCTGCCTGGCTTGAATAATGCAAGAGCTTGTGTTCGTTCAGGTCGTCGATCTTCTGCGGTTGGCCGTATTTTTCAAGATAGGCCGGACTTGCGATCATCCGCTTTGTGGTCTCGGTCAACTTGCGCGCCCGAAGCGTGCTGTCTTCCAGCTCGCCGATCCGGATCGCCATATCAAAGCCTTCTGAAATAAGCTCTACATAGCGGTTGTTGAGGACCATATTGACGGTAATATCGGGAAATTCATCAAGGAAACTGCCCAAAACCGGGCTGAGGTGATTGACCCCGAAATCGGTTGCCACGGAAATTCGCAGAAGGCCAGACGGGTCGGATTGCATCGAGCTTACCAAGGCGTCGGCCTCGCCAGCATCGTTGAGAACCCTTAGCGCCCGGTCGTAATAGGCAAGGCCAATCTCGGTCGGGCTCACGCGGCGGGTTGTGCGGTTCAAAAGCCGCGCGCCAAGCCGGGCCTCAAGCGAGGACACATGCTTGGACACAGCCGATTTCGAGATACCCATCTTGCGGGCCGCATCTGTAAACCCGCCCTGATCCACCACCGTGGCAAAGGCCTCCATTTCCGTAAGGCGATCCATGCTTGTACCTCTAAATTGCGTCTCAGGCCCTTTTCTGACCGTGAAATCGGGCGCAACTGGGGCATGGGCCAGACAATATCTGGGTTTTGTCAGGATCGTTCAGTGTCTGGAAACGCGGAAACAATGCCCCAATGAGGAGAATACGCGATCGCGCGGCTTACCTATGCTACAGTGGAGACAGGAGGATTAACCATGAAACGCATTCTATCAATGACCGCCGCCGCCTTTATGATGGTGGCCGCGCCCGCGCTTGCCGGCGATACCCCGGCGCCCGAAGGTGCCGCAGTCTACTTTATCAACCTCGCCGATGGCGACACCGTAAGCGCCCCGGTCAAGGTCAACTTTGGCCTCGCGGGCATGGGCGTCGCCCCGGCAGGCACCGAAAAGGAAAAGACCGGCCATCATCACCTGCTCATCGACCGCCCGCCGCTTGGTGACGGCCCCGATGGCGCCGAAGAGCTGACCTATGGCATCCCGGCGGATGATCACCACAAACACTTCGGTGGCGGACAGACCGAGGTCACTCTCGATCTGGCACCGGGGGAGCACACGCTGCAACTGGTCATGGGCGACATGAACCACGTGCCGCATGACCCGCCCGTGGTCTCGGAGGTGATCACCATCACGGTGAAGTAACACCGCTGGCTTGGCCCGCATGCCACATGCGGACCAAGCCGCCGTTAGAGCGCCGCCGCCAGCCGTGTACCCTGATCAATCGCGCGCTTGGCGTCAAGTTCGGCGGCAACATCCGCGCCGCCGATGACATGCACGGCCACGCCCGCCGCCTCCAACGCATCGGCAAGGCTGCGCTCGCTCAGCTGACCGGCGCAGAGAACAATCGTATCGGCCTCGATCAGGGTCGGCTTTTCGCGCGCCTCGCCAAAGCTTATGTGCAGGCCGCTGTTGTCGATCCGCTCGTAATTCACCCCGCCCAGCATCTTGACGTTCTTCATCCGCAAGGCCGCGCGGTGAATCCATCCGGTGGTTTTGCCAAGCCGCTTGCCGGGGGCCTCTGCCTTGCGCTGAAGCAGCGTAACCTCGCGCGCCGGGGGCGTGGGTTGCGGGCCTTGCTCGGCCAGACCGCCGCGTGTGTCGGCCGGGTCACCGACGCCCCATTCAGTGCGCCAAAGAGACAGATCCTCAGTCGGGCTATGGCCGTCATGCACAAGGAACTCGGCCACATCAAAGCCGATGCCACCCGCGCCGATCACCGCCACCCGGCGACCGACCGGCGCCTTGTTGCGCAGCACGTCGATATAAGACAGAACGTTCGGCCCATCCTCACCGGGAATGCCGGGATCGCGCGGGATAACGCCGGTGGCGATGATCACCTCGTCGAACCCGTCAAGATCATGCGCACTTACCGCCTGCCCCAGACGCAGGTTTACGCCCGCCTCGGCGACCATGGTTTCGAACCATTCGACCAGACCGTGAAACTCTTCCTTGCCCGGAATGACCCGCGCCATGTTGAGCTGACCACCAATCCTGTCGGCGCGATCAAACAGCGTTACCTTATGCCCGCGCTCCGCCGCCGTGATCGCCGCCGAAAGCCCGGCAGGCCCCGCGCCGACAACGGCGATGGTTTTGACCTTATCGGTCGGCTTGACCAAAAGCTCGGTTTCAAAACAGGCCTGCGGATTGACCAGACAGGAGCTTATCTTGCCGCTGAAGGTGTGATCAAGACAGGCCTGATTGCACGCAATACAGGGCGCGATAGTCTTGCCCCGCCCCGCCGCCGCCTTGGCGACGAAATCGGGATCGGCCAGAAACGGGCGCGCCATGCTGACCATATCGGCGGCGCCCTCAGCCAGAATATTCTCGCCCACCTCGGGCGTGTTGATCCGGTTCGAGGTGATCACCGGGATGCCCACCTTGCCCATCAGCTTTTGCGTGACCCAGGCAAACCCCGCGCGCGGCACGCTTGTGGCAATCGTCGGAATGCGCGCCTCGTGCCAGCCGATGCCGGTGTTGATGATCGTCGCCCCGGCGCGCTCGATCTCCTGGGCCAATTGCACAACCTCTTCATGGGTGCTTCCGTTGGGGACAAGATCAATCATGCTCAGGCGATAGATGATGATAAAGTCATCGCCCACCGCCGCGCGCGCACGCCGCACCACCTCGATCGGAAGACGCATGCGGTTTTCGTAAGACCCGCCCCAGCGGTCGGTGCGCTTGTTGGTGTGGGTGACAAGAAACTGGTTCAGGAAATAACCCTCGGACCCCATGATCTCGACCCCGTCATACCCCGCTTCGCGGGCGCGGGTGGTGGCGGTGACGATATCGGATATCTGTTTTTCGATACCCGCCTCATCCAGTTCTTTGGGCGCAAAGGGGGAAATCGGCGACTTGATTGGCGAGGCGCTCACGCATTCGGGGCCATAGGCATAGCGCCCGGCATGCAGGATCTGCATCGCGATCCGCCCGTCCGCCTCGTGCACCCGGTCGGTGACGATCCGGTGATTGGCGATATCGGCGTCACTAAACAGACCCGCCGCGCCGGGAAACACCCCGCCTTCGCGGTTGGGCGCCATGCCGCCCGTCACCATCAGACCAACACCGCCGCGCGCACGGATGGCGTAGAATTCGGCAACCCGGTTCCAATCCTTGGTTTCCTCAAGGCCGGTGTGCATCGAGCCCATCAAAACCCGGTTCTTGAGCGTCACATGGCCCAGATCAAGCGGGGCAAGAAGATGTGGATAGTTGGTCATGGCGGGCCTCCCTCAAAGCGCGATCCGAAACGTGGGAGCCAGAGCGCGCAACACGTCGAATTCCGGCGCAGGATGCCGTCTTGGCCGGCACTTGTCACCCCGGACGCTGCGTTATTCTTCGCCCTCGACGCGACCCCGCATCGCCTTGACCTCGCCGCGCACCTTCTTGGCCTTGAGGCGGCGCTTTTTCGACCCCAGAGTCGGGCGCGTCGCCACCCGGCGTTTTGGCTTTTGGGTGGCCTCAAGGATCAGGGCGGCAAGCCGGTCGCGGGCGATTTCGCGGTTGCGGGCCTGGCTTCGGGTTTCGTCGCACTGGATGATCAGAGCCCCCTCTTTCGACCAGCGCCGCCCCGCAAGTCGCCGCAGCCGCGCCTTGACCGGATCAGGCAGGCTTGGCGAGCGCTCGGCCTCGAAGCGAAGCTCGACCGCGCTGCTGACCTTGTTCACGTTCTGCCCGCCGGGGCCAGAGGCGCGCATGAACTGCTCGGTCAGTTCCCAGTCGGCAATCGTGATCTGATCGTTGATTTTCAGCATGCGACTTTCCGGTTTCAGAATGTGTTGATTTCGCATGTTCCAGAAGCTCAAAACCGGTTCCCACTTTTGAGCAACATGCTTTGACGCAAGTTTAAACCGCGAGCGGCCCAAAGCCAATCGAAAGGGCCGCCCCGATCCCGGAACGGCCCTCTAGAAGTTAGCGGAGGTGGGCCGGTTAGGCGCACCAATTCGGATGGCTTTTTCGCCCCGGGGCTGCCCTAGACGATGCTCTCCTGAACTGTTCCGACACCTCGCTCCAATACCTCTGTAGACACTGGACCACCTCCTTTCGCTTGTTGAATTCTTCTTCAGACTGCCACAAATTTTGCGTTTGTCAAAACAAAATGATGTGGTCGGCAAAGGTTTATGCGCAGGATGCTGCGTTATTGTGCCTGCAACACGGCCACACATTGGCGCGGCAGGTCCTGCATCGTCAATTCGCGGCGCGGCTTGGGCTTGGGCGCATTCGGGTCGGGCGGCGGCGGGTTGAGGATGTTGCGGACCCATGCCTGCGCCTCGGCGCAGCCATCGCCGGGCGGCGGCGCCGCCTGCGGCTGACAGCCCGAAACGTTGTCCGGGCAGTTCAGCCGCACATGGAAATGATAGTGATGCCCGTACCACGGCCGCACCTTGCGAAGCCACGCCCGGTCGCCCTTTTCATCGTTGCACATCTTCACCTTGGCACCGGGAAAGATGAATATCCGTGCGGTGCGCGGGTCTTGCGCGGCGGCTTTGACGATCTCATGATGGGCACGCGTCCAGCTGCTGTTGGTATAGGCACCATTGGCGCGGCGCATCGAGATCGACGAGATGTTCTCGCGCTGCGTGCGACTAAGCGAGAGATTATCGGCGGGCTTGAGCCAGATATCGGCATCAAGACCCATCTGATGGCTGCGGTGCCCCGATATCATCGGCCCGCCGCGCGGCTGGCTAATGTCGCCGACATAAAGCCCGCTCCAACCGGGTTGCGCGGCGGCCTTGCGCGACAGCGTCTTGATCATGTCAATGGTTTCCGGGTGGCCCCAGTTGCGGTTCCGGCTCAGGCGCATCGCCTGCCATGTGGGGCCGGTTTCCGGCAGGGTCGTCGCCCCAGCGATACAGCCCTTGGCATAGCCGCCAAGCGGGGCGGGCGATTGCGCCGAGCCATGCCCATGCGCGCCGAAAAGCTGTTTCGCCTGCACCCCGCGCATCGACGCGGGAATGCTCTGGCTTGACAATGTACCGGACGGTTTCGGCTCTGGCGCGGATTGCACGCAGCCCGCCAAAGCCATGACAAGAACGCTTAGTCTGAGATAGCCGCCCATGTTTCCCTGTCCCCTTCGGATTTGACCCAACGTAGCAGGACAAGACCGATCAGGAAAAGGAAAATGACAGGGGAAACCCCAATGCGCGCGCTGCCGCTAAGCGTGGTGACAAGGCCGATCAGGGCTGGCGCCATGAATGCCGTGGCGCGCCCTGATAGCCCGTAAAGGCCGAAATTCTCGGTCGGCGCCGCCGGATCGGTATGGCGCACCATCATCGTGCGGCTGGCGGATTGAAGCATGCCGCCAAAGCCGCCAATAAGCACACCACAGCCAAAGAAAATCATGTCCGGCAGTTTTGATCCCACCCCAAGCGGGATGCCGAAAATCTGGGTCCGGTCCATGCCGACAATTGTCACGCAAACCGCGATCAATGCCCAGATCGCGAGAATGATCACCGGCTTGGGGCCAAAGGCCTTGTCCGCCTTGCCGCCGATCCAGCTAAACAAAGCTGCGGAAATCGCGCCGATGATGCCAAAGATACCCACCGACACGATCGACCAGTTCAGCACAAGGATCGCATAGGTGCCGCCAAACCCATAAAGTCCGTTCAACGCGTCGCGGTAAAACATCGACGAGCCAAGATAGGTGCTAAGGCTGATCCGGTGACGCAGGCCTTTGATGGTCCTGGCAAGCATGCCAAGCGCCGCACCTACGCCGCGCCCCTGACGGGGCGGGCCGACATCCCGCACCCACAGGAAATAGGGCACCATGAAGATCACGAACCAAAGCGCGGTGAACGGCCCGACAAACCGCGTGCCTTCGCGCAGTTCGGGATCAAACCCAAAGGCCGGGGCCAGCCCGATCAGGGTCTTACCGCTCGGTTGTTCGACAAACAGCAACAGCATGATCATCAGCGACAGAACCCCGCCGAGATAGCCAAAGGCAAACCCCGAACCGGACAAATCCCCGACCTCTTCGGTCGTCCCAAGCGAGGGCAGTTGCGAGTTGATGAAGATAAGCGCGTATTCCGCGCCGACAAAGCCAAAGCCAAAGGCCATCAGCCCCCACCACAGGTTCGAGCCATCCGGGTTGGTCCACCACAGCGCCGTCGCGCCCAGCACATACATCGCCGAAAACGCAACAATCCAAGGAAGCCGCTTGCCGGTCGTGTCGGCAAAGGCCCCCATGATCGGCGCACCAAGCCCGATCAGCAACCCGGTCACCGTCAGGCAATAGGACCACATCGTTTGTGCGCGCGCATCGGCCAGACCTTCGCTCAGGCCGGAGGCGATGAAATAATCCGACGCGATCGAGGCAAAGAACGGCCCGAAGATAAAGGTAACCAGCAGGGTGTGATAGGGTTGGCTTGCCCAATCAAAGAAAAACCAGCCCCAGATCCGTTTGCGCGGTGAAATCTCTGCCATGCCCATTCCCTTGCCTTTGGTGGGATATGACAGGCGTTGCGGCGCGCGCGCAAGCTATTCCTCGGGGGCCTGCATCGGGGGCCAGGGGCGCAGGGCGTCGGCCTTGATCCAGGCGGCAACCCAATCGGGGGCCTCTGGCGCGGCTTCCTGATGGTTCATAGTCGCCATCACATCACCGGGCGCGATGATCCCCTCGCGCCCGGTCACGGCAGCACGATAGATGATGTGATTGGCGCAGTCGCCATTCGCCTTCCACATCGACTGTTCGAAATAAAGAAACCGCTCATCCCAGAACACCGCCCGCGAGCGCATCTCGATCTTTTCGAACATGCGGATGCGGCGGCGATAGCGCACGCTTGCCCCGGCAATCGCAAGGCCCCAGCGCTTGCGGCGCAGCGCGCTGATCAACCCGACACGCCCGGCCAGCGGAATGCGCCCCAGATCATAGATCGTCAGGGTGCGCCCGTTGTTCAATTCGCGCCACAGATCAATATCCCAGGGCATGCAGAAATGATGCGACACATGCGTTCCCGTCAGGGGCAGGCGCGGCAGGTTGCGGGTGATGAAAAGCTGCCAGAACAGACGCAGGAAGGGATACATGGGCGCTCTCTTTCGTTTGCGGCCTTGTCAGGCCTGCGCGCGCGCCCGTCAACCACAACGGCGCGTCAGCCTTGCGCTTTGGCCGCATCACGCTTAGGTCATAAGCGTTTCGTGCAAAGGACCCTCTCTATGCAATCGCTTTTCCAGATCCTGATGCTTATCCTCGATATCGTGTGGTTCTTCATCATCGCCCATGTGATCATGAGCTGGCTGATCAATTTCCAGGTGCTCAACCTGCGTCAACAGTTCGTCGCGCAGGTCTGGTACGGGCTCAACCGGTTGCTTGAGCCGATCTATAGCCAGGTGCGCCGGTTCCTTCCGGCCATGTCGGGGATTGATCTTGCGCCGCTGGTAGTGCTGGTCGCGGTCTATGCGCTTCGCATCATCCTGATCAACAACGCGGCGGCGTTCTACTGATCAAGGGTTGTCCCCCGATTCGTAGTATGAAAAGATTCCGGTAAGAGCAGAAAACAAATCTTACAGGATATGCCATGCCCGGCGCTGCCACGCTTTTGCGCGATATTTTCGGCTATGATGCATTCCGCCCCGGGCAGGAAGAGATCGTGGATGCCGTGGCCGACGGTCAGAACGTTCTGGCCATCATGCCCACAGGTGGCGGCAAATCGCTTTGCTTTCAATTACCTGCATTGATGCGCGACGGGGTAACGGTGGTCATCTCGCCGCTGATTGCCCTGATGCGCGATCAGGTGCGTGCGCTGCGCGAAGCAGGGGTCGAGGCCGGCGCGTTGACCTCTGGCAATACCGATGAAGAGACCGCCGAGGTCTGGCAGGCGCTGGAAGACGGGCGGCTCAAGCTGCTTTATATCGCGCCCGAGCGCCTTGCCGCCGGGTCGTCCATGGGGATGCTGCGCCGCATCGGCGTAAGCCTGATCGCCGTGGACGAGGCGCATTGCGTGTCGCAATGGGGGCATGATTTTCGCCCCGACTACCTTCGGATCGGGGCGCTGCGACAGGCGTTGAACGTGCCGCTTGCCGCCTTTACCGCCACCGCCGACGCCGAGACCCGCGAAGAAATCGTGCAGAAGCTGTTTGACGGCCAGCCGCCCCAGACCTTTTTGCACGGCTTTGACCGCCCCAATATCCACCTTGCCTTTGCCGCCAAGGACAACCCCCGCCGCCAGATCCTTGACTTTGCCGAGGCCCGCAAGGGCCAGTCGGGCATTGTCTATTGCGGCACCCGCGCCAAGACCGAAACGCTGGCGCGCGCGCTTGGCGAGGCGGGGCATAACGCCTGTGCCTATCACGGCGGAATGGAGGCCGGGGATCGCCGCCATGTCGAGGGCCGGTTCAACACCGAGGACGGGCTTATCGTGGTGGCGACCGTGGCCTTTGGCATGGGGGTGGACAAGCCCGATATCCGCTGGGTCGCGCATGCCGATCTGCCGAAATCCATTGAGGCCTATTATCAGGAAATCGGCCGCTCTGGCCGCGATGGCGCGCCGGCCGAAACGCTGACGCTGTTTGGCCCCGACGATATCCGCCTGCGCCGCAGCCAGATTGACGAAGGCCTTGCCCCGCCCGAACGCCGGATGGCCGATCACGGGCGGCTCAACGCGCTTTTGGGGCTGGCCGAGGCGCTGGAATGCCGCCGCGCCACACTGTTGCGGTATTTCGGCGAAACCGAATTTACCTGTGGTACTTGCGATCTTTGCGACACCCCCGCCGAGACCTTTGACGGCACCGAGGCGGTGCGCAAGGCGCTGTCGGCGATCCTGCGCACCGAAGAGAGGTTCGGCGCGGGGCATCTGATTGATATCCTGATGGGCAATGCCACCGACAAGATTTGCGCGCGCGGGCATGATGCCCTGCCGACCTTTGGCGTCGGGCGCGATATCGACAAGCGCGGCTGGCAAGGCGTGTTTCGCCAGATGATGGGGCACGACCTTATCCGCCCCGATGTGGAACGCCATGGCGCGCTGTGCATGACCGAGGCCGCCCGCCCGATCCTGCGCGACGAACAAGGCATTACCCTGCGCCGCGACACTCTCGTGAGCAAATCAAACCGCCCGGCGGTGCGCGCGCTTGTCTCGGACGAGGATGCGCCGCTTTTGTCGGCGCTCAAGGCCAAGCGCCGGGGGCTTGCCGAGGCTGCCAAAGTACCCGCCTATGTGGTGTTTAACGACCGCACCCTGATCGAGATGGCCGAGACCCGGCCTTCCTCTCTGGATCAGATGGCGCGAATAAGTGGCGTTGGCGCGAAAAAGCTTGAACGCTACGGCGATGCCTTTCTTGAGGTGATCAATGGCGCCGCCGATCACGTGCACCCGACGCGGCGCAAACTGGCCGGGCGCGATGCGGGCGAGGTTTATGACCGCCTGCTTCAGGCGCAGAGCGATCTGGCGCGCGGCGCGGCGGGAATCGACAAGCCGCTCAGTTGCTCGACCACGCTTTTGGCGCGGGTGGCAAGCGCGCGCCCGAGCACCGAACAGGAAATGGAGCGTATCCTTGGCGACAAGCGCGCCGAACGTTTTGGCACCGCCTTTCTGGACGTTCTGCGCGCGGCGCACTAGATCACACCAAACGCTTGAAAAGGGGATTTTGCGCATGCTGGTTGTTGTCTCACCCGCCAAGAAAATGGATATGGACCCGGTGGACGGTGTCAGCCCGACGCGCCCGGCCTTTCAGGCCGCCGCCGACGAGCTTGCAGAGGTGGCGCGCGGCCTAAGCGTGGGCGACCTTCAAAAGCTGATGAAGATCAGCGAGAATTTGGCGCGCCTGAACGCCGACCGCTTTGGCGATTTCGGCAAGATGGACGAAAAGCCAGCCGCATTGGCCTTTGCCGGCGATACCTATCAGGGGCTTGAGGCGGGATCGCTTGACGCCGATGAAATGGTCTGGGCACAGGACCACCTTCGGATTTTGTCGGGGCTTTACGGGGTGTTGCGCCCTCTGGACGCGATCCAGCCCTATCGCCTTGAAATGGGCAGCCGCTTGAAAACCGATCACGGAAAATCGCTTTATGAGTATTGGGGTGACCGGATTTCCAAGGCCCTAAACGCACAGGCCGAGGCCGTTGACAGCGATATTCTGGTGAATTGCGCCAGCCAGGAATATTTCGGCGCGGTTGATCCGGCGGCACTGAACTTGCGGGTGATTACGCCGGTCTTCATGGAAGAAAAGGCCGGCACGCCCAAAATCGTAAGCTTTTACGCAAAGCGCGCGCGTGGCGCGATGGCCCGCTTCATGATCCAGCACCGCCTAAGCGATCCCCAGGCCCTAAAGGATTTTGACAGCGGCGGATATCGCTATAACGCAGGGCTTTCCAAAGGCGACAATTGGGTGTTTCTGCGCGATTACCCCGAGGCCTGAATATCCTCGGCCACGCCCTCTGGCGGGCGCACGTCGGGCGGGCAGGCGTCGATGACATGGTCGATTATGGTGTCCTTGCGCAGGGGTTTGGTCATGTAATGATCAAGCCCGGCCGCCAAAATCCCACTTTCATCGCCCTCCATCGCATGGGCGGTCATCGCAACGATCGGCACATGGCCGCCGGTTGCGGCCTCGACCTGGCGGATATGCTGGGTCGCCTCCTTGCCATCCATGCCGGGCATCGAGATGTCCATGAACACGATGTCGGGTTTGAAGGATTGAAAGAACGCCAGGGCCTCATGCCCGTTTTCGGCAAACTTGAGGTCGATATCCAGGGATTTGATCATCTTGGAAAACACAAGGCGGTTGGTCTTGTTGTCCTCGGCGGCCAATACCCGCATGGCGCGGCCGGGGGCATCGTCAACCTCTGGCTCTT
This sequence comes from Roseovarius marisflavi, assembly GCF_900142625.1. Taxonomy (GTDB): domain Bacteria; phylum Pseudomonadota; class Alphaproteobacteria; order Rhodobacterales; family Rhodobacteraceae; genus Roseovarius; species Roseovarius marisflavi. Next base: position 94,822 of record NZ_FRBN01000009.1, read on the forward strand.
CGGGCACTTGCGGTTCCGGCACATTGCCCGTCGCCAGAGCGGCAAGCGCGTGGAACAACTCGCGCCGGGGCACGGGTTTTTGCAAAACCGCCTGTAAATGCACCCGACCGGGATCCTGTTCCGCATAGCCGGTGTTGTGACTGAGCAGGACAATCGGCATGGTATGCCCTGCCTCGCGAAGGGCCTCGGCGAGCTCGATACCGTCCATTCGGGGCATGTTGTGATCGGTGATGACCAAATCAATGCCTGGGCCGATTTGCGCGAGGGCCTCGGCGCCACTTTGGCAACAGACCGACTCAATCCCCAGAACCGCAAGTTGGCGCTCCAGAATTGAACGGGTCACCTCTTGTGGTTCGACAATTATCGCGCGATCAAGGCCCTCGGGCAGTCTCAGGCACTCCTCCTGCTCTGCCTCGGCCACAGGCAGCGACACCGAAAATCCGAAGGTCGAGCCTTTGCCATGCTCGGATTCGACCCAGATCTTGCCATCCATCATCCGGATCAGTTTCTGCGAGATGGCCAACCCAAGACCGGTGCCCTCGAACTTGCGGTTGCTTTCATCATCGACCTGATTGAACTCACCAAAAATATGGTCAATTTTCTCAGCTGGAATGCCGATACCGGTATCTTCTATCGCGATATGAATACTGGCATTTTCACCTTCTCGCGACGGCACCCCAGTGACACGCACCAGAACATGCCCTGCCTCTGTAAACTTGACCGCATTGCCCAGAAGGTTGGTCATGATCTGGCGGATACGCCCCGGATCACCGACAAACCGCGTCGGCAGGAACATGTCGTAATCGACCAGAAGCTCGAGCCCCTTGTCGCGGGCATTGGCCTGAAGCAGGGTGATCAGCTCGTGAATACACCGCTCAAGGTCAAACGGTTCTTCATGCAGAACAAGCTTTTCCGCCTCGATTTTCGAGTAATCCAAAACGTCGTTGATGATCACCAAAAGCGCCTCGCCGGAATGCTTGATGGTGCTCGCATAAAGGCGCTGTTCGTCGGTAAGGTCGGTATCGCCCAGCAATTCGGCCATGCCCACGACCCCGTTCATCGGGGTGCGGATTTCATGGCTCATATTGGCAAGGAAGGACGATTTGGCCCGGTTGGCCGTCTCGGCCTTGCGACGCGCCTCTTGAAGCTCTTTTTCATAGCGGATCGTATCGGAGATATTGAGCGCGAGACTAACCATATCGCCGCCATGGCCGCGCTGATCAATCAGCTTGATATACTCACCCGACCAAAGCCGCACCACCTCGGGTTCCGGCGAGGCGGATTGCCAGCGATCCAGCATCTTTTCGCGCCACGCCACCGGGGTCATGTCACCGATGTTCACGATCCCTTCTTCGGTGATGAATTGCAAAATCTCGATATAGCTGACGCCCGGTGCGACCGCCTCGAGCCCGTCAAACACCGCCATCCAGGCCTGATTGGCGGCGATCATGCGGCTGTCATTGTCGAAAAAGGCAAACCCGTCCTGAATCGTTTCGATCGAATGCCACAGGCGACGTTCGGCGATTTCAACCTTTTGATTGGCAACGTGAAGGTCGGATTTGACGCGCTGATTTTCATCACGAACCGTCTGAACCTGCGCACGGGTTTCGACAATCTCGTGGGACAGGGCGCGCGCGTGCTTGCCCAGCTTTCGGTTGGCGGATTGCAACTCCGCCTGTTTCTGTTCCAGCAGCCGTTCGGCGGCCAATCGGGCGCGCCGTTCCTCTGCCAGTTTATTGGCAAGGCTCATGCCTGTCCTCCGCCATGCCGGGATGTTAGGTCGCTACCATCCGACATCGTCGTGAAGAACTGCTTAAAGCCTTGCCAGTTTCGGCGAATTATTCCGCGCGGGTCTTGGGATCAGAGGCGCTCGATTGCGATGGCGATGCCCTGACCACCACCGATGCACATGGTGATAATGGCGCGTTTGCCGCCGGTGCGCTCAAGCTCGTAAAGCGCCTTGATGACAAGAATTGCGCCGGTGGCCCCAACCGGATGGCCAAGCGCGATCGCGCCGCCATTGGGGTTCACAAGCGCAGGATCAAGGCCAAGCCCCTTGTTGACCGCAAGCGCCTGCGCCGCGAAGGCCTCGTTTGATTCCACCAGGTCAAAATCACCGACACTCAGACCGGTTTTCTCAAGCAGCTTTTGCACTGCGGGCACCGGGCCGATGCCCATCACCTCGGGGCGCACACCGGCATGGGCATAGCCAAGCACGCGGGCGCGCGGCTTGAGACCGGCGGCCTCGGCTGCACTGGCGCGCGCCAAGACGACGGCGGCGGCACCGTCATTGATACCGCTGGCATTACCGGCGGTCACGGTGCCGTCTTTCTGGAACACGGTGCGCAGGCCTGCGAGCGCCTCGGCGGTGGTCGCCTTGGGGTGCTCATCGGTGTCGAAGGGCACCATGTCGCGCTTGACGCGAACCTCGACCGGGACGATCTGGGATTTGAAATGCCCCTCGGAAATCGCAACCCCGGCGCGGCGCTGGCTTTCAAGGGCAAAGGCATCCTGATCGGCGCGGCTGATGTCATGCTCGGCGGCGACATTCTCGGCCGTGACGCCCATATGGCCGGTACCAAACGGACAGTTCAGCGCCCCCAGCATCATATCGCGCGTCGTGACATCGCCCATTTTGGCGCCCCAGCGTTGATCGGGGACGATAAAGGGCGAGCGCGACATATTCTCGACCCCGCCGGCAAGGGCGAAATCCGCATCGTTGAGCATCAGGGACTGTACCGCCGACACAATTGCCTGAGCGCCAGAGCCACAGAGGCGGTTGACGTTCATCGCCGGGGCGCTGTCTGGAATGCCGGCATCAATGGCGGCAACGCGGCTCACGTACATATCGCGCGGTTCGGTGTTGATCACATGACCAAAGACCACATGCCCGATCTGTCCGCCCTCGACACCCGAGCGCGCAAGCGCCTCTTTGGCGACAATCGCGCCAAGGGTCGTCGGAGGTGTGCCCGCAAGGGCCCCGCCAAATGTGCCAATTGCCGTACGTGCGCCGTCAAGAATTACGATATCAGTCATGTCAGTCCCTCGGTTTTAAGTTGTCACAACCTTAGCGAGGTTGACCGGGTTATGGCAATGCGGCCCTTTCGCAATTCTGAACAGGGCAGACAGGGAAAACGCGACGCGCCCGCGAGACTATTGGGCAGGCGTGAGGGGGATTCGTCCGGTGTCGGACAAAAGCCAGCAATCGCGGCCCTCGAAGACGGCGGGCCAAAGGCCGCGACCACGACCGGCGCCGCCATCAAGGTCAATTCGGTTGCCGAAATGGGTCGGCATATCAAGGGCGGTGTGGCCATGCACCAAGAGCCAGGGATACTCGCCCTCATAGTCCAGAAAACCGTCCCTGATCCACATGAGATCATCCGGGTCCTGATTCTCAAGCGGCACGCCGGGGCGAATGCCGGCATGCACAAACAAAAGCTCGCCGATCTGATAGGTCAGCGGCAGGCTGGCAAGCCAGTCGATATGCGCGGTCGGAACAGCGGCGCGGGCGGCCTCGAGATTGGGATCGGTTTCGGAGCAAACCACCCCGTAAGATGCAAGCGTGATATCCCCGCCAAGGCGCGGATGCAGCCAGCTCAGGTCGGGGCGAAGGCGCGTGGGGTGGATATCGCCGCGTTCGATGAAATCTATGAACATCTGGTCATGATTGCCGCGCAGCACAGTCCAGTTGCGCCCGTCCGCCTGTGCCTGCATCACCCGGTCGATCACCGCGCGGCTATCGGGGCCGCGGTCGACAAGATCGCCAAGGAATATGATTTCGGCGTCGGGGCCGCCCTCGCCCTCGATCAGCGACAAGGCGGCTTCAAGAAGGGCGTCCTGCCCGTGAACGTCGGGGATGGTATAGATTGGATGTGTCATGCGGGACAAAAGCCCTGTCTTTCCCAAAATGTCCAGTGGGATTTAGGGGGCGCTGCCCCCATCGCCGCAAAGCGACGATCCCCCCGGAGTATTTCTGGAAAGATGAAAGTCACGGAACAAAGAAACAGGCGCCGCCCCGAAAGGCGGCGCAGGTCTGGCGTTAGCCGACGTCGAAGTGCAGCTGGCGAATTTGCTGGAACTTGCCGGTTGCATCGAGCGCCTTGATTGCCTTGTCCGGCACCGGGGCATCGACGTACAACAGCGCGATCGCTTCGCCGCCCGCATCGGCGCGGCCAAGGGTAAAGTTGGCGATGTTGACGCCGTTTTCGCCCATGGTCTGTCCCAGAAGGCCGATGATTCCGGGCACGTCCTCATTGGTGGTATAGAGCATGTGGCGGCCGATTTCGGCGTCGATATTGATGCCCTTGATCTGGATGAACCGCGGTTTGCCGTCGCTGAAGACCGTGCCCCCGATCGAGCGCTCGCGCTTGTCGGTCACCACTGTCACCTTGATATAGCCCTCGAACGCGCCGGATTTATCCTGTTTGGTGGTGCTGATCTTGATGCCGCGTTCCTTGGCCACCACGGGCGCCGAAACCATGTTGACCTCGGGGTTGACCGATTTCATGATCCCCGCCACGGCGGCAGAATTGAGCGCGCCGAGGTTCATCTCGGACACCACACCGTCGTAAAGGATGTTGATCGCCTTAATCGGCTCGTTCGTCATCTGGCCGATGAAATTGCCCAGGTGATCGGCAAGTTTGATCCAGGGGCCCATGACCTTGGCCTCTTCGGCGGTGACCGAGGGCATGTTGAGGGCGTTGGTCACGGCACCGGTCAAAAGGTAGTCCGACATTTGCTCGGCCACTTGCAGGGCGACGTTTTCCTGTGCTTCGGTGGTGGCGGCGCCAAGGTGCGGCGTGCAGACCACATTGGGCAGGCCAAAGAGCGGGTTTTCGGTCGCGGGTTCGTTTGCAAACACGTCAAAGCCCGCTCCGGCAACATGGCCGGATTTCAACAGATCGGCCAGCGCTTCTTCGTCGACAAGGCCACCACGGGCACAGTTGATGATGCGCACGCCCTTCTTGGTTTTCTCAAGGTTTTCGCGGCTCAGGATATTGCGGGTCTGGTCGGTGAGCGGCACATGCAGCGTGATGAAATCCGCGCGCGTGAGCAGTTCGTCAAGCTCTTCGACCTTCTCGACGCCCATCTTGTCGGCTTTTTCCTGGCTCAGGAAGGGATCATAGGCCACGACCTTCATCTTGAGGCCGCGGGCACGATCACAGACGATGCCGCCGATATTGCCGGCGCCGATCACACCAAGGGTCTTGCCGGTAAGCTCGACCCCCATGAATTTGGATTTCTCCCATTTCCCGGCATGGGTCGAGGCCGAGGCCTCGGGGATCTGGCGGGCAACGGCGAACATCATCGCGATGGCATGTTCGGCGGTGGTGATCATGTTGCCGAACGGCGTGTTCATCACGATCACGCCCTTTTTCGACGCGGCCTCTTTGTCAATGTTGTCAGTGCCGATACCGGCACGCGCGATCACCTTGAGGTTGGTGGCGTTTTCGAGAATTTTCGCTGTCACCTTGGTGGCCGAGCGGATGGCAAGACCATCATATTGGCCGATCACCTCGGCCAGTTTATCCTTGTCCTTGCCAAGGTCTGGCTGGAAATCAACCTCAATGCCGCGATCACGGAAAATCTGAACAGCGGTTTCAGACAGTTTGTCGGAGACGAGTACTTTGGGAGCCATTTTTAAGCGTCCTTATGAAAGATTGTCGTGAAAGCGTGGGTTGGCACCCACCCTACGGTCAGCCGGTAGGGTGGGTGAAACCCACGATCATGCGTCGACGGCAAGCGCCGCGATTTCGGCCTGAAACGCCCATTCTATCCAGGGCATCAGAGCCGCGACATCAGAGGTTTCCACCGTGCCGCCACACCAGATTCGGAGCCCGGCGGGCGCATCGCGGTAGGCCCCGACATCAAGGGCGACATTTTCGGCCTCAAGCCGTTTGGCGACGGCTTTGGCGAATGTGGCACCGTCGGTGATGCGGGCATCATTGAAGGTCAGGCAAACCGAGGTGTTTGACAGGGTGGCCGGATCATGGGCCAGAAAATCGACCCAGTCGTGCAGTTCGACAAAGTCGGCCACCGCCTTGGTATTGGCGTTCGCACGACCGATCAAACCCTTGAGGCCACCAACCGAGGCCGCCCAGTCAAGGGCGACGAGGTAATCCTCGACCGCAAGCATCGAGGGGGTGTTGATGGTTTCGCCGACGAAAATGCCCTCGATAAGCTTGCCACCTTTGGTGAGGCGAAAAATCTTGGGCAGGGGCCAGGCCGGGGTATAGCTTTCAAGGCGTTCAACCGCCCGCGGACTCAGGATAAGCATGCCATGCGCCGCTTCGCCGCCCAGCACTTTTTGCCAGCTGAAGGTGGTCACATCAAGCTTGTCCCAGGGCAGATCCTGCGCAAAGGCGGCCGAGGTCGCATCGCAAATGGTAAGGCCCTCGCGGTCGGGTTTGATCCAGTCGCCATTGGGCACGCGCACACCAGAGGTGGTACCGTTCCAGGTAAAGACGACATCCTTGTCGGTATCAACACCGGCCAGATCGACAATCTCGCCATACTCGGCGGTTTTGACCGTCGCGTCGAGTTTAAGCTGTTTCACCACATCGGTGACCCAACCGGCGCCAAAACTTTCCCAGGCGAGCATTTCAACCGGGCGTTCGCCCAGCAGGTTCCACATGGCCATTTCGACCGCGCCCGTATCCGAGGCGGGCACAATGCCGATCCGGTAATCGGCGGGGATGCCGAGGATGTCGCGCGTGCGCTCGATCGCGGCTTTCAGCCTGGCCTTCCCGACGGCGGCACGGTGGCTGCGACCCAGGGGCGCATCAGCGAGATTATCAAGCGAGAATGTGGGGATTTTGGCGCAGGGGCCAGAAGAGAAACGCGGATTTGCCGGCCGCGTTGCCGGAGTATCAATAGCCATGAATGCTACCCTTTCAGATAAGCGCCCCTCGTTGGGGAGGGGTGTCCCGCCTATCGCATTACGGTGCATCAGGGCCTTTCGCAAGTGCAGAAATGACGCTAGAACGCCGCTTGAATGAGAAAATGCGACCTGTCGCGACTACGATCGGAAACTTCGTTAAATGTTCATTGCCACATTGATTGCGCCCAAGGGCGCGCTGGATCCTGCCCTTGTTCACGCCCTGCGCAATGCCTGGGGGGGCGGTGATGCGATCTGGCTTGCGCCCGACGAGGCGGCGGAATTCGCGCTGGAGCAGGTGCCTGACAATCAGTGGGACGTGTGGGGCGATCTGCAAAAGGCGCGTGTCGATCTCGTGGTGCAGCCCGAAACGGGGCGGCGCAAGAAGATGCTGCTGGCGGATATGGACAGCACGATGATCTGTCAGGAATGCATTGACGAGCTGGCTGAGGTCGCGGGCGTCGGCGCGCATGTCAAAGAGATCACCGCGCGGGCGATGAATGGCGAGCTTGATTTCGAAGGCGCGCTGATCGAACGGGTGTCATTGCTCAAGGGGCTGGATGAGGGCGTGATCGCGCAAGTTCTTGAAAGCCGGATCACCTATATGCCCGGTGGCGCCACCCTGCTGGCGACGATGAAGGCACATGGGGCCTATTGCGCGCTGGTCTCTGGCGGGTTCACCGCCTTTACACAGGCGGTCGCCGCCACGCTCGGGTTTGACGAAAACCGCGCCAACATGCTCTTGGTCGAGGGCGGCGTTCTGCTTGGCGATGTGGCGCGGCCCATATTGGGGCGCGAGGCCAAGATACAGGCACTGGAAGAGATCAGCGCGCGGCTTGGCATTGCCGAGGATGATGTTCTAGCGGTCGGCGACGGGGCCAACGACCTCGGCATGCTGGGGCGGGCCGGGTCCGGCGTGGCGCTTCATGCCAAGCCAAGCGTCGCCGCCGAGTGTGACATCCGCATCAATCACGGCGACCTGACCGCGTTGTTGTATCTACAGGGCTACGCGCAGGATGAGTTCGCGGGCGGGCTCTGACAGCCCGCCTCGCGGATCAGACCAGCGCCGCTGAGGGTTTGATCATTCCGATCTCGATCCCGCGCCGGTTTAAAATCGGTGCGTTCATGAATTTGCGGGTGGCCGGGTGATCTGCATCCAGCACGCCGAGCCTGACCAAAAGCGCCGCAATCGCGCATTCGGCACCGCGCGTTCCGCCATCGGTGATCTTAAGGGCTATGCCCATCTTGCGGGTCGGCAGGATGGCGATGAAAAAGGCCTCGGCCCCGGTCTTGAGCGCCACAGGTTCTTTACAGGCGCGCATCAGCTCGGTGCAGGCGCGCCCCTCACCCGCCACAAGCTCGGGATGCGCGACCATGGCCTGCCAAAGCTGGATAGCGGCGGTCTGATTGGCATCGACACCCTCCCGAGCCCCGGCAAACCACGCCATCGCACGCGCCATCCCGTGCAGGCTTGAGGCATGGTTGGGCGCCGAACATCCGTCGATCCCGTAAAACGGCGAGGTCTCGCCCGTTACCGTTTCAAATGCATCCAAAACCGCCTTTTGCACCGGGTGATCGGGGTCAATGTATTCGGCGCTGCCGCCAAGGTGACGGTTCAGCGTCAGGAAGCCCGCATGTTTGCCCGAGCAGTTGTTGTGCACCTGACAGGGCGAAGTATCAGAGCACAGCAGCGCCTTGTGGGCCACCTTGTCATCCGGGTCTTGTGGCCCGCAGCGGAGATTGTCATCGCTCAGCCCAAGATCGGCAAGCCAGCGGTTGACGCGCTCGGTGTGAATTGCCGCCCCGTTATGCGACGCGCATGCCAGCGCAAGCTGCTCTGAGGTAAGGCCATGGACCCTGGCCGCGCCACTTGTGACCAACGGCAGCGCCTGAATCATCTTGGACGAACTGCGCGGCAGAATGGTTGTGGCGGGATCGCCCCAAGCCTCGACAATCTCACCACCCGAAGCGCAAATCACCGCGTGACCCAGATGCACGCTTTCGGCCATCGGGCCGCGCCAGATTTCAGTCATCGGAACAGGTTGGGTCATCAAAGGCCTCCGGCAGATAGGGATCACAGGCGTGTGTGCGAAAATCCGCCAATTGCGTCTTTCACTTCTCGCCTGTTTCAGGCTAATGTTGCAATGTCGAGACGGGACTGGTCGCACATAAAAAGAATTCCGTAAAGGGATGGGCGCGACCTCTGAAATTGAGGCTTAGGACAGCTTGGAGGCTGGACAGATGGTATCACGATTTGCACGCGGCGTGGCCGTGGCATTGGCCGCGATGGTGGCAACGGGCGCAACCGCGCAGGAAACAAGCACCAATCAGGTGGCGGCCAAGACCGCATGGAGCGTGTTTGAAGATAACGACCCGCGCGAATGCTGGGCGGTGTCGGCCCCGACCGAAACGGTCAACACCAAGGATGGCCGCGTCGTCGCCGTGCGCCGTGGTGACATCCTTTTGATGACGTTCTTTCGCCCCGGCGCGGGCGTTCAGGGCCAGATCACCTTTACCGGCGGCTATCCCTTTGCCGGCGGCTCGACCGTCAACATGAATATCGGCGGTACCGAGTTTGAATTGTTCACCGAAGGCGAATGGGCCTGGCCTGCAAGCACGAGCGATGACGCCAAGATCCTGGCCGCGATGAAGCGCGGCGCAGAGGCCGTCCTTAGCGCGCGCTCGTCGCGCGGCACGATCACCAGGGATTCGTTCTCTCTGTCGGGCTATACGGCGGCGGTCGAAGAGGCCGAAAAGCGCTGTAAGTAGTGGCGGACCGGCGGCCCGGAAAACGGGCCGTCAGGATCTCTGCATCTGCTGTTGAAACGTGATCTCGATAAATTCGGCAGGGCGGGTAACAGCGACCAGAACCGTGACCCGCAGGGTGCCTTCGATTATATCCTCAGGCGTCATGGTTTCCCCAAGACCAACCTGAACGCCAAAGGCCTCGGCGGGCACCGCCCCGGCAAGACCGCCCTGCTTCCAGACGCCTGTCAGAAAGTTTTCGATCATCGCGCGGATCGTAAGCCATGTGCTGGCATCGTTGGGTTCAAAGACATAGGCCTTGACGGCAAGTCTGATGGATTGCTCTATCATGATCATGGTGCGGCGCACCGGGACATAGCGCCAGTCAAGCGAGTTGCCATCAAGCGTGCGCGCACCCCAGACAAGCGTGCCTTCGCCCACGAAAGAGCGGATCGCGTTGATGGATTTGCCAGTGGTCGTGACGTTCAGGTCTTCCTGCTGCTCATGGTTGATGGTGACGGTCGGTGAGGTGACGGCATTGACCGAGACATTGGCAGGGGCTTTCCAGACGCCACGCGAATTGTCGACCATGGTATAGAGCCCGGCCATGGCTGCGGCAGGGGGCATGATATTTAAAGCCGCTGCCATTGCGCCTGTGATCTTTACATAAGCCCGAGACATGCCACGAAGGGTTTTGTCGAGCATTTGCTGGCTCATCACGGATGCACTGATCTCGCCGCGCAGTTTACCCTGCATCTCAGAGGTCGGCGCGGCCCCCTCCCCGGCCAGAACAAGAACTGTGCGCAAGAGGGTTGCAAGCCCGTCCTTGTCGGTGACGATCACCGCAAACTGGCCGGTTGTCGCGGCGTCTTTGTCATGGACAAAGCTGACCGCGCCCGCCTCCAGCTCTTGTTGCGTAAAGGAGGTAAGGGCGGTGTCGGTGCCCGTGGCAACCAATGCGCCGGGCATCTGGCCGGTGTCGAGGATTTCAAAGCGCAGATCGGCGGCGGTGCTGATTTCATCGGTCGCGGATATATCCGCAGCACTCACGATCACCTGTCCGCCGAGAGGGACGGTGATGGTAAAGTCACCGACAAGCTCCGGCGCGCCGATCTTGTTGATTTCCGCAATGAAAGCCGCGTTGTCTTCGTGCTCTGCAATCAAGAGCTTGCGCAACTCTGCATGGCTCGCGGGAGAGATGTTTTCGAAAGTGAAATCGCGGTCCTGCCAGATAGTCGTGTTGAGCCAGGGATAATAACCCGCCCCAAAGCCCAGCCAATTATTGCCGATATCATTGCGAAAGGTCGCGACCGGATCGCCAAGGGCACTGCTCTGCGGCAGGTGGCCGGAAGAGATATCGAGGATGGCAAAGCGGTCGCGCATTCTGTCGCCGCAATGGGCCAGCATCGCCTGAAGCACCCGCTTCGCATCGGCACGCGACAGGCGGGTGGTTTCGGGGATCACCAAAAGCGTCGGCTCGGCTTCTTTTTCAAGGCCGGTGATGGCGGCGATCATTCTATCGGCGTCAAAGGGATCACCATAGCCGCCGATAGAAGTGACATAACAGGGCCCGCCTCCGTTCTCGAAAAAGAGACGCATGGCGCCATAAAGGCAATAGGCCGGGTTGCTCTGGATCAGGTCTTGCGTGGACGAAATTGGAACAGGCGGCAAGGCGGGGGCGCTATCAGCACCCGCGTCGCTCAGCGGTGAAGGGTTGGGCAGCGCCGCTGTTGGCTTGATCTCAAAAAGCGGCGTCGGGGCACTGCCGAACACCGCTTGAAACTCGGCCAGCGAGGTGAGGCGCGTCGGGGTGTCATGCAAAGACCCGCTGCCATTCATTGCCGTTTCCGTGTGCCCGATAAAGGCGGGCACAGCGGTGGCGACCTCAACCACGGAATTGGGAAAGGCGTCCTTTTCGACAATGTAAACGCCGGGCGTTTTATACTGACTGGCCATTGCGATATCCGATTTTTGCAAAAAGCTGACGTTCTGAAAACAGGGCCCTGCGGCGGCGCAAGAACTGCCGCCGCGTAGAGATATCTTAGCGCAAAACCTGGCCGTCGGGCCATTCAAGTGCGTAGGTGAGGGTGATTTCCTGCGTCTGTCCGGCCGACAGGTCAAATTCCCAGGCCAGAATTCCACGTTGGCCCTCGACGTCACGTTCGCTCGGCTGGGGATTGGCCGACCAGGTAATTTCCAAATCCTCCTGATCCGATTGCGGAACACGATCCAAGAGGCGCAGCGGCCAGGCCGTATCGGTCAGGTTCTCAACGGTGATTTCAAAGGTCTCGCTCATTTCGTTGGATTTGGAAATGATGCCGCGATCTCCCTCGTTGCGCTCGCGCACAAGCCGCGTCAGGCGCAAGCCCTCGATCGCCCCGAAGGACAGATCGACCTTGCCCCCCGCCGGAACAAGATCAATCCAGCGTTGCCCGACATAGCGGCCATCCAGATAGAATCGCGCCTCTGACGTCGGCAGGATCAATTCACCCGTATCATTGGTCAGCCGCGCTATGACAAAGGCGGTCTGATCCACCATCGGCACGGCCTGCGCCACTACATCGGCGCTGGTGGTGAGCGTGCCAAGCGACAGGCGCACGCGATCCGCGCCGGTGCTGACCGAAACCGGCGCGGGGTAGGTATAGGTGACTGACAGCCCGTCAAATTGTGCATCCGCCTCGATGCGCGCCGGGGCGGGCGCATCCATCATCGGTTCGGCCATCGACATCAGGGCACCCTCGGCGCTTTCAAGCTGGCGCGATTTGGGGCGAACTTCGTTCGGGTCCTCGATGCGCGGAATCCAGGGCCATATCTGGCCGGGTTCGGTCTGGGCCGAGGGGCGAAGCGTGGACAGGGTAAGCGCCACATCGCGCCAGTTCTCGCCGGTGTCCTGACGCACGAAGGCGCCGCGTTCCAGCCGCACATCGCCCGTGTCCCGCGCAAGGTGGATATCATAAAGCGGCTGCCATCCGGCATCGCTGATCGTGTAGGTGACGGTCAAGGAGCCGCTGGCGGGCTGATCCGAGGCGACCGCGACGGCAAGCATTGCGCGCGCTTTATCTTCGGGGACAAGGGCGGCAAGGGCCTGTTTTGCGTCCTCAAGCGCCTTGATCCGGTCCTTGAGGGCGCGCTCGGCGGTGTCGGCGCGGCGGGTGGCCTCGGCGGCGGCCAATTCTGCGGCGAGGGTTTCGGTGCCGATCATCGCCGACAGATCGCGCAGGGCATCAACGCCAAGTGCTGCCACGCCATCGCCCCGGCCAATCTCGGCGAGAAAGGCGATCCGGGCGCGGGCGGCATCCGCCTCAAGCGCGATATCCTCGACTTCGGCGCGGGCCGCGCGCAGCGCATCCTCCAACCGCTCGACCTCGGCGCGGGCCGCAATCAGCGCGGGCGATTCGGTGGTGTCGCGCGGCGGAACATAATCGTTGCGGGTGGTGACCCCGCCCATTTGCGCGCCCGTGACAGCGACCCGGACCGCGGCCAGCGGTGTGTTTTGCGGCAGATCGGCAAGGATCAGGTCATGCTGGCCTTCGGGGATGGAAAACGGCACCTGCCGGATGACGGTCGCCCCCTGCGGGTAAAGCGTAACGGCGCTGACCCGGCTGCTAAGGGCGATCTCTTCGGCATGTAGCGCCGGGGCGAAAAGGACAAACGGAAGGACAAAGGACAGCGCGCGCATGGGGATCACTCCTGAAAACATGAGGCGATCATCCCGCTGGCGCGGCGCAAGTGCAAGCACGGGCTGACCATTCGCGCGGATTTACGCCTTGTTTTCCAGGATACCCCTTCATTCAAGCCATCGCGCGCCGTGCATCGAACATGCAAACGGGCGCACCCGAAGATGCGCCCGATGATGTTGGGATAGAGGGGTTTCGAAACGGCGATTAGCCCTTTTTCAGCACCCGTTGGCCCAGAGTTTCGGCAATCTGCACCGCGTTCAGCGCCGCGCCCTTGCGCAGGTTATCACTCACGCACCACAGGTTGATGCCGTTATCAATCGTCGGATCCTGACGGATGCGGCTGATGAAGGTGGCGAAATCGCCGACGCATTCGATTGGCGTGACATAGCCACCGTCTTCGCGCTTGTCGATCACCATGATGCCCGGTGCCTCGCGCAGGATATCGCGGGCCTCGGCCTCGTCGAGGTGATCCTCGAACTCGATGTTGATTGCCTCGGAATGGCCGACAAACACCGGCACGCGCACACAGGTGGCGGTCACCTTGATCGAGGGATCGACGATCTTCTTCGTCTCGGCGACCATTTTCCATTCTTCTTTGGTCTGGCCGTCCTCAAGGAAGACATCGATATGCGGAATCACGTTGAACGCGATCTGCTTGGTGAATTTACGCGGCGGTTTGCTGTCGGTCGGATTGTAGATCGACTTGGTCTGATCCCACAGCTCATCAATGCCCTCTTTGCCCGACCCTGAAACCGACTGATAGGTCGAGACAACGACACGCTTGATACGCGCGCGGTCATGCAGCGGCTTGAGCGCCACGACCATCTGTGCTGTCGAACAGTTGGGGTTGGCGATGATGTTCTTCTTGGCATAGCCCAGAACCGCCTCGGGGTTCACTTCGGGCACCACCAGCGGCACGTCCGGATCATAGCGATAAAGCGACGAGTTATCGATCACCACACAGCCGGATTTCGCCGCCTTGGGCGCATAGATCTTGGTCGCGTCCGAGCCGATGGCGAACAGAGCGATATCCCAACCGGTGAAATCAAAGGTGTCCAGATCCCTGGTCTTCAAAGTTCGGTCGCCAAAGCTGATTTCGGTACCGAGAGACTTGCGGCTGGCAAGGGCCACGATCTCATCAACAGGAAACTGGCGCTCGGCCAGAATGTTCAGCATTTCGCGGCCCACATTGCCCGTGGCACCGACGACGGCGATTTTGTAACCCATTTTGATCAATCTCCAGGTTCGGGGGTTGCCGGGGGGTCTTATCGCGTCTGTGCAGAAGGTAAAAGGGGGCGGATTCAGTCCATACTGTCGCGGCTGAAGAGGTAGATCGCCAAACCTGCCAGCAAGGCAACCGCGAACAGCAGGAAAATCGCGGTATAGCCCGCAAGCGCGCCACTGGCCGAGGCTGCGCTGTGCAAGGGACCAGAGGCGAATTGCGCCACGCCCACGCCGCCGATACCAAACAGGTTCAAAAGGGTCACACCGCGACCCGCAAGATGGGGCGGGAAAAACGCCCGCCCATGCGCGATGATCACCGGGAAGGAGGCGCCGAAAAAGCCGACGACCGCCAGCATTGCAATCGACAGGGCCAGGTTTTGATCGGGCAGCGCAACCATCACCAAAAGCGCAAGCGCGCTGATCGCGTTGCCGGCAAAGATCACCCACTTGCGGGTGTTGAAAATGCGATCAAGCGGGCCATAACACAGCGTTCCGGCGATCATCGCCACGCCCATCACAAGCGTCGCCTGCCCAACCTGCCCGGTATCAAGCGCAAACACATCGCGCAGATAGGGCCCTGCCCAAAGCCCGCGCAACGCGGCAGAGGGCACATAGGCCACGAACATCAGCGGCAGAATCACCCACAGCACCGGCATCTTCAACAGATCAAGAACCGAGCCACGCGTATCGCCGGTCAGCGCCTCGGGGTCGCGCACCAGTGCCAGGATACCAAGCGCCACAACGCCCGACACACCCGCCAATGCAAACAACGCCGCGCGCCAGCCAAGCGTTTCGGCGGCCCAGGCCATCGGATAAGAGGCGACCAGATTGCCAAGCGATCCGACCCCAAGCATCACCGCCGCAAGGGTCGCGAATTGTGCAGGCGGAAACTGGCGCGCGAATATATAGTAAGACGCCATCAGGACCGGCGAACAGCCAACTCCGATCAACAACATCGCAATGTCAATCTGAAGCGGGCTGGTGGCCATGGCAAACAGGGCCGCGCCACCTGCGCCGCCGATCAGCAAGAGCACTGCTGCCGTGCGCCTTGGCCCGACCCGGTCAAGCGCCCAGCCTACGGGCACCTGCATCACCGCGAATGCCAGGAACCAAAGACCCGAGGCAAAGGCAAGATCATCCGGCGTGGTGCCAATATCGCGCTCAAGAACGCCGCTCAGGACCGCAAGAAAGGCACGAAAGAACTGGCTTAGCACATAGGCCAGACACAACAGAGCAAGACCGGCGCGCATGGGCGTCATCCTAAAAAGGGAAAAATCAGGCCGCGCCGCGCGCGATCAGCACATCAACATGCGCCGCCGCACTCTGGGCAAGCGCCATAAGGTCATAGCCCCCCTCAAGACAGGACACGACCCGCCCGCCACACAGATCGTCCGCCAGATCGCAAAGCCGCCCTGTGACCCAGGCAAAATCATCTTCGGTCAGGCGCAGATCGGCAAGCGGGTCGTCGCGATGCGCGTCAAACCCGGCTGAGATCAGCAACAGCTCCGGCTTAAAGGCGGTGACGGCGGGAAAGACCTTGTCTTCGTATATCTTGCGAAAGCCCTCGCCGCCGGTGCCCGGCGCAAGCGGCAGGTTCAGGATGGTGTCGTGCGGACCGGTATCATCGGCGGTGCCAGTGCCTGGCCAGAGCGGAAACTGGTGCGACGAGACGAAAAACGCGCGCGCGTCATCCTCAAGCAGGTCTTGCGTGCCATTGCCGTGATGCACATCGAAATCGACAATCGCCACGCGCGACAATCCGTGATGATCCAGCGCATGTTTCGCCGCCACGGCGACATTGCCGAACAGACAGAACCCCATGGTGGTTTCGCGCTCGGCATGGTGCCCCGGCGGGCGGGTGGCGACAAAGGCATTCTGCGCCTCGCCCGACATCACAAGGTCAACTGCGCGTACCGCACCGCCCGCCGCACGATGCGCCGCGGCAAGCGTGCCCGGCGACATGTAGGTATCGGCATCAAGCTGTATGATCCCCTCTTTGGGGGCTGCGGCACGGATGGTCTCGATATGACTGTGGGGATGAACGCGCAACAGGTCGTCCTCGGCCACCAATGGGGCAATGACGCGGCGCAAATCCTTGCCTTCGAGCGCGGCCAGAACATGTTCGAGCCGGGCAATCTGTTCGGGGTGGCCTTCAGGCGTTTCATGGCCAAGGCAATCGGGATGGGTAATCAGGGCTGTGGTCATCGCGGGTCTCCGTTTCGGCGTAAAAAGAGCCTGAATTGCGGGGCTTGTCCAGTGCAGGCTTGTGAGGCGGCGCGGCGCGTGCCAATCTGTTAGGCAATGGGCGGCGATACAATAACCATCACACATGAGATTGCGCTTGGCCTCTGGGCACAGGCGCAGCTTTTCCTGACCGGGCTTTTGCGCCCCTGGAACGCCTATCAGGTAGGGATAGCGGTATCGCTCTTCATTGCCGCGCATGTCATGGCACAGGTTTTCGGCCCGATGGCGCGCGAATGGATGCGCCACCGCGAAGGCTGGCCGAAGTGGCGGATGCGCATCCTTGTGATGCTGCACCGGCGCTTACGGCTTATCTTTTTCGTGGCGATGATCTGGCCTCTGGTCTGGGTCATGCGCGAGGTCACCTGGCCCAGCCGGTCCTATATCCTGGCCGCAGTTGGCAATCTGGCCTTTGCCTGGCTTGTGATCGCGATTGCCACCCGGTTGATTGCCAATAATTTCTTGCGCTCGATGGTGCGCTATGCGGGTTGGACATGGGTCACGCTCAGCATCCTGAACCTCACCGACGAGGCGCAGGCCATTCTCGACAGTGCCGCCTTTGAGGTTGGCGAAACGCGGCTGTCGCTCTGGCTTTTGGTGCAGGCGGTGATAGTGATCGGCGTCCTGTTCACCATGGCGCGCTTTACCTCGACCGCCACCGCCGCGCAGGTGCGCAAGAATGACGATATTTCGCCCTCGATGCAGGTGCTTGTCGTCAAGTTCATGCAGGTTCTGCTTTATGGCGCCGCGTTCTTTATCGGGCTGCGCACCGTGGGGGTGGATCTGACCGGGCTTGCCGTGCTTTCGGGTGCCATCGGTGTTGGCCTTGGCTTTGGTCTTCAAAAGGTGGTGTCGAACCTTGTCTCGGGGATCATCATCCTGCTCGACAAGTCGATCAAACCCGGTGATGTCATCAGCCTTGGCGAGACCTTCGGCTGGATCAACAGCCTTGGCGCGCGCTATGTGTCGATCACAACGCGCGACGGGCGCGAATACCTGATCCCGAATGAGGACCTGATCACCGGGCAGGTGGTGAACTGGTCGCATTCCAATGATTTCGTGCGGCTCGATATCTATTTTGGCACGGCCTATAGCGATGACCCCCACAAGGTGCGCAAGATCGCGATCGAGGCGGCAAATGGTGTCGAGCGCGTTCTGAGCAGCAAGCCGGCGGTCTGTCATATCGTGGGGTTCGGCGACAGCAGCGTCGATTACATCCTCCGATTCTGGATTCGCGACCCGACCGGCGGGCTTACGAATATCCGCGGCAATGTCTATCTGGCGCTCTGGGATGCGTTCCAGGAACATGGTATTTCCATCCCCTTCCCACAGCGCGAGGTGCGAATGTTGGGCGATACCGGCGTGGAATTGCCACAGGACGGGTAAATTTGCAGCAGTTTGCCCCGCGCACAGCACTCTGGGGGTTGCCGTTCATTGAAAAATCATCTTTGGATTGCTACTTTGTAACCATAGCCCGGCACCGGGGTTTTGCGGTGTGCAGCAAAGGAGGACTATGTCCTGTCTTTTACGACCTATGCGGCCGAGGCCGCTCAACAGGGGGCGCTTGCCATGGTGCCTGCCATGACCGCGGACAGCGAAACGCAGCTTGCGGCGATTCTTTCCTCACTTTCCGACGACAAGGCCGAAGATATCGTGCAGATCGACCTGCGCGGCAAAACGGCGATTGGCGACTACATGATCGTTTGCTCGGGGCGTTCGTCCCGTCAGGTGGCGGCAATTGCCGAAAAGCTGACGGATCGCCTTAAGCAGGATTTCGGCATTCTGTCGCGGATGGAGGGCAAGGGAACCGGCGATTGGGTGCTGATCGACACAGGTGATGTGATCGTTCACGTGTTCCGCCCCGAAGTGCGTGAATTCTATCAGCTTGAGAAGATGTGGCTGCCCACCGGACAAACCCCGGAGCAGACGGCAGACTCTCAGGTCTGAATGCGGATTCATGTTTGCGCGGTGGGCCGGTTGCGGACCGGCCCGGAACGCGCGCTTATCGACGATTACCTGACCCGGTTTGATCGCACGGGCCGCGCCCTTGGACTTGGCCCTGCGCAATTGCACGAGGTCGAGGATAAAAAGGGCGGCGGCATGGCTGCCGAGGCCGCCCTTCTGGAACGGGTCATCCCCAAAGCATCGGTAATTGTGGCGCTTGACGAGCGCGGCAAATTGCAGAGTTCGCCCGAGTTTGCCGACCAGCTTGGCGCGTGGCGCGACGGCGGGCGGGGCGACGTCGCCTTTGTGATCGGCGGTGCCGATGGCATTGCCCCCGAGTTGCGCGGGCGCGCCGATTTCAAGCTATCGTTCGGGCGTATGGTCTGGCCGCACATGCTGGCGCGGGTGATGCTGTGCGAACAGCTATACCGCGCGGCATCCATTCTGGCGGGCAGCCCCTATCACAGGGCCTGAGACTGCCCGGCAAGCGTTTGATTAACCCGCTTTTTGAACTTCGACCTGATGCGGATAGGGGATCGAGACGCCGTTCTTGTCGAAGGCCTCTTTCACCGACTTGGTCATATCGAATTTCAAACCCCAATAATCCGCCGCATCACACCAAAGACGCACCCCAAGATCGACACTGCTGTCGCCAAGGTTCACCACCCGCACCCAGGGCTCGGGGTCGGCATGAACGCGAGGATCGGCATTTGCCAGATCAAGAATGATCCGCATCGCGTGATCGGCATCGTCGCCGTAATCAATCCCGAAACTCAGATCGCAGCGCCGCGTCGCGTGATGCGAGAAATTGCGGATAACCGCGCCCCAGGCCTGACCATTGGGCAGGATGATCTGCACGTTATCAGGCGTCGAAAGCTCGGTGAAGAACAGGTTTAGATCAACCACCGTGCCGGATGTGCCGCCGATTTCAACGTATTGGCCCAACTTGTAGGGCCGAAACAGCACCAGCATGAACCCCGCCGCAAGATCGGACAAAGTGCCCTGCAACGCCAGACCAATGGCCAGCGTCGCCGCGCCCATGACCGCCACAAGGCTGGTGGCCTGAATGCCAAAGATGCCAAGAACCGCGACCAGAACCATCGCCAGAATGACCCATTTCACGATCGAGGCGGCGAAATTGCCGATGGTCTTGTCGATGCGCGGGCTGGCGTTAACGCGGCGGCGCACCATGCCGCTTATAATGCCGGCCGCCATCCAGCCGAAAACCAGAACCGCGAGGGCCTTGGCCGCGCTGATGATCATCGGGCCGTACCCGCTTAACTGTGCGATGATGTCTTGCATTGCTGCATTTCCTTTCTGGTCTTGGTCGCGCGCGGCCCGCTGGCCTTACGCCGGACGTGAAAAAGGGCCCGCTGGATCGCGGACCCTTTCGCCATAAGCCGTGGCTTACTTCTTCTTCAGAGAATCGCGGATTTCCATCAGGATGTCCAGTTCGGACGGGCCCGGATCGGCGGCAGGCGCTTCCTCGACCTTGGGCTTGGCGCGGTTCACGGCCTTGACCAGCATGAACACAACCCATGCGACGATCAAGAAGTTGATCACGGCCATGATAAAGCGACCATAGGCAAAGACGGCGGCGCCGGCTTCTTCTGCGGCAGCGATTGAGACGTATTCACCCGTGCCCAAAAGCACGTACAGCCCCGAGAAATCGACCCCGCCCAGGAACAGGCTGATGATCGGGTTGATAAGATCGGACACGAGCGAGCCGACAATCGCAGTAAAGGCCGCGCCGATGATAATACCGACCGCCATATCCATCACATTGCCCTTGGCAATGAAATCCTTGAACTCTTGAAGCATGTTCGTCCCTTTTTACACTGTCTGACGGCGGATCATCCTGCCCGCTCGCGCAGAAACAATAGCACAAGTTGGGCAAAGACGTGCCTGAAAATGCCGCTTTCTACCGGGAAAGCGTGGCGTGATTTCCCCCCGGAATGCGGTCGGTGCAGGCCTAGTCGCGCGGCAATTCATCCGACGGGATCACGCCAAAGAATGCGCCGCTCGACCAGAGACCGAACCAGCCCTCGTGATCCGTGCCGATATCGACCAGCCGGTAAAAGCTTTTGCGATCAATCAAAGCCTCAAGGTTGGCGCGCAAAAGAACATAGGGCGACGGCTCGCCTGTTTCGGGGTCACGGGTGACGCGAATGGGGTGATCGGGGCCTGCGGTCACATGATCACCGACGTTGGTTTCAAAGCGTAACTCTTGCGTCTCGCCCGCGCCCGCGACCTCGAAATCAACCGCCACAAACGGCGCGTCATCGACGGTAATGCCGACCTTTTCCACCGGGGTGACAAGGAAATACTTGTCGCCATCGCGCCGCAGGATGGTGGAAAACAGCCGCACCAATTCGGGCCGCCCGATCGGGGTGCCAAGGTAAAACCACGTCCCATCGCGGGCGATTCGCATATCAAGGTCACCACAAAACGGCGGGTTCCACAGATGTACCGGCGGAAGACCGCGCCCTTTGGCCCTGGCGGCACTGGCAGAGGCGGCAATTCCTTCGGCTGACGGCGACGTGATGGATTCTTTGCTCATTGCTTTTGCCATTTCTGTCTAGCGCTATACACTCTACCGTAAGGATATAGTCCAAACAGGAGTTTTGCCATGACCGATGACACTGACCTTCTTGCTGGTCTTGAGGCGCTTGAAGGCAAGCTTGCACAGGCGCGGGCCTCGATCACGCGACGCTTTATCGGTCAGGAACAGGTGGTTGATCTGGCTCTCTCGGCGCTTTTGTGCGGCGGGCACGGCTTGTTGATCGGTCTGCCGGGGCTTGGCAAGACGCGGCTTGTGGAAACCCTTGGCACGGTCATGGGCCTCAATACCAACCGGGTTCAGTTCACCCCGGACCTGATGCCCGCCGACATCCTCGGCAGCGAAGTGCTTGAAACCGCCAGTGACGGAAGCCGGGCGTTCAAGTTCATCGAAGGGCCGATTTTTTGCCAGCTTTTGATGGCCGACGAGATCAACCGCGCCAGCCCGCGCACCCAATCCGCCCTGTTGCAGGCAATGCAGGAACGCCAGGTGACCGTCGCAGGGGCCAACCGCCCGCTTGAGCCGCCGTTTCACGTGCTCGCCACGCAGAACCCGATTGAACAGGAGGGCACCTATCCTCTCCCCGAGGCCCAGCTTGACCGCTTTCTGGTCCAGATCGAGGTGCCCTATCCCGACCGCGACACCGAGCGCGCGATTTTGCTCGCCACCACCGGCGCCGCCGAGGAAGAGGCGCATGCCGTCTTTACCCCCGCCGACCTGATTGCCGCCCAGCAGATGCTGCGCCGCATGCCCGTCGGCGAGACGGTGATGGAGGCTATTCTTGATCTTGTGCGCGCCTGTCGACCGGATGATCCAAGCGCCAGCGATGTGGTGCGCGAGACCGTTGCCTGGGGTCCGGGGCCGCGTGCCGCGCAGGCGCTTATGCTGACGGTTCGCGCACGCGCGATGCTGCAAGGGCGGCTTGCGCCGGATGCGGGCGATGTGGCCGCGATGGCACAGCCGGTGCTTGGGCACCGCATGGCGCTTAACTTTGCGGCGCGGGCCCGGGGCGATAGCCTTAGCGCGCTGATTGCGCGCACGGTTGAGGATGTGGCGCAGGTCAAGGTCGCCGCCTGAGATGAACACCCCCGTCACCCCCCTGCGCCCTAGGGCCGAATCTGAGGCCGCCCGCCTGCCGCCGCTTTTGGCGCGGGCCGAGCATCTTGCCGGCACGGTTTTGCTGGGCGAGCATGGCCGACGCCGTGCCGGTCAGGGGGATGATTTCTGGCAATACCGCCCGGTTCAGCCCGGCGACAGCCGCCGCATGATCGACTGGCGTCGCTCGGGGCGCAGTGACGCGCAATTCGTGCGCCAGAGGGAATGGCAGATCGCGCAAAGCGTGATGCTCTGGGTCGATCCGGCGGCCTCGATGCGCTTTGCCAGCGACAGCGGCCTGCCCGACAAGGCCGATCGCGCCCGGCTTTTGGCGCTTGCCAGCGCGATCCTGCTTATTCGGGGCGGTGAACGGGTCGGCCTGACCGGGGGAGCCCTGCCGCCCCGACGTGGGCAGGTCCAGATCGCGCGCCTGACCGAGGCGCTGATGCAAGACAGCGACGAGGATTACGCCAGCCCCGACATGGCCGGGCTGTTGCCGCATGGCCGCGCCGTTCTGGTCTCTGACTTCATGGGCGATCTGACCGGCCTGCGCGGGGCTTTGACAGCGGCGGCGGATCGCGGCGTGCGCGGCGTGCTTTATCAGGTGCTCGACCCCGCAGAAGAGGTCTTTCCCTATTCCGGGCGCACGATATTCGAAAGCATCGGCGGCACCATGGCGCATGAAACCCTCAAGGCGGGCGACCTGCGCGACCGCTATCTTGAACGCCTCGCCGAGCGTAAGGCGGAACTGGCGTCGCTGTGCTCTGTGACCGGCTGGCGCTATGGCTGTCATCACACCAGCGGCAGCGCGCAATCGGCTCTGTTATGGCTCTATCGCGCGCTTGACGGGGGGATTGGCGCATGATGCTTGGCCCTATCGGATTTGCCGCGCCTTGGTTGCTGCTGGCGCTCGCCGCCCTGCCGATTCTCTGGATCATCCTGCGCGCCGTGCCGCCCGCCCCCGTGCGGCGGCGGTTTCCGGGTGTCGCGCTTATGCTGGGCCTCAAGGACGAAGACAGCGTCACCGACCGTACGCCCTGGTGGCTATTGCTGTTGCGGATGCTGGCGGTGGCGGCGGTGATCATCGGGCTGGCGGGGCCAGTTCTGAACCCGCGCGACGAGGGCGAGGCGCGCGCCACCGACCCGCTTTTGATCCTGCTCGACAACAGCTGGGCCAGTGCCCGCGACTGGAACGCGCAGATCGCCGTGATCGACGGGCTTTTGGCCGAGGCCGGGCGCGCCGGGCGCCCCGCCGCGGTGATGCAGCTGAGCGATCCAGAGCCGCCGCTGTTTCAAGCCGCCGAAAGCTGGCGCAGCCGCCTGCCCGGCCTTGCGCCCGCGCCGTGGTCGGCCACGCCAGAGATGTTGGACGAGGCCGCCGGAATGCTGGGCGATACGGCGATTGAAACCCGCTGGTTTTCTGATGGTTTGGTCCATGAGGGCCGCGACGCCCTTCTTGCCGCGCTGGAGGCGCGCGGGCCTGTCACCGCCCATGAAAGCCCACGACCGATTTTGGCGCTCAAGCCCGCAACGCTGGCCGATGGGCTGGTAAACCTTGAGGCGCTGCGCGCGCAGTCGGGACCGACACGAGAGATTACCGTCAACGCCCATGGCCTTGATCCCGCAGGCGTGCCGCGCGTTCTGGCCAGCCTGCCGATGACCTTTGGCGAGGGCGAGACCGGCGCGCAGGGCGCGCTGTCGCTGCCGCCCGAATTGCGCGCCCGCCTGACCCGGTTCGAGATCGCCGGACAGGCCCATGCCGGGGCGGTCACGCTTGGCGATGACGGGCTCAAGCGGCGCGAGGTGGCGATGATCGCCGGACGGGACGACCGCGAGGGGCTAGAGCTTTTGTCGCCGCTGCATTACCTCGAACAGGCGCTGATCCCCACCGCCGATCTTCTGGATGGCGCGCTGATGGATGTGCTGCCGGCCAATCCCGATGTGATCATCCTCGCGGATGTGGCAACGCTTTCAGGGGCCGAACAGGCCGCGCTTCTCGACTGGACGGCGCAAGGCGGGCTTTTGCTGCGCTTTGCCGGGCCGCGCCTTGCCGCGAGCGATGTGTCGCGCAACGAAGAGGCTCCGTTGATGCCGGTGCGTCTGCGCGCGGGCGGGCGCACGGTGGGCGGCGCGATGAGTTGGGGCGAGCCCAAGGCGCTTGCGCTCTTCGCCGAGGACACGCCGTTTTACGGTCTCTCGATTCCCGCCGATGTCAGCGTCAGCGCCCAAGTCATGGCCCAACCCGACCCGGTGCTCGCCGAGCGCGTGATTGCGCAGTTGAGCGATGGTACGCCGCTTGTCACCCGCAAGCGGATCGGCTCGGGGCAGGTGGTGCTGTTTCACGTCACCGCCAATGCCGAATGGTCAAGCCTGCCGTTGTCGGGCCTGTTCGTGCAGATGCTGGAAAGGCTTGCGGTCTCTTCCTCTGTTGCGCCCCCCGATGCGGCGGAATTGGAGGGCACCACATGGCAGCCGGTCGCCGTGCTTGACGGGTTCGGCGCGCTTAACGATGCGGGCACCCTGCCCGGTGTGGCGGGCGAGCGTATCCTTGCCGCACCGCTTGGCCCCGACCTTGCCCCCGGCATTTATGACGGACCGGACCGGCGGATTGCCCGCAATGTCATCTCGGCCGAGACCCCGCTTGCCCCCGTGGCATGGCCCCCGCGTATCCCGGTCGAGGGCTTGGCCCGCGCGCCGGAACTCCCTTTGGGCGGTTGGCTATTGGCGGCCTCGCTGATCTTGCTTATCGCCGATATCGCAGCCTCGCTTGCCCTTTCCGGGCGGCTCTGGCCGGTGCGCGCGACGGCGACGCTCTTGCTTGCGCTCAGCCTTGTCAGCGCGCCGCAGGGCGGACGGGCGCAGGACGATAGTCGCGCCATTCTTGCCACATCCGAAGTGGTGCTCGCGCATGTGATCACCGGAAATGCGGCGCTTGATGATGCGGCGCGCGCGGGGCTTGTCGGGCTTGGCCGGGTGCTTAATTTCCGCACCTCAATCGAGCCTGCGGCCCCGATCAGCGTTAACCTTGAAACCGATGACCTTGCGTTTTATCCGATCCTCTATTGGCCGATCACCCCGGATCAGCCGGCCCCCTCGGCCGAGGCCTATGTCAAACTCAACGATTACCTGCGTAATGGCGGGCTTATCGTGTTTGACACCCGCGATGCCAATGTGGCCGGATTCGGCGCCTCTTCGCCCAATGGTGCGCGGCTTCAACGGCTGGCCGCGCCACTTGACATTCCGCCGCTCGAACCGGTGCCTGATGACCACGTGCTTACCCGCGCCTTTTACCTGTTGACCGATTTTCCGGGTCGGTACGCGGGCCGCCCGGTTTGGGTTGAGGCGGCCCCACCCGATGCCGAACGCATTGAGGGCATGCCGTTTCGCAACCTCAACGACGGGGTGACGCCGGTGGTGATCGGCGGCAACGACTGGGCCTCGGCATGGGCGGCGAATGATCGCGGTGATCCGCTTTTCCCGGTGGGACGTGGCTATGCCGGTGAGCGTCAGCGCGAGCTGGCCTATCGGTTTGGGGTGAACCTTTTGATGCATGTGCTGACCGGCAATTACAAATCCGATCAGGTGCATGTACCCGCTTTGCTTGATAGGTTGGGCCAATGACCGCGAGCCTGATTTTTGATCCGCTTTTGCCCGTGATGTTGGTCGCGGTGCTTGCTGCCCTTTTGGCAGCCGGGCTTGCGCTTGCCCTTTGGCGCGGGCTGTCGGGCTGGGCGTTTCGCGCGCTTGCGGGGCTGGTTATTCTGGGCGCTCTGCTGGGACCGGTCTATCAGCAAGAGGATCGCGCGCCGCTGTCGGATATCGTGATGATCGTCGAGGATGAAAGCGCCAGCCAGGAATTGGCGGATCGCGCCGCGATGACCGCTTCGGCGGCGGATACGCTGGCCGCCCGGCTAGAGGCGCGCGCCAACACCGAGGTGCGCCGCATCCGCGTGCCCGATGCGCCCGACAATGGCGGCACCCAGATGATGACCGAACTGGCCCAGGCCATGGCCGAAGAGCCGCAGGGCAGGATTGCCGGCGTTGTTCTTTTGTCGGATGGGCGGCTGCATGATGTTGATCGCGCGCCGCCGCTGCCAGCGCCGCTACACCTGCTGCATACCGGTCGCGCGGGTGATTGGGACCGGCGGTTAAGGATCGAAAACGCCCCCGCCTTTGCCATTCTGGGCGAAGAGGTACGCATGACCCTGAACATCACCGATGAAGGGGCCAGCCCGCCGGGCGTGACAAGCGTGCCGATCGATATCTCGGTCGACGGAGCAGAGCCGCGCCGCTTTGAGGTGGCCCTTGGCGAAACGATTGACCTGCCGCTGACCCTGCCGCATGGCGGGCGCAACGTGTTGAAGTTCACCACCCCCGCCGCGCCGGGCGAACTTACCGATCGCAACAACACAGCGCTCATTCAGATCAACGGCGTGCGCGATCGCCTGAGCGTGCTTTTGGTCTCGGGCCAGCCGCATCCCGGCACGCGCACATGGCGCAATCTTCTGAAATCCGACAGCTCGGTCGACCTTGTGCATTTCACCATCCTGCGCCCGCCGGAAAAACAGGACGGCGTGCCGGTGCGGGAACTGTCGCTTATCGCCTTTCCAACGCGCGAGCTTTTCCTGGAAAAGGTTGATGATTTTGACCTGATCATCTTTGACCGCTATCGGCGGCGCGGCATTCTGCCGTCGATCTATCTCGATAATATCCGCCAATATGTGGAAAATGGCGGCGCGGTTCTGTTTGCGGCGGGGCCGGATTTTGCCGGGGCCGAAAGCCTCTATCGCGGACCGTTCGAGGACATCGTGCCCGCCCGCCCCACCGCGCGGGTGGTCGAAGAGGGATATCGCCCCAAGGTGACCGATCTTGGGCAGCGCCATCCGGTCACCGCCGGATTACAGGGTGAGGGCGAAGAGACGGGCGATTGGGGCCGCTGGATGCGCCAGATCGAGGTGGTTCAGACCTCGGGCGATGTGGTCATGTCGGGCGCGAGGGATCGACCGCTTTTGCTGCTTGACCGTGTCGGCGAAGGGCGTGTGGCACTTTTGGCCTCTGATCACGCCTGGCTTTGGGGTCGTGGGTTCGAGGGCGGCGGACCGCAGCTTGAGCTTCTGCGCCGTCTGGCGCATTGGATGATGAAGGAACCCGAGCTTGAGGAAGAGGCGCTCTGGGCCGAGGCAACAGGCCAGCAGATGCGGGTGATCCGCCGCTCGCTTGACGACAGTATCGGCGCGCTGAGCATCACCACCCCCTCGGGCGAGGTGATTGAACGCGAGATGACAGAAGTGTCACCGGGCCGGTTCGAGCTTGTCTATGACGGGCCTGAGATTGGCCTTTACCGATTGGAGAACGACGACCAGAACGCGGTGATCGGCCTTGGCCCGGCCGCGCCTGTGGAATTTGAACAGACCATCGCCAGCGCCGAGGCCCTGCAACCGCTGATCAGCGCCACCAATGGCGGGGTGCGCGCCCTTGCCGACGGCGTGCCCGGTATTCGCGAGGTACGCGCGGGTCGCCCTGCCGCCGGACGCGGCTGGATCGGGATCACGCCGCGCGGGGCCTATGAAACCCGCAGCGTGAGCCAGATGCCGCTTTTGCCGGCATGGCTTGTGTTGCTTTTGGTATCGGGATTGATCCTGTCGGGATGGCTGCGCGAGGGACGGCGTTGAGGGGGCCGCTAGCCAGCCCTCACAGGCTGTCTCGGTTATGGCTCTAGCGTGACGCGCAGGGTATCGCCAGCCCAGCCATCAACCGAACAATGCGGGCGCACGAAGATCTCGCGGGTTCCGTCGGGCAGGGAAAGATTGGTCAGCGACCGGGTAAAGGGCTGTTCGTTGACATGCGGGTGATGCAGGATGCGATAGCCAAGGCGATTGCCGGCGTTATCCAGCACCTCCCAGCCGTCAACATAATGCTCCCATCCGCTATCGGGATGTTCGACCGTGACATCCACACGCCAGGCCATGCCTGATTTCTCGACTTTGACGTCAAGCACTTTGGGTTCATGCGCGGAGGCAGCAGAGGCCAGGGCAAGGGCGGAGAGGATAAGGCTGATCTGTTTCATGGCGCGCAATATAACCCATTCTGCGGGGAATAACATTCACGTCTGTGTGTGAGTCGTAGCGTCATCGGGTTGCATCAGAACGGCGCGCGACTGCGAGGCGAATTCACGGCGCAACAGCAGCAGCACGGTCACAGCGGTAGCCACCAAAAGCGCCTCTGACCCCAAAAGCCAAGCGGCGGTGGCCAGGGCAAAGTAAAGCGACCGCAGACCGCGATTGAACCCGCGCGCGGCGGTAATGTTGATCTCGCCCGCCTTGCGCGCCCGGACAATGGCACGGGGATCACTGGCGTCGTTGGGCACGGCGGCCATCACAACGGCGCAATAGCCGAACAACCTGTTCGACCAGACGAATTTGAGAAAGGCATTGGCGAGAAACAGCAGGATGACGAGAATCTTGAGTTCCCACACGACGATAGGCTCTTGTCCGGGGGTAAGATCGCCCGCAATCCCGATCACCCGGTCAAGATCCCCCAAAAGCGCCAGTGACCCGCCAATCGCAATCAGGGTGGCCGAGGCAAAGAACGATGTGCCCTGTCGCAGGGTGCCAAGGATATGGGCGTCAAAGATGCGCGGATCGCGGGTAATCATCACGACCATCCATTCGCGCCGATACTGCGCCATAAGGCGCGACACGGAGGGGCGGCCTTTGGGGGCGTGATCAATCGCAAAGCCGGTGATCGCCCACGACCCGAACAACAGCGCAAGCGCCGCCATATCGAGGCCATTAAAATAGGCAAAAGGTTCAGTCCATGTCATGGTGGCACAGTACCGCCGGAAGGTTTGACTTGCCATAAGCAAAAATTGGTTATATTTTATTACCAATCATAGGGAGTGCGACCATGGAAATGCCAACCCCAAAGCCGGAAATCATCGCCAAAAAGGCCGAGCTTATCAAGCGCTTGCAAGAGGTTATGCCGAATGACGCGGTGATTTCTGATCCGTCGGAAACCCGCGTTTACGAATGTGATGCTCTGACGGCTTATAAGTGCGCTCCCCTGCTGGCCGTTCTGCCGGCAAGCACGAAAGAGGTATCTGATACGCTTCGGATCTGCCACGAGATGGGCGTGCCGGTTGTGCCGCGCGGCTCTGGCACCTCTCTGGCGGGCGGGGCCTTGCCGACCGCCGATAGCGTGATTCTCGGGGTCGCGCGCCTGAGTGACGTGCTTGAAACCGATTACGAGAACCGCTTTATCAAGGTTCAGACCGGACGCACCAACCTGAGCGTGACCGGCGCAGTCGAGGAAAACGGCTTTTTCTACGCTCCCGATCCGTCATCCCAGCTTGCCTGTGCAATCGCCGGCAATATCGCGATGAATTCGGGCGGGGCGCATTGTCTGAAATACGGGGTGACGACCAATAACCTGATGGGCGTCACCATGGTGCTTATGGATGGCACCGTGACCGAGATCGGCGGGACGTTCCTTGATGCCGAGGGCCTTGATCTTTTGGGGCTTATCTGTGGCTCTGAAGGACAGCTTGGCGTTGTCACCGAGGCGACCCTGCGCATCCTGCACAAGCCCGAAGGCGCGCGCCCCGTGTTGATCGGGTTTGACAGCAATGAAGTGGCCGGCGCCTGTGTGTCAGACATCATCAGGGCGGGCGTTCTGCCGGTGGCTATCGAATTCATGGATCGCCCCTGCATCGAGGCCACCGAGGATTTTGCCAAGGCCGGCTATCCGATGTGCGAGGCGCTTTTGATCGTCGAGGTCGAGGGCTCGGATGCCGAGATCGACGAACAGCTAGCCCTGATCGAAGAGATCGCGCGCCGTCACAACCCGGTCGAGCTGCGCCAGAGCCGCTCGGCCGAGGAAAGCGCCAAGATCTGGCTGGGCCGCAAATCGGCCTTTGGGGCGATGGGACAGATCAACGATTACATGTGCCTCGATGGCACGATTCCGGTTAGCGAGCTGCCGCATGTCCTCAAGCGGATTGGCGAGATGAGCAAGGAATTCGGCCTTGATGTCGCCAATGTGTTTCACGCGGGCGATGGCAACATGCACCCGCTGATCCTGTTTGATGCCAACAAGCCCGGCGATCTTGAGCTGTGCGAAGATTTCGGGGCCGAAATCCTCAAGCTGTGTGTTGAGGTCGGCGGTTGTCTGACTGGCGAGCATGGGGTTGGCATCGAGAAGCGTGATCTTATGACCTACCAATATGCCCCCGCCGATCTTGAAGCGCAGATGGCGGTCAAGGACGTGTTCGACGCCAAGTGGCTTCTGAATCCGGCCAAGGTCTTTCCGCTTTTGTCCTCGGATTCGCATCGCGACGTGGCCGCCTGATCGGCGAAAGGATTTCCAACATGCTGACACCCAAAACCGAGGACGATCTTGCCCGGATCGTCGCCGAGGCCGACGCGCCGCTGCGTATTCAGGGCGGTGGCACCCGCCCTATCGGGACGCCCACCCGCGGCACGGTCCTGAGCACCAGCGCCCTGTCGGGGATCGAGCTATATGAGCCCGGATCGCTGACACTTGTGGCCAAGGCCGGCACGCCTGTGGCCGAGATCGAGGCCGCTTTGGCTGTCGAGGGGCAACGCCTTGCTTTTGAGCCGATGGATCACCGCGGATTGCTGGGCACCACCGGCACACCGACGATTGGCGGGGTGGCGGCGGCAAATGTCAGCGGTCCGCGACGCATTCAATCCGGCGCGGCGCGTGATTTCATGCTTGGCGTGCGCTTTGTCGATGGCCGCGGGCAGATCATCAAGAACGGTGGTCGGGTGATGAAGAACGTCACCGGCTATGATCTGGTCAAGCTGATGGCCGGCAGTTACGGCACATTGGGCGTACTGACCGAAGTGTCGCTCAAGGTGCTTCCGAAGCCGCGCGCTAGCGGTGTGATGCTGATCGAAGGATTGACCGATGACCTGGCGGTCACAGCGCTAAGTCGCGCGCTTGGCTCGCCCTATGAAGTGAGCGGGGCGGCGCATCTGCAAAAGGGTCTGGACGGGGCGCCGGTAACGATGATCCGGCTTGAGGGGTTTGAAAGTTCGGTCGCGTATCGCGCCGAAGCATTGGGCAAGGTTCTGGCGGGATTCGGAGATTTCACGCTGGAAACCGACCCGGCGAAAACCGCCGCAGGCTGGGAGTATATTCGTGACGTAATGCCGTTTCAGGGACGCGACGGCGATGTCTGGCGGCTATCGGTCAAGCCGAGTGACGCACCAGGGGTCGTGGCCAGCCTGTCCGGGGCAGAGGCGTTTTATGACTGGGGTGGCGGTCTTGTCTGGCTTTTGGCGCCAGAGGGGTCGGGCGTGAATGCGGCCAGTATCCGCGCCGCCGTTGGGCGTATTGGCGGGCATGCCACCCTGATCCGCGGCAACACGTCGGCGGGTGCGTTCCAGCCGCTTTCGCCCGCTGTGGCCGCGCTTCAGGACGGGCTGCGCCGGAAATTCGACCCAAGGCAAATTCTCAATCCAGGACTTATGACACAGGGACAGGCGGCCTGAGCGGCCCGCCGACCCCGTCGCCCGTTTGGGCCTGAAACCGCATAGATGGTGGCATAGATATGAAAACCGAATTTACCGCAGAACAGCTGAAAGACCCGAAAATCACGCGCGCGAACGAAATTCTGCGCTCTTGCGTGCATTGCGGGTTCTGCACCGCGACCTGCCCCACCTACCAGGTGCTTGGCGACGAACTTGATAGCCCGCGAGGCCGGATTTACCTGATCAAGGATATGCTTGAAAACAACCGCGTGCCGGATGCCAAGACGGTCAAGCATATTGATCGCTGCCTGTCCTGTCTGGCCTGTATGACGACCTGTCCGTCGGGGGTGCATTACATGCATCTTGTTGATCACGCACGGGAATATATCGAGGAACGCTACAAGCGCCCGCTTGGTGATCGCGCGCTGCGCTGGCTCTTGGCGCGTATCCTGCCCTATCCGACGCGGTTTCGCCTTGCCCTGTTGGGGGCCAAGATCGGGCGGCCCTTTGCACGGCTGATGCCCGATGCACGGCTGCGCGCGATGCTTGAAATGGCGCCCAGGCAAATCCCGCCGGTCAGCCGCAATGACGACCCGCAAAGCTTTGCGCCCAAGGGCGCGCGTAAAAAGCGGGTGGCGCTGATGACGGGCTGTGCGCAAAAGGCGCTCAATACCGATATCAACGACGCCACGATCCGGCTTTTGACGCGGCTTGGCTGCGAGGTTGTGGTGGCAGAGGGCGCCGGGTGCTGTGGCGCTCTGACGCATCACATGGGCAAATCCGACGAAAGCCACCGCACCGCCGCCAAAAATATCCGCGCCTGGGCGCGGGAAATGGATGGCGAGGGGCTTGATGCGATCGTGATCAACACCTCGGGCTGTGGCACCACGGTCAAGGATTACGGCCATATGTTCCGCCATGACGCGCTTGCTAGTGATGCCGCGCGGGTGTCGGGCATCGCGATGGATGTCTCAGAGGTTCTGATGCAGCTTGACCTGCCGACGGGCGGCGCGCCGGAGATGACCGTCGCCTATCACGCAGCCTGTTCTTTGCAGCACGGCCAACAGATCAAGACCTACCCCAAGGACCTGTTGAAACGGGCCGGGTTTGGCGTGGTTGAACCGACCGATAGCCACCTTTGCTGTGGCTCAGCGGGCACCTATAACCTGATGCAGCCGGAAATCTCGAAGCAACTCAAGGAACGCAAGGTGCGCACGCTTGAGGCCAGGAACCCCGATGTGATCGCGGCCGGCAATATCGGTTGCATGATGCAGATCGGGTCGGCCACCGGGGTGCCGATTGTGCATACTGTCGAGCTTTTGGACTGGGCCACAGGCGGGCCAAAACCGCCCGCGATGGAGCGCGCGGCGCAGGGTATGACCGGGGTTCCCATTCTACGTTAATGCGCCCAATTTTGGCCCCAAAAACCTGTTAACCCACGTGTAGTACACTTCCGGAGGGGCCATGCTGCGCACGATATATCTGTCGCTGTCGATCTTGCTGTTTGCGAATGGCGCATGGGCACAGGATAGCCGCCTTGAGCGACTGGATACCGGCGATGACACCCGTCAGTGGGAGGCGGTTGGCCGCCTTGAACTGGCCGGCAAGGGGTTTTGCACCGGCTCTCTGGTCGCGCCCGATCTGGTTTTGACAGCGGCGCATTGCCTTTATGACAAGACAAGCGGCATCCGGATTGATCCGGCGCAGATCGAATTCAAGGCCGGGTGGCGCAACGGGCGCGCTGCGGCCTATCGTTCGGTCCGGCGCGCGGTGACCCATCCCGACTATGATTTTGCCAGTGGCGTGACGGCGGAACGCGTGCGCCACGATGTAGCCCTGTTAGAGCTCCACCATCCGATCAAGAATACCCGCGTGACCCCGTTTGAAACCGACGAACGCCCGCGCAAGGGCCAGAGAATCGGCGTTGTCAGCTATGGCGAGGACCGCGCCGAGGCACCTTCGCTTCAGAATATATGTGAGGTTCTGGCCCGCCAGCAAGGTGTGCTGGTGATGTCCTGCGACGTCATTTACGGATCATCCGGCGCGCCGATCTTTAGCTTTGAGGGCGGCACGCCGCGTATCGTCTCGGTGGTATCGGCCATGGCCGAGGTGGACGGGCGCAAGGTTTCGCTTGGCACGCAGCTTGATGATCCGCTGCGGGTTCTGCGCGCCGCTTTGGATGCGGGTCAGGGCGTGTTTCAGGACGCCGCCCCGAAGATGTTCACCAGCGGCACAAATCGCAATACCGGGGCCAAGTTCTTAAAGCCATGACAGTGTTGCGCACCCTTCTGCCGATTATCCTTGCCATGCTCTTGCCTGCCAGCGGCGCACTGGCCGAAACCAGTGGTCTTATCCGGCTGA
The DNA here is from genome assembly GCF_900142625.1 of Roseovarius marisflavi. GTDB lineage: Bacteria > Pseudomonadota > Alphaproteobacteria > Rhodobacterales > Rhodobacteraceae > Roseovarius > Roseovarius marisflavi. Next base: position 129,043 of record NZ_FRBN01000009.1, read on the forward strand.
CCGACCGTGATGATCTTTTCGGATGGGAGGCCGTGGGCCGTGTCGATATCGGCAAGGGCGGCTTTTGCACCGGCGTTCTGATCGCCCCTGACCAGGTGCTGACAGCCGCGCATTGCGTCTATGACAAACAGGGAAGAGCGGTTGATGCCGCCGAAATCCACTTTCGCGCCGGGCTGCGCGACGGGGTGGTCATCGCCGAACGCGGCGTGGCCCGCTACGTCGCGGCCAGGGGCTATGATCCGCGTGCAGGGATGACTGCCGAGAATATCCGCCGGGATGTCGCCCTTTTAGAGCTTTCAGAGCCGATTCCGGCCTCGATCGCTGCGCCTTTTCGCCTGCATGGCCGTGGCACCAAGGGACAGCGCGTCAGCGTCGTCTCCTACGGCGCCAACCGCGACAAAGCCCCTTCATGGCAACGCGAATGCGGGCTGAACTGGCGCGCAGAGGGGATCATGGAATTCAATTGCGACGTGATCTTCGGCTCGTCCGGCGCGCCGGTCTTTGCCCGCGATGGAAACCGCGCGCGTATTCTCTCGCTGGTCAGTGGCGGTAATTGGGACAGCGCCGAAAAGATCGCCTATGGCATGGACCTGCCTGACGTGGTTGCGACCCTCAAGCGTGACCTGCGGGCGGCCTTGCCTGCGACGGCGGCCGACACAGGGTTTCGACGGATCGAAGTTGGCACCAACCGGCGTGCCTCGGGTGCGAAATTCGCCAAACCCTGATCTCTGCATGGCAGGTCTTGAAACCGCAAAATAGGCCCCCCAAATTATAGATATCCGGTGCCGCCTCGCGGGCCGGACATATCCATGCCTGTCCCCTCAGGGAAGGCACACATCAGGTATCGCTCAATGGAGGATGACCATGCGAAATTTTGACCTTGCCCCGCTTTACCGGGCCACTGTTGGCTTTGACCAGATCGCAGACATGATGGACCGGGTTCTATCAAGCGATGTCGCCCAGCCGACCTATCCGCCTTATAACATCGAGAAAACCGCCGATGATGCCTATCGCATTTCCATCGCCGTTGCCGGGTTTTCCGGCCCCGATCTGTCGGTTGAGGTAAAAGACCGCGCGCTTGTGGTCTCGGCCCGCAAGGCCGAGGATGATGACGCCCGCACCTATCTGCATCGCGGCATTGCGACGCGCGCCTTCGAGCGCCGCTTTCATCTTGCCGATCATGTGCGCGTGACCGGGGCCACCCATGCCGATGGTATGCTGCATATCGACCTGATGCGCGAGATGCCCGAAGCGCTCAAGCCGCGCCAGATCGAGATTGCCAGCGGTGACGCCGTGAAACAGGACGTGGTCGACGCCAAAAGCGTCAACTAGGCCCACCACGGGTTAGCCGATGAACGTGCCGCCGCCGGGATGCCGGTGGCGGCATTTGTCTTTGACGCAAGCACTCATGGGTCAGGGGCGGCGCGCCATCAACAGCGGCGCGGCGCTTTGATCGCCGATGAGGTAGAGCGCGCCGTCATCCGCGATGTCAAAGCGGGTCACCTGTTCAAGCGCATCCAGCATCCGGCGTTCCTGTTCCATAAGCGGCGCAGGGCAGGCCATCATCGTGCTGCCCATTGCGCCGAAATGCATCCCCTCGCCGGTCAGACTAAACCCGCCGACCATTCGGTTGCATCCTGTGCTGCCAGCCACGCGATCGGGCGCGACAAAGTTCAGCGTCAATCGCTCTGGTTCGACCAGCGGGCTATCGCCAAGGCGCATCACCTGCCAGACCGCTCCGGTCAGCAACTCCAACGGGTTGCCGCCGCAGCCCCGGAATTCACGGTCGCCGAGGGCCAATAGCGCGGTATGGGGGTGCGGCATGCCGGTGGCATCATCCTTGCAAATCCGGTCATGGACCGTAAGCCGCGCGCCCGCAGAGGGCATGTAAAACGTATAGGCGCCGGGGGTGACCTGCACATCGGGGCGCGCGGCGCTGCGACGGATTTCGCCATAATCGGCGGTGATTTCGGCACTGTCGCCATCAAACACAACCGACCACCCCGGCTCGTTTCCGCCCGCACGATAGGCTGCGCGATGTGGCGGCTCTGTCTTTTGGCAGTCCGGTAGGTCGCGCCCCTCAAGGCGGATCACCGTCATATTGCCGTCGGTGGTGACCTCTGTTTCGGGATCATTCACGCCGACATAGCGCCCACCGGCAGCCGATTCAACGGCGGCAAGTGTGATATCGCGACCCTCGGAACGCAGGATCATTTCCCGACCCAGGAGCCCGACTGAAACCGCCAGGTCGCCACAGGTAAAATCGACGGCAAACGCCATCGGCGTGACCGGTTCGAGGATCAGGGTACCAAGGTCAAGCGGCTCACTTCCCGCGCCGAACCCCACATCACGCAGAACCCAGCGGGGCTGACCCTGAATGTGAATGACCGTGCTCAGACGCCCGGAAAGATCAGCGGGCACCGTAACCTCGAAGCCAAGCGGCACCTGCTGGCCATCGGCGCTGACGGTGGTCTCGCCAAGCATGCTTCCAAAGTGGCCCTCAACGACCACGGTGGCGCGCGCTTCGGGTGGCAGGGCGATGCGTTGCGCATAGCCAAGTCCGCCCTTGATGATGCGGGCGCCGTCGTCTTGCGCAGAGGCGGAGACCGGCGATATCAGGGCCATGAGACAGGCCAAGGCAATGAGGCGGGACATCTGTTGCTTCCTTTGCGCGGACGGGTCGTTGTACCCTATCCTAGCCATTGCCCCGCCCATGGTCGAGTGCCGCGTTATCAGACGCTCATGCAGATGTATTTCATTTCAAGGAAGTCCTCGATGCCGTGATGGCTGCCTTCGCGACCAAGGCCCGATTGCTTGACCCCGCCAAAGGGCGCGACTTCGGTTGAAATGATGCCGGTGTTGACACCGACGATGCCATATTCAAGCGCTTCGGCGACCTTGTAGACGCGGCTCAGGTCCTTGGCGTAGAAATAGCTCGCCAGACCAAAGATCGTGTCATTGGCCATGGCAATCACGTCATCCTCGTTCTCGAACTTGAAGAGCGGCGCGAAGGGGCCAAAGGTTTCATCGGTGGCAACCTGCATCTCCTGCGTAGCGCCGGTGATGATGGTCGGCGGAAGGAAAAAGCCCTCACCCTGCATCGGGTCACCGCCGCCAAGGATCACTTGCGCGCCCTTGGCCTTGGCATCCGCCACGTGTTCCTGAACCTTGGTGATGGCATCGGAATTGATCAGCGGCCCAAGGGCAACGCCGTCTTCCATGCCGTCACCGATCTTGAGGTTGCTGACCGCCACCTTGAGCTTTTCGGCAAAGGCATCGTAAACGCCGGCCTGCACGTAAATCCGGTTGGCACAGACACAGGTCTGGCCGTTATTGCGGAATTTGCACAGGATTGCGCCCTCGACGGCGGCATCAAGATCGGCATCGTCAAACACGATGAACGGCGCGTTGCCGCCCAGTTCCATCGAGCATTTCATCACCTGATCGGCGGCCTGACGTAAAAGGATACGCCCCACTTCGGTCGAGCCGGTAAAGGTGATCTTGCGCACGGCGGGGTTTTCACAGAATTCCTTGCCGATGTCGGAGGAGCGCGACGAGGGCACAATGTTGAACACGCCCGCCGGAATGCCCGCGCGTTCGGCCAGCACCGCCATGACGGTGGCCGAAAGCGGTGTTTCCGCCGCCGGACGACCGACAAAGGCACAGCCCGCCGCAAGCGCCGGCGCGGCCTTACGGGTGATCATCGCGTTGGGAAAGTTCCACGGCGTGATCGAGGCGACAACACCGATCGGCTGTTTGATCACGGTGATGCGTTTGTCGCGCTGATGGCCGGGGATGGTTTCGCCGTAGATGCGCTTGGCCTCTTCGCCGAAGAACTCGATGAAGGCCGCGCCATAGGCGATCTCGCCCTTGGCTTCGGCAAGCGGCTTGCCCTGTTCGGCGGTCAGGATAACGCCCAGATCATGCTGGTTTTCCATCATCAGGTCGAAGAACTTGCGCATGACAGCGGCCCGTTCCTTGCCGGTCCATTTCGCCCATTCCTTTTGCGCAGCCGCGGCCGCGGCGATGGCACGGGCCACCTGCGCACGGCTCAAATCGGCAACATTTGCAATCACGTCGCCCCGCGCGGGGTTGGTGACCTCGAATGTCCCGTTATCACCATCAACCCATTCGCCGCCGATATAGGCCTTTTCGGCCAGAAGGCTGGGGTCTTTGAGCATGGATTTCAGATCGGTCTTGGTCATGGCGCAGTCGCCTCCTGTCTTTTCATCTCGCAAAGGCAAAGCACCTTGGGGTAGGAATGTCTAGGCCCAGACAGGAAGGAAAGCGGTGTGAAACTGGATGATGCATATGCCAATGTCCCCTATATTCCGGGGGGCACAGAGTATCCCGCACGCTGGAGCGCCGAGGCGCAGGCATTTCGTGACGCGCGTGTGGCAGAGGGGCGGGCCGAGCTTGGCATCTCCTATGGCCCGAGCGAACGGCAGGCGTTTGACCTGTTTCATCCCGAGGGCACAGCCAAGGGTTTGATGGTCTTCGTGCATGGCGGATACTGGATCAGGTTTCATCGCTCGTTCTGGTCGCATCTGGCGGCGGGCGCGCTTGCGAGGGGCTGGGCGGTGGCGATGCCGTCTTATGACCTGTGCCCCGAGGTACGGATCGCCGATATCACGGCACAGATCGCGCGCGCGGTGACGGCGGCGGCAGGGCGCTTTGACGGGCCGATTGCCCTGGTCGGGCATTCGGCGGGCGGGCATCTTGTGGCGCGGATGGGCATGCCTGGGGTCTTGCCCAAAGAGGTGGCCGCACGGTTGCATCATGTCATGCCGATTTCGCCGGTCTCTGATCTGCGCCCCTTGTTAGAGACCTCGATGAACGCCGATTTCCGGCTTGATCTGGCCGCAGCCGAGGCCGAAAGCCCGGCCCTCATGGCGCCACCGAGCGTGCCGGTCACCGTCTGGGTCGGCGCCGATGAACGGCCCGTTTTCCTTGATCAGGCGCAATGGCTTGCCGAGGCTTGGGGCGCCGCGCATCACGTGGCCGAAGACCGTCACCATTTCGATATCATCGAGGCGCTCTGCGATCCCGATAGCGCTATGATGGATCAATTGCTGGGCTGACGCGCCCTTGTGATGCGCCCCATCACAAAGGCTGAATTGACGGGCGGGTCAGGGGCCCTAAACTGCGGCGGAATTCGCTGAAAGAGCATCATGCAGAAATCGGCCCCCCTGTTCACCCCCGTCCTTGTTGCGGGCTGTACGATCATTTTGATTTCCTTCGCCATTCGCGGGTCATTCGGGGTGTTCCAGATCCCGATCGCGGCCGAGTTCAACTGGCCCCGCGCGGAATTTTCGCTTGCCATTGCCATTCAAAACCTCGCCTGGGGCTTTGGTCAGCCGTTCTTTGGCGCATTGGCCGAAAAGATGGGCGACCGCAAGGCGATCGTGATTGGCGCGCTGACCTATGCGGCGGGGTTGGTTTTATCGTCTTTCGCGGTCACGCCCGAGGCGCATCATCTTTATGAAATCCTTGTTGGCTTTGGCATTGCCGGCACTGGCTTTGGGGTGATCCTTGCGGTGGTCGGGCGGGCAAGTTCGGATGAAAACCGCTCGATGAGCCTTGCCATCGCCACCGCCGCCGGGTCGGCCGGTCAGGTCTTTGGCGCGCCGGTGGCCGAGTACCTTTTGGGCATGATGACATGGCAAATGGTGTTCCTGATCTTTGCCGCCGTCATTCTGGCAAGCCTCGCGGTCCTGCCGCTGATGCGTGCGCCAGAGCCAGTCAATCGCGCCGTGCTAGAGGAGTCGATGGGCGCGATCCTGCGTAAGGCCTTTCGCGATCCGTCCTATACCCTGATCTTTCTGGGTTTTTTCAGCTGCGGCTATCAGCTTGGGTTTATCACCGCGCATTTCCCGGCCTTCGTGACCGAGTTATGCGGCCCCATTGCCCCCGGCGGCGCGCTGCACAGCATGGGCATCACCACCACCTCGGCGCTAGGGGCGGTGGCAATTTCGCTGATCGGGCTGGCCAATATCGTCGGCACGCTGACCGCCGGGTGGCTGGGCAAGCGGTATTCCAAGAAAAATCTGCTGGCGATGATCTATCTGGGCCGCACCCTGATTTCGGCGGCCTTCATCATGACACCCATCACGCCCGCGACGGTGTTGTTGTTCTCGGTCTCGATGGGCGCGCTCTGGCTGGCGACCGTGCCTTTGACCAGCGGATTGATCGCGCATCTCTATGGGCTTCGCTACATGGGCACGCTTTACGGGATTGTGTTCTTTTCCCACCAGCTCGGGAGCTTCATGGGCGTCTGGCTTGGGGGCAAGCTCTATGATCTAAACGGCGATTACACGCTGGTTTGGTGGATCGGCGTCGGCATCGGACTTTTCAGCGCCATCGTGCATTTGCCCGTGCGGGAACGCAGCCTTCAGGCCGCCTGATCAGTCGCGCATGAGATCGCGCATCGCGTGGATCACCTCGTCGCTATGGGTGTAGGTCAGGCCATGACCGGCGCCCTCGATCACCTCTTGGCGGGCGGCGCGGTTCAATTGCGCCAGATCGCCCATGCTGCTGAGCGGGATGATGGTATCTTCGCGGCCCCAGATCGCAAGCACCGGAACGCGGCTTTGGGAGATATCGCGATGCTCTTCGCGCAAATCCTCCGAGACCATACCGTTGATCGAAGCGATGACAGCGGGCACAAAGCCGCGATAGCGCAATTCGCCTTGTTGCAGGTCGACGATACCCTCGACCGAGATCGGCAAGTCGCGTTCTGCCTCGGTGCCCTCGCGGAAAGAGCGGGCGAAAAACGCCTGCATCGCCCAACGGCCAAGCGAACCGCCCTGGCTCACGCGCTCGGCCAGCGGCCCGAGATCATGGCCAAGCCCGGCAGGGGCAATCAGAACCAGTTGGCGCAGGCGTTCGGGAAACAGCGCGGCAAAGGCGGTGGCGACAGAACCGCCCATGGAATAGCCCAAAAGCGTGATGTCGCCGTCAATGCCCTGATCCTCAAGCAGCTCTTCAAGCTGGGTCACAAAGAAGGCCGAATCCTGCGGGCCGGACGGGCGATCGGAATAGCCGCGCCCGTAAAGATCATAGATCAGCACGCGAAAGCCAAGCGCCCCAAGCCCCGGCGTAAGGCCGTTCCACACGAAAGACGGCGTTGTCAGCCCATGTACACAAACCGCCACCGGCCCGCGCGTCGCCCCAAGCCAGCGGTAATGCGTGCGCCCGCGCGACAGGTCGGCAAATTTGCCCGGCGCTGAGCGGCGCGCCCTCTCGTCCATGCGCGGCTTGAGCGCCTCAATCACATAGGGCGCGGCGACCAAAAGCGCCAAAAGGCCAAGGATCAGCAAGAGCCAGATCATGCGGCGGCCCTCCAGGCATCAAGGATGTAGCGGCTTGTCATAAGATCGAGATGCGCACCGCCACCATTTTTGAACAGGGTGATTTCATCGTCAGAGCGGCGTTTGAATTGCGCGGGCTCATAGTAATCGGCCACAAGGTGATCACGGGTGATGACGCCCGCCTCAAGCGGGATCTTGATCTCGCCGATGTGGTCGACGGTGGTGTCATAGCTATCGACAAACACCCGAGCGCGTCGCAATGCGGCATCATCGGCTTCGCGCATGTCGGGGCGATAGGCGCCGATAAGGTCGATATGCTGGCCGGGTTGCAACCAGTCGCCCTTGATCAGCGGTTCGGTCGACATGGTGGCAGAGGTGACGATATCCGCGCCGCGCACCGCCGCTTCAAGATCGTCGGCGACGGTCATGCCGGGGCAATCGGCGGCCATCTTTTCGGCATTGGCGCGGGTGCGGTTCCAGACCGAAAAGCGGGCGTTCGGAAAGAGAGACCGATAGGCCTGCCAGAGATTGCGCCCGACGGTGCCGGCCCCCACGATCAGGATCGTTTCGCTATCGGGACGGGCAAGACGGGTGGCCGCAAAAAGGCTATCGCCGGCGGTTTTCCATTTGGTGACAAGGTGGAAATCGACAATTGCCTCAAGCATGCCGTTTTCATCGGAATAGAGATTGACCGCGCCGTTGATCATTGCCTCGCCCTTGTCGGAGTTGCGCGGAAAGATCGTGGCGGATTTCACCGCAAGCCCCATCCCGTCAATCCAGGCCGCACGATTGAGCAGGGTATCGGGATCGCGGTAAAGGAAGGTGTCGGCAATCTCGGCCTTGGGCAGGGCATGCCCGGCCTCGAAGGCGGCGCAGAGCCCGCGCCAGTCAAGATTGGCCTCGCCTTCGGTAAAAGGGATCATCGTGATGTTCATGCGCGGTCCTTTCTCGTCTTGCGGCGCTAACGCCGGTACGTCGGGGCGTCGGTGGCCAGAGTTTCATCCTTCACCGACTCGCGCCACAAAAGATAGAGCCCCGATCCGATGATCAGCGCAATACCGATCCATGCGCTGCGGTCGGGCCATGTGCCAAAAACCGTCACCCCCCACATGATTGCCATCGGCATCGCCACATATTCAAACGGCGCAGCAAAAGCGGCTTCGCTTAGCCGGTAGGCCTGGCTGATAAAGAGCCCGCCAAACAGGCCCGAGACGCCCAGCAAGATCAACAGCGGCCAGTCCCCGGGATCGATCGGTCCCCATACGCGCAGAAGGAAAGCAGCCGAGGGGTGATCGTAGTGGGCATAGCGGCCACCACCAGTGGCAAGCCCCATGGCGGTGCTGGCGACCAGAAAGGTAAGCATAATATAAATCGCCATGGTGGGCGCGGATTCGGTACCGCCGACCTTGCGGGCGACCATATGCATGACCGCATATAGCACCGCCGCGACCATTGGGAAAAGAGAGGCCACCTGAAACGCCGAAGTGCCGGGTTTGACGATGATCATCACCCCCACAAAGCCCACGATAATGGCGGCCCAGCGGCGCAAACCCACAGTTTCGCGCAGGAAAATGACCGAGAAGACGGTGATCACCAGTGGCGAGATGAAAAATACCGCGACCGCATCGGCGATGGGCATCGCCGAGAGGCCCAGAAACAAGAAGGTGTTGGCCAGCACCACGCAGATGCCGCGGAGCAGGTGAGCGCCCGGGCGACGGGTGCGAAGAACACTGAGACCGCCATTGAACGGCATGATCAGGGCGCAGAAGATGGTGATGGCGACGAGTGTGCGGATCAGCACAATCTGGTGCAGCGCGTAATCGCCGCTGAGAAACTTGATCCCCACATCATTAATCGAAAAACACATCACCGCCGCCAAGGCAAAGGCGGCGCCAATCAGGTTAGAGCGCTGAACGGTGGCGGTGGTCATGAAAATCCAAGGTTGCTGTTTTGTCCCCGCTAAAAGAGGTCACGATCCGCGCATTGTAAACCCCCGCAGCCCTGATCGTTCAGTCGTGGGTCAAGAGCGGGCTTTGAGTATTTGGGGAAGGATGAAAGGGTGTGGGGGTGAAGGGCTACTTCGAGCGGCGGTTTCAACGGGTCGATGCAACACTTTAATCTTTTGAGAGAGATGGAGTGATCATCATGAAGTATCGTCGCCGCATATTCTTCACGGACAAACAGAAGTCAGATATCTGGGATCGCTGGCAACGCGGAGAGTCGATGAGTTCGATTGGGCGGCTGTTTGATCGCGAGTCGTCTTCGATCTATCCGCTCCTTGCTCGCAGTGGCGGCATTCGCCCGCCGGACCGCGTCCGGTCCCGGCTTGCTCTGACACTTGCCGAGCGAGAGGAGATATCCAGAGGCTTGCGTGCGCAGGCCTCCCTGCGTTCAATTGCCCAAGCATTAAAGCGACCTGCATCCACAATCAGTCGCGAGGTCAGGCGTAATGGTGGCGCCAAACTTTACCGTGCAGCGCCCTCAGATGCCGCGGCCTGGGACCGTGCCCACCGCCCAAAGCCCTGCAAGTTGGCAGGCAAAGTCTATCTCTGTCGGGCGATATCAGCCAAGCTGACGCGCAAATGGTCCCCGCAACAAATTGCAGGCTGGTTGATGCGCAAACATCCTGATGAGGAAGATAAACGGGTCTCACATGAGACGATCTATCGAAGCCTGTTTATCCAGACGCGTGGCGTACTTAAGAAGGAGTTGCTGGCACATCTGCGGGCGACACGGTCCATTCGCCGATCCCGTCACGCCACATTGAAGCGTAGCGGACTGGGACGGTTCAA
>NZ_FRBN01000067.1 GCF_900142625.1 Roseovarius marisflavi
CCCTATGCCATGCCGAACTAGAAGCGCTGGCAAGGGTCGCAGAGCGTGACGAGGGCGACTTCACGGGCCAACCCACCGCGCCGATCATCGTGAACACGCAGCCCCCAGAGAGGGCCCCCGTTCCTGTGAGCCTCAAGCGACTATGGGCCGATTATGTCCAGATGAGAATGCAATCGGGTTCAATGCGCGATGGTGGCAAGAGACAGGGTGTAGTCGTGGAGGGCCTGCGCAAGTTCGTGAAACATGATGACGCCGCGCGGCTAACGAGAATGGATATCATGGCATGGCGCGATCATCTTAGAAATTCTCTTTCCGCGAGAACAATCAGCGACGTGCATCTTTCAACAGTGCGGTCACTTCTGAATTGGGCCGTTGAAAATGAAAAGTTGCCTGAGAATGTTGCGGCGACGGTGAAGCAGCCCAAGTCTAGAAAGGTCTATGGCCGAGAAAGGGGGTATACAGATGCAGAAGCGGTGAATGCCATTAAGGCGTCACGATCCTACCAGCCCAAGGCGGATGAATTCGGATATGTTCGCGAGTCTGAGAAAACGGCGAACCTGAAGCGGTGGGTGCCGATCATCTGCGCGTTTAAAGGCGCGCGAGTTACCGAGATAACCCAACTAAGAAAAGAGGATATTCGCAAAGTTGATGGGCACTGGCTGGCGCGGATCACACCCGACGCCGGGACCGTCAAGGCGGGCGGATATCGCGACGTGCCCTTGCACCCGCAAATCATCAAAGAGGGCTTCGCGCAATTCGTGCAAAACGCAACGCCCGGCCCCCTTTTCCATAACGCAACCGGCCCCGAGAAATACAAGGCAGCGGCGGCGATTGTGTCTAGCAGGCTGGCGGATTGGCTGCGAGTGAGCAAGCTGACACCAGAGGGGCTGCAACCTAACCACTCGTGGCGGCACAGGCTTAAGACGCAGTGTCGTGAGCTTGGTATCTCAGATCGTGTAGTTGATGCGATTCAGGGTCATGCAGGGCGCACCGCTGCTGACAACTACGGCGACGTGACGCTAAAAACCAAGATCGACGCTATAAGTAGACTGCCTGAATATGAGTTAAGTTGAGTTTATGCGTATTGATTGGTCCGAATGGTCCGACTTGTCCGACCGGTCTGACGTTTGAGTTGCGTCCCGCCACACATCCCCAATCACGCCGTCGCTATATCAGAGACAAGCAGCAAATGCTGCGTCACATCTGAGAGGTTAGCGATGAGCAAGAAACCACATGAAGAGACCCGCCTAGCAAAATACATCGAGCGCAGGGTGCTCGAGCTGAAAGCAAGGAAATCCCAGCTTCAGATTGCCGGTGAGGCGGGTTTCCCGAACGCGAACATGGTCACGATGATCAAGAACGGGTCCAGCAAGCTCGCTCTGGACCGGGTGCCGAGCATGGCTCGTTCTCTGGAGTGCGATCAAGCCTACCTGATGGGCCTGGCCTAGGAACAGGCGGTTGGCGACACCGCTGCTCAGGCCATCATTGAGATTTTCGGCACGCCTATAACAGCGAACGAACTTGGCTGGCTTCAGGAGATCCGCAGTGCGTCTGAACATAGTGATCCGCGTATAACCAGCAGGTCACAGGCGGCAATCAGGGCGATCTTCGGGAGGTAGACACATGAACGACACAAACGATCTGACACCGAATGAGCGCGCCTGGCTGCGCTTCCTGCGCGACGTCAGCAACGACACTGACCCCGGCATCACCTTGCGCCGTGTGCAGCTGTTGAGACGGCTCTGTGAGCCTAGGAGGGCGTAATCAGTCTTCGGAGCGGGAATGGCTGCAGACGCGGCCTTTCCCGTAAGGGCCGATGCTAACGTTAAAGACTTGGCTGCGCACATCCATACGTCGGTGTTCGAGGTAAAGAAACCCTCGCAGGCGGGAACACTTCAAGCGCGCAGTGACTGTAAGCACCTCGCTGAATGCATAGCCGGAAACGCGACAGCGTTCGTCACGAGCGATGGCGTGCTGCTAAGAAATCGACGTCAGATCCGTGAAACTTGGGGCCTTGAGGTTGTAGCACTCGAAGATTTCCACGATGCACTTGCATCGACGGAATTGATCGATGATTTCAAACCAGCCAGAGGAAAAGGGTTCCAAGTTTGTACTGTAGGTGCGGAAGTCGCGCGCGGAATGGCAGAAAAGCTACAATCGAAGGGCTTTGATGGTAGCTACTTTGACGGGCACGCTACAAGGCCCTCCGGGCGTTTTTTAGCTGCGCTTGACGACACGAAGACAGCTACAGGACTACTTGCTTCCTGCCCTCCCTCCACGCTCGGAGATGCCCATCGAATTCTTCTGCTTGTAGATCACGAGCGCCCAAACGCGGAACTCGTAGCGGATAGCCCGGGCCGGTACAGATATCGAGCAAGCTTGCTCCCGCCCGCGCTCTAACGGCTCGCAACATAGTTGGAATCGCTTGCGTGGTGATGAGCGCCGTATGGTCCTTGTAGAAAGCGGCCTTTGAACCCCAGCCAATGCGCTCTTTCTCGCGGAAATCCTCAAACATGATCTAATCCAAATCGGTGACAATCGCATTTAGTATAACTTTGATACTGAATTCAGCAAAGTCCCGCAGCAGCCTTTCATCTGTTTTGCAGCATATGGAAGAAAGGGCTCTAAGCCGACTTGTGGCGGTACAGCACGCGATACTGGAGCGTTATGGCACCTGAGCGGTCCCCCAGATGACCGCAGTCAGCGGCGGTTTCAACGGGTCGATGCAACACATGCATTGAAACGCTCGGCGGGTGTTTCGTAGTTGAGCGTTTTTCGGGGTCGTTCGTTGAGCTGCC
>NZ_FRBN01000031.1 GCF_900142625.1 Roseovarius marisflavi
GTAGCTACCATCGAGAAACTCCCCACAAATCAAAGAAGCCTCTGAATCGCAGATCAGGCGTCATGCCGTAAGTGTGGGAGCGGCGCACCGCTTACATCTATACCCCATCTCCAGTGGATGAGATTGGTCGTGGTGTATCTCCTCATCCCGCTGGTTTTATTGATCTGCGGCGGGGACCTCGGTTGGTGGCAGGCGTGGCTCTATTCCCTTCTGATCGTTGCGACTGGCATTGGTGGGCGCCTGTGGGCGGAACGGCGGCATCCCGGATTGACCGCCGAACGACAAAATATTGAGAATTACCAAAATGCAAAAGCTTGGGACAAAGTGCTCGCGCCACTGATGGCGGTGAGTATCGTATTCCCCCTTGTCATCGTGGCAGGGCTGGACCACCGTTACCATTGGTCGCCCGAATTTCCGTTATGGGTCAATGCCGTTGGCTTCATCTTGATCGCGCTCGGATATTTTTTAGGGGCATGGTCATTGGCCGAGAACCGCTTTTTCTACAGTGTGGTGCTCATTCAGACGGATCGGGGGCATGTGGTATGTGACAGTGGTCCGTATCGGTTTGTGCGGCATCCGGCCTATGCGGGAAGTATCTTCCCATTGTTCGGCATTGTTCTTGCTCTGGATTCGTTTTGGACCCTGTTTCCTGTGGCTGCGGCAACAATCATAACGGTACTCAGAACGGTACTTGAAGACCGAACCCTGCAAGACGAGTTGCCGGGCTATCGCGACTATGCACGTCGTGTGCGCTATCGGTTGCTTCCCGGGATATTCTGAGCATCCGTAATCATAGGCGTCCTGGGTCACGGGTGACGGTCAGCCGGTAAAGCAGTGCGCCGCCTGACAGGGGCGTTCACGGGCATACTCAATTAGGGGCTGGAACCCGAAGAATGCAGACATTGCCCAACAACCTGTTTGGCCGGATCGGTTTTTGTAGTAACCAGAAAATATGAAGCCGACGGTCACGACACTTGATACGCCTGAAGTGGAAACGCTCGACGTGGAAATTGTCGAGCGCAAAGGACTTGGGCACCCGGACAGCATTTGCGACGCCATTGCCGAACAATTCAGCCTTTCGCTTTGCCGTTTCTATCTGGATCGGTTCGGCCTCGTACTTCACCACAACGTCGACAAGGCCCTATTGTGGGGCGGTAGCGCACGCTCGGCCTTCGGTGGCGGCGAAGTGAAACAGCCTTTCGAGTTCTTTGTTGCGGGGCGCGCCACGGCCGAGTTCAAGGGTATCAAGGTGTCCGTCGAGGAATTGTTCCATGAAGCCGCAACGACCTGGCTGCGGCAGCACATGCACGCCCTCGACCCGACAACGGATGCGGTTTTCCATACTTTGACGAGGCCCGGTTCACCCGATCTGGTCGATCTGTTCCTGCGTCAACGTTCAGAGGGGGTTGCGCTGGCGAATGACACATCCCTCGGCGTCGGTTACGCGCCGCTGAGCGAGTTGGAAATGATCGTTTTGCGGCTAGAGCAGCATCTGAACTCACCATCTGTCAAAGCGGCCCATCCAGAGATCGGCGAAGACATCAAGATCATGGGCGTCCGAAAGGCTGGCATCATCCACCTGACGATCGGTTGTGCGTTCGTAGATCGTTTTGTGTCAGGCCTGCATGAATATTGCGCGGCAAAGACGCGTGTAGCCGAGATGGCCATGCAAATTGGCGGGCGCTTCTCCGACAGGGACATCGTGGTCAACGTCAACGCGGCCGACAACGTGGCCACTGAGAGTGTGTTTATGACTGTGACCGGAACGTCAGCGGAATCAGGCGACGATGGCGAAGCCGGGCGCGGAAACAGGGCAAACGGATTGATCACACCCTATCGCCCAATGACCATGGAATCGATCGCGGGCAAGAACCCAATCACCCACGTTGGAAAACTCTACAATCTTGCCGCTGGGCTGATCGCGCATGCACTTGTGGAAGAGATACCGGATGTCATCGAAGCACAGTGTTTCCTGGTCAGCGAGATCGGCAGGCCGGTCAACGAACCCCAGGCAGTGGATATCAAGTTGCGGCTGCGCGATCCTGCCCGGCTGCCGGATGCACGACACTTCGCGCAAGAAATAGCCGCGGATCAAATCTCTCGCCTTGATCAGATATGGTCACAGTCGTTGAACGGCGAGATTGGCTTCGATCGTTGGCCGCTGAAATAGGGCGAAAACCACAAAGGCAAAACCGCGATGGCATGGCAATCCGCCCATATTGTCAGAAATTGAGTTTAGACCCTCTCATGTACCTCAGGAACTCTTCTGTGGTTCGGTCAAGGTCAATGCACCCTCCCGCAACCAACTTTAATAAACAAAAACAGTCGCTTAAAGGCCGCCGCAAGGTGGCCTTTCGCTTTCCAGATACCACCGTGGAAGCACTGTGGAAGCACTGTGGAAGCAAACGGAACGTAAAAAGGGTGTGGCAGCAAGGCAACGCTAACGCCAGGGGTGGCAAAGCCCTTCACGAATCAACACACCCGCAATGTCCCGGCCATCTGGTAATTGGCAACTGCCAATCCATCGGTCATAGCTTTGCTCGCCAGTGAGACTGCAAGTGGGCGATCAGCATGTGAGCACGTGTTGTGCCGTTGCCGCATCTCAGGGCGATCCCGCGATGCTGCGTCCGTTTTTGGAGCGCGGTGTGCAGCCCGATGATGCGCTGGACGCGACGTTGGAAAATTTTGATACGCAAACGCTGAAGCTTCTACTGGAGCAAGGCGCAGATGTTCAGGCTGGCATTTGCGACAAAGCCCAGCGCCGAGAGCAGCTCAGCAAAGAACTGATCAAAATCGGCCTCGCGCGCAGCCGTGTCCTCCTCCTCCTTTACTGGTTTCCTTAAAGGTTCTCTTACAAGGTTAGTGTCCGGATTCCGGACACGGGTCTGGCCGTTTTCCGGACACGGGTCGGGGTCAAAATCGGACACGGCTCCCGCGTCCTTTCCATGTCCGGAATTCAGACACGGTTCGGCCGCGGCAGGGGTTTTGTCTGCCGTGTCGTCCGTTTCTGCGAAGGGAACTTCTGCATCATCATGCCCATGTCCGGTTTCCGGACACGGGGTTGGATCATTTGGTGTAAACCCCCGTTCGAACCCCAGAATGTAGCGCGTCGGCATCTGTCGCTTGGTGACGGGGTGAATAGGTGACCGGACAGGCCAAGACCTCCACCGTTCGCCATTTTCCGCGGGTCAGCACGCGTTCGTTGCCGACCACCACTGGGGGCATGTTAACTACTGAGAATAGCTCCTAGGGACGCTTCCGGTGGCAGTCCAAAGACAACCCAGCCCTCTATGTTTTCAAGCTTCAACCAAGTGACAATGGCTTTGTGCCTCCCGAACAGGACCGACATTGGCGCAGCCGTAATTGCTGCAGGTCATACCCGTGATTGTCCAAAATTCTCAGGTGGGCGCTACCGCAAATATGAGACCGATGCTTCCCGAGCCGTTCCGCCCAAACGCTACTGCCAGTGAAAGGTTAGGCGCCAAGATACGGGGCGCAGCGCGTTTTCAGGCAGCACGATCATCTGTCGTTTCCAAGAACTCTTTGAAGGAAATTACTCATAATTTCCCGGGATCGGTTGCTTCGACCCATTTTTGTTTGGCCTCAAATTCAGGCCCGTCATCATAGTGGCGGATCGCACCTGCTTCTTTGTGGCCTAGGATTAGCGCCCTTCTTCAAGCAACTTGATCGCATCGGTACCTTCCAGTTTGGCGTTGCCAAGACCGAAGTCGAAGGCAGATTCCCCCATCTCGGTCCTTGCAGCCGGATCAGCACCGGCTTCAAGTAACACCATGATCTGCTTCTCCGATCCAAACTTGGCGGCACCATGGATCGGGGTCCAATCATTAGCCGTTTGAGCATTCACCTCAGCCCCGGCATCCAGCAACAGCCTGATATTCTCCACCGATCCCGTGGCTGCAACGAAATGCAGCGGTGTCCGATCCAGTTGGTCTTTGGCATTCACGTCCGCCCCTGCCGAAAGCAAGGCCGCGACCACATCATGGTGCGCTCCAGCCACCCAGTGTAGGGCAGACTTTCCGACCTCATCTCGCGCGTTCACATCAATGCCTTGGTGGATCAACTGCTTAACGTCGGCTGGGGTCGCTGTCGCGTAGAAAACTGCGTCGCAGAGTTCAGCGCAGTCGCCATCTGCCGACACCGGACCAGCCGCGATGATCAACGCAGATACGATGGCAGAAATACCTTTTCTCATAACGGTTCTCCCCTCACTATCGCCAATCTTAGCACAGGAGCCAGAAAAACCCTTCGGCATAAATACATACGTAACAAACACTTATGCCAAACGAGCATTTCCATGAACATAAATGACTTTCGCTCCCAACCCCGCATCGAAGCGAACACCAGTGCGCGTGAATTGCCCGCTGTGGATCAAAGGGGCAGAGTCGACGCGGATGATGGTATATCTTATGCTCAATGCTGCAGGAAAAGACGGGGGCGAAGATGACTGATCCTCAGGTCGTGCTTGAAAGCACCCTGACTTGCCCGAAGTGCGGGCGCGTCGAGATAGAGACGATGCCAACCGACGCCTGCCAGTGGTTTTATGAATGCAAGTCGTGCGGTACGGTTTTGACGCCGAAGGAAGGTGACTGTTGCGTATTCTGTTATTACGTGACGGTGCCATGCCCACCCATACAGAAGGGCGATAGTTGCTGTGCTTAGTCGCTGAGATGTCTTTCGATCAGCGCCCAGTTGCCCTCAAAATCGGCGAGTTGAGCGAGGTGAACTGCCGTATGAGTTGACTGAGGATTCTTGGGGCGGATACCGCCGTGCTTGCCCAACCATGCGACATGATTGCCGTTCACCATCTGTTGTATCTGCGGCTGTTCCAAAATGAAGAAGCGATCTTCGCCTGCGGCGTTGCCGATGCTGACGAAGACGTAGATCAGATCGCCGTCAATATCCGGGTCGGCTGCCGCGCGTGACACCATCAGGCCGAGGAGTTGCATGTCGAGCATGCGTTTGTGTTCTTCTCGGCTCGCGGTTTTCACATCGTCCGGCACGACCCCAGATCGCATGGCGGTCAAATCATCGGCGATGACGTTCTCAACCACCCGCCACAAGGGGTGTGGCGGCCATCGGGACCGGTTACTGTCCGTTGACACTTCGCAGTACCGGACTTTTTCAAGGAACGCGGCATAGGCATCGCCTATCATCGCGTCGAGGTCGAACCAATTGCGGATTTCCCAACGCCTGCGCAATTGCTTGCTGCCCATGCGCAATTCGAACCGCCAGACCAGACTTTGATCGCGATCCTTGAGATCGAGCGGCGGTTTGCCTTGTTCGGCGCGGGTCTTGTTCCAGATCGTCAGCCATCCCAGGCGATCCGGATGGCGGGTTGATCGGCTCACTAACCGGTCGACACCTATTTGCCGATGCTTGACAAGGCGCTCCAGCCGGGCGGCTCGGGTTCAGCTCACTGACCCGACCGCAACGGGCCTTTGATCGGCTATGTTGCTGGCCGCTGAAACAGGGTATTCAGACAGAATGAATGCCCCCGCGATTCCCCTCGACGAGATGATCGTTTGTCCGCATTGCGATGCGGCCTATCGCCTTGAGCGTCCCGGCGCGGGCGAGCGGGCGGTTTGTCAGCGGTGTGGCACCGCCCTGATCACGCCACGCCGCAAGGCCGGGGTGCAGATCATCGCAGTGTCGCTGGCCGTTGGGATTCTGATCATCGCGGCGACGGTGTTTCCGTTTTTGTCGATCAATGCGGCCGGGACGAGCAATTCGGTCTCGATCCTTGATGCGGCTCTGGCCTTTAGTGACGGGCCGCTGATCGCGCTGTCGCTGACAACGGCGGCGCTTATCATCTTTGTGCCACTGGCGAGGGTGCTGTTGGCGATTTATGTGCTCGTGCCAATCGTGATGGATCGCCCGCCCGCGCGCGGTGCCGCGCAGGCGTTCCGCCTGTCAGAGGCGCTCAGACCCTGGTCGATGGCGGAAATCTTTGCAATCGGCTGTGCCGTGGCGCTGATCAAGATCAGTGACCTTGCCGATGTGACCTTTGGCCCGGCGTTCTGGATGTTCGCCGCGCTTGTTGTCCTTGTAGTGGTGCAGGATAATTTCCTGTGCAGGTGGTCAGTATGGAAATCGCTGGACAACACCCAGACATCATAAGCGCCCGTGACCTTGGTCTCGTGGCCTGCACGCGCTGTGCCAAGGTCTGGCCTGCGGGCACGCAGACCTGCGCGCGCTGCGGCAGCACGATCGTGTCCCGTGACGCCAAAAGCCTGCAACGGGTCTGGGCGCTCTGGCTTATGGGGGTGATGTGTTACGTGCCGGCCAATCTTTATCCGATGCTGCAAACCCGGACGCTTTTGAGCGTACAGGAAGACACCATCGTCGGCGGCGCGATCCAGCTTGTGCATCACGGCGCGGTCGGCATTGCCATCATCATTCTCGTGGCCAGCGTGGTGATCCCGCTTGGTAAATTCATGGCCATCGCATTCCTGGCGATTTCGGTGAAACGTGTTTCTGCGGTGTCCAAACACCAGCGTCAGCGGCTTTACGAGGTGGTCGAATATATCGGCCGCTGGTCGATGATTGACATCTTCGTGGTTGCGATCATGTCGTCGCTGGTGCAGTTGAACACATTGGCAGCCATCAATCCCGGCCGCGCGAGCCTGTTTTTCGCCCTGTCGGTGATCTTCACGATGCTCTCTGCCCAGGCGTTTGACAGCCGGATGATCTGGGATCTGCAATCCAAGCCCGAAGGATCACCTGCCGATGACTGAGACACCTCCTCGCGTTGCCATCGAGAATGTGCGCAAATCCTTGCTGTCGCGGGTCTCGATGGTCTGGGCGATCCCGTTTCTGGCGCTTGTGATTGCGCTTTTCGTCGCCTGGCAGGCCTTTGACGCGCGCGGCCCGTTGATCGAGATCGAATTCGCCGATGGCGCCGGGATCGCCAAGCGGCAGACCGAGCTTCGCTATCGCGATGTCAACGTCGGGCTGGTCGAGGATGTCACCTTTAGCAAAGATCTTGGCGCGGTGGTGGCGCATGTGCGCCTTGACAAGGCCGTCGCGCCCTATGTCGATGCGGGTTCGACCTTTTGGGTGGTGCAGCCGGAACTGACCACGCGTGGCATCAGCGGCCTCGATACCGTGCTGTCGGGCGTTTATATCGAAGGCTCCTGGGATAGTACCGTCGGCCCCGAACGGACCCGCTTCAAGGGCGCGGTCGAAGCGCCGCTTTACAAGTCGGACCAAAAGGGTCTGCAACTTGCGCTGCGCACCACGCCGGGCGGAACCATGACCGACAACAGCCCGATCCTTTTTCGCGGCATCGAAGTGGGGCGCGTCGGCAAGGCGCGGATTTCCCAGCAGGGCAATTTCGCGATTGCCGAGGCGATCATCTATGAAGAGTACAGCCGCCTGATTTCGCCCTCGACACGGTTCTGGGAAACCTCAGGTTTTACCTTTTCGGTCGGTCCGACGGGCGCGGAAATCGACTTTTCCTCTTTCGCGACGCTGGTCGGTGGCGGGCTGACCTTTGACACCTTCGTGTCGGGCGGCGATCCGGTTGGCGATGGCACCGTGTTCGAGGTTTTTGCCGACGAACCTTCGGCGCGCAACAGCCTGTTCAACGCCTCAGAGGTGGAAACCCTTGAAATGCGCGTGGTGTTCGAGGGCAATATCGCCGGTCTCGCCGTCGGTGCCCCGGTCGAGTTGAGCGGCCTTAAGATCGGCACGGTCCAGAGCGTGTCGGGTGTGATTGATGCCGATGCCTTTGGTGACAATCGCGTGCGGCTGAATGCGGTTCTGTCGATCCAGCCCGCCCGCCTTGGTCTTCAGGATGAGGTCACGCCCGAGGCGGCGCTACGGTTTCTTGCCGCCCGCATTCAAGAAGGGCTGCGCGCGCGGCTTGCCTCGGCCAGCCTGCTGACCGGCGGCCTCAAGATCGAACTGCTCCAGGTCGATGACGCCCCCCCGGCGCCGTTTCTGACCGGCGAGGGCATCGTGCCGATCATCCCGACGACCAAAAGCGAGATTTCCGATGCCGCCGCGACGGTCGAAGGTGTGTTCAACCGGATCAACAACCTGCCGATCGAAGAGCTTTTGAGCAGCGCGATTGAATTCCTCGACAGCGCCGAGGCCTTCGTGTCGGACGAGGATCTTCGCGAGACCCCGCAAGACCTGCGCGCGCTTTTGGGCGATGTGCGCGGTATCGTGACCTCGCAGGATGTGCAGAACATCCCCGTCACTCTGAACGCCGCGATTGGCCGGTTTGAAACGCTTCTGGCGCAGCTTGAAAAGGATCAGCTTGCAACCCGGCTTGCCGCCGCCGTCGATGCCGCCGCCGATGCGGCCAAGGGCGTGACCGCCTCTGTCGAAGGTGTACCCGCGCTCGTGACCGAGCTTGAGGCCGTCGCGGCCAAGGCCAGCGCACTGCCGCTTGACGCGTTGACGACACAGTTGACGGCGCTGACAGCCTCGGCGGATGAAATCCTTGGCACCGATGCGGCGCGCCAACTGCCAGCCGATCTTGGCGCGGCGCTCAAGGAGATCAACGCGACGCTGGCCGAATTGCGCCAGGGCGGTGCCGTGACCAATATCAATGCAACGCTCGACTCCACCCGGCAGGCCGCCGATGCGGTGGCGACCTCGACCCAGGACCTGCCGGCGCTTGTGGATCGCATCCGCCGCGTCTTTGATCAGGCCAGCGCCACCATCGCCGGCTATAACAAGGGCGAAACCCTGAGTCGCGACGCGCAGGCCGCGCTGCGCGATATCTCAAAGGCCGCCGATGCGATGACATCGCTGGCCCGCATGCTGGAACGCAATCCAGACGCACTTATACGGGGACGATGACCATGACCCTTCTCAAACCTGCCCTGATCGGGATGACCCTTGCCCTTGCCGCATGTGGCGCAGCGCCGGATCGTTACGCGGTGGCCACGCCCGAGGTGACCGAGAAACTTCGGATCGGGTTTCGTTCGGTCGAGGTGCGCGAGGTCTCCTTGCCGAGCTATGCCGCCGCCGATGAAATCGCGGTAGAGGATGCCAGCGGCAAGCTGGTCACCGATGGCACCGCCCTTTGGGCCGATTCACCCGAACGCGCCGTGGCGCTTGATCTGGCGCGCAACCTGTCGCGCCTGACCGGCGCGCGCGTCGCCTCGGCGCCCTGGCCGTTCGAGGCCTTCCCGGACGCCCGGCTTGAAACCCGGTTCGAGAGCCTCGTGGCCGGGGCCGACGGCCAATTCCGCGCCTCGGGCCAGTATTTTGTCGGCGTCAGCGATGGCGGGCGCGAGCGCTCGGGGCTGTTTGACCTTGCCGTGCCGTTTGACCCCGCTGGCGGGCCACAGGCGATTGCAAGGGCCCGCGGTCAGGTGATCCTTGATCTGGCCAGCCATATCGCCCGCAACGGGCTACGCTAGAGAGTATCGCGTTCATTTGAATTCACGCGACACCCTCTAACCTGTGCCAGGAGAATAGCCGAAATACTCTATTTCACGGGCAAACACGGACCGGACCTGTTTTGCGGCCGGGTTGTCGATATCGGCACCGTAAAATTGCTCAAGTGCGTGGCTGTTCTTGGGGCGGATTTCGCCCTTGGCCTTGATTCCACCAATCGTCACCTGAGGCAGCCCAACCAACTGTGTCACCGAGGAAAATTCTTCGGAAAGATTTTCGAATGACAGGATACGGTCCACCTGTGGGGCGCCGTTCTCCATGTAAGAGTCAAAATCCGAAAAGAAGCTGAGCCGCGGACTTTCGGCGAATTCCAAAAAGTTCGCTTCTTGCGATTTGGATTGGTCCACCGGGTGTTTTGAAATCCAGAAGAAAAACGCCGAAATTGCCTTGTCCCATGGGTTTCTTTCCACGCAAAATGAGAAATAACCTTGGGTTTCCGCCTTGAAGTGGGTTGAGACCACACTTGCGGGAAGATGCGGATTGCGGGCCCTGATCGCGCTGTCTTTTTCGCGCAGGGTGCGGACGAAGTCTCTGGAAAACCTCCGGTATTTCGGTTCGTGTTCGACAAGTGGGGATGCGAGATCACCAGATTCAAGAGACGGGGCAAGCGCGCATTCAATGGATGTGCCCGCCGTCTTCTTGGTTTTTACAAATACGAATTTGTGGCTATGTGAAATGATCATCTCTACCTGTTCCCGACCGCAGCCAGTCTTTTTGATAAACGATTAGCATGGGTCGCCTTTTGATTTCACCCGAAAACCGCCACGCGCCTCAGTTTCCCTTTGCGACCTTCCTTGCGAGCCTGTCTTTTAGATTTGAGTATTTCTGAAACGTAGGGGCCAGAACGCTGGCTTGTGACAAAGAGGTAATCGCGGGATCAATCTGACCTTGATTGCTCAGGCAATTTGCAAGGGCTGCGTGAAACGCCGGTGTTGAAGAATCCAGCGCCGCCGCCTGTTGATAGTGGTGCAAAGCTTCAGTGGGGTTATCTTGCTCTTCAAGATATCTGCCGAGCAAAAAGTGACCAAAAGGGTTTTGGTCTCCCATATCTACCAGCTTTCGCATCTGTCGGATTGCCCGGACCGGGCGGTTCGTCGCCCAGAGAACTTCTGCGCGCCGTTTGTTGACCAGAAAATCACCGGGGGCGGCTTCGAGCGCTTCTGCTGTCAGGTTCAGTGCCGCCCTCGGTCTGCCCAGATAGGACTGCAGAAGGCCGCGAAAACTATCAAATCCCGGATCAGGCGAGGTCTGGGCGACCAATGTCCGAAGACGTTTGAGGCGTTTGACATCCAACAGCAGACGTTGCGCCTTTCGGTCCAATACGCAGTAGCGCCATTCAATGGTCAAAAGAGAAAAATCAATAACCTTCTGCTTGATGATTTTTCGCTGAAGACTCAGGATATCACGCTGAATATAAGGCAGCCGCTGCGACCTCAGAAGGTTGATATCAAAGGGAAGGTCCGGCCCGGATTTGAGCCGG
The DNA here is from genome assembly GCF_900142625.1 of Roseovarius marisflavi. Lineage (GTDB taxonomy): Bacteria > Pseudomonadota > Alphaproteobacteria > Rhodobacterales > Rhodobacteraceae > Roseovarius > Roseovarius marisflavi. Next base: position 10,916 of record NZ_FRBN01000031.1, read on the forward strand.
TGCCGTTCCAGCAATGCGGAACCGGTCACAATGACATCCGGCAGGTGCGGCTTGGCCCAAAAGGCGCGAAGCCAAAGCCGCCGTGCGCCGACGGAATTTCCCAAAGCGGCTTCGACGTGGGATAAAAGAGCCATCGCCGAGGCGTGATCCTCTTTCCACAAATCCGGAGAGGCCAGGGCGCGATCAATATTGAATTTCGCTTCCTGCCATTTCGACAGATAGATACAGTTTATGGCATGCAAAATCGGAAGAAACGCATTGTCAGCGCCCGCGTCCAGCAAGGCCTTGCCAATCTCATATCCTTCCTGCTCCCTGTCATGCATCGCCAGATGGCGGGACAAACGCGAAAAGACATGGGCGGCCTCGCTCAGGCTGACAAAGTTTTTCAACCCACCGTGAAACCGATCCGCGACCCGGTCATAGGCTTCATTGATCTTTGCCGGCTCAAGGACATCAACGAACCGAAGCCGGTCCCGGCCACTAAGCCGGGCCGCCGCACTGCTGAAGGCGCTGATGACGGGGGCCACGATCTTTTCCGTGCGCGACATCGCATAAAGCTCAAGAAAATCCTGCTGGCAGGGCGTGCACTCTGTGCTGCTGATCAGCTCTTTGATCCCGCGCACATTCTTGTGCTCTTTCTGAAGGCGGCCAATGCATTCATCGAGATCAGAAAACACCAATGCGGTATCAGGTTTCTCAACTTCGAGGTGTTTCAGGTAGAGCTCGTCAGGTTCAATTTTCGAGGGCCACATGCCGTGTTTCCATGGCGCCTCATTAAGGATATCGCCGCGCCGCACGTGATAGGATACCGACCCCGACGAGCTTGTCGAAACCGCCCGGTCGATTTCATCCATTTTGCTTCGCACCAGAGGATTAAGGCCAATGCTCTCGATAAATTTCGGGTAGCGCTCGGCGATTTTCTCCTGATTTTCCCAAGGGAAAATGGCAATCTCAAATCCCTCTTCCAAAAGAATATGCTGCCCGGATTCAAGATGCGTCATCAGGCGATCCGGCGATTTGTCCTGAAAGAACGCATGCAGCGGCAGCGCGCCGTCGCGGATGGCTTCGTAGTCGTCATTCGAGATGAAATGACGCTCCATATAAGCTGCCGAGAACAGATCCTCGGGCTGCGCCAGTTTCGGGGCAGCGGCGTTTCGTGGAAACCAATTGATAAGATAATCAAAGCCGAAATCTTCGGAAAGCCGAATGCAGTTGAGGATCATCAGCAAGCGAGCACCCAATTGATCGCGGCGCAGACAAATGAAATGGCCGCGTTTCTGGGTTTCCACGGTATTCATGCTTGAAACAGATGTACCTTGTAGCATTGTTGATTTGTGTAGTGTAATTCAAACGGAATTGTTCAGAAAGACCCTCATTCATGCCGTCGCCGGAAACCTCTTTCGTTATAGTTTCTTACGTTTCAGAGGCGACACCGGACCTTGAGAGATGGCTGATATACCATCTGTCTCTGGGCGTTGAGAAAGTCATCGTTTATCAGCCCCCCCGCCTGTTCAGGCAACCGTCTGATATGGCGGTTTTTGAAAACGCGGGGCGCGTCCTGCGCAGGCCGTCGCAGATAGATGTCGGCGCGCCGCTGAAGTCTGCAATCGTCTCGGCCATGTCCGAGCAGGACTTTTCAGATGACACCCTGATGGTGGCTCTGAATGTGGGCGAATACCTCAGTATCGGAGCCGGGTTTCGCCCTGTTGCGCGAGAGGTTGCAGAGCTTTCAGCGCCGTTTGCGGCCTGGGCATTGCCCTTGCTCAAACCCCAGGATGCGTCGATCCTAGAGGCGGGTGAACAGGGCGATATGGAATTTCGGACCATTTTCCGTGCGGGCGCCTTTCGTGGCCATAACGGCGAACGGCCAGTGGTTGCGTTGAATGAGCAAGACTGTCTCTGGCTGAACGGGGCGGGCCGCAAGATTGATCCGGACCGTGCCTTTTGGAGGCCCGCCGAAGAGGTGCCCGACGACGCCCTTGGCCTTGTGATCAAGTTTTCAGAGGATGTTGACCCGCTGCTCTTTGATGAGGACTCGCGTGGGGCGCTGACCCTGGCCTATGCCGACCGCCAGATTGCGCAGGGGGTGAGCGAAGACCAGCTTCGCGCCCTGGGCCGGGCTGGCACAGCGCGCGCAAACGTTCCCAACCCGCCTTGTGCAAGCCATGACCGCCCTGAGACACCAAAAGCCACGCAACCGCCCGAGAGCGTCGGGGCGGACGCGCAATACTGCCCTGAGTGGTACCGCGAGATTGGCCCCGGTGGCACTGTGCCCGGCTTTTTCCGGCGGCTCGACCACCACAGCCTCGTGTTTATTCGGCGCCCCTCTGATACTCTTGTGATAACGTTTGACAACCTTTCGGCCGTCAACGACCTGTCACCGCAACGCGGGCCATGGGCCTATAAGGTTTTGCGCCAGGAGGGGTGCGCGCATCTTGGCGTGCTCGCGCATCGCAAAGACTGGTTCCGAGAGCCGAACCTGATCGCGGCGCTGGTGGAGATGCGGGATCAGGGCGTATTTAAGGCCTACACGAATGTCATCTTGTCGGGCACCTCGATGGGCGGTTTTGCGGCTCTGGCCTTTTCCTCGCTTTGTCCGGGCGCGCGGGTCTTGTCGTTTAGCCCGCAATCGACACTGGATGAGGAAATCGTGCCCTGGGAAACGCGCTTTGGCATGGGCCGGATGAGAAACTGGCGGTTGCCGTTTTCGGATGCCGCGTTTGAAATCGAGGGTGCCGAGCAGGTTATTGTCGTCTCCGACCCCTATTTCAAACTGGACCAATGGCATGTGGATCGCCTGACAACCCCGAATGTCATAAAGCTCAAGGCGTGGTTTTCAGGTCATTTCTCGCCGGTTTTTCTGCATCGCGCCGATCTTTTAAAGCCGGTGATGACAAAAATGATAAGAGGTACATTGACGGAAGATGCCTTCTATCAGCTATACCGGGACCGAAGGAAACTCCCTTGGTACAAGCGGTCCTTGGAAGAGACGCTCGTGCAAAAGGGACACAAAGAATTAGCTTCGAGGGTTGGCCCCGCGTTTCGACGGGCCAAAACGGCAACGAAGTAATTGAGGCAGTAAAGACGAGGTGGAACCGTGTCAGATGGACTAGTCTATGAGTTGAATGGCGTCAGCCTACCGCATGATGACGCCATAATAACCCCCCAGGTGGCCGCGGCGTTGAAACGCGGAAACTATGAACGCCCCGAAGTTCTTGCCACGCCCAAGTTCCTGGAGCCGGAGGATCGCGTTCTGGAGCTGGGCGCGGGCATTGGCTATATTTCCTCTTATGTCGCCAAGGTTATCGGCGTGGCCCATGTCACCTGTGTCGAGGCCAACCCGATGCTGGCCGACTATATCCGCCGGATGCACGAGATGCAGGGCCTCAGCAATACAAGCGTCAAGAATTGTGTGGCTGTTCCGGGGGGGGCAAAACTTGCGCCTGAAAAAGAGGTCGATTTCTACATAAGAGAGCCTTTTTGGTCATCTTCTCTCGACGAGGGCCGGGATGTTGTTTCGGTCGCCCGGATACCACAGGAATACCTGTCAGACTTGATCCGGGAAGCCGACGCGACGGCCCTGATCGTTGATATCGAGGGCGGCGAGCGGGATATTTTTCAGGGCGGCGACCTCGGCACTGTTCGCAAGATTTATGTCGAGCTGCACACCCGCTATATTCGACCAAAGGGCATCAAGGCCTGCTTTGATGCCTTGTCCGAGCAAGGGTTTTACTATGATCAGCGCGTTTCGCATGGCGGCGTGGTGCTGTTTCGCAAACTGTGAGTGCCGGTGATCGCCGGAATCGGGGGCCGAGATGAAATTATATGACGTTGCCAGTCTCTGGATCGGGCCGGAACTGACCTGGATGGAGCAGATTTGCCTTCTGTCGTTTGTCGAGAACGGGCATCGCACCATTCTTTATGTCTACGACGAGGTGAAATCGATCCCCGAGGGCGTTGAAGTGCGTGATGCCCGTGAAATCATGCCAACGGACGAGATTATCTATCACGCCAACACAGGGAGCCCGGCCTTTCACTCAGATGTGTTTCGTCTCAGGCTGTTGGATCAAACCGACTATCTGTGGATCGACACCGATGCCTATTGCCTGAAGCCCTTTGAAATACCGGATCACGGGTTCTTTTTCGGCTGGGGCACTGACAAACGGCGGATCATCTGTTCCGGCGTTATGGGGCTGCCGAAAAGCTCAAAAATACTGCAATCCATGCTGGAGCTTACAAGGGACGAATACCCGGTGCCGCCGTGGGCGCCCGCAAAGAGACAGGACGAGCTTCGGCGTTTGAAAGAGGCTGGAAACGGGGTTCATATGTCCTTGATGCCCTGGGGTATCTGCGGCCCGGAGGCCCTGCATTTCTTTGCGCATCAATCCGGCGAGGTGGAGCATGCCTTTGACGGGCCTGTGCTATATCCGGTGCCCTTTTCCGCAACCCGATCGTTTCACCGCCCGCATTTGAAAAAAGCCGTTTGCGAGGCGATCACTGATGAGACGATCTCGGTCCATTTTTACGGCCGACGGTTTCGGAACATTTTCGCGCTGAGTGACGGGCTGCCGCTGGAGGGGTCCTATGCCGATGACATATGCAGGAAACATGGGGTCGATCCGTCACTGACAGCCCATTTGTTTGTAAGAAAAGAGCCGGGGACCTAGGGCAAACGCCCTGATCCCTGCTCGTCGTATGGAAGTGAAAACGCCGATGGAGCCACCGCAGTTTGTTATCTTCACCACGATGAAGAACGAAGGCCCGTTCATGCTTGAATGGGTCGCACATAACCTGTCGCTCGGCTTTGATGGCATCGTCATTTACACGAACGATTGCGTCGATGGCACCGATCTGATCGCCCGCCGACTAGAGGAGCTGGGCCTTGCCAGCCACGTCAACAATCCGGTCAAAGTCAGGGGAAACCCACAGCATCAGGCTCTGAGACGCGCACGCAACCATCCCATGATCAAGAATGCCTCCTGGTTGATGTGCCTTGATGCGGATGAGTTTATCAACATCACCGTGGGCGAACGCACGATCCAGTCTTTGATCGAGCACACCGGGCCTGCGGATGCGATATCCATGGCGTGGCGGCTATTTGGCTGTGGCGGCGTGGAAGAATACAGCGACACGCCGATCACAGAACAGTTTACCCTGGCGGATCACCCGACTGAATACGCGTCCGGGCGGGCCTATGGTCTGAAAACCCTGTTTCGCAATAACGGCAGTTTTGGCAGGTTTGGCCCGCACCGCCCCAAAGACACGCCAGAAGACAGGTTGGCAGACCTGAAGTGGAGCGATGGCGGTGGCCGGCTTTTCCCCGCAGAAAAGGTCGGGTGGCGTGCCTGGCCCGGATTTGACCATAGCTTTGGACGAATTCACCACTATTCGGTGCGATCCGTCGAAAGCTTTATGGTCAAGCGCGATAGAGGCCGGACAAACCACATTGACGTCGATCAGGCCGAGACCTACTGGCGGGATATGAATATCAACAAGGTGGAAGACAAAAGCATTCTTCCCCTGGCGCAGAGATCAAGGCCGATGCTGAAAAAGCTGCTGGATGATCCGGTCCTCAAGGCCTTGCACCGGGATGCTTGCGAGTGGCATGTTGCAAAGATTGCAGACTTGCAAGCCAGAGAAGATTGGGAGCCGTTTCGCAAATGGCTTTATGAAAACAAGCTATCTGTGAAATGAACTGACGTAAACGGGCGGGGCCTAAGCGATGAATTCCAAGAATGATCTGGCGCCGGTGAAGGCTGGCTTGCGTGCCGTTGAGATTGTAAAATCACGGTTCAAGCGTTTGCCGCGCGGCGTCATTCAGATAGGGGCGCACAATGGCCGCGAAGTGCCCAGGCTTTCGCGATCCGGCGTGACCAAAGCGGTTTTCATAGACCCGCTTGATGAAACTTTTGGCCAGCTTGAAGAACGGGTGTCTCAAATTGAGGGCTATGAGGCCATTAAGGCGCTGATCGGGGATGACGACGGCAAAAGCGTCACGTTCAAAGTCTCAAGCAATACCGGCGAGTCGTCGAGCTTTCTTGAACCTAAAGATCACACCAAAATCAAACCCAATATTCATTTTGAAGAAAAGCGGTCGATGACATTGCGCTCACTCGACAAGCTTTTGCCTGAGAAGGGCATCGTTCCCGAAGACTACGATATGATGTTTATCGACACGCAGGGGGCGGAAAAACATGTCATTCTGGGCGCTCTCAATACGTTGAAGTCGATCGACTTTATCTGGATGGAAGTCAGCATCGGCGATATTTACGAGGGTGACATGCCGATTTCCCGTTTCGTTGTATTTCTTGAGGCTCTTGGTTTTGAACTCGGGCATTGCGAACTTAAGCGTCTTGGCTGGGGCGATGCCCTGTTTGTGCGCAGATCCGTTTTTTCCAATCAGAAGCGCACATCAGAGTAAACCTCGGCCTTTCTTGCGATCATCGAAAAGTACCGTGCCGAAGATATTTTAAAGACAGATGCGCTCGGATAATGGCTAAGCTCCTGCATTTGATCGAAACTCGGCCTGCATCCAGACCCGGATGCCCATTGAGTGCAGGCGCATTTCGGGGCCGAGCTATTTCATACAAGGGATTTCTCGATCCGTGTTCTGAAATCTGACCGGGCTGGAAACCGCTCTGAATGTATCGCCAAAAGCTGGCGCGTCTTTTCCTGATCCTCGGGATCACGGCTTGTGAGAGAGATCAGCCGTTGCAAAATCAGGGGTTTATGGGGCGCGAGCGTCACCAGTTCCTCAAGCGCATCGGCCGCCAGCTTGACATGCGCGCTCTTTTGCAGGGTTTCCACGATCTGGGCCAATAGCGTCTCTTGTCCTGAGAACAACGCGCGGTTCTGCGAGAATAGCCCGGCCAGTTCATCACCTTCGCCAAGTTTCATCAGCAACCGTGCCGTCGCAAAGGTGGCCTCGGTTGTCATCGAAGTGCCCTGATAGGTTCCGGGAACATCGAAATCAGGAGCGTAGTTCACCAGCACATTGGACATGATCCGCGCGACAACGTCCGGAGATACATGCCGATAGTCGCCCCTGGCCCAGCAAATCTCAGGGTTGGACAATGTCACGAATTCATAGGACGGAAAGTAATCGACATCCGGTTTTCCGGCGACAAATGTCTCCGCCGCAGCGCGCTGAACCGATTTCGAGTAGGTATTGGCCACCAGAACATCCACATCCCGGAATGTCGACACGAGCGGCACAGGGGACACGGTCAACAGCATCTTGAGCGGCTTTTCACGGTGTTTTTTCAAAAGCACGTAAATGTCTTCCAGCGCCTGACGCACATCTTCAAATCCCAGCACGCGAAATTCAAACCGATCCGGAAACTTTGCACAAAGGCGCGGCGGGGGGGCGATGTTCAGATAAAGATCAAGCTCTTTGTCATACCAGGTTTCGACATATCCCAGAGTAATGATGACAACATCCGCCGTGATGACCTGTGCCATCGCATCCAGATACCGCGCGCGCATATCCATGATGTCCGCGAGGGGATAGGGCAACCTGATAAGCCCCAGCTGCGGGTCGCAATAGACCTCATCGCTGACCGGATAGATGATGTCCTCACCGGGAAAGCTGTCTCTGTCCAGCGCCCATCTCAGGTCATTCAGGATAGAGGATGCGTTGTATTTATTAAGGAAATTAGATGCGGCACCCACATTCTGGCCGATCGTTCCGAGGTCGATCTGACGGCTGAGGACATTCATTCCAGCCCGGTGCAAGGCCCCCTCAAGGTTTCTGGCAAAGCAGGAGCCAATCGCGAAAACCGAATCTGTCTTGCCAATTGAAAATGTCGGCGAGACCGACGGAGAGACCAAAGGATAGAGCCGTTCGCCGCCTGCGTCGGGGGCGGGATATCGCCGCAGAGTATTCTTTCGGGCATTTTCAAAAGCCTGACTGGATGTGCTCGAATACACTGCGTTAGATGTCATGTGCGGTTCCGGGTTCTGGGCTGGATCTCGCTTGTAACGAGACAGGACACACAAAAGCCAATCTGGCCTGGGCGAACCTGTCTCGTTTATCTGAGATCAAATGGTAGGGCATAAAGGAAGCGGGATTTCATGACCTGACCATGAATGAACGCAGAGCGTGAATCAACTCCTGACCGAAGCGGCGAGGGGGCGCGCACCAGCGGGTCGCACCATGGCCAGACGTGAAAGCGAACCGGCCAGCGGGGCGTTCACCGTCAGCGACGGCGTTCTCAAAGGCGCTTTTCTTGGCCGTGCGGGCTTGGCGGTCCTTGCCGGTGGCGCTACTACGGTTTTTCGAGCACATGAAGGAGCCCGCCATGACTGCCGTCGCAGATCGCATTGCCCGCACGATTGCCACCGATATCGGCGCCCGCCCAGAGCAGGTCACCGCGACGGTCGCCCTGCTTGATGGCGGCGATACGGTGCCCTTCGTGGCGCGCTATCGCAAAGAGGTCACCGGCGGGCTTGACGACACGCAGTTGCGCAAGCTGGCCGAGCGGCTCGACTATCTGCGCGATCTGGAAAAGCGCCGCGCCAGCATCCTTGGCGAGATCACATCGCAGGGCAAGCTGACCGATGATCTGGCCCGCGCGATTGCATGGGCAGACACCAAATCGGTGCTCGAAGACCTCTACCTTCCGTTCAAGCCCAAGCGGCGCACCAAGGCGATGATCGCGCGCGAAAACGGGCTGGAGACGCTGTTGCACGCCATTCTTGCCGAGCGCGCCGCCGATCCTGCCGTCCTGGCCCAGGCCTATCTTTCCGAGGCGGTGCCGACCCAGAAGGACGCGCTGAACGGCGCGCGCGATATCCTTGTCGAAACCTTGGGCGAAAACGCCAACCTGCTGGGCCGTCTGCGCGAGGTCATGCAGAAAGATGCCCTGATCACCGCGAAGGTGAACACCGGAAAGGAAGAGGCTGGCGCAAAGTTCTCCGACTATTTCGATCATAGCGAAACATGGGCGACGATCCCGTCGCACCGCGCCCTCGCCATCCTGCGCGCCTCGAAAGAAGAGATCGTGACCCTCAACATCGCGCCAGAGCCGGACACCGGCCTGCCCCGCGTGATTGGCATTGTTGCCGCCGAGATCGGCATTCAGGGCGACGGCCCGGGTGACATCTGGCTGCGCGAGGCCGCGCGGTGGGCCTGGAGTGTCAAGCTGAGCCTGACGATGTTCATGGACCTGATGACCGACCTGCGCCGCCGCGCCCATGACGCCGCGATCGACGTCTTTGCCCGCAACCTGCGCGATCTGTTGCTGGCCGCGCCTGCGGGCGCGCGCGCGACCCTGGGCCTTGATCCCGGCATCAGGACAGGCTGCAAGATTGCCGTCGTCGATGAGACCGGCAAATTGTTGGACACGGCGACGATCTATCCGTTCCAGCCCCGCATGGATGTGCGCGGCGCGCAAGAGTCCCTGACCCGGATGATCGCCAAGCACGGCATCGCCCTGATCGCCATCGGCAACGGCACCGCCAGCCGCGAATCCGAACGCCTCGTGGCCGATGTGATCAAGCGCCTGCCCGCAGGCAGCCCGCGCCCAACCCCCGTCATCGTCTCCGAGGCCGGGGCCTCGGTCTATTCGGCGTCCGAGCTGGCCTCGCAGGAGTTTCCCGATGTCGACGTGTCCATTCGCGGCGCGGTCTCTATCGCCCGCCGGTTGCAGGACCCGCTGGCCGAATTGGTGAAGATCGAGCCGCAAGCCATTGGTGTGGGGCAGTATCAGCATGACGTCGATCAGCGCCGCCTTGCCCAATCCCTTGCGGCGGTGGTCGAGGATGCCGTGAACGCGGTCGGGGTCAACCTCAACATGGCCTCGGCGCCGCTCTTGTCGCATATCGCGGGCCTCGGGCCGTCGCTGGCGCAGGCCGTTGTGGCGCATCGCGATGCCAATGGCCCGTTTGCCAGCCGCAAGGCCCTGCTCAAAGTGCCCGGTCTTGGCCCCAAGGCGTTCGAGCAATGCGCAGGGTTCTTGCGGATCACCGAAGGGTCAGAGCCGCTCGATGCCTCGTCGGTTCACCCCGAGGCGTATGGCGTGGCGCGCAAGATCGTTGCGGCCTGCGGGCGCGATATCCGCGCGATCATGGGCGACAGCGGCGCCCTGACGGGCCTGCGGGCCGAGCAATTCGTCGACGACAGCTTTGGCTTGCCCACGGTGCGCGATATCCTGACCGAACTGGAAAAGCCGGGCCGCGACCCGCGCCCCACCTTCAAGACCGCCACTTTTGCCGAGGGCATCGACAGCATCACCGACCTCAAGCCCGGCATGTCGCTGGAAGGCACGGTGACCAATGTCGCGGCCTTCGGGGCCTTTGTCGATATCGGGGTGCATCAGGATGGGCTTGTGCATGTCAGCCAGCTTGCCGATCGGTTTGTCAAAGATCCGCACGAGGTGGTGAAAGCCGGCGATGTGGTGCGGGTGCGCGTCACCGAAATCGACGTCCCGCGCAAGCGTATCGGCCTGAGCATGCGCAAGGACGGCGACACGAGCCCGCCCCCACGCGGACGTGAGGTGGACAAGCCCAAAACGGCCCGGGGGCCGAAATCGGGATCGGCGCGCCCCCCTCAAGCCAAGAGCCAGGGCGCATTCGGCTCTGCCTTGGCGGACGCCATGAAACGACGGCCCAACGGGTCCTGAACGGGCCAAACAGAGGGTCAAACATCGGCTCGGCGATGGTCAGGTTGATTGGTTGTCCGAGATCGTCGGGATGCCCGCCTTGGGCGACAGTTCACAAGGAACAGCCATTTTGCGCAGCGCACGAAAGCAGAGGCAGGCTCAGAGAAATCGGAGATGCGTCATCAGTCGAACCCGGCTGATCTGAGGCGGGCTCGGAGTTCTTCCATTCTAGTCGCTTGATACAGCGGTATGCGATCAAGATCGGCAATGTCGATATTTGGAATCACGCGCTTGCAGGCTTGAACCGCCGCTTGCGCCTCGACGTGTTGTCCGAGCGCGTCGTGGCTTGCGGCCAGCAAAAAATGCGCCATGTACCAGCCGGGTTTGCGATGGATCGCGCGCTCGGCCCATTTGATAGCCTCTTCGAACCGACCGGCCGTGTAATGCGCAAGGGCCAGCCCCGAGAACCGAAAGAAAATGCTGGGGTCCAGCGGGTTGGAGCGAATGGCGATTTCCTGGTTCAGGATGGCCTCGTCCGAACGCCCCAGAATGCCCAACAGGGTGCCAAGGCTGCCGTAGGCCAGAGAGCAATTCGGGTTCAGTTCGACTGCGCGGTTCAGCGCCGCGAGCGATTCATCGTATTTCATCAGGCCCCAGCAACTGATGCCGAACGCCCAATGGGCATATTCGTTGCGCTCGTCCAACTGCGTGGCACGCAGACCAAGCGCATAGGCCGCCTCCATCGCGGGTTTCGGATCCGGCAGGAACCCCATAAGCGCGACGTGATGGTTGATCAGGGACAGCAGCATGTTGGCTTCGGCGCTTTCCGGATCGAGCGCCAGGGCCCGCTCCAGTAGCGCCTTGGCATGGGCGTAGGCGTCTGGCGTGAATTCATAGAGAAGATGCCATGACCGCATGGTCAATTCCCAGACGGTCAAATTCGGGCGCGAGGCGCGCTCGACCGGCTCCGGGATTGTGTTGAGGTGCACGACGGTCTGAATGGAAGCCACCACGTTGCGCGTGATCTCGTCTTGCAGGTCAAAGACATCCGTCAATTCCGCGTCATAGCGCTCCGACCAGACATGACCGCCTGTCAGCCCGTCGATCAGCTGTGCGGTCACTCGTACACGGTCGCCGGAGCGGCGGACGCTGCCTTCCAGAACGAACCGGACGCCCAGGTCCTCAGCCACGCGGCGGACATCCACATTGGCGCCCTTGTAGGTAAAGGTCGTGTTGCGCGCGATGATGAAGAGCCACGGCGACCGCGACAGGGCTGTGATGATATCATCGCTGATCCCGTCCGAAATATAATCCTGATCAGGGTCGGCGGACATGTTTTCGAAGGCCAGCACCGCGATAGAGGGCTTTTCCGGAAGGCGAATGCGCGGGTCAACGGGCTGTGCTTGCGCGTTGGCGGATATGGCATCGCGCAGTTCCAGTTTTGAGGACACCCCAAGCTTTCGATAGATCGTCGCAAGATGCGTGCGCACCGTGGACGGGGCAAGCGACAGCTGCCCGGCGATGTCCTGATAGCTTTTGCCCTGCGCAAAGTTGTCGGCGATCTGGGTTTCCCGCGCGGTGAGCCTGGCGTGTTCAGTCATCGTTTCGCCCCCTGCGCAAAGCTGATCAATCGGGCGTTTTCCAGCGCTATAACGCTTTGTTCCGCAAACCCCCGGGCAAGCCGCATAGTATCTTCGGAGAAGGGACGTACCATTTGGCGATAGATGGTGAAGGCCCCGACCAGCCGGTCGGCCGCAAGCATCGGAATCGCCGCAAAGGACCGGGCGCCGCCAAGGTCAGCGGTGGCGGAACGCAACGGGTCGTTTGAGCGATAAACCTCTTCGGATTTCACGTCGATGATATTTACCACCTGTCTTTGAGTGACCATGCGGCCCAATCCGGTTTGCGGGCTGACCGTGAAGGTGCCATTTTCGTTGAGCCAGGTCCCGAATGGCATCGGGATGCCGCGTGTAAAACTGGCGAAGAACTGGTTGTTGCCGCGATACTCGAACAGGATGCCATATTCCGCGTCGCACAGCTCAAGCGCGTAGTTCAGGATGGACGGGATAACCTTATCCAGATCGCCCTGCGACGCGCTGATAATCCGCAGGACTTCGCTCACGGCTTTTTCACGGCTGATCGCCTCTTCAAGGCTCAGGGCAAGCTCGGAGATAATCAAACTGAGGTCGCGCGGCTCGGGCGCATGCCCGCCCAAGCGTGTCGCGAGTTCAAGTTTCGAGGAGACCTGCAGTTTCCGGTACACTGCGGCCAGATGCGTGCGCACGGTGGATGGCGCAATACAAAGCACCTGCGCGATCTCCTGATAGCTTGCCCCGGACGCATAGGACTGCGCGATTTCTAATTCTCTCGGGCTCAGGCTGTTTTGGTCCAATACGATTCGCGGCTCCTGTTCGTAAGCTCCGGTACCAGACTCAATTTCGGGTGAGACTATGATGAGTCATCCGGATGCAGTATGATAATACTGCACGTCTGGGACGTAAATTACTACATCTGCCCGATATCCGGACAGCAATCCCATCCGTAAGCTCATTCTTGTCAACTGAACAAGAGGGGCCACACCATGTCACATTTCGAGACCGCCAAAGCATTTTTCGACGCCTGCGAAACCGGCAAAGGCTGGGGCGCATGCAAGGTATGGTGTACGGACGACGCCAGTTTTTCATGCCAGGCCGATGCGCTGGCGGATACCACGGCGCTGTCGGGGTATTGCGAGTGGACGAAGGGTCTGCTGACGCCGGTGCCCGACGGGCGATATGTGCTAAAGTCCTTCGCGATGGATGCCGAGCGCGGCACTGCCGTCGCCGCCGCTGAATTCCACGGCACGCAAACGGGCCAAGGCGGGCCAGTTGCGCCCACCGGCAAGAGCGTCGTGTCCGACTACGCGTATGTTATCGAGTTTGACGGCGACAAGATCAGCCACATGACCAAGATATGGAATGACGTGCATGCACTGCGCGGGCTTGGGTGGGCCTGATGCGCTGGCGCATCCTCGCCTTGCTGTTTCTGGCCCGTGTCGGGCTGGGATTTCAGTTTCAAACCCTGGCCTCCGTTGGCGACAGTCTGACTGTCGCCTTCGGGCTCGACTATGCGGGTGTCGGATTGCTGATCGGGTTGTTCATGCTTCCCGGGTTATTTCTCGCCTTGCCGGCAGGCTATCTGGGGCGGTTCGCAACCGACCGGCAAATGGTTGTGTTCGGCCTTGTCGGCTTGGCGCTGGGCGGCCTTGTCTCATCACTTGCGGTGGATAGCTGGGTGATCGGTCTGGGGCGCCTCATCGCCGGGGCCGGGTTCCTGTCAACGACGCTTTATTTCACAAAGATGGTCGCCGACTGGTTCGAAGGGCAAGAGATCGCGACCGCGATGAGCATCCTCGTCATGAGCTGGCCCTTTGGGATCGCCATGGGGCAGGTTGGCCATTCCTGGTTGGAGCAGGCCTATGGCTGGCAGGCGCCATTCCAGGTGGCATCCGCTTATTGCATGATCGCGGCGCTCGGCGTGTATATGTTCTATCGGACCCCGCATGACTTACCGGCGGCGGGCCGCGCAGGTGCCGCGCGCATGACATCGCAGGAATGGCGGCTCATTATCTGCGCGGCAGGCGCGTGGGGCGTCTTCAACGCGGCCTATGTCACGTATCTGTCGTTCGGGCCGAAAGTGCTGGAAAGCCTTGGCCAATCGGCGATTGCGGCGGCGGGGGTCATAAGTATCGGAAGCTGGCTGATGATCTTGTCCGGCGCAGTTTGCGGGCAAATTGCGGATCGGTTCGGACGCCGCGATGTGATCCTGACCATTTGTATGAGCGGCGCAATCTTGTCTTTGATGCTGCTTGGCGTCCCAAGAGCGGGCTTCGCCGCCAGCCTGCTTTTCGGATTGGTCGGCATGGCTCCGGCGGGCGTGATCATGGCGATGGCCGGTCAGGCTCTTCGGCCACAGGTGCGGGCCTTTGGAATGGGCATCTTCTTCACGATCTACTTCGCGATCATGATGGCCGTGCCACCCGTCGCAGGCGCGATCCTCGACAAAACCGGACTCGTGCAAGGGCCGATGTTTCTGGCCATGGCACTGTTTGCCCTTGTTGTGCCGCTGTCGCTGGCCTTTCGATACGTCAGATCGCAGCCCGCACCGTCCCCCCAACCGGAGGCATCGGCATGAAAATCCGCAAGACAATCTTCATCAAGGAAATCATCACAACCGACGAAATGGGCCATTGCTGCGATCCCGTCACCCGCGTTGCCGCAATGGCTGTGTTCAAGACCCCTTTCGCCGGAACCGATCAGGAGGATCTGTCCAACCTGTTCGAGGCCGCCGTCACCCTAGGCGATACCATCGACCTGCCCATTGGGCACAAGGACGCGCCTTGGTCCCTCTGCCGGACCGCCACGATTGATGATGATTTTACCTGAGTCTCGGTAGAACGACACCACGGCTTCGGGCTCCCCGGAACTCCAGGCTGTGGCATAGGCAGTCGCCATTTCTTGAATAGACATCCGATAACTAGCCCCTCTCAACGCTCTACCATGAGGGCCTCACCGAGTCCCTGACCTTGGGCCTTTGGCTCTCATTTCTTCTGCTTTCTGACAAAACCTCTAGCACCCCCCCCGGTTTAAAGTGGTCGTCTTTGCCAGGAGATCAGGCGTTGAAAATGTTGGAATTCGGAGGGACACCAACCCGCATCAAAAACCGATTTGGTTTTGTCATGCTGATGCCTGGCGCGCGCGGTCAAATATCCGGCCGCTTTAAACAGGCTTGGCGGACTGAGATCGCCGTGATCGGATGTTTGGATTACTGGTCGGGCTGAGAGGATTCGAACCTCCGACCCCCTGCTCCCGAAGCAGGTGCGCTACCAGGCTGCGCTACAGCCCGACCGTGAGACAGGCGATTATACCCGGTGGCGTGGCTTTGCAAGGGTGTTTTGGCGGGTTTTGAGTGGCAAACCGGTCCTGAAGTGTCATTGACCGGTCTTGGCCTGCGCAGGCCAGTCTGCGCGCAACACCGCCATGAGCTTTATGAATGCGCCGATCTATGGCGCCGATGGCCGGATCGTTGCGGCGCTTGATGTGTCTTCGGCCCGTTCGGATCAGACCGAGGGCTTCAACCGCCTGATTGCCGCGACGGTCGCCCAGACCGCGCGCCAGATCGAGGCCGACAATTTGCGCGCCGCCTTTCCACGCGCACGGATCGTCTTTGCCGATCACGACGAATCCGAGGTAGCGATGCTTTTGGCGGTGGATGCCGATGACATCGTCACCGGCGCCACGCGCGACGCTCTATCGCCGAATGAAACGGCTTGGCCTTGGCTAAAGCACCGCCTGACCTGTCTCAGCCCTGAGACAGGTGCGCTGGTCCATCCCCGGCGACGGGGCTGACAGGGCACCCTCCAAAGCGCAGGTTTGCGGCATTCCCGGCGGAGGACCGGGCGCAATCGGAAGACACACCATGAATGAGAGGACCCAAGTGGCCGGGCACCATGCCTCGCCGTTCAAGACCCGTTATGACAACTTCATCGGAGGCACATTCGTAGCACCCGTCAACGGGCGCTGTTTCGACAACATCACCCCGATCAGCGGCGCCGTCGTCTGCACCGTCGCGCGCTCTGATGCAATGGATGTCGAGCTGGCGCTTGCCGTTGACGATGTTCAACACGCCCGCAGGCAGAAAATCGGCAATAAGCTCGGCCAGCACCATGATCGCGGCGGGCGTCTGTTCGGCCGGTTTCATCACGATGCAATTGCCAGCCGCCAGGGCCGGGGCAAGTTTCCATGCCGCCATCAGGATCCAAAAGTTCCACGGGATGATCTGGCCGACCACGCCAAGCGGTTCTAGGAAATGATAGGCGACCGTGTCATTGTCGATCTCGGACATGGTGCCCTCTTGGCGGCTGTAAACAGTCGGGCATCGGGCGTGAGAACCACAAGATGATGCTGGACCACTATCAGCAGACCAAGAACATGCTGGTCAGCTACAACCCCAACAAGCTTGGGTTCTTCTAGCCTTCAAGGTTTGATCTCAAGGTCGCCGGGTTTCGTCTCGGCGGCTTTGTTTGCCACGCGGTCAATGTATATCCCAACCCAGACAGCCCGATTGCCCTGTTTCAGTTGGGAAACAGGCCTCCTGTCAGGATAGGGGCGCTCCGAGCTGGTGTATGGCGACTGCCTCAAACGGACGTTCTTATAACGCCCGAAGGTCGGCTTTGATCTGTGTTGCAGCGACCCGTTGAAACCGCAGCCCAATGCGGACGATGGGCCGCGTATATTTATGAACGTTAAAGGTCAGGGAAGCGTTCAGCGGCCTGTAAGCCCCCCAGACCATTTTCGAGCCTGACCTCCACGCCAGTCAATGATGGATCGCAAGACCACAGACGTCCACCCGGTCGGGGATCAACCGCCGAAAGTGAAGATATCGCCGATGTTTTCGACAATCTTGATGAGCAGTGCGAAGCCAAGGATGATAAGGGCCATCCACCACAGATACTGAAACAGGATCGCACCACCTCCGAGGGCCACACCGTAAAAGCCCAACCGCCAGCTCTCGCGCATCAACAAAGAGATCGCCGCCAGGACGATCGCAATGCCAGCGATGACCGGGGTCGCGGCAAATATCATGTCGAAAAGCTCCCGCGATGATGAAATGGGCTCAGGCTCCGGCGGTGCCAGGCCCAAGAAGGACCGCCAAGCCGAGCGCTTGATATCACCAGCGATCTCGCCGATTTGCTGCCCAATCGAGGCCGTCTCCTGACCCGATAACATCTGAATCTGCACAAAGACCAATACCATCGCGACCGCGCCGCAGATCATGGCCCACAGTCCCCAGCTGGTCAGAACGCGAGGCGATTGCGATTGGATGGCGTCGGTCACTGTTCGATCCTCCTTCGGTGCGGTGCGTGGGGATAGCAAATCAGTATGGCTAAAATTTGGCGAGGGATAAGCGGTGCACTGGCGCAACCGCCGACACCTGCGGTTCTCGTCGAGCGTAACCTTACACTTGCAGCGAAGGTTCGCTTTGTTCGTCTGGTCGGCCTTATGGTGCCATTTGCCACCCCGACCGCACTCGACCCATATGAACGCCACCAATGAAAAAGGCCCGCACAACTGGCGGGCCTTTGCGATTTGCAGTGACGTGACGCTCAGAGGCTGGCGTCAAGGGCGATGACAATGGCATCGCCCATCTCGGTGGTCGAGATCGGGGTTTCGCCCTCATTGCCCAGAAGGTCAGCGGTACGAAGCCCATCCGCGAGCACCTTTTCCACGGCCTTTTCAACCCGCGTTGCCTCATCTCCCATGTCGAACGAATAACGCAGCGCCATCGCAAAGCTGAGGATACAGGCGATGGGGTTGGCCTTGCCCTGACCGGTGATGTCGGGGGCCGAGCCATGCACCGGCTCGTACATCGCCTTGGGGCGACCATTGGCCATCGGAGCGCCAAGGCTGGCCGAGGGCAGCATGCCAAGCGAGCCGGTCAGCATCGCCGCGCAATCCGACAGGATATCGCCAAACAGGTTATCGGTAACGATGACGTCAAACTGTTTGGGGGCGCGCACAAGCTGCATCGCCCCGTTGTCGGCATACATATGGCTCAGCTCGACATCGGCATAATCCTCGTCATGCACCTTTTGCACGACTTCACGCCACAGGATGCCGGATTCCATCACGTTGGCCTTTTCCATCGAACAGACCTTGTTGCCGCGCTTGCGCGCCAGCTCAAACGCGGCGCGGGCGATCCGGTCGATCTCGGATTCGGTATAGCGTTGGGTGTTGATGCCAACCCGCTCGTTGCCCTCTTTGAAGATGCCGCGCGGCTCGCCGAAATAGACGCCCGAGGTAAGTTCGCGCACGATCATGATATCAAGACCGGCGACGATATCCTTTTTCAACGATGAAAAATCCGCCAGCGCGTCAAAGCATTGCGCCGGGCGCAGGTTGGCGAACAGGTCCATTTCCTTGCGCAGCCGCAGCAGGCCGCGCTCTGGTTTCACGCTGAAATCAAGGTTGTCATAGGCCGGACCACCCACGGCGCCCAAAAGAACTGCGTCAGCTTCTTGTGCCTTTGCCATCGTATCATCATGCAACGGCACGCCGTGCTTGTCATAGGCCGCGCCGCCGACAAGATCGGTCGAGACGTCGAAGGTGATGCCGCGCTTGGCACCGAACCAGTCGATAATCTTGACGACCTCGGTCATGACTTCGGGGCCGATCCCGTCACCGGGCAGGATAAGAAGCGAAGGGTTGCTCATGTGGCATGTCCTTGTTGTGGCTTGATGTTGCCCGATGGCCTATCCCGAAGCCCCGCCATGGTCAAGAAAGGTTGGGGACAAGGCCCTCTGCCAGCGCGTCCCAGACCCGCGCGATCCGTGGCGTCTGGCGCAGCGCCTGATGCGTGGCGATCCAGATCGGCAGGCTTGGCAGGTTCAGATCTAACACTGGTCTTGTCGCGGTTTAGTTCCGGCCTCTTTCGAGCAATGTTTGCTATGAAGGAGATAAGGAATGGCAAAGCGATACACAGACGAGTTTCGCC
>NZ_FRBN01000053.1 GCF_900142625.1 Roseovarius marisflavi
CCTGAAAGCCATAGCAGGCGGGCACAAACAAACCGATATCAACCTGCTGCTGCCCTGGAACTACGTCAATCCGGTGTGAACGGCGCACCGCTTACGTATAGATCGAGCTGACCTTTGACTTTCCCTTTGCGCTGACATTGCAATCCCCGACTGAAAACAATTGCAAGTGTATGCCCAGCTTTCTTGGGTCTCAAGCATGCACCGTCTGGCTCAGGTTGCGGCAGCCACCGGGAACGACGACGACGCGGGTTCTGGCCGACAGACCCGCGATTTCTTGCTGAAGCGCAAGCCACGGCTCAGCCAATCCATTCGGATATCAAGGCCGCAATACTGGTCGAAGGAATTGACGATCATATCGACGAATGCAGTTACTTTTTTCGGCCAGTTCATATGCGGCTTTGCAGTCATCATCTTTCATACTATCGATGCGATAGGTCTCGTAGTCTGCCATCGAAGGAAATGAAAAAAGAGTTACGGCTAAATCATTCGCACTTTCGTGCGGAAGAAAATAACCGTGGTGAACGCCTCCAAATTTCTCAACAAGCGGGATCCAAAGTTTAGCATAATTTTCGAAATCAGCGATTTTTGACGGGTCGAGTTCATATCGGACGTAGCATGTGATCATCGGGTTTCTGCTTTCTTTGTTAGTAATTGTCGCGACATCTACGAAAGGGCTATTTCAAGGTCCGAACACAGATGCCAGGCTAAACGCCTTCTCTCGGAGCATTTTTACGTGACCCAGCTTTATTCGTGTGGAAAAGAACCAAAAACCTCAGCGGAGTCTGCCAATTTATCCCACTCGGCACGTTCAACATGAAAAATTCTATTCGAGGAAGTGAATTTGGGCTCGGTGTCCAATGAACCAGCGGGCACAACAATTGCTGTGCTGCTTTGGTTTAAATAGGGAACACCAGATCCGCACTCACTACAAAAAGCACTCGTAAATCCCCGATTGGGATAATCAAAGCGCTTTACAATTTTTTCTCCTGCGGTCCAGTTGAACCCTTCGGGATCGCCGAACAAATTTGATGCATGGGCGGATCCGGTAATTTTTCGGCACTGGGCGCAGTGGCAAAGGAAAAACTGTTCAAACCGATTTTCGATCTCGTATTTAACTTTGCCACAGAGGCAGCTGCCAGTAATGTTTTCAGACATTGTATTCTCGATCCCTATATTACCCTGACGCTTTCGGGCGATTGATAGTTTCTAAGTCGCTTTATGTATCAACGAATTTGGAAATTTCTTTCGCTCTCTCGTTGTCTGACACAATTTCGGATTCAGGTGGAATGTTTACACCACGCGCACATGCCGGGCGTGCGGCCATAGCTTGCATCCAACGCTGTAGATGTGTCAGGCCATCAATTGAAACCCCCGACCATTCGTGACGACGTACCCAACACCAGTTGGCTATATCTGCGATAGAATAGTCATCAGCCAGCCAGGTATTTTCTGAAAGCCGACGGTCAAGAACCTCGAATAGCCTGCGGGATTCATTCTGATATCGATCAATGGCGGGTTGAATTTTTTCAGGATGGTATCGGTAAAAGACGTTTGCCTGCCCCATCATCGGGCCGATGCCACCCATCTGAAACATCAACCACTGCATTACCCGACTGCGTGCCTTTGTTTCGGTTGGCAGTAATCTCCCCGCTTTGTCGGCGAGATACATCATGATGGCTCCGCTTTCGAAGATTGCAAAATCGTCGGCATCCCGGTCAATTATCGCCGGAATTCTACCGTTAGGGGTAATCTTAAGGAACCAGTCCTCTTTCTGTTTCAGCGCCGATAAATCGAGTTCATGATAGGTGTAAGGTAAGTCGAGCTCTTCGAGGGTTACAGAAACCTTATAGCCATTCGGCGTTTTCGCTGTGTATAGGTCAATCATAGTGTCTCATCACTCATTGTGTGTTGGGCCGTATCAGCCAAGTTACCGAGGGAAAGAAAATCGCGAATACGTTTGCACCCCTCGCGTACATCGTCATCTGAGGCGGCTGTGGATATTCGAATACTTGATCGTGCCGAGTGTCCAAAGGTTTCACCTGGGGCAGCCGCGACGCCCTTCTCTTCGAGCAAACGGCGCACAAATTGATCCGAGTTAAGATTGGAATTTGAGATATCGACCATGGCATAAAATGCACCCGTCGGTTTGCTGATGAGTAGCCCGGCAGGCTCAAGAATCGAGACGGCTATTTCGGCGCGTCTCTTATAGGCAGCTTTCATTTCCGCGACACAGTCCTGTGGGCCATTTATGGCCGCCTCAACGGCGGCTTGCGCAACTGAAGAAGGACACGAAGCGATTGGTTCCACCAGTTTTGAAACTGCTTGTATCACCTCTTCACGTGCAACCACCCAACCAAGCCGCCAACCTGTCATGGAATAGGACTTGGAGGCGCCGGATATCATGATTACCCGCTCCCGTGACGCATGAGACAAAGCGGAAACATGTGCCCCCTCAAAGACGAAGTCTTCATAAACTTCATCCGAGATAACCTGCAAATTGTGATCTTCTACAAATTTTAATAGCTTTAACATTTTTTCAACGGAAACAGTCGCGCCAGTCGGATTACTTGGATAGTTGATCATGATCGCGCGGCATCGGGGCGAAACCTTTGACGATAGCGTATCTAGATCCATCCAATAACCATCCGATGGGTCGAGTTTGTAGGGCACCACAGTGCCGCCGGCCATTTCGACTGCGCTGATGTAATTAGGCCAGCCGGGGTCCGGCACCAGAACCTCATCTCCAGGTTCGATTATAGCCATGAGCGTTAAGTACAATGCCATGACAGCACCAGACGTAATACAAACGTTCGCGCCAGAAACCCCGATCCCCGAGCTTGTTGAGACCCTCGCGGCGACACTATCTCTCAAACTCTGCACACCCGCGTTTGGTGTGTAACCGGTAAACCCGTTCCGCGCGGCCGCAAAACCAGCCTCAGTGATATGAGCTGGAGTTGGGAAATCTGGTTGCCCAACCTCCATATGAATAACTGGAAAACCTCGCTTTTGCCGCTCTGCCGCCAGAGCCATAACAGTGCGGATACCGGAAAGATGGAGTTGGGAGACGCGTGAAGCAATTGGCATTTCGGAGTCCCTAAATTTGCGCGAGCGCTTGCTCGATGTCCTGAAGAATGTCTGCAGTGTTTTCGATACCCGCCGCAAACCGGATCATTCCGGGGGTAATCCCCTGTTTCGCGACAATTTCTTCGGAAAGCCGTCCACCGAACATAACAGCGGGTTGAATGAGCACCGAGTGAACGCCACCCAGGCTTCCTGCATTTCTGGCAAGATCCAGGTTTTCTATAAACTTTTTCCCTGCCTCATATCCGCCAGAAAGTTCGAACGTTAGCAATCCGCCAAAGTCAGACATCTGAGTTTCGGCGAGATCGTATTGGGGGTGAGAAGGTAAACCTGGATAATAAACACGGTTAACTGCAGGGTGTTCCTCCAGAAATTTCGCAATTGCCATGGCGTTGGCATTTTGCTGACGAACACGAAGCTCTAAGGTCCGGATTCCGCGCAGCGCCAACCATGAATTGAATGGCGCCGGAATTGCTCCGGTATTCATACTCATTTCCCAAATGCGTTCCGTCAACTTTTGAGAGGTTGTGATGCTTCCGCTCAGAAGGTCATGGTGACCACCGATATATTTGGTAGCACTATGCATAACGATATCAACGCCGTGCTCCATTGGCCTTTGATTTATCGGGGTGGCAAAAGTGTTGTCGCAAAAAGTGAGGATACCCCTGGAGCGTGCTAAGTCGCTGACTGCTTTTAGATCGGTCAAATGCATTAACGGATTTACCGGACTCTCAAGCAAAATCAGCTGGGTGTTCGGCTTGAGGGCGCGCTCAAATTCTTCGATTGAACGTTGGTCTACCAGCGTCACCTCAATGCCATACTGAGGTAGGATGTGGCGCACCATTTCAGTTGTGCCTATATAGTGGTTTTTCTGAGCGACAACATGGTCACCGGCCTTCAAGAAAGTTAATAACGTCGTCGTAATCGCACCCATTCCCGATGCAAATATTATTCCGCTTGGCCCGCCTTCAAGATCGGAAATTACCTTGGCGAGGCGTGATGTTGTCGGATTTCCATGTCGGGCATAGAACTGATCGCCAAGTGGGACAGACGACATTTCAGAGAATTCATGCGCATCGGCCGCAACGCCATTTACCGATTGATGTATGGGCGGGGAAACGCCCCAATCATCAGATAAATCCATGTCGGAATAAAGCAATTGGGTAGTTGCCCCATACCGCCTATTTTCGCGAAAACGGGTCATCCTTCGCCTCCATCATGTTGCTGCTCCACCACGCGATCGCTCACGGTGTTTCGTAGAATTCCGATCCCCTCAATTTCTACTTCGCAGATATCTCCCGGTTGCATGAATATTTGTGGTTTTCGACTGATCCCGACACCAGCAGGCGTGCCTGTCAAAATGAGATCGCCCGGGAGCAGCGTCATGATTTGGCTGATTTCTGACACAATGTCCGCGACAGAAAAGATGAGTTGGTTGGTATTTGAAGATTGTATTGTTTCGCCGTTTAATCGGGTTTCGATTTTCAATCCATCGGCCCCCGGCGGAACCTCTTCTACCGAGACGATTGAGGGTCCAAGCCCCCCGCTTTTGTCGAATATTTTTCCCGAAACCCATTGCTGGGAGCGAAATTGGAAATCTCTGGCCGACCCGTCGTTAGCGATCGTGTACCCGAAAACATGTTCAAGTGCGTGTGCGGCTGAAACGGAACGCGCCTTTTTTCCAATGACAACGGCAAGTTCACCCTCAAAGTCAAACTGGCTCGACCCGGCGGGATAAGACAGAACCTGCTCATGTCCTGTGAAGCTACTTAAAAACCGCACAAAAAGGGCTGGATATTCCGGATCCGGTTCACCCAGCTCGGCTGCGTGATCACTATAATTTAATCCTACGCAAATAATTCGTGCCGTATTTGAAACAGGCACTCCCCAACCGTCGTGTTCTTCCGTAGGTAAAGCAGATTCTTCAAGCCACTCGACTTTGGCAGGCCCTAACACCCAGCCATCCGGTCCAGTCTCGACGAGCCGCGCGCGGCCATTCTCTATTCGGTTTGAGAATCTCATAAAGTCCTCCTGACGTTCCGTGAAAGTTAGCCGTTCTAAATTACGCCCATTGCGCTGCTAGGCCCGTCGTGAAGCATTTCAGCCAGTGGCTATAACTCTGAGCTTTTCATTGTCTCACTCCTCTGTAACGGGTCTAACCGGCTGGCGCGTATGCCATATGGCGCACCAGAGACCACGTGATGAAGCCCACCCCAATCCGCGTATCGCCCGCCGCGTCGAACTCCCGGGTGAGCCAATCGGCATCGCCGTAGCCACCACCTATCAGACCCAAACCGCCAGCCCGGCTCACTGCGGCGGCAAGTGCGCCGCCGCTGACGAGTGCCATCGGCGCCAGAAGAACAGGATGTTCGATGCGAAAAAGATCGCAGAGAGGCGTGCGAATGGACATTTTGGTCAACTCGCCGCTTTGCGTCTGTACTGTTCGACCGGTAGGCCGCCAATTCCCCAATCCTCAAGCGCCACTTCGTCGATGACGACAAAAGTTGTTGCCGGAGACTTGTCGAGAACCCGAACCAGCAAGTCGGTAACGCCGCTGATCAACTCGGCCTTCTGATCGGGGGTGACGCCTTCGCGCGTCACCTTGATGTTTACATAGGGCATATCGGTTCCTTTCAGCTTTCGCGTTCAGTGATTTG
>NZ_FRBN01000044.1 GCF_900142625.1 Roseovarius marisflavi
TTGTTCGTATAAAACGTCCGCTTGCGATACTTCATGATAAACACTCCATCTTCTTCAAAAGATTAAAGTGTTCCGACCACCCGTTGAAACCACACCCGCAAAGTGGTCGTTCATTGTGGTCCAAGCAAGTAGCGCGAATGCAGATCACATGGCCCTTGTTTGATATTTCGACACAGCCTTTGCCCCGCGCTGAAACGCTGACTTGGTCAATTCCAAGTCGTCAAGCGTCAAGTCCAGCGATGGATAAAGTTTCCCGGGAGATTTGAAGACGCTATTGGCACGCAATGTGGTGTTCCAGACCTCGTTGATTTTCGGATCGCTATGTTTGGCAGTGCGATAGTCAACCGGATCGGCATCGGTGAAGTAGATGTCGAACAGGGTCGGGTCACCGCAGATGCGATGTGCGATCCCCTGCGCGGTCAGGGCAGTGGATTGAAAATCCATCAATGTCTGGCCCAGGCCGCGCAGGCGCTCATATTGACCTTCACGGCGGAGGACTTCCATCGTTTTGAGGCCTGCTGCCGAAGCCACCGGATTGCCAGAGAGCGTGCCGAGCTGCATCAGCCACTTGTCGGCCCCGACAACCGCCTTGTCGAAATGTGCCATAATCTCGGCGCTGGCCCCAAGGGCGGCCAAAGGAAAGCCGCCGCCGATAATCTTGCCCAATGTGCAGATATCGGGCGTCACGCCATACCGTTCCTGCGCACCGCCATAGGCGAGGCGGAAGCCGGTAACGATCTCGTCGAAGATCAGCAATACGCCGTGCTTGTCGCACAAATTGCGGAGGCCTTGCAGGAAGCCGGGCTGTGCGGGGATGATCCGCTGCAAGGGCTCTGCGATGATGGCGGCAATGTCCTCGTGTTCATTCAGAAGGGAGGCGACCGCCTCCAGATCGTTGAAGGGCGCGATCAACATGTCGTCGGCCACACCCTGCGGGATGCCCGCGCTGTCGGGCACGGGCGTGGGGAAATTAACGTGCTTCGAGGGCGCGAGGCTCATTTGTGCCTCGGCACTCATGCCGTGATAGCCGCCTTCGAATTTCAGGATCTTCGGCTTGCCAGTATAGGCGCGGGCAAGGCGGATGGCATACATATCCGCTTCACCGCCCGATGTGACGAAACGGACCTGTTCGCAGCACGGCACTGCATCAACAATCGCCTCGGCCAGTTCGATGCCCTTGGCGTTATTCGCGAAAAAGGTCATCCCTTTGGGCAGTTGTTCCAGCACGGCCTCCATGACTTCCGGGTGGCCATGGCCCAGCAGCATCGGGCCGGAACCGATCAGGTAGTCAACGTATTCGTTGCCATCCTCGTCCCAGACGTGGCTTCCTTCGCCCCGCGCGATCACGATAGAGGCGTCGAAATTGCCAAAGCCAGCGGCGGGCAGCACCTTGCGGGCACGGGCGATCCATTCGGTTTGGGTGTGAATGCGGTTCATGGCGTCAATCCAGTATCAGGTCGGGTGTGCCGAGGCGGTCTTCGTCGATAGTGATGCCCAGACCGGGGCCATCGGGCGGAGCGATACGGCCAACGGCGCGTGTTGGCGCGTCCGGTGCGAGGCGCGGGCTGACATAGCCCGACAGATCGCAGACATTGAGCAAACGCGTCGGCGGGCTTGCCGCGCCCAGATGCAGGGCTGCGGCGGTCACGATATCGCTGCCCCAGGTGCATTCAATGCACATTTTGGCACCGAGGTGCAGGCACAGATCGCGCGCCCGGCGCGTGGCCGAAAGCCCACCGAATTTCGACAGCTTCAACGCCACCGCGTCCATTACGCCCAGCCGGTGCGCCGCCAAGAGGGAGCCTGTGTCATGGGCCAGCTCGTCCATCTTCATGGGCAGGCCCGTGGCGGATTGCACCCGCGCGCAATCCTCCAGCGTGGCACAGGGTGCCTCCAGCATCACATCGAGATACGCCGCACTGCGCCCCACGCGGATCGCATCCAGCGTGGTCGCGCCGCAGTTCCAGTCGCCATAGACCAGTGGACCGCTGCCGACTGCCTCGCGCACCGTTGCCAGCCGTTCGACATCGGTCTGCCAGTCGCCTGACGCGCCCAGTTTGGCCTGAAACTGGGTGATGCCCTGTGCTTGCGCGTCGCGCGCGATGCGGGCCATCTCATCGGGTTCAACGCATGTAATAGAATGATAAAGCGGCAGGGTGTCCTGCCGCCGCCCCCCCATCAGTGCATGGATCGGCAACCCTGCGGATTGCCCTGTGATGTCCCAAAGGGCGATGTCCAGCGCGGATTTCGCATAGACATGTCCGGGCAGAAAGACATCGGCCCTGGCCATCAGCGCCTCTGCGCCAATTGGATCGCCCCCAAGGATCACCTGCGCGAGTTCCTGCAAGGCAGGTGCGACACCACGGGCATAGGCAGGCAGGTAATGGGGGATCGGGCAGACCTCGCCCCATCCCGTCAGCCCGGCATCAGTGTCGACCGCAATGATAACCGTTTCGACCGTATCGCAGGTCTTGCCATCGGCCATGTAATAGGCCGTGTGGCTTGTCAGCGGCACGTGCCAGAGCCGCAGCCGCGTGATGCGCTGTCCGATGGCGACAGCCGACAGTGCAGGAGGGGCGATCCGGTTCATTCGGCGGGCACCCTAACGGTATCTGCGCGCGGCAAAAGGCTTTGCGGATCGTAGGCCGCCTCACCAAGCACTCGTGCGGCGCGGGGTTTGCCGTGGATGGTCACCTCCAACGCGGTGCCGGGCTTCGCTGCATGGGGTTTGATGTAGGCGAAGGCAAGAATCTTGCCGACCGTATGGCCGTAGACCACAGACGCCGTGGAGCCGACAACCGCGCCGTCCAGCGTCACGGCCTCACCGCCGTGACCGTCAATTTCTCCGTCGGGCTCAACCTCCAGATAGGCGCAGACCCATGGCAAGTCTGTGTTCAGGGTCTTGTCACGGCCCAGATAGTCCTTGACCGTACGCGCAAAGCGCAGCACATCGGCCTCGGCCAGCGTCACCTCGTTGGTCAACTCACCTGCGCCTTTGAAACCTTTCTCCATCCGCATCACATTCATGGCAAAGCTGCCATAGTCGGCGATGCCATGCGCCTCGCCCGCTTGCCACAGGGCGGCATAGACGTCCTGCATCGCAGCGAATGGCATGTGCAGTTCCCAGCCCAACTCGCCCGCATAGGACATGCGGAAGGCCCAGACCTTGTGTCCAGCGACAGCGATCTCCTGCGCCGAGAGCCAGCGGAAGGATGCATTATCCAGCCGCGCATCGGTGCAGGCGGTCAGCACTTCGCGTGACATTGGCCCGTTGAGAGACAGCGCGCCCCAGCTATCGGACAGGGCAGTGATGGTCACGTTCTCGTCTCTCTGTTGGGCCGCGAGGTGATCCCGCAGGCGCTGTTCGAAGAAGGCGGCGCAGACGAGGTAGAATTTGTCGTCGGCCATTCGCACGATCGTCGTTTCCAGCTTGATCCGCCCTCGGCGGTTGAGCATATGCGTCAGCGTGATCGAGCCCACCTTCTGTGGCATCCGGTTCGCTGTCAGCCGATCCAGTAGCGCATAGGCATCCGGCCCCTCAACCAGCACCTTGGTGAAGGCTGTCACATCCATGATGCCGACCCGTTCGCGCACGGCCTTGACCTCTGCTGCGACCATGTCGTCCACCGCTGTGCGACGGAAAGAATAGTGATCGTGCTGCGCCACGCCATTGCGGGCAAACCAGCGCGGGCGCTCAAATCCGTAGACCTCTTCAAACACTGCGCCCTTGGCCTTCAGAGTGTCATAAAGCGGCGAAGGCTTGATCGGCCGCCCGGCCAAACGGTTGAAATGCGGGAACGGGATTTCGTGGCGCAGGCAGTAATCTTCCTTGGCCTTTACCACCTGCCAGTCCTTGGTGGCATAGCTGCCAAACCGCCGCGGATCATAGTCGCGCATGGAGATATCCGCCGCGCCATGCACCATCCAGCGTGCTAGTTCCCGCGTCAAGCCCGGCCCCCAGCCGATGCCGATCTGCGTGCCGCAGCAACACCAGTAGTTTTGCACGCCGGGTGCGGGGCCGATCAGGGGATTGCCGTCGGGCGGATGCGAGATTGCACCATGCACGTCGCGGCTAATGCCCAGTTCCGCGAAAATCGGCATCCGGTTGAGCGATTCCTCCAGCCATGGCATGACGCGGTCGTAATCCGCCGCAAACAATTCGTTCTCGGCCTCCCATGGGCAGTGATCCTCCCAGACGGTGTTGGGATTGGCCTTCTCGTAAATGCCGATCAAGCCCTTTTTCTGCTCCATCCGGATATAGCCCGAAACCTTGCGGTCATCGCGGATCACCGGCAATTCGCGTTCCAGATCACGGAATTCGGGCACTTCGTCGGTGACGAAATAGTGGTGGGTCATGGAGGTCATGGGCAATTGCAGCCCGGACCATTCGCCCATTTGGCGCGCATAGGTGCCGCCCGCGTTGACCACGTGTTCGCAGGTGATCGTGCCCTGATCGGTCTCGACCACCCAGTCACCGTTTGCAGCCTGCGTGATGTTCGTGGCGCGGCAGCGGCGGATGATCCGTGCGCCCTTGGCCCGCGCCCCGGCGGCCATCGCCATGGTAACGTTCGTCGGATCCACATGGCCATCATCCGGCGTATGCAGCGCGCCCAAAACCCCGTCGAGGTTGTAGAACGGATGCAGTTCTGCCACGCGATCCGGCCCGACCAGTTCGATGTTGAATCCAAGTGAGCGCCCGACCGACAGCGTGTGGCGCAGCCAGTCCATTTCATCCTCGGTATAGGCCAGCCGGAACGACCCACAGCCGTGCCATGTCACCGCCTGTCCGGTTTCGGCCTCCAGGCCACCGGAATAGAGCCCAACGTTGTAGTCCACGCATTTGCCAAGGCTGAAACTGGAGGTGGAATGCGTGATCTGCCCAGCGGCGTGCCACGTGCTGCCTGAGGTCAGCTCGGCCTTTTCCAGCAGGACCACCTCCGGCCCCCAGCCCTCATGGGCAAGATGGTAGGCCAGCCCGACCCCCATCACACCGCCGCCAACAATGACCACGCGGGCGTGGCTGGGAAACTGCTTTTCCGACATGGTCGCTTCCTTTGTTCGAGAGTCGCAAAACTTGTGGACAGGCTAAGTGGACGTGTGTACCATTGTCAATCATGAATGGCACAAATGTATCAAACCAAGTTCTGGAGCGCCTGACCGAAGAGTGGGACGCCCTGACACCCGAAGCGCAGAAGGCGGCGCGCTATGTGTTGGAAAACCCCAATGACGTGGGCGTTTCGACGGTGCGCGAGATTGCCGAGGCTGCAAACGTAAAGCCAAATACCTTCGTGCGCATGGCGCGTCAGGTGGGGTTCGAGGGCTACGAAGATTTCAGGGCCCCCTTCCGCGAGGCGATCCGCAAAGGATCCGTCAGCTTTCCGGATCGGGCGCGCTGGCTGCAGGATATTCGCAAGTCGAACGATCTGGGCGGGCTCTATGCCGATATGGTCGAAGGGGCGATCCGCAACCTCGAAGAGACCTTTGGCGGGATCGACGCCGAGGCGCTGAAAGCTTCTGCCGAAGCGATCTGGGCCAGCCGGCAGGTCTTTACGCTGGGGGTCGGCGTGAACAACGCGAACGCGCGCAACTTCACCTATCTCGCCTCCACCGGCATGGTTCAGTTCCATGCGATCCCGCGCCCTGGCTCGACGCCAACGGATGATTTGGCCTGGGCGGACAAGCGTGACGTGCTGATTGCCATGTCCATGCGCCCGTACCGCAGCGAAGTAGTGGCTGCCATTAATGTGGCCCGCGAACAGGGCCTGACCATCATCGGCCTGAGCGACAGCCCCGCCAGCCCGATCATCCGCGCTGCGGACCACGGCTTTGTCGTTGCGGTTGATACCCCGCAGTTCTTCCCCTCGTCCGTATCGACCATCGCGTTGCTCGAAACCGTGCTGAGTTTCGTGATCGCCGTGGCCAGCGATGAGATCGTGGAGCGGGTCGAGAAATTCCATAACCGCCGCCATCAACTTGGCATTTATGTGGAGGAGCCGGAATGAAAGATGAGACAGGTCCCGTTCGGTCGCTGGGCGCGCGTTATTACACCGATCCGCAAATCTTCGAGGTTGAAAAGACCGGTTTGCTGGCCCGAACGTGGCAATTTGCCTGCCACGCCAGCCAGATGGAGAGCCCCGGCGATTACGTGGCCTTCGATCTGGGCGACGAAAGCCTTTTTTCGATCAAGGGGCGGGATGGCGAAATCCGCACCTTCTACAATGTCTGCCAGCACCGTGCGCATCAACTTGTCAGCGGGGAAGGCAGCACGCGTGTCGTGGTCTGCCCCTATCACGCGTGGACCTATGAGCTGACCGGCAAGCTGCGCGCGGCGCCCAACGCCAAATCCGTGCCCGGCTTTGACGCATCGGAAATTTGCCTGACCGAAGTGCGGACCGAAGTCTTTCTCGGCTTCGTCTTCGTCAACCTAGACCCAAACGCCGATCCGATGGACACGTGGTTTCCGAACGCGCGCGCCGAACTGGAAGAGTTCGTGCCCAACTGGGCGGATCTGAAGCCGCTGGAATGGGTGGAGATCCCCGAGAACTGCAACTGGAAGGTCTCGGTCGAGAATTATTCGGAGTGCTACCATTGCACCCTGAACCACCCGACCTTCGCCACCGGTGTGATCCGGCCCGAAACTTATGACATCCAGTCCCAAGGCTACTGCCTGCGCCACACGACGGACTGCAATGACCTCAGCCAGATGACCTATGACATCGACAGCGGGTTTGCCAACAACGACAAATATTCGTCGTGGTTTCTCTGGCCGATGTTCTCGTTCCAGGTCTATCCCGGCAACCTCCTGAACACCTACCATTGGCGTGCTGTCGATGCCGATCACGTGGTCGTCTGGCGCGGGTGGTATTCGGTCGGCGGCTACGACAACGAAACCGTCCG
This sequence comes from Roseovarius marisflavi, assembly GCF_900142625.1. GTDB lineage: Bacteria > Pseudomonadota > Alphaproteobacteria > Rhodobacterales > Rhodobacteraceae > Roseovarius > Roseovarius marisflavi. The sequence goes on from NZ_FRBN01000044.1 coordinate 6,898, forward strand.
CCGCATGGCCCAGCAGGACCGCGCGACGACTGTCGAGGAAGACATCCACCTTGTCGAAAGTGTGCAGCGCGGTTTGAAATCGCGTGGTTACGTGCCCGGACCGCTGGTCGTCGATCCCGCCTGCGGGGTGAATTCGGAACATTCGGTCATGCATCTGCAACGCTGGATGCGGGAGGCGGTCGATGGCTGACGTGAAACCCTACTGGCAGAACTATATCAACGGCGCATGAATTGAGGGCGGTGGAGGCCGGATCGACGTGACCGACCCCGCAACGGGCGAAAAGCTCGCCGAACACGCCCTCGCCGATGCCGCCGACGTGGACCGCGCCGTTCAGGCGGCACGCAGGGTTCATTTGTCAGACGCATTGACGGCCATGCGCCCCATCGAACGGGGCCGCATGGTGCAGGCCATGGGGCGATACCTAATCGAGCACAAGGATGAAATCGCCCGCACCCTGACGCTCGAACAGGGCAAGCCACTTTGGGAAAGCCATATCGAGGTCGAGGGCGCGGCGCTTTATTTTGAGTATTACGGCAATCAGGCCCGCGCGGCCGAGGCAGCGGGGTTCCCACCCGGCGCGGTCAACGTTCTCTGCTGGCTGGGACGCGACGCGGGTGCGGCTCTGGCGGGCCACGCGGATGTGAACCAGATCGTGTTCACCGGCTCGGTGCCCACGGGCATTGCCATCGCGACGGCGGCGGCGCAAAACGTGGTGCCTTGCATGCTGGAGCTGGGCGGCAAATCGGCGGCCATCGTGCACGCTGACGCCGATCTCCGCCCTTCAAGTCCACCGATACAGCGCCGCCGCTTTGTCAATCCGCTCATTGAGCGGCACGGGATGCTCTTCTGACGCTCGCTGCAGCGCATTGACGTGATTTTCCATGAAGTCGGAGAATTCATCCGCCGTCACGCCAGACGCAGCAGCGCGGGATATGAAGAGGCCCAAGAGCTGCCTATCCAGCGTGCGCATGTGCTCGGCGCGGTTGGCGTCCTTCACGTCGCGGGACAGGGCACCTTGCGCTGCGTCGAGCGATGCTGCCCTAATGTGCGGCAAACCCGGCGCTCAGATACGCAGAGGGTTTGCCGCACATGATCAATGCACTGTCGACGGCGGGAAGGGCTTAGAAGTTTCCCCGCGCAGCCTAGGCCAGGATCATCTTGTCCAGCCTCAGATCCGACACGGCCCGCCTGAGCCGGGTATTCTCGGCCTTCAGCTCTTTCAGCCGCTTGAGTTGATCGCGGCTCATCCCACAATACTCTTTGCGCCATCGATAATAGGTCTGAATCGTTGCACCGATTTGCCGAACGGCTTCCGCCGTCAATCGTCCTTGCCCTTGTAGCACTTCAACTTGTCGCAGCTTCAGCACGATATCCTCGGGCGTCTCTCGCTTGCCAGCCATCTCGTCGTTCTCCAGAAAACGGGATCATTCTATCCCAAAAGGTGGACCACTTCAGTGGGGATATTCCATGACCGGGTTTTGCAACTTAATGTTTGTAGCTGGCTCGCGCCGCTTAGGGGCGCAGTAGATGCACCGATACGCTCCTGCATGCCATTCACGACCAGAGACCACGTCTGTGAACCGCTCGTGATTTCCCCAATGGATAATCGTCTTCTGCCAATGCAGCCAAGGTTGGTAATTATCGAATTTGACATTTCGCAATTGCAATTTGTTTTTTAGCTCTAATGAATATGTCGGGTAAACTTTCGCGAAGGTTGCGTGGGAAGGTGCTGTCAGACGAACTCGAACCAGTCTCTGCAAGGACAGTGAGGCTGAACATCGTTCTGTTTCGCTGCATTCAGCACGACATCGCACGGTAAACGTGTTGCTTTGCCCCTACGAAGGAGCAAGACATGTCGGCCAAGAAAGGCGAAAAATCGGTTCTCGTCAGCTACGAGCACGGGGTATCCGACATCCCCTTGCGCGGCTTGACGGTGGGAAACCTGCTCAAGCAAACCGCAGCGTCTTTTCCCTATAGCGAGGCGCTGATTGTTCCCTATCAGGATGTTCGCTGGAGTTATCGTGAACTGGACACACAAGTAGATTGCCTTGCGGCTGGCTTGATCGCGCTTGGGCTGACGCGGGGCGAGCGTATCGGCGTTTGGGCCCCCAACATGGTGGAATGGGTCGTGCTGCAATTTGCCACCGCCAAGGCCGGGCTGATATTGGTTAACATAAATCCCGCCTACCGGCTGTCCGAGCTCGAATACGCGCTACGGCAGGTCGAGGTCAGCGCGCTGGTCTTTGTTCCAAGCTTCAAGTCGAGCGACTATGTGGCGATGCTATCGGAGCTTGCACCTGAGATGGCTGGTTCGGTGCCAGGTGATCTCAAATCAAAAAACATTCCGAGCCTGCGCTGGCTGATTTCGCTTGGAGATGATCCTGTGCCCGGCGCACTGCGCTATGGCGATGTGATGGAAAGGGGCGATGCGGTTTCGCGCAATAAAGTGGACGAGCTGGCGTCCCGGCTTCAATTCGACGACCCGATCAACATCCAGTTCACCTCGGGTACGACGGGGCGGCCCAAAGCCGCGAGTCTGACGCACCATAACATTGTCAACAACGCCTATTTCACCGGCCTGCAAATGCGTCTGAGCGATGCCGATCGTATGTGCATTCCGGTTCCAATGTACCATTGCTTTGGAATGGTGCTGGGGACACTGTGCTGTGTCGCACACGGGGCCGCGATGGTCTTCGCCTCGGCTGGATTCGATGCCACTGCGGCCATGGAGGTGACCGAAGCGGAAAGGTGCAGTGTGTTTCACGGCGTTCCCACCATGTTTATAGCCGCGCTGGATTCTCCAGGATTTGCTGATCGTGACCTGTCCTGCCTGCGCACCGGGATCATCGCCGGCGCGCCATGCCCGGCAGAGCTAATGACGCGCATCATGGAAGAAATGCACATGTCGCAGATCACCATCGCTTATGGCATGACCGAAACTGGTCCGGTCAGTACTCAGACAGCTGTTGATGACCCGCTGCATCGGATGATTGAAACGGTCGGTCGCGCGCTGCCTCATACCGAGATCAAAATTGTCGATGGCGACGGCCTGATCACCCCGCGCGGTACCCCGGGCGAATTACTGACCCGCGGATATTGTGTAATGCCGAAATATTGGAGCGATCCCGAAAAGACGGCAAAGGCCATCGACGAGGCGCGCTGGATCGCCAGCGGGGATATCGCAGTGGTCGACGACGAAGGGTTTTTCCAGATCGTCGGGCGCAGTAAGGACATGCTGATCCGTGGAGGCGAGAACATCTTTCCACGCGAGATAGAAGACCTCCTGTACAAGCACCCTGCTGTCGAACAGGTCGAGGTTATCGGGGCGCCTGATGAGAAATATGGCGAAGAGGTATGCGCTTGGATAAAGCTGCAAGATGGACATACGGTGACGGCAGAGGAAATCCGAGACTTCTGCAAAGGGAAAATCGCGCATTTCAAAATCCCGCGCTACGTCAGGTTCGTCACCGGGTTTCCGATGACGATCACCGGCAAGGTACAGAAATTCGTGATGCGGGAAATGATGGCCAAGGAACTGGCAGAGGCTTCGAACGATGTCTGATCCGCTTGCTTTCCTTGATGCCGATGGCCGCCGCTTGCGTGACCTTCCGGACTTTGCCAGTGATGGCGAGACCCTGAAGGCCCTTTATGCCGCGATGGTACGGACCCGCAGTTTTGACACAAAAGCGATTTCGCTGCAGCGTACAGGACGGTTGGGCACATACGCCTCGAGCCTGGGACAGGAAGCCATCAGCGTCGGCGTCGTCGGCGCAATGCAGGATGCTGACGTGTTCCTGCCCTCGTTCCGCGAACACGGAGGACAGCTCTGGCGCGGTGTGACGCTGGAGGAGCTGTTTCTCTATTGGGGGGGCGACGAGCGCGGCAATGACTTCGCCGGGCCAAGGCAGGACTTCCCGGTCTGTATCCCTGTCGCCTCGCAGTTTCCCCATGCCGCTGGCGTGGCGCTGGCGATGCAGCAGAAAGGCGAGAGGGGGGTCGCTGTTGCGGTTGGCGGTGACGGGGCCACGTCCAAGGGTGATTTCTATGAATCGCTGAATGTTGTGGGCACATGGCAGCTACCTGCCGTTTTCGTCATCAACAACAACGAATGGGCGATTTCGGTCCCGCGCAAAGAACAAACCCGCGCGCGACGGCTCGCTGACAAGGCCGTTGCCGCCGGAATTCCGGGTGAACAGGTTGATGGCAACGACGTGATCGCGGTGCGCGAGGCCACCACCCGCGCCCTGTCCCGCGCTCGGGCCGGGAAAGGAGGGACACTGATCGAGTGCCTCAGTTACCGCCTCGGCGACCATACGACCGCCGACGATGCCAGCCGCTATCGCGACGAAGCCGAGGTCAGCTTGCATTGGAAACGAGAGCCTCTGACCCGTCTTCGTAACCATCTGGTCGAAGCACATGGTTGGAGCAAGGAGAACGAAGAGGCGCTGTTGCGGTCATGTGGTGACGAGATTGATGCGGCGGCAGAGGCCTATCTTGCGACCGAGGCGGAATCGCCCGGTGCCATGTTTGCTCATCTCTACGCCTCGCCGCCCAGGGAAATCTCTGCTCAGGCCGAGGAGTTCGGCGATGACTGACATGACGATGATAGAGGCCATCCGGACGGCTCTGGGCCGCGCGTTACAGGACGATGCCGATGTCGTGCTTTTCGGCGAGGATGTCGGTATCGACGGTGGCGTCTTCCGCGCGACCGACGGGCTGATCCAGCGCTTCGGTGCCGCCCGGGTGCGTGACACGCCGCTCAGCGAAACGGTCATCGCCGGCATGGCCGTCGGGGCTGCCGCACATGGGCTGAAACCGGTGGCCGAGATCCAGTTCATGGGTTTTCTCTATCCCGCCATCGACCAGCTTGCCAACCATGCCGCGCGCCTGCGCAACCGCACGCGAGGTCGACTGAGCTGTCCGATGGTCTTGCGAGCGCCCTATGGCGGCGGCATCAAGGCGCCGGAACACCATTCCGAAAGCATGGAGGCGATGCTGGCGCATATACCGGGGCTGAGGGTGGTCATTCCGAGCACTCCGGCACGCGCATACGGCCTGCTTCTGGCCGCAATTCGCAATCCCGATCCTGTCGTGTTTCTGGAACCCAAGCGGCTTTACCGGGCGCTCTCGGAACCGGTTAGCGATGATGGCTTGGCGCTTCCGATTGGTGAGGCCGTCCTGGAACGCGAAGGCGGGGATGTGACGCTGGTCAGTTGGGGCGCGATGCTGATGGAAACCCGCGCGGCAACGGACATGCTTGCCAGCGAGGGGATAGAGGCGGAACTGATCGATCTGTCGTCGCTTAAACCGATCGATCGGGAGACGGTCCGCACCTCGGTCGAAAAAACCGGGCGCTGCGTCATCATCCACGAGGCCCCTCTGACTGCGGGGCTGGGCGCGGAGATATCGGCTGATTTGGCGGAGCACTGCCTGACCAGCCTGCTTGCCCCGATCTATCGGGTCGCCGGGTACGACACGGTGATGCCCTATCCCCGGCTGGAAGACCACTACATGCCCTCGGCTGTCCGCATCTTGCGGGCGGTCCACAACGTGATGGAGTTTGAATGACAGTTTTTAGGCTCCCCGACCTTGGCGAGGGTTTGCTGGACGCCGAAATCGTCACGTGGCATGTCTCCGAAGGTGACCATGCGGTCGCCGGGCAGCCTCTGGTCTCGGTGGAAACCGACAAGGCCGTTGTTGAAATTCCGGCACCGTATGCTGGTACGATTGTCCGGCTTATCAAGGCAGAAGGGGACATCGTGAAAGTAGGTGGTGCCCTGATCGATATAGACACCGGCAAAGCATCGGACGCCGGAGCGATCGTCGGCCAGCTTGATGATCTCGCCAAACCAACCCCGGCTGCCATACCTCGCCCGGTTGGGCGCGACACAAGCAAGGCAACGCCGGCAGCCAGGCGACTGGCAAAGGCAAAGGGCATCGCCCTTTCGGACATCACGGCAACCGGCCCGGGCGGTACGATCGTGACACGTGACATCGAGGTGGCCGGGGCGACGACGTCAGGCGAAGAGCTGCGCGGCGCGCGACGCACAATGGCCCGAGCTATGACGAAATCACATGCTGTCGTCGTGCCTGCGACGGTCACCGATACCGTCGACATTTCATCCTGGCCCGACACTGAAAAACCGACGCTGCGCCTGATCCATGCGATTGTCTCGGCCTGCCTTGTAGAGCCGGCGCTGAATGCCTGGTTTGATGGCCGCCTACGGCAGCTGCACGACCAAATCGATCTTGCGTTGGCCATGGACACCGCCGATGGGCTGTTCACGCCGGTGCTGCACGGCGTGCAGTCCAGCCCCGATCTCCAAGCGCAGCTTGAGCAGGCCAAGCGCGCGGTGAGGGACCGGACGATTAGCCCTGTAGACATGCAACGTGCCACGATCAGCCTTTCGAATTTCGGTTCCATTGGTGGTGTTTTCGCCGCTCTGGTGGTTACGCCGCCGCAGGTTGCAATCTTGGGGGCCGGTCGAATTTTTCAGCAATGCGGCGTAGCGGATGGCGGGCTGGTGGTGCGCCGGGTTCTGCCGTTGTCGCTGACCTTCGATCACAGGGTGGTGACAGGGGGCGAGGCGGCAAGGTTTCTGGCGGCCCTGCGTGAAGATCTGGAAAGACCGGGTGAAACGGGACAAGTAGAAAGATGACAGACATATTCGAGATGATTGACGAACTTGGCCCGGAAAAGGTGGTACATATCAGTAATGCTAGCGTGGGGTTGCGCGCCATCGTGGTGCTTGACAACACCGCCCTTGGACCGTCGATTGGCGGTGTCCGGATGGCTCCGGACGTCACGCTAGAAGAGTGCGCCCGGCTGGCCCGGGCGATGAGCCGCAAGAACGCGGCTGCGGGCTTGTCGCATGGCGGCGGAAAGGCGGTCATATTCGCGGATCCCCGTGCGCCTTTGGCAGAAAAAGAACGCCTGATCCGCGCCTTCGCGCGGGCCATCGCACAACTAACCGATTACATCCCCGGCCCGGACATGGGCACCAACGAGGTCTGTATGGCATGGGTCCGCGACGAAATCGGTCGTTCGGTCGGCCTGCCGCGCGTGATTGGCGGCATTCCGCTGGATGAGATCGGGGCCACCGGCCTTGGGATTGCCGTCGCGGCCGAGGTGGCGGAACCATTCGTCGGCATTGCGCTGGATGGGGCTCGGATTGCAATCCAGGGTTTCGGCGCGGTCGGTAGGCACGCAGCCCGGCACCTTGCTGAGAAAGGCGCTTGCATCGTCGCCGTCGCCGATTCCGGCGGGACCGCAATGCTGGCGGATGGTTTCGACCTGTCGCGCCTCGAGGAGTTGAAGGCTGACGGATATTCCGTCACCGACTATCCCGGCGCCGAGCGCGCGGATAGGGACGCTGTGATTGTCGCGCGATGCGACATCCTTATCCCGGCTGCGCGCCCGGACATCATCGACGAGACCAACGCCGGGGATATCAATGCCCGACTTATTATCGAGGGCGCCAACATTCCCGCCACGAAAGCGGCCGAGCAAACTCTTCATGCAAAGAATGTGCTGGTGATACCGGATTTCATCGCCAATGCCGGAGGCGTGATCTGCGCCTCGGTCGAGTACCAAGGCGGAACGGAATCTCAAGCGGTGGCGACAATCACCGAGAAGATACGCCAAAACACCCGGGAGGTTCTTTCCCAAGTTCGCGATCACGGCACGTTACCTCGCGATGCTGCCGACGCGTTGGCCGAAAACCGGCTGCGCCAGGCGATGGATTTGCGGCGAAGATTTTGACCTTCCGAGCCGCAGATGGGGCCGCAGTCAAAGTCTGGCCGGGACTTCATGGCCGCCACAATGACGGTAACAATGGCACTGTGCGCCTGTCGATGAACGCAGCCGTTTCCGCGCTGGGCATATCGAAAAGCACTGCCCGATGCGCGTTTTCTGAATTGCAGGAAAAGGGCTTCATCGCACTGGACGATCCCTGCCGTTGGTCCGGCAGACGCGCCTACGAGTGGCGCCTGACCACCAGGCACGTGCACGCCGCCACTGGCAAAGAACCCGCCACGCAGGGCTGTTACCGCTCGCGACCAAAAAATCGGTCTACCAGACAACCCTTCATCCAGGCACATGGGATCATTTCGAAGCCCCAGACCGGTTTCCGGGTCTACCGGAGACCCATCGCGGGGCGAATGCCTGTGTGGATGGCTCCTGCATAGCAAGACATTTTTGATCAGATTTGTGCATTTGTCAGAAGCAGTCATGTGTCCGGCCTGTTTGCGCGGTTTTGAC
>NZ_FRBN01000007.1 GCF_900142625.1 Roseovarius marisflavi
CAAACAGGCCGGACACATGACTGCTTCTGACAAATGCACAAATCTGATCAAAAATGTCTTGCTATGCAGGAGCCATCCACACAAGACATTCGCTGCACCTGCTAAATGAAGAAATCGTCGAATTCACACATCGCGGACAACAGTGCATATTCTTGCCTTGATCAACTGCAAAGTATCAGCACATCCGCTATGCTAAACTTCCTTTTGAAGGCATTATCCCATGAGCGACAAAAATAGAAAACAACATTCTGATCCAGTTCGGGATTCGATCTCAATGGTGGGGCCCTACGCTCGAATCCGCGTCATTGTAGCGGTCCAGAAAGAACGCTTTCAGGGATAGCTCAATGCAATGTAAGCATAGCGTCATTACAGGCGGTGGTGCGGCAAGCTCATATCCGGGCAAAATCCCGACAGTCTTGTCAGCAGCGTCAGCGGCCTCAAAATTGAGTATCGCCAGATACTTGTAGTAGTTTGCCCTTGAGGTTTCACCCACGGGAAGAACTGTGATTACGATGACGTCCGACGTGAAAGCTCGGTGCAGGCCGTTTCCATTGCAGGGCGCAACCCGCGCTTGCCTGCGGTCTCAAGCCGAGCTTCGCCCGCGTAATCCAAACAAACCGCAAAGCGGCCTGCGCGAAGCGGTCCCTGGCGCGCCGCTCGACGATCAACGATCGGCGCTTTTCCATTTGACCGGGGTCACGTAAACCACGCTGTCATCAAGGCTGACCATGATATCGCCGTCCTGAATATTAACCTGAAGCTTCATCGAGCGAGCCGCCAGCTTACTCAGCTCGCTGGTGTCCGCCTCTGAAAAATTCATGACCTGAAGATTATCAAAACGGGTGGTGCTGTTCTTGATCTTCTCCCACCACATCCCGGCCGTCCGGCCGCCATAGCAATAAACAGCCACCTTGTCGGCTTTGCCGCAGGATTGACGCACAACCTTTTCGCTGGGAAGTCCCAGTGCCACCCACAACTCGAGCTCGTCACTCAGGCTTTTTTGCCAAATATCCGGCTCGTCATCCGTTGAAATGCCCTTGGTCATTTCCAATTGCTCATTGGCATTCAGGGCAAAGGCGAGAAGACGCACCATCAAGCGTTCATCGGTCTCTGACGGATGCTTGGCAACGGTCAGTTTATGGGTCTCATAATAGTGACGATCCATATCGGAAACAGAAAGTTCGACTTTATAAATAGTGGCTTTTTGCGCCATGATGTTTCCCAGGATTGCGAAGATAGGGATGCCTAGTGCGTCTGGTCACTTTGTGAAAGCAGATAAAGAAAGGCGCGCCAACAAATGCGCGGCCAAAGAGGTGGTGCCAAGCTGCCTGACGTATCAGGGCATGACATTTGCTGGTGTAAAGAGCCCCCCTTCGTGCCGCGCCTGACGGGCCGAACCGGAGCTGCGGGCATGCTGGATGTGGTGCTTCGCAACGCAGTCCTGCGCGACACCCCTAGGGTCACTTGACCCGCAATGTTGCAGGATAAGGGCCTTGAGACATAGGGCCCTCTGCGTAAAAACGCGCCGATGGCTGATTTGACCACCGGCGCGTCACAGTCTTGTGATCGCGCTTATTTACGCAATTCGGTCCAGATCGCCGTGTAATATTCCAACGCTTTGGGCGAACAGGTCGGAAGGAAATGACCAGAGGCCTTGAGATCTTCGGGGATCAGGATTTCGGGCGCGTCTTTCATATCATCGGGCATGAACGGGTCAGACCCCGAAATGCCATTGGCATAGCGCGCAAAGGCCGAGATCAGGCCAGCGTTCTCGGGCTCCATGATGAAGTTCAGGAACTGATAGGCCTCATCGACATTCCTGGCATCCGACAAAAGGGCAACCGAATCCATCCAGAGCGGAAAGCCCTCTCTGGGATAGCCGAACTTGACCTTGTCATTCTGTAGCCGTGCCCGGAACACCGCGCCGTTCCAATAGACCGAGGCCAGCATGTCGTTCGAGGCAAGCTTCGGCGTCGCTCCATAATCCATCGATTGCCATTTCGGCTTGGCCGCCATAAGCACATCGCGGGCCTTTTTCAAAACGGCCGTGTCCTCGGTGCAGGCCTCGCCCCCCACATACATCAGCGCCAGCGACAGTACGTCGTTCATCTCGGGCGCGACGTTGATCTTGCCCACAAGCTCTTCGGGCGGATCAAGGAAAATGGCCGAGGTATTGATGTCACCGGAGTAGGTGTCAGAATTGACAGCCATGCCAACCGAGCCCCACTGCCACGGCACGGTATAATTGCGGCCCGGATCCCAGGGCACATCGCGCCATTCGGGGGCAATATTGACGTGGTTGGGCAGTTTGGCGAGGTCCAGTTTCTGGATCAGGCCTTTCTCCACGTAAATCTGAATATAGTTTGCCGAGGGCACCACGAGGTCATAGCCGCCACCGCCGGCCTCGACCTTGGAAAGTGCGGTGTCGTTGCTGTCGTAATCGGTGACCGTGACCTTGATCCCGGTCTCGGCTTCGAATTTCTCAAGCAGTTCAGGATTGGTGTAATCCCCCCAGTTGAACAGCTGCAATTCTCCCTCGGCACTTGCGAAAGCCGTGCTTGCAAGCAACACCGCAGCTGCGGAAAGTAATTTCTTCATGGTCGTCTCCCGGTTGGTTATTATGGTTTGTTGTGGCTTTGGACGCCTCAGTCGCCCCGTCGTGTCAGCATGAAAAAGGCCGTCAGCATCACGACCGTCAGCCCGATCAATAGCGTAGAGATCGCATTGACCTCGACCGTCATGTTCCGTCGAATCTGGCCCAGCATGTAGGTTGGAAGCGTATCCTGTCCGGCGGACTTTACAAACAGAGAGATCACCACGTCATCGAGCGAGGTGATAAAGGCAAGCATCAGCCCGGCAATGATCGCCGGCATCAGAAGCGGCAGCGTCACGTGGCGGAAGGCCTGCCAGGGCGTTGCGTAAAGATCGGCGGCCGCAGTTTCGAGAGCAAGGTCCATCCCTTCAAGCCGTGCCCGTATCGGCAAATAGGCAAAGGGGATGCAAAACGCCGAATGCGCGATGATAAGATATCCCAACCCCTGATATCCCGTGGCGACTTTAATGAAGCCAAACAGGATCAAAAGGGCCACCGCGGTCACGATTTCGGGCACCATCAGGGGCTGATTTATCATCAGGTAAACAAAGGTCTGCCCGCCCGTGCGCTTGCGCCGCGTTGTGCCCAGGGCGGCCAAAACAGCGACGAAGGTAGAGATAAGCGCTGCAAACGTCGCGATTGTGAGGGATCTGAAGGTCGCATCCTTGACCTGTTCATTCGCCCATGCGCGCGGATACCACTGAAGCGAAAACCCTTCCCAAATCGCGGGCGATGGCCCGGCATTGAACGAAAACAACACCAAGAGGCCGATGGGCAGGTAAAGCATCACGAAGACCATGATCGCCAGGGTGGAAAAGCCCGGCAGGCGTGCAGCGGAAAATGTACGATCAGCCATGGCCATTGTCCCTGTTGGCAAAGCGGACATAAACCGCCAGTGCGACGGCAACGATGACCAGCAAGGTTACCGAAAGGGCCGCCCCGAGCGGCCAGTTGCGGCCTGCGCCGAACTGCAACTCGATGAAATTGCCGATCATCATATTGCGCCCGCCGCCAAGGATACGGGGCGTCACGAACGCGCCCAGAGAGGGAATGAACACCAGAATCGAGCCCGCGATCACGCCGGGCTTGACCACCGGGAACACGACATGGCGCAGCACCTGCCAGCGGCTGGCATAAAGATCATACGCGGCTTCGAGCAAGCGCATGTCAAACCGATCAAAGGCCGCGAAAAGCGGCAAGACCATAAGCGGAAGGTAAACATAGGTCATGCCCAGAAAGACCGCGAAATCGGTGTAGATGATCTGAATTGGGGTGTCGATCACGCCCAACCAAATCAGAAAGGTATTCAAGACACCCTCGTTGCGGATGATCTGGTTGATCGCAAAAGTCCGCACCAAGAGGTTAGTCCAGAACGGAATCGTGATCAGGAACAACAAGGCCGTGCGCATGCGCGCGCTGCGCGTGGCGATAAACCAGGCGGTCGGAAATCCAAAAACAAAGGCGAAAAGCGTGGTGTAAAGCGACAGTTTCACCGAGCGCCAGAAGATCGAAAGATGAGCATCGGCCAGCTTGTAGGTGCCATCAAAAATGTCGCGTGAATATAAAATTCCAACCCAGGCATCGGTTGAGAACACCCACTCCACATTGCCATATTTGCCCGGCTCCAAGAAGGAATAGATCAGGATAATGATCAGCGGGCCTGACGCGGCAATGATCAGCAAAAACAGCGCAGGGGCCGACAGCAACCAACTGGCGCGCCTGACCTTGCGATCTGCGGCCTGTTCGGCAGCGCTGCTCATTGGACCAACACCTGCAACGCCCCGGGCTCGAACCTGAGACCAACCGCGTCACCGCGCGCAAGCCCGATTTCGCCCGAGGGTGCGTTTTGCAGCCGGGCCACGATGTGCGTCCCGTCCCCAAGGCGCATGTGACAATGGGTGTCCGTGCCGAAATACACCGTCTCAACGATGGTCGCGGCCAGACAATTGGCCTCATCTGCGGCGCAGATAGTCACCTGTTCGGGCCGCACGGCAAAGGTCACCTCACCTGCATGGCCTGCCACATCGACCGAGAGGGCTTCGCCCGAAGAAAGCCGTGCCTTGCCTGCGTCTGCGCGGCCACTCAGGAAATTCGTTTCGCCAATGAAATCAGCCACGAACCGATCAACCGGCTGGTTGTAGATCTCGCGCGGTGCGCCGACCTGCAAGATCTTGCCCGAGTGCATCACCGCGATGCGGTCGGACATGGTCAGCGCCTCTTCCTGATCGTGGGTGACAAAAATAAAGGTGATCCCGGTCTCGGCCTGCAGGCGTTTCAGTTCTCGCTGCATTTCCTTGCGCAGTTTGAGATCAAGCGCCGAAAGCGGCTCGTCCAGCAGCAGTACGCGGGGTTGAGGGGCCAATGCGCGGGCAAGTGCGACGCGCTGTTGCTGACCGCCCGACAACTGTTGCGGCTTTCGCGAGGCAAGGCTTTCCAACTGCACAAGGGCAAGCATTTTTTCGATGGCCTGATGAACCTCGGCCTTGGGGCGGCCCATCATTTGCAAGCCAAAGCCGATGTTTTCCGCCACGCTAAGATGCGGGAACAAGGCATAACTCTGAAAGACCGTGTTGATCGGGCGCAGATTTGGCGGGTCGGCGGTTATATCCTGCCCGTCGAGCAAGATCTGACCGGCCGTTGGTGTTTCAAAGCCTGCAATGAGGCGCAAAAGGGTTGTCTTTCCGCATCCTGAAGGCCCGAGCAATGTAAAGAACTCGCCCTGATCAATGCGAACCGAAACCTCATTAAGGGCACGTACGGTCTGTGCTCCCGTGCCATAGTCTTTGCGCGCGGCGCGTGCTTCGACCGCTATTGTTTTGCCCAAAGCTGTCACTCCGATCCCTTTTCGTATCAGTTGAACCGATACCGCCCGAACTGGCAAGGGGGCCGAGCTTTTTGAAGCAATCGCAGGCATGCTGCGGATTAGAATGCATGCAGTTTGCCAAGCCATGCGTAGGGCGGCGGCAGGTCATCCCCTGCCCGGCCTGTGGCGATTACACCTCGGGGTTTGGCAGGCTCTCGAACGCAAGCTTGAGGGCATCGCCCCAACCATCGGAAATGGCGGCAAAATACGGGTCATCCGCCTCAATCCGCAGGATGTTGTCACATTTGAAACTGTCCGCGTCGTAAAAACACACATCCAGCGGAAGACCGACCGACAGATTGGCCTTGATGGTGGAATCAAAGCTGAGAAGCATCAATTTCATCGCATCGGCAAAGCTCATGTCCCGCTCATAGGCGCGCACAAGGATGGGGCGGCCATATTTGGTCTCGCCGATCTGGAAAAACGGCGTCTCGACGCTGGCCTCAATGAAATTGCCTTCGGGATAGATCAGGAAAAGCCGTGGCGGCCCGCCCTTGATCTGACCACCAAGGATCACCGTCGCGTTGAACCCGGAATCGGCGCGCTGACCGGTGCTGGCGTGGGTGTCGATCACCCCGCGCAGGGTCTCTGCGACAAGGCGCGCGGCCTGAAACATCGAAGGCACCGACAGGATCGAGGGATCGCGATCGTCATGCGCCTTGGTGCGTTCCTCAAGCAGGCTCACGACCGCCTGGGTGGTGGCAAGATTGCCCGCCGTCATCATGACAAGCGCGCGCTCGCCCGGCACATCGAAACGGTGCAGCTTGCGAAAGGTCGAAATATTGTCGACCCCGGCATTGGTGCGGGTGTCCGACATGAAAACGATCCCGCGATCAAGGACCAACCCGACACAATAGGTCACCTGCGCAACCCTTCCCTTACTGTTGCTGCGTCACCCTAAGCGACACATCCATGCTTTCCTCGGCCAGCCCATAGCGGTGCCCCACAATCGGCGCGGCCTCGGTGTAATCAAGGCCGGTCGCCACCCGCACATAGCGCGTATCGGGCGAAATCGCGTTCGAGACATCAAACCCGACCCAGCCCAATCCATCGACATGCGCCTCGGCCCAGGCATGGGTCGCGCTTTGCTCGTCCTGGCCATCCATCCGCAGATAACCCGAAACATAGCGCGCAGGAAGCCCCATTGCGCGCGCGCAGGCAATGAAGACATGCGCGTGATCCTGACACACCCCATGCCCGGCGGCGAGCGCATCCTCGGCATTCCAGGCGATCTCGGATTTGCCGGTCTCATAGGCAATCGCGCCATGGATGCGAGCCGATAGATCGTGCATCTTTTCCAGATCGCTATCGCCCTCGACCCTGCGCAGCAACTCGCGACAGCCTTTGCCCGCACGGGTATGCTCGGTCGTTTTTTGAAACAGCCAGAGCGGTGCAAGCCCCTGATGCACGCCAACCACCCCGGCGGCATCGCTCATCTCGACCACCCCTTCGGCACGCACGACAAGCTGTGTCACCTCGGGCTCAAAGCTGAACAGAATGACGTGGTTGCGGTGATGGTCGTCAAATTCCACCTGCTGCTGCCCGCCCTCAACGGTGATCTTCCAGTCTCGCACGACCTGACCGCGCGTCGGTTTCGGCGACAGTCGAATTTGCTGCACCCCGTAAGGCACCGGGGCGGAATAATCGTAGCGGGTCGTGTGTTTGATCAAAAGGCGCATGGCTTATCCGTAGAACCTGTAATCAATCTCGATCTGGTTGCTCAGCGCCGACAGGTTTTGCAGCACCTCCTGCACATATTCATGCAGCCCATACTCGAAAATCGCGTTGACATCATGGCTTAGAAACCGCCGACACATCGTATCGACCACCTGATGACAAGGCAGGCGCAGGTCATAATCGCTCGCCAGATACCTCAGGTTGTCGCGCAGCTTGCCGCAACAGAAATTAAGACTGCGCGGCATGCATTTGTCGAGGATCAGAAACTGCGCAATGCCGCGCGGGGTGACATCGGGGCCAATCGCCATGCGATACCCGCCTTCGGCACTGACCGAGCGCAGGATCGTATCCCATTGCACATTATCAAGCCGCGACCCGACCGCGGCGGCCGAGGGCAACAGCACATAATATTTCACGTCCAGAATGCGCGCGGTATTGTCGGCGCGCTCGATAAAGGTGCCGATGCGCACGAAATCGTAAATCTCGTTGCGCAGCATGGTGCCGTGAATGGCGCCCCGCACCAACGCGCTGCGCTCGCGCACCAGCGCCAGCACTTTGGGCAGATCGCGGTCGCGCACCTTGCGCGCCATCGCGTCGCGTAACATCATCCAGCACGAATTGACCGCCTCCCATGCCTCGTGGGTGAGGGCCGTGCGCACCAGCCGCGCGTTCTGGCGCGCCTGCCCCACCACCGACAGAACAGAGGCCGGGTTGTCAGGATCGCGCAGCATCCAGTCGATCGCAAGATCGGCCGTCACCTCGCCGTGTTTCTCGCCGTAACCCTGCGACATCGCCCCGGCCTGCAACACCGACATCCAGTCATCCGCGCCGCTTCCGGCACGGGTCAGCGCGATGCGCTGACCGGTCTCGATCATCCGCGCGGTATTCTCCGAGCGTTCAAGCAGACGCGCCATCCAAAACAGGCCACCGGCGGTTTTTCCAAGCATCACTTAATCCTCCAGCACCCAGGTGTCCTTGGTGCCCCCGCCCTGCGACGAATTCACCACAAGCGAGCCCTTCTTCATCGCCACCCGCGTCAGACCGCCGGGGGTGACCTGAATGCCGTCTTTCGACATCAGCACGAACGGGCGCAGATCGACATGGCGCGGCGCAAGCCCGGCCTTGGTAAAGACCGGCACGGTTGACAGGCTAAGGGTGGGTTGCGCGATGTAATTGGCCGGGCGCGCCCGCAACTTGCGCTCGAATTCCTTCAGTTCTTTCTTGCTCGCCGCCGGGCCGATCAGCATGCCATAGCCGCCCGATCCGTGCACCTCTTTGACAACGAGGTCGGAAAGGTGCGCCAGCACGTAATCAAGGCTTTCCTTCTCGCTGCACCGCCAGGTCGGCACGTTCTGTAAAATGGGGCGCTCGCCGGTATAGAATTCGACGATCTCGGGCATATAGCTATAGATCGCCTTGTCGTCGGAAATCCCGGTGCCGGGCGCATTGGCGATGGTGATCCCGCCGGCGCGGTAAACATCCATGATGCCGGGCACGCCAAGCGCCGAGTCGGGGTTGAAATTCAGCGGATCAAGAAAGTCGTCATCGACCCGGCGATAAAGCACATCAATCGGGCGATAGCCGCGCGTGGTGCGCATCGCCACGCGCCCGTCCACCACCCGCAGGTCGTGCCCCTCGACAAGCTCGACCCCCATCTTGTCGGCCAGAAACGCGTGTTCGTAATAGGCCGAGTTGTAAATCCCCGGCGTCAGAACCGCGACCGTCGGCGTGCCGTCACACCCCTCGGGCGCCGAGGCCGCCAGCGACCGGCGCAGGTTGCGCGGATAATCCGAGACCGGACGCACCCGCGTCTTGCTGAACAGCTCGGGAAACATCCGCAACATGGTCTCGCGGTTTTCCAGCATATAGCTCACCCCCGAAGGCGTGCGGGCATTGTCCTCAAGCACGAAAAACTCGTCCGGGCCAGTGCGCACAAGGTCGATCCCGGTGATATGGGTATAGATACCGCCGGGTGGCATGACCCCGATCATCTGGGGCAGAAACGCCTCGTTGTTGGCAATCATCTCGCGCGGCACACGGCCCGCGCGCAGAATTTCCTGCCGGTGATAGATGTCATGCAGAAACGCGTTGATCGCGCGCACCCTTTGTTCGATCCCGCGCTCAAGGCGTTGCCATTCGCGACCGTCGATAATGCGCGGAATGATGTCAAACGGGATAAGCCGCTCTTCGGCCTCGGACCGCCCATAGACATTAAAGGTGATCCCGGTCAGACGAAAAAGGTCTTCGGCCTCGCGTTGCTTGGCGCGAAGCCGGGCCGCGTCTTCCTGACCCAACCAGCCATCAAAGGTCTCATAGGGCCGACGAACCGCCCCGTCATGACCATGCATCTCATCAAACATATCCATGTTTTCATGCTTTCCCTGTGTCCTCGCGCGCACAATGCTGATGTGCTGAACAAAGAATGAACCCACGGGTTTTTGCCCCTTTGAAACGCGCAGACGCACAAAAAAAGGGCGTTTCGCATGGGTTTGCAGCAGAGGACTCGTCCAAATGCCGTTTTTTTGAGGATGCCCCCCCCGAGGGCACGCTCAAAAGAAACGCGGGCCTCGTGGCCCCTCCTCACGCCGCCGGATCTCAGGGGCAAAATGCGCCGAGTCCTGCAAGAGGCGCGCAAAAATTGTCCGTTTCTGGGCTGAGAGTGCTTGAAATAGCCCCCTATTCCTGCGTTTTCTCGCCTGGAGCTGAAAAAGTTTGGGCTGAAATGGCCGGGGCGTGATCTTTGCCCCAAAGCCCGACCCGGGGATCATGAGCATTGGGGCATCCATGCCAGAGAAAATGAGCGGACCGTGAAAAAACCTGCTGCGGAGTTGCGCGTTGATTTTGTGAAAGGGGCGGTGGCACACCGGCTGCGGTTTGGTGGCGGGCGCGGTCAAGCCCTGGCCAAAGCCATGGGGCTGCGTGCCGGCAAAACGCCAATGATTATTGATGCAACCGCCGGCTTGGGCCGCGACTCTTTTCTTTTGGCGTCGCTAGGCGCGCAAGTGATATTGATCGAGAGGTCAGATACCATGCATGCGCTCTTGGCGGATGGCATGGAACGGGCCGCAAGAGAGGGTGGCGAATTTCAGGACATTATCAGCCGCATGACCCTTTTGAAGGGCGACGCCAAGGATTTGCTGCCTGAACTGTCGGGGGACGCGGTATTGATTGATCCAATGCATCCGCCGCGTAAAAATTCAGCGCTGGTTAAGCAGGAGTTGCGTCAGGTCCGCGAGATCGTCGGAACCGATGATGATGCCGTTGATCTGGTGCGAGTCGCGCTCAGGCATGCACGTAATCGTGTCGTTCTAAAGTGGCCCGCCAAGGCTGATCCAATGGAAGGACTTAGGGCCTGCAGTCACCAAATTTGCGGAAAAACAACGCGGTATGATGTTTTCATGACAGGATAAGGAACGCCTCGCGCCGCAACTGTTTAGCCCCCTGGCACTCTCAACCCTAAGCAGACACGGTTCCAGAGATTACACGCTGCGTTGCGGTCAACGGAAGCGGATCAGGGCAGCAAAAACACAGGCGCTGGCCGGATCGCGACTTTGACCGAGGCTGACATCAAAATCTCAATAGAAAATCGTGGCCCTTGATCTCGCTGTCTCAGTACGTTTGGGTGCCGGTCTTTGCAGGTGAGCCTTGGCATTTTGTTTGCGTTTTGTCGGAAGTGATATGAAAGAACACGCAACATGACGATGCCGCATGCAACAGATTTTCCAACAAAATAAAACCATTAGAGGGACCGCGCAACACTCTGAAATTTTCAACAGATATCTGGACGGCTAAGGTCTTACCATTGCACAGCGCCCGCGCTATGGCCCTGGCTGGGACAGTGTGATTTCATCGTAAGGCGGTTTATCGTTCGCTAGTAATTCTGCGCGCGCCGGATTTTGGTCATCCGGCCCTCTTCGGCGATGGCGCCGCCAAGCGTGGTCACGCCCTTGGCCTTGAGCAATTCGAGCATATGCACAAACACCTCTGCCGTCGCCAGAGTGTCGCCCATGGCGGTATGGCGTGCCTCTGGCGGGATGGTGATGCCAAAGCGATCGCAGAGCGCATCCAGCGTATGCGAGCCCGTGTGATCGAACAGCCCCGCCGACATCAGCACCGTGCAGAGCACCGGATTGTCAAAGCGGCGCGCGATCACCTCTTCCTTGAGCCGCAAAAACGCCAGATCGAAGGGCGCGTTATGGGCCACCAGAACCGCACCCTTGCAAAAATCGTGAAACCGCTGCCCAGCCTGCGTGATGTCCGGCGCATCCACCACCATATCGTCAGAGATATGATGCACCCGCGTCGAGGCCGCAGGAATGGCGCGCCCCGGATTGACCAGCGTGTCAAAGGTCTCGCCGCGCAGGACACGGCCATTGACGATACGAATGCCCGCGATCTGGACAATCTCGTCGCCGCCGCGTGGCGACAGGCCGGTGGTTTCGGTGTCAAACACCACGAACGACAGGTCCGCCAGCGCCCGCTCTGCCAGATCGCCGAGCGGCGCGTCGGGCAGGTTGAAATCGTAAAACTCGGGGCGGGTATCGCCGGGGCCAAGCGGCGGCGCGCCCGAGACCAACGGAAGAACGATACGGTGACCGCCGGCGGTCGGTTCGCACCACAGATCGCTTTGATGCCCGCTCAAGGCATCGCGGCTGGTGTAATCGCCGTAGGCGGTCGATAGCGGCGCCTCAAGCAGATCGGCGATTTCGCCGTCATTGGCCGCCGGTCCCTGCCAGCCAAGGATAAGACGGGTCTCTTCGCCCTCGACCTCGGCAGAGAGTGCAAGATCGTGGCGCTCGCCCGCGGCACTTAGCCCGGCGATCACCTGCGCCAGAAGGCTGGTGATGGCAAAGCCGTCACAGATCAGCGTCGCGTCGGTCTCTATGCGCTTGATCGGCACCTCCACCTGCGCGCTGAGCCCGTCAAAAATATGCGAGACCGCCACCGGCGACATCGGCCAGCGCCGCGATTTGGCGGCCGAGTGGCGCTTACCCATATCGCCAAGACAGGCAAAGAGCCGCCCGACCTCATCCTCGATCCCCTTGCGAAAGCGCGCGCGGGTTTCGGGCGGCAAATCATCGCCCGATTGCAGCACTTCCAGAAGCGCACCGATGGTCGCGGCGGGGCGGCGCACGCCCTCAAGCAGGCTGTTGAACAGGTGGTCGTGATGGGCATGCGCGCTCAGGTCATCGGTGGCATCGCGAAAGATAAGCACATGCCCGCTCAGCTCTTCATCCGACAGGATCGGGCTGACCCGGCCAAGCAAAAAGCGCGTGCCATCGGCACTGGCGGCCAGAAATGTCTCGGCGCCGACCCGGCCTTGAATGCGGGCCTCTTGCATGCGTGTCAGGGCGTCGATCACCGGCTCTGGGCGCAGGAAATCCGCCAGCGGGCGGTCAAGGCCGATCTCGCCCAAAAGCTCTTGCGCCATGCGGTTATAAAGCATCACGCGGTTGTCGGGCGTGGCCACCACCGCGCCTTCGCCAAGGTCGCGAAACAGCGCCTCGAACAGGGCCTTTTCGCGCATGATCCGCGCGGTTTCGCGCTCGATTGCGCGTTGGCGGGCGGCGCGGGCCTCACTGAGGGCGGCGTTGATCGCATTGGCGGCGGGGGCCAGCGTGCTCAGGTGTCTGGCCTGAGCCTCGTCAATGTCAAGATCGACATCGGCGCGCGCCCGCGTGGTGAGGTCCGAGGCCAGCGCCAGAATGGGCTTGGCGACGTTTTCGTCAAACAACAGCCCGATCCAGGCGGCAAGGCCCAACAGGCCAAGCGAGGCGACAAGACCGCCCACGATATAGCCCTGCACCGAACCGCCCGCGCGCGAATGGCCAAACCAGAGCGCACCGGCGATGATCGCCACCCCGCCAAGCCCGAGGGCGGCAAAGAAAAGTGCAAAGCGCAGGCGCAACCCCAACCGTTCAGCCATCGTCGGAGCCGTTCAGCAATTGCCCGATCTGCGAGGTGAGATCGCGCGTGGCGAAGGGTTTGGTCATGAACGCATCCGCCCCCACCGCCAGCCCCTTGCGCCGCTCGATCTCGCCGCCACCGGCGGTCATCATCAGCACCTTGATATCCCGAAGCGCGGCATCGTTGCGGATCATCTGACAGATTTCATAGCCCGAGCGCTCTGGCAGCATCACGTCAAGCACCACCAGATCGGGGGGATCTTCGGACAGGGCCGCAAGGGCCGCATTGCCGGTTGCGACGCGGCGCAAGCGGTATCCTTCACGCCCCAGAAGATGCTCCAAGGCCAGCGCGATATTGTCCTCATCCTCGACCAGTAAAACCGATTTTCGGGACATGGGCGGGCCTCCTCCTGATGGCTTAGTGACGCGTCATTTGGCGCAGAGCGCGGCGATCAGCGGGTCGCTGGCATCCACCTCGCGCCAGATCGCGGCGGCGGGATCAACCAGCGCGCCCTCGGTGAGGTCAGCGCGCGCCGTGGTGGTGCAATTGACCAACTGCGGGCGTTTGGCGGGCGGTGTCCAGCGGGCAAAGAAATAGAGATCGGCCAGCTGCACATCGGGGGCGTCCGGGTTGGTCTGTACGCCCGCGCGATCAAGCGCCATGATCCGCGTGGTTTGCGGCACGACATAAGTCCAGGGTTTCCAGGGGCGGGTTTCGGTCACGCTCACCAGAACCTCGACCCCCTCGGGCAGGCCGGCCGTGGTGCGCCCGGCCCAGGAATATTCCGACCAGACCGCATAGCCAAGCATCGCCGCCCCCGCCGCGACGGGAATGGACCAGCGCGGCAGGCGCCCGCCGCTCAGGTGCCCGGCGACAAGGGCCAGACCAGCGGCGCAAATGCCTGCGGCGAATGTGGCGATCAGTTCAAAAAACATGTGTTATCCCGGTGTTCCGCGGCTCTGTTGCAGGGCCGATTGCATTGTCTTGACCACCATAAACGCATCGCGCAGGTGGGTGCGCTCTAATTCTGACAAATCCGACGGCGTCATGAAATTGTCGGGTGCCCGCCCTGCCCTGATCTGGCTCGCCTGATGGCGCAGACGGGTCTCGGCGATAAGGTCATAGGCATCCAGAAGATCGCGCGCGCCGCTCTCGGAAATCACGTGACCGGCGCGTGCGCCCTCGATCCGGTCGCGGGTGCCCGCCACCTCAAGCTCGCCCAAAAGCGCATAGATCCGCCCCAGATCGACCACCGGCACAACCCCGGAATGCTTGAGATCAATGGTGTTCTTGTGCTCGCCTGAGCGGATCAGGGCAAAGCCGCGAAATAGACCCAACGGCACCGTATGTTTCAAAGAGTTCGAGATCATATGCGCCACGAAGATCGAGTTCTTGCGCGCCTGTGTCAGAACCTCGTTTTGCAGGTCGTCAAACAGCGCGGCCTCACCCGAAATGGGGCGCAGATCGAACATCACCGAGGCCAGCATTTGCGCCTCGTTGTCGGGTTGTCTGATCCAGCCCGCGAAATACTCGCGCCAGACGCGGCGGGGCTGGCGCCACTTGGGGTTGGTGGCCATCATGTCGCCCGGACAATAGACAAAGCCGCAGGCATCAAGCCCGTCCGAGACAAACTTGGCGAGGGCGGCGAAATAGGTGTCATGCTCGGGCAGAACCGCATCACCGAGGATAAGACAGTTGTCCTGATCCGAAACGCCGGTCTGCTCGCGCCGTCCCTGGCTGCCGCAGGCGGCCCAGAGATAGGGCACGGGCGGCGCGCCCAACTCGGCCTCGGCCAGATGCAACAGGCGGCGGGTGATCGCGTCGGTGATATCGGTGATCCGGCGGGTGATCGACTGCGGTCGCGCGCCACCATGCACCAGTTGCGCCAAAAGGCTTGGCACGCGTTCCATCACCTGCGCCATGTCCTCGGGCGTATCGGCATGGGCGATATCGGCGACCATGTGGCTGGCGGTGGCGGCTTGCTGGCGAAAGAGGTCGGTCTTGCCGATCATCCCTACCACGCGGCCGTTTTGCGCCACCGGCAGGTGATTGACCCCAAGCTCAGACAGCTTCATCAGCGCATCAAGCCCAAGCTGGTTGGGCGCGATGGTGACCGGATCGGGCGTCATGATCTGCGACACCGGCACCGCCCCGGTCAGGCCCTCGGCCAGCACCTTGTTGGTCAGGTCATGCGCGGTGATGATCCCAGCAAGCCGCTCGCCCTGCATCACCACGACCGAAGAAATCACGTGATCGCGCATCAGGCGCGCCACATCGGTGATCGTCGCCCCGGGCGCACAGGTGATCGGCGTCTGCGCCATCATGTCAGAGACCTGAAGCGCCGTGAGACCGGTGGCATAGGGGCCGTCGTCGGACGTGCCCGCCGAGGGGCGCGCGCGCTCGAACCATTGGCTGATTTCGGGCGAGCGTTCCATCAGGTCAAGAAACTGCGCCTTGGGGATCACCACAAGGCGGCTCGGCTCGACCGCGCGGGCGGTGAGCATGGCATTGCCATCGCGCAACAACCCGCGCTCGCCCATGATGTCGCCGATACCGCGCCGCGACACAAGGTCGGCATGGCCGGTCTCGATATCAAGCGCACCGCTTTCAACCACGTAAAGCCCGGCCAGCGGGGCGCCCTTTTGGAACAGAAGCTCGCCGGTGGCGATCTCTACCATCGCCAGATGCGGGCCAAGCTCTGCGCGCAGCGCATCGGGCAGCGCGTTGAACGGCGCATGGCGCGTCAGCGCCTCAAGCGGGTCGGGTCTGGGATCACTCATCGGGTCAGTATCCCTTTTGTTTCGTCAGGAAATCCATCTAAAAGCGCCCGTTGTCCGGAAATATCGGGGGCGTGTCGGAAAGGACGGGGGCGACAGATGCCGCCCCCGCCGAAGTGTTTAGTGATCGGTCGCGGCACCCGCGCCTTTGGGCACGCGCACGCTTTCCACAAGATCCTTGATCTCTTGCGGGGTTTCCTTGGTCATGCTTGCCACAACATAGGCCACGGTGAAGTTGATCATCGCGCCGACTGCACCGAAGGAGGTCGACTTGATCGTGCCAAGAAGAGGGTCCGCATCGGTGAAGCTGTTGGTGTCAGGAATGAAGAACCACCCCTTGTGCAGGAAGATATAGACCAGCGTGACGATCAGACCGGCGAGCATGCCGGCAACCGCGCCGTGATTGTTGATCTTGGTCGAGAAGATCCCCATCATCAGCGCCGGGAAGATCGACGCCGCCGCCAGACCAAAGGCCAGAGCAACCGTTTGCGCCGCAAAACCCGGAGGGTTGAGGCCAAGATAGGTGGCCACGACGATCGCAACACCCATGGCAACACGGGCCGCCATCAGTTCGCTTTTCTCCGAGATATTCGGGTTCAGCTGACCTTTGATAAGGTCATGGCTGACCGCCGAAGAGATCGCCAGCAAAAGACCCGCCGCCGTTGACAGGGCCGCCGCAAGGCCACCCGCGGCAACAAGGCCGATCACCCAGCCGGGAAGGTTGGCAATCTCGGGGTTGGCAAGCACGAGGATGTCACGGTTGAACTTTGTAAGTTCGTTGCCGGTCCAGCCATTGGCCGCCGCTTTTTCCTGCATGGCAGCGTTGGCATCGTTATAGTACTGGATGCGGCCGTCGCCATTCTTGTCTTCCCAATCGAGCAGGCCGGTTTTCTGCCAGGTCTGCATCCAGTCGTACTTGGGATTGTTTGCGATGTCTTCGACCGAAACGGCCTGTGCGTCGGTGCCATTGGGCCACATCAGCTCGGTGATGTTAAGGCGGGCCATGGCGCCCACAGCCGGGGCCGTGAGGTAAAGCAGCGCAATAAAGACAAGCGCCCAGCCAGCGGACCAACGGGCATCCGCCACGCGCGGCACGGTGAAGAAGCGCATGATGACGTGCGGCAGACCCGCCGTACCGATCATCAGCGACAGCGTGAACAGAACCATGTTCAGCGTGTCGGAGTGGTGTGTCGTATACTCGTTAAAGCCCAGCTCGCGCACGATCTGGTCAAGCTTGGCCAAAAGCGGTTCGCCGCTGGCGACGTGATCCCCAAACAGGCCAAGCGCCGGAACCGGGTTGCCGGTCAGCTGCAGCGAGATGAAGATCGCCGGAATGGTATAGGCCATGATCAACACGACATATTGCGCAACCTGCGTATAGGTCACACCTTTCATGCCGCCGAAAACCGCATAGGCAAACACCACACATGCACCGATCAAAAGACCGCTGGTGTTGGAGATTTCAAGAAAGCGGCCAAAGGCCACGCCAACGCCGGTCATCTGGCCGATCACATAGGTGGTCGAGGCCACGATCAGACAGATCACGGCCACCATGCGGGCGGTCTTGGAGTAGAACCGGTCGCCGATGAACTCGGACACGGTGAACTTGCCGAACTTGCGCAGATAAGGCGCAAGCAGCAGAGCCAGCAGAACGTAACCGCCGGTCCAGCCCATCAGGAAGGTCGAGTTGTCATAGCCGGTAAAGGCAATGAGGCCAGCCATCGAAATGAACGAGGCCGCCGACATCCAGTCAGCCGCTGTCGCCATGCCGTTGGTGACCGGGTGAACGCCGCGACCGGCGGCGTAGAATTCACTGGTCGAGCCTGCGCGCGCCCAGATTGCGATGCCGATGTAGAGAGCGAAAGACGCGCCCACAAACAGCAGGTTGAGTGTAAACTGATCCATTGTGCCTGTCCCTGTTATTCTTCACCGACGCCGTGTTCGGCATCGAGTTTGTTCATCCGCCAGGCGTAGAAAAAGATCAGCGCCAGAAAGACCAGAATCGAACCTTGCTGTGCGAACCAAAAGCCAAGATCGGTGCCGCCGACGGCGATCCCCGACAGCATGGGACGCAGCAGAATGCCAAAGCCGAACGAGACAACAGCCCAGATCAGCAGGCTCCATAGAATAAGACGCACATTGGCTTTCCAATACGCGTTGGATGCTTCTTTATCGGACAAAGCGTGCCCTCCCTTTTTACAGGTTTCCTCCTGCCCGCGCGGGACCATCCCGGCGCGGGCCGTTCTTTACGCAAGCGTCGCTGTGACGACCGCGTTCAGCTCTTTGGCGACATCCCCGATCGGGGCCATCGCATCGACGCGGGCCAGAACCCCGCGCGCGTCGTAATATGAAATCAGCGGCGCGGTCTGCGCGTGATAGGCGACAAGGCGCTGCGTGACGGTTTCGGCGTTGTCATCGGCACGCCGTTTCATCTCGGTGCCGCCGCATTTGTCGCATTTTCCCTCGACGGCCGGGGTCTTGAAGCTGTCGTGATAGCCCTCGCCGCAGCCGCCACAGGTATAGCGCCCCGAAATCCGGGTCACCATCGCGCTATCGTCAACCTCAAGGCTGATCGCGGCGCGGATGTCCTGACCGATATCGGCCAGCAGACCGTCAAGCGCCTCGGCCTGAACGGTGGTGCGCGGAAAGCCGTCAAGGATCACGCCAGCGGCGCAATCGGGCTCGCCCAAGCGGTCACGCAGGATCGCGATGACGATCTCGTCGCTGACAAGATCGCCCGCCTCCATCACCGCCTTCGCGGCGCGCCCGGCCTCTGTCCCTGCGGCCACAGCCGCGCGCAGAAGGTCGCCGGTCGAAAGCTGAACCAGTCCAAAGGTTTCCTCAAGCATGCGCGCCTGTGTGCCCTTGCCCGCCCCCGGCGGCCCAAGCAGGACCAGTTTGGCGGCGGTTTGCGGTGTTTTCACTCCGTCCATCATCGTCTTCCCCCCCCTCAGGCCAGTGCGGCGCGGTTGCTGATCAGATCGTCCACGACCGACGGATCGGCGAGGGTCGAGGTGTCGCCAAGGCTGTCGTAATCGTTCTCGGCAATCTTGCGCAGAATGCGGCGCATGATCTTGCCAGAGCGGGTTTTCGGCAGGCCCGGCGCCCATTGGATGACGTCGGGTTTGGCAATCGGGCCAATCTCGGTGCGGACCCAATTGGCAAGCTCGGTGCGAAGCTCATCCGTCGCCTCGACCCCATCCATCAGGGTGACATAGCAATAGATGCCCTGCCCCTTGATATCATGGGGATAGCCGACAACGGCGGCCTCGGAGACGGTGGCATGCGCGACCAGGGCACTCTCGACTTCGGCGGTGCCCATGCGGTGACCGGAAACGTTGATCACATCGTCGACACGCCCGGTGATCCAGTAATCGCCGTCCTCATCCCGACGACAGCCGTCGCCAGTGAAATAATAGCCTTTGAACATTTCGAAATAGGTCGAGACAAAGCGCGCATGATCGCCCCAGACGGTGCGCATCTGGCCCGGCCAGCTATCCTTGATGCAAAGTACGCCCTCGGTCGCGCCGCTCAGCTCGTTGCCCTGATCGTCAAGAATGACCGGGGTAACGCCAAAGAACGGCTTGGTGGCCGAACCGGGCTTGGGTTTGGTCACACCGGGCAGCGGCGTGATCAGGATGCCGCCGGTTTCGGTCTGCCACCAGGTGTCGACGATCGGGCATTTGCCCTTGCCGACATTCTCGTTGTACCAGTTCCACGCCTCGGGGTTGATCGGCTCGCCGACCGAGCCGAGAAGGCGCAGGCTGCTGAGATCGCTGCCCTCGACCGGGCCGGTGCCTTTGCCCATCAGCGCGCGAATGGCGGTGGGGGCGGTGTAGAATTGCGTGACCTTGTGTTTCTCGCAAACCTGCCAGAACCGGCCCGCATCGGGATAGGTCGGCACGCCCTCGAACATCACGGTGGTGGCGCCATTGGCGAGCGGGCCATAGACGATATAGCTGTGCCCGGTGACCCAGCCGACATCGGCGGTGCACCAGTAGATATCGCCCTCGTGATAGTCGAAAATATACTCATGCGTCATCGCGGCA
Organism: Roseovarius marisflavi; assembly: GCF_900142625.1. GTDB lineage: Bacteria > Pseudomonadota > Alphaproteobacteria > Rhodobacterales > Rhodobacteraceae > Roseovarius > Roseovarius marisflavi. The sequence continues at coordinate 19,867 of NZ_FRBN01000007.1, forward strand.
TAGGCCAGATAGCCGCCCGATGTGTGCACCACGCCCTTGGGCTGACCGGTGGAGCCGGAGGTGTAGAGGATGAACAGCGGATCTTCGGCATTCATTTCCTCGGGCGGGCAATCGGCGCTGACCCTGGCGGCCTCTTCGTGCCACCAGAAATCAAGCCCCTCGCGCCATGCGATCTGACCGCCGGTGCGCTTGACCACAAGGCATTTCACGTCGTCGACATCATGCAACAGCGCCTGATTGACGTTATCCTTGAGCTTGGTCGCCCGGCCACCACGCGGCGCGTGATCGGCGGTGATCACCACCTTGGCGTCACAACCATTGACCCGCGCGCCAAGGGCGTCGGGGCTGAAGCCGGCGAAAACGATCGAATGAATGGCGCCGATACGGGCACAGGCCAGCATCGAATAGGCGGCCTCGGGGATCATCGGAAGATAGATCACAACCCGGTCGCCTTTGCCCACGCCCATGGATTTCAGGACATTGGCCATCTTGCTGACCTGGGTGTGCAGCTCTTTATAGGTGATGTGGAGCGCCTCTTCATCGGGGCTGTCGGGCTCCCAGATGATGGCGGTCTGATCCCCGCGGGTGGCAAGGTGGCGATCGACACAGTTGGCGGCGACGTTCAGGGTGCCGTCTTCGAACCACTTGATCGAGACATCGTCATAGGCAAAAGAGGTGTTCTTGACGCGGGTATAGGGCTTGATCCAGTCAAGCCGCTTGCCGTGCTCGCCCCAGAAGGTCGCCGGATCATTGACCGACTGCGCATACATGCGGTCATAGGCCTCTGGATCAATGTGAAAATCCGGTGTCTTTGCACCTGCGGCATTCGATGATTGTACCATGGCTTGAATTCCTCCGTCCCAATGTCCGCTTGAAAAGCCGATCAAGCTGGATTTTGCATCCCTCCGCATACCTTACCTTGAAATTCGCAAAAAATTAACAGGTATAGCCTATACGCTTATAAATCAGGTGAAATATTTGCCTTTTTTATAGGCGCCTCTGTAAATTATTTTACTAATTGCGGTTTTATTGGGGTTCTGAGCGGTTTACCGCTATCATAAACACGGCCACGAACCACCCCTCGCCCGACCTTTGGCGCGTTGCAAGCCGCACTGCGGCAAGATGCCCCGCCCCTTCGATCTGACGTAACGTCATATCCTCGGCCTGCACAAGCTCGATTCGCCTTAAGCGGGTGCTCTTGCGTCGGTAAAGGGGAATTATCCGGGGTTTACCGCATGGCGTGACGGCCAAAACCAATCTAAACAGGTGAAACAGGTGCGCAGCACAGGCCGGGCACCGGGCGACGCCCGTCTTTGGGGTTGAACCCCCGTGCAAAGATCACAAATGTGCTGCTAGCCAGAGGATCGCGCCAATGCCCTATGCCCATTCCGACAAAACGCCGTCTGTTCTCAACAGCCCTGCCCCTGAACTGATCAAGCGCCCCAAGCTTGAGGGCGGCAAACGTTTTGTCATGGCCACGGATTTTGAACCGGCAGGCGATCAGCCGACAGCGATCAAGGAGTTGTCGCAAGGCATTGTCGACGGCGAGCGCGATCAGGTTTTGCTTGGCGCGACCGGCACCGGCAAGACCTTTACCATGGCCAAGATTATCGAACAGACCCAGCGCCCCGCGATCATCCTTGCGCCGAACAAAACGCTTGCCGCGCAACTCTACGGGGAATTCAAGGGATTTTTCCCCGACAACTCGGTCGAGTATTTCGTCAGCTTCTATGACTACTACCAGCCCGAGGCCTATGTGGCGCGCTCTGACACCTATATCGAGAAAGAAAGTCAGATCAACGAACAGATCGACCGGATGCGCCACTCGGCCACGCGCGCGCTTCTGGAGCGCGACGATGTGATCATCGTGGCCTCGGTGTCATGCATCTATGGCATCGGTAGCGTCGAAACCTATGGCGCCATGACGCAGGACCTCAAGGTCGGCAGCGACTATGACCAGCGCAAGATCATGGCCGATCTGGTGGCCCAGCAATACCGGCGCAACGATCAGTCGTTTCAGCGCGGGTCGTTCCGGGTGCGCGGCGACAGTCTTGAGATTTTTCCCGCCCACCTTGAAGACCGCGCCTGGCGGCTGTCGTTCTTCGGCGAGGAACTGGAAAGCGTCACCGAGTTCGACGCGCTGACTGGCGAAAAGACCGATACCTTTGAGCAAATCCGCGTCTATGCCAATTCGCATTACGTAACGCCCAAGCCGACCATGCAACAGGCGCTGATCGGCATCAAAAAAGAGTTGCGCCAACGGCTGGATCAGTTGGTCAACGAAGGCAAGCTCCTGGAGGCGCAGCGGCTTGAGCAACGCTGTACCTTTGATCTTGAGATGTTGGAGGCGACAGGCGTCTGCAACGGGATCGAGAATTACTCGCGCTATCTGACCGGGCGTGCCCCCGGCGAGCCGCCCCCCACCCTGTTCGAGTTCATCCCCGACAACGCGATTGTCTTTGCCGATGAAAGCCACGTCTCGGTGCCCCAGATCGGCGGCATGTACAAAGGCGACTATCGGCGCAAGTTCACGCTGGCCGAGCACGGGTTTCGCCTGCCGTCCTGTATGGATAACCGGCCGCTCAAGTTCGAGGAATGGGATGCGATGCGCCCGCAATCGGTCTTTGTCTCGGCCACCCCCGCCAAGTGGGAGATCGAACAGACCGGCGGCGTTTTCACCGAACAGGTGATCCGCCCTACTGGCCTTATCGACCCCGAGGTCGAAATCCGTCCGGTCGGGTCACAGGTCGATGACCTTCTGGATGAAATCCGCCGGGTCAGCGCCGAGGGCTATCGCACGCTTGTCACCACCCTGACCAAGCGGATGGCAGAGGATCTGACCGAATACCTGCACGAACAGGGCATCCGCGTGCGCTATATGCATAGCGATATCGACACCATTGAGCGGATCGAGATTCTGCGCGATCTTCGGCTTGGGGCGTTTGACGTTCTTATCGGGATCAACCTGTTGCGTGAGGGGCTTGATATCCCGGAATGCGGGCTTGTCGCCATTCTGGACGCCGACAAGGAAGGGTTCCTGCGCTCTGAAACCTCGCTGATCCAGACCATCGGACGCGCCGCGCGGAATGCCGAGGGGCGGGTGATCATGTATGCCGACCGCATCACCGGCAGCATGGAGCGCGCCTTGGGCGAAACCAACCGGCGCCGGGAGAAGCAGATCGCCTATAACCTCGAACACGGGATCACCCCGACGACGATCAAGAAAAACGTCGATGACATCCTGCAAGGGCTCTACAAGGGCGACGTGGATATGAACCGGGTGACGGCCAAGATCGACAAACCGCTGGCCGGGGCCAATCTTCAGGCGGTGCTGGAGGGGCTTCGCAGCGATATGCGCAAGGCCGCCGAGAACCTGGAATTCGAAGAGGCCGCCCGCCTTCGCGATGAGGTCAAACGCCTTGAGGCGGTCGATCTCGTGATCTCCGACGACCCCCTCGCGCGCCAACAGGCGGTTGCCAGGGCCAGCGCCGAGGCGGTCAAAGGGCGAGGTCGCTCAACGGCCGGCAGGCCGGGGCAGCATGGCGGGAATGTGAAACGGCGGGGGCGGTAGTGACCCAACAAGATATCGAGTTTGAAATATCAAGCCACTTTAAGAGCTGTATTCAATTAGCCCTTTCTCAGCTGGCTTGTGCCAACGATAACGTTTCACCTTGGAGATGGATCGTGATTGCACTTCATGATGCAATATATTGCGCTCTCGTGATGAAGTTGAGTCGCACTGACATGTTTGGCGTCTACCCCGATGCTCTCGAAAAAAAAGGCTGGCGAGTTCTATTCTAACGGTCTCTCCAGCCGATCTCCTGAGTGGAATGCGCTGTCGACCGAACAGGACCAAAGCAAACTGGCCGATTTGAGAACTTTGATAAAATGGGCGGATTTGCCCTCTCAAGCACGAATTCACAATAGTATTTCATCCGCTCAGGGGCCCTCCCGCGATCTGAGTTTGCTAAAAAAACGGCGTGATATGTTCGTGCATTCAGGTAATTATTCTCTGGTTGCAACAGATGGTGAATTGAAAGAAATTTGCTTAGGAAGCGTCAAAGTCTTGCTTGAAATAGCCTCATTACAGGGCAACAGATATTTTCATCTTAGCCATGATGAATGCATCCATCTGGTTACGCATCTGAAAACGACGCTTGAGACTTACAAGAATCCTTGATCATAGGTCGCGCATTCATGGCGCACATGGCGTACCCTACGTCTCTTAACCCCACCTTAACCACCCTTCGCGCACTCTGCCCGCATGCAAAACCGCAACTCTCCCCTCTCGCCAGAGGTCTGGCTGCATGACCTCTTCACGTCCAAGGCTGTGCAAGAAGGCGCCGTAATCCGGCGTAAGGCGCGGGATGTTGAGCGCTTCGTGGGCATGGAGCGTTTCATGCGTGAAATCCACCGACGGGGCTACCAGGTGGTAGAGAACTCGGGCCAAATCATCATTTTTTGCAACCGCGCGCCGATCCGGTGGCTCAGCGGCGGTGACCCCCCGATTTCTTTCAAAGAAATCGGATCGAAATCTTTTAAAGATTTCGACGCACGCGATCAGCACTGACGCTCAGGTCATCCGCCATTTGCGCCCCAGCCCCGCCGCAAGAGCGCCGGACAAAACCCCAATACCATCGGCCAGAAGATCGCCCCATTCACCGCGGCGCCCGACATAGGGTTGGATCACCTCGATCATGCCACCAAAGGCCAGCCCCGCCAGCACGATTTGCCAGAGCGGCAAACGTCCGGTATAGGCCATCGGCATCGCCAGAACGGCAAAGGCCACAAAATGCCCAAGCTTATCAAACCCCGCAATCCCCGGCTCGGGAGCGCCCGGCGAGGTCAGGGTAAGCGCGGCGATCGCCAAGGCGATCAGAAGTGTGAGTTTTACAGCCATGCCCAGCCCTTAGGCCGGACAACCCGATAGATCAACCGGCCAAGGTTGCGCATTGATCAGCAATCAAACAGTTCTTCCAGAAAACCGCCTGAAATCAACGGATCACATGCACCGCGCATTTGGCGTGACGGACCACCTGATTGGCAGTCGATCCAAGCAACAGGTCCTGCATGCCGGGGCGGTGGCTTGCGATGACGATGCAGTCAGGTTTGTTCTCTTCCGCCCAATCCAGAATGGTGCGGCCCGAATGCCCCTCGACCACATCCGCAGTGGCATTGGGCAGCGTATCGGCCAGATCCGAGAGTTCCTTCACAACCGCCTTGCGCGCCTCGATCAGGTAATCCTGCGGCATGTAAGAGATCGCATAGGCCGGGATATGCTCAATGACGTGAAGCAGGCTGATCCGCCCATCCTTTCCGGCCAAGACCTTGGCGGCGCTTACGGCGCCCGCTGCGTCACGATCATTATCAAACGAAATCGGCACGAGAACATGCTTGTACATAAGGTTTCCTTCCCTGTTGCGTTCTTGCAAGGATCGCGCAATCCGGGGTCGTATGCCTTGATCCAGATCAGGTGTATTGCGCGCTTTAATTCACGTCTTTCACCTGCCGGGCGATCTGGGCCGCCCATTCGCCGATGATCGGCAAAAACTCGATCTGGCTCAGCGCCCAGACCAGAAGCGACAATAGCACAGAGGCCCCCAACACAGTACCAAGCCCAACCGCAAGCCCGCGCGCGAAGTTGAACGCAAGCATGCGCGGGATCGAATTGTGAACCCTGATAAAGCGGTGGCCGTTCAGGCGACGCAATTCTATGCGCAGCGCATGTACTTCTTTTGTCAGATCCTCGGGGGGTGGCAGGTCATCCTTCATTCAAACGTCGCCACCACGTCATACATGACCGGCTCAAAGCTTTTGCAAAGCTCGCTGATCTGGCGATTGCGCACACGCATTTCATCGGTCCGCAGCATCGCCTGAAAATCCTCGCGCTGCCGCCATTGCGAGTAGCTGGCAATCCGGGTCTGTGCATCGTTCACATGCAGGCCGACCGCGACAAAGCCGGGCTGTTTGGAAATGAAATCCTGATAGGCGCCAGTCAACAGATCAAGTAAATCCTGACAGGTTCCGGGGGTCACATCGAACGTTGTGATAACGGTCTGATGGCTGTTGCTTTGGGCGATATGGGGCATAGCGCACCTCCTTTGCAACACAAGCCTATCACGCGCGGGCAGAGGGGTAAATTCTCTGGGGCCCTTAACCCTCGCTTTACCCTTTTTAACGAGGGTTAACGCAGAGGTAACCATGCTGCGACGGCTCATTCTTGCGTTGATCCTTTTGCCATGCCTGGCCGTTATGGCGCAGGCGGGGGCATGGGCGCGCGAAAAGGGCAAAACCTTTGTCGCCAACTCGGGTCAGATCGAAGGGCCGGATGCCTACGGATTTTATCACCCAAGCTTTACCTTTTACGCGGAACACGGATTGGCCGACCGCTTGACCGCCGGGGCGGATCTGGGCGGTGATGGCGCGCGGATGTCCAAGGTGATCGGATTTTTGCGCTGGCCCCTTGGCCGTACCGAGCGGCGCCTGAAACTCGCGTTTGAACTGGGCGCGGGGCAAGTGGATGCCCAGACTGCGTTGCGACCGGGATTGTCGCTGGGGCGCGGGATTTCACTTTGGGGCCGAAACGGCTGGATTGCGGTGGACAGCCGCGCAATCCTGTTCAGCGGCAGCGATGTGGCTCTGGAAGGCGACTTTACCTTTGGCCTCTCCACCACGCGGAAAACTAAGCTGATCCTGCAGATGCAGGCCGGCCACCCCGTAACCGGCAATAGTTACGCCCGCTTTGCGCCCTCGTTCGTCTACGAGACAAAACCCGGCCAACACATCGAATTCGGCCTTAGCCAGACGGTGCTTGGTGGGCGCACGCACGGCGTCAAACTGGGGCTCTGGCGGAGCTTTTGAACACCCCGCCAGGGCCCTTGGGTCAGAGCGGGTCGTCGATCCGCACCTTGAGGATAACCGTCCCCGAAACCGCCAATGGCCAGCGCAGGTTGATCTGGTCGCTATTTGCGCCCTGATTGGCCTGATAATAGGGCGTCACATATTCCACCCCATTTGCCCCGTTGCGAAGCGGCCCGGCAGCCACCACCGATTCCACCACCTGCGCCCAGGCCCCAAACGGCAATCGCGGCGCGGGTCGCACCACCCAGGTGCTGGCGGCGCTGGCCTCGGTATGCTCCATCACAAGCGGGCTGGCCGCCGACGTCTCGATGTTGTGAAAGGCGTTGTCATCAAAGGTGACATTGCGGATCCGGTTGTAATCGAGATCGGCAAAGCTCGTATCCACCGTCTCGACCCGGTCAATCACCCCGCCGATCCCGCGGAATGAATTGCCATTCACCGAAATACCGTTGACGAAATGCCCCGCGCCATGCGGCTTGACCATGATAAAGGTAAACCAGGGTGCCACATCGCTGGCGAGGAACACATTGTCGGTGATGCTCAGCGCGCTAAACGAAAATTCGCCCGAGAACCCCGGCGCCTGATCATGCTCGTTGCCCCATTCGATAAAACAATTATCGATGTAATTGCCGTTGATCGTGCCGCGGTTATTGGTGCGCGTCAGAACAAACCCGGCGGTGCGGATGCCATTAAGCGCGGAATCGCCCTGAAACACATGGTTGCCCGCAATGATCGAGCTTGATCCGCCAACCACGCCGAAGTGCCGGAAATGCACCACGCGGTTGTCGCGCACCTTGATGTCATTGGCATTGGAATTGAAGCCGATTGAGACGCGCTCGGTGGACAACAGCGGGCTTTCATCCGACAGGAACTGACAGCGGTCGATCATCATGCCCTGATCGCCCTCACCGTGGCTGCTTATGCCGCGATCCTTGGGCCGGGTGATAAAGCAATCGCGCAGATGAAACCCGGTGCCGGTCGGCGGCAAAAGGATGCCACTGCAATCTCCGCTGCACTGAAACTCGATCTCCGACATGACCATGCGCGAAATTTGCTCGAAGCCGCTGAAATCAAGCATGTATTTAAAGCGCCGAAAGGTGAAGACCTGCGTGCCCGCCGCGTCAAACAACGGCTGGCTGATATCAAGACGCTGCGCCGCGATATTTCGGGCTGTCACATAGACTTCGCGCCCCACCCCATTGCCGGTGATGACCGAACCGACAGGGATATTGGCGACATTCACCACATTGGCAAGCCGCTTGGCGTTGCCCGGATCATAGGTCGCCTGCGAGGTCACAACCTCGGTATCCCAGTTCGGACCTGGAAAAACAGAAAACTGCCCGTTTTCAATCACATGGCGCTGCTTATAGGTGGTCTTGTTGTTGACTGCGGCCGCCATATCCACCGGCGCTCGCAGCGCCACCTTGCGCCCGCCAAGATCAAGCGTCACATGACCTGCATTGTTCAAAAGCGCCTGATAGGCCTTTTTGAAGGCCAGTTCGCTGTCGCCAAAGGCATCGATATAGGCAGGCAGATCGAAATTCTTGGTCAGCGCCAGAATGCTGCTCTCCGCCATTTCAAGCGTGCCCTCAAAGCGGATACGGTTCTGAATGGTGGTGCTTTGGCCAAGAAAATAGGTGCCCGCCGGGACGATGATCTCGCGCCCGTTCGCGGCTGAATCCGCCGCCTCAAAGGCGGCGTGATCATCCGCAACCCCATCGCCTACGGCACCAAAATCGCGCACATCCACCGCGCTCACGATATCGCGCAGGAAGAACCGGCTGACATCCTCGATGACGATATCGTCGATGCGCACGATGCCGCCGCTCGCCCCCGTAAGGTCAAGCCCGAAGTGCCCGAAAAGCGTCTGCGTGCCCCAGGCCATATCGACCCCGTTGCGCGCGCCGCTGCCGACAATGGCCGTCACCTCGACCACGTCGCCATAGGTGCTCAGTGTGACCTGTGGGCCACTCAAGTTCACCCCCGTAATGGCCAGGCCCCCGGCCCCGCCGGCCCAGGCCGCAATCCGCACAGTCGGCAGATTGCCGGAAATCGCCTTGATCCGCGCCCTGATCTGAAGATAGCACCCCGGCAAAATCGGAGTTTCCCCCATATAGCGCAGCCGTTGCACCGCATCGATCTTCTGAATCTCCAGCGCACCGCCAAAATCCTGATCACCCGGCACAAAGGCCGCATTCACGGCATTCTGATAGGTGTCCGATCCCGGCGTTCCATCGCCGCTAGACCATTGATCCAACCCCGCCGCAAAGGGTTGAGGCATGAAAACGATGCCGTCGGTAATTGCCTTGTTCATATGGTTCCCTTTCCACATCCCGCGTCACGCGCACATGACCCATGCTTGTCCCGGCACGGCGCACCGCATCCGATGGGATAGGGAAGTATCAACAGGGGGTTAACCGGCTCTCACACCACCGTCACGGTGCCCTGTCCTGCGCCGCTCATACCGGTTTCTTCTGGCCATAAATATCCCGGGGGAATCGCCCTTGGGCGATGGGGGCGGCGCCCCCTTGATCGGAACGTAGCTCAGACCGTACCGGCAGGTATCTTTCGCACCCGCACGGCATTGATCTTCCAGCCCTCCTCACCCTCGATCATCTGGTACTCGACCACGTACGGCGCGCCACCGGCATCGCGAACAAGCACGTTCTGCCAGAGTTTGCCAGCAATCACCTCACTATCCAGAAACGTCACCTCGGACGGCCGCCACACCATCGGATAGCCCTCTCGCACCATGGAGCCAAAGGCGTCGGGCGATCCAAAACGGTGCTGAATGGTCGGGCTGGCAAACGCCCAGGCGCGCTCCACATCATTGGCCAGAAAGGCCTCGATCTGGGCCGAAATCACCGCCTTTACCGCGCTCTCATCGGCGCGGACCGGACCAGTCAGACCAACCGCCAGAAGCACCAGACAGAATAAATGTCGCATAAGCCACCTCCATGCTCATGGCAACCAGCGCCACCTTGTCGGCCTTCAAGCGCCACGCCTTAGCGCTCTTGAAGCCTTTGCAGATAGGCCACCAGATCAACCACCGCTTTGCTGGTCCTGATCTGCGCGCCCTCTTCAATCTTGAGCACGACATCGCGCCCCTCAAAGAAATCGCCATAAACCGGCATCGGGTCGCCATGGGCCAGCATTGGATCACGCCCATCAATCTGGCGCACCACCCGGGCCAGCGGAAAAGCCCCACCGTTGTCTTTGGCCAGCCCCCTAAGGTCGCGCGGCGCCACGGTCAGGACCGGGCGCATCGGGCCATCGCCACTGGCATCCGCGCCATGGCAGGCGGCGCAATAACGCTCATAGGTCTTTTGCCCAAGGCGTGTATCCTGCGCCATCACACCAGTCGGCAGACATAAGGCTGCCATCATGCTGGCCAAAATTGCGATCCGCATCATCGTCTCCCTTTTCGCCCTGTCACTCTATTGCTCCCGAATTTGCAACACCGCGCCTTGATCTGCGTCATCCGCGCGACTGGCCATGCCCTATCCGGCAAGCTCGGCCACCTGCGCCCAAAGTGCATCCGGCACGTCGACGGGGTCGGTCTCGCGTTTGCCCTGCCCCGGCATCCGCGCGCCTTCGTCAAGCGCCACGCCCTTGACCACCTGCTCAAGTCGATCATAGAACGCCCCCGAGGTGTCCGGATCCATCAACAGATAATACTGCCCAAGATCATGCGGCGGCCCTTCGGGCGCTTTCAGCGGTTTGACATCCCGGCTGACCACACCGCCGGTCATGCCTGCGGCCAAAAGCTCGGCCATGAGCCCAAAACCCCATCCCTTGTAGCCGCCCATGCTGACCAGCGACCCGGCAAGCGCCGCCTCGGGGTCGGTCGTCGGCTGACCCTGCGCATCCAGCGCCCAGCCCTCGGGAATACGCTCACCGGCGGCCTTGGCCATCGTGATCTTGCCAAGCGCCACGGTGGTGGTGGATTGATCAAACTGCATGGCGATCCCGCCCTTGCCATCGGGCACCGAAAAGGCAATCGGATTGGTGCCGATCACCCGGCTCTTGCCCCCCGGCGGCGCCACGATGGGCGAGGCATTGGTCATGCCCAGGCCGACAAGCCCTCGCTTGGCGATCTGCTCGGTGAAAAACCCAAGGCTGGTGCAGGTATGCGCGTGCCCCACCGCAAGGCTCGCCACGCCGCAAGCGCGCGCCGCCTCAACCGCTTGGTCAATCGCGCGGGCAAAGGCGGGCTGGGCAAAGCCGAACTTTGCATCCACCACCACCGCGCCGGGCTTGGGCTGGCTCACAACCGGCTCGACATCGCCCTTGACGCGCCCGGTTTTCAACTGCTGGCAATAGCTTTCAAGGTAATAGAGCCCGCAAATCCGGTTTCCCACACTTTCCGCCTTGCGCACCGCAAAGGCCACCTCGCCCGCCACCCAATCGACCGCGCCATGGCGCATCAGCGCCGCTTTGGTTTGTGTTTCAATCTCGTCAAGTGATACCTGTGCCATGCGGCCTCCGTCTGGTCCTGCGCGCTCCGTGTTCTGCGCAATGTGATCAACAAAAACTCATCTGAAAGGGGCCCGTAGGGTGGGTGAAACCCACGCCCTTTCCGTTACCCCGCCTCGACAAGACGACCCTGATCAAGCCGCAAAACCCGATCCATTTTCGCCGCCAATTCAAGGTTATGCGTGGCAATCAGCGCCGCAAGGCCGGTGTCGCGCACCAACCCCTCCAAGGCGCCAAACACCTGATCCGCCGTGCCGGGATCAAGATTGCCGGTCGGCTCATCGGCCAACAAAACGCTCGGGCTGTTGGCAAGGGCCCGGCAAAACGCCACCCGCTGCTGCTCGCCGCCCGACATGGCCGAGGGGCGATGACCGGCACGCGCGCCAACCCCGACCTGATCCAAAAGACCGCGGGCGCGCTCTTCGGCGATCTTGCGCGCCACGCCATCGGCCAGTTGTGGCAGAACGATATTCTCAAGCGCGGTGAATTCAGGCAGCAGGTGATGAAACTGATAGACAAATCCCACCTCCTGTCGGCGCAGCGCGGTGCGCCGCCGATCGCTCAGCCCGGTCATATCCTCGCCCGCGATTTCAACCCGCCCCGCATCGGCGGTGTCCAAAAGCCCGGCAATATGCAACAACGTCGATTTCCCGGCCCCCGAGGGCGCCACAAGCGCCACCATCTCGCCGCGCGCAAGCGCAAGCTCGACCCCCGCCAGCACCTGCACTTCGCCGGTTTCGCCCTTTTTATAGGTCTTCTCGACCCCCGAAAGGCGCAGCATCACATCACTCATAGCGCAGCGCCTCCACCGGGTTCATCCGTGCCGCGCGACGCGCCGGAAAGATCGTCACCACGAACGACAGCCCCAGCGACAGCGACACCGCCGACATCACGTCACCAAACTGCAACTTGGCCGGCAGGTGGTAAATCCCGCGGATCGACGGATCCCAGACCTGCCCGCCCATCACCACGTTCACAAAGCTGAAAATCGGGTCGATATAAAGCGCGAAGAGACAGCCCAAGACAACTCCCATCGCCGTACCGATCAGGCCGGTGAACGCCCCACAGATGAAAAACACCCGCAGGACCGACCCCTCGGTCAACCCCATCGTGCGCAAAATCCCGATGTCGCGGCCCTTGTTCTTGACCAGCATGATCAGGCCGCTGGTGATATTCATCGCCGCGATCAGAACAAGAATCGACAGGATGATGAACATCACGTTGTCCTCGACCTCAAGCGCGCGCAGGAACGAGCCGCTGGCATCCTGCCAGGTCCAGACCTGCGCCCGCTCGCCCGCCACGCGCAACAGCGGCAAGGCAAGCTCATCCACATTTTCGGGCTCGGCGACCATCACCTCAAGCTCGTCGGCGCGCCCCTCGCGGTTGAAAAAGCTCTGCGCCTCGTCAAACGGCAGATAAACCCGCACCCGGTCGATGTCATAGCGCCCGGCCGAAAAGATATAGACCACGTCATAGGCATTGATCCGCGGGCTGGTGCCAAAGGCGGTCTTGACGCCATTGGGCGAGATCAACTTGATCCGGTCGCCAATCCCGACGCCCAATTCCTGCGCCACGCCCGAGCCAATTGCGATGCCTTGGGGAAAACTGGCGACATCGCCCCGGCTTGTCTCGGGATCGGCGACACGCGGAATACTGCGCAGGTCATCCGGCGCGATGCCAAAGACCTGCACGCCGGCATTGCGGTCGCGGGCATTGGCCATCACCTGGCCCTTGATCAGCGGCGCGGCGCGGGTCACGCCCGGCACCGCGCGCACACGCTCGGCCATCGCCTCGTAATCCCGCAAGGTGCGGTCGATCCGGCCGCTTTGGGCATCCACCTCGCCTGCGTTATAGATCGTCACATGCGCGTTCGCGCCAAGAATTGTGTCAACAAACTCGGCCCGAAACCCGGATCGCACCGCCAGCGTCGCGATCAGCGCAAACACCGCCAGCGTGATGCCGACAAGGCTGATCCAGGTCATCACGCTGACACCGCCCTCGGCCCGCTTGGCGCGCAGATAGCGCCAGGCGATCATCCATTCAAACGGGGCAAAGGGGGCGGGCGTTCTGGCCATTCTGACACCTTGGTAAATTTGCGCGGACAGTGGGGTTTTAGGGTGCGGGCGTCAAGAGAGGGCGATGGCCCCAAGCGATGAGCCGCGCGGGCCCGTCCGCCGGGTGGGCGTTGCAACAGGGCTGGCTGGCACTTGATGCCAGTAAAATACCTCTGCGCTGTCGATGGCCTGCAACCTCCCAGAGCGCCCGCCCGAGGGGGCGGACGGGCGCTGCGCGGCGGCGCGCATGCGCGCCTTGGTTCCGCGCATTGGCGCTTGGATAAAACCTCTGCTCCAGTCCCTCTTCTAGAGACTTGGGCGCAGAACGTGACCTGCGTAAACCAGCGCCAGCTTTTCAATCGCCTGTTCGGGCGGCAATTCTTCGCTTTCCCCGGTACGGCGACAGGTCAATTCGACCACCCCGTTCTTAAGGCCGCGCGGCCCCACGGTGATCCGCCAGGGCAGGCCGATCAGATCCATCGTGGCAAACTTGCCGCCTGCCCGCTCGTCGCGGTCGTCATAAAGCGGCTCCAGGCCAAGCGCGTTCAGCGAGGCATAAATCGCCTCACAGGCCGCGTCGGCCTCGGCGTCGCCCTGTTTCACGTTCACGATACCTGCGTGATAGGGCGTCACACCCTCGGGCCAGATGATCCCCTTGTCATCATGGCTCGCCTCGATGATCGCGCCGACAAGGCGGCTGACACCGATGCCGTGGCTGCCCATATGCACCGGCGTCGACTTGCCATCCGGGCCCTGCACCGTGGCGCCCATTGCATCGGAATACTTGGTGCCGAAATAGAATATCTGCCCCACCTCAATGCCACGGCTGGTCTTGCGCCGGGCCTCGGGGATGGCGTTGAACAGCGCCTCGTCATGGGTCTCATCGGTGCGCGCATAGGGCGTGGTCCATTCCTTTACGATCGCCGCGCAGTCGTCCCAGCTGTTGTAATCCACCGCCCGCTCGCCAAGGCTCAGATCGGTGATCGCGCTGTCATAGAACACCTCGGATTCGCCGGTCTCGGCCAGAACCAGAAACTCATGCGTATCATCGCCGCCAATCGGGCCAGAATCGGCGCGCATCGGGATCGCCTGCAATCCCATCCGCTCGTAGGTGCGCAGATAGCTGACCATGTGCCGGTTATAGGCATGCATGGCGTCTTCTTTGGTCAGGTCAAAGTTATAGCCGTCCTTCATGAAAAACTCGCGGCCGCGCATCACCCCAAAGCGCGGGCGCACCTCGTCGCGAAACTTCCACTGGATATGATAGAGCGTCAGCGGCAGGTCCTTGTAGCTTCCCACATGGGCCCGGAAAATATCCGTAATCAGCTCTTCGTTGGTTGGCCCATAGAGCATATCGCGGCCATGCCGATCGGTGATCCGGAGCATCTCAGCGCCGTAATCGTCATAGCGTCCGCTTTCGCGCCAGAGATCGGCGGATTGCAGCGTCGGCATCAGCATCGGGATATGACCCGCGCGCACCTGCTCTTCGTGCACGATATTCTCAAGCTTGCGCAGGATCTTGAACCCCAGAGGCAGCCAGGAATAAATCCCGGCAGTTGCCTGCTTGATCATGCCCGCCCGCAACATCAGGCGGTGCGAGGCAATCTGCGCCTCTGACGGGGTTTCCTTGAGCACGGGCAGAAAGTAACGGGACAGGCGCATGTTAGACCTCTGGCAAAGGATATTTGCCCCCGTTTATGGCTTTGCGGCGGTCCAGACAAGGGAGGATCACGCTTTCGCCGCCCGCCCCCTTGAAACCGCGGGCAGCATGGGCAATGTGGAGGGGCAAAAGAACAAAAGGCGCATCAGATGGCATTGCCGGTCAAGGAACAGGTCAAATACTGGGGCATCGCTTCTGCGGTCTTCCTGGTGACGCTGTGGTTTCTGGGGGATGTGATCCTGCCTTTCGTGATCGGCGGGGCGATTGCCTATTTCCTCGATCCGGTGGCGGACCGGCTTGAACGGATGGGGCTTAGCCGGGCGGCATCGGCTGTGGTAATCTCCCTGGTGGCGCTGTTGATCTTCGTGATCATGGCGCTTCTGGTGATCCCCTTGCTGGTGGAACAGGCGGTTCAGCTCTTCAATATCGCGCCGCAACTGGCGCGCGACCTTCAGGGGTTTTTGTCCAACCATTTCCCGTCGATCTTTCAACCTGAATCGACGCTGCACAAAACCCTTCTGTCGCTTGGCGAAACCATCCGCGAGCGCGGCGGTCAGGTGTTTCAGACCCTGCTGAATTCTGCGGCCTCGCTGATTGATCTGGTGCTTCTCGTCGTGATCGTGCCGGTGGTGGCCTTCTACCTGCTCTATGACTGGGATCACCTGATTGCCAAGATCGACGGGCTGTTGCCGCGCGATCATGCGCCGGTAATCCGCGATCTTGCCAGCCAGATCGACCACACCCTCGCCAGCTTTATCCGCGGCATGGGCACGGTCTGCCTTGTGCTGGGCACCTATTACGCGATGGCCCTGATGCTGGTGGGGCTGCAATTCGGGCTTGTGGTCGGGGCCTTTGCCGGATTGATCACCTTCATTCCCTATGTCGGCTCTATCGTTGGCGGGGTTCTGGCGGTCGGGCTGGCACTTTTTCAATTCTGGGGGGATTGGGTCAGCGTCGGGCTTGTCGCGGCGATCTTTGTCTCGGGCCAGGTGATTGAGGGCAATGTTCTGACGCCCAAGCTTGTCGGCTCCTCCGTGGGCCTGCACCCGGTCTGGCTTATCTTTGCACTGTCGGCTTTTGGCACGCTGTTCGGCTTTGTCGGCATGCTGGTGGCGGTGCCAGTCGCCGCCTCGCTCGGGGTGATCACGCGCTTTGCGACCCTGCAATACAAGGACAGCCGCCTTTATCGCGGGCTGGATGCGCAGGATCCCGACTGATGGGCGAACAACTCAGCTTTGATCTGCCCGTGCGCGCCGCCCTCGGGCGCGAGGATTTCTATGTCGCCCCGGCCAATGCACAGGCCGTCGCGATGATCGAGGACTGGCAGGGCTGGCCCTCTCGCAAACTGGTGCTTGTCGGGCCGCCGGGGGCGGGCAAAACCCACCTGACCCATGTCTGGGCAAGCCTCACAGGCGCGTTGATCATCGCCGCGCGTGACCTTGCAGAGGCCGATATTGCGGATCTCGCCAGAGGCCCGGTCGCCGTCGAGGATGCCGATGAGATCGCGGGCAATGCGCCCGGCGAAGAGGCGCTGTTTCACCTTCATAACCTGACCCTCGCCGAGGGGCATTCGCTTCTGCTCACGGCTGAAACCGCGCCAAATTTCTGGCCCCTCGCCCTGCCTGATCTTGCCAGCCGGATGCAGGCGACGACGCTGGCGCATCTGCGCGCGCCCGATGACACGCTCTTGGCGGCGCTGTTGATGAAGCTCTTTGCCGACCGGCAACTCTCGCCCAGCCCCGAGATCCTGCCCTACCTCGCGCGGCGCATGGACCGCTCGTTTGATACCGCCCGCAGGCTTGTGGCAACGCTTGATGCAACGGCCCTTTCAACCGGGCGCCCGATCACCCGCGCCATGGCGGCAAAGGTGCTGGACAAAATGGCCGAATAGCGCCACCCTGCGTCACCCCTCTGTCACACTTCAACGCCATAAGGCCGCCATGACAAACGCAGATTTTCTCAAATCCCCGATGCCCGAACCGGTTGACCTGCCTGATTTGGATATCACCGGGCCGGGGCGGTTTTATAACCGCGAGCTAAGCTGGCTTGGCTTTAACTGGCGGGTTTTGGAAGAGGCACAGAACCCGCGCGTGCCCTTGCTCGAGCGGCTGCGCTTTCTGTCGATTTCTGCGACCAACCTTGACGAGTTCTACAACGTCCGCGTGGCCGGTCTTCGCGAGTTGGCACAGGCGGGCAATACGACCCCGGCCGCCGACGGGCTTACCCCCGCTGAACAGCTTGTGCTGATCAACGAGAACGCGCGCAAGCTTTTGGATGCGCAGCAAGATACCTACGAGGTCCTGCGCCACGAGATGGAACAGGAACAGATTTCGATCCTCGACAATGCAAGCCTGACAGAGGACGACAAGACGTTCCTGGCGGATGTGTTCCTGCACAAGGTGTTCCCGGTGCTGTCGCCGCTGGCCATCGACCCGGCGCACCCGTTTCCGTTTATCCCCAACCTTGGCTATTCCCTCGCCCTCCAGATGGAGCGCAAATCAGACAAGCGCCCGCTTCAGGCGCTCCTGCCGATCCCGCAACAGATTGACCGCTTTGTCACCCTGCCCGCCCCCGAGGGCACCTTTCGTGTGCTGCCGCTGGAAGAGCTGTTGCTGTTGCACCTGCACAGCCTTTTCCCGGGCTATAAATACAAGGGCCATTGCGCCTTTCGCGTCCTGCGCGACAGCGATCTTGAGGTCGAGGAAGAGGCCGAAGACCTTGTACGCGAATTCGAGGTTGCCCTGAAACGGCGTCGCCGCGGCGAGGTGGTGCGCCTCAAGATTTCCGCAGATGCGCCCGCGGCGCTGCGCGAAGTGATCATGGAAGAATTGCACGTCACCCCCGAAGAGGTTGTCGAGGTGAACGGCATGATCGGGCTTGCCGATCTCAAGGAACTGGTGCTTGAGGCGCGCGCCGATCTGTTGTGGCCGCCCTTTACCCCACGCGTTCCCGAGCGGGTACAGGATCACGACGGCGACATGTTTGCCGCGATCCGCCAGAAGGACATGCTGCTGCATCACCCCTATGAGACCTTCGACATGGTGGTGCGTTTTCTGGCGCAGGCGGCGCGTGATCCGGATGTGGTGGCGATCAAGCAGACACTCTATCGCACCTCGCGCAACTCGCCCATCGTCGAGGCACTCTGCGAGGCCGCCGAGGATGGCAAATCGGTCACCGCCCTGGTCGAGCTCAAGGCACGGTTCGACGAGGCCGCCAATATCCGCCAGTCGCGCCGTCTTGAGCGCGCGGGCGCGCATGTGGTCTATGGCTTTCTTGACCTCAAGACCCATGCCAAAATCTCGATCGTGGTGCGCCGCGAGGGCGAGAACCTGGTGACCTATACCCATTACGGCACCGGCAACTACCATCCGATCACCGCCAAGATTTACACCGACCTGTCGTTCTTTACCTGCGACGTCACGCTTGGGCGCGACGCCACCAAGGTGTTCAACTATCTTTCGGGCTATGCCCAGCCCGACAGCCTTGAGAACCTTGCAATTTCGCCGATAACCCTCAAATCCCGCCTGATCGAGATGATCGCCGCCGAGGCCGAGCATGTCGCGCAGGGCAGGCCCGGTGCGATCTGGGCCAAGATGAACGCACTGATTGATCCCGATGTGATCGACGCGCTTTACGCCGCCTCGCAGGCGGGCGTACAGATCAACCTTGTGGTGCGCGGCATCTGCGGGCTGCGCCCCGGCATCAAGGGCCTGTCGGAAAATATCCGCGTCAAGTCGATCATCGGTCGCTTTCTCGAACATTCCCGCATCGTCTGTTTCGGCAATGGCTCTGGCCTTCCGTCAAAAAAGGCGCGGGTCTACATAAGTTCTGCCGACTGGATGGGCCGCAACCTTGTGCGCCGGGTCGAAACCCTGGTCGAGATCGAAAACCCCACCGTCAAGGCCCAGATCGTGAGCCAGGTGATGGCCGCGAACATGGCCGATGTCGCCCAAAGCTGGGTCATGGCCGCCGACGGAAGCTTTACCCGCACCGTCAAACCCGAGGGCGAGTTTGCCTTTAACTGCCACCGCTTTTTTATGGAAAACCCGTCTCTCTCTGGGCGCGGCTCGGCGGGGGCGTCGGATGTGCCCAAACTTACCCATACGGATGATTGACCAAGAGCCCTCCCTGTCGCATAGAGAGGAGCACCACACTGGGGTGAACATGGACGGTCATAACGATCCGATGGAACTTGACGGCGGCCCGTTCGGCCGACCTCTTTTTAACAAACCCTCTGCGCGCGCTCTGGCGCGTGTTGGCGTGGTCGATGTCGGCTCGAACTCTGTCCGCCTTGTTGTGTTTGACGGCGCGGCGCGAAGCCCGGCCTATTTCTACAACGAGAAAATCATGTGCGCCCTTGGCGCAGGCATGGCCGATACCGGGCGGCTGAACCCGCAGGGGCGCGTGCGCGCGCTCGATGCGCTCAAACGGTTTCAGCTTCTGGCCGAGGGCATGGGCACCGGACCGCTTGTCACCGTCGCCACCGCCGCAGTGCGCGATGCCGAGGATGGGCCTGAATTCTGCGCCGAGGTGCTGGCCGCGACCGGCCTCAAACTCTGGGTGATCGACGGGCGTGAAGAGGCGCGGCTTTCGGCACAGGGTGTGCTCTTGGGCTGGCCCGGCGCTTATGGCCTTGTCTGTGACATTGGTGGCTCGTCGATGGAACTGGCCGAGATTGACGGCGGCACCGTCGGGGCGCGTGTCTCGTCGCCGCTTGGGCCGCTGAAGCTTCGCGATATCAAGGGCGGCAAAAAGGCCCGCAAGGCGCATATCAAGGAAACCTTGACCGCAATGCAGGCCGAGCTTGGCGAACAGCGCAACCGGCTTTTCCTTGTCGGCGGGTCCTGGCGGGCGATTGCCAAGATCGACATGGCGCGGCGCAATTATCCGCTGCACGTGCTGCATGAATACCGCATGACACCTGCCGCCGTGCGCGAGACGATCAAATATATCGCAGACCACGACCTTGAAACGCTGCGCGCACAATCGGGCGTGTCCTCGGCGCGGATCGCGCTTGTGCCGCATGCCGCCGAGGTGCTGCACGAAATTCTCAAGACCTTCCGCCCGCGTGACATTGCGGTGTCAAGCTATGGCATCCGCGAAGGCATGCTTTACGAACAGATGCCCCAGCAATTGCGCGACCGCGATCCGTTGATCGAGGCCTGCCGCTTTGCCGAACACAAGGACGCGCGCCTTCCCGGCTTCGGCAAGGTGATCTATCATTTCATCCAGCCGCTGTTCAAAGCTTCCCCGGCAGAGCGGCGTCGCCTTGTTCGCGCGGCGTGTTTGCTGCATGACGTCAGCTGGCGGGCGCACCCCGATTACCGCGCCGAGCTTTGCTTTGACAACGCCACCCGCGCCAACCTTGGCGGGCTGAAGCATTCCGAACGGGTCTATCTGGGGCTGGCGCTTTTGCATCGCTATTCCAACAAGCGCGACGGAAGCCGCTTTGCCGACCTCGACCCCCTGCTGCCCGAACGCGACCGCGCAGAGGCCGAAGTGCTTGGCAAGGCGATGCGGTTTGCCGCGATGCTCTGGCTGACAAAAAACGCCAAACTTGGTGAAATGCGTTGGTTCCCGAAGAAGAAACTTCTGGAATTGCGCCTGTCACGCGAAGCGGCCCCGCTCTTTGGCGAAGTGGCGCAAGCGCGGTTTGACTCGCTGGCGGCATCGCTCTCGGCGACCGCCGTGGTCAAGAACCAGCGTTAAAGCTCTACTTCACCCTCGGGCAACGGCTCGATCTCTTGCGGGGTCTTGCGGCGGATGATGATATCGCCATTGGGCAGAACCTCGGGCGCGTGATAGGCGCTCAGGTCGCCGACCTTGGCCATCAGCTCGCTCAGGGCCGGGCCCATTTCCTCGATAAACTGGCGCAGGGCCGGTTCCATCTCTTCGGTCATACCGCGCAAATCATCAAGCGCCGGGCCCATTTCGCGTTGAATCCCCTCAAGGAACAAACGCGCGCCCTCTTCCATAAGCGATCTGCCCTCGTCCTCTTCTGCGTCCTGCGCAGAGAGCGGCAGCGCGCCAAGTGACGTGATAAACAGGGCGGTTATGAGGGGGCGTATCTGTTTCATGACCTGTATATAAGCACTCAAATCGCGGATTTTAAGATCACAGATCAACATCCAGCGTCACCGGAAAATGATCCGACGCCGTCAAAAGCGCATTGCACAGATCCGGCATGTTCCAGCAGTCGGGATCATCGAACGGATGCCATATACGCCAGACGGGCCCCTGCGCCATAAGATCCGGCGAAATCAGGATGTAATCCAGCAGCGCCTGCAAATAGCGTTTCTCGCTGGTCAGGTAGAACCGTGACGTGCTGTGCACCTCGCCGACCCGGCGGGTCAGGGCGTTGCGGGCATGCGGATCATAGAGCATCGCGCCGGTCTCACCGCCCTCTCCCATGATGATTTCAACCGATGAACGGCCAAAGAGATGCTCGTATTCGTCAAGCCCCGGACCGTCATTGAGATCACCCAGCACGATCAGCGGCTCGTTTTTGGCAAGGTCTTCCTCGATCCGCTGGCGCAACCAGACCGCTTGCGCCAATTGCTTGCGGCGATTGGCAATCGAGATGCGCATCGCCTCGTCATGCCCCTGTGCGCCATGCGGCGCCTTGGATTTCAGATGCGCCCCGATCATGCGAAACCTGCGCCCGCCCGAGGTTGTGACCGCCACCTCCAGCGGGGGTTTGGAAAACCGCACCTGATCGGCGGCATCGTCAATATCAAGATCAATCCTGAACACCCCGTCAAAGCGCGGCGCGGCGTCGTTGCCTTTTTGTGCGATCAACTCGCCCTGCGGGTCATGCTCTGCCGAGATGACATCAGGGTCATACAACAGCGCAATTTCCTGTTGGGTATCATTGCGAAAGCCAACCAAGGCCTTGCGCGCCCGAAGCTTCATCACGCTGGCGAAATTCTCCAGCGCGCTCACGGTGGTGCGCCGCCCGTTGTGATCCGGGGCCTCGATCACCATCACCGCATCGGCATTCATCGCGGTCATCACCATGCCAATCGCCGCGATTTGATCGGCGCGCGTTACATTATAGCGCGCCGACCATTTTTCATCATCCAGCAGCTGCCCTGCATCGTCGAAGAGCGCGTTGAACCATTCCACGTTATAGGTGGCGATCCGCATCCACGCCCCCTTTGGCAAGCTCATCCTGGATCTCTTCCCAGGCGCGGTTAATGTAGACAAGCCGCTTTTCCGCAAGCGTCACCGCCTCTAGCGGCACGCCGCGCGCGATCATCTTGTCGGGGTGGTTGTCGCGCACCATCTGGCGCCAGACCTTGCGGACCTCTTCCAGCGGCATATCCTCATTCACCCCCAGAACCGAATAGGGATCAGGCCGGGCCTCGGGCACGAACCGCGCCCGAAGCGCGCGAAAGTCCCTGTCCCTGACGCCGAAAATACCCGCCACCCGCGCCAGGAAGGCATCTTCCTTAGGATGATACACCCCATCGGCCATGGCAATGTAAAACAGCCCCTCAAGCAAAACGCAAAGTGTGCCCGGCTCGCTCTCGAACATCCGCTGGATACGCGCGGCATACTCCTCAAAGCCGGCCACATCCTGACGGGCAAGATTGAAAACCCGCGCTGCGCCGGCCTCGTCCTCGCTGGCAATCTGAAACACCTGGCGAAACGCCGTGACCTCGTCGCGCGTCACCAAACCATCGGCCTTGGCCATCTTGGCCGAAAGCGCAATCACCGCGATCGTAAAGCCGACGCTGCGTTCAGGCGCGGTGCGCAGACGGTCAAATACCGCGCTCAGACCCTCGCCGCTGGCAAGGGCCGCCAGGGCCTCGGTGATGCGGGTCCAGATCGACATGACCGCAGACTATCGGCTTTCTAAAGCCTTGTCAGCGCCGCAGTCACAGAAGTTTCTGCAAAAGCACAAGGTCCATCCAACGATCGAACTTGCGCCCGACTTCAGGCATATGCGCCACTTGGCGAAAGCTGATCGCGGTGTGAAAGGCGATCGCACCCGCATTCTCGCCGCTGACCCCTGCCACAAGCGCGTGAAGCCCCTGCGCGCGCGCCACCGCCTCCAGCTCTTTCATAAGGGCCCGGCCCACGCCCCGGCCCTGTGCCTCGGGCGCAAGAATAACCGTATGCTCGGCCGTGCGGGCATACCCCGGTCCCGAGCGAAACGCGCCGTAGGTCGCAAAGCCCAAAATGGCGTGGCCTTCCTGCGCGACCAAAAACGCCGCGCCACGAGCGGCGATATCATCGGCCAGGGCCTGGGGCGTCTTTTCAAGCGTGGTGAAGGTAACCGATGTGTCGCGGATCAGCGGGTTCCAGATCGCGAGGATCGCCGCACTATCGCCCGGCCCGGCGGGGCGAATAATCATCCGAGGGTCCGGCGCCCGGATGGCGTGGCGATCTCGGCCCGCATGCCCGCCGCACCACATTCAAACACAATCCGCGCATCGCCAAGCACCGGGGAAAGCGCCGCTTCAAGCGCCTTGGCCTCAGGGTGGGCGATCACCAGGCGCTCCAATCGCGCACCAGAGGCGGTCAGCCGGGCACTCGGATGCTGGTCCCCCTCCCATTCGATCACCGCCGGAAAAAGATTATCATAAGGCAAGGCCCCATCCTCCGGCACCGCCATCTGCCAGCGCAAATTTCCCCGGCTTAGCGACACCGGCCGCCCGGCCTCCGGGTATCTCGCTACCAGATCCGCCAG
Source organism: Roseovarius marisflavi (assembly GCF_900142625.1). Lineage (GTDB taxonomy): Bacteria > Pseudomonadota > Alphaproteobacteria > Rhodobacterales > Rhodobacteraceae > Roseovarius > Roseovarius marisflavi. The sequence continues at coordinate 43,613 of NZ_FRBN01000007.1, forward strand.
ATCATCGACCTGACATATCCAATTGTTCAGGCGTGGCGCGCCCTCAAAGCGATCCAGATCGAACCAGCGCGGATAACTCGGTGCCGCAGCCGCGGGATTGATCGCGATCACCTCAAGGTAAATCCCGTCCTCAAGCCCCAGCAAAAGATTATGGGTGCCGAAATGTGCGTGGTTGCCGCCCTGCTGCAATCGCAGCCCGAGGCGCGCTTCAACCCAGTCATGCCCTGCCTCAAGGCTCTCTGCCGCCACAGCCAGATGATCAAGCTTCATATCCGTCCCCTTCTTTTGACTCTGAATATCATCGGGAATCGCCACTGTCGCCCTGTTGATCATGAGAGAATGGCATCAGGAGATGGCATGAGAACCCTGCATGGAAGGCAACAGCTTTTAGACCCAGGAGCGCCCCATCCATGAAAGCCTCGCCGAAGGCCTGCGGCAACAGCCCTGTTGCCAGAAAAAACCGCGCACCCAACCCATGGGGTGCGCGGGGGTCCACAATGATCTTGCTGTCCGGCGGCGCCGTTAAGCGGTCAACATCTGATAAAGCTTATCCTTCAGCGCCGCGCGCTTCTTGCGCAGTTCAACCTCGGCGAGCTCTTCCATCGGCTCCACCAGCGTTTCGGCGCGATGTACGGCGCGATTGACCTGATGGTACTCATCCGCCAGCTTGCCGAAGTGCGCGTCTTTCTGCTTCATCTCGCTGACTTTTTCGGCCAATTCCGGGAATTCGTCATGGAGCTCATGGGGGGTGTGGGACATTGCGCATTTCTCCTCGTTGTTTGCTTGCCCTACATCTAGGCCCCAACCAAGGCGTGTTCTTTGATACGGATCAAAAAGCGCAGCCTGTCTTTCATCTTTCCATAAATACTCAAATCCACCGCATGCCGCAGGGCACAGACCTAACGCTTGGCGCGGCGCCAGCCTGCTGCCCGGGCATTCCTCTCAGAGCAGAACCAGCGTTCTCCCCTTTCAGTACTGATAGAGGTACGGTCATAGTGATCCTGACCCGGCATATGATAGATTCGCCGCCCCTTGCTGTTGATATTGCCCTTGATCACACAGGCCGGGTCGGGGGCCGGTTTCTGCGCAACGCGCTCGGCGCGCACCGCGCGTCGATACTCTTCGGGGCGTGCCATGACATAGGCATGCAGCCCGCGTCCGGCCACGACCGCGCCCTTTTCATCAAGGTCATAAGCCATGGAATATTTGCGATAAGCCAGTGCAAGGCCCGCCTGCACAAGCACGCGGCCCATATCCTTGCCACGCAGGGTACAGCGCGCGACCGAGCGGCCATACAGATCCTGCACCACCTCTTCGCAGCGCGCCTTTTGTCCCTCAAAGCGGGCGCGGACCTGGTCGCTCACCCATGTGCCACAATCCCATGCGGCCCCGCCAGCGTTGGTGCAGGTCTGGCCAATCTCGGGCGCATCTACGCCGTAAAGGCGCACGCGCATGTGGCCGACATCAAAGGTATCGCCGTCAATCACCTCGATCGCGCCGGAAAATACCTGCGCCCCCACTGGCCCGGCAAAGCCGAGCGCGCCCAGAACCAAAAGTGAACAAATCCTTAACATGCCCCCTTATCATCGGGCACCTGATAAAGATCAAGCCACAGAGCGCACGCAGGGTTAACGCCATCAGCGCTGTTGTGTCTGCCAGTTTGGATGCATCCAGGGCTCTGCATTTTCCGGCGCCAAAGGCGTACGGCCAAGCACGTGGTCGGCGATCTTTTCACCCACCATGATCGAGGGCGCATTGAGATTGCCATTGGTGATGCGCGGGAAAATGCTGCTATCGGCAACACGCAGGCGCTCGACCCCGATCACCCGGCCCTGCGGATCAACCACCGCGCTCTGGTCGTCAACGCGCCCCATCCGGCAAGTGCCACAGGGGTGATAGGCGCTTTCGGCATGCGCGCGGATGAAGTCGTCGATACCGGCCTCGCTGGTCACATCCGCGCCGGGCTGAATTTCATGGCTGACAAAGGGCTTGAAGGCGTCCTGCGCGAAAATCTCGCGGGTGAGGCGGATGCATTTACGAAAATCAATCCAGTCGCTCTCTTCGCTCATGTAGTTGAAGCGGATCATCGGCGCATCCGAGGGCTCATTGCTGCGCAGGCTGACCGCCCCGCGCGACGCGCTGCGCATCGGGCCGACATGGGCCTGAAACCCGTGCCCTTCGGCTGCCGCCTTGCCGTCATAACGCACGGCAATCGGCAGGAAATGAAACTGGATATCGGGATAACTGACGCCCGCATCAGACCGGATAAAGCCGCCGCTTTCGAACTGATTGCTCGCCCCCAGGCCCTTGCGCCCCAAAAGCCAGCGCGCGCCGACAAATCCCTTGCCGAAGAGGTTCCAGTATTTGAACAGGCTGACTGGCTGGCTGGCGGCCATCTGAATGTAAAGCTCAAGGTGATCCTGAAGGTTTTGCCCGACACCGGGGCGGTCGGCCTTGATGGAAATGCCATGCTCCGCCAGATGCGCGCCCGGACCGACGCCGGACAACATCAAGAGCTTTGGCGAGTTGATCGACGAAGCCGCAAGGATGACCTCGGCCCTTGCGCGCACAACCTCTCGCCGCCCCTTGCGGAGCGTCTCGACCCCGACCGCGCGGCCCTCTTCAATCACCACGCGGGTCACAAGGGCGCGGATCAGATCGCAATTGTCGCGCTTCAGGGCCGGGCGCAGATAGGCGTTGGCCGCAGACCAGCGCTGTCCCTGCCAGACGGTCATGTCGAACGGGCCGACGCCCTCTTGCTGCTCGCCATTATAATCGCCGGTGCGCTGATAGCCGGCCTGCGCGCCGGCCTCGACAAAGGCACGGGTGAGCGGGTTGTCACGCGGCCCCCGGCTGACGTGCAGCGGCCCGTCCGTGCCCCGCCATGCCGGATCGCCGCCATGCCCGCCGTCATGCCAGCTTTCCATGCGCTTGAAATAGGGCAGCACGTCGGCATAGCCCCAGCCGCCCGCGCCCTGGTCGCGCCAGTGGTCATAGTCACAGGCATGCCCGCGCACATAAACCATGCCGTTGATGCTCGACGATCCACCAATCACCTTACCGCGCGGACAGGCAAGGCGGCGGTTGCCGAGATGCGGCTCGGGTTCGCTCTGATAGCCCCAGTCATAGCGCGCCATGTTCATCGGATAGCTCAGCGCGCCGGGCATCTGGATGAAGGGCCCGGCATCTGTGCCGCCATGCTCGATCACCAGCACCGAATGCCCGGCCTCTGACAGACGGTAGGCCATGGCGCAGCCTGCGCTTCCGGCACCAACGATAACATAATCTGCTTCCATCTCAGAGCGTCCCTTCTGTGCCACACGCCGCCCTGGCGCGACGGGGTGGGTGGGTGGGCGTCGTGCCAGGGCGGCGGGCCGCCACGAGCGGGCGGGCAGTGGTTTCAATCCGATAGGTCATTGCACCTGTCTTCGGTTGGAGTTTGAGTATTTTCGGAATGGTGAAAGGATCATTCATCCCGGGGAAAACGTTTGTTTTCCTCAAGAACGTTAAGATCCATGTGATTGCGCATGTAGCGTTCGCTGGCCTTTTGCAGGGGCTGATAATCCCAGGGGTAATAGCCGCCCTTGCGCAGAGCTTCATAGACCACCCAGCGACGCGCCTGGCTTTCGCGCACCGCCGCATCAAAGGCCTCCAGGTCCCACCGTTTTTCGGCCTTGGCCTGAAGCTGGGCCAACGTACCCACATGGGCCGGATCCCCGGCCAGATTGCAAAGCTCATGCGGATCGGCCTCAAGGTCAAACAGCTGATCGGGATCAAGCGAACAGCGGTTATACTTCCACTTGCCATAGCGCAGCGAAACCATCGGCGCATAAGAGGCCTCGGCGGCATATTCCATCGCCACCGGTTCGCTGCGCGAGCCCCCCTGCCCAAGGGCGACAAGCGATTGCCCTTCGGTCCAGGGCATGACATCGGCCATGCTGACACCGGCCAGATCGCAGAGCGTCGGACAGACATCGACATTGCTCACCGGATCGGTGACCAGCCCCGGCGCCATGCCGGGCGCCGAAATCATCAGCGGCACCCGCGCCGAGCCCTCGTAAAAGCTCATCTTGAACCAAAGCCCGCGCTCGCCGAGCATATCGCCGTGATCGCTGACAAACAGGATCACCGCCTCCTGGCGGGTCGTTTCAAGCGCCTCGAGCACCTCACCGATCTTGTCGTCGAGATAGCTGATATTGGCGAAATAGGCGCGCCGCGACCGGCGGATATCCTCCTCGGAAATATCAAACGAGCGCCAGTCGTTGGCGTCAAAGATGCGTTTGGCATGGGGGTCGTGATCCTCATAGGCCATCGCCGGGACCTCGGGCAAAAGATGCTCGCAGTCCTCATAGAGATCCCAGTATTTCTTGCGCGCCACATAGGGGTCATGCGGATGCGTAAAGCTGACCGTCAGGCACCAGGGCCGCGCATCCAACCCGCGCGCCAGATCATAGACCTTGGCGCGCGCATGATAAGCGACCTCATCGTCATATTCCATCTGGTTGGAAATCTCGGCCACACCGGCCCCAGTGACCGAGCCCATGTTGTGATACCACCAATCAATCCGCTCGCCCGGCTTGCGATAATCCGGGGTCCAGCCGAAATCGGCGGGATAGATATCGGTGGTCAGGCGTTCTTCAAAGCCGTGCATCTGATCGGGGCCGACAAAATGCATCTTGCCCGACAGGCAGGTCTGATAGCCCGCACGCCGCAGGTGATGGGCATAGGTCGGGATATCGGCGGCGAATTCGGCGGCATTGTCATAGACCCGGCTGCGCGAGGGCAGAAGACCGGACATGAAGCTGGCGCGCCCCGGCGCACAGAGCGGCGAGGCGGTATAGGCATTGGCAAACCGCGTCGAGCGCGCCGCTAGAGCCTTGAGGTTGGGCGCATGAAGCCAATCGGCCGGGCCGTCCGGAAACAGAGTGCCGTTCAGCTGATCCACCATGATAATCAGGATGTTGGGGGCGGTCATTGGCTCTCCTCCGGGGGCAAGCTTGTGTCGAGATAATGCAGCAGGACATCGACTGCGACGTCCGGTTGCATCGGCCCTTCGCGCAGGGCCTGACGGATATACATACCATCAATCATCGCCGCCAGGCCGCGCGTCAGGGTGCGCGATTGGGCGGGAGCAAGACGGCGAAACGCGTCATGCAGGTTCGAGCGAAGGCGGCGCTGATAGATATGAAGCAGGCGGCGGGCATCCTCTGATCGCTGCGCCTGAACATAGAAATTCAGCCAGGCCGACACCATTTCGGGGCGGAATTGCGAGGGGGTAAAGCTGGCGCGGATGATCGCCTCGATCCGGTCGCGAGGGCTTTTGGCCATGATCAGCGCGCCGCGCACCTCGGCGCCATAAAGCGTCAGGATATGGCGCATGGCAGCGGCGAACATCTGTTCCTTGGACCCGAAGTAATGATGCGCCAGAGCGCTCGACATGCCCGCACGGCGCGCAATCTGGGCCACGGTCACATCCAGTGAGCCCCGCGCGCCGATCTCGGAAATCGTCGCCTCGACCAGCGCGGTGCGCCGGATCGGCTCCATCCCGATTTTGGGCATTGTCATCCTCCGGTAAAATGTTGCCATACTGGCCTAATCGTGTTTAATTGACCCGTCAATCAATAAAAATCCACCCAAAGGATCAAGGACCCCCAGGTCAGAATAGCGTTGTAATTCACAGCGGCGTCATATTAGCCTTGCTATGGAGACACGGCAGTCGTGCAATTTGCGCACTGCGTTACCAGGACACCCCCCACCCTGCCGCGTGACGGGCAACAGGGCCGGGCAATAAAAGAAAAACCAAAGGGAGAGACCATAAATGACACTTATCAACAACGGACGGCTTAACCGACGCGGATTTCTCGCGACCACAGCCGCCACAGCAATTGCCGCCTCGCTGCCGATGGGCGGTGCGATGGCCGCGCCGAATCGCGGCGGGCATCTGCGTGCCGCTATCGGTCACGGCCAGACCACCGATACGCTGAACCCCGGCACGTATTCCAACAGCTTCACCACATCGCTGTCCTTTGCCATTCACGGTCGCCTCACCGAGGTTGCCCAGGACGGTTCGCTTATTCCCGAGGTTGCCGAAAGCTGGGAAGCCTCGGATGATGCGTCGGAATGGCGGTTCAAAATCCGTAAGGGCGTGACCTTCCACTCAGGCAAGCCACTGACTGTCGAAGACGTGGTCAACTCGATCAACTTCCACCGCGGCGAAGGATCAACATCGGCCGCCGGACCGATCGTGGCGCCAATCAGCGGGATCGCCTGCGTGACTGGCTGCACCGCCGAAGGTGATGACACCGTTGTCTTTTCTCTCGATGGCGGCAATGCCGACTTCCCTTTCATTCTGAGCGACTATCACCTGGTCATCTGCAAGGCCGCTGGTGACAGCATCGACTGGCAATCCGGCGATGGCGTCGGCAGCTATATCCTGAAAGATTTCCAGCCCGGCGTTTCCTATTCGCTGGAGCGCAACCCCAACCACTGGCGCAGCGATGTTGCCTGGTTCGACAGCGCCGAGGTGATCGCCATCGTTGACCAGAACGCCCGCACCACCGCGCTTGTGTCGGGTGACGTGGACATGGCCGACCGGCTTGACCTCAAGACCGTCGGCCTTCTGGCGCGACGCCCCGACATTCAGATCAACTCGGTTTCGGGCACCCAGCACTATACCTTCGCCATGGACACACGCGCCGAGCCCTACAGCAACGTGCATGTGCGCCATGCCCTGAAATACGGCATCAACCGTCAGGAACTGGTCGACAAGATCCTGTTCGGCTATGGCGCCGTGGGCAATGACCATCCGATCGGTCCGGGCCAGCGGTTCTTCAACAAGGACCTCGAACAGACCACCTATGATCCCGACAAGGCAAAGTACCACCTCAAGCTTGCCGGTCTTGAGAGCGTCGATGTTTCGCTCTCGGCGGCGGACGCGGCCTTTGTCGGCGCTGTCGATGCGGCAGTTCTTTACCAGAACTCGGCCGCTGCGGGCGGGATCAACCTCAAGCCGGTGCGCGAACCCAATGACGGTTACTGGTCCGACGTCTGGATGAAAAAGCCGTTCGCCGCTGTTTACTGGTCGGGCCGTTCGGTCGAAGATCAGATGTTCTCGACCGCCTATCAGTGCGGCGCGTCCTGGAACGACAGCTTCTGGTGCAATGACCGCTTCGACGAACTTCTGGTCAAGGCCCGCTCGGAACTCGACGAGGCCAAGCGCCGCGAGATGTATTACGAGATGCAGGCGCTGTGCAGCAGCGACGGCGGCGTGATCGTGCCTATGTTCGCGAACTATGTCTTCGGCAACTCGACCAAAGTCGCCCACACCGAGCAGATGGGCTCGAACTGGGATGTGGACGGCATGCGCTTTATCGAACGCTGGTGGTTCGCCTAAGCCTCGCCACCTCGTGGACCAAAAAGGGGGGCTCGGCGCAGAATATGCTCCGGGCCCCTCGCCCAAAGGCGGGCCGGCAAGCGGCCGCTTTACGACACATCGAAAATGAAAGACTGCCAATATGACCCTTAAAACAACGCTCTCCGCCATGGCCCTTGCCGTGGCCACAGGCCCCGCTCTTGCCAATTGCGACGAGGTGGTTTTTGCCGATGTTGGCTGGACCGATATCACCGCCACCACCGCCGCCACCACCGAGGTGCTGCGCGCGCTTGGCTATGCGGCCGACATCAAGGTTCTGTCGGTTCCGGTCACCTATACCTCGATGGCCAAGGGCGATATCGACGTGTTCCTTGGCAACTGGATGCCCACCATGGAAGGCGACATTGCGCCTTATCGCGAGGCGGGCACCGTCGACACCGTGCGTGCCAACCTGACCGGCGCGAAATACACGCTGGCGACCAATGCCGCCGGCGCGGCCCTCGGCATCACCAGCTTTGACAGCATCGCCGCCCAGGCCGAGGCACTGGATTCAACCATCTACGGGATCGAGCCGGGCAATGACGGCAACCGCCTGATCATGGATATGATCGCCGCAGACGCCTTTGGCCTGAAAGACTTTGACGTCAAGGAAAGCTCTGAGCAGGGCATGCTCGCGCAGGTCAGCCGCGCGGATCGCCGTGAAGAACCGATTGTCTTTCTCGGCTGGGAACCGCACCCGATGAACGCCAATCACGACATGACCTATCTGACCGGCGGCGACGACTGGTTCGGCCCCGATCTTGGCGGCGCGACGGTCTATACCAACACCCGCGCGGGATATGTCGATGAATGCCCCAACGTCGGCAAGCTGCTTGGGAACCTCTCGTTCACTCTCGCGATGGAGAACGAGATCATGGGCGCGATTCTTGACGACGGCGAAAAGCCTGAAGAGGCGGCCACCGCATGGCTTACGGCCAACCCCGCCGTCTTGGACGGCTGGCTTGACGGCGTGACCACCCGCGAGGGTGGAGACGCAATGACAGCGGTCAAGTCGGCGCTCGGCCTCTGATCGCTGACCCTGCCCCGGCCCAATGCGGCCGGGGCGGCCCCCTTCCCCACCGCAAGAACAGAGGTGCGCGCGCATGGACTGGCTGAGCGATCACAAAATCCCCGTCGGCGATGCGGCGGAAAGCTTTTTCCTCTGGCTTCAGGACAACGCCGCTTGGTTCTTTGACATGCTCTCGGCCCTGATGGAGGGGCTGATCGACGGTTTTCTCTGGCTGCTTCAGGCACCGCATCCCCTTGTGATCATGGCGATTTTCGTCGGTCTCACCTGGGTGCTGCAACGCAACTGGAAGACCTGCGCTTTCGTGTTCCTCGGTTTTCTCTTCATCCACAATCAGGACTATTGGGAAGAAACCACCGAGAGCCTCACGCTGGTGCTGTCCTCCTGCATCTTCTGCCTGGCGATTGGCGTGCCCATCGGCATCGCCGCCGCGCACCGCCCGCGCCTTTATGACTGGCTGCGCCCGGTGCTTGACCTGATGCAGACGCTGCCGCCCTTTGTCTACCTGATCCCGGCCATCGTGTTTTTCGGCATCGGCATGGTGCCGGGCCTGATCGCCACGGTGATCTTCGTGGTCCCCGCGCCGATCCGCCTCACGCATCTTGGCATTTCCTCCACACCCAAGCCCCTGCTCGAGGCGGCACAGGCCTTTGGCGCCACCGCCCGCCAGACGCTGTTCAAGGTCGAGTTGCCCTATGCCCTGCCCCAGATCATGGCCGGTCTGAACCAGACGATCATGCTGTCGCTCTCGATGGTGGTGATCGGCGCGCTTGTGGGCGCTGACGGGCTTGGCGTACCGGTCTTGCGTGCGATCAACACGGTCAATATTTCGCTCGGCTTTGAATCCGGTCTTATGATCGTGGTCGTCGCAATCGTGCTTGACCGCATGCTTCGGATGGGAGACCCGAAATGACCCTGCCCCCCGACGCCCAGCCCATCGTCGATTTCCAGAATGTCTCGATCATCTTTGGCGACACGCCGCAAACCGCCCTGCCCCTGATGGACCGCGGCCTGTCGCGCAGTGAAATTCAGGCCCAGACCGGCCAGGTGCTCGGCGTGCATGACTGCAGCCTCTCGGTCGCGCCCGGTGAAATCCTTGTGCTCATGGGGCTGTCCGGGTCGGGCAAATCCACGCTCCTGCGCGCCGTGAACGGGCTTAACCCGGTCGCGCGCGGCAAGGTCGAGATATTTGACGGCCAACAGATGGTCGATGTCACCGGCGCCGATGCCCCAACCCTGCGCCGCCTGCGCCAGCATCACGTGGCGATGGTGTTTCAGCAATTCGGCCTGCTGCCCTGGCGCTCGGTGCGCGAGAATGTCGGCCTCGGGCTTGAACTCGCCGATATCCCCAAGCCCGAACGCGACGCGCGCGTTCAGGACCAGCTCGACCTCGTCAACCTTTCGGATTGGGCCGACCGCAAGGTGGCCGAGCTTTCGGGCGGCATGCAACAGCGCGTCGGCTTGGCGCGCGCCTTTGCCACCGACGCACCGATCCTGTTGATGGACGAGCCCTTCTCGGCGCTCGATCCCTTGATCCGAAGCCACCTTCAGGATGAATTGCTCGACCTGCAAAAAACCCTCGGGCGCAGCATCATTTTCGTCAGCCACGACCTCGACGAGGCCTTCAAACTCGGCGACCGCATCGCCATCATGGAAGGCGGGCGCATTGTGCAATGCGGCACCCCTCAGGACATCTTCACCAACCCCTCAACCGACTACGTGGCCGAATTCGTCGCCCATATGAACCCTCTCGGCGTGCTCTGCGCACGCGACGTGATGGAACCCGCCAGCGGCACGCCCGCGCATTGCGTTGCCCCCGACGCCACCATCCAACAGGTGATGGAACAGGCCCAGGGCCACGACAACCCCGTCGGCGTCAGCGATCAGGGTCGGGTCATCGGCCAGATCACCCGCAACCGGATTCTCGCCAAGCTGCTCGATCCGCGCGCCTGATCGCCCTTTCATCTTTCCTAAAATACTCCGGGGGAGTCGCGCCTCGCGCGACGGGGGCAGCGCCCCCTGCCCGCCTCAGACCTTGGTCGCCGAGACCGGCGGCGTGATCGCGCGCCGCTTGAGCACCGACTCGCGCCAGCTGATGAAACTGATCGCCGCCACGATCACCGTGCCGCCCAGCAAGACAAACACATCCACCCCTTCGCCAAAGACCAGCGCCCCAAGCGCCACCGCCCAGACCAGCTGCAGGAAGGTCACCGGCTGCGTCACCGCCAGCGGGGCCGCCCCGAACGCCAGCGTCATGGTGTAATGCCCCGCTGTCGCAAGACAGGCGACCCCGAACAGGATCGTCAACTCGCCCAAGGTCGGCGTCACCCAGACCGCCGCCGCCAGCGGCGCCAGCCCGATAGTCACCGTGATCGACAGCATCGCCACCACGATTCCCGCGCTACAGCGCCCCGACAGTACCTTGGCCGTCAGGTAGGAGGCGCCGAAAAACACCGCCGTGAACAGCATCGCGAAATGCCCCGGCCCGACCTCGCGAAATCCCGGCCGCAGGATGATCAGCGCGCCGATCAAGGCCGCCACCACCGCCAGCACCCGGCGCAGGGCAAGCGTTTCACCAAGAAAAAGCGCCGCCCCGAGGGTGACGTAAATCGGCGAGAGGTAATTCATCGCCGTCACATCCGCGATCGGTATCCGCGCCATGGCAAAGAACCAGAGCGACACACCAATCGTATGCACCGCCCCGCGCGCGCCAAACATAAGCCAGATCCGCCGCTCAAGCCGCAACCGCATCAGCGGGCGCAACATCGGCAGCAGAAACACAAGCCCCATGGCATAGCGCAGAAAGGCCGCCTGTGGTGCGGGCACGCGAGTGCCAAGGATTTTGACAAGCGCCGTCACCCCGACAAAAAGAATACCCGTGAGAACCATCCAGAAGACGCCCAATACCGGATTTGAGGCCACCTTGGGCGCAAGGGTCGGTTCTGCTCTCATCGCGTCATTAGTTCACGGGACGGCCCGTCTGTCGAGCGTTGCGCGTCGCTTTTTCATGCGCTAAGCGCAATCCTGCATCCCGATGAGCGCATAGCTTGAGCCGATCCACCCTGGCACAAGCCCTTCATCCCGCAAGCAACCGCGCCGCAATCGCCCACATCACGACCCCGATCCCCGCGTCCAGCACCCGCCAGCTTTTCTCGCGGCGAAACAGCGGCGCCAAAAGCCGTGCGCCGTAGCCGAGGCAAAAGAAGAACACAAAGCTCGCGCCGACCGCGCCAAGCCCGAACCCGGGCCGGTCGTCATATTGCGACGAGACCGAGCCGACAAGAACCACCGTATCAAGGTAGACATGCGGGTTAAGCCAGGTCAGCGCCAGACAGGTCAGCATCGCGCGCCGCAAACTGCCCGTGCCCGTGCCCGCCTCAAGCACCGCGCCGCCGCGCCAGGCGGCCAGAAAGTTGCGCGCGCCGTACCAGATCAGAAACGCCGCCCCGCCAAAGCGCATGACCTGTTCAAGCCCCGGCACCGCCGCCGACAGCGCGCCGAACCCGGCAACGCCAAAGGTGATCAGAACGGCATCCGACAGCGCACAGATCAGGACCACGGCCAGCACATGCTCACGCCGCAATCCTTGGCGCAAGACAAAGGCATTCTGCGCCCCGATCGCCAGAATAAGGCTTAGCCCAAGGGCAAATCCTGCGATTTCTGCCTGCATGTTTCCCTCTCCCCGGCTCTCTGGCTCATTACTGCTCGCTTGCCTAAAGCGGCGCGGCACATTACTCAAACGCATAATTTAAATGCTGCATAAGAGCCGCTAATGAACCTAGACCCACAACAACTCGCCGCCCTCTGCGCCATTCTGCGCTGCGGAACCTTTGACGCCGCCGCCGCAGACCTCGGCCTGACCCAATCGGCGATTTCGCAACGTCTCAAGGCGCTTGAAACCCGCGTCGGCGCTCAGCTTGTGCATCGCGGCCAGCCCTCGACCGGTACGGCGGCCGGGCTGCGCCTTGCCGCGCATGGCGATCAGATCGCCCTGCTCGAGGCCCAACTGGCGCGCCAAATCACCGGCTTTACCCCCGCGCCGCGGACCCGGCTGCGCCTTGCGGTCAATGCCGACAGCCTTGCCACCTGGTTGCCCGCCGCCCTGGCCGAGCTGCCCGATCACCTGTTTGATCTGGTGATTGATGATCAGGACGCCGCCCATGACCGCCTGACGCGCGGCGAGGTGCTTGGCGCGCTGACGACCCGTGCAAATCCCCTGCCCGGCTGTGATGTGCTTGCCTTGGGCAGCCTGCGCTATATCGCGACCGCAAGCCCCGGATTCATGGCGCACCATTTTCCGGATGGGGTTACGGCCTCGGCCCTCGTGCGCGCGCCGATGCTGCGCTTTGACGCCAAGGACCGGCTTCAGGAGCAATGGATTGCCCGGCATCTGGGGCGCACAGTTTCGCCACCCTGCCACATGTTTCCCTCCTCAGAGGGCTTTGTCGCCGCTGCCCGGCTCGGGCTTGGCTGGGGCCTCAACCCCGAGCCTCTGGTCGCCGATGCGCTTGCCTCGGGCGCACTTGTGCCGCTCCTGCCTGACGCCGCGCTGGATACGCCGCTCTACTGGCAATCAAGCCGGGTGTTGGGCGCGGCCCTGACGCCGCTCACCCGCGCGTTGCGCCGGGCGGCGCGCCAGATGCTCTATCCGCCCGCGTGACACGAAAACGTCCGGCGCAGAACCCCGCGCCGGACGTCAAAAACATCGCTCTCGATTGCCCGTAGGGTGGGTGAAACCCACGCTCCTGCGGCGCTGCAGATTACTCCGCCCCGAGCTGTTCCATGACCTCGTCAGAGGCTTCGAAATTGGTGGTGACACGCTGAACGTCGTCGTCATCCTCAAGCGCGTCAATCAGCTTCATCAGCTTTTGCATGCCCTCAAGGTCCATCTCGGTGGTGGTCACCGGTTTCCACACAAGCTTGGTCGAACTGCTCTCGCCAAGCTCGGCCTCAAGCGCGGTGGCAACCTCGTTGAGATCACTGTCGGCGCACCAGATCACATGCCCGTCCTCGCCGCTTTCCACATCCTCGGCGCCGGCCTCGATTGCCGCCATCATCACCGTGTCGCTATCGCCCACTTCGACGGGATAGCTGATCTCGCCCTTGCGCTCGAACATGAAGCCGACCGATCCGGTTTCGCCAAGGTTGCCGCCATTCTTGGAAAAGGTCGAGCGCACGGTGCTGGCGGTGCGGTTGCGGTTGTCGGTCATCGCCTCGACAATCACCGCCACGCCATTTGGCCCATAGCCCTCATAGCGGATTTCCTCGTAATCCTCGCCCTCGCCGCCCATCGCCTTCTTGATGGCGCGTTCGATATTGTCCTTGGGCATGGATTGTGACTTGGCTTCCTTGATGGCAAGGCGCAGGCGCGGGTTTTTATCCGGGTCCGGGTCGCCCATCTTGGCGGCAACCGTTATCTCTTTGGAAAATTTAGAGAAAAGCTTGCCCCGCACGGCGTCCTGACGCCCTTTGCGATGTTGGATATTTGCCCATTTTGAGTGGCCGGCCATGATACCGTCTCCTGCATGTCCAGAAAATTTGGCTTGTCATATCCGCTTGGCGCGCGCAGGGCAACGCCTTGCGACACCGAGCGCGCCATGTGCGCCCGCCTGTTGGCTCAAAGCGGCCAGATCAGCGGAATAAGCGCCGAGGCGAGCAAGCCCACACTCAGGTTCAGCGGCACCCCGACCCGCAGGAAATCGGTAAAGCGATAGCCCCCCGGCCCGTAGACAAGCGTGTTGGTCTGATAGCCGATGGGCGTGGCGAAACTCGCGCTCGCGGCGACCATCACCGCCACCACGAGCGGGCGCGCATCAATCCCCATGGCATCGGCCAGTCCGATGGCAATCGGCGTGACAACCACCGCCACGGCGTTGTTCGACACCAGTTCGGTCAGCACCGAGGTCAGCAGGTAAATCACCCAGATCACCAGGAACCCCGGCAGAACCGAGAGCGAGGGCGCAATCACCCCGACGATCAATTCAACCGCCCCCGAGGCCTGAAGCGCCGCGCCGATCGCCAGCATCGCGAAAATCAGCGCAAGCAATTGCCCGTCGACAAAGGAAAACGCCTCGTCCGCATCAATGCAGCGGGCCAAAAGCACCACCGCCACCGCGATCACCGCTAGCGCAAGGATCGGGGCCATGCCAAGCCCCGCAAGGATGACGATCCCCAAAAGGGCCACCACCGCCAGCGGCGCGTGGCCCCGTCGAAACGCCCGCGCCGAGGGCCGCGAGACATCGACCATATCCATATCGCGCGACAGGCGCTGAATATCCTCGGGCGCGCCTTCAAGCAAAAGCGTATCGCCAACCCGCACCACAAGATCGTCAAGCTGGCGGCCGATATTCTGGTTGCGCCGGTGTACCGCCAGCGGATAAACCCCGTAGCGCCGCCGCAGGCGCATGCCGCCAAGCGAGCGGCCCACCATCTTGCAGCCCGGCGTGATCAGCACCTCAACGGTGCTTGTCTCAACCGCCGAAACCTGATCGACCCGCTTGAGGCTTTTGTCGCGCTGCAGGCTGAGCAATTCGGTCATCTGCGTGCGCAAAACCACCCGGTCCCCCACATGAAGCGTCACCCCGCTCAGGTTGCGGCGCAGCGACTGATCGCCCCGGATCACATCAATAAGGCGCACGCCCTCGCGTTTGAAAAGCTGCACCCCGGTCACTTCGCGCCCGATCAGGTTGCTGTCGGGCGGGATCACCGCCTCGGTGAAAAACTTCATCCGCGAGCGATCGGTCAGCATGTCGGCCATGCTATCGCGCGCAGGCAGAAGGAACGGCCCGAAAAACCGCAGGTAAATCGCGCCCCAGATCACCAGGATGATGCCAAGCGGCGTGATTTCGAAGATGCTAAAGGCCGCCATGCCCTGCGTGCGCGCGACCCCGTCCACAAGCAGGTTGGTCGAGGTGCCGATCAGCGTCGTCGTGCCGCCAAGAATGGCCGCATAGCTGAGCGGAATCAAAAGCTTGCTGACCGGGATTTGAAGCGTGCGCGCCAGTTGCACGAACACCGGGATCATCACCACCACCACCGGCGTGTTGTTCATGAAGGCCGAGGCCACGACCACCGCCACCAAAAGCATGCCGATGGCCGCGCGCGGATTGACCTGTGCCTGGCGATCCGCCAGCGAGGTAAAGGCATCAAGCGCGCCGGTGCGCACCAAGGCCCCCATCACGATAAACATCGCCGCAATGGTCCAGGGCGCTGGATTGGAAAACACCATCAGAGCGGCCTGATAGGGCAGGATTCCAAGCGCCAGAAGAACCGCCACACCGGCGATGGCCACCACTTCTGTCGGATAGGTTTCACGCACGAAAAGCACGAACATCGCCGCGACGACGAGCAGTGCCATGGCTGCCTGCCCGTTTTGAAACAGACCCAAAAGTTCTATCACGTATCAGAGCCCTCGTCTGGTTTCGCCCCAGTGTCCACGATGACAGGCGCAGGGGCAAGCCCGATCCGCGCCCGTGGCTGTACCAGAAAGATACCGCCCAGCATGAGCCCCAGCGCCGCCCAGATATAAGGCGAATAGACCTCCTGCAACAGCCAGATCGACCAAAGCACGCCAAAGCCGGTCACCAGATAGCTGGTCTGCGCCGCAAAGACCGATCCGGCCCGCCCCACCATCCAGACATAGCCCGCATAGACCAGCGCATGAATGATTGCCCCCGCCACCAGCGCCGCCTCGGGCGCGCCAAACCCGGCCAAGGGGTCAATCCACTGTCCGCTAATTAGGGCCAGAGGCAGCATCAGGATCGCCCCAAGCAGCGAGGCGGCCAATAATGTCTGCACGGAATCAAGCCCCTGCGTGCCCCAGCGGGCCACAAGATTGCCCTCGGCCGCATAAAGCAGCGGCGCTATGAGGGCGAGCGGCACAAAGGCGGCCATAGCCCGATCCGGCAGGCTGGCCTCGGGGCCGATCAAAAGCGCGATCCCGGCCAACCCAAGGATGAGGCCCAGCATCCGCCGCCAGGCAAATCGCTCATTGCCAAGGGCAAGCGCGATGGGCAGCGAAAACATCGGCACGGTCGAAATGACAATGGCCATCACACCGCCGGGCAAGCGGGCCGCCGAGGCATAGAAAAACACATCCGGCAGAACCGCGCCGAACAGGGCGACCATCGCGAACAGCCGCCAATAGATGCGCCCCAGCTCCAACCGCTTACCGCGTGCGCGGGTGATGGCACCAAGCACCACCACCGCGATCACCAGTTGCCAGAATATCAGGCCGAAAGGCTGATGGCCGGTGCTGACCGCGATCTTGGCAAGCGCCACCGACAGGCCCCAGCCCGCGCCCATCGCCATAAGCGCCAGCGTCAGACCGGCGCGTGCTCTCACGGGCCTGCTTGCTCCAACCGGCCACCTTGGCGGATCATCGAGACCTTGGTGGCCCTGCCGGTCTTGTCGTCGGTCTCGACGTAAACGCCCGACAAGGTTGCCGCGCCAAGCGCCGGGGTAAAGCGTTCCTTGCCCATGCCGGTCACGAAACGCCGCATCGGTTCGGTCTTTTCCATGCCAATGACGCTAAGATAATCGCCGCACATGCCGGCATCGCCCTGAAAGGCGGTGCCACCCGGCAGGATTTGTGTATCGGCGGTCGGGATATGGGTGTGGGTGCCCACCACGAGACTGGCGCGGCCATCACAGAAATGCCCCATCGCCATCTTCTCCGAGGTCGCCTCGCAATGCACCTCGACAATCGCCGCCTGCACCGCGCCACCGCGAGGATGCGCGCGCAGCACCTCGTCGATGGCCGAAAACGGATCGTCAAAGGCGCGTTTCATGAAGACCTGACCCAGCACCTGCGCCACCAGAATCTTGCGCCCGCGTCCGTCGGTAAAAACCCGGTGCCCGCGCCCCGGGGCGCTCTTGGCAAAGTTCAGCGGCCGGATGATCCGGGTCTCATTGCCAATCGCCTGAAGCATGTCCTTTTGATCAAAGGCATGATCGCCAAGGGTGACGCAATCGGCCCCCGCCTCGAACAGCCCCTTGGCATGCGCGCCGGTCAGCCCCATCCCGCCCGAGGCATTCTCGCCATTGACCACAACGAAATCCAGCCGCCACTCTGCGCGCAAGCGCGGCAGGGTCTCGGCCACCGCCGCGCGTCCCGCACGGCCCATCACATCGCCTAAAAAGAGTATTTTCATGGAATCGGTGTTATTGACGGACTGCGCGAAGGGCAAGACTCAAACCGCACGCGCTTGGGATTGGGGCCCGTGAGGGACGCCTCCGGCGGGAGTATTTGTGCCAAGTAGAAGGGCGAGCGTCAGGCCTTGATGCGGTAGCGCGCAGCAAAGGTGACCGGAAAATTGACCGAACGGGCGATAAAACAGGTCTTGTGTATCTCGTCGTGCAGCGCATTGGCCTTTTTGAGGTCGGTGCCCGACGGCACGCTGATCGAGGGGCGCAGGGTGGCGCGCAGGAAGCGGCTTGCGCCGGTGGCGTCGGTTTCGCCCAGTGCAAGCGGGTCGTCTTGATAGGCATGAACGATGACACCCGCGTCGCTGGCAAGATGCAGAAACCACAGCATGTGACAGGCCGACAGTGCCGCGATCAGCATATCCTCGGGGTTATGCAGGGTCGGGTCGCCCCCCAAGAGCGGATCGTTGGAGCAGTGGATCACCGGCTTGCCGGGGGTCGCGACGTTCCATGTACGATCATAGCCCCTGTAGTGCTTCGTGCCCTCCCCACGGTTCCCGGTCCACACGACTCGTGCGGTATAATTATGCTCGGCCATGGCAGCGGTCCTTTGTTGCGCGAATCATTGCATACATGTATACATTTCTGCAAAACACAGGCAACCCACCCTATGACTTCGCCGCAATCCATCGCCGATCAATTGCAGTCTGACATCCTAAGCGGCGCATTGCCCGTCGGGCAGCCCTTGTCACAAACCGATCTGGCCGCGCGCTTTGGCGTCAGCCGCATCCCCATCCGCGATGCGCTGGCGCGGCTTGCCGCTCTTGGTCTGATTGATCAGGCCCCCAACCGCACCGCCCATGTGATCCGTATGGATGCGACCGAGGTATCCGAGGCCTATGACCTGCGGCTGCTGTTGGAATGTGATCTGCTGGCCCGCGCCATCCCGGTGATGACCGAGGCGGATCTGACCCGCATCGACTATGCGTTGGCCCGTTCAAATCTTGAGGCAAAAAACGCCAACTGGGCAGAGGGAGACCAGATGTTTCACGCCGCCCTCTATGCCCCTGCCATGCGCCCGCGTCAGGCGCAGATGATCACCGGCCTGCGCCGCACCTGCCGCATCCAGATTTCCGCCTACGATGCCTTGCCCAACGAAACCGAACGCTGGCTGGCCGATCACCAGGCCTTGCGCGATGCTTGTCATCGCCGCGATACCAATGCCGCAGTGACCTGTCTTCGCGCCCACATTGAAGGGGCCCTAGACACGCTTTTGCAGAAAATGTCAGGCGACGCCTGATCAGAAACTGATCACCTCAGTCTCGGTTACCACCATGTCAAGCGGCTGATCGGTCGGTTCCGACGGCAGGTTGTCTGCCTCTTGCGCGGCATAGGCAAAACCAACCGCCAGCGTCGGGCGCTTGGCGCGCAAAGCCTCAAGCGTGCGGTCATAAAACCCGCCGCCATAGCCAAGCCGCCCGCCCTGCCGGTCAAACGCCACCAGCGGCACGATCAGGATTTCGGGCTCGATGAAGTCGTCCTCGGCCGGGATCATCGCGCCGAACGGCCCCTCGCGCAGGGCGCAGCCCGGCGTCCAGCGGGAGAATTTGAGCGGCAGGCCAGCCGCTTTGATTACCGGCACGCAGACCGGTCCATGCGCCGCCGCCTCTTGCATGGCGGGCAGCGGATCAATCTCGGAGCGGATCGCCATATAGGCCGACAGCGGCACCCCGCGATAGCCCGCCAAGACGCTCGACAGCAGCGCCGCCTCGCCATGCGTGCGCGCCGCATGGGCCGCCGCACGACGCGCAAAACCCGCCTTGCGGGCGGCGGCCTTGATTTGGCTCAGGTCGGTCATACCAGAAACATCGCCGCCAATCCCAGAAAGGCGAAGAACCCGACAACATCGGTGACCGTGGTCACGAAGGTGCCCGAGCCAAGCGCCGGATCAATGCCCATGCGATCCATGATCACCGGAATCGCCGATCCGGCAAGCCCGGCAACGACCAGATTGATCACCATTGCGGCCGCTATCACATAGCCAAGCTCTGGCCCGCCGAACCACAGGATGCCCACGGCCCCCATGGTAGCGGCAAAAATCAGACCGTTGATCATCCCAACCATCACCTCGCGCCAAAGCACGCGCCAGACGTTCGAGCCGGTCAAATCCTTGGTCGCAAGCGCGCGCACCGCCACGGTAAGGCTTTGGGTGGCGGCATTGCCGCCCATCGAGGCCACGATTGGCATCAAAACGGCCAGTGCCACGAATTGGGCGATCGTCGCCTCGAACTGGGAAATGACCAGCGACGCCAGGATCGCCGTCAACAAGTTCACCGCCAGCCAGGGCACACGCTGTTTGCTGGTCTCGATCACGCTGTCGTTCAGCCCGCCCTCGCCAACACCGGCAAGCCGCATGATGTCTTCTTCGTGCTCTTCATCAAGCACTGCCATGGCGTCATCAATGGTGATCACCCCGACAAGCCGGTCATCTTCATCGACCACGGGCGCGGAAATCAGGTGATACTGGTTGAACATGTAGGCCACATCGCCCTCGTCACGGGTGACGCGGATGGTGTGAAACGTGTCCTCGACCAGATCCTTGAGGGCCGTCTCGCGGCGCGCGCCCATGATGCGGCCAAGCGTTACATTGCCAACCGGATGCAGGCGCGGATCGACAAGGATCATGTGATAGAATTGCTCCGGAAGCTCTTCGACATTGCGCATGTAATCAATCGCATCGCCGACGCACCAATGCTCTGGCGCCATGACGACTTCGCGCTGCATCAGGCGGCCAGCGGAATATTCCGGATAGGTCAGCGATTGCTGAACGGCGATCCTGTCGCTGTCTTCAAGCGCGCTCAGGATGGTGGCCTGCTGGCCGCCTTCAAGATCCTCGACAAGATCGACCACATCGTCTGAATCCAGATCCCGCACCGCATCGGCCAGCACTTCGGGCGTCAGAAGACCGATCACCTCTTCGCGAATCGATTCATCAAGTTCCGACAGGATGTCGCCGTCGAACTCGCGGCCATAAAGCGCGATCAGGGCGCGCCGGTCGCCGCTGTTGATCTGTTCCAGAAGGTCGGCGATATCGGCCGCGTGCAGCGGCTCCATCTCGGACAAGAGCAGATCCCGGTCGCCGGCATCGACCGCCTCGATGATCCGCGTCACCGCCTGTTTGTTCAGCGGGTAATCGTCCTCGTCGCGCTCGCTCACGGGGTCGCGGTCATAGTCATGCTCTGCCATTTCACATCCCCCTGTCGCGCTTCTGCGAGAGGATTAAAGAAGCAGCTTCAGGAAAACAATGACAATACCTTGATTTACCCCGATTGCAGGCAGACATATTCTGAATTTTGAACAGCTATCAGACGAAAGAGGCCCGATGTCCCACGATATGCTTCTGACCGGTCAGATCCTTGGCTTTGAGCGTACTCCCTTCGGGGGCGGCGATCCCAATGATGCGGCGCGCCTCGCCGAGGCGGTGTTGATCCGGGGCGGCAAGATCGCGGCCCTCGGGCGTGCTGCGGACCTGCGCGCAGAGGCGCCCGAGGCCGCGCAGGTCGACATGGGCGATGCCCTGATCTGTGCCGGCTTTGTCGATGCCCATGTGCATTATCCGCAGACCGCGATGATCGCCAGCTGGGGCAAGCGGCTTCGCGATTGGCTTGAGACCTATACCTTCCCCGAGGAACTGCGCTTTGGCGACCCGGCCTATGCGCGCGAGATTGCCAGCCGGTATTTCGACCTGACGCTGGCCAATGGCACCACGACCTGCGTCAGCTATTGCACCATCCACCCCGGCAGCGTGACCGCGTTCTTCGAGGCGGCACAGGCGCGCGGGGTGCGCGCGGTGGCGGGCAAGACCTGCATGGATCGCAACGCGCCGCCCGACCTCTGTGATACGGCGCAATCGGGGTATGACGACAGCAAGGCGCTGATCGGGGCATGGCACGGGGTGGACCGGTTGTCCTATGCGATCACGCCGCGATTTTCACCGACCTCGACGCGCGATCAGCTGGCCGCGCTTGGCGCGCTGTGGGCCGAGCATCCCGATTGCCTGATGCAGACCCACCTGAGCGAACAGACCGACGAGGTGGCCTGGGTCAAATCGCTCTACCCCGAGGCGCACGATTACCTTGATACCTACGAGGCGCACGGATTGCTTGGCGCACGCGGGCTTTATGGCCACGCGATCCACCTTGAGCCGCGCGAGCGGGATCGCCTGCGCGAGGTGGGGGCGGCGCTTGTTCATTGCCCGACCTCGAATACCTTCATCGGCTCTGGCCTGTTTGACATGGCCGCGCGGATGGCCGAGGGACAGCGGGTCGGCCTTGCGACCGACACCGGCGGCGGATCAAGCTTTTGCATGCTGCGCACCATGGCCGCCGCCTATGAAATCGGCCAGCTTACCGGCACTGCGCTGCATCCCGCACAGCTTTTGTGGCTGGCGACCGCCGGATCGGCCGAGGCGCTGCATATGAGTGGGCAGATCGGTAATATCGCTCCGGGGATGGAGGCCGACCTTGTGGCGCTTGATCTGGCCTCGACGCCCGCCATCGCACAGCGCAGCGCGCGCGCCGATGACATCTGGGAGGCGCTGTTTCCGACCATAATGATGGGCGATGATCGCGCGGTCAAACAGGTCTGGATCGCCGGGCGCCCCGCCTGAGGGCTTGTCGGGCTGTTGCCTGCCCGCCGCGCGAGACCAACCATCGCCACGCGCCATTTCGGCCCTATCTGCCTGAGCGTACCATCAGGAAAGAGGCCACAGCCCATGACCAGCCAGATCACCCGGCACCTTGCCGAGGCCACCCGCGCCATCGACGCCCAGTTCGGTGAAGGTTATGCCCGCGACAACCCCGATCTTGTGGCAAGCCTCGTGCAAAGCGCCACCATCGAGAGCGCCGTCGCAACCGGCTATGCCGCCCACCAAGAGGCCCTTGCCGCCGCCCGTCAGATAAGCGCCGACATCGGCGACACGATCCTCAAACTGAAACCGCGCTTCTTCGGCTGATCCTCTAACAGCCCGGGCGACCCAGAACCATCACCCAGAGGTTCCCCGGCCCGCGCACCAGGCCGAATTCGGCGGCACTCTTGTGCAGCATATTACGCCGATGGCCGGGCGAGGCCATCCAGGCCCGCAACACCTCGTCCAGGGTGCCCTGCCCCTTGGCGATATTCTCGGCCACGAAACAAAAGCCGTATTGCTGTCGCCGAACCCGGTCACCGATGCTGCTGCCATTGGCGCCGGTGTGGCTGAAGTATCCGTTTTTGGCCATGTCGCCGGCATGGGCCGCCGCCGCCCGCGTGAGCTTGGGCGAGAGGGCGACCGCGCCGCGCCCGCTCTTGGCCCGCTCGGCATTGACCCAGGCAAGCGAGGCCTGGCCGAAATCCGTCGCCTGCGCCTGCG
Organism: Roseovarius marisflavi; assembly: GCF_900142625.1. Taxonomy (GTDB): domain Bacteria; phylum Pseudomonadota; class Alphaproteobacteria; order Rhodobacterales; family Rhodobacteraceae; genus Roseovarius; species Roseovarius marisflavi. The sequence continues at coordinate 66,605 of NZ_FRBN01000007.1, forward strand.
CCGGTGTCATCGGGGCGGCCAGCATGAACAGGACTGCGAGAAGACCAAGCAAACGAAATCCCGACATCCTGACGCCCCCTGAAAGTTATCAAAGCCCCAGCCTAGCGCTCGGCCGAGGCCCGCGCCAGCCGGTTTTGCCGCTCAATCACCTTCGGCAAATCTATGCTGATCAGATGGCCGTCGCGCACCACTTGGCGCCCCTCGACAAAGAGGTCACGCACGCGGGTCGGCCCGGCCAGCAAAAGCGCCGCCGGGTCCCAGCTTCCGGCGCTTTCAAGACCACGCACATCCCAGATTGCGATGTCTGCGCGTTTACCAAGGGCGATCTGACCGCAATCGCTGCGCCCCAGAACCTCGGCCCCGCCGCGTGTCGCGATCTCAAGCGCCTCGCGCGCACTCATCGCATCGGCGCCTTGGCTGACCCGCTGCAAGAGCATGGATTGGCGCGCCTCAAGCACGAGGTTTCCCGCGTCATTGCTGGCCGAACCATCAACCCCGAGCCCCACCTTGACGCCCGCATCCCGCATGGCCCGCACCGGCGCGATGCCCGATCCAAGGCGACAGTTGGAACAGGGGCAATGCGCAACACCCGTGCGGGTTTTTGAAAACAGATCAATCTCTTGCGCGTCCAACTTAACGCAATGTGCATGCCAGACATCATCGCCCGTCCAGCCGAGATCCTCGGCATACTGCCCTGGACGACAGCCGAAATTTGCCTCGGAATAGGCGATATCCTCTTCGTTTTCGGCCAGATGAGTATGCAACATCACCCCTTTATCGCGCGCCAGAAGCGCTGCATTGCGCATCAGGTCACGGCTCACCGAGAACGGCGAACAGGGCGCGATACCGACCCGGCACATCGATCCCTCCCCGGCATCATGAAAGGAATCTATCACGCGAATACAGTCATTTAGAATGCGATCTTCACCCTCTACCAAAGCATCGGGCGGCAGACCGCCAGCACTTTCGCCGATGCTCATCGCGCCGCGCGTGGGGTGAAACCGCAAGCCGATCTCGGCCGCCGCATGGATCGTATCCTCAAGCCGTGCGCCGTTGGGAAAAATGTAGAGATGATCGGAACTTAGCGTGCATCCTGAAAGCGCCAGCTCGGCCAGCCCGGTGAGGGCAGAGACCCGCGTTTCCTCTGGCCCGAAGCGCCCCCAGATCGGATAGAGCGTTTTCAGCCAGCCAAACAACAGCGCATCCTGCGCCCCCGGCACCGCCCGTGTCAGGCTTTGATAAAGATGGTGATGCGTGTTCACCAGGCCCGGCGTCACCACACAGCCCGCCGCAAGAACCACCTCGCCATCGCTTTCAAGAGCATGCCCGACACCGGCGATGATGCCGTTGCGGATCAGGATATCGGCGCCGCGCAACTCTTCGCGCGCGTCATTCATCGTGAGCAGATAGTCCGCGCCACGGATCAAAATTTCTCTCATGAAAATAACCCCTTGCCAGTGCTTCCTCACCCCCTCTGGAAGCATGGATTGCACGGCGGAAAGGGGTTAAGAACCGTGCAGCAGATAGTATTTACCCCCAAAGCGCGGATAGGATCAAGCCACCCGCGACAAAACCTTCAGGGCGGCCGTGTGCTGTTGACGGCTCGCCGCAGCAAGAATGCGCCCACCTTGATGCGCCGGACCACCTTGCCAGTCGGTCACGATCCCGCCTGCGGCCTCGATCACGGCAATCGGCGCGTGAACGTCATAGGGCGCAAGCCCGGCCTCGACCACAAGGTCGATCTGCCCCGCCGCCACAAGCGCATAGGCATAGCAATCAAGCCCATAGCGCACCAGCTTGACCTGTTGCGCCAAATCGGCAAATCCGGCGCCCTCGGCGGCGCTGCCGACCTCTGGAAAGGTGGTAAAGAGGATCGACTCGCTCAGGGGGCGGTCACAGCGCGCCCTGAGGGGCCGCGTGCCCAGGGGGCCAGTCATCGTCGCGCGCCCAAAGCCGCCCTCGAACCGCTCGCCGATGTAGGGTTGGTCAATCAGCCCGTAGATCGGACCGCTGTGATCAGAGAGCGCAACAAGCACCCCCCAGGTGGCAGAGCCGGACAGAAAGGCGCGCGTGCCGTCGATCGGGTCAAGCACCCACGTCAGACCGCTTTTCCCCGCCACCTTATCGAATTCCTCGCCCAGAATGCCATCCTCGGGGCACATCCTGGAGAGCACCTCTCGCATTGCAAGCTCTGCAGCGCGGTCGGCCTCGGTCACCGGATCAAAACTGCCATCGGAATGCTTGTTGTCAGTCACGAGGTCGGCGCTTCGGAAAAACGGCAAAACCGCCGCACGCGCGGCATCGGCCAACGCATGGGCGGTTTCAATTTTCTTGTCGATATCCATGACCGGCCTGCCCTTTATCTGCGCTATGAGAACGCAGACTTAGGCCACAGACATGTCAGGCTCAAGCCACCTCGCTCAGGACGCGGGCAAGATCGAACAGGCGGCGACGTTGATTTTCCGGGATCGCATAATACGACCGCACCAGATCAAGCGCCTCTTTATCGCCAAGAATATCCGTCGGTACATTGTCGGTTTTCTCGCGGGGTGAATCACCTTCGTGCTCCAGACCCTCAAAGAAAAAGCTGATTTCGACTTCGAGCGAATCGGCGATATCCCAAAGACGGGACGCGCTGACACGGTTCGCACCGGTTTCATATTTTTGAATCTGCTGAAATTTAATTCCAACACTTTCCGCAAGCTGCTGCTGAGTCATCCCGACCAGCCAACGGCGATGCCGAATGCGTTTTCCAACGTGCACATCTACTGGGTGCGGCATTGAATATTCCTTCTATTGTAACTTTTACGTCCTATTGTAACTTTTACGTCCTATTGTAACTTTTACGTCCTATTGTAACTTTTACGTCCTATTGTAACTTTTACGTCCTATTGTAACTTTTACGTCGCCGGAAATACGGCATTCAAAGACACTAAACGCGCCAAACAAACACGCCACGCATCCCAGCAGCGCTCTTTTGAACTTAACAAGATACAGCCGAAATACAAGAAATATCGCTATCCGTTTACGCACCCTACCCGAAAGATACTCAATCTATGCGGAAGCTAACCTTTTGAATAGGTCAGAGTCACGCAATACTGGTGGTTTTGACCCACCGAATCGAATTAGCTAAATCCGATCAACAGTTTGTTGCCAAATTTGACGGAATCAAGAAGGGTATAACATGCGCGCTTTTCACATCGCCAGCACCGGGGCCACGCCCGCCATTTGCGACATATCGCGCCCCACCCCCAAGCAAGGCGAGCTTCTCCTGAAAATCGAGGCCTGCGGTCTCAATTTCGCCGACCTCTTGATGATCAAGGGCGAATATCAGGATACACCACCCGCCCCGTTCACCCTTGGCATGGAGGTGGCCGGCGTCGTTGACGCGCTTGGCCCCGACACCGACGGCCCCGCCCCCGGCACGCGGGTTGCGGTCTTTGGCGGTCAGGGCGGGCTGGCGGACTATGGCTGTTTTCCGGCGAATCGGGCGGTGGCCTTGCCCGATGACATGACGTTCAGCGATGCCGCCGCCTTTCTGATTGCCTATGGCACCAGCCATGTCGCGCTGGACCACAGGGCACACCTGCAACCCGGCGAGACGCTTCTGGTGCTGGGCGCCGCGGGGGGCGTCGGCCTCACGGCTGTGGAAATCGGCAAGCAGATGGGCGCACGGGTGATTGCCTGCGCACGCGGCGCCGACAAGCTCGAGGTGGCGCGTGCCGCCGGGGCGGATCATCTGATTGATGCCAAGAGCGCCGATATCCGCGAGGCCTGCAAGGCGCTTGGCGGGGTCGATGTGGTCTATGATCCGGTCGGCGGGGATCAGTTCAAGGCCGCCTTTCGCGCCTGCAACCCCGAGGCGCGCCTGCTGAGCATCGGCTTTGCCAGTGGCGAGGTGCCACAAATTCCGGCCAATCACCTGTTGGTCAAGAACCTGTCGGTGATCGGCCTTTATTGGGGCGGTTACCTGAATTTCCGCCCCGAGGTGGTCACCAATAGCCTTGCCACCCTGTTCGACTGGTACGCAGAGGGCCGCATCAAACCGCACATCAGCCATGTCCTGCCGCTTGAACGCGCCGATGAGGCGCTTGAATTCCTGCGCTCGCGCAAATCGACCGGCAAGGTGGTGGTCACGCTGACATGAGGGCAGCGGGCGCAGGGATGGCGCCAAACCCGTTGCGCAGCATCCGGGCAAGTTCGTCCAGCACCTTGTCGCGGCCGCCGCGCATGTAAAGATTGACCTTCTGCACGCCAAGCTCGGGCAAAAGACCACCGGGGTTGATGGCCTCAAGGTAAGGCGGCAGGCTGTTTTCCAGCAAGGCGCCGATGGCAAGGTCGGCGCTGACCACGGCCTCGACGGCGCGGTCATCCTCTGATTCGACCGCCATTTCCCAGTCGATCCCGGCCTCGTCGAGCTTGCGCAGCACGATCGGCCGAAAGATGCAGCAGGTGCAGAAGGCAAGCCGCAGCGGCCGCCGCTTCCATGCCACTCCGTCCGGCGCCCCGGTCCAGCGCAGCGCCATTTCGGTCAGGGTCTCGCCACCCTCGCCGACGCCCTGCTCGGTGGTCAGGATGATGTCGACCTCGCCCTTGCCAAGCGCCTCGCGCAGGCGGACCGTGCTCGACGAGCGCAGTTGCACATTCACCCGCGGAAAGGCCGCGTTCAGCGATTTCAGAACCCGCGGCACCACCGGATAGACAATGTCATGCGGCACGCCCAACACAAGCTCGCCCTCGTATGTCTCTTCGGTCAGGCGACCAACGACCTCGTCATTGAGATCAAGCATGCGCCGGGCATAGCCGACAAGCTGTTCGCCCGAGGCGGTCAGCGAGACCCGTCGATTGGCCCGGTCCATCAACTTGAGATCAAGCATGTCCTCAAGCCGCTTGATCTGCATCGAGACCGCCGATTGCGTCAGGTTCAAAGCCGAGGCCGCCCGTGTGACCCCGCCCTGATCCGCCACCGCCACCAGCGAGCGCAGCGTCGTTATGTCAAGATTTCGCATTCATCACATTCCTTGATGGTTCGCCCAATGAACATTCATTTTTAATATTGCCCCGACTCAGGCAGAAAGATCAACAGAAGAAATAGATAAGTCAGCTCGTATCACAATTAGGAAAGGAACAGACCATGAGCCTTCATATTCACGCCCCTGCCCGGCCCCACACCCTTCCCCGCGTGCAGTTTGCGCTGCGTGACATGCTCGCGGTCAGCAAACAGCGCAACGCCCTGCGCCAGCTCGACGATGCCGCGCTGAAAGATATCGGTCTGAGCCGCCGCGAGGCAGAGCGCGAGGCAAGCCGCCCGTTCTGGGATCTGCCCACTCCAAGCTGTCGCTAAAACAGGCAAATTTGGCGAGCGTTTACAAAAGCCTGAGAAAAACGCTCGCTAAAACTTGAAAAGCCGATACACCTACCCGATATTGTTGGCAAAGCCCCATACCGGGGCCGCCATTTTCATATCGGAGGTATTCATGGCAGAGTTCAACACGATCCGGACGGCGACGGGCACACGCAGCACCGCCCAGATTGACGCGGGTCTTCGCACCCACATGAACAAGGTCTACGGCACCATGTCGTTCGGCATGCTGATCACAGCCCTTGCCGCATGGGCCATCGCGGGGCTTGCCGTGACAACCGATCCTTCAGCCGCCGCCGCGCAGCTTCCCAATGGCACGATGCTGTCGGGTCTTGGCGCCGCGCTTTATCTGTCGCCGCTTAAATGGGTGGTGATGCTGGCGCCTCTCGGCTTTATCCTGTTTGGCTGGGGCTCTTTGCTGCGGCGCGGGTCTGCGGCGGCGGTACAGCTTGGCTTTTTCACATTTGCCGCGCTGATCGGTATCTCGATGAGCTCGATCTTTCTGGTCTTCACCGGATTTTCGATCGTTCAGACCTTTATCGTGACCGCCATCGCCTTTTCGTCGCTGTCGCTCTACGGCTATACCACCAAGAAAGACATCTCAGGTTGGGGCAGCTTCCTGATCATGGGCGTTGTCGGCCTTCTGGTGGCGATGCTGATCAACATGTTCCTCCAGTCGCCCGCGATGATGTTCGCGATCTCGGCGATCGGTGTTCTGGTGTTTGCCGGTCTGACCGCGTTTTACACGCAAGAGATCAAGAACACCTATGTAGCCCATGCCGCGCATGGCGATCAGGAATGGCTTGATAAGGCCGCCTATGACGGCGCGCTGAACCTCTACATCAGCTTCCTCAACATGTTCCAGTTCCTGCTGATGTTCATGGGCCAGCAAGAATAAACAGCGCCCTGAGCGCAGATATAAGAAGGGCCGGTCATCGCGACCGGCCCTTTTTGCATGTCACACCAGCGCGTGGCGCATATGGATCACCGGCAGGTCAAGCTCGGGCGTGAGGCGCATCGCCACCTCGCCCAGGGCCTCGAACCCCGTCGCGACATAGAATGGCCCGGCGTTATGCGGGCTAAGACAGTGCAGCACCCTGATGCCACTTGCCTGTGCCGTCTGAACCATCCGCGCCAGAATGCCCCCCCCGATCCCCTGACGCAGGCTCTCGGGGTCACAGGCCAGATGCCGGATGTGGGCGTGCCCCTGCGGGCAGGCGCGCCCGAAGGGGCTGATATCGCTCCAGCCGCCAACGGCCAGAATGCGCGCGCCCTCTTCGGCGAGGAAATAACGGCCTGTACCGAGCCCCCCCGGCGCGGCGAGGGTTATCACCGGCAGGGCCTCGGCCAGCACGGCACTTGAATAACAGGGCGCCAGAAGCCGCCGATAGCTGCGCGACAGCAATGAGGTGCACACCGCATGATCATCAATGGCGGCAGGGCGAATATTGAAATGGGACATCAAACTAGGCTTTCCGGTAAATTCTGCCGGCCCCCAGACACGCCCCAAATAGAAAAAGCCGCGCTGGTGTGGCGCGGCTTACTCTGTCTTGTCTGTCAGGCGATCTTACTTGATCTTGCCTTCCTTGTACTCGACATGCTTGCGCACCACGGGATCGTACTTACGTACGGTCATTTTTTCGGTCATGGTGCGTGCGTTTTTCTTGGTCACGTAGAAATGGCCCGTGCCCGCGGTCGAGTTCAGACGGATTTTGATGGTCGTCGGCTTCGCCATTTTTCATCTCCTGCGCCGGGCAGTCCTGCCGCCCGTGAATATCTCATGAAGTCTGCCTTTTAATGACGCGCGCGCCCGAGTCAACCGCGATTGTCATGTTTGGCAGGGAATAACTTGTTTTTCGCCCGCCGACCTTGAATTAGGCAGGCAAAAACCGATTTTCGGGGGGCGTTGGCGGCCCTAGTTCTGCGAAACGCGCGTCGGCTGGCGATAGAAGTGATGCACGCCAATGGTCGCGGTGCGCGGGAAATGACGGGCCCAACGCGGGTTGACGGCGCGGGTGTGATAATGGGTTGCCCCGCTCGTCAGATCACGCGGCGCGCCATCAACCATGAGCTTGGCAACCTTGCCAACCCGGCGGAATGCCTTGGGCTCGCTGATCACCTCTTTGACACCATCACAAGTATAGGTGAACTGGCACTGGAACTTGCGCCCCGTGCCCTGATGCACCACAGCGCAGACCGTGTCGGGATACTTCGGATCATCAACCCGGTTCAGGATCACCTCGGCCACGGCGAACTGGCCCTTGACGCTCTCGCCGCGCGCCTCGAAATAAAGCGCTTCTGCCAGACAGCGCCACTCGGGGCCGCCCTTGACAAGCTCTTGCTGCGACAGCCAGGTCTTGGAATATTCCACCTCGGTTTCGGGGCGGGTCAGAAAGCTTGCCATCCGGTCCCCGGAAATCGAGCGCAGGGCGCGCATTTCCTGGTCCATCAGCCTGTTCACAGGCGCATCCGCTATCGCCGGCGCCGCCATCGCCGCGAGGGTCGCGGCCAGTGCAATCCGTCTCATGCATGATCTCCTCGGTGATCGCGGTTGGTTCCGCTGCATCGGGGGGAGGTATATAAAATTGTCTGATCCGTCTACCCTGCTGGCCTGCGGCACAAAGGGCACAGCAATTTGTGCCAAGCAAAGCTTAGCTCAACATGCAGGATCTTGCGGCAATCGTGCCCGCGCCTACCCGATCTTGTCTTTGACCGTCAGCTGTGCGGCAGCAAGTCGCGCCACCGGAACCCGGAACGGAGAGCAGGAAACATAGTTGAAACCGGCATCGCGACAAAAAGAGATTGATTCGGGGTTACCGCCATGTTCACCACAAATCGACAAAACCACATCCGGATTGGCCGCACGGCCGCGCTCTGCCCCGATCTTGAGAAGCTCGCCCACGCCGTCAACATCAAGCGTGTGAAACGGGTCTTCGGGATAAACGCCCTGTTTGACGTAATCCGACATGAACCGCCCCGCATCGTCGCGCGACAGGCCATAGGTCATCTGCGTCAGATCGTTGGTGCCAAAGCTCAGGAACGAGACAAGCGGCGCAATTTCGCCGGCCCGCAGCGCGGCGCGCGGGGTTTCGACCATGACGCCCAGATGATAGGAGAAATCACAGCCGGTTTCATTGCGCACCATTGCCGCCACGGCATCAAAACGGGTCTTTACAAGTTCCACCTCGCGACGGGCGCTGACCAGCGGGATCATGATCTCTGGCACCACCGGCGCGCCGTTCCGGCTGGCCTCGATGGTGGCCTCAAAGATCGCGCGTGCCTGCATGTCATAGATTTCAGGAACGGTGATCCCGACCCGCACCCCGCGCATACCCAGCATCGGGTTATATTCGCTGAGCGCCTCAACCCGGCGGATCACATCCGACAGCGGCAGATCAAGCGCCTCGGCGAGTTGCAGGTGCCCGGCGCGATCCGTCGGCAGGAATTCGTGCAGCGGCGGATCAAACAGTCGGATACAGACCGGCTTGCCCTGCATGATACGGAAGATATCAATGAAGTCGACGCGCTGCATTGGCAGGAGTCGCTCAAGCACCGCCGCGCGATCCTTGCTGCTATCGGCAAAGATCATCTCTCGCATCACGGTGAGATGATCTGCTTCAAAGAACATATGCTCGGTCCGGCACAACCCGATCCCGCGCGCATTGAAATGGCGTGCAACCTCGGCGTCGGCAGGGGTGTCGGCATTGGCGCGCACGGCAATGTCGCGCACATCATCGGCCCAGCTCATCAGGGTCTGGAAAGATGCATCGCGCGCGGCCTCCAGAAGCGGGGTTTCTCCTGCGAGAACAAGACCGTTTGTGCCATCAATCGTGATCACCTCGCCCGCCTTGACCACCCGCTTGTCGGGCATGGTCAGCTGATTGAGGCGCACCTGAAAATGAATCTCGGAGGCCCCCACCACGCAGGGCAGGCCGATACCGCGCCCGATTACGGCGGCGTGGCTCGTCATCCCGCCCCGCTCGGTCAGAACGGCAACGGCGGAATGCATGCCGCGAATGTCCTCGGGGCTGGTTTCTCGCCGCACCAGAACGCAAGCTTCGCCGCGCGCATGTGCGACCTGGGCATCGGCGGCGGAAAACACGATCTTTCCCGAGGCTGCACCGGGGCTTGCGCCAATCCCGCGTGCCAAGATATCGCGGGGCGCTTCGGGGTCAACCTGACGGTGCAACAGCTCGTTGAGGGCGCGCGGCTCGACCCGCATAAGCGCCTCTTCGCGGGTGATGATACCGTCCTCGGCCAGGTTCACGGCGATGCCGACCGCGGCGCGGGCGTTGCGCGCCACGCGCAGCCCGTCAAGCAAAAACACCTGGCCGTTTTCGATGGTAAACTCGGCCTGCATTTCTTCGCGCAGCATTTTGCGCATCATCGCAGTATAGGTTTTGAGCGCCTCAAATGCCTCTGGCGCCAGCTCTTCCAAAGAGGGGCCACGCGGATCACGCTCCAGGAACAGCGAATCCGCGCCGCCACGCAGCGCCTCGCGGCCCTGGCTCTGGCTCAGATATCGCCCGGTGATCTGGCGCTCGCCGGTCTGGCTGTTGACAAGCTGGATCACGCCCGAGCCGCATTCCCCCTGCCCCAGGCCAAGCGCAAGCTCCTGCACCACTAGGCCAAGCCCCGCGTCGGCCGGCGCGCCCTTGGCCTGCCGCAAAAGCCGCGCCGTGGTTCCCTCCCAGGCGCGCGCCATCGAGCGCAGCACTTCAGCCAGTTGCACCGCCGGGTCCTGGGGGAATTTCTCTTCGGTTTCGGCCTCATAGGCGCGCAGGGCCTGACTTAGGCCAAGTTTGGGGTCGCTGGAAACATCGTCAAGGATATCGGGATCCAGCCGGGCGACGTGGATGGCATAGGATTGCACAAAGCGCAGGTAGATCTCGGCGGCGGCCACCTCACCGACCTTCGCGGACAAATCCCTATAGGTCGCATCGTTGATGCCGATATTGAGGATCGCACCGGGGCCACCCCAATCCGGATCTTCCGAGGAGGGGCGCACACATAAGAGCGGGGCCTCGCCAAACGGCGCCAAGAGCGCCTGCATGTCAGGCATATCCCCAGCGGCAATCGAATGAACGGCCTCAAACGACAGGGCAATCGTGCGCGGCACCGGAAGATCAAGGCGCACCAGCCGTTGCAGGCACTTCGCCCGCCCGCCATGGGTTGCGGCGTGCATCTGCGCGTCAGGGGTGATGAGGGTGATGTTTTTCTCGTCTTGCTGCACTGCGGCACCTTTCCTTTGATCGCACCATACGCGCAGTGGCGCACAAGGCAAGGGAAAGCCGCATGGCTTGTCCGGCCCCGGCGTGCCAGCCTCGCGGAAATCCCCGAGGCGGCCTGTCAGGGCCGATGAGGGGCGCTAGCCTTCGATCCGCGTCAGATCGGCAACCTGCAGACAGGTGGCGCGAATGCGGTTCAACAGGTTGAGACGATTGCGGCGCAACACCTGGTTGTCGGTGTTGATCTGCACCGCCTCGAAAAACGCATCCACCGCCGGGCGCAAGCCTGCCATGACCGCCATCGCCGCAGCAAAATCTTCGGCCTCAAGCGCGCGCGCAATCTCGGGCTCGGCGGCGTCAAGCGCCGCAAAGATCGCCTTTTCCTCATCACTTTCAGCAAATTTCGCATCGGCGCCGTAGGAGTATTCGACGCCGTCCTTCTCTTCGGCCTGGGTCAGGATGTTGTTGGCGCGCTTGAAGCCCTGCAACAGATTTTCACCATCCTCAGAGCCAAGAAACGCCCCAAGCGCCTGTGCGCGCTTGACCAACAGGGTAAGATCATCCGCGCGCGGCATCACAAGGCAGGCATCAATCACATCATGCCGAATGCCCTCGTCGCGCAGATGCACCTTCAGGCGGTCATGCAAAAAGGCCAGCAAATCCACCGAGAGCTCTGGCAAGGATGTCTCAACCCCATTCAGAACCGACCCATCGCCTGCCTCGGGTGCCTTATCCTGCGCTTTCAACCGCTCCATCACCGCATGAAAGGCCGCGCCGAATACGCCGTGATCGGCAATCTCTTCCACCACTTCCTCAAGCGTGTCGATCTCGCCGCTGCTGGCCTTGTGCCGATGCAGGGTGATTTTCTGGCGCAACAATTGCGCATCGACGAATTGCCCCAACGACAGCCGCAGGTCATTGGCCAGGATGATACGGATCACCCCAAGCCCGGCCCGGCGCAACGCGAACGGGTCTTTCGATCCGGTCGGTTTCTCGTCAATCGCCCAGAACCCGGTCAGCGTATCAAGCTTGTCGGCCAGGGCCACGGCAACCGACACGGCGCCTGTCGGCGCGGCGTCAGACGGACCGAGGGGGGAGTAGTGCTCTTCGCAGGCGGCGGCAATCTCGGGCGCAAGCCCCTCGGCCTCGGCGTAATAGCGCCCCATGAGCCCCTGCAATTCGGGGAATTCATAGACCATTTCCGATTGCAGATCGGCCTTGGCCACCGTCGCGGCAAGCCCGACCATGTCCACATCGGCGCCCAGGGCGGGGGCAAGATCACGCGACAGCGCCTCGATCCGGGCAATCCGCGCTGCCTGCGAGCCAAGCTTGTTGTGAAAGGTCACCTCAGAGAGGCCCTCGGCCATGCCCGCAAGCCCCTTGTCACGCACAAGGCGCAGGTCGTTTTCCCAGAAAAACTTTGCATCCGACAGACGCGCCGACAACACTTTTTGATTGCCGGCAAGGATCGTCGCACCATGATCGGCGGTCTCGACATTGGCGACGGTGACAAAGCGTTCGATCCGCCCTGTCTTGGGATTTCTCACCGAAAAGAACTTCTGGTGCTCGCGCATGCTGGTCTGAAGCACCTCGCCGGGCAGGCCAAGGAAATCCTCGCCGATCTGCCCCATCAGGACCACCGGCCATTCCACAAGGCCCGACACCTCTGCCAAAAGGCCGGGGTCCTCGACAAGTTCAAGACCGGCGGCAAAGGCCTGATTGCCTGCGTCCTGCCAGATGTGATCGGCGCGTTCCTGCGCCTCAAGCACCACATGATCGCGTCGGAGCTTGGCGCGGTAATCGTCAAACGAGCTTACGGCAAATGCGCCCTCGCCCATAAAGCGATGGCCCTGCGTGGTGTTGCCGGCCGGAATGCCGTCAATTTCAAGGTCAACCACCGTGGCCTCGCCCATCTCGTCGGTCAGGATGCAAAGGATCGAATGCAGCGGGCGCACCCACCGCAGACTTCCGGCACCCCAGCGCATGGATTTGGGCCAGGGGAAATTACGGATGATCTTTTCAAGTTCTTCGGCCACGATCTCGGCGGCGGGGCGCCCCGGACGGGTGATGGTGGCGTAATAGACCTGGCCTTTTTTCTCGTCGCGCACTTCAAGCTGATCGCGGGTCACTCCGGCGCCGCGCAGGAACCCCTCGATCGCCTTTTCGGGCGCATCGACACGCGGGCCTTTGCGCTCTTCGCGGGTTGTGGGGCTGGTGGCCAGCAATCCCTCAACCGCAAGCGCAAGACGGCGCGGCGTGGCAAAACCGGCGGCCCCGCCATAGGTCAGGCCCGCCTCTACAAGCGCATCGGTCATGCGTTTCTTGAGGTCTTCGGCCGCGCGCGCCTGCATGCGGGCGGGGATTTCCTCGGAAAACAGTTCGATCAGAAGATCCGGCATATCACTCAATACCCTTTGGGAGGTTCGGGGCAGTCATCGGGCGCGCGCTGACCATCAAAGACAACCGCACCGCAGCGGTTGATCTGATGCCAGACAAAGCCGCGCCCGTCATCGGTAATGGCAACAACGCGGTCAACGCCATAAGACACGTCGCGCTGCCCAAGATAGGCAAGCGCCCGTCCCTCTTCCAGCGCAAGACCGATGGCCTGTGCATCATAGCACTCAAACCAGCCCGGCGCGGTCAGCGGCTCGGCGGTCTCGTAAATCTCATAGGTCTCGCTGAGCATGGCGTTGCTCATCGTGGTGGTGAAACAGGCGCGATAGCGGATCGGCGAGCTGTCGGCATCAATCGCCTCGAACCCGTCATAAAGCACCGGCTCGGCCTTGCCCGACACCAGCGAGGTCAATTGCACGTCATCGGTGCCACGCGCCGCCACGTTTTCATAAAAGTGATAGACCTGCAAATAATACATGGCCGCACCGGCCACCAAAGCTGTGACCAGGATCACCCCCGCTAATATCTTGCCCATCATGCGGCGTATCCCCCCGCTTCGGTCTGCACGAAGGCATCGGCGCATTTCTTGGCCAGGGCCCGCACACGCCCGATATAGGCCTGTCGTTCGGTCACACTGATCACGCCGCGTGCGTCCAGCAGGTTGAAAAGGTGGCTTGCCTTGATGCATTGATCATAGGCCGGATGCACCATCACGATCCGCTGACCTGTCTTGGGGTCTTCATAGGGATGGCTCAGGATCGCCTCGCATTCGGCCTCGGCCTCTTCAAAGTGGCGCAACAAAACCTCGGTATTGGCGATATCAAAGTTCCAGCGGCTGTATTCCTGCTCGGTCTGACGAAACACATCGCCATAGCTGAGCGGGATCGGCGCGGCGGGGTCGTTGAACGGCATGTCCATCACATGATCGACGCCAAGCACATACATCGCCAGGCGCTCAAGCCCGTAGGTCAGCTCGCCCGAGACCGGCGCGCAATCATGCCCGCCGACCTGTTGGAAATAGGTGAACTGGCTGACTTCCATACCATCGCACCAGACCTCCCAGCCAAGGCCCCATGCGCCAAGGGTCGGGCTTTCCCAGTCATCCTCGACAAAGCGGATATCGTGCAGATCCATGTCGATACCAATCGCCTTGAGCGAGCCAAGGTAAAGATCCTGAAGATTGGGCGGGCTCGGTTTGATCAGCACCTGATACTGATAATAATGCTGAAGGCGGTTCGGGTTCTCGCCATAGCGCCCGTCGGTGGGACGGCGCGAGGGTTGCACATAGGCCGCCGCCCAGGGTTTGGACCCCAATGAGCGCAACGTCGTGGCCGGGTGAAACGTGCCGGCGCCCACTTCCATGTCATAGGGTTGCATCATCGCACAGCCCTGCCCCGCCCAATAGGTCTGAAGCCGCAGGATGATTTCCTGAAAACTGCGTGGTTTGCCGTTTGTTTGCGCCATCTTCGCCCCCGGGGACCGCCCCTGAAATTGCCAGTTGTACCTACGGCCCCCGTGCGTCAGGGTCAATCAGGCCATGGCGCATATTTTGGGTGCATCGCGCGGCATTTTTGCTAAAACCCCTTAAAGCCCCGATGCGAACAGACAGGGCAGGAATTAAGGGAAGCCGATGACGCGTTACTTTTTGGGATTTATGTTAACGATTTTGCTCTGCGCACCTGCGGCCTGGTCACAGGACGAACCGCTTGTCTGGGTCCAGATCGAAGCCCAGCCAAGCCTTGCCGAAGCCCAGGCCAGTGCCCGCCGCTATGGCGCGGATTTGCAGGATGTGAACGGGTTTTCCCTCGGGCGCGGCTGGTATGGGATTGCCCTTGGCCCCTATCGGCGCGACGAGGCCGAGCGCGTGCTTCAGGTCTATCGCAACGAGGGCGTGATCGCGCGCGACAGCTATATCGCCGAATCCTCTGATTTTCAGCGTCAGTTCTGGCCGGTCGGGGCCAACCTGTTGACACGCACCGAACCCGCCGTGCCCCAGCCCCTTGCGCAGGCCCCCGAAACCGCCGCCGCGCCAGACCCCGCCGCGCCGGATGAGACCCCGCGCGAGGCCCGCGCAAGCGAGGCCCGGCTTGACCGCGACGGCCGCGCCGCGCTTCAGATCGCCCTCAAGTGGGCCGGCTTTTACGGCGGCGCAATCGACGCGGCCTTTGGTCAGGGCACCCGCGCCTCGATGGGCCGCTGGCAAGAGGCCAACAATTTTGAGGTGACCGGCATTCTGACCACCGCGCAACGCCGCGAACTGCTGCGCCAGTATAACGCCGTTCTCGAAGGGCTTGGCCTTGAGATGGTGCGCGACACGGCAACCGGCATCGCCGTCAAGCTGCCGATGGGCGTGGTGGAGTTCGACCGCTACGAGCCGCCTTTCGCGCATTTCAAATCCAAGGGCGATATCGACGCGCGGGTTCTGTTGATCAGCCAGGAGGGTGACCGCAACACACTGGCCGGGCTGTACGACGTCATGCAAACCCTTGAAATCGTGCCGAAAACCGGGCCGCGCAACCTTGAACGCGACAGCTTTCGCCTGATTGGCGAGGGCGCGTTGCAGATTTCGCAGACCGAAGTCTGGCTGCGTGATGGGCAGATCAAGGGCTTTACGCTGATCTGGCCTGCGGGAGACGAAGAGCGCCGCAGCCGCCTTTTGGGCCAGATGCAGGACAGCTTCGACTGGCTCAGCGGCACGCTTGACCCGACGGCCGGCAATACCGCCGAGCAGCGCATTGATCTGATTTCTGGGTTGGAAGTGCGCAAGCCCAGGCTGTCGCGCTCTGGCTTTTACGCTGATCAGGACGGCGCTGTTCTGACCACCTCCGAGGTGGTGCAAAACTGTGGCCGCATCACAATCGACGATATGTATGACGCGGCCATCAGCCTAGACGACGCCGGGCTTGGCATCGCCCTCTTGCGCCCCACCGAGCGGCTTGCGCCACAGAACGTGGCCACGTTTCAGGACCTGACCCCGCGGCTGATGTCTGAAATCGCGGTTGCGGGCTATTCCTATGGCGGCATTCTGGGCGCGCCGACGATGACCTTTGGACAGCTCGCCGACCTGCGCGGCCTGAACGGCGAAGAGCACCTCAAGCGGCTGGCGATCACCGCGCTTGACGGCGATGCCGGCGGGCCGGTGCTTGATGCGGGCGGCGCGGTTCTGGGGATGCTTTTGCCGCATGTCCAGAACGGGCGCGCCCTGCCCGAGGGGGTTAGCTTTGCCGCCGATACCGGTGCTCTGCGCCAGGTTTTGCTGCAAAACGGCATCACGCCACGCATCACCGCGGAACTGGGTGATATCCCCGCTGAGGCGCTGACTAATCGCGCCGGGGCGATGACCGTGCTGGTCAGCTGCTGGGAATAACCCCGCCTTAATTTAATGCAAATCCTAAGTATTAACGGCGTCCCGAGAGGGGCGCCGTTAAGGTTTTGGAAAGGGCTTCAGGACACCCTGACGGCATGTGGTGAGGGGTATTGCCCGGCGGGGATCCGGGCCAGGTCAGGAGTTACCAAAATGAAGAAATTCGCGTTAGTCGCGGCGTCAGCGCTTATTGTACTCGCCGGTGTGGCGCAGGCCGATGTCGGCAGTAAAGTCGGGCGCGCAACCAAAATCAAAAGGGGAACCAGCTCTGTCATGCCGACCGAAGGCTATAGTTCGCAATGGTGGTCGCATCCGATTGGCTGTGAGTACTCGCGCGCCGGTCGGCCCGGTGAAACGGTCTGGTATCTGATCATCAACACCGCGCGCCCCGGCTGTCCGACCTATATCGTCCAGCACGGCTTTAGCGATGTCTACTGACCGCTAGCCTGCCCCCAGTGCCGAGGTCATATGGATAAGCGTCGGGCGGTCCGCAACAAGCGCCGCCCGCACCGCATCCTGTAATGCGCGGTGAGTTTGCGGCGCCTCTGCATAGGCGCCATAGGCCCGTGCAAGCGCGCAGAAATCGGGGTTATGGGCGATCACCGCATTGGGCGCGATCTGGGCGCGCACCATGCTGTCCTCGATTTCTTTCAGCTTGCCATTGTCCCAGAGCAGGATCGGCAAAGACAACCCAAGTTCGACCGCCGTGCCAAGCTCCTGCACCGTGTATTGAAACCCGTAATCCCCCGCGATGGCGATCGTCGGCTTACCGCGCCGTGCCACCGCCCCGCCAATCGCGGCGGGCAGGGCATAGCCAAGCGTGCCAAAGCCCGAGGGGTGATGCCAATGGCCCGGATGCGCCATCGGCCAGACCTCGTTGGCGACATAGGCGAATTGGGTCATGTCCGAATAGATCATCGTATCTTCGGGCAAAGCGCCGCGCAGCACCTCGCAGAGCGGGGCCACACCCGGACGCTCGGCATCGCTCTCGGCGCGCCACCGCGCCCGCGCCGCCGCAACATCGCCCGCGCGCCAGCCATTTGTGTGGCGCAACTCGCGCATCAAAAGAGCATCGGCCAAGGCCCTCGCATCGGCCAGAACGGGGGTATCGCAATTGGGTGCCCCGCCAAGCTGTGCGGCATCAATATCCACCCGGATCAGCGGCGCCGCATGCCCCAACTCATCGCGCCAGAGATCATTTTCCGACAGTTCCGTGCCCACCGCCAGAACAAGATCTGCCTCGGCGATCACGCTCGCACTTTCGGGGCGCGCAAGGTAGGTGCCGAAATCAAGCGGGGCCTCGGCCCCCATGATGCCGCGCCCGGCATAGGTGGTGAAGGTCGCCGCGCCAAGCCGCGCCACCACTTGCCGCCAGGCATCAGTCGCGCGCACCGCGCCGCCGCCAAGGATGACAAGCGGCTTTTGCGCGCCGTTCAGCGCCTCGGCCACGCGATCGACAACCTGCTCCGCAACTGCGGGAGCCACCGCCAGCGGGCGGGCATCAGGCGCGGCACTCGCCCCCCCTTCGAGCGCGGAAATCGGCACCTGAATATGTTTGGGGCGGGCGCGCGTGCTGGCAAACTCGGCCAGGGCCCGGTCAACGAGGTGATAGGCGCTTCGCGCATCGCGGGCCTCATGGCTCCAGTCGCAGACACAGGCCGCCGCGCCGCATTGGTCCAGCATCTGGTGCAATTGCCCGGTCCTGGCCGCCACATCGTCAAGACAGGAGGACAGCACCAGAACCGGCACAGAATCCGAATAGGCCTGCCCCATCGGCGTCATGATATTGCACAACCCCGGCCCGGTGATCACATAGGCCACCCCCGGCTTGCCGGTGGCGCGGGCATAGCCATCGGCCATAAAGCCCGCCCCCTGTTCGTGGCGCGCCAGAACATGGGTGATGCCCGCCTCTTCAATGCCGCGATACATTTCCTGATTATGCACGCCGGGAATGCCGAAAATGGTCTCGACCCCGCGCGCCTTGAGCATATGGCTTATCTGCGCCCCAAGCGGGGTCTGCGCGCGGAATGTAGCGGGTTGTTCAGCCATAGGATGTCTCCCAAAAACAGGTGTCAGGGTCGCCAGAAGGCGGGCAAAAGCAACACGATGACCGCGACGATTTCAAGCCGCCCCATCAGCATCGCAAGGATCATCAGCGCCTTGGCCTCATCCGGAAATCCATGCAGCGCGCCGCTTGCGGCGACGTTTTCGCCAAACACCGGGCCGATATTGAAAATCGAGGTCCAGGCCGCGGTGACCGATTCCAGCAAGGTCAGTCCGGTCAATTCCAGCGCCACGCTGAAAAACCCGAGCGACAGGATGTAGAAGGTGAACAAAAGCATCACCGATTGCAGAACCTCATCCTCGACCCGACGCCCCTCGTGGCGCAGGATCATCACGCTGGACGGGTTGAAAATTCGCCGCGTCTGCTGGGCAAGTGCGTTCAACATAAGCTGATAGCGGAAAATCTTGATCGAACAGCCGGTCGAGCCGGTACAGCCGCCGATCGCCCCCACGATGATCAGCACCACGAAGGGCATGTGCCCCCATCCCATCAGATCGCCATCGCCATAGCCGGTGCCCGAAAAGATCGAGACGACGTTGAACAGCCGCTCGCGAAACCGCTCTTCGCTAAGCTCGCCAAGCTCGACAAGGTCATAGCCCACCACAAGGATCACCGCATAGCCGATCCAGCGCAGATAGGTGCGCACCTGCGTGTCGTGCAACAGCGGGCGGATATTGCCCTGCACCCCCTGCATCATGCGCACGAAGGGCAGGCTTGCGAGGATCATGAAGACCACCGCCACATATTGCGGCGCACCGGGGAAAGAGGCGAAGGACGCGTCCGACGTCGAAAAGCCGCCGGTCGACACGGTCGTCAATGAATGCACCGTCGCCTCGAAGGCATCCATGCCGAGCGCAAGGTAGAACAGGGTGCAGATCGCGGTGAGGCCAAGATAGACGTTCAGCACGCCTTTGGAGATATCAATCGTGCGCGGCAGGGCCTTGCCGAAGGTGTCAAACCCCTCGGAGCGGAAAAACTGCATGCCGCCGACGCGCATCACCGGCAGGAACACCAGCGCCACGATCACGATCCCAAGCCCGCCCAGCCATTGCAGGATGCCCCGCCACAGCAGGATGCCCTTGGGCAGGTCATCCAGCCCCTCAAGAACCGTCGTGCCGGTTGTGGTCAGCCCGGACATCGATTCGAAATAGGCATCGACAAAGCCAAGCCTGGTCTCGCCAAGCATGAACGGGATCGCGCCAAAGAGCGGCAGCATCGCCCAGACCAGCGTGGTCAGCAAAAACGATTGCTGAATGGTAAGCCCCTCTTCAATCGAGTTTTTACAGGCAAGCGCCACCAGACCGCCAATCAGGCAGGTGATGATAAGGCTCTCGGCAAACACCGGCCAATGCTCGCGCCCCTCGGCGATATCCACCAAGAGCGGCAACGCCATGGTAAGCCCCATGGCCATGACCATCAGGCCAACAAGATATCCCACGGGACGCATATCAAACATGACGCGCAGAGTTGGGCTTTGGGCGCGGTGCTGTCAAGCGGGATGCGCGGCTTTGGGCGATGGTTCAGCCCGATAGGATATCCTCGAACACGAAGGCCGGGATATCCTTGCGCGCAAGCCCCATCGCGGCCAGCTCGCTATCGCTCAGCTCGTACATCTCGGCCAGGCTGGCAAGGCGTTTGCGGCTGATAAGATAGCCATTCATCCCGGCCGCATGTTCGGCCAGAAACAGATCCAGATCGCGCTGCCATGGCGGCGGTGAAAATCGGGAGTACAGGTCTTGGTCGGCCATTTGGAACCCCTTTCGTCGGATCAAAAGACGGGCTCCTCCCTGAGGCTGATATAGCGCGGGCTTGCCTTGATTTCTTGCGGGAAGTGAACCAACACGAAAAGTGTTGCCGCAATGCAGCATAAAGAAACCCCGGCGGGATTGGCCCACCGGGGTACTCTGGCACTCCGCCGGCCCTTGAAGGGCTCAGGCGTAAAACAGGTCTTTGAAAACGTGATAGGCGATGTCTTCGCGCCGGATGCCCATGCGCGTCAGCTCTGCGTCGGATTTCGCTTCCAGCGCTTCGATCCGGTTGCGGCGCGATGTGACCTGGCTGTGACGCTCAAGGCCGCGCACCAAGGCCGCGGTGAATTTTTTCCAGCCGTCGCGCAGGGGCGATGCCGGGATGTTCGTTGCAATGTTCGCCATTGGAAACCTCACTTGCTTTGGTGTTCAGGTTTCCTCCCTGCTCACAAGGTAGGTCAGCGCCATTGACGTTACCACCGTCAATTCGGAATGGCCGGGTTGCACCAGATGCATCCCGGCCTGCAAGTCGTTATTTTCTTTTGCTTTTCTTGCCACGCACGGGCATGGCGGGCGGCATGGACGGTTTGCGGTGGGCCTTGGCCGAAACCGAGGTCGGCTCGCTGGCTTTAGCGGTCGGTGCGACAGGCGCGGCTGGCGTGGCTTTGACCTCTGCCTTAAGCGGGCTTTGCGCCGGAACGGGTTCTGTCACCGGGGCCGCTCTGGGCGCTTCGACTTTCGCCGGGGCCGTAACCGTGGCTTTGGCGACCGGTGCCTGCGCAACCGAGGTCTCTTTTTTCACAGGTGCCGGTGCTTCGGCCAGCGGCTTTACCGCTATGGCGGGCTTGGCCACGGATGGGGTCACCGGCTTGGCGACGGGCTCGGCAACCGCCACCTTTGCACGCGTCGGCGTGGCAGTGGCCGCACGCGGCGCGCGGGTCGGCGTCGCGGCTTTTGCCTTCAACTGACCTCCGAAAGGTCCGGCCTGCCATGTGGCCTGTCCAATGACCTGCGCCACGCGCAGATTGCTTTCGATCATGTAGCCGGCAAAGCGCAGTCCGGCAGCGGAAAGTTTAAGCGGATAGTCGGGAGCAAGCATATCAGTATCCTTTTGAGCCAATGCAGGAGCGCGTTACCGGAGTCGAGTGACACCAGCGTAACGCGAGGCAGGGAGTCGGTGTCACTGAATTGGCTTAACGTCAATTCCATGCACGCACGATACGCGGTAATCTGCTGAAATTTTACACGCCACGCAGGGCAAATGGGCAGATCACCCCGCCTTAGCGCCCATGAATCAGCGTGTGAAACAACTTGGGATCAATGCTGTCAGAGGCAAAGGTCTCACCCTCGGTCAAAACGCTAACCGCATCGTGACTATGCAGACTTTCCTGATGGCTCGCGATCACCCGGAAATCGCCAATCCGCGGATCGCCAAGCAATTGCTCGCAGAAAAGGCGCGCGGCATCCTCGACAAAGATCGGATTGGCGGCATTCAACTCGGCAAAGGCCTGTTCATCCTCGCGCTTGACCATGACCTGTGTCTCGGTCGGCACCGCGCGGCGGGCCAGCTCGATCAGATCCTCGAACCACAGGCAATCTCCCGGCATCACCTCGACCGAGAGTCGCGCAACCGAGCGCTGCGAATGCGGCGTCGCCAGTTGACCGCGCGCCGAACGTGCATGTTCCGAAAGCTCAAGCGAACAGGGGCAGGTCGAGGAATAGACGTAATCAAGATGCATGAACTTGCGCCGCGCACCGCCGGTCTCCACCAACTCAAGCGCGATATCGTAATACTGAAACCCGTCCAGCCCCGAGCGCAAGGAACGCACCCGCGCCGGATAAGACAGCCGCATTTGCAGACGCGCATCGAGACTGTCGAGATCGGTGATGTAATCGTTCAGCGCCGCTTCCATCACCTCGAAACTAAAGGTTTTTTCGGCATGCTTGTAAAAGCTGCGCATGATCCGGGACATGTTGATGCCCTTGCGGTCGGCCTCAAGGCTGACGGTGCCGGTCACCGCGGTTTCCAGCGTCAGATCGCCATTGTCACGGGTATGAAATCCGATCGGCAGGCGGAAATTGGAAATTCCCACATGCTGAAGATGCTGCTTGCTGCCACGGATAAGAGAACTTGGCCCGTTCTGAAGATCGGGCAGCGTGGCGCGATAGGCCCCATCGACGGTGAAGTCCTCTGGGTAATGCCGCGTCAGCGCCGGATAGTTCGACATCCGCCCCGTCGGCAAAAGCCGCGCGATCGACGGCTCAAGATCGGCCACCTCTTCGGGCGTGGCCGTTTGCGCCCAGGCACGCAACAAGGCAAGCGCCTGTTTCGCGTCATCCCGATCCGGCGCGCTATTCATCTTGGGCGGGTGCACATTCATCACCAGGTTCCTTTTACGTGCTGCCAGACTTATGACATAGGGCGGCTTGAAACAAATTGCCAATTTCGTAATGATATACGGCAAAAGCGGCAAAATGGATCAAACACGCCCCGGATCATGCGGTCCAAGGAGGCCCGCGCCTAGCCGGCGGCATCCAGCGCGCGAGTGATATCGGCAATCAGATCGTCGCAATCTTCAAGCCCCACACTCAAGCGCACAAGGCCCGGCGTGATGCCAAGGCTCGCCTTTTGCGCGGCCGGAAGACGCTGATGCGTGGTGGTGGCGGGATGGGTCGCAATCGACTTGGCATCGCCCAGGTTGTTGGAAATCACCACGATCTCCAGCGCGTTCAAGAATCGAAACGCCGCCTCTTGCCCGCCCTTGAGGTCAAGCGCAAGAACAGTGCCGCCCTTGCCCATTTCACGCAGGACAAGATCATGCTGGGCATGGCTCGGATGCCCCGGATAGATCGCCCGCGCCAAGGCGTCGTGCCCTTGCAGGGCCTCGGCAATCGCGAGGGCCGTATCGGCCTGGGCGCGCACCCGAAGATCAATGGTTTCCAACCCCTTGAGCATGATCCAGGCGGTAAAGGGCGACATCGAGCCGCCGGTATGCTTCATGTAGGGCTCAAGCGTGCCTCGAATAAAGTCGCGCGTGCCAAGCACGACCCCGCCAAGGGCACGCCCCTGCCCGTCGATATGCTTGGTGGCGGAATAGACAACCACATCGACGCCCTGCTCAACCGCGTTGGAAAAGACCGGCGTGGCAAAGACATTGTCCACGATCACCAGCGCCCCGACGGCATGGGCCATCCTGGAGACCGCGGCCGCGTCGATCACCTCAAGCGTCGGATTGGCAATTGATTCGAAAAAGACCACCTTGGTGTCCGACCGGATCGCCGCCTGCCATTGCGCAAGATCGGTTCCATCGACGAATGTCACCTCGACACCGAACCGCGTCAGAACCTCTTCGAGCACGTAAAGACACGAGCCGAACAACGCCCGCGCCGACACCACATGATCGCCCGCCCGCAAGCAAGAGGTCAGCGCGCCACTGACCGCCGCCATGCCGCTGGCGGTGGCAAAGGCATCCTCGGTGCCCTCAAGCGCCGCGATCCGGTCTTCGAACATGGCCACTGTCGGATTGCCGTAGCGGGCATAGATAAACTCGTCGGGGCCTGCCTTGATAAAGCGCTCTTCGGCGGCCTCGGCGCTCTCATAGACAAAGCCCTGGGTTAGAAAAATAGCCTCGCTGACCTCGTTATACTGACTGCGACGGGTGCCGCTGTGCACCATTCTGGTGCGACGTTTCCAAGTCTCGCTCATGTTCGTCCTCCGGGCGTAATCGCCCACAAAAAAAGCCCCGACGCGGTCAAGCGAAAGGGGGCTTTCATCCTGACCTTTTAGCGGTTTATTTAACGTGGCCCGCAATCCGGTAACAAATCGCCACGGCCCTTCGATTACCGCGCACCGCCGCAGGCGTCAATACTGCCGCGCAGGTTTCACGCAAGCGTCATCGCTCACTGACCTGCGCCCGCTGCTTCTTCTTGGCAAAAATACTCAACTCCAACAGTGCCACCGCCCTTCCGCTGCGGCTTCGCACCCCGCCCTTGCCTTCAGGCTCAAACCGGTCATGCTGTGCCCTACGCGAACCCGCAGCAGGAGCCAGACATGCCCGCCAAACAAGACCCGATTGATCTCTACTTCTGGCCCACGCCGAATGGCTGGAAAGCCTCTGTCGCGCTCGAGGAGATGGGCCTGCCTTATACGCTTCACCTGATTGATATCGGTGCCGGGGATCAGTTCAAGCCAGAGTTCCTCAAGCTGTCGCCCAACAACCGCATGCCCGCGATCACCGATCCCGACGGGCCGGATGGCGCGCCGATAAGCCTGTTTGAATCAGGCGCCATCCTGCAATATCTCGCCCGCAAGACCGGTCGGTTTTACGGGTCGACTGAGCGCGACAGAATTGCAGTGGATCAATGGCTGATGTGGCAAATGGGCGGTGTCGGCCCGATGGCGGGTCAGGCGCATCACTTTCTCAAATATGCCCCGGCGATGGATCCGCCCCAAGACCTGCCCTATGCCAAAGACCGCTATCGCAACGAGGTGGCGCGGCTTTATGGCGTGCTTGACCGGCAATTGGCCAGGACCGAATTCGCCGCCGGCGATTTCTTTTCGATTGCCGATATGGCGATCTGGCCCTGGGCCTCGCTTTGGGAAGGCCAGCAACAGACGCTGGAGGACAAACCGCATCTGGCGCGGTGGCTTGACATCGTTGGCGCGCGCGACGGCGTGATCAAAGGGCGCGCCCTTGCCGCCGAGAAACGCCGCAATATTCAGGATAGCCGCAGTGCGCAGAACGTGTTGTTCAAGCGCCCGTAACGGGGCGAATGGTGTCCTCGTCCGGGGAGTCGGGCGGCAAGACCATAAGCACCATGAACCAGTAGAATCCGTGCAGAAACAGCACGAAAATCGGCATCACGGTGATCCAGACCCCAAGCGATTCACTGCTGATCAGGATTTCATTCACCGCGATTACCATGGCCGCCACAAGCGCGTTGACCCGCAACAGGCTGACGGTTTCGCAAACCGCCTCGCCCTCGGCGGTTGTCGGGGTGACGCGGGCCATCACTGCCCCCTCGCGGATCATGCCAAGCACCATGACCACCAAGAGGAACAGCGCAACTGCGGTGACCGCGCGTTGTGTAAACAGCGGGTTGTTCAACCAAAGCTGCAAAGCCGAGACCGCAAGAAGAATGAAAACCGGCCAACGCAACATGCCCGTGCGCCCTGCCGTGGTCTGCTGAATGCTTTCGGCGGCCTGCGGCAGGTTGCGCCAGACCGCATAGGCCTGCGCGACCACGACCGACAGGACAAAGACCTGGTCCTGCGGCACATTCAACCGCCCAAGCACGATCCAGAGGATCAGCATGATCACCACCGGCAACAGGTTCTGCGGCCGGATTGGCGGGATCGACAACATCGCGGTCAAGAGGCGGGAGGAGGTGCGTTTTATCATGCCTCAATCGGTACATGCCAAAAGCGGCAATTTATCGGCAAGGATGTGTGCTTTCCGCGAAACCTCGCGGCGATACCCCGGATCACTGACGGTCCGGCGGGCCGAACGGGTATGTGAGATAAAGCAACATGCATTCAAGCGCGTGCATCACAATCCAGAGGAACGCCGCAAAGGTGATCCAGATCGACAAGCTGCCCTGCGCGATCAGGGCCTCGTTCACAGCCATCAGGCCAAGGCAGACCATGACCTTGACCATGACGTAATGCCGCCGCTGGCTATCGCACCATTCGGCTTCATCTTTGGGCGCGACATTATCCATGACCGCGCGGTTCCCGGCCAGCCCGATCACCATCAAAATCCCCCGCAGAAAGAGTCCCCCTGTCAGAACACGCTGACACAACAGCGGCTCGTTGAGCCACAGCAAAAGGCCAATGAGCCCGACGTGAAAGCCAAGAATGTATGTCATCATTTTGGTCGCATAGGCAGAGGACTCTCTCTTGCCGAGACGCGCAAGGGCAGCGGGAAGATTGCCCCACATCAGTGCACTTAACACAATCACCTGGCTTAGAACAAAGGCGCTCAGGCCATAGCGGGACAAAACCGCGTCAAACGGCGCCAGTACCACCCAAGCCCCAAGCAGCACCACGCCGGGCCACACGACCCGCAGCGGGACCGGCCAAATCACACTGATAAGCCCGTAAAGATGGATGAAAAACCGCATAAGCATACGGTCATTCCATCCGATCACTTGGCCCCTTTTATGGGCACAGGGCGGCTATTTCGAGGAACTGTCCGCCTCGTCCTCTTCGGTGGAATGATCGCGAAACAGCCTGGTCTGGGTCATGAAAAACAAGAAAATCGCCGCCGTCAGGCCGAAGGTCTTGAAATAGACCCAGATTTCCTCGGTCTGCGTCCGCCAGATCAACTCGTTCAGAACCGCCAGGCTCAGGAAAAAGAACATCAGGCGACGCGTCAGGATCAGCCAGCCCTCGTTGGTGAGCGGCATCATCCCTTCCATCACGTATTGCAGGTAAGACCGCCCCTGCAAAAGGCCCCAGCCAAGAATGCCGCCAAACAGCAGGTAAATGATCGTCGGCTTCATCTTGAAGAATCTCGGATCGTTGAACCAGACCGAGAGCCCGCCAAAGACCACGATGATCACCGCCGTGACCGCCTGCATCTTGGACAGATGGCCGGTAAGGTACCATAAAGCCCCCATCGAGATCAGGAACACCGGGATAAACCCGGCCGTCACCACGACAAACCCCTCATACTCGGTGCCGCCAATGGTAAAGACGCGGCTCTTGAGCCAGAGATAGGCCACGAAGAAGGCGAGCACGGGGCCCATCTCAAGCGCGGTTTTTGCCCATGCGGGCGGTGATTTTTCGGCCATCAGGATGTAACACACTCTGTTTCAGGTTCAGGGATGATCTTAGGTTCAGCCACCAAATTCAACTATGACCGCGCCAGTCGCGATCAAAGCCATCAGGGCAATACGTCGCGGCCCCACGGTTTCGCGCAGCACAAGCCAGCCGATCAGGGCGGCAAACACCGTCGAGGTCTCGCGCAGCACCGCCGCCTCGCCCACCTTGTCGAGCCGCGTCGCCAGCATGATCGAGCCGAACGACATGAACGCCACCAGCCCGCCCGCCACCCCGCGCGCAATCAGCGGGCCAAAGGTTGGCCGCACGGGCATGCTGCGCCAGCGCAGATAGGCAAGCACCGGCATGAACAGGCCGTCGAGAAAGAAAAACCAGGCCAGAAAGGTGAACGGATTGGCCGTGGCACGAATGCCGTAGGCGTCATAGGTGGTGTAAAGCGCCACAAAAAGCCCGGTCACCACCGCCAGCCCAAGCGCCAGAGGCATGGTATCGCGGTTCAGCGTTAGCGTGCGCAGGTTGTAAACTGCCAACCCGTAAATCCCGATCAGAAGCACGCCAATCCCCATCCACTGGATCGCAGTAAAGACCTCGCCAAACAGGAAATAAGCGCCAATCACGGTGAACAGCGGCCCGGTACCGCGCACGACCGGATAGACCACCGTATAGGCGCCCTTGGAATAGGCCAGCCCCTGAAGCAGCTTGTAGAGGGTGTGGATCACCAGAACCCAGCCGAAAATCGGCCACATATGCGGCTCGGGCCAGGGCACGACAAAAAGCGCGAAAGGCGCGGCCATGGCGAAATAGGAAAAGTCGATCACGCCGCGACTAAGCCAGGGATCATGCCGCCCCTTTTGCAACGCGCCGAAAATGGCATGCAGGAAGGCCGCCGAGAGCGCCAGCGCCATCGCCAGATGTCGCCCGGCCTCTGTTCCCTCGAGGGAAATGAGCCAGTCGCTCATGCGCGATGCACCTCGAAATGGGGGGCCAGCCCCCCAAACCGCAGGCAAAGTTGGGGGGCCAGCCCCCCAAACCCCCCGGGATATTTCAGGCAAGAAGAAACAGCAGCGCGGGTCGTCATTCGCGCTCGAGGCCGGTCAGGGCGGCGGCGAAATCTTCGGGGTCGAACGGGGCCAGATCGTCGATCTGCTCGCCCACGCCAATGGCATGGATCGGCAGGCCGAACTTATCCGCCAGCGCCACGAGGACGCCGCCGCGCGCGGTGCCGTCAAGCTTGGTCATCACAAGCCCCGAGACATCGGCCAGCTTTTGAAAGATTTCAACCTGGCTGAGCGCGTTTTGCCCGGTCGTGGCATCAAGCACCAGAAGGGTGTTATGCGGCGCGGTCGGGTCTTTCTTGCGAATGACGCGGACGATTTTCGACAGCTCTTCCATCAGGTCGGCGCGGTTTTGCAGCCGACCGGCCGTGTCGATCATCAAGAGGTCAGCCCCATCGGCCTCAGCCTTGGTCATTGCGTCAAACGCGAGGCTCGCCGGATCGGACCCTTCGGGCGCGGTCAGCACCGGCACCCCGGCGCGCTCGCCCCAGACCTGAAGCTGTTCGACGGCGGCCGCGCGAAAGGTATCCCCAGCCGCGATCATCACCGATTTGCCCGCCGCCTTGAACTGGCTCGCGAGCTTGCCGATCGTCGTGGTCTTGCCAGAGCCATTGACGCCGACCACCAGCACCACCTGAGGGCGGTTGGGATAAAGCGGCATCGGGCGCGCGACCGGCTCCATGATGCGGGTGATCTCGGCGGCCAGAAATTGCTTGATCTCTTGCGAAGACAGGCGCTTGCCCATCCGCCCCTCGGCCATATTGGCGGTCACGCGCAGGGCGGTATCGACGCCCATATCGGCGCTGATCAAAAGCTCTTCAAGCTGTTCCAGCATGTCGTCGTCAAGCGCACGGCGGGTGACGGCAGGCTTGTCGCCCCGCCCCAGAAGGCGCCCCAAAAGGCCCGGACGTGCCGCCGCGGGCGCGGGTTCGGGAATCTCCAGCGGTGTGGGCGGCGTGGTTGCCTCGCGGGGGGCCTGCGGCACTTCGGCAGGGCGCTCGACGGGGATTTCGACCGGCGGGGCCTGCGGCACCTCATCAGGGCGCGGCGGAAGTTCGCGCGGCGCCGGCTCGGGATCGGATGGCGGCGGGACCGGGATGGGTGTCGGTTCTGGCTCTGGTCGCGGTTCAGGCTCTGGCTGAGGCTCGGGCGTAGGTTCAGGCGTGGTCGCCTCGGCGGGCTCTTCAACGCCACCGTCTTCGACAATCGCGTCCAAACCCTCTTCGAGTTTCGAAGAGGATTTGAACAGCCGTTCCTTGAGTTTCGAGAAAAACGCCATGCAGCCTCCGATCCGCGTGTTAAACCTCACCTAATGCGGATCGCAGGGATATGGAAGCCTTGTAGCGCGATCAAACCTCGTCTGGGAAATGCTTCATGGTAAGGCGAATCGGGTTCGGCGCCGCCTGTCCCAGACCACAGATCGAGGCATCGGCCATCGCCGTACACAACTCCTCCAACAGCGGCTGATCCCAGGTATCGGCCTGCATCAGCTTGACCGCCTTTTCACAGCCCACCCGGCAGGGCGTACATTGACCACAGCTTTCATCCTCGAAGAACCGCAGCATGTTGAGCGCGGCCTGTTTGGCGCTATCGTGGTCCGACAGAACCACAACCGCCGCCGAACCGATAAAGGTGCCATGCGGTTGCAGCGTGTCGAAATCCAGCGGCACATCATGCATCGAGGCCGGCAACAGACCAGAGGACGGGCCGCCCGGCTGATAGGCCTTGAGGGTGTGCCCATCGAGCATGCCGCCCGCCGCCTCGATGATATCGGTGATGGTCGACCCGGCTGGCAAAAGATGCACGCCGGGGTTTTTCACCCGCCCGGACACCGAATAAGAGCGCAGCCCCTTGCGGCCGTTCTTTTCTACGCCCGACAGGATTTCACCGCCCTCGCGCAAAACGCGCGTCACCCAATAGAGGGTCTCGACGTTGTTCACGAGTGTCGGACGATTAAAGATGCCGACCTGCGCCACGAAGGGCGGGCGATGGCGCGGCAAGCCGCGTTTGCCCTCGATGGATTCGATCATCGCGGATTCTTCACCGCAGATATAAGCACCCGCGCCGCGGCGCAGCTCGATATAGCCCGGCTCAACCTTAGAAGCGGCCTCCAGTGCCTTGATTTCACGCTTCAAAATCTCGATCACGGCGGGATATTCGTCGCGCATGTAGATAAAGCAACGCTCGACTTCGACCGCCCAGGCCGCGATCAGCATTCCTTCAAGGAAAACATGAGGATAGCGCTCAAGGTAAAAGCGATCTTTGAAGGTGCCCGGCTCGCCTTCGTCGCCATTGACGGCAAGGTAACGCGGGCCTGCTTCGGCGCGCACAAAGCCCCATTTGCGACCCGAGGGAAAGCCCGCGCCGCCAAGGCCGCGCAGGCCAGAGGCGAGCAGGATCTCCTGAACGGTTTCAAAATCGCCACCCTCGCGCAGCTCGGCCAGCTTGGCATAACCACCGGATGAGGAATACTCGGCAAACTCCTGATATTGCGGGATATGTGCGTGGGTTTCCCCTGCTGCAATCGCCGCCTTTACCTTTTCAGGCGTGGCATGGTCGATATGGTGATGACCAAGCTCAAGCACCGGGGCCGTATCACAGCGCCCCATGCAGGGCGCGCGCAAAACCCGCACTTGCGACGCGTCAAGCCCATCCTCAAGCGCCTTTTTGAGAGCCTGCGCGCCGGCAAGCTCGCAGGACAGCGAATCACACACCCGGATGGTCAGCGCGGGCGGCGGGGTCTCGCCCTCTTTCACCACATCGAAGTGGGCGTAAAAGCTGGCAACCTCGTAAACTTCGGCCATGGAAATCCGAAGCTCTTCGGCAAGGGCGCGCAGGTGCGCCGCCGAGAGATGGCCGTATTCATCCTGGATAAGGTGCAGATATTCGATCAGCAGATCACGGCGATGCGGCCCCTCACCCAGAAGCGCGCGCACCTCTGCCCAGGGCTGATCTTCCAGCTGTCGACCCTTGGGCGTGTGACGGCCCTTGCCCTTGCCCGATTTCCAGACGCCCTTGCGCTCATCCAGTGCCATGCCATGTTCCTCAGCTAAAGTTACGCCAAGGAATACGGCCTGGCCCGTGCGCCTGCGAGATCAAAAGCGACATCCGCGCCCTCGGAAACGTTGAAGCGGCGCAAAAACATCGAAATCCAGATGAATTCCCGCTGTTTTCCCGCCTTCGCCGCCGAGCTGCCCTATGTCCGCCTCAGATGCCGGGCTATTGTGGCGGCACTGATGCAAGTTTCAACCGGGCCAAAAGCATGATCCTCTTTGCCATTGCCACCAGCGTGCCGATGATCCTGATCGGGCTTGCCGCCACGTTTGGCGGCATCTGGGGCTTTTGTGCGGTTGGATATGTCACCGTTCTGGTGTTCCTGATGGACCGGCTGATCGCGCGCCCGATGCAGAATGCCGATCCCGAGGCCGAATTTCCCGCCGCCACATCCCTATTAGTGGGGCTTGGCGCGGCGCATTTCTCGGTGCTGGCCCTGGCCCTCTGGGCGGTGGCCGGGCAAAGCGGGCTTGGCGGCACCGAGCGGGCGCTGGTTGCCCTCGCAAGCGCGCTCGTGATGGGGCAAATTTCGCATCCCGTGGCGCATGAGCTTATCCATCAACGGCCACGTGCTTTGCGCCTGATGGGACAGCTGATCTATAGCTCGATCCTGTTCGGGCATCACGCAAGCGCGCATCTGCGGGTGCATCATGTGCATGTCGCCAGCCGCAGTGACCCGAGCAGCGCACGCCCGGGCGAAGGCTTTTACCGTTACGCAGCAAGGGCATGGTCCGGGGCGCTCAAGGCCGGATTGCGCGCCGAGAGTCGGCTGCGCATGGGCCCCAACCGAGGCATCTTAGGCCACCCCTACACGCTTTATCTGGGCGTCGCCGCGCTCATGCTGGCCGGTAGCGCCATGATCTTCGGGGCGCGCGGGGTTGCCGCGCTTGGTTTTATCGCCGGTTACGCACAGCTTCAGATCCTGCTGTCGGATTACGTACAGCATTACGGATTGCGCCGCGCAATCCGCGACGGTGGGCGGCCAGAGCCGGTCGGCCCACAGCATTCCTGGAATGCGCCGCATTGG
Source organism: Roseovarius marisflavi (assembly GCF_900142625.1). Lineage (GTDB taxonomy): Bacteria > Pseudomonadota > Alphaproteobacteria > Rhodobacterales > Rhodobacteraceae > Roseovarius > Roseovarius marisflavi. Next base: position 98,686 of record NZ_FRBN01000007.1, read on the forward strand.
GGGTCGTCGGCGATGACATTGAACGCGCCGCGCCATTCGGATCACCATGTCACGCCGGCGCGCGCCTATCCGGCGCTTCAGTTGCAGGCCGCAACCATGCCGATGCTGCCATATTCCCTTCCGGTGATGGCGGTGCTGGCACTTGTGCCGCCCCTGTGGCGCCGAATCATGGACCCACGCGCGGCGCGGTGGCGCGCCCAAGATACATCTGGCGAGACGGCCCGCGATCTGGCAGTCTGACCCAATGCGAGCCTTGATTTTCTCTCTCACTCTGATCGGCCTTGGCGCCCCGGCGCAGGCCCAGATGACTGCCGCCGAATTTGATGCCTATACCCGTGGCCACACGTTTTACTATGGTGCGGGCGGCGAGCCTTATGGCGGTGAGGAATACCTGGAAAATAAGCGCGTGCGGTGGTCTTTTCTGGATGGCAAATGCCAGGACGGGCAGTGGTATGAAGAGGATGGGATGATCTGTTTCATCTATGAAAACCGTCCAGAGCCACAATGCTGGAGCTTTGAGCAGTCGGCCGGTGGGCTTGTGGCGCGCTTTGGCGGACCGCGCGCAATGGCCGAGCTTTACGAGGTGGAAAAATCAGACGAACCCCTGCTGTGTCTGGGGCCAGAGATCGGCGTGTAGCCTGTTATATTTCAACCAAAACTGAGGAGTTACCCAGAGAATTCGGGAATATTCTTACCCATATCGAACATTTCACCGCCACCCCCGCCTTGAGGGCCGGATGCCTCCGGCGGGAGTATTTTGGGAAAGATGAAAGTCGAAAATCAGAAAAGGCTGCCTTGAGTGGGGGGCGGTTTTTTGGGCTTTGGTGCCGGGCGCGCCGGTGTTGCAGGCGCGCCCTCGGGCGAAAGCGGCAGGCGACCGTCAGCGAATTCGATCTCAAGCGCAGTGGCCTTGGCGGCAGCGGCCTTGCTGGTCAGCACCGCGCCATCGCCGTCCCGCACCACCGCATAGCCGCGCTGGAGCGTGGCGGTATAGCCGAGGGTTTCGCGAAGCCGATCCAACGCGTCGATCTTGCTGCGCCAATTGGTGGTCTGGCGGGTGGCAGCATCGCCAAACCGGGTTGTAAGGCGCGCAAGGTCGCGTTTCTTGAGCTCGATATCACGCGAGAGCGCATGAATATTAAGCCGCGCGGCGGTGCCCTCAAGGCGGCGGCGATCGCTATCGACGGCGCGGCGCAACAGGCCGGGACGCAGGGCCCCCGAGGTTTCAGAGAGTTTCACGCGGCGGGCCTGTACCGAGCGGATAAGGGCCGCCGGAAGCCGGTCCGCCCAAGTATCAAGCCGCTGGCGCGCCGTATCAAGCAGCGTATCAGCGCGCGGCAAGGCCCGCGACAAATCACGAAGTCGCTGGCCACGTGTCGTCAGGCCCGAGGTCAGCGCATGGGTCAGCCGCGCATCCTGGGCATCGAGGCAGGCCATCAGATCAAGGCGCACCGGCACGGCCAATTCGGCCGCCGCCGTAGGGGTGGGCGCGCGCTTGTCAGAGGCAAAGTCGATCAGCGTGGTATCGGTTTCATGCCCCACCGCCGAAATCAGCGGAATATCCGAATCCGCCGCAGCCCGCACGACGATTTCATCATTGAAGCCCCACAGATCCTCGACCGAGCCGCCGCCACGCGCCACGATCAGCAGGTCTGGCCGTGGCAAGGGCCCGCCGGGGGTAAAGGCGTTAAAGCCCTGAATGGCGCGCGCCACCTCGGCGGCGCATTTCTCGCCCTGAACGGCAACCGGCCAGATCAACACCTTGCGCGGAAAGCGATCACGCAAACGATGCAGGATATCGCGGATCACAGCCCCCGAGGGCGAGGTGATAACACCAATGATTTCCGGTAGATAGGGGATGGCCTTTTTGCGATCTGGCGCAAACAACCCCTCGCCCGCAAGCTGCGCCTTGCGCTTTTCCAGCATCGCCATGAGCGCGCCCATGCCGGCCGGTTTGATATCTTCGATGACGATCTGATAGCGCGACTGACCGGGGAATGTGGTGAGCCGTCCTGTGGCGACAACCTCCATCCCCTCTTCGGGTTGCACAGCAAGACGGCTGGCAACGCCCTTCCAGATGATGCCGGCCAGAACCGCGCGGTCATCCTTGAGGTCAAGATAGATATGGCCAGACCGCGGGCGCGAAATACGGCCAAGCTCGCCGCGCACCCGCACATGGGCAAATTCGCCCTCGATCATGCGTTTGATCGCGCCGGAAAGGTCAGAGACCGAAAATTCGGGGGCGTTTTCGCCGGGGGTGGGATCGTCGATCAGATCGGACATGCCTGCTGCCTTGTGTCTGGCTTTGCGTCACCTTAGAACGCGGGGCAAGCGAGGCCAAGCAGGAGTTATGCGCCATGAATATTCTGATCCTCGGGTCCGGCGGGCGCGAACACAGTATCGCCTGGGCCGTGATGCAGAACCCGAAATGCGACAAGCTTATCGTGGCGCCGGGCAATGCCGGGATCGCCGAGATCGCCGAATGCGCAAGTCTGGATATCCTCGATAGCGCGGCGGTGATCGGCTTTTGCGAGGCCGAGGCGATTGATTTCGTGATTATCGGCCCCGAGGCGCCCTTGGCCGCCGGGGTGGCGGATCGCTTGCGCGAGTCGGGGTTTTCGGTCTTTGGCCCCGGCGCTGAGGCCGCAAAGCTTGAGGCGAGCAAGAGTTTTACCAAGGCGATCTGTGATGCAACGGGCGCGCCGACGGCGGGCTATGGCCATTTCACCGAGGCCGAAGCCGCCAAGACTTATATCCGCACTCAAGGCGCGCCGATCGTGGTCAAGGCCGACGGGTTGGCGGCAGGCAAGGGCGTAATCGTGGCCGAAACCGTCGATCAGGCGATTGCAGCGGTGGACGACATGTTTGGTGGCGAATTCGGCAGTGCCGGCGCAGAGGTCGTGGTTGAAGAGTTCATGGAGGGCGAAGAAGCCTCATTTTTCGTGCTCTGCGACGGCGAAACCGCCCTGCCCGTGGGCACCGCGCAGGACCACAAGCGCGTCGGCGAAGGCGACACCGGCCCCAATACCGGCGGCATGGGGGCCTATTCCCCTGCCCCGGTGATGAACGAGGCGGTGACGCAAAAGGCGCTCGATGAGATCGTGCGCCCGTGCCTCGCCGAGATGGTCCGGCGCGGCACGCCGTTTCAGGGGGTTTTGTTTGTCGGTCTGATGATCAAGGACGGCCAGCCGCAGCTTGTGGAATATAACGTGCGTTTCGGCGATCCTGAATGTCAGGTTCTGATGATGCGGCTTGGCGCGCAGGTGCTTGACCTGTTGCAGGCGGCAGCCGAGGGGCGCCTGTCGGAGATGGCGGTCAACTGGGCCGAGGATCATGCGCTGACGGTTGTGATGGCCGCCAACGGATATCCCGGCACCTATGAAAAGGGCAGCGTGATCAAAGGCGTGGCGGATTGCCCAGAAGACAGTTTCCACATGGTGTTTCATGCCGGCACGGGCCGCGCCGAGGGGCAGTTCGTCGCCACCGGCGGGCGGGTTCTTGCGGCAACGGCGCGTGGGAACAGTTTGCAAGAGGCCCGCGACCGCGCTTATGCGATGGTGGACCAGATTGATTGGCCGCAAGGATTTTGTCGCCGCGATATCGGCTGGCGAGCGCTCTGAGTGTCTTGATGTCGAATGGCTTGCGCCATCCGACCGATGCGAGGGGCGCTGCCCCTCGCTCTCCCCGGAGTATTTTGTCCAAGAAGAAATCTAGGGGCAGGTGAGCGCCGCAGTGAGGCTTTGCGGTGAAGTATAAGCCCCGATCTCGCGGGAATTGATCCTGCCGCTTTGAAGAGTCGTGGCCATGACGCGTGTCCAATCGGCATTGGCCGTGATGAGTTCAGGGGGGGCGCCACAGGTGCGGATGCCGCCGGCGATGAAATCCCAGCCTATTTTGTGATTGCTCAGGCCCGGTTTACTGGCGATCTGGATGAGCTTTTCGGCCTCATAGCGCCAGATGCGCAGGGTCTTGGCCAGATGGGGGCGGTCGATATAGGCGATCTCGATCTGCCCATCGCCATCCAGATCGACCGCGCCAATTGGCGCAAGCCAGCGATGCGGGCGACCGATATACGGTGTGGCTGTGATCCGGCCGGAAGCGGCGTAAATCGCCAGTCGCGCGCCTTTGTCGAGGCTTGTTTCGACAACGATCACCTCGGGCGCGCCATCTCCGTCAACATCGGCAAGGCGCGGCGCGATATCCTCGAACACAAGCGTTTCTGGCAGGGTCATGCGGCGGCTTGTGCCATCGGACAGCTCAAGCACAAGCGCACCCCATTCCACCGCATCGCCGAGCACCCCATGCGCGTATCGCGTGGTCGGCTCGGCGTAGCGGGCAGAGGTGAAGTCCTGGGCCAATGCAGGCAGCCCCAGGACACAGGCCGCAAGCCAACAGGCAAGCCGCCCCGCCCGCATCATATCAGATCTGTTTCTCGGGCATATTTACAACCAGACCATCAAGCGCATCGGTCACCTTGATCTGACAGGTCAGGCGCGAACGCTCCGGGTCGGCCTCATAGGCAAAGTCGAGCATGTCGTCTTCCATGTCTTCCTTGGCGGGCAGCTTATCAACCCAGGCCGGATCGACATAGACATGACAGGTCGAGCACGCACAGGCCCCGCCGCAATCGGCCTCGATGCCGGGGATATTGTTGTCGCGCGCGCCTTCCATGACGGTCAGGCCGTTGGCGACCTCGACCACATGCTCGGTGCCGTTATGCTCGATATAGGTGATTTTGGCCATCGCTCGGCGTCTCCCTTGACTTTGTTTCGACTGTTTTCCTAGCCAAGCCATCTAGGGCAGGCCAGCCCCATTTGCGACCAAAGGTGAAAAGAGTTGCTACAAACCATTCATGTTCTATATTTGTTTCATGTCAGTTCGCACATCCGCCCCTGCCACACGCCCGGCATGGCCGCGCCCGCCCTCGGCACTTGTTGCCGCGCGCCTGACCGAGCCACCGACCGGGGCGCGGGTGACTGTGGCCGGGCTTGTGCTTGTGCGCCAACGGCCCGGCACGGCCAAGGGGGTAATTTTCCTTACGCTTGAGGATGAAACCGGGGTGGTGAATGTGGTCGTCTGGCGCAAAATCTACGAACGCTTCCGCCGCGCGGTGATTGCCGGGCGGCTATTGCGCGTGACCGGGCGGATTGAACGGCAATCCGGCGTGGTGCATCTGGTCGCGGAAGAGGTTGAGGATATCTCGGCCCTGCTGGATCGCCTGATGCTGCCCGATCCTGCCTGACAGCACACTTTCACAGGCGGCAAAAACCGGCTAACCTATTGGCAAAACAGCGCCAGACTGCTGCCTCAAGAGGCCCGAGCCGATGAACCGCCCCCCCTTCGCCCTGCTGCCCCTGATGATGCTTGGCCTTACGGCCTGCCAAACCGCCCTGCCCTCCACAGGCGCGAGCGAGCCTGATCTGGTGACCCGCATCGAAACGGCGCCTACCGGTGCTGCGCCCGGCACCTGCTGGGGCAAACATGTAACCCCGGCGGTGATCGAAACCGTAACCGAACAGATCATGCTGCAACCGGCAGAGATCACCAGAGATGGCCAGATCCTCCAGCCCGCGCTCTACAAAACAGAAACCCGTCAGGCGATCGTGAAAGAGCGCCGCATCACATGGTTTGAAACCCCCTGCGCCGCCGACCAAACCCCCGATTTCGTCGCCTCCGTCCAGCGCGCCCTTGCTGCGCGCAGCCTTTACCGCGGCCCGGCAAATGGCGAAATGGATGCCCGGACCCGCGCCGCCATTCGCCGCTTTCAGGCGCCAGAGGGGCTCGATTCTGGTATCTTGTCACTGGCTGCCGCGCGCAAGCTGGGGCTGGTCTCGGTCAAATCCGACAGCTAAACCTGCCTGTTTCTTCTTGCCTTAAATATCCCGGGGGAGCCGCCCAACGGGCAGCGGGGGCAGCGCCCCCAAATTCCCCCAACCTCACGCGACACCCTCGCCGATAAGGCGCTGCGCCAAAGCGCCATAGGCCTTTGCCATCACACCACCGCCACCGGCCACCGGCACACCGGCATCGCCCGCAAGCCGGGTCTCAAGGTCAATCGGCAGCGCCGCCAAAAGCGGCAGGCCAAGCCGCTCCGCCTCGTCACGTACTCCGCCATGGCCAAAGATATGCGCCTCGTGGCCACAGTCCGGGCAATGAAAGACCGACATATTCTCGATCAGCCCAAGGACCGGCGTTTCAAGCGTCCGGAACATATCCAGCGCCTTGCGCGCATCCAAAAGCGCCACATCCTGCGGCGTGGACACGACGATGGCCCCGTCCGGGCGCGCCCGCTGGCAAAGGGTCAGTTGCACATCGCCCGTCCCCGGTGGCAGATCAACGATCAGCACGTCAAGCGTGCCCCATGTCACCTGTGTCATCATCTGTTGCAGCGCCCCCATAAGCATCGGGCCGCGCCAGACGACCGCCGAGGCCGGATCAAGCATCAACCCGATCGACATCATGCTTACCCCATGCGCAACCAGCGGTTCCATACTCTGGCCATCGACGCTGACCGGGCGGGCACTCACCCCCATCATGCGCGGCTGGCTTGGGCCGTGGATATCTGCATCCAACAGGCCAACGCGCCGCCCCTTGCGCGCAAGCGCCACGGCAAGATTCGAGGCGACAGTGGATTTGCCAACCCCGCCCTTGCCCGAGGCCACGGCCAGGATGGATGCAACCCCCTCCGGCCTGATCGAGCTGTTGCCGCCCTTGGGATGGCCACCGACCTTGAGGCTCGGCGCGGCCGGGGCCGCATGGGCGGTCAGCGCCACGCTGGCATGGCTTACCCCCGGCAGGGTCAGTGCAGCGCGCTCTGCGGCGGCGCGCAGGGGTTCCATCATCCGCGCCATCTCGGGGCTTGGCGCCTCGATCACGAATCGCACCTCACTGCCGGTGATGGTGAGTGCGCGCACCATGTCGCGCGACATCAGGGTGCCGCCATCCGGCAACTCAAGCAGTGCGAGCCGGGTTTCGATATCCGCGCGTGTTATCGACATGATCATTCCTTTTGCAACGACGCCTCAATAGGTGGCAGTTTCCACTCCAAGGGCAAGGGGCGTTAACCAAGTGCCTAAAAAATGTAAGTACTGCTTAACGTTAGGTCAATTTCCCTTATGCACTTGCTGCATAGCAGCATTGCCAAACTCAGGTATTGTGCACTTGCAGCAAAAGCGTATCTTGGGTTCAACAAAGACGAAAAGAACATCGTCGAACACGAATACAACCCAATACGCAAGGAGCCGAATATGGCATTTGCAACCGACACCCGCCGCGCCGCTGCGCACCACCTGAGCGAAGACCTGAGTGTCGCCGTTTATGCCGCAATGCAGCGCATCACCAACTATCGCGCCTACCGTAGCACGATCCGCGAATTGTCAGAACTGAGCAGCCACGATCTTGCTGACCTCGGCCTGCACCGCAGCGAGATTCGCCGGGTCGCACATGAATCAGTTTACGGCACCCGCCCGTAACAACGAGATCGGATGTTCCTCTCCTCCTCCCTGGGGCATCTGAAACGGTCAAAGGCTTCTTTCCTCCTCCCTGAGGCCTGAGACCGGAAAATTGGGGCAAATTGCCCCCACCGATTGCTAACGGCCCTCTCCTCCTCCCTGGGTCGGACGCACAAAGAACGGCGGCGCCTCTCCTCCTCCCTGGCGTCGTCGTTTTTTTGTATTCAAAGACCTTTTCAATGCAGCACGCGCGCCCGGCCACGGCGCGGCTTTTGCATGTGCGCGGTGCGGCTGGCCTGTTCCAGATAGCCAACAAAGGCCCGGGCCGCCGCGCTTTCGGCCGCGAGGACCGCAGGGGCGGCAAGCGCTGCGCGCGCCACTTTGGGTGTCACCGGGCCCGCGACAGACACCGCCCATTCCAAAAAACCACGTCGTGCATGATGAGACGCCTGCGCGCCCGTCGAATTGCTTTGCTCCAACCCATCGAGAATCCGGTCAAGGGACATCGTAAGACTACTCCCCGGCCACACCCCGGGCCGGATGGGGCGGGGATTGAACCGGGACAGGGCGTATCGGCACCCGCCCACACCGCCCCCCGCGGTTTGACGTTGCACCAAGGCTGGTTTCCGGACTTGGGGGGTGAGCCAGATGATGTGACCCTGCGTTTTGACACCTTCCCAGACCCGTCTGGGCCCAGTGGTCTATTGTCGAAACGCCCTCCCTTACCGTTGCGGGGGCAGCGCCGGCGTTGCACCGGCTTCCCAATTCTCCGCCAAAGGCGGCACCAAGGTACCATCAGCTTACCCGGCAATCGCCGCCGCACCATGCGTAAAACCGAAGCTGTTCGGGTGAAAACCGTCAGGTTTGGGAGTCGCCGTGGGCGGAGAATGAGTATTTATGGAAAGATGAAAGTTGGAATTGCGGGCTTGCCGTGGATGATTTGCAAATCTAATCTGGACCACAGCTAATCTGCAAAGCCAAGGATGAGGCGATCATGGCCACACAGAAACTCTATGCTGGCGCCAAACTGCGCGAAACGCGCCAGAGGCTGGGGCTGACACAAAAGGATTTTGCCGCAAAACTAGGCATATCCCTGCCCTATCTCAACCAGATGGAGAACAACAATCGCCCGGTCAGCACCACAGTGGTTCTGGCCTTGGCGCAGGAATTCGGCTTTGATGTCACGGAGTTATCGACCGGCGATGCCGAGCGCATGGTCAGCGACATGCGCGAGGCGCTTGCCGATCCGGTGTTTGGCGATGACCCGCCGCCGCTGGCGGATCTGCGGCTGACCGCGTCGAATGCGCCGGCTCTGGCGCGGGCCTTTCTGGAATTGCACAGCGCCTATCGCCAGACCCACGAACGGCTGGCCTCGCTGGATGAGGCCCTCGGGCGCGAGGATGCGCGCAGCCAATCCAGCCCCTGGGACGAGGTGCGCGATTTCTTTCATTATTGCGACAACTACATCGATGCGGTCGACCATGCCGCCGAGCGGTTTGCCACCGGCAGTGACGCCAATCTGTCGGCCCATGATCTTGCGGTCGAGCGGATGGCGGCGATGGGAATCACCCTGGCGCAGGATGATGTCGGCAAGCTGCGCCATTATGACCGGGCGGCGGGGGTTTTGTATCTGTCGTCGCGCGCCGCGCCCGAAACGCGGCGGTTTCAGCTCTTGTTGCAGCTGGCGCTGTTGACGCAAGACGCTCTGTTGGAGGCGACGCTTGATTTCGCCCGTTTTCAGTCAGACGCGGCCCGCGCCATCGCCAAGATCGGCCTTGCCAATTACTTTGCCGGGGCGGCAATGATGCCCTATGGTAAATTCCTCGAGGCAGCGCAGGAAACGCGGCACGATCTTGAATTGCTCGCCAACCGCTTTGGCGCCTCGATCGAGCAGGTGTGCCATCGGCTTTCGACCCTGCAAAGGCCCGCCGCCAAGGGGATTCCGTTCTTTTTCGTGCGCGTCGATCAGGCCGGCACGATCACCAAGCGCCATTCGGCAACGCGGCTTCAGTTTGCGCGCTTTGGCGGGGCCTGTCCGCTCTGGAATGTGCATCGCGCCTTCGAGACGCCGGGGCGGTTTCTGCGTCAGCTTGCCGAAACCCCCGACGGCGTGCGCTACATTAGCCTTGCGCGGGACGTGAGCAAACCGGGCGGCAGTTTTGGCGCGCCGGTGCGCCGCTTTGCCATAGCCCTCGGGTGCGAGGTGAAGCATGCCGGTGATCTGGTCTATGCCGATGACCTCGACGTGAGCAACGCCCGCGCGTTCGAGCCGATTGGCATTTCCTGTCGGATTTGCGAGCGCGCCGAATGCCATCAACGTTCGGTTCCGCCGCTCGAGCGGCGCTTGCAGGTTACCCCCGACGAGCGCGGCGTGCTGCCCTATAGCGTGGGTTAACCGACCGAGGCTTGCAGATCGAAAATCGGCAACAGGATCGCCAGAACGATCACAAGAACCATGCCGCCCACCACCATCATCAACAACGGGTCCATCAGGGCCGAGACGCGCTTGCGTTCATTTGTCAGCCATGTTTCGACCAGAACAGCCGAGCGTTCGGTCATCCGCCCGAGGCGGGCCGATTTTTCGCCGGCGTCGATCAATTGCCGACAGACCGGCGGAATGAGCGTCATGCGGGTAAGCCCCTGACTCAGGCTTTCGCCGGAACGCACAGCCTCGGCCAGATCAAGGGCTTCGTTGCGAAAACGGCTGATGACAAGCACGTCGCTGGCCGAGGTGACCGCATCCACGACCGTCTGGCGGCTGGCAATCACAAGCGCCAGCGTGCGCAGATACTGGGCCGCCGCCGACAGGCGCAGCAAGCGCCCGATCACCGGCAGTTTCAGTGCGAATTCATGCCAGGCATCGCGAATGCGCGGCACCCGCAGGGCGGCTATTATCCCAAAGATCGCGGCGACAAAGCCAATCGCGAGACCGATCCAATAGGCCTGAATCCAATCGCTGATCCCCATCACAACCTGGGTCAGTGGGGGCAATTCGCGGCCCGACACCTCAAACATCGCGGCAATCTCTGGGGCGACATTCACCATCAGGATACCACAAACCAAAAGCGAGACAGCGGCGACAAAAGCAGGGTAAATCAATGCTGTAGCAAGCTGTGCGCGGTCGGTTCCGACGCTTTCAAGGTAATCGGCAAGCCCCTCGAACACCGCCGCCACATCGCCAGAGACCTCGCCCGCGCGCACGGCGGCCACGTAAAAGCGCGGAAACCCGGCATTGGTCATTTCAAGCGCAACCGACAGCGGCTGGCCATCCAGAAGCGCCGCCTTGGCCTCGGCGGCGGCGCCTTCAATGGCGGGCGAGGTGCCCGAGCTGCGCACCGTTTCAAGCGCCACCTCGGCCGAAAGATCAGAAGACAGGAGAACCGCCATCTGGCGGGTAAAAACCGCGCGCATATCAGCGTTCAACCTGGTGCGCCGACCGCGCGATCGGGTCAGTCCGCCGCCCTGCCGCTTGGCATTTATGTTTTCGGCGAAAAGCCCCTGACCGCGCAGGATATCGGCGGCCTGTGCCTCGCTTTCGGCAACAAGCGTGCCTTTCTTGCGCTGTCCTTCACCGTTGAAGGCGGTGTAGCTAAACGCCCTCACAGCGCGTCGCCCACCACGCGCAGCGCCTCGGCGAGGCTGGTTTTACCGGCGGCGACCTGATGCAGGGATTGGCCAAAGAGGGTTTGATCGGGCTCAAGCGCCACGTCTTTCATCTCAAGCTCGGAGCCGCCCTTGTCGATGGTGGCGCGCAGGGTCTCGCTGACCTCAAGGATTTCAAACACCCCGACCCGGCCTGCATAGCCGGTGTTGTTGCAACTCTCACAGCCCACCGGGTGATAGATCTGATCCGGCACCGCAAGCTTGACGGCGCGGAAATGCCGGGCCTCGTCGGGCGTCGGCGCGGCCGCCCTCCGGCAGGTTTTGCAAAGCCGGCGCAACAGGCGTTGCGCGATCACGCCGCGCAGGGTCGAGGCGATGAGAAAATCATCAAGCCCCAGATCGCGCAGCCGCACCACCGCCCCGACAGAGCCGTTGGCGTGCAGCGAGGAAAACACGAGGTGCCCGGTCAAAGACGCCTGCGCCGCCACGCTTGCGGTTTCCTGATCGCGGATCTCGCCGACAAGGATGATATCGGGGTCCTGGCGCAGGGCGGCGCGCAGACCGGCGGCAAAGGTCATGCCGATCTCGGCATTGACCTGGCTTTGCGAAATGCCGGGAAGGTCGTATTCAATCGGGTCTTCGGCGGTCAGAATGTTGCGGATTTCGTCATTGGCCAGTTGCAGCAATGAATAAAGCGTCGTCGTCTTGCCCGAGCCGGTCGGCCCGGTGGCAAGGATAATCCCGTTGGGCCGCCCCGCCATGCGTTCGAGCACCGCCACCTGATCGGGGCGCAACCCAAGCTGTTCCAGCGGCATGAGGCCGGCCGAACGATCAAGCACCCGCATCACCACCCGCTCACCGTAATTGCCCGGCAGGGTCGAGACCCGCACATCAATCGCGCGCCCGCCAAGGCGCAGGGCGATATGGCCATCCTGCGGCAGGCGGGTTTCGGAAATATCAAGGCCTGCCATGACCTTGAGGCGCGACACCACGCGGCGCACCGGCACATCCTGACGGTCCAGAACCGATTGCAGCATGCCGTCGACACGCATGCGCGCGCGCAAGCCGCCCTCATTGGGTTCGACATGAAGGTCCGATGCTCCGGCGCGCACGGCGCGGCGCAAAAGCTGGTTCACGAGCTGGATCACCGGGGCCTCTTCGCCGTCCTCCAAAAGGTCGCGCGGGCCACGGCCATTTGCTCCCTCTTCAAGGTCAAAGCTGAACTCGCCATCGGCCTCGTCACCGCCAGAGCCGCCCTGGTAAAGCGCCGCCAGTTGCGCCTCGAAGGCGTCGATACCAAGGTGTTCGACCGACAGCGGCACGCCAGCCCGACGACGCGCCTCGCGCAGGCCAAGCGCACTTGCCTGCGGCCCTGCCAGCAACCTGCCGCCCTCGACCAGAACCTGCTGATCGCGGGCAAGCGTGAAGGGCAAAAGCGGTGGGGCCATGGTTATCTGTCCACGAATTGCAGCCGCGACGGCAGCGGCGGAAAGCGCCGGTTCTGCGCACCCTTGTCGATAAAGCCGGCATCGAATGGTTGGTTCAGATTGGCCCCGTCGAACGGAAAGGTCGAATCCGGCACCTGCGGATAGGTGCCATCATCGGGCGGCGCAATCGCGGCGCTTATGCGCTTGGCCTCGCGGGCAAGACGACGGGTAAGCTCGCGCGCCTCGGCATCGGTGCTCAGGATGCGGGGGCGCATCATCACCAGCAAAATCCGCTGGTTCTGCGAGGTGCTGCGGCCCTTGAACAAGCGCCCCAAAAGCGGCAGTTCACTGAGCCCCGGCACACGCTGATTGACCGACCCGTTGCCGTCTTCCATCAGCCCGCCAAGCATGATCACATGCCCGTCGCGCACAAGAACGTTGGTCGACAATTGCCGTTTCGAGGTGATCTCGCCGCCCGCCGCCGAGGCAGAGTTGGTCAGGTTCGACACCTCTTGACTGATCTCCAGACGCACGGTTTTGTCGCGGGTGATCTGTGGCGTAACCTTGAGGGTCAGGCCGACATCCTGGCGCTGGATGGTCTGAAACGGCTGGTTCGGCACTGCACTATCGCCAACGGTGGAAAAGCTGCCTGTGACGAAGGGCACATTCTGCGCAACGACGATTTCGGCCTCGCGATTGTTCAGGGTCAGGATCGAGGGCGTCGACAATAGCTTGGTCGAGCTTTTACTGGCAAGAGCCGCAAGAAAGCCGCCAATGCCACTTTTGTCAAAGGCGGCAATCGTGCCGCCGGTGCCGCCGCCGGTCGGATTGTTGCCCGCAAGAACGGTGCCCACAAGATTGGTCAGTGTCGGGCGACCCTGAAGAGCAAATTCCACCCCGCCGACCGTCGCCTGCTGGATCACGCCGCCGAACTGGAACGACAGGTCGGAAAAGCTGTCTACTGAAAGCTCAAAAATCACCGCTTCGATAAGGACCTGATCGGGACGCTGATCAAGGCCACGCACGGCAGTCACAATCGCCTTTACCCGATCCGAGGGCGCGGTGATGATAAGCGCGTTTTGCTGTGGCTCGGCCACGATGGTGATCGCAGAATTGCCCGTGACGCCCCCTTCCGCCGAGGTCGCCTGAGCGCCAAAGCTCTGACGGACCACATCGGCAAGGTCACTCGCATCGGCATAGTTCAGACGCACCACCTCGGTTGCGATGCTGCGCTGTGGTTTATCAAGCTGATTAACAATATTGCGCACCCGATCACGGAATTCAGGCGTGCCCGACACGATAAGCGCATTCGAACGGCTATCGGCCGACAGGCTTGATCCGGCCGGTGTAATCGCAAGGGTGTTGATCACCCCAAGCATGTCTGACGCATTGCCATTGCGCAGCGGGATGGTTTCAATCGAATTGCGGCTTGGGGTGTCAAGGCGGTCGACAAGCTTGACGATCCGCTGAAAATTCTCGCGCCGGTCCGACAGGATCATAAGCCCCGCATCCGGCACCGTCGACAGCACCGCCTCGGCAGGCAAAAGCGGGCGCACCACCTCGGCAATATCGGCGACCGGGCTGTTGCGCACGACGATGACGCGGGTTTCATAATCCCCGCCAAGCCCACCGCGCTCCTGTCCGGGGGCGAGTTCGCGCGCCACATCAATCGGTACGATCCGGTCAGTTTCTTCGCCTTCGACAATGGTCAGGCGGTTAAGCTCCAGAACATTAAGGAAAATCTCGTAGATGGCAGAGGGTGACACCTCGTTTGGCGCGACCACGGTCACACTGCCCTGCACCCGGTCATCAAGGATAAAATTGCGCCCCGTGGATTGCGCCACGATCTGCACGAAATCACGCAGACTTGCATTGCGCAAATCCAATGACACCTGAGCCGTTGCAGGAAACACCTGCGCGAGCCAGATAAAAGCCCCTAGGGCCAGAACCTTAAAAAACTGCATCGCTATAAATTACGAACATCATCAATTGATACCGCCCGTCTGTTTGTATTGCCTCAGGAATCCAACCGCCGTTTATCGACGGTTTTTTTTGCTATTACGCGGGCATACTATCCGATTTCATATGACGTTTCTATTGTTAAACGGCATCTGGCACACTTATGACTCACCTTTGAGATTTCTCACTCATACCCCGGTTTTTCCTTGGCCCGCCTCTCTTGGGTCGTGATAGGTAAGGCTCATTAAGGTTATCAGGAGGGCGCATGCGCTTTCATTTCAACAACAGCCCATTGATTTTGATGCCGGTTTTGATGGCCCTTGCGGCCTGCGAGCCGAGCGCAATCAGCGAGGGCAACAATTTTCAGCGCAAGTACAGCACGGCGCGCAAGGCGCTTGAGGCGGGCAATTACGACACCGCAATCAACAGCTATGCCTTGCTCATCCCGCAATCCGGCCCGCTCGAGCCGCGTTTGCGGCTTGAATATGCGCATGCCCTGTTACGCGCAGGGCGTTATGACGAGGCGGCCCAGGTCGCCGACACCCTCGCCAGTACCCGCAAAGGCAGTGATCGCGCTGCGGCCCTCGCGGTCAGCGGTGCCGCGAATCACGAAAGTGCGCTCGCCGAGATCAACGCCGGTACGGCCGGGCCGAAAACCGTGGCCAAGCTGCGCGCGGCAGATGCCGCCTTAAAGGAAATGATGGCGCTTGACGGCGACCTTGATCCGCTTGGGGCCATGGCCTCGCGGCGCCGGGATATCAAGGTCGAACTCAAACAGCTTGGCGCGCGCGGCTAACGCGCGCGGCATAGGTCACAAAAGCGGCCAGTCCAGCGACAGATCCAGATCACGGCGCACAATCCAGGATGTACCGTCCTTGCGCGCCACCCGATCAAGCGCCTCGCGCCAGTCGGCGGGCATCTCGCCTACATCCTCGATCCGCATGTCAAGCACCGCGACCGGCGCACCAAAGCGCCCCTCAAGCGTGCCGCTGGCGGTGATCACGTCACCCTCAAGGCTAAAGGGCGCGCGCCAGCCGCCACCCTGATCCGACAGAACCGTCATTTCGCCGGTGCCGATGTCCTGGCCCTGGATCCGCGCCCCGGTCCAGCGGATATCAGCACTGAACGCCCGCAGGGTCCGAGCGGGCAATGCAAGCTCGGCGCGCAGACCGCTGACGTTCAACAAACCGCCCAGGGCCACGCCCCGGACAAGACCCGGCCAATCCCCAAGCAGTATCTCGGCGCGCCCATCGCGAAGCTCGGCCCGGTCCCGCGCCAGAGGCAGGCCAAGCTCGCCCCCCCCGGTAAGGCCCTCTGCCACCGCTGTCAGGGTCCAGACTGCGCCGGGCGCCCCGAAGCGGGCAAACCGCCAGTTCACATTGGCCTCGACCGGAAGACCCATCGGGCGCACCCCGCGCGCGCGGCCCGTCCAAAGGGTTGCATCAGAGTCGATCGGCGCAGCCCACCCCGGCACCATTTGCGGTGCAAAGGCGCGCAAATGCCCGACCCGCCCCTCGCTCAGCAGCACAAGACCAAGGCCGCACAGAACCCCGACAACAATCAGAAGAAAACGGGTCATTGCGCAATCACCAGACGCAGATCGGCGGCGACCACGTCTTCGCGCTCGCCCCTCTCAAAGGTAAACCCGACAAGCGTATAGCCCCAGTTTGCCTCTTGCAGGGTCAGCCATTCGGCAAGCTTGGTAAAGCGCACCGCGTCAAACCGCATGGTGATGCCACCATCGGCGGCATTGGCCAGTTCGCTGGCCTGCGCGCGCAACCCGGCCTCGACAAGGCTGGCCTCGATCCCGCTGATGCCGATGGGCGGGCCGCCGTTTGCCCCCTCGCCCGCATTGCGCAGCGCCGTGGTTTCCGAGGCATAAAGCAGCGATTGATCCGCCACCCAAAGCTCTGTCGCGCGGGCCTCGGCCACGGCGCGCTGTGCCTCCTGGCGCGCATCCGCAAGCGGCAAGGCCACTCCGTAAACCACCCCCAAGGGCAGCGCCACCAGCGCCAGCACCGCAACCAGTAGCCGTTCACGCCCACTCAGGCCAAGCAAGGCCCCGATGATCGCGTCCATCATCCCCGTCATCGTCGGGCCCCGTTCTGTGTGACCGCCATCGCCAGCACCGCCTCGATGCCCGCCCCCTCGCGGGTCACCGATTGTGCGACGCGCGGCTCCACCCCCGTTGTGCGCAAGGCACTGACAAGCGAATCGAGCGCCGCGAAATCCGCCAGTTGAAGATCAATCACCAGACCCGCTCCGGGTTGATAGCTGACCCGCGTGATGGTGCCATCATGATCGGCCAGAACCGCCCCTGCGCGGCGCAACACATCCAGCGGGCGCGCCTCGGCGTCGCCCTCTCTGCTCGCGGTTCGGGCGCGTTCAAGGCGCTGTGTCACCTGAGTTCGAATGTCCAAAATAGGCCCCGTCGGGATCATCACGTCGCGCAGGATGCGCTCGGCGTTCTGGCGATAGGCCAGCGATTGATCGCGCAAATCGCGGGTCTCCATCACCGTGGCCGCGACCCAGCCCACCAGCCCCAGAACCGCCAATCCCACCGGAAGGCGCAACTGGCGCAAGCGGCGGCGCATTTCGGCGCGCTCGGCGCCTGGATCGCGCGCCAGATCAAGCGCAAACTCGCCATATCCAAAGATCTGCGGATCGGCCACGCCATGGCTCGCCAGCTCTGACGCCGCACCACAGACGGCAAGGTTCTGCGCGTCAAGATAGGCGTCAATCCCGGGCAAAACCGCGCCAAGCCGAAGCACCGCGCGCGGCGGCGATAGCGCCGCCGCCTTTTCAAGCAGGGCAAGCGCAAGATCGGCCTCGCCGGAAAAGCCATCCTCGGGCCCGAGACGCGCGCGAATTTGCCCGCCGCGCGCCTCGATCACCCAAAGATCGGGCGCGGCGGGCAAGGCAAGGTAGTCGGGCAGAACCGCACGACACAGCGCCCCCGCCGGGGCCACGGCGCGGGCCCAATCCTGACGCTCTGCGATATCGGTAACCAGCACCCGGCTCCAGCCATCACGCGTGCCTGCAAGGCGCGCCGGGCGAAGATCAAGCCCCGCATCCAAGCCGCCGTAGGCATCGCGCAATTGCCGCGCCGCCACCCGGTCGCGCGCTTGTCCCTTGAGGGCCTCGGGCAGATCAAGCCCCACCAGCGGCGCCGCCGTCCCCGGCACCAGCGCCACGAACGGATGTGTCGGCAACGCCCCGCCAGATGCAAGATCATGGGTTTGCACCGGCGCCGCCTTGCTGCTCTTTTTACGATTTAAAACAAGGGTCATAGCGGATCCGCCCGGCGATTTTTGATTTCTACTGCACCCGTCAGCGAGGATCGTTCTACAGTCACGATGCGGCTTAGCATACGCCCATCGAGCGCGAGGTCAAACCGTACCTGAAACCAGCGGCTTGTGACGCCAAACCCGCCCTTGGGGGCCTGGGATTGCTCGATTACGCGCGGGTGCAGCAAGGTCTCGGCGCGCTCTCTGAAGTCTGCTGCATTGGCGAAGGGCAAGCGGCCGCGATCCGCAATCAGGCGCTCGATCCCGGCCGGGTTGGCCGTGGGCAAAACCGCGCCAAGCACAGCGGCAGGGGTGGTATTTACGTTTAGGGAGACGCCCGCAGGCAGGGCCGCGACGAAGGGCAGAAGGCGGGCGTAATGCTCGGCCGTCATGCCACGCACAAGGCGCAATTCCTCGATCGCGGAAATCGGCCCGCCCGGCGGGCGCAGCGGGATGGCGCGCGCGGCGTATTCCTCAACCAGAACCGGGCCGCGCACCTGCACGAAACCGGCCACTTCGCGCGCCAGGGCCACCGGAAGACCAAGCCCGCGCAACAATCTCTCGAACGCCTGCACCGCCGCAAGATCGCTTGGATTGCTCAGAGCGTTGACGTTGAAAAGCCCCTGAAGGTCAGTGATTGTTCCCGCCAGAACCGCGCGATCAATATCGGCGCCGAACCTCTCGAGCGCCCAGCCTTCCAGCAGGTGATCAAGGTTCTGGTCGCGCTCCCAATCGGCCCGCAACACCGGATCAATCAGCATTTCCGCCGCATCCAGATGCAGCATCGCCTGCTCGCTGATCTGCACGTGCTCGACCCGGCTCCGGCTTGTTTCGGCGCGCAGCATAAGCCCGGCCGCCACAGCAGAAATCGCCGCCACCATGATCAGCGCATTCAACAAGGCTATGCCGCGATCCTGTGTCATCAAAAGCGCACCATGACCCGCAAAGGCCCGTAAACATCCGAGTCAAACTGAATGTCGACCGCATCGGGCAAATTCGGGCGGGGCAATGGTCCGGGCACGCCCCAGCCCGCAACCCAGCCTTCTTCGGGGCCGGCGTAGGCGCTGACGCGAAAGCTTGCGATATTGTCAAAGATCACCGTTTCCGGCGCAAGTGCGGCCTCGGAGGCAGGCCGCAAAACCGGCCAGACCTGACGGATAAGACGTTCATCCTCGCGATCATAGCGCCAGATCACCCGTGACTGCCCCGCCGCCTGATCATCGGGCAAGACCGGCTGGCCGGAGGTCGAAAAGGCAAGGCGGCCCTCATCCGCGCTCTGATCCAGAAAAGCGGGCTCGGCCTCGATGCTTTCGGGGGGCCAGAACGCGAGTGCAGCGACGGATTTCAGATCATTGCGCAACAGGACAAGCCCGCGCGACAGGGCCGCCGCCTTTTCATCGGCGTCGGTGATACGATCGCGCGCGCGCATCATGCCGCCAAGCGCCTGAAGCCCCATGACCGCGACCATCGCAAAAATCGACAGCACCGCGACGAGTTCAAGCAGGGTCAGCCCCCGGTCCTGCGCCCTGCGCGGTGGGTTTGGCGCGCTCATTTCACCACCTCGGCCACCACCTCGGTCGGCGCGATCACCACGACGCGGCCGCCCGGCTGATCCGGGCTGCGCGCGGTGATCGTGGCCTCGGTAAACCCGGCGCGCGTGGCCTCTTCACTGACCGCGACCTGCCAGTTATAGGGCCCGTAAACGACCCGGTTGCTCAGGCTGCGCGCGCCGACCGCCCCCAAAAGCCGAAGCTCTTCAGCCCGGTTCAGGGCCACCTGCATGGCCATGACACGAGCCGCCTCGCCGCCCAGAACGCGGCCGGCCTGATCGGCGCTGCGCAGGGCGGCGATGGTGCCGATGGAGAGCACGAAAACAGCGATCACCAGTTCCAGAAGGGTCACGCCGCGGGTGCCATCATGAGGTTTGATACCGGGGGTAAGGCGCGTCATATCCCCTCGCAAATCAGGCCCGAAAGCCCGCCCGACGCACAGCTGATGAGCGTGCCATTGCCGATAAAGCTGACCTCAAAGCGGGTCACCTGACCATCGGGAAGGAACACCAGATCGGGTATGGGTTCGCGCGCCAGATCCTCGGGGAAAATCGGCCCCCTCGCTCCTTTAAACCGCACCTCGCCGCGAAATTTCTGAGCCCTGCCATTGGGTTGCCAGCCCTCGGCCTCGGCGCCCGGAGGTGCCGGCAAAAGCACTTGCCAGCCGTCAGGCAAGAGCGCGACACCGCGTGCGGAATGGCCCAGAATCGCCGCGTCGCGCAGCCGGTCATAGGCCGCGCCAAAGCGCAAGACATCGCTGTCACCGCTGTTGCGCTGCGTCACGGAAAACGTCGCCGTGATTGACAAAACGGCGATCACCGCCACAACAATCACCATCTCCAGAAGGGTAAAACCACGCTCGGATGCTGGTCCTATTCGCTCCATGAGCCGATATCCGCATCAACGCCATCCCCGCCCGAGACGCCATCCGCGCCAAGGGTGAAAATATCAAATTCGCCGTGAATGCCTGGCTGCAGATATTGATAGGGATTGCCCCAGGGATCCTGCGGCAGGCGATCGATATAGCCGTTTGACGCGTAATTCTGCGGCACAGGCGCGATTGTCGGCGCCTCTCTCAGGGCAAGCAGGCCTTGTTCGGTGCTGGGATAGCGGAAATTGTCGAGCTTGTAGAGCTTGACCGCCCCGCTCAGCACCGCAAGATCCGATTGCACCCGCGCCACGCGCGCCTGATCGGGCCGGTCAATGATGCGCGGCATCACCACGAGCGCGAGAATCGACATGATGACCACCACGACCATCAGTTCCAGCAACGAAAACCCGGCCTCGCCATCGGGTTTGGCAGGTTTGGTCATCGGGTGTGACGTATTGATTTTCATGGTAAAATCGGTCCGTAAAAAATATAGGATACAAAACAAATCATAAACCAACGACGCGCCTTGCACAATCAAAGCCTTGCACCCGCCGCCCCTTTTCAAGCATCGGATTGCCCATGCCAGCCACAGCCCCCCTTGCCTTTTTCCTGATCCTGAGCGGCGCGGCGGTCGGATCATTCATGGCCGCCTGGGCGGACCGTCTTCCACGGGGGGACAGCGTGGTAAGCGAACCATCGCGGTGCCGCGGATGCGGAACAAGGATTTCCTGGCGCGACAAAATGCCGATCCTGTCCTGGCTCATATTGGGCGGCAAATGCCGGACCTGCGAAACGGCAATCCCCAAGCGCCTGTTTTACGCCGAGATTTCAGGGGCATCTCTGGCGATAGCGGCAATCTGGGGGGCGCAATCGCCGCTGCATATGGTGCTTGGGGCACTTTTTCTCTGGCTTCTGCTTGGCCTGGTGATGTGTGATCTGGCCGCCTTTCGCCTGCCCAACGCGCTGACCGGGCTTTTGTTTGTCACCGGTTTGGGGCTGGCCTGGGAGAACCCGTTTCGTGCCCCCCTTGACGGGCTTATCGGCGCCGCCGCCGGGGCCGGTGCGTTTCTTCTTATTCGTGTTGTTTATCAAAAGCTTCGCGGGCGCGAGGGGTTGGGATTGGGCGATGTCAAACTGATGGGGGGAATAGGCGCCGCCCTGGGCGTAACCGCCCTTCCGGTGGTGGCTTTGATCGCCGCGATGGCCGCTATGCTTGTTGCGATCCTGGTTGGCTGGCGCAAAGGCGAGCGCCCCGGATCGACCGAAGAAATTCCCTTTGGGGCCTATCTTGCCGGCGCCGCAGGTCTTTGGTTTCTGATCGGCTAAATCACCAAAATCATCGAGGCAAAAAACATGGGCGGCGGGTTTCCCCACCGCCCACTGCGTACCGTTAGAGCCCATTACTCAAAACCCTAGGGTACGATCCAATCACTGACGACGCGGAAGCCAACCCGCTCTTCCGGTGCCAGCTCTGCGATGAACGCTCCTTTAGAGGCGAAGCGTTGCCCCGGTCCAAGACCCAGTTCGGGATGGGTGCCGGGATTTAGCTCATTTTCTGCCTCATGTTCAATGATTTCAAGCACATAATCGCGAT
Organism: Roseovarius marisflavi; assembly: GCF_900142625.1. GTDB lineage: Bacteria > Pseudomonadota > Alphaproteobacteria > Rhodobacterales > Rhodobacteraceae > Roseovarius > Roseovarius marisflavi. The sequence goes on from NZ_FRBN01000007.1 coordinate 120,428, forward strand.
AAAAATCACTAATTGCATGCATGAGGCCGAATTCCATCAGTGTCAGCGCATAGTAAGTTTGCAGTTGGATACGCGGATGGGTGACATCCAGCCTGCGGGTGTGCATCCAGCCCCTTATACGATATTTTCGCGGATGATACGAGCCCGGTTTGTCATAGGGCCAGATCAATTTGGTGCGCGCAATCATGTCGCTTGGGAAGGCCGCGTTGGCGAAATCCTTGCTGACCGACGGCAAGGTGATCAGCGCAGCCTTCGGGTCGACATCGACCAGAACCTTGACCGCTTCGGCGGCATCCTCGGGCCAGATCACAAGTGTGTCGGCATCGGCGTGACGTTCCAGAGCCGCCTTAAGCCCGGCGGCGTCAGCGTATTCGACGGTTTCAACCTCGGTTCCCTCAAGCACCATGTTCAGGGTCTCTTGAAAGGCCGCCGCAGGACGTGTGCCTTGCGGACCCGCGTCGTGGATCTGGACGACGCGGCCAAGCGGAAGCGCCTCATCCCCGAAATGAATCGCCAGGGCCTCGGCCTCGAGCGCGATACCGCGATTGAAAAACACCGAATAACCATAGCGCCCCTCGCCCGGTGTGGGCAATTCGGCGTTCGGCAGGACGCAGGGCAAACGCTTGTCGTCGCAGAACTTGCCGATTTCATCCCACGGGCCTTTGACCAGACCGCTCAAAGACGCAAAGACCGGCTGTTCGGCATATTTCGCCTCAAGCTGGGCGCGCCATGTTTCGGGGGCCCCCTCAAGCTGCCAGACGTGCAGGTTCCAAAGGCGATAGGCGTCCACGAAGTTCGAGCGATAGTTCGGCGAAAAGGTCGGTTTCGTGGTGTCGCCCTCGGTGTCGATGTTCATGTAGGTAAAGAAAACCTTCATCGTGTCCAGCATCGCCTTCGCCTCGGCAGGATCAGCATCCGGGCCGATGATCGTGGCAAAGTGAATGTTCTTGTCGTCAACGCCGGGGTCAAGGTCGCCCGACAGATCCTTGAGGAAGGCGGCGAGATTGGCAACATCGGCCGAGGACAGCTCGTAGCGGGGCATGATCGGGTCAAACTCGTGACCGCCCGCATCCACACCGTCGCGCAACGCACGCGCCAAAAGCACCTCGTCATAGGCCGGGCGCATGCGCGGCTGGCGCACGCGGGCCCAAAAGTTTGGCGGTTGCACCTCTTGATAGAGATCCTTGAAGATACGGTTGCGATCCAATTGCTTTTTGTCGAACAGGATATTTCCCATGATCGGCGGCACATAGTTGCCCCCCTCAGAGGTGCCAAAACCGCTTGGGCGGTGACAGTTCACACAAGAAAACTGTGCCCCGGAAATCTCGACATCGCCCTGGGTCACGCCAGTGACCGGCTTGCCGTCGGCACCGATCCCTTCCCAGTACAAGCGACGCCCCAGTTCGGCATCGCCCGCCTGCCCTGCCCCGGCCAAAACCGGTGTCACGGCCAGCACAAGCGCCAGGCCGGTGCGGCGCAGTAGTTTGTAAATCGAAGACTGTCCCGGCATCAGTTCACCTCGGGGCGAAGCAGGTTGGCATATTCATCTGCCAGTTCCTCAGAGGACAGCAACCCCTCAAGCCGAAGCCAGGGCGCCTCTTTGGATTTGCGCAGGAAGGTCAACGGGCGGTGGTACATCTTGTTCTCGCCTTTATAGACGGCATCAAAGTTGCGCACGACGGTGAAGATATCGTCAAACTGACCGGTCAAGAGCACCCAATTGTCGCGCGCATCATGCAGTTTGGCATAGTCGCGCAAGCGGCGGGGGGTGTCATATTCAGGATCAATCGAAATCGATACCATCAGATAATTCGGATCAATGGCCACCAGATCATCCTGGGTCTGGCCAAAGGTCGCCGTCATCACCGGGCAGATCGTGGCACAACTGGTGAAGACGAAATTCAGCAGCACAGGCCCGTCATAGGCCATCAGATCAGCAAAGTTGACTTTGCGAGCATGGGAATCGCGCAGGGTGACATCCGACATTTGATAATCATTCAGGGTACGCTGGTACTGATACCCGTCGATCATACCATTCTGGCTGTCATTCGCGGCTTGGCTGCTATTTTCGGCATCCATACCAAGATGAAGCGGCATACGGTGATCTTCGGCATCTGTGCCGTGATCGGTTCCGTGGCCTTGCATGGCGGCGGCGGTATTGTCATGGGTCTGGACGGAATTTGTTCCGTGTCCCGAGTCGTGGCCTGAGTGCTCGCTTCCGGCAAGGGCAGGCGCAGAAAATCCGACAACTGCGGCAAGGGCAAAGGCCGGAACAGCACTCAGAGCAGCTCTGATATGGTTCATTTCAAGTCTCCGTCGAGAAAGTAATGTCTCAAAATGACGGGCACCGGCGAGTTTCCCCGCCGATACCCTTGTTCTTATAGTCGCTTAGTGAACCGACCACACGGCCGTGTCGTGGTGCAGAGCATCGAACTGATACATCCGCAGACGACGGGACGGCTCGTAGCTGAACTGAACGGTCAGAGAATGTTTACCAACACCGTCGGTGTTAACATAGTCTGACATCGCATCCGGCGTACCGCCCATCGCTGAATAGAGCGGGTCTGTCCAGTGATGGTTGCCCTTCTTCGAGCCGATCACGTCAGCCAACGCGTTCGCCACGGGTGTCGGCGAAAGCTGTTCCGGGCGTACCGCATTCGGGATCGGGATAGCCCCTTGACCCGCAACATGGATCCAGAAGGCGTTCCGGCCGAAGGTAAAGAGCGGACCGGCACCACCGACAGGCAGGGTGTTGTGGAAGGTATTTTCCCAGCCACGCAGACCGCCAAAGTCAACCAGAACATAGGCATGACGGAAGTAGTCGCCATTCAGAAGCTCAATTTTGACTTCGTCACCACGTTTATCCCAGACACCGTCAGTCATGCGAACTTCTGCAATACCGTCATGGTCTTTGAGCTGACCATAAATGGTGTTGTTCAGGAACAGAACAGTCATGTCATAACCTTCACCCATCTCATAGCCGGTGGGCAGCTGTTTACGATTGCCCCAGTCGTAGAAGGCTTCGCGAATCTGAGCCATCTGCGCCTGAATGACCGAACCGTTCAGACCCTGGAAGTAACGACCGTGAGCACGGTTGGTGTTCATGTTCGCAAGTTCGCGGAACATGGCCCACATCCGCTTGGCCGGTGCCGTGTCGCCGATCTGTTCGATCGCCGCCAACTTGGTGGCTTCGCTTTCACGCGGGTTTTTCCCAAACACACCGATCTCGGCAAAGTTACGACGGTTGCCAGCAATCGGCACCAGAACGTTTTCAACGACCTGAACCCGCGGCGGGTGATTCCGCCAGCCCCAGTGATAGCTGAGGTTCCAGAAGCGTGCCGGGGGCATCTTCATGTTGAGGGTGTACATCAGGCCTTCCTGCATCGGGAAGAAAGTCTGATCGAAACCGACGTTCGGGATACGTGCAACGCGCGTGCCCCCTTGCGTCAGGTCGGGCCCGCCAACATCCGTAAGGTTTAGTTCCTTCGGATCATCAAAAACCATCGCATAAGGCGCAAAGTCTTCGTGCCCACGGTTCAGGATCTTGACGTTGTACTTGATGGTCCACTCTTCGTCGTTCACCACTTCCGGATCGATATAGGCGGTGTCGGATTCGATATGGGTATCGTACCAGATCTGGTTGACGGTCACCGACTTGGTCACCGGATCAACCGCTTTTTCCTTCAGCCCACCGAGATAGTGCAGCAGCGGGAAACCTTCGTATTCCCGGTTGCTAAGGGGCCCGGTAAGATCATTGCCCTCGATGATATCCACGGCATGCCGCGCAAGCTTGCTAAGCTGATCCTGGTCAACACGGCGCGGATACTTGTAGCAGTGGCGGTTGCCACGGAAGCTACGGCAGGCGCCGTAGGGTTCCGACATTGCCTCGATCTGATCCATGATCCAGTCAAGATCATCGGTCGGCGAGGTTTTGTCGATCTCCGTAACGATCGGGTCGTCATGAAGATTGTAGGGGTTTTCCGGCGTGGACGGCAACGTGTTGGGAATATAGTTGCCGCGACAGCTCTTGAGGTTTTCGTACACCGTCGGGATCATGTTGGACGGGTGCGGCGTAAAGCTGTCCCCGTTCGGATAGTCCGGGTTTTCCGGAAAAACCGACGTGCCACCCGCAGTCGTCAGATGGGTGGCAGTTCCATCTGGACTAATGACGCGTGTCTCGAAAGGCACGCGCGGTTGTTGTCCGGAACCGAATTTATCGATACAGAACTGGTTGATGCCGGCAAGACCCTGCGCCGAAGCAGTGGTCCCTCCGAGAGTGGCTGCGACTGGCAAAGCCACCACCGCCGCCCATCTAATAGATTTGAGAAACATTTTCATAGTCTCCGTTTGAATGCTGTGCTGGGATCCCGGTTGCCCGGGGCCAGTGGCTTAGACTTCGCGGTTGTGGTTGCGCGGATCCTTGAGATCGAACACACGCGGACCGGCACGACGCATTTTTCCATCCGCTGGGATGGGATGCGGCATAACCCACGAAACCCGGCTGGCGGCATCATCGGCTTGAATATCAACCGGGAATGCGCCCCAAAGACCGGCACTGCCGTTGCCATAGAAGATGACATCGACCTTGCGGTTGTTGCTGGGTTTCGCGCTATGACCCATCCGGTACATCCGGAAGGCCAGATCCGAGCTGTTCTCACGTGAGCCTGTCAGGAATGTCCAGGCTGCCGGTGCGTTGAACTCGGCCGCGAAAGCCTTGAGGCGATCGGGTGTATCATGGGCAGGGTCACGCGTGATGGAGACGATTTGAACTTCGCTCCCCACTTTGTCACCCAGCTCGGCCACAACCTTGCTCAGCTTTTCGGTAATCGGAAATGATGCTTCGTCGCGGATGCTGAAGAAGTTCATAACCACAATGCGGTTCTCGATATAGTTTTCGTAGAACGCTTTGGTTTCCCCGTGCTGGTTGGTCAATTCCAGATGCGGGAAGGAATCCCGCTTCGTGGAATCAATCACGTTGCTTGTCCTGGTGACTTGCCCGTGATGCATGCGCTCCATGGCCGCTTTGGCCTCGTGCGCCGCCCGTTCCGAGGACGAACCCGCCGTGGTAGTAAAGCCCACCGCCGCGGCAACCGGGAGTCCGGTCAAAAATTGACGTCTATTCGTCATGATAGTCTCCTCTCTTTCTCAGAGATTTCCGTATTCGGTGAAGCTTAATCGCCCTGACCCGGCTCAACGATGTCCCAACGGATCATCATGGCATGGTCTTCGTGGACAACGTTGTGACAGTGCATCACGTGCTTACCGAAGAAGTCGCGCCAGCGGCTGAAGAACGTGATTTCGTCTCCAGGTCCCAGCGATACCACGTCCTTGCGGGCACGCTCTACCGCGCTTGGCGGACGACCGTTGACCTCAAGAATCTGGAACTCTTCGAAGTGGGTATGTACAGGGTGTGCCCATGCATTGCCTTCGTTGCGGAAGGTCCAGATCTCAGCAGAACCCTGCTCGATCTTTACGTCCACGCGGTTGGGATCCATCAGGCGACCGTTCACCGTCCACAGACCGTTGTCATAATCGAAGACAAACAGACGCTTGCGGCGGACTTCCGACATACGGATCTTGGGAAGCTTGCGCATCTTGGCAGGAATTTTCGACGGATCAGCCACATCACCCGGTTTGCAGCGGAACTGCATCACCGGCATCATGTTGTCGCCCTCAAGCGTATAGCCGGTCGGGCCAGCGCCATCGGTACGAATTTCCTTGGTGTTCCAAACCTCGACAAGATCGCCATCGCCGTACTTCGAGAAGTCGACAATCACGTCAAAGCGGTTTGCAACCCACAGCTCGAACGACGGTTCGATCAGCGGAGCTTCGAGCAGGTTACCGTCGTTCGACAGGATGACCCAATCGTCGAAATAGGGCTCACCACCACCGGCAGGGGTAATCTTGAGCACCAGCGTGTAAAGACGCGACGGCCCGCCGTTCAGGAAACGGAAACGGTACTTGCGACGATCCACATCCAGATAGGGCTGAATGATGCGGTTCACGGTGATCTTGTCGCCTGTCATACCCTGTGTGGTGTACTCAAGACGGTTGGGACCGAACGTATCCAGAGCCCCCTGAGAGTTGCCCACCTCTTCGGGATCTTTGGGGTCAGGCTCAAGCGGATCATCGGGCATGAAGAAGTCCCAGATCACCTGACCGTTCTGCTGGAACTGCACGTCATGCAGGATCAGCGGAATGTCATAATCGCCCGACGGCAGGTTGAAGGCCCGCGGGTTCGGATCGTTTTCGTTGTTTGAATCACGCTCATCAAACAGCAGGTAGAAGCCCGAGAAGCCCGCGTAAACATTGGTCGCCGTGAAATCGAGGCGGTGGTCGTGATACCACAGCGTGTTCATGATCTCGGTGTTGTCATAGTCCCACCCATCGGGCGAACCCGCAGGGAAGTTGCCATAGTGGTGATCCCAGAATTCACCAGGATTGAAGAAATCCTGCGGAATACCGTCCGATTCAGACGCGGTATGGCCGTTATGCATGTGGATCGTCGGCGAGGGCAGCGCGAAGCTCACGTTGCCTGTGCCAACGGGCGGCAGCAGGTTGTTGCGACGCAGGAAAAGCGCTTCGCCATAGTTGGATTTATACGTCTCACCCGGCGTAATGCCGTTGAAACCCCAGTGCCAGGAGCCAACATTCTCATCACCGTCACGGCCAACAACACCCTCGGTGCCGTCGCCATACGGGGGCTGCCAGTGATACTTCCAGCGGAATTCGGTCATCACTTCTTCGTAATGATTGACCGGAGGGAAATCGTCGAACCGCTGATGGCGTTCAGGCTCGATCGGCGGATCATATGTCGCCGGATCGATCGGCTGCGCCGTTGGCATAATGTTGAGCGGCGCGGTAAACGGCTCGACATCAGGGCTCGGTGACGAGACGATGCTCGGTACAAAATTGTCCGGGAATACCAGACCATCCTGCGTCAAACCGTCAGCAGCGCTGTCCGGCCATTGTTTGATCTCGGCCCCGGCCTGCGATGCTACAGCAGTAGCGCCCGCAACACCCAGGCCAAGCTTCAATGCTTCTCTTCGTTTCATGCTTAGTCCTCCAGCAGAAAAAGCTCGCGAATATTACTTTTGTCACGCGTCAGACATAACGCGATCGCCCTCGCGCCAAATGTGCCGCGAGTAAGAAGGGCCAAAGGACCCCGGCTTCAGAACGGCCTAATGCCGCCTTATCTTAAGGTTCGAGCCGAGGCTCGTCAGGTGGGATTACAGGCCGGTAGAGGTGAGTAATGTGTGGCCCGCGCAGATCCGTGACCTGCGAATTTTGTTTTAATAGTTTAAGAGCAAATGCTCCTTGGCTCCGTGCACAAAGGCAGCACGGCGTTGCCGTCAGTTGAAACGACAATGCGCGTCAAATTGACACCCTTGTCATTCACCATGACACCACAAAAAGAAAGGCCCGACAACGGTAACATTTTCGTTACCCGGCGAGTAAAAGCTTGCGGCGCGACTTTTGAAGTCCGTCGCGAACACAAGCTATTGTTTAAAAGTGATAAATTGGGACTATATCCAGATCGGCAACAATCAGAAAAAATCTTTACTATGTGTTAAGTGGGAACTGAAAATTGGTTTTCCAGTGGGTTAAGCAAGAAAAGTTCACACTGTCCTTGAATGCGTACATCTTAAAGATGTTTTTCGAAGCAATCGCAATACCGAAAGGTGATAGGCTCGCGCAAAACGCAAATCTAACTCGGGCGCACTCTCCGGCGCTAGCTGCGGCCCGTAATCTTGACGGTAATTGTCCGGCGTTGTCCCCTGCGCAGAATATCAACCGCGAACTCATCAGAGCTGCGCAAAATCTGCGCGGCATTGGCAAGGGTTTCAGGGTCGGAAACCGAATAGCCATTCACCCGAAGCACCATATCGCCGCGCTGTAGCCCGATAAGGTCATAAATCTGGCCTTCGCGCACCCAGAGGATTTCGGGGAACTTCTCACCCTGCCCGCCATTGGCGGCCACCATGCGCACGCTACCCGCGCGCCCAAGCACCCGGCGCATATCACGCCCTGAAAACGCGTCTATGGGCACGTCGACATTATCGCCATCGACCGAGCCATTGGACATCACCCGCGCCATCATCTCGTTCGCGGTTTCCTCAAAGCGGATCAGAACCCGCTTTTCCTCGCGCTCGATCCAGACGCCGTTGGCCTCGATCTCGATCACCTGCTCGCCACCGATAAGCCGGTCCCCCGCACGCACAAGCACATCCCCATCCGAGGCGGTCATGATCGCCCAGGCATCCTTGCCCCCGGCCACAAGCCCGACAAGGCTGTATTTCTCTGCCTTCTTGGGCGGGGCCTGCGCGCGCGGCGGATCGGGCACATAGGCGTCAAACACTGGCGGCCACTCTGCCGGCAGGGCCTCGGGGGTGGCGGCCTCGACTGCGGCAAGCTCCGCCCCGATCTGAACCGGGGCCGCGCCCTGCGTGCCCTTTGACGCCATCACAAGCGCAAGCTGTCCACCGCCATAGCCAAAGGCGACAGCCGCGGCAAAGGTCAGGATTCCAAGCCCGCGCATCCGATCAGATCCGGTCGGCAGCACCGCGAATGACGCGGTCAGGATATTGGGGCGTGACTGGCAAAATTGGCGGTCCCTTTTGGAAAATGGGTCGAGTGTCTTGTAAAATCGCTTTCAATAACGCAGGCGATCATAGCCCGGTGCGCCCCGCGCGACAACAGGCTATGACCGCCCTAGCCCATCGGCGCCACCTGCACAGGCCGCGGCCAATCCGCAGGATTGCTCAGCTCGTCAGCGGGGCGCGCCAAAAGAACCTGCGCATGAAAATGCCCGGTGGTTTCCACGCCTTCGGTGTCATGGCCCTGCGCGCGCGCATTGGCGATGGCGCGCGCCTGCTCGTCGGCGCTCTCAAAACGGCGGTGGATAAAGGGCGGGATCGGCAGCCGTTCGACCACCAGCCCATGGGCCCGCAACACCTCGGCCGCCTCAGGCCCTTCGTTGCCGCGAATGGGAGAGGTCATCACCCAGGGCTTGCGCGGCCCCGCCGCCGCCAAAAGCCGGTCAAGCGCATCCGGCATAAGCTGAGCAACGCTGCCGCATTCAACGATCATGTCACATTCCGCCAGTTCGGCCGCCAAGGCGGGCGAGGCCGCGTTTTCCTGCAGATCCTCGACAAATCCCGTATCGAAAAGCCCCGCCGCCGTGCCATAGGCCACAGCATTGGGCGCCACATCAATGCCGACAAAGCGCATCGGCGGCGCCGCGCGCCGGATGCTGTCGAACCACGCGCGATCCTGTCGGATCACCTCGGGCGCATCCAAGCCGTCAAAGCCCGGCGCGCGATAGCGGTCAAACACCTGCGCCAGCGTCAGATCATGCCCCATCAGCGCACTGACGATGCCATAGCTGCTGGCAAAATCCACGATCCGCGCAGAGCAAAGCCCGCGCAGGCGCATCAATTCGGCCAGCCCGGCCCGAAAGGCCACTACCGCGTGATGCTGATTGCGATAGCCAAGCGCATCCATCATCCGGAAATACGCCCGGCAATCAGGCTGATTGTAGGTGTCGTCAAAAATCGTGACGAAGCCACCCTTTGCGCCATCCGATAGCTCTGTCATGTCCTGCGCTCCGCTTCGTCGTTTCAGTTTGCCTTGGGCCGTCTCGGCCCGCCATAGGGCTCAACCTTGCCGCAGAGCGGCGGTATTACAACCGAAATCACGCAGATTTTCACGTCTGACCACACAAGCGTTATCGGCGGACCGGATTTGAAACAATATTACGTGCCGCTATCGGCAACGTGACGCAGAGGTGTGCAACCGTGCATTGAACAAACCCGACATGAGGCGCATTTTAGATGTGTAAACCCATTTCAGATCAGGACTCTTATTATGAGCAACGCCACCACTCAAACCCTGCCCGATCAATCCAGGATCCTGCTGGGCGCTTCGCTGGCATGGGTTGCGGTCATTATCTATGCCTCGTCGAACTCGCTTGTGTCACTGCTGGCCGATATCGGGTCGCACAACAGGGTCATGGGGCGCAATGTCATTACCTATTGCAACCTGCTGTTTGTCGGTTCGCTGATGTCGATGGTGCCGATGGTGTTCATGTTCTGGCGCGACTGGACATTTGAGAACCTGCGCGCGCTGACCGCCAAGCACTGGGTTATCCTGACGCTCTCGGCGTTTCTGTCTTCGGCGCTCACACCGGGGCTTTTCTTTTATGCGCTGGAACATACCTCCGTGACCAACGTGGTGCTGATGGGGCGGATCGAGCCACCGCTTTTCCTGCTGGCGACCTATTTCCTGCTGCGCGAAGAGTTCGAGCCGTGGTCCTTTGCCGCCGGTCTTGTTGCCCTCTGCGGTGCGGCGCTCATGATCGCGCTCAAGAGCGGCGACAACAGCTTTGTCCTCGGCAAGGGCGAGATTGGCGCGCTGCTTGCAACCCTGTCCTATATTGCCTCGACCCTGGTGGCGCGCACCGGCCTGCGCGGCATTCCCCTGGGCATCTTCTCGATCTATCGCACGGCCGTGGGCACAACGTTCTATTTCTTTCTGGCGATCTACCTGTTCGGGCCGAAACACTTTCAGGACGTGTTCCATCCCATCGTCTGGCAATGGGTCTGGATCTATGCGCTGATCGTGGTCATCGGCGGTCAGTTCGCCTGGGCGCTAGGCCTGAAATATGCCCGCTCCGGCGATGTGTCGCTGGCGACGTCGTTCTCGCCGCTGGCCGCTATCCTGATCGCCATGCTCATGCTGGGCGAGGATCCCGGCCCCGGCCTGATCCCCGGCGGCGCAATTATCCTTTTGGCCGTTGGTATCGGCCAATATGGCCGCATCCGGCGCAACCGTGCCGATGATCGCCAGAAGGCGGCGCAGGAGAATGCCATGCAACATGAGGGCGAAGTGAACTTCAAAGGCGCCTGACCACGTATCTCCGGGACCACGAAAAAGCGGCGCAGGTCAGATCAGGCCCGCGCCGCTTTGTTCAGTGTACCCCCGCCCGGAGCAACAGGTGAGGTCAGCCTTCAGCCAACCGCGGGGCGTTTCGCCTCTGGCAAAGAGGCATAGCTTTGAAACACCTCGCTCGGCGGCGGACTATCCGACACCCTACCCTCAAGCCGGATCAGCGCCTCGCGTTTGATCGCCAGACCGTCCTGGTTTTCAATGACAACATCCGGGCGGAACCCGGCCCTCTCGCGCCCGGCCTCTTGCGTCGGCATCAGCAGCATCGCCGGGGCAAGGTCACCCGCCCCGGCATGCAACCGCGTTGCGGCCTCAATCGCCCCGGTCTCGCCGCCCTGCGGAAAAGGCGCAAAGACGCAAAGCCCGGTTGCGTTGGCACCCGGAGCAAAGCCGCTGGCCGCCGCAAGCGGCAACACCTGCGCTGTGGGATAGGGCGCAAGAACGTCACGCAACACCTGTGCATAAGGCCCCTGATCATCTGCAAGATAGATCGTGACCCGCCCGCCAGCGACCGCCCTGGCAGCCAAAGTGCCAAGGGCGTGGCGGATCACCTTGGTCCCATCCTGCGCCATCGCCACCATCTCGGTGGTGATATCGCGCTGCTGTCGGCTCAGAAAGAAGGCCAACAGCTCTTCGGCCATGGCATTGTAATGAGGCACATCGCGCGGATCATTCTCGATCCGGCCGATGTCAACCTCGGCCACCTCTGCCCCCGCCGCATAGACCCGCAGCATGATATCTAGATCAACCGCATAATCGCCAACCAGCGCATCCTGCGCGATCAGCGATTTGTTGAACAGGTAAAGCCCGGAATTGGGCGCGCGCAAATGGCCAAGACCCTGAAACATCAGACGGATCGCAGGCATCACCAACAGCCGCGTCATCGGCATGTTGTCCCCCGGATCATGCCAGGCGCCCTTGACCAGCCCGATGCCGGGGCCACGCGCTGCGGGCATGCGTGCGAAAAGCCCGGTGTCGAATTTATCAAGATCGGCATCGACCTTCATCACCCAGTCGTATTTTGTCGCCGCAATGCCAGTGCGCACCGCGTGGCCCATGCCGGCGCGCGTCTCGGACACAACCCGTGCCCCGGCGGCGCGCGCCTCGGTGGCAGTGTCGTCGCCTGATGCATTGTCGATCACCACGACTTCGCCCACATCCGGCATCGCCAACATGACCGATACAACCTTGCGGATGGTTTCGGCCTCATTTCTGGCCGGGACAATGACAGAGACCGGATCGCTCATGAAGGCTCCTTCGGCCCAAGGGCACGTCAAGTACGGGCTTGAAAAGTAATATGATCAAAGGGCGTTAACAATAGCCGATGGGCTCTCGCAGGCGAAACCGGCCGTGCCCCAGAGCGAGAGGGGGCAAGCAGACCGCCTAAAATCCCAAAGTCGCCTCAACCGCCCGTTTCCAGGCCTCGGTCTTGGTCTGGCGCAATGTCTCGTCCATCGCGGGCAAAAACTGTCGTTCAAGCGCCCAGGTGGCGGCGAACTCTTCCTGGCCGGGGTAAAGCCCGATCTGCATCCCCGCAAGCCAGGCCGCCCCAAGCGCCGTGGTTTCAAGAACCTCGGGGCGATCCACCGGCGCGTCGATGATATCCGAGAGGAACTGCATCGCCCAATCCGACGCGCTCATCCCGCCATCGACCCGCAGGATCGCATCTGCGCCCTCTCCGGCCCAATCATCGCGCATCGCCTGCAACAGATCACGGGTCTGAAAGCCGACGCTCTCAAGCGCCGCACGCGCAAGTTCTTCGGGCCGCGTGTTGCGCGTAAGGCCGAACATCGCGCCGCGACATTCGGCATTCCAATAGGGCGCTCCAAGCCCGGTAAAGGCCGGCACAAGCACCACGTTCTGTTGCGGGTCGGCGCGTTCGGCCAAGGGCTGTGTCTCGCTTGCCTCGCGGATAATCTTGAGCCCGTCGCGCAGCCATTGCACCACCGCCCCGGCCACAAAGATCGAGCCTTCAAGCGCATAGGTCGGCTTGCCGTCAAGCTGATAGGCGATGGTCGTCAACAGCCGGTTCTTCGACACGACCGGCGTGTCACCTGTATTCAAAAGCGCGAAACATCCGGTGCCATAGGTCGATTTCAACATGCCCGGCTTGAAACAGGCCTGCCCGACCGTCGCGGCCTGTTGATCGCCGGCCACCCCGCGAATGGGGATCTCGCGACCAAAAAGATCGGCCCGCGCATGGCCGAAATCATCGGCACTATTGCGCACCTCTGGCAGCATCTGCATCGGGATATCCAACAGATCACAGATCGTCTTGCTCCACCGGCCCTTGCGGATATCGTAAAGCAGGGTGCGCGCGGCATTGGTGGCGTCGGTGGCATGCATCGCCCCGCCGGTCAGCTTCCAGATCAGGAAGCTGTCAACTGTTCCGAACAGCAACTCGCCCGCCTCGGCACGCGCTCGTGCGCCCTCGACATTCTCGAGTATCCAGCGAAGCTTGGTGCCCGAGAAATAGGGATCAAGCAACAATCCGGTGCGCGCGCGGACCATCTCTTCGTGGCCCGCATCACGAAGCGCGCGGCAATAATCGGCGGTGCGCCGGTCCTGCCAGACAATCGCGTGATGCACGGCCTGCCCGGTCGTCTTGTCCCAGACAACGGTTGTCTCGCGCTGATTGGTGATACCGATCGCGGCCACATCCGCGCCCGTAAGACCCGCCTTTTCAATCACCGCACGACAGGTTCCTGCCGTGCTTGACCAAAGATCGTTGGCATCATGCGCCACCCAGCCCGATTGCGGAAAATGCTGGGGGAATTCTTCCTGTGCCGTGGCCACGATCCGCATGTCTTCATCAAACAGGATCGCCCGGCTTGATGTGGTGCCCTGATCAATGGCGAGGATATGGGTCATTGTCTTGCCCCTTCAGGTCTTACGAAAAATGCGGTCGCCGAAAAGGATCGACGACCGCAGTCTAGCGCGACAAACGTGCCGCGCAATGGGGATTGGGCGGGGGCCATGCACCGGCCCCTGCCCGCGTGGTTTACTGCCAGGATTTTATCAGCTCGTCATAGGCGACGGTGACGGGCTCTTCGTCCTCGTTGGCAAGCTTGGCCTTGGGCGATCCGGGCTGGCTCAGCCAGTATTCCGGGTCCTGCTCGTCGTTGAGCTTGGGACCGACATCACCCTGAATGCCGGCACGTTCCAGACGGGCAAGCACCTTTTCCTGATCCGCGCAAAGGCTATCAAGCGCCTCTTGCGGGGTCTTTGCGCCCGACATGGCATCGCCGATATTCTGCCACCAGAGCTGTGCCAGCTTGGGGTAATCGGGCACGTTGGTGCCGGTCGGCGACCACTGCACCCGTGCGGGCGAGCGGTAAAACTCGACCAGACCGCCAAGCTTGTCGGCGCGGTCAGTAAAGCTCTGATGCTGGATCGTGCTTTCGCGGATAAAGGTCAGGCCGACATGGCTTTTCTTCACATCCACGGTTTTCGAGGTGATGAACTGGGCATAAAGCCAGGCCGCCTTGGCGCGATCCACCGGCGTCGATTTCATCAAGGTCCAAGAGCCGGCATCCTGATAGCCGATCTTGGTGCCCTCAGACCAATACGCACCATGCGGGCTTGGGGCCATGCGCCATTTCGGCGTGCCGTCCTCGTTCATCACCGGCAGGTCAGGCTTGACCGTGGCGGCGGTAAACGCGGTGTACCAGAACATCTGTTGCGCGACATTGCCCTGTGCGGGAATGGGCCCCGCCTCGGAGAAGGTCATGCCGGCGGCGGCGGGCGGTGAATACTTTTCAAGCCATTCAATCGCCTTGGTGACGGCATAAACCGCCGCCGGGCCGTTTGTGGCCCCGCCACGTGCCACGCAAGAGCCCACGGGCTGTGAATTCTCATTCACCCGAATACCCCATTCGTCGACCGGAAGGCCGTTGGGTTCGCCCTTGTCTCCCATGCCGGCCATCGACATCCACGCATCGGTATAGCGCCAGCCAAGCGAGGGGTCTTTCTTGCCGTAATCCATGTTGCCAAAGACTTCGCCCTCGACACCCAGATGGCTTAGGTCGCGCCCGGTGAAGAATTCCGCGATATCCTCATAGGCCGACCAGTTGACCGGAACCCCAAGGTCATAACCATACTTGGCCTTGAAATCCGCCTTGTTCTTGTCGTCGTTGAACCAGTCATAGCGGAACCAGTAGAGGTTCGCGAACTGCTGATCCGGAAGCTGATAGACCTTGCCATCGGGGCCGGTGGTGAACGACAACCCGATGAAATCCTTAAGGTCGAGATTGGGGTTGGTCACATCCGCCCCCTCGCCCGCCATCCAGTCGGTCAGGTTGCGCGCCTGCTGATAGCGCCAGTGGGTGCCGATCAGGTCAGAGTCGTTGATATAGCCGTCATAGATATTCTCGCCCGATTGCATCTGGGTCTGAAGTTTCTCGACAACATCGCCCTCGCCAATAAGGTCATGGGTGATCTTGATGCCGGTAATGGCGGTAAAGGCCGGGGCCAGCACCTTGGATTCATAGGAATGGGTGTCGATGGTTTCCGACACCACCTTGATCTCCATCCCCGCCAGCGGTGCTGCGGCGTCAATAAACCACTGCATCTCGGCCTCTTGATCGGCGCGGCTGAGCGACGAGAGATCGCCGATCTCGCTATCGAGAAACGCCTTGGCGCTCTCCATATCCGCCAGTGCCGGACCAGCCGCCAAGGCCAGCGCCACCAGCGCGGTTGAGGTTTTCAGTCGAAAGTTCATCTTGGTTCCTCCCTAGGTCGAACTTCGTTATTTATAGTCTCCGGCCGCTCGCGCGCCCGAAGGGTATTCTTCACCGGGTCAAACCCAGCGAAACACCGCCGCCGCGTAGATCGCGCAGACGATCATCGCATAGGGCTGATTTGTGCCCACGAACCCGAGCCAGGCCAGATTGATAAAGGCCGAGCCCAAGAGCGTGATGAAAAGCCGGTCACCGCGCGTGGTCTCAATCCGCAAAACCCCGACACGCGGCGTCTCGGGGAACTTGATTGCCAGCACCGTGAAAGTGACCAGCAGACAGGCAATCACCCCGAAGAAGATCGCCGTCGGTAGGGTCCATGCCATCCATTCCATATCAAAGCCCCCCTTGAATCGTTGTGAGCGAAGGAACGTCACCCTCGGGATTGTGGTTAACAAACCGTTTCATCACACCCTCCCCAGGGCAAAGCCCTTGGCGATGTAGTTGCGCACGAAATAGATCACCAAAGCCCCTGGCACGATGGTCAGAACCCCGGCGGCGGCGAGCACGCCCCAGTCAAGACCAGAGGCCGATACGGTGCGGGTCATGGTGGCGGCGATGGGCTTGGCGTCCACGCTCGTCAGGGTGCGCGACAACAGCAATTCGACCCATGAGAACATAAAGCAGAAGAACGCCGCGACGCCGACACCGCTGGCGATCAGCGGCATGAAAATCTTGATGAAAAACCGCCCGAAGCTATAGCCGTCGATATAGGCGGTCTCGTCGATTTCACGCGGCACGCCGCGCATGAACCCCTCAAGAATCCACACCGCCAAAGGCACGTTAAACAGGCAATGCGCAAGCGCCACCGCGATATGTGTGTCGAACAAGCCGACGCTTGAATAAAGCTGAAAGAACGGCAAGGCAAAGACCGCAGGCGGCGCCATCCGGTTGGTCAAAAGCCAAAAGAACAGGTGCTTGTCGCCCATGAAGCTGTAACGGCTGAATGCATAGGCCGCCGGCAGGGCCACGGTGATCGAAATCACCGTGTTCATCACCACGTAAATCAGCGAATTCACATAGCCCATATACCAGCTGGCATCGGTCAGGATGGTCGCATAATTGGCAAACGTCAGGTTCTGCGGCCAGAGCGAAAACACCCCAAGGATTTCGTCATTGGTCTTGAGGCTCATGTTGATCAGCCAATAGATCGGCAACATCAGGAACAACAGGTAAAGCCCCATGACGATGGCCTTGCCATTGAGACGCGAAGCGTTTGCAGCAGCCATCAGTTCCCCTCCCGCTTATCAAGGTTGACCATGACGGTGTAAAACACCCATGAAATCAGCAGGATCACCAGAAAATACATGATCGAGAATGCCGCCGCCGGGCCAAGGTCAAACTGACCAAGCGCCATTTTCACAAGGTCGATACTGAGGAAGGTCGTGGCATTGCCCGGCCCGCCGCCGGTCACCACAAAGGGCTCTGTGTAGATCATGAAACTATCCATGAAGCGCAACAGAATGGCGATCATCAGAACACCGGCCATTTTCGGCAGTTCGATATAGCGAAACACCGCCCAACGGCTCGCCTGATCAATCTTGGCCGCCTGATAATAGGCATCGGGGATAGATTGAAGCCCGGCATAGGCCAGAAGCGCCACAAGCGAGGTCCAGTGCCAGACATCCATCACGATCACGGTGATCCATGCGGCGGTTATATCCTGCGTGTAATTATAGGAAACCCCTATCTTATCAAGGGCATAGCCCAAAAGCCCAATATCGACCCGGCCGAAAATCTGCCAGATGGTGCCAACCACGTTCCACGGGATCAACAGCGGCAAAGACATCAGCACAAGGCAGAGCGAGGCCCAGAACCCTCTCTTCGGCATGTTGAGCGCCACGAAAATCCCGAGCGGAATTTCAATCGCCAGAATGATCGCCGAAAACGCCGCCTGTCGCGCAAGCGCATCCCACATTCTCTCGGAGCTTAGCATGTCGTCGAACCATTCAAGCCCGGCCCAGAAAAACTGATTATTTCCGAAGGTATCCTGCACCGAATAATTGACCACGGTCATCAGCGGAATAACGGCGGAAAATGCCACCAGGACAAGCACCGGAAGCACCAGAAACCACGCCTTTTGATTGACGGTCTTGTCCATTACGCGGCCTCTTCTGCGGGGGATTTCGGGCTGACGCGCCAGTCGTCGGCATAGACATTGATCGCGCGCGGATCAAAGATCAGTTGCGTCATATCGGGCGAAATGGCCTGACCCTCGGCGGCGATCACATTGATCTCGGCGCCCTGAAAATCACAGCGCAGGATCTTGTGGCGCCCCACATCCTCGACCCGGCGCACAGTGACGGCAAGGCCCGTATCCCCGGCCGCCAAAGTCACGAATTCGGGGCGCACGCCGATCTGAATCCGACCCTTGGGGCGGCCATAATCGGCGCCAAGCGCCACCTCGGTGCCCGCCACAATCGCGGTTGTGCCGCTTACCTCGGCGTCTAAAAGGTTCATGCCGGGGCTGCCGATGAAATAGCCCACGAAGGTATGTTCGGGGCGCTCAAACAACTCTTGCGGCGTGCCCATCTGCACCACCCGCCCGTCATGCATCACCACCACCTTATCGGCAAATGTCAGCGCCTCGGTCTGGTCATGGGTGACATAGATCATCGTATGGCCAAACTCGTGATGCAGCGCCTTGAGCTGGGTGCGCAATTCCCATTTCATATGCGGGTCGATCACCGTCAGCGGCTCGTCAAACAAAAGCGCGTTGACATCCTCGCGCACCATGCCGCGGCCAAGCGAGATCTTCTGCTTGGCATCCGCCGTCAACCCGCGCGCCTTGCGGTTCAACTCGGCCTCCATGCCGATCATGGCGGCAATCGCCTGCACCCGGTCGCGGATATAATCGGGCGACGCGCCCCGGTTCTTGAGCGGAAAGGCAAGGTTGTCGCGGACAGTCATCGTGTCGTAGACCACCGGAAACTGAAACACCTGCGCGATATTGCGCGCGGCGGTGGCCTGCGCGGTGACGTCGTGATCGTTGAACAGGATGCGCCCCTGTGAGGGATGCAACAGCCCCGAGATGATGTTCAGAAGCGTGGACTTGCCACAGCCCGACGCCCCCAAAAGCGCGTAAGCCTCGCCATCGGCCCAGACGTGGTTAAGCTCCTTGAGGGCATAATCGCCCTCGCCCGCCGGTTTGGGCAGATAGCTATGGGCCAGATTATCAAGCGTGATTTTTGCCATGTTCCCCCCTCATGCCGCCAAAGCATAGGCCGCAGGGGCCACAAGCGCGCCGTCTTGGGCAAAGACATAGACATGGGCCGGATCAAGATAGACCCGAAGCGCCGCCCCGAGTTTCAGATCGCGCACGCCATGCACAAGCCCGACCCACCGCGCGCCGTGATGATCAAGATGCACAAAGGTCTCCGAGCCGGTGATCTCGGTCACGCTCAGGTGCGCGTCAAACACAAGGCTGTCACCGCCCTGTTGTTCCAGCTCAAGGTGGTTGGGCCGAAACCCCGCCAGATACGGTCCGTCGCCCAAATCGGCCATGCTACCGATAGCGGGGGCGGATTGGCCGTCGCCGAAAAGAATACGATCCCCCGCCTTGGTGACCTCAAGAAAATTCATCGGCGGATCGCTAAAGACCCGCGCGGTGGTGGCATCATTCGGGCGGCGATAGACCCCCGGCGTCGGGCCGAATTGCGTGACCCGCCCTTCCCAGAGGGTGGCGGTATTGCCGCCCAGCAAAAGCGCCTCTTCGGGTTCGGTGGTGGCATAGACAAAGATGCTTCCGGCCGCCTCGAAAATCTTGGGGATCTCGGCGCGCAATTCTTCGCGCAGCTTGTAATCAAGGTTCGCCAAGGGTTCATCCAGCAACACAAGCCCGGCATCCTTGACCAATGCGCGCGCCAGGGCGCAGCGCTGTTGCTGCCCACCAGACAGCTCAAGCGGCTTGCGATCAAGCATCGGCGAGAGCTGCATAAGATCGGCGGTGTTGCGCACGGCGGCGTCAATCTCTGCCGACGTCTTGCCCATAAGGCGCATCGGCGAGGCGATGTTGTCATAGACCGTCATCGACGGATAATTGATGAACTGCTGATAGACCATGGCGACGCGGCGATCCTGCACGCGCATGCCGGTTACGTCCTGGCCCTGCCAAATAATGCGCCCGGTGTCGGGCACATCCAGCCCCGCCATAAGCCGCATGAGCGAGGTTTTCCCCGACGATGTCGGCCCCAGCAGCACGTTCATCGTGCCCGCCTCAAGCGTGAGGTCGGTGGGATGGATATGCACCCGCCCATTCGCCGACTTCGATACGCCCTTAAGTTCAAGCGTCATTGATCCAAACCCTTGTTCATCCCTTGGCCACCGCACGCGCGCCGGCGCTGCGCCGTTCCTGCTTCATCCAATCGTCAAGCGCGGCAATCTGCGCCTCGCTCATCCGCAGGCCCAGCCGCGTGCGCCGCCAGACCACATCGGCGGCCTCGCGGGCGAATTCGCGGTTCATCTGCCAACGCACCTCGGCCCCCGTCAGGGTGGCGCCAAAATCCGGGCCAAGATCACCGGCCTCGCGCGCATCGCCAAGGATATCCACCGCCTCGCTGCCATATGCGCGCACAAGACGGCGCGCCCAAGACGTGCTCAGGAAAGGATAGCCCCGTTGCAGGCCTATCACCAACCCCTCAACCCCATCGACCGGAAAATCCCCGCCCGGAAGGGCCACGCCCGCCGTCCAGCCGTCCGTTGCGCCGGGAAAATGCGGCGCGAGCTTGGCCAGGGCCGCCTCGGCCAGCTTGCGATAGGTGGTGATCTTGCCGCCAAACACATTCAAAAGCGGCGCGCCGTTCGTGTCATCCAGCGACAGCACATAATCGCGCGTCGCCGCCGTGGCCGATTTCGCGCCGTCGTCATAAAGCGGGCGCACGCCCGAATAGGTCCAGACGATATCGTCGGTCGTCACCGGAACCTTGAAATATTCGCTGGCGAACCGGCACAGGTACGCGGCCTCTTCCGGCGTGCACTCCGGCTTTTGGCTGGCATCTTGATGCTCGGCGTCGGTGGTGCCAATCAGGGTAAAGTCATTCTCATAGGGAATGGCGAAAATGATCCGCCCGTCCGCGCCCTGAAAGAAATAGCATTTGTCGTGATCAAACAACCGCTTGGTCACGATATGGCTGCCGCGCACAAGCCGCACGCCTTCGGTCGAATTCAGCCGGAGCGTGCCTGAGATCACATCCTTGACCCATGGCCCAGCCGCATTCACAAGGGCGCGCGCACGCAAGCTGCTGCGATGGCCGGTCTCTTGATCGACCAGCGTGATGCGCCACAAATCACCGACCCGCTCGGCCGACTGCACCTTGGTGCGGGTGCGGATCACCGCGCCGCGCGCCGCCGCGTCGCGCGCGTTCAGCACCACGAGGCGGCTATCCTCGATCCAGCAGTCGGAATATTCAAACGCGCGGGCGAACTTGTCCTTGAGCGGTAGCCCCTCGGGCACGCGCGTCAGATCAAGCATTGTCGTGCCGGGCAAAATCTTGCGCCCGCCAAGGTGGTCATAAAGAAACAACCCAAGCCGGATAAGCCAGGCCGGACGCCGCCCCTTCATCCAGGGCATCACCAGATTGAGAATGCGCGAGGCCGGTGTCTCGCCTTCAAAGCGCATGTCCTTGTGATAGGGCAGCACAAAGCGCATCGGCCAACTGATATGCGGCATCGCCCTGAGCAGGGTTTCGCGCTCGATCAGGGCCTCGCGCACAAGCCGGATTTCGAAATATTCAAGATAGCGCAAACCGCCGTGAAACAGCTTGGTCGAGGCCGAAGAGGTCGCCGATGCCAGATCGTTCATCTCGGCCAGTTCGACCGACAACCCACGCCCCGCCGCATCGCGCGCAATGCCACAGCCATTGATCCCGCCGCCAATGACGAACAGATCGACAATCCTGTCTGCGTTGGCATCCGGCACCGATTTCCCCCCACGATATGCCCCAAAGCGAACCACCAATCCGCCCAACCGTCAAGAAAAGAATATTCGTTTGCGTTCCATTTTTCCCGCATTGATTGTTTTCATTGTTTTTTAGCAGAGCTACCGCACCCACCCTTGCGCCACTTGGGTCTCGCCCACCTGCTTGACGCTGCGTTACCCCGCTTGATTCGTCGCCGGACACGGCGATTTCAGAGTTGCCGATGCCCCATCCCCTTGCGCGGCGGACAAAAACGAACATAATCGAACGAAACCTAGCCAAGGACAGCCGCATGTCACAAAGCTTTCGCCAACCCGACATCCTCGAAATCGCGCGCGCCGAGGGCAAGGTGACCGTCGAGGGGCTGGCAGAGCGTTTTGACGTCACGGTTCAGACCATCCGCCGCGACCTGACCGAGCTTGCCAGTGCGGGCAAGCTTGAGCGGGTGCATGGCGGTGCGATCCTGCCCTCGGGCGTCAACAATATCCTCTACGAGGAACGCCGCCGCCTGAACGAAGCCGCCAAGACCGCCATCGCGCGCGCCTGTGCCGCCGCGATCCCCGACGAGGCCTCGGTGTTCCTTGATATCGGCACCACGACCGAGGCAGTCGCGCGCGAATTGCTTGATCATCGCAATCTGATGGTGGTCACCAACAACATGAACGTGGCACAGATCCTTCTGGCGAACAAATCCTGCAACATCGTGGTCGCGGGCGGTGCCCTGCGGCGGGCCGATAACGGGCTCGTCGGCAATCTGACGGCGCGCACCATCGAGAATTTCAAGTTCGACTACGCGATCCTTGGATGCTCGGCGATGGACGTCGATGGCGACCTGCTTGATTTCGACATTCAGGAGGTCGTCGTCGGCCAAACCCTTCTCAACCGCTCGCGCGAGGTGTTTCTGGTCGCCGACGCTTCTAAGTTCCAGCGCAGCGCGCCGGTGCGGATCGGTTCGCTGCGTGATGTGCATCAGGTGTTCACCGACCAGCCCCTGCCGCCGCGCCTTGCCGAGCAATGCACCGGCTGGGGCACACGCGTGCATGTGACTGGCCCCGCCCCCGACGAGCCCAGCCCCTAACCGCGCAGGAAGCTGGCAAACGGGATATAGCGCACGCTGTCGCCGGGTTTGATCTCGGCGCCCGCCTCGGGCAGCTCGACCAGACCTTCGGCCCAGCTTAGCCCGCTGATGCGACCGGAACCCTCGGATTTGAACACCTCGGCGCGCCCCTCGCGCATGCGCGCGCGCAGATATTCGCGCCGTCCGGGTTTCTTGCGCTTCTCAAAATTCGCTTGCACATCAAAACCTTGCGGCTCGAACCACCCGGCCCCTGAGAGTGAGGCCATCGCCGGGCGCGCAAAGATCAGCGCGCAGACAAGCGCCGCCACCGGATTACCGGGCAGGCCGAACACCGGCGTTTCGCGCCAGAGCCCAAGCGCCAGAGGCCGCCCTGGTTTGATCGCGATGCGCCATTCCGCCATCGCGCCCGCATCGTTCAAAAGCGCCGAAACATGGTCCTCGTCGCCCGCCGAGGCCCCGCCCGAGGTCAGGATCACATCCGCCTCGGCCGCGCCGCGATCAAGCGCGCGGCGCAGGGTCTCGCGGTCATCCGCCACCTTGCCAAGATCAACCACCTCATAACCGAAATCGCGCACAAGCGCGCTGAGCATCGGGCGGTTGGCGTCAAAAATCTGGCCCTCGCGCGGCGTCTCTCCGGCCTCGGCCAATTCATCCCCGGTCGAAATGATCGCCACCCGAAGCCGCAGGCAGACCTCTAGCCGCGCCACGCCCACGGCGGCGCAAAGCGCAAGGTCGGCAGGCGTCAGAACCCGGCCCGGCGCAAGAATGGTCTCGCCCTCGCCCACATCCTCGCCCGCGCGACGGGTGTTCGCCCCCGGCTTTATGCCTGCGCGAAAGGCGATCTCGCCGCGTCCAACGCTCACATCCTCTTGCAGGATCACCGTATCAACACCGCTCGGCAAGGCCGCTCCGGTCAGCACCCTGATCGCAGACCCGAACGGCACGTCGCCCGCGTAAGGCACCCCCGCCGCCACGCGGCCCGCAATCAGCGGCAAGGTCTGGTCGCCCTCGCCAAGGCTGGCATAGGCAAAGCCATAGCCATCGACCGCCGTGTTGGGATGCGGCGGATTGGCGCGACGCGCCGTGACAGGCGCACCAAGCACCCGGCCCAAGCCGCTTGCCAAATCGACCGGCTCCTGCCCCACCACCCGGTGCAGCCGCGCGCGCAACAGAGCCAACGCCTGATCCGCCGGGGTCCAGTCGACACCGCCCGGCAGCGCAAAGCAATCATCGCGCAGCGGGGGTGGCTTTAGCCCCTCTGCCGCGCGGCTGAATTTCTCTTCATGTCCAAGCCCCATGATCCAGCCCTCCTCGGGTGCGTCGATGGCCAACATGGCCGCCAGATCCGTTTCGGGCAAGCGCGCAAGCGCCCGCGCCATCAGCCGCACCTGATGCGCGTCGCGCACCCCACCCGCCGCCTCCGCCTGTTTGACCACCTCATTGATCAGCCCCGGCCAGATTTCAACGAAGGCCACCGGGCGCGCCAGATCCTCGAACGGCCAGACCGCCACATCGCCCGCAAAGCGGCGGCGCAACCGGTTGAGCACCGGCAGGCCGGTCAGGACCTGCCCGCCAACGGCACCGGCGCCACCCATCTGCCAACAGGTGAAGGTGCCGGGCGCATCTGCCGCCCGCCGCTCGCGCTGCCCATGCCCAGCGCGCGTATCGCGCCGCTCAAGCCCGGCAATATCGCGCCTTAGTCCGTTGAACCAAAACGGCCCCGTGCCGGGGAAAAGCCCATTGGCCATTGCCGCCACATCAAAGCGATTGTTCGCGCTTGGGTCATCGGAAATCCTGTCCTCGAACCAGTCCCAGACTGCGAAGGGATCGGCCCGCCCGGTTAGGCCCTCCGCAAAACCCGCAGGAAAGCCAAAGGGAAAGTCGAACCCGACCATAAGCCGACGCCCGGCGCAGCGCTCGGTCTCGATCAACTCGGCAATCGCCTCTTGCGCCAGCGCGCGATTGCGCAGATAGCGCGGCGGCTCCTCGCGCCCCTGACGCACCAGACCAAGCCAGATCGCATCACGACGCGGGCGCGGCCCGGTATCATTGCCGCCGGACCAGTCGACCATCGCGAAACTGTCGAATGGGATCAAAGGCCAACCTCGGCCAGGATGAAATCGGCAATCGAAATCGTATCGTCCAGATCGAAAACCGGACGGTCAAGGTCAAGCGGGCTGTCGCTTGCAACCGCGCGGATGGTCGGGTCGTTGGTGGCAATCAACGGGTTGCCAGTCTCTGCACGAAAGGCCTCGACCTTGGGGTGCGTGTCGCGTTTATAGCCCTCGATCAACACGAGATCGACCGGCGCCAGCTTGTCGAGCAACATCGCGAGCGATGGCTCTTCCTCATCGCGCAGCTCGTGCATCAGCGCAAAGCGGTTGCGCGAGGCCAGCAAAACCTCGGTCGCGCCGGCCACCCGGTGGCGGTGGCTGTCCTTGCCCGCGTGATCCACGTCAAAGGTATGATGGGCGTGTTTCACCGTCGAGACACGGATGCCGCGCCCGGTGATCTCGCTTACGAGCCTCTCCATCAAACCGGTTTTGCCCGCATTCTTCCAGCCGGTCACGCCGTAAAGCCTCATACCTCTGCCCCTAATCTGTCCCGCGCCCGTTCAAGGTCTTCGGGAGTATTCACGTTGAAAAACGGATCGCCCGCCTCCTCGAAAAGCGCCTCGCGCCCGCCATGTTTGTCCGTCCAGATGACCACCTTGCGCAAGCCCTCGGTGAGGGCCGCGCGCAAGTCATCGCGCAAGGCCACCGGCCAGAGCCCAAAGGTCGGATGCCGGATCAGGCCCGAGCCGGTCATCGACTTGGTCTCTTGCGCGCCCCGCGGCGTCGCGGCCAGAACCAGCGGATGCGCCATGCCCTCGGCCGCCAAAAGCAGGCGCGCCACCAGATCGCAGGGAAAGAACGGCGTGTCCGCCGCCACGGTCACGATCGTATCCGCATCCCGTTCCGCAGCCCAGTCAAGCCCCGCCAGCACACCGACCAACGGCCCGGCAAAGCCCTCGATGCTGTCGCCCAGAACCGGCAGCCCAAGCTCCGCAAACCGCTCCGGGGTGCCATTGGCATTCAGCGCGAGCCCTGCCACCTGTGGCTCAAACCGCGCGATCACATGGTCAAGAATGGTTGACGATCCAAGCGGCAAAAGCCCCTTGTCGCCACCGCCCATCCGCGTGGCGCGTCCACCCGCGAGAATGACACCAAGCGGCGGCTTCATGCGTCCTGCCCTCGCAACCAGCCAAGAAAATTATCCGAATTTTCTTGGACATTTTCTTGGTTCAAGAAAATGACCCGCGCCCGGCCGATCATTTAGGCGCTCCCTTGCGACGGTGTTTGTGATCCTCATCGTCCACCGTATCGGGATCAGCGTCGCGCAAAAGCCGTTCTTCTCCGGACAAACACACGAACCGCTTGCCCCGCATCCGCCCGATCAGGGTCAACCCAACCTGCCGCGCAATCTCGACCCCCCAGGCGGTAAACCCCGAGCGCGACGCCAGAACCGGGATGCCCATCATCGCCGTCTTGATCACCATCTCGGAGGTCAGCCGCCCGGTCGTGTACAAAATCTTGTCACCCGCCAAAACACTCTCGCTCAACATCCAGCCGGCGATCTTGTCCACCGCGTTATGGCGCCCGACATCTTCCATATAGACCAAGGGTCGCGCTCCCTCACAAAGCACCGTGCCGTGGATCGCCCCCGCCTCAAGGTAAAGCGAGGGGGTGCGGTTGATCTGCGCTGCCAAGGCGTAAAGATCAGAGGTCTTAACCTCGACCTTCGGCAATTGCACGCCCTCTAACCCCTCCATCATATCACCAAACACCGTGCCCACCGCACACCCGCTGGTCCGGGTCTTCTTCTTCAGCTTTTCCTCATAGGTGGTCTGCCCATCGGTGCGCACCACGACGGTCTCCAGATCTTCGTCATAATCGACGCCCCGGACCACCTCGCCCTTGGCAAGCATCCCTTGATTGCGCAGAAACCCAAGCGCCAGATATTCCGGGTAATCGCCAATCGTCATCGCCGTCACGATCTCCTGACCGTTCAGGAAAATCGTCAAAGGGCGCTCCTCCACCACGGAAATGCGCATCGGCTGCCCTGTGTGATCCACGCCCTCAACCGCCTGCGTCAGGCGCGCCGCACCGGGATCAGGCGCGATCAGGTAACCGGACATATCATCGCTCAAGGCCAATTGCATCTCCTCCTTGCATTGGGTACGCCCTGCCAGAGCACAAGGGCAACTTAGGGGCAAGCAGTGCCAAGGCAAACCACCAAATCGATCTATTGGCAAGGTGTGCGCGATGGCGCGCCCTTTATTCTGGTGATTGTCCCCTTTTCCGTCCTCTTCGGCGTTGTCGCCACCGAGGCGGGGCTGAACGTTCTTGAAACCATGAGCTTTTCAGTGCTTGTCATCGCCGGCGCGGCGCAATTCACCGCACTTCAGCTTTTGTCAGACGGCGCACCCACCGCGATTGCGCTGATTTCGGCGCTGGCCGTCAACCTTCGCATGGCGATGTATTCGGCCTCGCTTACCCCCTATATCGGCGGGGCGACCTTGGGCCAGCGCGCGCTTGCAGCCTATTTCACCGTCGATCAAAGCTATGCCTGTGCGATTATCAAATTCGAGGCCAACCCCGGCTGGTCGATCCCACAACGCTTGGCTTATTTCTTTGGCGTGGTCACGCCGATCTGCCCGCTCTGGTATATTTTCACCCTCGTCGGCGCGCTTGTCGGCACCTCTATCCCACAGGGTTTGGCGCTTGATTTCGCTCTGCCGATCACCTTTCTTGCGATGATCGCGCCGATGCTGCGCACCCCGGCCCATTTGGCAGCGGCCTTCACGTCTGTGGCCCTGTCGCTCGTCTTTGCGTTTCTGCCCTATAACCTCGGCCTGCTGATCGCAGGGGTGGTGGCCATGGTTGTCGGCGCTCAAGTCGAACTCATCCTCGAGCGCCGGATTGCGCCACCCAAAGGGGATGCAGCATGATCGACAAAACCAGCCTTTGGATCGTTATCATCCTCCTCGGTCTCGGAAGCTTCGGCCTGCGCTTTGTCTTCACCGGGCTTATCGGCGACCGCCCCCTGCCCGCTTGGATGCTGCGCCACCTTCGCTACACCGCCGTGGCCGTTTTACCGGGGCTGGTGGCGCCGCTTGTGGTCTGGCCCGCAGCCACCGGTGGCACCTTGGATGCCCCTCGCATGGCGGCTGCGATCATCACGCTGGCGGTGGGTTATTTCACCCGCAACGTGATCCTCGCCATCGTTCTGGGCGCGCTCACCCTTTATGGCGGCCTCGCCCTGCTCGGCTAACACCCCGCACACACCTTCTTCTTGGCATAAATACTCCGGGGGAGTCGCGCTTCGCGCGACGGGGGCAGCGCCCCCTAGTCTCTCGGGGCCGCTGCGCGGCGCAAGCGGTCATTGATCGCGCGCCCCAATCCATGATCCGGAATCGGTGAGACCGCAATCACGCCTGCGCCTCGCGCATCAAGCGCATGCAGGTGGTGAAACAGATTGGCCGCCGCCTCGGTCAAATCCCCCGAGACCGACAGGTTAAGATCGGCCTCAACCGCGCCGAACCCCAGCAAAACCTCACCCTCCCGGCGCTCTGCCGCGTTCATCCGCACAAGGCCGCCGGGGGCATAATGTGACTTCATCTGCCCCGGTGCACTCAGAGGATCACCCGTGCCATGCAGGCGCAAAGGCCGCTCCAGAGCCGCCTCTATCGCCTCAACCGGCAATCCGCCGGGGCGCAAAAGCACGGGCGCGTCGGCCAGGCCAACAATGGTTGATTCCACCCCGACCGGGCAGGCGCCACCATCCAGAACCGCCTCGATCCGCCCCGACAAACCGGCCAGCACATGCGCCGCCTCGGTCGGGCTTATCTTCCCCGAAGGATTGGCCGAGGGCGCCGCCACCGGGCCACCAAAGGCCTCAAGCAATCTCTGCGCCACCGGATGCGCCGGCAGGCGCACCGCGAGGGTCGGCAAATCGGCGGTCACAAGCGGCGACAGGCCCGCATCGGGTTTCAACGGCAAAACAAGCGTCAGCGGCCCCGGCCAAAACGCGCGCGCAAGCGCATCCGCAAAATCGTTCCACTCGACATAGGCCTGCGCGGTCTCAATACTGCTGACATGCACGATGAGCGGGTTGAACCGGGGCCGCTCCTTGGCCTCGAAAATCCGCGCCACCGCGTGATCCTGACGCGCATCCGCGCCAAGCCCATAGACCGTTTCGGTCGGAAAGGCGACAAGCCCGCCCTCGCGCAAAATCGCCGCGGCTCTTGCAAATCCCTCTTCGTCGGGCGAAAGACATGTCGTTTCCAAGTTCAAGCGGCCCTTTCTGACGCGGCGTAGCAGTTGAAGGCAGGCCGCGATTGATTACGCTCAGGTTCAAGGTAAGTTCCATATAGGGGCGCGGCCACGCTGCCAAGTCGCCCGCACAATAGATCAGGAGATTTCAATGCCGTATCGTGCCCCGGTCGAGGAATATCAGTTTCTGTTCGATCACGTTGTCGACCTGGAAAGGGTCGCCGCCACCGATCGCTTTGCAGAGGCCACCCCGGATATGACCGCCGCCATTCTCTCCGAGGCCGGGCGCATGTGCCAGGACGTACTCTATCCGCTGCAACGCCCCGGCGACCTGCACCCGGCGCATCTTGAGAATGGCGTTGTGCGCACCTCGCCCGGTTATGGCGACGGCTATCGCGCGATTGCGGAAGGTGGCTGGGTCTCGATAAGCGCCAGCCCCGAACATGGCGGCATGGGCCTGCCGATGACGGTGACGACGGCGGTGAATGAGATGATGTCCTCGGCCTGCCTCTCGCTGCAACTCAACCCGCTGATGACCCAAGGCCAGATCGAGGCGCTTGAACATCACGCCAGCGATGCGCTCAAGGATATCTACCTGCCCAAGCTGGTCAGTGGCGAATGGTCCGGCACCATGAACCTGACCGAGCCGCAGGCCGGATCGGATGTCGGCGCGCTGCGTTCAAAGGCCGAAGACAATGGCGACGGCAGCTATGCGGTCACCGGCCAGAAGATATATATCAGCTGGGGCGACAATGATTTCACCGAAAACGTCTGTCACCTCGTGCTTGCGCGGCTACCCGACGGCGTGCCCGGCACCAAGGGCATCAGCCTGTTTCTGGTGCCTAAATTCATTCCCGACGAGACCGGCACACCGGGGCGCGCCAACTCTCTCAAGGTGGTCAGCCTTGAGCATAAGATGGGTCTGCACGGAAGCCCCACGGCGGTGATGCAATTTGACGGCGCGACCGGCTGGCTTGTGGGCAAACCGCATGATGGGATGCGTGCGATGTTCACGATGATGAACAACGCCCGCCTTGGCGTCGGCGGTCAGGGCATCGGCGTCGCCGAAGGCGCCTATCAGCACGCGCTTGCCTATGCATTGGATCGCAAACAGGGCCGGACCCCTGTTGAGGGCGGCACCGGCACGATCATTGATCACGCCGATGTGCGCCGCATGCTGAGCACGATGAAGGCCGATATCTTTGCCGCGCGCAGCATCGCGCTGACCTGTGCGGCGGCCACCGACATGCAGACCGCCACCAATGATGCCGGCTGGGGCGCACGCGCCGCCTTCCTGACGCCGATTGTCAAGGCCTTTGGCACCGAAACCGGCATGGCGGTCTCGGAAATGGGCGTTCAGGTGCATGGCGGCATGGGCTTTATCGAAGAAACCGGCGCGGCGCAGTATTACCGCGACGTGCGCGTCACCGCGATTTACGAGGGCACCAACGGCATTCAGGCGATGGACCTTGTCGCGCGCAAACTGATGGATGGCGGCGAAGCGGGCTTTGCCATCCTCGACGAGATCGAGACCCTGGCCGAGGCTGCCCGCGGGCAGCTTCCCGATCTGGCCGAGCCGGTCTGGCAAGCCTCAGAGAGCCTGCGTGAAGCGATGGAATGGATGTTGGAAAACAGCGATCTCAACCAGCGCTTTGCCGGGGCCAGCCCGTTCCTGCGCGCCTTTGCGCGGGTGCTTGGCGGGCATTTCCACCTCAAGGCGGCCCTCGCCGAGGGCGGCAACGGCGCGCGCACGCGCCTTGCGCGGTTCTATATCACCCGGCTTTTGCCGGAACATGCCGGGCTTTTGGCCCACGCCACATCGGGCGCCGATGACC
Source organism: Roseovarius marisflavi (assembly GCF_900142625.1). Classification (GTDB taxonomy): domain Bacteria; phylum Pseudomonadota; class Alphaproteobacteria; order Rhodobacterales; family Rhodobacteraceae; genus Roseovarius; species Roseovarius marisflavi. The sequence continues at coordinate 151,253 of NZ_FRBN01000007.1, forward strand.
TTTATGCGCTGAGTACCGAGGATCTTGGCGCATGATGGACGGCGGCGCCGGGATCATCTGTTATCCTTGGGCCGAGCCGCCCGCAGCGGGCGAGGCAATCACCGTCGCGCCCGGCGTGCTCTGGCTGCGCCTGCCGTTGCCGATGGTGCTTGATCACGTCAACATCTACGCGCTTGACGAGGGCGACAGCTGGACCATCGTCGATACCGGCATCCACTCCAAACGCAGCGTGGCCCTGTGGGAAACCCTTCTCGCCGGCCCGCTTGCGGGCAAACCCGTCAGCCGCGTGATCCTGTCCCACCACCATCCCGATCACATCGGCATGGCGGGCTGGCTGATGGAGCGCTTCGGTGCCGAGCTTTGGGCAACACGTACCTCCTGGCTCTTGTCGCGGATGCTGATCCTTGATGTCGAGGATGAACCGACGCCGCAGGCGCTGGAGTTCTGGCGCAGCGGCGGGATGGACCCCGATGTGTTCGAGGCGCGCCGCGCAGAGCGGCCGTATAATTTCGCCGATATCTGTTACCCGCTTCCGGTGGGTTATACCCGCGTGCAAGAGGGCGAGGTGATCCGCGCGGGCGGGCGCGATTGGGACGTGCGGCTTGGCGGCGGGCATGCGCCCGACCACCTGACCCTCTGGAGCCGCGACGACGCCCTGGTCATCGCGGGCGATCAGATACTGCCCTCGATCAGCCCCAATATCGGCGTCTACCCGACCGAGCCCGAGGCCGACCCGCTGGCCGATTGGCTGGCGGCCTGCGCGCGCCTCGCCAGCTTTGCGCGCGACGATCATCTGGTGCTTGGCGGGCATAAACTGCCCTTTACCGGCCTGCCGATGCGGATGCGCCAGCTTAGCGAAAACCACCACGGCGCCCTGTCGCGCCTGCGCGCATATCTCAAGACGCCGCGCACCGCAGCGGAGTGTTTCCCGCAGCTGTTCAAACGAAAAATTGATCGCGGCACCTATGGATTGGCCCTTGTCGAGTCGGTTGCGCATCTCAATCATATGCATCAGGCTGGCGAGCTCAGACGCTGGCGCCGCGACGATGGGGCCTGGCTCTGGCAGGTATGTGACAGTTAAGGGGGATCAATCGCATGGACGACAAGATCGACACTCCGGCCGAAGCCGCCGAGGCACAGGCGATACCGCGCTGTCACGAAGTTCATTCCAATCCCGATCAGCCCTGTATCGGCGCCGCCGCCAAAGCGCTTAGCGAGAAACCGAATGCTACGAAAAGCCCGGCACAATGGGCCTATGAACGGATGATTCTCTATATCCAGAATTTTGAGAAAACACTCGACGAGGAACATGAGGTGGCGATGGGATTTGTCGGCGGCAATGCTGGCGTTCTGCGGATCGAAGGCATGGGCTATTTCGACCCCGATATCGTGACCTTTTACGGCGAGGATACCAGCGGTGCGCGCACCCAGCTTGTCCAGCATGTCGGTCAGCTTAGCGTGATGCTGCGGGCCCTGCCGAAACCGGCCAAGGTGGCCGCGCCCAACCGCATCGGCTTTCGCCTTGCCGAGGACCTTGCAAAAGCGTGACCCCCTGTGACAGCTTGGGTGGTGACAGCCCCGATCAAATACAGTATTCAGCCGCGAGATACACAGATTCAGTTATGAAAGAGGATACCCAAATGGCCGATCACAAGCATGGTGAGATGGATATTCAGGTTCAGGAAAAGACTTTTGACGGCTTTGTAAAGGCCACGACCTACAGCGTCATCGGCATCATCTGCCTCTTGGTCTTTATCGCAATCGTCAACGGCTAAGTCGTGCTTGCGCGACCGGACGAGCGTTTAAGGTAAAGGGATTCCCATGCGTGGTTGGATGATTGCGATTGCGGCTGTGTTTGCGCTGGCCGGTTGCGCCGCCGAATCGGTATGGGCCCCGGATGAGGCGGTGACACGCGCTGCGTACCGTCATGACGGGCCGCCTAGCTTGACCCTGTTCACGATGCTCAACAACCATACTGACGCGGGCGCGCATACCGCGTTGATGATCAACGGCTCGCAGCGGGTGATCTTTGATCCGGCCGGGTCGTTCAAACACGAGACCATCCCAGAGCGCAATGACGTGCTCTATGGCATCACCCCGCCGGTGGCCGATGTCTATACCCGCTATCACGCGCGCAAGACCTATCGCGTGCGCATTCAGCGCCTCGATGTCTCGCCCGAAACTGCAGAGCGCGCCATCGCGCTTGCCAAGGCCGCAGGCCCGGTGCCCTCGGCGCAATGCTCGCTGGCAACCTCTCGTATCCTCGCAGAGCTTTATCCCGGTCAGGTCAAAACCTCCTGGCTTCCGCGCAAGACCGCGGACGAGTTTGGCGCCATTCCCGGCGTGAGCACCAAAGAGCTCTATGAATACGATGACGACGACAACAGCAAGGTTCTGCGCGCCTGGACCCCACCCAAGACCTGAACCTTTCGCAAATCCTGCACCCGTCGCCGATAATTGCGCGGCACCTTCCTGGGGGCAAGGCCTATGGCCTGCCCGCGTCCTTGACAGGTCTGACGCAGCTCAGGTGATAGCATTGGTTTGCCGCTGAACGCCCTCTTGCTCAATCCACCGCGTGATCAATGGCGCCTTATGGCGAATGACGGCTACGCGGGACACACCGGCCTGATGCGTTTGCGGCGGAGATCATGGCCTCAGCACACGGCCCAAACCCACAGGTTCTGCGGCAGCGCAGCGAAAAATCCCCAAACCGGACGTTGACATCATGCCAAGTCGACAAAATCCAATCCGGTCGTTCGCTGCGCCCACTCTCGATGTCTCAGTTGCGGGACTTTGCTGCCGTTCGCAAAAAAGCCAAGGCTTGCAAGCCTTTCTCTATCGCAGCCGTTCAGTTTCACGTTGGTAGAGCAACTATGGCAGGTGACAGGCAACAAATGTGCCAAAAGTCTTTGCCGGTTCAGCTGATTGCTCTACCAATCAGGATCAAAAGAGATTGGTGAAATATGTCACTGGACTGGGTTATGGCGCAATTTGCCCAATATATTGGGCATTGGAGCGAATTGGCAGGCTATCTGGCGTCTGTCCTTGTTTTTCTGACCTTTTGCATGAAAACTATCGTACCGCTGCGCGTGCTTGCCATATCTTCGAATATTGCTTTTATCGTCTATGCTGCGGCTGCCGGTCTGATGCCCGTATTGCTGTTGCATGCTGCCCTGCTGCCTCTGAATATATTGCGTACCATGCAGCAGATAAGCCTTTTCCGGCGGGTTCGACGTGCCTCAATCGGCAGCGCCAAGATTGAAGCACTCGTACCCTTTATGACGATCAAGACCTATCCAAAGGACACACTGCTTTTTCGCAAAGGAGACGTGGCTCTGAAAATGTGCTTTCTGCACAAGGGACAGGTTTTGGTACCGGAGATTGGAAAATACCTTCAGCCCGGAACGCTTTTCGGAGAAATAGGACTGTTCACACCGGAAAGGACTCGGACTGCGTCGGCAACTTGCTCCGAAGACTGTGAAATATACGAGATCAGTGATGACGATTTAGTGCAGCTCTGCCTTCAAGATCCAGCGTTTGGATTGTTCCTGACCAAACTAATTGTTGCGCGTATGTCTGATAATCTCACGCAGTCAGAGACATCCAACGACCCTATCACGCCAAGCGCTTGGCGGGCGGGCACTCAGCAAACTCCGGCATCGTTTATCGAATGATCTTTTCTGGTCTTGTCGCGGTTTAGTTCCGGCCTCTTTCGAGCAATGTTTGCTATGAAGGAGATAAGGAATGGCAAAGCGATACACAGACGAGTTTCGCC
>NZ_FRBN01000021.1 GCF_900142625.1 Roseovarius marisflavi
GTCCCGATTGTCAGCCGAGCGGTGGTGCCGATCACGGGGTGGCTCTTTCCTGAAAAAGCCTGATGCGACTCCGTCTACACAAATGGACTCTGCGTTCCTCTGCTGCGTAGTTTGTTGCATAATCACTTTAATGACCTGAGACCCGGCTATCTGAGGGCTGCGCAGGTGGTCAAGCGCACCTTTGCGGATCAGAACCGGGCAGAGATCAGGGCTTTCGGCAAGGTCCTGCGCCTCAAGGCAGCGGCGCCCGGACCAGATCACCGGTTGAAAGCCGCGATCGCGCGTAAGGACGCGCATTCCGGGGCGCAGCGTCTCAACAGGACGTTTGCCTTTCAGGGTGGTGATGGCCGTGCCGGGGGTAAAGCAGGTAACCGCCGAGATTTGGTTTTGGGGGCGACTGAGATCGGACATGGACAATCCTGATAAATTTATAGGCACTGCTCACTTGTTAAGGCGCGTCTCATGCTGTCAAGTAGGTGATCTGGGCGTTGCCGCACCGTCATTAAGCGCGCCGTTTGTGGCGTGAATGTGGGCGTTGAAAGGTCAGGTTTTGACATGAGGCCCATGGTGAATGGTCTTGATTGCGGGTATTGATCTATCAATCGCGTGACGGTTGATTTTGGGGACAGGGCCGCTTTGGCGGGTAGGACAAGAAGAGGATAAGCCATGGAAATGACGTTGGGAATGCGCCCGGATATGCGGGCGCTGCTGGACCGGGTTGCGGCAATGGTGCGCGACGAGATCATGCCACTGGAGGCCGAGTATCACGCCGAGATCGGCAAAGGCGATCGCTGGGGCTACACCGCGCGTCAGGCCGAAATCCTTGAAGGCCTCAAGGCGCAGGCCAAGGCCGAAGGGCTGTGGAATTTCTGGCTTACGGATAGTGCGCGCGGCTTTGGCCTTAGCACCGTGGAATACGCGTTTTTCGCTGAGGAAATGGGCAAGACCCCGATGGGGGCCGAGGTGTTCAATTGTAACGCGCCCGATACCGGTAATATGGAGGTGTTCGAGCGGTACGGCACCGAGGCGATGAAAACCCGCTGGTTGGCACCGCTTCTCGAAGGCGAGATCAGAAGCGCCTATCTTATGACAGAGCCGGGGGTGGCGAGTTCGGATGCGACAAATATCGCGATGTCCTGTGTGCGCGATGGTGATGACTATGTGCTGAACGGCGAGAAATGGTGGGCGACGGGGGCGGGCGATCCGCGCTGCAAGGTTTATATCGTCATGGTCAAGACCGGCGGCGATGACATGCCCAAGCATCAGCGCCATTCGATGATAGTGGTGTCCGCCGATACGCCGGGCATTGAAAAGCTGCGCCCGATGGAGGTGTACGGCCACGACGACGCGCCGCATGGGCACATGCATTTCCGCTTTACCGATGTGCGGGTGCCAGCCGAGGCCATGTTGCTTGGCGAAGGGCGCGGGTTCGAGATTGCGCAGGGGCGGCTTGGGCCGGGACGGATTCACCACTGTATGCGGGCGATCGGTCAGGCCGAGGCCGCGCTTGAGATGATGTGTCGACGGTCCCTGGCGCGTGAGGCCTTTGGCAAGAAGATCGCGCAGCTTGGGGCGAATTACGACATCATCGCCGAATGCCGGATGGAGATCGAACAGGCGCGTCTGCTGTGTCTCAAGGCGGCCTGGATGATGGATCAGGGCGATCCGCGTGCGGCTGCGCCCTGGATCAGCCAGATCAAGGTGGTGGCACCGCGTGTGGCCCTCAAGGTGATCGACGAGGCGGTGCAGCTTTTCGGCGCTCAGGGGATTTCGCAGGACGTGCCGCTTGGCGCGATGTGGACCCATGTGCGCACGCTGCGGCTGGCGGATGGGCCGGATGCGGTGCATCGCCGACAGGTGGCACGGGCCGAGTTGCGCAAATACACCCAGGAAAAGATATGAACCGCCCCTCATCGGGCGGATAGAGCCGCCGCGCCACCCAAGACACTCAGATTAACAGAGGCGACGAGGACGCAGAAGAGGAGGCAGCGGCGGCTTCGGATAACGATGTATGACCTGCCAAGAGACCGCCAGAAGGCGGCGGACCCTTACTGCCGGACCATCAGCGCCAGGCTGGTCATGTGGCTAGCCCCCTTGGTTGGCCATGGCAAGGCCCCGAGCGGGATTACTTCAAGGCTCACGCCCTCTGCCAGAAGCCGTTCTATTGCGATGCAGGGGCCTGGAATGATCTTTTTGTTGTCCCACAAAAATGTCAGCCCAGCATAAAAGTCATGCAACAGAATGACACCGCCCCCGGCAAGCGCGTCAATCGCTTTGGGGACTTCCTGATAGACGACATCAGCATCGTGACTGCCATCAAGAAAAATGAAATCGAACTTGTCCTTGCAGTCAGTCAGATAGTCCAGTGAGTTCTGTGCAACAAAGGTAACCATGTCGCCATATCCACCGGCCGCAAGCATGTCGCGCGGCGCATAGGGCTGGGCGCAGCCCTTCCATGGTTGATCGGTGGGGTCGTTGACGTCCGTAATGTCGACCGTCGTGATCCGGCCATCTGCTCCATTTGCATCTAGCGCAGCGGCGATGTGCAGGGTCGAAAAACCCACATTCGTGCCCACTTCCAGAACGCTTTTGGGTTTCAGGGCACGGATCAGATGATAGATTGCCCTCTGATCCCCCGGATTAACCCCGCGATTGCCATCGCTTTGCGCTGTCGAGGGGGCCATGTTCATCAGATCTGCCAGTTTAGGCTCAAGGCTTTCCCATTCGGATATTTTTTCGGCATTGTGCAGGATGTCGTGCAGATCAATTGCGCTTGATGGCAGAAGTGGTTCTGACCTGCATGGCTGCCGCTCGATCTGACCGAGCGCCTTGCGGGCCGCGCTTATCTTGCGGTTACGCCTGAGGCCTGCGGGTACAACCTGCTTGATCGCGCGTTTTACGTTTGTTTTAAGATTGTTCATTGAGTTCACAAATTTGCGTCGTCCTGGGCGGTGCCAGAATGTCTTGTATGCGCTGAAGTTTCAATAGCCATTCCGTCATTCCGGTCCGGATGCCGAGACCCTCGAATTGTCTCAACGTCTGCCTGGCTCAGGCCGATTCCGCGCTTTTACTGCCGGATTTATCAAGTGCGGGTCGAAGCTGCCTTTGCTCAACAGGTTCGAGCCTGCGGCCTAGACCTTGCCGTCGGCGTTTGAGCAAAACAGGTCATTAACCACTTCCAGGGTTTTACGGGGGCGCTTGTCAGGCGTCCCCGCCTGTCGCGCGACATCCCGCGAGGCCGCCTTCAAGGGCGGATGAGCGCGGCCGCACAGAGATCCCTGCACAGGCGAACCGCCTTCACGTCGGTGTGATCGCCCGAACGGTTACATTACCGGATCTTTCCGCTTAGCTGGAATGAGAACGCAAACCGAAGGGAGAGTTCCATGACTGCTGAATTCCGAGTTGAGATCAAACCTGTGAGTGATGATGTGGCCGAAGGTCAGGCCAAGGATCTGTTGGAAGGCGCGCGCGCCAAGCTTGGCTTTGTGCCCAATATGTATCGTGGCATGGCCAATGATCCGGGACTTTTGTCGACCTATTTGCATGGCTATGATCAGTTTCGCCAATCGGGGCATTTCACCGCGCCCGAGCAAGAGGTCGTGTTCCTGACCGTGTCAGAGGCCAATGGTTGTGACTACTGTACGGCGGCGCATTCGATGCTTGCGATAAACGTCTCAAAGCTTGCGCCCGAGCACACCCAGGCCCTGCGCGATGGCAAGCCGCTGGCCGATGAAAAGCTTGAAGCCCTGCGCCAGTTTACCCACCACATGTGGGAGACACGCGGCCTTCCGAGCAAGGCAAATGCCGAGGCGTTCAAAGCCGCAGGCTATGGCGATGTGCATGTGCTTGAGATTATTCTGGCTCTCGCGGTCAAGACGATCTCGAATTATGCCAATCACGTCAACCACACGGAGGTTGATGATGTGTTTGCGCCCTTCGCGGTGGGCAAAGAGGTCGAGCCTGCCTGATGTTGGCAGGCCAATCCCGTTGACCTAAGGTTTTGCGCCCTCCTCGGCGGGGGCGCAAAACAGGTCATAGACCACTTCCAGGATTTTACGGGGGCGGTCGTCTGCGAGGCTATAGAAGATCGCCTTGCCGTCGCGCCGGGTCGTGACCAGCCCTTCAGTGCGCAGCCGCGACAGTTGTTGTGACACGGCCGCCTGACGCGCCGACAGCAGGGTTTCCAGCTCGGTCACCGATTTTTCGCCTGACACCAGATGGCACAGAATCAGCAACCGGCCTTCGTGGCTGATCGCCTTGAGAAAATTCGCCGCTGCGGTCGCATTTTCGAGCATGCGGTCCATTTCGACCGGATCAAGCGTATCATCAAGGACGGGCAGGGGCATTTCGGGGCTTTCGTGTTCATTGTTGCAAAGATTGTTAGAGTGTTTTGCGTACTTGTGCAAAACATGGCAACGCGATTGCGCGAAATTGTGATGATGTGTGGCGCGCAAACCGCCGGGTCAGGCATTGGCCTGCTACAAAATCGTGCGGAACCCTTGCAGCCCCTTGGGCGCAACACTAAGACTCCCTTAGGAACTGGCCGATATAGATCGGGTAAATTGACAAGGTCCGATCGCGGTTGATCGGACAATAGAGCAGGCGGGCGACGATGAAAGACCCAATGGATACCTACATGAACACCCTCGTACCGATGGTCGTTGAACAGACTAGCCGGGGCGAGCGGGCTTATGACATTTTCTCACGTCTTCTTAAGGAGCGGATCATCTTTTTGTCCGGTCCCGTTCATGACGGCATGTCAAGCCTGATCGTGGCGCAGCTGCTTCACCTTGAGGCGGAAAACCCGAGCAAAGAGATCAGCATGTACATCAACAGCCCCGGTGGCGTGGTCACCAGCGGTCTGTCGATCTATGACACGATGCAATATATCCGCCCCAAGATCAGCACGCTTGTCGTGGGCCAGGCCGCCAGCATGGGCAGCCTTTTGTTGACGGCGGGCGAGCCGGGCATGCGCTTTTCGTTGCCCAATAGCCGGATCATGGTGCATCAGCCTTCTGGCGGTTATCAGGGCCAGGCGACCGATATCATGATCCACGCGGAAGAGACCCTGAAGCTCAAGAAGCGGCTGAACGAGATCTATGTACGCCACACCGGCAAGACCCTGAAAAAGGTCGAAGAGGCGCTTGAGCGTGACAATTTCATGTCGCCGGAAGATGCCAAGGCCTGGGGTCTTATTGACGAGATCGTCGAGAATCGCGCCAAGAGCGACGAGGACGCGAAGTAACGCATAAACCCGCCCCCTTGGTGGGGCGGGCGTTTTTGCGATTGTGGAGCTTTTGCGCCTGACTTAAGCTGGCAGGCGAAACACACGAACACCCGGTCAGATATGGCCAAAAGGCAGACGGCGGCGCAGCGCCCGAAAGGTACGTTATGGCGAATAATTCAGGCGGCGACAGCAAGAATACCCTCTATTGCAGCTTTTGCGGCAAGAGCCAGCACGAGGTTCGCAAGCTCATTGCGGGGCCGACCGTGTTCATCTGTGATGAATGCGTTGAACTGTGCATGGATATCATCCGCGAAGAAACCAAGAGTGCGGGCCTGAAATCAAGCGAGGGCGTTCCGGCGCCGCGCGACATCTGCAAGGTGCTGGATGATTATGTCATCGGGCAGGCCACGGCCAAGCGCGTGTTGTCGGTTGCGGTGCACAACCACTACAAACGCCTGAACAATTCCGGCAAGAGCGATATTGAACTGTCAAAGTCCAACATCCTTCTGATCGGCCCGACGGGGTGTGGTAAAACGCTTTTGGCTCAGACACTTGCGCGCATTCTGGATGTGCCGTTTACGATGGCCGATGCGACGACGCTGACCGAAGCGGGCTATGTCGGCGAGGATGTGGAAAACATCATTCTCAAGCTGCTGCAGTCGAGCGAGTACAACGTCGAGCGCGCACAGCGCGGGATCGTCTATATCGACGAAGTCGATAAAATCACCCGCAAGTCCGAGAATCCTTCGATCACCCGTGACGTGTCGGGCGAAGGGGTTCAGCAGGCGCTCTTGAAACTGATGGAAGGGACCGTGGCCGCAGTGCCGCCGCAGGGCGGGCGCAAGCATCCGCAGCAGGAATTCCTGCAAGTGGATACCACCAACATCCTGTTCATCTGTGGCGGGGCCTTTGCCGGTCTTGAAAAGATCATCGCACAGCGCGGCAAAGGGTCGGCCATGGGCTTTGGCGCCGATGTGCGCGACAATGATCTGCGCGGCGTGGGCGAGGTTTTCACCGATCTGGAGCCGGAGGACCTTTTGAAGTTCGGTCTGATCCCGGAATTTGTCGGTCGTTTGCCGGTCATTGCGACGCTTGAAGATCTTGACGAGGATGCGCTTATCACCATTCTGACGCAGCCCAAGAACGCATTGGTGAAACAATATCAGCGGTTGTTCGAGCTGGAAGGCGCCAAGCTGACGTTTACAGATGACGCGCTGAGTGCAATCGCGAAGCGCGCAATTCTGCGCAAGACCGGCGCGCGCGGGTTGCGCTCGATCCTTGAAGATATCCTGCTGGATACGATGTTCGAATTGCCGAGCATGGAGAATGTCGAAGAGGTTGTGGTGAACGAAGAAGCCGTCAATTCCGATGCGGCGCCTTTGATCATCTATGCGGAGAGCAAAGGTAAAAAAGAAGGCGCCAGCGCAGGGTAAGCCCTTCGCGGCCCCTGCCGGGACAGACCAAGGCCTGTGGGAAACCGCAGGCCTTGTGTCTGGGCGCGGGTTAGAATTTTCGGCGGAAATTCTCGGCGCTCTGGTCACAACGGTTTCCATGGCCAAAGAAGGCAATGCAGCACTGGACCTTTGCCGCCAAATCCGCCATATCAGGACCAGCATTTGTCGGAGGTTTGGATGGGCATTTTGACGACGCTGTTGCGTACGGTCACATGGTGGAACGGGCAGACGCTCAACACTCAGCTTTACACATGGCGCAAAGGCGTCAGGGTTGGCGAGGATGCGCAGGGTAACATCTTTTACCGCACCCGGGATGACAAGCGCCGTTGGGTGATTTTCAATGGCGAGTCCGAGGCCACGCGGGTTGATCCCGATTGGCACGGATGGCTGCACCACACCTATAAAGAGCCGCCGACCGAAAAGCCGCTGGCGCACAAAGCCTGGGAAAAGCCGCATGAGGAAAACCTCACCGGCACGCCGCTGGCCTATGCGCCTGCCGGGTCGATCCGTCACGCGGCCCCGGTTGAGCGACGCGATTACGAGGCTTGGTCCCCGGAATAAGGTTGGGTAAATGTCTGAGAATAAAACCGAAGTATTGGTCGGAGGTGTCGTTCTGGCCGTGGCTCTTGGCTTTCTTGCCTATGCCGGCAAGACCACCGGCATGACACGCGGCGGCAGCGAATATCAGTTGAGTGCCAGTTTTCGCAGCGCCGATGGCGTGAGTGTTGGCACCGATGTGCGCCTTGCCGGCGTCAAGGTGGGCCGTGTCACCAGCGTCGATCTTGACCCTGCCACCTATCGCGCCAGCGCGAAATTTACCGTGCTCGATGGCATCAACGTGCCCGATGACAGCGCGGTCGCGATTTCCTCGGAAGGTTTGCTTGGCGGCAATTACGTCGAGATCATGCCCGGCGGCTCGCCGTTTTACTTTGCGGCAGGGGATGAAATCGAATTCACACAAGGCTCGGTCAGCCTGGTATCATTGTTGATGAAGTTCGTTTCCGGCTCCGAGGATGGGGCCGCGAAATGAAACGTGCCTGGCTCGGGCTGGTGTTGTTACTTTGCGCCGGAGCAGGGGCCGCCCAAGAGGTGGCCTCGGTTGGCGCAGGCGCTGTATTGCGCGGGCTTGACAAGATCAACGGACAGGCCAGAGATCTTGATATGAGCAACGGGGAGGTCACCGAATATGGCCGTCTCACCATTGATCTGGCCCAATGCCGCTATCCCGAGGGGAACCCGGCGGGTGATGCCTACGCCTTTTTGACGATTCGCGAGACTGCCAGCGGGCGCGAATTGTTTTCCGGCTGGATGCTGGCCTCTTCCCCTGCGCTCAATCCGCTTGAGCATCCGCGCTATGACATTTGGGTGTTGCGCTGTAAAATCTGACGCGGGTCGGTTTCAAGTGGCACGTCGGTGATCTTTACATCACGTTCAAGGGCTTCCTTTAGCAGAGCATGATAGGTTGCGCGGGGGATTTCCCGTGCGCCCAATCGCGCGAGGTGCGGCGTGATGAATTGCGTGTCAAACAGGGTAAACCCACAGCGTGACAGGTGGTCGGTCAAATGCGCGAGCGCCAGTTTTGACGCATCGGTGCGACGCGAAAACATGCTTTCGCCAAAGAATGCCCCGCCGAGTGTGACGCCGTAAACCCCGCCAATCAGCGCGTCATCCTGCCAGATTTCAAGGGAATGGGCGTGTTGCATGTGATGCAGGGCCATATAGGCGCGGTGGATCGGTGCGTTGATCCACGTATCTGGCCGGTCGGCACAGGCACGCAATACACCCTCGAAATCACGGTTAAGAGTGACGCGATAATCGCCGCGTCGCATCAGCCGCGCCAAAGAGCGTGAAATGTGAAATCCATCCAGCGGCAAAACCCCGCGATGCTGCGGATCAACCCAAAAGACCTCCGGGTCATCGCGGTGCTCGGACATCGGAAAAACGCCCGTCGCATAGGCCCTGAGCAAGATCGCGGGGGACAGGGCAAAGTCGCTCATGGGGATGTCTCGGGCGGGTTTGGGCGGCGATTAATCATTCGGTATCTTTTCGCATGTAAAAACGGGAAAGGCGATACAAGGATGAGGCGCTTCAATGGCAGTCATGGAAAATGGTGTGGCGGGGTTCATGGGGGATGGGCTTACGATGATGGCCAATCGCACACAGGCGCGGCATGCCCTTTTGGTTGATGCGTTCCGACACGCGATCGCAGATTCGACGGTAATGCTCGTTGGCGCCGAGGATGGTGCGTGGTGTTATGCGCTTGCGGCAGCTGGTGGATTGCAAGTGGTTGGTATTGAAAAGAATGCCGATCAGGTCGATCGGTTCATGCGGCTTCCCGATGTAGGGCTGCGCGAACGCATAGACATGCGCTGTGCTGATCCGATTGAAGAATTACGTTCCGAGGCGGAAGCTGGTCGCCAATATGATGTCATCATCCTTTTCGATGTCCTTGATGGAATCACGGACCTTTACCAATTTTTTAACTTGCTGATTCAGCTCAAGCCAAGGCTTGTGATTGCAGATGGCCTGTTTGGCAGTTCTGAAGACGCCGTTTTCATGATTGAGCGGCCACGCGAGGCGCTCGCCGGGAATGGCTATCCCTACCTTTTGCCCAGCCGTGGAGCGGTGGCGATGGTGGCCTATGACATGGGATTCGATCTGGATTGGATCGATTGGAACGTGCTTGACGAAGATGTACGTCTCGGCCTGTCAGACTACTACGCCGATGGGACCAAGTTACGGGCCAGCTTCACCCTTATTCCTGAAGACATCGATTGACAGAGGCGCGCCATTCCCTAGCTCGCCAATGGCGCGCAAAGGCTTTCGTCCGACTGGTCCAGAGAGCTGATGCAATTGGAAATATCTGCACTGTGTTGCTCTGACCGGCTGCCTCCTTCACCATTGATTTTAGGGGGCATTGCCCCTGCATCATGTCGGAACGTGTGTCAGCCGCGCGCCCAAAAACCTGAAAAAGGTTCTCAACGGGATTTGGCGCAATCCGAATCCCGCTCAATGTTCCAGTGATTTTTTAACTTTGCCCGCTAAGTCAGCCGAAGAAAAAGGCTTCTTTGCGAGGCTCGCGTCTGTCTGGCCTGTGGATAACTCGGGAATGAATCACACGGACGTGAATGGGTTGTGTGCTCTGGCGCATAGTCAAATGTTTTTTGTGTAAAAATGAGAAAATTATTCGTTGACCAACTATGGGCTCATACGTCAAGTTGTGGTCACGGGTTGCAAGGCCACAAGATATAGTGGCTAACCCTGGCAGGGAGTAAAATCCAACACATAACCGGACCGAGACACCGGGCACTTTCATCGCGGCGTGTGAGGCGCAGGCGACTGGGAAACCGTTATGCCTTTGGCGTCGTCTGGGCGGAAAAAAACTGGCTTTGGCCGAACTTAAAAATGCTGAACATGGGGCAGTCGATATGAAGATCGAAAGAAAATTCACCACCTCCGGGACCGACGCATATGCGGCGTTGAACTTTGTGACCACCAGCTCAGAGATCCGCAATCCCGATGGCACCACGGTGTTCCGCCTCGACAATGTCGAAGTGCCCGACGGCTGGAGCCAGGTGGCAAGCGACGTCATCGCCCAGAAGTATTTCCGCAAGGCGGGCGTGCCCGCACGTCTCAAGAAGGTCAAGGAAAAGGGTGTTCCCGAATTCCTGTGGCGCTCGGTGCCCGCAGAGGCCGGCGTTGAAACCGGCGGCGAGACCAGCGCCAAGCAAGTGTTTGACCGTCTTGCCGGGGCCTGGGCCTATTGGGGCTGGAAGGGTGGCTATTTCACCACCGAGGCCGACGCGAGCGCCTATTACGACGAGATGCGTTTCATGCTGGCCAATCAGATGGCCGCGCCGAACAGCCCGCAGTGGTTCAACACCGGCCTGCATTGGGCCTATGGCATCGACGGCCCCGGCCAGGGCCACTATTACGTCGATTTCGAAACCGCCAAGCTGACCAAATCCAAAAGTGCTTATGAGCACCCGCAGCCGCACGCCTGCTTTATCCAATCCGTGGCCGACGATCTTGTGGGCGATGGCGGCATCATGGATCTCTGGGTGCGCGAGGCGCGTCTGTTCAAATACGGCTCGGGCACCGGCACCAACTTTTCAAGCCTGCGCGCTGCGGGTGAAAAGCTGTCGGGTGGTGGCAAATCCTCTGGCCTGATGGGCTTTCTCAAAATCGGTGACCGCGCGGCCGGCGCGATCAAATCGGGCGGCACCACGCGTCGCGCGGCGAAAATGGTGATCTGCGATGCCGACCACCCCGATATCCAGGAATTCATCAACTGGAAGGTCAAGGAAGAGCAAAAGGTCGCCAGCATCGTTGCCGGCTCCAAGATGCACGAAGAAAAGCTCAACGAAATCTTCGCCGCGATCCGCGCCTGGGATGGCAGCAGCGAAGATTCGGTCGATCCCAAGAAGAACGAGCAGCTCAAGACCGCGATCCGCGGCGCCAAAAAGGTTGCGATCCCCGAGACTTACGTCAAGCGCGTGCTGGATTACGCCAAGCAGGGCTATGAGAGCATCGAATTCCCGACCTATGACACCGATTGGGACAGCGAAGCCTATGCAAGCGTTTCGGGCCAGAACTCGAACAACTCGATCCGGGTGACCGATGCCTTCCTCAAGGCGGTCAAGGATGATGCCGACTGGGCGCTTCTTAACCGGACCGACGGCAGCGTCGCCAAGACCATCAAGGCGCGCGACCTCTGGGAAGATGTCGGCCACGCGGCATGGGCCTGTGCCGATCCGGGCATTCAGTATCACGACACCGTCAACGCCTGGCACACCTGCCCCGAAGACGGCGAGATTCGCGGCTCGAATCCCTGCTCGGAATATATGTTCCTTGACGATACCGCCTGTAACCTGGCCTCGATGAACCTCTTGAAGTTCTTCAAGGATGCCAAGTTTGACGCCGACGCCTATGTCCACGCCTCGCGTCTCTGGACCGTGACGCTGGAAATCTCGGTGACGATGGCGCAATTCCCCTCCAAGGAAATCGCGCAGCGCTCTTATGACTTCCGCACGCTTGGTCTTGGCTATGCCAATATCGGTGGCCTGCTGATGAACATGGGCCTTGGTTACGACAGCGACGAGGGCCGCGCGCTCTGCGGTGCCCTGACCGCCGTCATGACCGGTGTCGCCTATGCCACAAGCGCCGAAATGGCCGGCGAGCTGGGCGCGTTTCCGGGCTACAAGCGCAACGAAAAGCACATGCTGCGCGTGATCCGCAACCACCGCAACGCCGCTTACGGCGCGACCGAAGGCTATGAGGGCCTTGCCGTCAAACCCGTGCCGCTCGACCTCGGCAATTGCCCCGACAACCGCCTTGTCGATCTGGCGATGGCAAGCTGGGACGAGGCGCTCAAGCTTGGTGAAAAGCACGGCTATCGCAATGCGCAGACCTCGGTGATCGCGCCGACCGGCACCATCGGCCTTGTGATGGATTGCGACACCACCGGGATCGAGCCGGACTTTGCCCTGGTGAAGTTCAAGAAGCTCGCCGGTGGCGGTTACTTCAAGATCATCAACCAATCGGTGCCCGCCGCGCTTGAAAAGCTTGGCTATGGCTCGGCGCATATCGAAGAGATCGTCAGCTATGCCGTCGGTCACGGCACCATCGGCAACGCTCCGGGGATCAACCACACCTCGCTTGTGGGACACGGCTTTGGCGTGAACGAACTGGCCAAGGTTGATGCGGCTCTTGGCTCTGCCTTTGATATCCGCTTCGTGTTCAACCAGTGGACGCTTGGGCTTGAGTTCTGCACCAATGTTCTTGGCATCCCGGCCGAACAGCTCAACAGCCCGACCTTTGATCTTCTGGCGCACCTTGGCTATTCGAAAAAGGATATCGATGCCGCCAATGATCACGTCTGTGGTTCGATGACGCTTGAGGGCGCGCCGCATCTTGACCCGGCGCATTACCACGTCTTTGATTGCGCCAATGCCTGCGGTAAGAAAGGCAAGCGTTATCTGTCGGTTAACAGCCATATCACGATGATGGCCGCGGCCCAGTCGTTCATCTCGGGCGCGATTTCCAAGACCATCAACATGGCCAATGACGCCACCATCGAGGATTGTCAGAAAGCTTACGAGCTGAGCTGGTCGCTTGGCGTCAAGGCCAACGCGCTCTATCGCGACGGCTCGAAACTGAGCCAGCCTCTGGCCGCAAGCCTTGTCGAGGATGACGAAGAGGCCGCAGAGGTTCTTGAAAGCGGATCGGCCCAGGAAAAAGCCAGCGTTCTGGCGGAAAAGATCGTCGAAAAGATCATCGTCAAGGAAATCCAGAAATCGCACCGCGAAAAACTGCCTGGCCGACGCAAGGGTTATACGCAAAAGGCGATTGTCGGCGGTCACAAGGTCTATCTGCGCACCGGCGAATATGAAGACGGCAACCTTGGTGAAATCTTCATCGACATGCACAAAGAGGGTGCGGGCTTTCGCGCTATGATGAACAATTTCGCCATTGCGGTGTCGGTTGGTCTTCAGTACGGCGTGCCGCTTGAGGAATTCGTCGATGCCTTTACCTTCACCAAGTTCGAACCGGCCGGCATGGTGCAGGGCAATGACAGTATCAAGAACGCCACCTCGATCCTCGACTATATCTTCCGCGAACTGGCTGTAAGCTATCTTGATCGCACCGATCTGGCGCATGTCAAACCCGAAGGCGCAAGCTTTGACGACCTCGGGCGCGGCGAAGAAGAGGGTGTCTCGAACGTCTCGGAAATGAGCAGCGATGCCGCCAGCCGGTCGCTTGAAGTGCTCAAGCAGATCAGCTCGACCGGCTATCTGCGCAAGCGCCTGCCGCAGGAACTTATCGTTCTGAACGGTGGCCAGCACATGGCCCGCGCCGTGAGCAATGCGATGGATCCGGTCAACGCGCTGGAAACCCTCGTGCCGGCCACCTCGTCGGGAACGATGACGGCGACCGTGGCGACGACCACCACGGCGATGGCATCGGGCACCGTGGGCATGGATGCGCGCACCAAGGCCAAACTTCAGGGCTATGAGGGCGAGGCCTGCGGCGAATGCGGCAACTACACGCTGGTGCGCAACGGCACCTGCATGAAATGCAACACCTGCGGTTCGACAAGCGGGTGCAGCTAAGAGGAGGTCAAGATGAAGCGTAGGCCAATTCTTACCACTTTACGGGCGACTGAAATTTGGACGGAAATGCTTTGGTTTCGGCGTGAGCTTTATAGCGACGACAAGTTCTTCAAGATGACCGACGTTTGGGAAACCCTTTGCAACGACTTTGAAAAATGGACGATGAGAACCTATCGATCTAATCAATTGGAAGATTTTAAACGTAAAGCTGGGGTTGTGGCGCTCGATGATCGCGTTACTCTGACAGCAGATGAAAAGCTTATAGCAAACGCAAAGCATGGCTGTAAGTTATCTAACTTCATTCTTGCTCACGAGTTGGGGCACCTCGCTCTCGATCACCATGCTAGAGGCGCAGTTGTTAAGAACTTTCAGTTGTTCTCTGGAGCCAACGGCATGTGCAACGTGCCCCCGACACTGGAAGAATTGGAAACGAACTACGCGGCAGTTTTCTTTCAGTGCGGCGCTGCGTTGGAGGATACTTGCTGGAGCCCAATCCAACTAGCGCATCGGGCGTTTTCAGATGTCGAGTATGTGAAAAAGGCGCAGGCGGTCGTTCGACTCGATGTATTTCAGCGTGAGTTGAGGCGGCCAAAGCCAAAACGAGAGAGGGTTATCTTATGATGTCTAACTCGTCAGAATGCGGCAACTACATGCTGGTGCGCAACGGCACCTGCATGAAGTGCAACACCTGCGGTTCGACAAGCGGCTGCAGCTAAGCCTTCGGGCAAACGCAACAAGTTCTGGGGCGGGTGCGCTCGCCCTGAACGCGGATCAGGATACAGGCGAAAAACAATCGGGCGGTAAATAAATCCACCTGATCCGTGACACTGGGGGGCCTCGTGCCCCCCTTTTTCTTGGGTGCACAGGGTGGCCTGTCTCAAAGAATATTTGAAAACAGCGACTTGCGGCGCAAACTTAAGGTGAATGGTAGGCCCGGAGGGACTCGAACCCCCAACCAAAGCGTTATGAGCGCTCTGCTCTAACCAATTGAGCTACAGGCCCGACCTGAGTGCCGTGGTAAAAGCTGGCGCGCGGGGCGTCAAGGCTTTCACATTGCGAAGCCGTGGCCGATGGTCTAACCGGGGCAAAGCGAAAGACGGAGCACAGTCATGACCGATAAGAAGACGGGTATAACCTACGCCGATGCCGGTGTTGATATTGATGCGGGCAACGCGCTTGTCGAGCGGATCAAACCCGCCGCCAAACGCACGGTGCGCCCGGGCGTGATGTCGGGCCTTGGCGGGTTCGGCGGTTTGTTCGACCTCAAGGCGGCCGGGTACGATGACCCGATCCTCGTGGCGGCCACCGATGGTGTCGGCACCAAGCTTCGGATTGCGATTGATACCGGACACGTGGACGGTGTCGGCGTCGATCTTGTGGCGATGTGCGTCAATGACCTGATCTGTCAGGGGGCCGAGCCGCTGTTCTTTCTCGACTATTTTGCCACCGGCAAGCTTGAGCTTGATCAGGCCGCGCGCATCATCGAAGGGATCGCGCGGGGCTGCGAAGGCTCGGGCTGTGCCCTGATCGGCGGCGAGACGGCGGAAATGCCGGGCATGTACGCATCGGGCGATTTCGATCTTGCCGGTTTTGCCGTCGGCGCGATGGAGCGTGGTCAGGACCTGCCGCGCGATATTGCCGAGGGCGACGTTCTTTTGGGGCTGGCCAGCGACGGCGTGCATTCCAACGGCTATAGCCTTGTGCGCCGCATCGTCGAGATGTCTGGCCTTGGCTGGGGCGATGACTGCCCCTGGGGTGAGGGCAGCCTTGGCGCGGCCCTGCTGACGCCGACACGGCTTTATGTGCGCTCGGTTCTGGGCGCGATGAAGCAGGGAGGGGTCAAGGGCATGGCCCATATCACCGGCGGTGGCGTGACCGAGAACCTGCCGCGCGTTCTGCCCGAAGGGCTTGCGGCGACGGTTGATCTTGGATCGTGGGATTTGCCGCCTGTGTTTCGCTGGCTCGCCGAGACCGGCGGCATGGCCGAGGGCGAATTGCTCAAGACTTTCAACTCGGGCCTTGGCATGATCGTGGTCGCCGACCCGGCGCGCGCGTCCGAGGTCAAGGCGGCGCTTGAAGCCGCGGGCGAAACCGTGTCCGAGATCGGCACTGTCACGCGCGGCGATGGAACGGTGAGCTATACAGGCGCCCTGCTGTGAGCAAACGCGTCGCGATTTTTCTATCCGGTGGCGGCTCGAACATGCGCAGCCTTGTCGCCGACATGGTGGGCGATCACCCGGCGCGCCCGGCGCTTGTGCTGTCGAATCGCGCCGATGCAGGCGGGATTGACTGGGCCAAGGGGCAGGGGATCGCGACCGAAGTGGTCGATCACCGCCCGTTTAAAGGGGATCGCGCCGCATTCGAGGCCGAGATCGCCGCGCGGCTTGTGCCCTACGCGATCGACCTGATTTGCCTTGCGGGGTTCATGCGGGTTCTGACGGCGGGATTTGTCGGGCCATGGCAGGGCCGAATGCTGAATATCCACCCCTCGCTTTTGCCGAAATATCGTGGCCTTCATACCCATGCCCGCGCGCTTGACGCAGGCGAGACCGAGGCCGGTTGTACCGTGCATGAGGTCACCGCAGAGCTGGACGAGGGCCCCATCCTTGGACAGGCGCGCGTGCCGGTGCGCGTCGATGACACGCCCGAAACCCTTGCCGCACGGGTTCTGGAGCAGGAGCATATTCTTTATCCGGCCGTGTTACGGCGGTTTGCGGCGGGGGATCGCACGCCGCTTTTCCTGCCCTGATTGTAGCGCTGCGGTGCGGGGCATTCCATTTCGCCACGATCTGACCTATACCGCGCCCGGACCACAGCAGGGCACATATAAAAGAGCAAGAGCACCCGGTATGAAAACCATCACCACGACCGAAGAGCTGGCCACCTATTGCGCCATGGCCGCCGAGCACGATTATGTCACCGTCGACACAGAGTTTTTACGCGAGCGCACTTATTATTCCAAGCTTTGCCTTGTGCAGCTTGCGGTGCAGAGCAACGAGGCGGACAGCGCCGTTCTGGTTGATCCGCTGGTCGAGGGCCTGTCGCTTGAGCCGCTTTATGACCTGTTTCGCGATACCTCGGTGGTCAAGGTGTTTCACGCCGCGCGTCAGGACCTTGAGATTTTCTTTGTCGATGCCGGGGTGATTCCCGATCCGCTGTTTGACAGTCAGGTCGCGGCGATGGTCTGTGGCTTTGGCGAACAGGCGGGATACGAGACGCTGGTGCGCAAAATCTGCAAGCTGCCGGTCGATAAGACCTCGCGCTTTACCGATTGGTCGCGCCGTCCGCTGAGCGACGCGCAAAAAACTTATGCCTTGGCCGATGTGACCCATCTGCGCGATGTTTACGAATATCTGGCCAAAAAGCTTCAGACCTCGGGGCGTGACAAATGGGTTGCAGAAGAGCTGCGGGTGCTGACCAATCCGGGCACCTATCGGGTTGATCCCGAAGAGGCTTGGAAGCGGATCAAGACGCGCAATTCTTCGGGCAAATTTCTGTCGGTGGTGCGCGAGTTGGCGCGATTCCGCGAAGAGTATGCCCAATCGCGCGATGTGCCGCGCAGCCGGGTTTATAAGGATGATGCCCTGGTCGAGCTGGCCTCGACCAAACCCGCAACGCTTCAGGATCTTGGCCGCTCGCGTCTTTTGATGCGCGAGGGTCGCAAGGGTGAGATTGCCGATGGTATTCTGGCCGCGGTCAAGGCCGGGTTGGAGTGCCCGCCCGAAAAGGCCCCGGAAGTGGATACCAGCAACGACAAGTTGCAGGTGAATCCGGCGCTGGCCGATCTGTTGCGGGTGTTGCTCAAGGCCAAGACCGAAGATTACGGGGTGGCTTCAAAGCTGATTGCTTCGGCCTCTGATCTTGACCTGATGGCGGCGGGCAAGCGCGATGTGGCGGCCTTGCAGGGCTGGCGGCTTGATGTGTTTGGCCGCGATGCCATGCGCCTCTGCGATGGTGAAATCGCGCTGGCCGTCAAAGGGCAGGCGATCGAGGTTGTCGATCTTTAAGCCGCTCAGGTAGACGAGGTTCAGCCCGCTTTAGCGGGTGCTGCGGCGTTCGTTGCGCCCACCGGTCACGATGATGGTGCGCGCCTCTGCCAGGGTCTGCGTCGAGATGAATTCGGCGGCATGGACCGTGCGCGCCACTGCCGAGCCTTGGGGCGTATTGTCGGGTTGCAGCGCCAGAAGCTTATAGCTCAGCACGCCATTCACCGGGCGGCTATCCTTGTTGTTAGGCACAAGGCGCACATCGAACGCGCCCTCACGGGTGCTGAGGCCGGTCACGCGGACAATGGCGCCATCGCTTGTGCGCTCGATCCGCATGTCGGTGATCTGATCGACCGGCGTGCCCTCATAAACCTCTGCCTTGTTGCGACGGAAGATGCTGTCTTCCCGCTCAGGGATCAGCGGGTTCACGGTTTCGGACGAGGCTGTAGCCACCGGGCGGGATTTGCTTTTGCCGAACCAGTTGGCCGGGTTGGCCCGCGAGTCGCGCATACCGCCACAGCCCGCAAGAACCAACGTAGAAACCAGTGTGAGTGCTAGAAGGATGCGCATCAGTACCGCCTTTGACATCTTTTCCCTCGGTTACCCTATCCGGGCAGGCTTGAAAAGGTGCAAGCTGGGGCTGGACGTTGATCAATGTGGCACTTAGGTCATGGGGCAAGCAAGAAGGAGCATGCGATGGCCACGGAAACCTTTGAAGAGATTGTCGCCGATTTCGAGTTTCTCGAAGATTGGGAAGACCGCTATCGCTATGTCATCGACTATGGCAAGGCGATGCCGGGGCTTGACGATGCGCTAAAGGTGCCCGCCACCAAGGTCGATGGCTGCGCCAGTCAGGTCTGGCTTCATCCGCGCATCGAGGCGGGGGAGTTCAGCTTTGAGGGCGATAGTGACGCGATGATCGTGCGTGGCCTGATCGCGGTGCTGCGCGCGCTTTATAATGGGGTGCCGGTGGCTGAGGTCATGAAGGTGGATGCCCCGGCCGAGCTTGGGCGGCTTGGGTTGAATGACCACCTGTCTGCGCAGCGTTCCAACGGGCTTCGTGCGATGATCGAGCGCATTCGTCTAGTGGCGAGCGAGGCGGCCTGACGGGGCGTGATCCAACGGAGCGCCGCTGGCGCACAGGGTTGGTGGAATGAGGGGTTTTCACCCCTCAAGCTCCCCGGAGTATTTATGGAAAGGTGAATTATATCAGTATTTTACTGCTTGTTCTTCAAGTGATTTCTCAAGGTCGCCATAGCCGGTAAAGCGGTATTCAAACGTGAGGCCAAGGCGATCTGCGCAGGCTCGTGCCTTGCGGACAAGGGCCGGATTCTCGGTTTGCGCCTGATAGATCAGCGTCGTGTAGTTGCCGAAAATCATGTCACGCAATTCGGGGTGGCGATCAAGGCCCATGGGTTTCCAGACGAAGGCGTCGAATTGACGGACCAGAAAATCGGTCAGAAAAAACGCCCGCATGTCATCATCGCCGCGGGCCGCGAAGGCATCATTGCCCTCGAAGAAAGAGTAGCAGTGCGGCCCCTCGATCATCTCGACGCCGAGGGCGTCACATTTGGCCTGAAGTTGGCCCCCGGTGCCACAGTCGGCATAGACCACGAATATATGATCGTAGGCGGCGCGACTTTTTTCGACCGCTTCTGCAACCGCCTCGGTGATTTTATCGGGGTAGAGGTGCAATTTGGCGGGCAGGCAGGTCAGATCCATATGATTCCAGCCATTGAGCCGTTTCAGCGTCAGGATTTCATGAGCCAGGGCCCCGCAGGCAATCAGCAGGACACGCCCGCCATCGCGCGCCTCAAGGCCGCTATGGGTCAGGGTATCATCGTTTGGCAGATCGGTCATCGGCTCTCCGTTACGAAAAACGGCCCGCGAGGGACGCGGGCCGTGAAGCTTGAAATCAGACGTTCAGCTTAGCCTGCGGCCAGTTTGTTGTGCTTGCGCGCCATGAAATCCTTGGCGGTTTCGACGGCCACGGCGGCATCGCGGCAATAGGCATCGGCGCCAATGGCCTTGCCGAATTCTTCGTTCAGCGGCGCGCCGCCGACCAGAACCACGTAATCGTCGCGCTTGCCTTGTTCAATCATCGTGTCGATAACGACTTTCATGTAGGGCATCGTGGTGGTCAGAAGCGCCGACATGCCCAGGATATCGGGGGCTTCGGTTTCCAGCGCCTCGAGGTATTTTTCAACCGGGTTGTTGATTCCCAGATCGACGACCTCGAATCCGGCGCCTTCCATCATCATCGACACCAGGTTCTTGCCGATGTCGTGAATGTCGCCCTTGACGGTGCCGATGACCATCGTGCCGACGCGCGGCGCGCCGGTTTCGGCCAGAAGCGGCTTGAGGATGGCCATGCCACCCTTCATTGCATTTGCGGCCAAAAGTACCTCGGGGACGAACAGGATGCCGTCGCGGAAGTCTTTGCCGACGATGGTCATGCCGCCGACAAGTGCCTCGGTCAGCACCTGGTAGGGCTGCCAGCCACGTTCAAGAAGGATGTTCACGCCTTCCTCGATCTCTTCTTTGAGACCATCATAAAGGTCGTCAAACATCTGCTGAACAAGCTCTTCGTTGTCCAGTTCCGACAGGATGATGTCGTCTTCTTGATCAGACATTTCGGGAATCCTTGATTGCTGTGCGCGAAGGGCACGGAGTGTTTGTATCTTATGCAGCTTTCGACAATTTGTCGCGGGACCACTTTCCGGAATGCGACACTGGCCGCACTGCAACCGACTTATAACGACGAATTGCGGCTCAACCCACTGCAAAATTGTCATGATCTATATAAGTCTGTTGCATGTGTTCCCTTTATGTTCCATTAATTTCCTTATGGCAGGGTATGACTCGATATCGCCTGACCTGCGGGTCACGGCACGCGGCGCGCGCAGCAATGCCGCCGGACGTTATGAGGCGACCGAAATCCGGTATGAAGCGGATGGTTGGGCGCAAGAGGCGGACGAGAAGCCGCTGCGCACCCATGTCACAGATGAGGTTGCGCGCCGGATCATAAGCTACAATCGCTCGCCTGATCTTCCGTTTGACCGGTCGATCAATCCCTACCGCGGGTGCGAGCATGGCTGTATCTATTGCTTTGCCCGTCCCACGCATGCCTGGCTTGGGATGTCGCCGGGGCTGGATTTCGAGACCCGGCTTATTGCGCGGCCCAACGCGGCCGCCCTGCTGGATGCAGAGTTGCGCAATCCGCGCTATGTGCCGCAGCCCATCGCGATCGGCACCAATACCGATCCCTATCAGCCGATTGAGCGAAGCCATGAAATCACCCGCGCCTGTCTTGAGGTATTGCGCCGGTTCCGGCATCCGGTGGCGATTATAACCAAGGGCACGCTCATCGAGCGTGATCTTGATATTTTGTCGGATATGGCGGCGCAGGGGCTGGTGAGGGTTGGTATTTCGGTGACCTCGCTTGATGCGGGTCTGGCGCGCAAGCTTGAGCCGCGCGCGCCGTCGCCTGCGCGCCGATTGGCCACGATCCGGGCGCTGAGTGGTGCGGGGGTGCCGGTGCGCATCATGGCATCGCCGGTTATTCCGGGGTTGACGGATCACGAGATCGAGGCATTGCTTGCCGCCGCTCGCGAGGCGGGGGCAGACGCGGCGAGCTGGATCATGCTAAGGCTGCCGCTTGAGGTGGCGCCGCTTTTTCAGGACTGGTTGCAGGAGCATTACCCCGACCGCGTGAACCGGGTGATGAACCGGGTGCGCGAAATGCATGGCGGCAAGGAATACGCCGCCGATTGGGGCAGGCGGATGCGTGGCAGCGGTGTTTACGCGCGCCTCATTGCACGCCGGTTCGAGGCGGCGGCGGCGCGGCTTGGGCTGGAGAAGGGGCAGACGAGGCTTCGCTTGGACCTGTTTGACCGCCCGTTTGAGAAGGGCGATCAATTGGCGCTTTTCGGGTAAGGCTCGCCAGGCCTGACAGCCAGCCTCGCGAGACGCGCACGCAAGGGCGCGAAGAGCCTGATATCTAGGCGCGGCGGCGGCGATTGCGGCGCGGTTCTGGCGTGTCGTCGCCGGTGCCATCGGCCGCCGAGGAAAACGCCCCAAGCGCACCGGTGATCTGATCCAGCGTCGGGCGTTCGCCACGCGGGCGGGTTTCCAGCGCCTCGCGCATTTTCGACAGATGCTCGGGCATGGTACCACAGCAGCCGCCAATGATCGTCGCTCCTGCGTCACGCGCAAGAATCGCATATTCGGCCATCAGGTCGGGCGTGCCGTCATAATGGATATGCCCGTCGTGGTATTTCGGGATGCCGGCGTTGCCTTTCGCAATGATCGGGCGCTCGCTGCCCTGGGCGACAAAGCCAAGCACGGTGCGCAGCAGGTCCGACGCGCCAACCCCGCAATTTGCACCATAGGCCAGCGGCGGATTGCCAAGCTTGTCGACCATCGTGGCCATATCGGCCGAGGTCAGGCCCATCATCGTGCGCCCGGCGGTGTCAAAGCTCATGGTGCCACACCAGGGCATATCGGCCAGTTTGAATGCCTCTGCGGCGGCCTTGTATTCCTCGGGGGCGGAAATGGTTTCCAGCCAGAGCACATCGGCGCCGCCTTCTTTCAGGCCCTCGGCCTGCTCGTGAAAGATTTCCACCGCCAGTTCATGGGTCAGAGCGCCCATCGGAGCCATGATTTCACCGGTGGGGCCAACAGAGCCGGCCACAACCACCGGGCGGTCATAGCGATCGGCAACCTCGCGGCCAATCTCGGCGGAAATGCGCGACAACTCGCGCGCGCGCTTCTCTGCACCGTGCAATTTCAGGCGCGCAGCGTTGCCCCCAAATGAATTGGTCAGGAAAAGATCGCTCCCGGCATCGACCGCCTGTTTGTACAAAAGCTCAATCCGGTCGGGATGCTGGTCGTTCCACATCTCGGGCGCATCGCCGGATTCCAGCCCCATATTGAAAAGATTGGTCCCGGTGGCACCATCGGCGAGGATCCAGTCGCGCGCGGCCAGCATCTTGGAGAAGGCATTTGTCATGGAATTATCCTGAATAGAGTCTAGCGCGTTTCCTTTCATAAATGCCCACTTGAAGCAAACTCATTTTCTTCATGACTATTGTGAGGTTGGTTCCGATTGGGGCGGGTGATCCTGCGGCTGAGATCCGCAAGCCCAAGCGCCAGGGCGGGCCAACTTGTGGCATGGGCGTAAAGCGGTTGATATTGCGGGGCGAAGCTGGCCTTGAACTGGGCAAGGCCGGTGGCGCCCGAGTGCTGCGCGATCCTGCGCGCGATCAAGCGAGACAGGGCGGAGCGCGCCGTCGTCAGACACGGCTGAGCCGCCAAAGACAACCGCGAAAGCCCATCGGTGCGGGCCTCGGACAGGGCCGTGGCAACCAGCAAATGCATGGTCCCCGAGGGGGCCCGTGCCCCGGATCGCATCAGGTCAAGACAGCGTTCCCTGTCCGCGGTGTGAAAACTTGCAAAGCCCACAAGGGTGCCGTTTTGCCACGCAAGATAAACATGGTGTCGACGCAGGTAGTCAGGACAGAACCGCCCCATCGACAGGCCGCGCGCGTCACCTTGACGCCTGCCTCGCTCGCCTGGCGTAGTTTGCGGCGCACCTGGCGAAACCTGCGGCCTTCAAGATGAAACTGTTGCGGATCAATCACGGCCTCATCGGCGATGTGAAGCGTGGTCAGGCCTGCCCGGCGCAGGGCCGCCGCCACGCGCGGCGTGGTCTTGTAGATCAGCGCCACCTTGTTGCGCCGATGCGCAAGATCAAGCAGGCTGGGAAGGCCCGCCAAAGCCGCCCCGCGAATGGGGTCGAACATCGCGGTTTCGGTTTGCGCCGTCGAGACGATGGCAAACTGGCTCTGCCCGACGCTCAACAGGCGCGCGCCGTTTTGCAGGCAAACCCCAAGCTCGGCGCGGCTGATGTCCTGCGGCAGGTCGCGAATTGGCTCTAGCCCGGATAAAACCGGCGGTGTGGTATTCGCCTCCCTCCAATAGAGAAACCATGCGGCGACCAGGGCCGGCAGGGCATAATAGATCAGCCGAAAGGCGAGAATGCCTGCCATAAACTCTGGCGCGGCCCCCTGAGGCAAAAGCCCCAGTGCCGTAAGCTCGAACGGCCCGACGCCGCCGGGCGTTCCGGTGACAAGCGCCCCCGTCAGCGCGGCCAGATAGACCGGAAAGAGCGTGGTGAAGCACCACGTCATAGCGCACGAGCGCCCAGAAACTAAGCGCGGTGGCCAGCATCGCCATAATCCATTGCGCGGAGTCCAGGCCAAGCAGGGCATGGACGATCTGAGGCAGGCTTGCGGCGTCAAACCGTTGTGCGGTTGCCCAAAAACATGCGCCGCCAATCAACAGCGGCATCAATTGCCGCGATGCGGGCCAGACCCGCTGCCTGATCACCGAAAGGCCCTTGTGCACAATACATCCCCTTGAACCACCAATCGTCAGGTTAGGCGGCGGGGCTTAGCGGCGGCTTAACGTTTAAATCTGTAATGAAAAAAGGCGCACCCGTTAAGGCGCGCCTTGCAAATCCCCAAGAGGAAAACCCTCTTAGATTTCTTTCATCAGCTGATCTTTGGCGATCTTGAGCAATTCGTTCATCTTGCTCCGGATCGTGTCGGCATCGGCGATATCGCCCAGATCACCGGCGACCTTGCGCACCACGTCTTCGTGGCCGGCCTCTTCAAAGTCGGCCTTGACGACCTCTTTGGCATAGGCATCGGCGTCATCGCCGGTTTTGCCCAGAAGCTCAGCCGCCCAAAGGCCCAAAAGTTTGTTGCGGCGGGCCTCGGCGCGGAATTTCATTTCCTCGTCATGGGCAAATTTGTTTTCAAACGCGTTTTCGCGATCATCGAATGTGGTCATAGGTCCATTCCCCATCAGCCAAGGATTAATGTCTACCAAGATATGCAATTCTGTGCGTCAAAGGGCAAGGGGCCAACGTGATCTTGCGACAATGCTGCCCATGCACTATGAGGACGCAACGGTACGGGGGACTCGGCCCCTGACCCAACCGGCGGAGTTGGCATGGCGCGGCGCAAGAAAATTTACGAAGGCAAGGCAAAGACCCTCTATGAAGGGCCCGAACCCGGCACGATCATTCAGTATTTCAAGGATGACGCCACCGCTTTCAACGCGGAGAAAAAGGCGGTTATCGAAGGCAAGGGCGTGCTCAACAACATGCTCTCGGAATATTTCATGACCGGTCTGAACACGATCGGCGTGCCGACGCATTTCATCAAGCGCATCAACATGCGCGAACAGTTGGTGCGTGCCTGCGAAATCGTGCCGCTTGAAATCATCGTGCGCAACTATGCCGCAGGCTCGATGGCCAAACGCCTTGGCATCGAAGAGGGCACGCAATTGCCGCGCCCGATTGTTGAATATTGCCTAAAGGATGACGCGCTTGGCGATCCTCTGGTGACCGAAGAACATATCGCCGCCTTTGGCTGGGCAAGCCAGCAGGACATGGATGATATCCTGAGCCTTGCGCTACGGGTCAATGATTTCATGGCCGGTGTGATGTTCGGTATCGGCATCAAGCTGGTGGATTTCAAGATCGAGGTCGGCCGCGTCTATGACGGTGATTTCCAGCGTCTGATCGTCGCCGACGAGATCAGCCCCGACAGCTGTCGTTTGTGGGATATCGAAACCGGCCGCAAGCTTGACAAGGACGTGTTCCGCCGTGATCTCGGCAGCCTTACGGATGCCTATACCGAGGTGGCGAACCGCCTGGGCATCATGCCCAAAGGCGCCACGCCGATGGCACGGCCGACGCTGATCAACTGAGTGCGCGCCTGCGCCCAATGACCACCCGGCGCGCTGCGCGCCGCCAGACTACATAGGAAAGACGCCATGAAAGCACGCGTGCATGTCATGTTGAAAAACGGGGTTCTCGATCCGCAGGGCGAGGCCGTGCGCCACGCACTTGGGTCGATGGGCTTTGACGGGGTGAACGGCGTTCGTCAGGGCAAGGTGATCGAGCTTGACCTTGCCGAAACCGACGAGGCCGAGGCCCGCAAGACCGTCACCGATATGTGTGAAAAGCTTCTGGCCAATACCGTGATCGAAAGCTACTCGGTGGAGCTGGGCTGATGCGGGCTGCCCGGCTGACGGCCTGGCGGGAACCGCTTGAAATCGTTGACTTACCTGATCCTGAGGCGCCCAAGGGTGGTGTCGTTCTAAAGGTTCTGGCCTGTGGCGTTTGCCGTTCGGACTGGCATGCCTGGGTCGGGGCCGATCCTGATGTGTCCTTGCCGCATACGCCTGGCCATGAATTTTGCGGCGAGGTGATTGGCGTCGGTCAGGGCACTTCCCGCTGGCAAATCGGAGACCGGGTCATTGCGCCCTTTATTCTGGCCTGCGGGGCCTGCTGTGATTGCCGCGCCGGGAATCAGACGATCTGTCTTGATCAGGCGGTGCCGGGGTTCACCATTCCGGGCGCCTTTGCCGAACAGATTGCCGTGCCCTTTGCCGATGCCAACCTGACTGCGTTGCCGACAGGGATCAGCCCCGAGCTGGCCGCCGGGCTGGGGTGTCGGGTGACAACCGCCTGGCACGCACTGACCGGGCGCGCGGCGCTGCGCCCCGGCGAATGGCTGGCGGTTTTTGGCGGGGGCGGTGTCGGGATTTCGGCGCTGTTGCTGGGGCGTGCGCTTGGCGCGCGCGTCGTGGTGGTTGATATCGTTCCCGAAAAACTCGCCTTTGCCACGGCTCTTGGGGCCGATGCGGTGGTCAATGCGGCGCAGGTCGATGCCGCGACTGTTGTGAAAGAGATCACCGGCGGCGGGGCCGATCTTGCGATCGAGGCCCTGGGCATTGCGGCCACAACCATCGGCGCGCTCAAATCCCTGCGCAAGCTTGGGCGGCTGGTTCAGGTGGGCATGCCTGCGGGCGATCACGCGACCATGCCGATTCCGATGGATGTGGTCTATTCCGGGCAGCTGGCGATTTACGGCACGCGCGGCATGCCGAGCTGGCGCTATCCCAGTCTGCTCAGCCTGATTGAGGGCGGTCATGTCGATCTTAACCCGCTGGTGACCCGCCGTATCGCGCTCAGCGGCGTGACGTCAGAGCTTGCGGCGTTTGACAAGGCGGCCCCGCCCGGCGTAGCAGTCATCACAGATTTCTCAAGCTAAGGAGCGCGCTATGAAAGCGGCTGTCATCGTCTTCCCTGGATCCAACTGCGACCGCGATCTGGCCGTTGCTCTGGAAAGAGCCGGGGCCGATGTGACCATGGTCTGGCACAAGGATACAGAACTGCCTGGCGGTATGGACCTGATTGGCGTTCCCGGCGGGTTTTCGTTCGGCGATTACCTGCGTTGCGGGGCAATTGCGGCCAATTCGCCGATTTGTCGGTCGGTGATCAGCCACGCCGAAAAGGGCGGATACGTGCTTGGTGTCTGCAACGGCTTTCAGGTGCTGACCGAAACCGGCCTTCTGCCGGGCGTTCTGCTGCGCAATTCCGGGCTCAAGTATATCTGCAAGCCGGTCTCGCTTACGGTCAAAACCGCCGATAGCGCCTTTACCCAAGGGTATGCTGCGGGCAGCCATATCACCATTCCGATTGCCCACCACGATGGCAATTACTTTGCCGATGAGGCGACGCTTGACAGGCTGGAAGGCGAGGATCGGGTTGCCTTTACCTATGACGACAATCCCAACGGTTCGGCCCGCGACATTGCCGGCATCCTGTCGGAAAACCGTCGGGTTCTTGGCATGATGCCGCATCCCGAGCGGATGGCAGAGCCAACTCATGGCGGCACCGACGGGGCGGCGATGTTCACCTCGCTTGTGGGCCAGCTTGCCGACGCCTGATACCAGTGATGCGCGCGCCTTGAGATGGGCGCCCTCGCGGCCTAAGGTCTAGGCCATGAGCGGCTCATTTATCAAATCCCCGGTTCCGCGCATGCGCACCATAAGCTGGCGGGCACGCCTTGTGCTCGTAGTGCTTGTGGTGCTGGCGGTTTCGGTGGTGGTGGTGACCAACCGCCTTTTGACCGACCGGTTTACCGAAAACACCCGCAACCGCGCTGAACTGCGGCTTGTGCTCTATAGCGGCAACCTGCTGAGCGAGCTGCGCCAGAACGCGATCGTGCCACAGCTTCTGGCGCGCGACCCCGCGCTTATCCGCGCGCTCAGCACCGATGATTATGCCCAGTCGACGCAACGCCTCATTTCCTTCCTGAGCGAGATTGGCGCCGCCTCTTTGACGCTGCTGGACAAGGACGGGCGCACGGTGGCCGCGACCGAGCGAAGCTCGCTTGGCAAATCGCTCAAGCAAGAGCCGTATTTCGTCGATGCCCTGCGCTCAAGAGATACTGTTTTCAAGGTGTTGCGCCAGGAAACCGGGCAGTACAACTTTTACTATTCGCGCCGGATTGATACCCAGAACGAAGTGCTTGGCGTGATCCTTGTCGAGGTCGATTTGCGCAAATACGAGCGGGCCTGGGCGGGCATTTCCGACGCGGTGATGGTCACCGACAGCGAGGGCCAGATCATCCTTGCGACCGAACCGCGATGGCGCGGTGTGAGTGAGGCCGACGCCCTGCGCCGCGAGCCTGCCAACAGCGCCATTCAGCGCGCGATTCAGGCCACCGCCGACTGGACCGCGCTGCCGCCCGACGCCTATGTGCGCGGCGAGGCGGTGATGCGGGTCGAGGGGCGGGTGGCGTTCCGTGGCTGGCGGATCGCCAGTTTCACCACCTACGCCACCGTGCGCGACAAGGTGAACGGCTATCTCGCGCTCGAGATCATGGCCTTTGCGATTCTCCTGGCGCTTGCATTCTATTTCCTGAACCGGCGCACTGTGGTGCGGATGGCCCTGTTTCAGCGGGAATCGGCAGAGCTTCGCGCATTGAATGCCCGCCTCCAGCGGGAAATCGCCGAGCGTCAGAGAGTGCAGGAGAACCTTGCCGTGGCCGAACAGACACTTCAGCAAAGCTCGAAACTGGCCGTTCTGGGCGAGATGTCGGCGGCGGTCAGCCACGAGTTGAATCAACCGCTGGCGGCGATGAAAACCTACCTGGCCGGGGCGCGGCTTTTGCTGACCCGCAACCGCCCCGACGAGGCGCTGTCCTCGTTCCAGAGGATCGACGATCTGATCGAGCGGATGGGCGCGATTACCAAGCAGCTCAAGTCCTATGCGCGCCAGAATGGTGACACGTTCGAGCCTGTAAACATGGGCGATGCGCTTGCTTCGGCGCTTGCGATGATGGAACCGCAGCTGCGCCTGCGCAAGGTCAAGATCGACCGCACCCTGCCTAGTGAACCGGTGATGATCATGGGTGATCGGGTGCGGGTGGAACAGGTCATGATCAACCTTCTGCGCAACGCCATGGATGCCACCGAAAACGTCGAGGATGCCACCATCGACATCCTGCTGGCGGCAGGCGAAACCGCGATCCTGACGGTGCGCGACAATGGCAGCGGCATCATCAACTTCGAGAACCTGTTCGAGCCGTTCTACACCACCAAGCTGCCCGGCGACGGGGTTGGCTTGGGGCTTGCCATTTCATCGGGTATCGTGAACGACCTGGGCGGACGCCTCACCGCGCGCAACGCGAGCGGTGGGGGGGCTGTATTTGAGATGCAACTGCCTATCTTGCAACAAGAGCCGGAAGAGACCCGTGCAGCGGAGTGATGCAAAATGCCAAGTGCGATGAAGATTGCGATTGTTGACGACGAAAAAGACATGCGACAGTCGATCAGCCAGTGGCTGGCCCTTTCGGGCTATGACACAGAGGCCTTTCCAAGCGCCGAAGAGGCGCTGAAATCGCTTGGGGCCGATTACCCCGGTATTGTGGTGACCGATATCAAGATGCCAGGCATGGATGGCATGCAGTTTCTCAAAAAGCTGATGGGCGCGGATTCAAGCCTGCCGGTGATCATGATCACCGGGCATGGCGATGTGCCAATGGCGGTCGAGGCGATGCGCATCGGTGCCTTTGATTTTCTGGAAAAGCCGTTCAATCCCGACCGCATGACCGAGTTGGCCAAAAAGGCCACCAATGCGCGCCGTATGACCCTTGATAGCCGCGCCTTGCGCAAGGAACTGTCGGATGGCGGTCAGCTCATGAAAAAGCTGATCGGCACCAGCCAGGCGATGGAGCGTCTCAAGGAGGATATCCTTGATCTGGGGCAGGCCGATGGCCACGTTCTGATCGAGGGCGAAACCGGCACCGGCAAGACGCTTGTGGCGCATGCCCTGCATGCGGTTGGCGCACGGGCGGGCAAAAAGTTTGTTTCCGTGTCCTGCGCCGCGTTTGAGGATGAGGCGCTTATCAAGCGGCTGTTCGGCCCGATGCACCCCGAAGACACCCAGTTACCGGCTGTTGAAGAGGCGCGCGGCGGCACGCTTGTGCTTGAGGATATCGAATCTCTGTCCGAGGCCGCGCAGGCCCGGCTTTTGACCCATATCAACGAGGACGGCACGCCGCCCGAGATCCGCATTGTCGCGATCTCCAACATGCAGGACGAGGGGCGCACCTGCGAAGACGCGCTGCGCTCGGATCTGTTTTACCGTCTGGCGTCGCTGCGCATCACCCTGCCGCCGCTGCGCCAGCGGGGCGAGGATATCCTGACGCTGTTTACCCGGTTCAGCGATCAGTTTGCCGATGATTACGGCTGCGAGGCGCCGCAGGTCTCGGCCCAGGAGGCAACCCAGTTGTTGCAGGCACCCTGGCCGGGCAATGTGCGCCAATTGTTCAACGTCGCCGAGCGCGCGGTGCTTCAATCGCGCCGGGGCAGTGGCACCATCGCCTCGCTGCTGATCTCGGATCATCAGGACATGCAGCCGGTGATGACCACCGAAGGCAAGCCGCTCAAGGAGTATGTCGAGGCGTTCGAGAGGATGCTGATCGACAACACCATGCGCCGCCATAAGGGCTCAATCGCGGCGGTGATGGATGAATTATGCCTGCCGCGCCGCACGCTGAACGAGAAAATGGCGAAATACGGTTTGCAGCGCTCGGATTATCTCTGAGCGCTCAATCGGCCGCAATCGCATTTTCTCCATTGTAATTCCTCCATGTGACGCTTTAGTGTAATTGGATGGAGACATGCATTGCGATGCAACCTCCGAGAGAGTTTCGCTATTGGGTGCAGGCTTGGGTTTATATCCCGCAGTTCCCGATAGGCCGATTGGGCCCCTTAACAGGGGCCAAATACACGCCTGATCCCTGATAGCAGGGTGGTCAGGCCCTGAATTGGCGCCTTGACGGGTGCCGGAGTAAAAGAACCGCGATGAAGCGCGCGACACATCAAAACGTCATAGCCGGGGCCGCCACAGGCGCCCTGTGCTGCGCGCGCGCTATCGCCCTTATCAGACATCTCCCGCGACACGCCGCCCCACCGGGGCAGGTGTGTGCGCCGCGATGCAAACGGAAAACATGGCTAAGAAAATGCTCATTGATGCCACCCACGCGGAAGAAACCCGCGTTGTGGTGGTCGACGGAAACAAGGTCGAGGAATTTGATTTTGAGTCCGAAAACAAACGCCAACTTGCAGGCAATATCTATCTAGCAAAGGTTACCCGGGTCGAACCGTCGCTTCAGGCGGCGTTCATTGACTATGGCGGCAATCGCCACGGGTTCCTTGCCTTCTCGGAAATTCATCCCGACTACTATCAGATCCCGGTCGCTGACCGCGAAGCCCTGATGGAAGAAGAGCGCGCCTATGCCGAGGCGCAAAAGGAAGAAGACGAAAAGCCCAAGCGGCGCACCCGGTCGCGGTCGCGCTCAAAGGCCAAGGCAGAAACCACCAAATCCGATGATGCGGTCGTCAATGCCGAGATTTCGGGCATGGAAACCATCGACCTTGAGGGCGAGAGCGAAGAAGGCTCTTCGCCGATGGAGCGGGTGGCCGAAACCCCCGTGGAAGAGCCCGAATCCGAGCTCAACGAGGCCGCAACCGACACCGCCGATGCCGAAGGTCTTGGCCAGGACGCGGCTGACGATCATGGCGACGACGAGGGTGACGACAGCGACACCAAGCGCGACCATGCCTCGCGTGATGATGACATCGAATCTGTCGCCGATGAAGATGACAGCGAAGATATCCGCCCGGTGCGCAAACCGCGCCCGCGTCGCTATAAAATCCAGGAAGTGGTCAAGGTTCGCCAGATCCTTCTTGTACAGGTCGTCAAGGAAGAGCGCGGCAACAAAGGCGCGGCGCTGACCACATACCTGAGCCTTGCAGGCCGCTATTGCGTCCTCATGCCCAACACCGCGCGTGGCGGCGGCATCAGCCGCAAGATCACCAACGCGGTCGATCGCAAGAAGCTCAAGGAAATCGCCAATGAGATCGACGTGCCGTCCGGCGCGGGTCTTATCGTGCGCACCGCCGGGGCCAAGCGCACCAAGGCCGAGATCAAGCGCGATTACGAATATCTTCAGCGCCTCTGGGAGCAAATCCGCGAGCTGACGCTGAAATCCATTGCGCCTGCGAAGATTTATGAAGAAGGCGACCTGATCAAACGCTCGATCCGCGACCTGTACAATCGTGACATCGACGAGGTTCTGGTCGAGGGCGAGCGCGGCTATCGCATCGCCAAGGACTTCATGAAGATGATCATGCCGTCCCACGCCAAGAACGTGAAACATTACGTCGATCAACAGCCGCTTTTCGCGCGCCATCAGGTCGAATCCTACCTGTCGGGCATGTTCAATCCCACGGTTCAGCTCAAATCCGGCGGCTATATCGTGATCGGTGTGACCGAGGCGCTTGTCGCCATCGACGTCAACTCTGGTCGCGCGACCAAGGAAGGCTCGATTGAGGAAACCGCGACCAAGACCAACCTTGAGGCCGCCGATGAGGTGGCCCGCCAATTGCGCCTGCGCGATCTGGCCGGTCTTATTGTCATCGACTTTATCGACATGGACGAGCGTCGCAACAACTCGGCCGTCGAAAAGCGCATGAAGGACAAGCTCAAGACCGACCGCGCGCGCATTCAGGTTGGCCGGATTTCCGGCTTTGGCCTGATGGAAATGTCGCGCCAGCGTCTGCGCCCCGGCATGATTGAGGCCACGACACAACCGTGCCCGACCTGTCATGGCACCGGTCTTATCCGCTCGGACGACAGTCTTGCGCTGTCGATCCTGCGTCAGATCGAAGAAGAGGGCGTGCGCCGCCGCTCGCGCGAGGTTTTGGTGAAATGTCCGGTGGAGATTGCCAATTACCTGATGAACCAAAAGCGCGAGCATGTGGCCGGGATCGAAACCCGCTATGGCCTTTCGGTGCGTATCGAGGGCGACCCGAGGCTTGTCAGCCCCGATTTCACGCTTGAAAAGTTCAAGACAGCGACTCGCGCCGTGCCCGAAATGGTCATTCCGCAGTTCGTGTCGGCCCACAGCTCTTTGATGGACGACCTCGAGGATGAGATCGAAGAGGATGTCGCCGAAGACGCGGCGGAGGCCGAAACCGAAGTCGCGACCCCGAAAACCAATGGCGAGGCCGATGCCGAGGATGGCGACAAGCCGAAAAAGCGACGTCGGCGTCGGCGTCGGCGGTCGAAATCCAATGGCAATGGTCAGGATGACAACGGCGAGAATGGTGAAAACGGCGACAATGGCGCTGTAAGCGAAGAGGCCGCGCCCGCGACCGACGCGCAGCCCGCAGAGCAAGCAGCCGAGACCGCAGCCGAGCCTGAGGCCGAAGAAAAGCCCAAGCCCAAGCGCACACGCCGCCCCCGCAAAAAGCCCGAGCCCAAGGCGGTTGAGGCTGAGGCCGAGACCGGCGCCGGTGCCGCAGAGGCCGACGCGCCTGCCGCTGAGGCAGAGCCCAAGCCGAAGCCAAAGCGCACCCGTGCGCCGCGCAAGAAGAAAGAGCCGGAAGTAGCCGCAGAGGCGACCCCCGAGACCCCAGCCGAAGCGCCTGTCGCAGACGCGCCGGTTGAGGTGGCCCCCGAACCGACTCCGGAACCGATTGCCGAGGTGGTCGAACCCGTGGCCGCGCCGGACCCTGCGCCAGAGCCAGAGCCCGCTCCGGTTGCCGCCGCAGCAGAGCCTGCGCCGATGGTGGAAGAGGTCGCAAAGGAAGACGCCAAGCCCAAACGCCGAGGCTGGTGGTCGCTTGGCGGCTAAGGTATCGCCTTGATTTCAAACATGCAAACGCCGCGCCCTGAAAAGCGCGGCGTTTCGCGTTGGCGGGGCTCAGGATTTGCGGATGATATAGGTCTGAACGCCGTCCGCCTCTTTGGCCTCGACAAGGTCATGCCCGGCCTCGGCGCAAAAATGCGGCACGTCGATCACCGCCGCCGGATCATCGGCCTGCATCGCGATGAGATCGCCAACGTCAAGCGATTTCAACCGCTTGCGCAGCTTGAGAACAGGCAGGGGGCATAAAAGCCCGGTGGCATCCAGGGTATCTTTCGGTGTCATACCCGCCAGATAGCGGCCTTGTTACAGCCTGTCCACAAGGTTGTGACGCAATGCCGGGTGACGCGCGGCCATGAACGGGCTATGTCAAAAGGCATGTTTGGAATCGAAATCATAGACGCCGGCCTTTTGCCCGCGATGATCGTGGCCCTGATGGCCGGGATCATCTCATTTCTCAGCCCCTGTGTGCTGCCGATCGTGCCGCCATATCTCGCCTATATGAGCGGTATCAGCCTGAGTGAGCTTTCCGATGGCTCTGGCAAACGCGCCCGCGCGGTGGTGCCGGCGCTGTTCTTTGTTCTGGGCCTTTCGACGGTGTTCTTGTTCCTTGGCTTCACCGCCTCGGCGATTGGCACGGTGTTCTTGCAATATCAGAGCTATTTCAACACTGTAGCGGGCGTTCTTGTGATGGCCTTCGGGGCGCATTTCATCGGCATCTACCGGATTTCCTTTCTGGATCGCGAGGCGCGGATTGATGCCGGGGATCAGGGCGGGTCGTCCTTTGGCGCCTATGTTCTGGGGCTGGCCTTTGCCTTTGGCTGGACGCCGTGCATCGGGCCACAGCTTGGCGCGATCCTGTCTCTTGCCGCCTCCGAGGGCAACGTCGCGCGCGGCACCACGCTTTTGGCGGTCTATGCCTTTGGCCTTGGCGTGCCGTTCCTGCTTGTGGCGGCCTTCCTGCCGCGCCTGACCGGGCTTATGGGCTGGATGAAGCGGCATATGGAACAGATCGAGCGGGTGATGGGCCTGTTGCTCTGGACGATTGGCCTTTTGATGCTCACCGGCGGCTTTTCGGCGTTTTCATTCTGGCTGCTCGAAACCTTTCCGGCGCTGGCGGTGCTTGGATAAGTCCTTACTCTTGGCAAAATCCTGCGCTAGGCTTGCCCGCGCAAGAGGTAAGGTATGAGCAGCCCCCAACCCCCCGAAGTCCGCCGCAGGCGGGTGTTTTACATTCCGGGATATGATCCCATTCCGCCGCGCCGCTACCGCGAGCTTTACCGCAAGGAAAGCGCCGCGCAGGCGGGGGTGTCTGGCTATGCCATCTCGCTTGACGCCGGCGCAGCGGGGGCCCCGGGCGCGCGCTTTGGCTGGAGCGTGGCGGCAAAGATCGACGGCGCAGAGGTGCAAAGCGAGGTCTCGGTGCTGGTCTGGTCCGATATCGTCAAATCCAGCATGAATAACGGGATCATCGCCACCTATCTGCAACTGATCCGCACGGCGGCCACCTATATCGGCACGGGCGCTCTGTTCCGGCTGATGCGGCTGCGCAAGGGGCCGGTAATCGCAGCGCTTTACCCGGTCGGCTTTCTGATCGCTCAACTGGGGCTGGCTCTGCTGCTGGCCTGGGGACTTGGCCGTGTTCTCGCCCTCTGGCATCCTTTGGCGGCCTGGGGCGGGCTTTTGGTGGTGCCTGTGGTGCTGGCATGGTTCCGGCGCATGGACGGCCGGTTTTTCGCCTATTACCTGATGCATGATTACGCCTATTCGGCGCTCCACCTTGGCGCCAACCCGCCCGAGCTCGAGGCGCGCCTGGCCGCGTTCGCCACCGAAATTGCCGAGGCGTTGACGCAGGACAGTGATGAGGTGCTGGTTGTCGGGCACTCGTCCGGCGCGCATCTCGGGGTGTCGATCCTGGCCGATCTGATCCGCGCGGGGCGGGTGCCCAAGGACGGCCCGGCGCTGTCGTTCCTGTCGCTGGGACAGGTGGTGCCGATGGTGTCGTTCCTGCCGCGGGCGTATCGCCTGCGGGCCGATCTGGCGTATCTCTCGGCGCGCAAGGAACTGACGTGGGTCGATGTCACCGCCCCCGGCGATGGCTGCGCCTTTGCGCTCTGCGATCCGGTTTGCGTTACCGGCGTCGCGCCGGAAAACAAACGCTGGCCGCTGGTACTCTCTGCGGCCTTTTCCCAAACGCTTAGCCCGGAACGCTGGAAGGCGTTGCGGTGGCGGTTTTTCCGGCTGCATTTTCAATATCTCTGCGCCTTTGATCGCCCCGGTGATTACGATTATTTCCAGATCACCGCCGGGCCCAAGACCCTTGGCAGCCGTTACGCCGGTCGCGCCCCTTCCAAAAGCCGGATCGAGCGTCCGACCTCGGGCTATCGGAGCATCGCGCCTTGAGCCCGCCGCCGAAACCAACGCCGCGCCCCGGCCGGGTCTCGCTCTGGCGCTATCTGTGGCTGTTTCGCGAGGATATCCTCTCGGCCCAACCGGCGCGGCTTTATCGCGCCTGGATGGCCGAATTTCGCACCCCGTTCTTTCGCTCTTACCTTTGCAATCAGCCCGAGCTGATTGACCTTATCCTCAAGACGCGCCCCGATGATTTTCCCAAATCCGACCGCGTCGGCGAGGGGCTGCGCCCGCTTTTGGGGCAATCGGTTTTTGTCACCAATGGCGATCTGTGGAAGCATCAGCGCCGCATCATCGACCCGGCGTTCGAAGGCGGGCGCCTGCGCGACACATTCGCCGCCATGCGCAAGGCGGGCGAGGGCGCGGTTGCGCGCCTTGCGCCGCTCGCAACCGGCCACCCCGTCGAAATCGAGGCAGAGGCCAGCCACGCCGCAGCCGACGTGATTTTCCGTACGCTGTTTTCAATCCCGATTGAAAACGCGGTCGCTACGCGGGTGTTTGACGAATTTCGTAACCATCAGCGCACCCAGCCGGTGTTGAACCTTGCCGCTTTTGTGCCTTTGCCGCGCTGGTTTCCGCGCTTTCATCGTCGTCGTACCCGCGAGACGGCCCGCGCCATTCGCGCGTTGATAACCGAACTGACGACGACCCGGATGCAGCAGATCACGGCCGACACCGCGCCTGACGATCTGGCCACCAAGATCATGACCACCATCGATCCGGTCACCGGTGAGCGGTTTGAGACCGAAGAGATGGTTGATCAGGTGGCGATTTTCTTTCTGGCGGGTCATGAAACAAGCGCCTCTGCCCTCGCCTGGTCGCTTTACCTCTTGGCGATGCATCCCGATTGGCAGGACAAGACCGCCGCCGAGGCCGAGGCCGTGATCAGTGAGGCAGGCCCGGAATTTGGCGATATGGCGCGGCTTCGCGTGACGCGCGATGTCTTCCGCGAGGCGCTGCGGCTTTATCCGCCGGTGCCGATGATGGTGCGCGAAACCACCTGTCCCGAGCGTTTTCGCGACCGTGACATCCCGACCGGCGCGCAGATCGTGCTCAGCCCCTGGCATCTGCATCGTCACGAGCGGCTCTGGGATAATCCGGACGGGTTTGATCCGGGCCGCTTTCAGACCGAGAACGGCAAGACCTGTCTGCGCAATGCCTATATGCCGTTTTCGGCTGGTCAACGGGTCTGTCCCGGTGCCGGCTTTGCGATGATCGAGGGGCCGCTTTTGCTGGCCATGCTGGTGCGGACCTATCGGTTTGACCTTGTGGCCGAGCGCCCGGCCATGCCGGTGGCGCATCTCACGGTGCGCGGGCGCGACGGGATATGGCTTGCCATCACCCGGCGCGAGAAAGTGCGCCCCGCCCCCTAGGCAAGCCCCGCCATAGCCCCTATATGTGGCTTGTCTCTTCGGGGACTATGGACATAAACGCGCTCGTAATACGCGGATCGGACCCGGGGGCGGTACCCGGCGACTCCACCAATAATCCCTTCATTTGGGGGATCCTGGGGTCGAAACAGGATCGACGAACGTCTAAAGGGGTATTGCTTTGTCTCGGTGAGGTACCACCGTTATCGGTCCGAAAAGTACAATTGCAAATGACAATCGTGCTCCGGTAGCTCTCGCAGCGTAAGCTGTTAGAAAAACCGAAAACTAAGCCCTTGCGCCTAGCAGCGTAAGGCGGGGTTCGCAGGCACCTGGCAACAGAAGCCTGCACTTTCCTGAATTTTCGAGATATTTCCTTCTATTTGCCAACTTTGACGTGGGAAAATCACCTGTAGGTTGATTGTCCGTTTGGATATTCACCTTGCAATGCTGTTCCGTCGGTGGGACCATCCACGAATAATTGATGATTTATTCAGGATTGGAAAAATGAAAAAATTAATGTTTGCGGCAGTGTCCGCGTTATGCATAACATCCGTTTCGACGCATGCGGCGACGCTCGCTGATCTTGCGGCAGGGGCGTCACTGGTAGAGGGCGACGTGACATTTTCAGGGTTTGTCTTCACCGATAATACGCCGTTACCGGCCTTTCCCGGTGATTTCATTCTCGATCCGGCAAATCTCGAGGTTACTGCGTCCTCTACGGCATCAACGACAACGCTGTCCTTCAGTTTAGATCCCGGGGCGAGTATCGCGGGGTTTGACACATCATCCGGTCTTCCGCATGTTTTCGATTTTTTCGTCGATTTCAACGTGGCCGTGACCGGCGGATCCACCCGCACACTGACGGACGTAACGCTTGGCGGTGGCGATCTGTTCGCAACAGTGGATGCTTTCTCTGAAGTTGTCTTTGCGGATGCCATAAACACGCCCTCAATCGTGCTTGAGATTTTCGAAGATGCACAGCCTGACAGCCAAACCAGCGATTCCGCGATGCTGGGCGGTGTAAGTACATTGGGGTTGTTCGGTCAGGTCGAGGGCAAGACGTTTGTCGAAACCGCCACGGCCGGGCTCAGCACCTTTTCGCTGACCTTTGATCTTTCGGGGACCGCCCCGCCGCCTGCCACCATTCCGCTGCCCGCGGGCCTGCCGCTACTGTTGGCCGGTCTGGGAAGTCTGGCTCTCTTGCGGCGTCGCAAGACACTCTAGGCCCAGGTTGACGCTCGGCGCGTCATCTATTGTAACCTTGCACATCGATCGGCGGCTATTTCGCCGATTGGGTAAGGCGTTGTCGGTGCTGCATTTTTCGCAATCCATTTTACTGAAAAGGAATAGGAGACTCCAATGCCCAATGTGTTCAACACCCTCGCCGCAGCCGTGGCTTTGTCAACCGCTGCTCTGATTGCTCCGAAACCCGCCGAAGCGCAAGCAGACCCGTTCATCGGTCAAATCATGATGGTGGGATATACGTTCTGTCCCCGCGGTTGGGCCAATGCGGACGGCCAGCTTCTGCCGATCGCGCAGTATTCCGCCCTCTTCTCGCTGTACGGCACGACTTACGGCGGAGACGGGCGCTCGACCTTTGGTTTGCCCGATCTGAGGGGCCGCGTGCCGATGCATGTTGGCAATGGTCCGGGGCTGTCTTCCTATAGGATGGGGCAAAGGGGCGGAACGGAAACCAACTCTCTGACGGTCAACCAGATGCCGAATCATTCGCACTCTCTTAATGCCTCTCGGTCGAGTGGAAACACGACAACACCAGAGAGTACCTTTATTGCGGGCACCGGGCGCGACCGGGATTACACAACCAATA
The DNA here is from genome assembly GCF_900142625.1 of Roseovarius marisflavi. Classification (GTDB taxonomy): domain Bacteria; phylum Pseudomonadota; class Alphaproteobacteria; order Rhodobacterales; family Rhodobacteraceae; genus Roseovarius; species Roseovarius marisflavi. The sequence continues at coordinate 39,472 of NZ_FRBN01000021.1, forward strand.
GCCCGGATACGACAATGAACGGCAATGCGATAGGCCGCGCAGGCGGCGGTCAATCGGTCAACAACATACAGCCTTTCCTCGTCATGCGATATTGCGTTGCGCTTCAGGGCATTTTCCCGTCGCGCAGTTAAATCGCTGATCGATATAGAGCGGGCGTCGGCCCGTCACTCGGGCCGCCGCTTTTATTGGCATCAGGAATAGCACCGAATCAGGTTGATCGGCCCCGCGCACCAATGAACGCGGCGCGGTCGGTATACCAGGACGTTTGTGCTGCAGCGCAGTCTTGGCCGCGACTTGGCAATCGGCGCTTGCGCGGCGTGGGCATGACGCTATCACTTGCGCCATGACCCCTGCGTTTATCGAAATTTTTGGCGTTTTCCTGCGCATTGGCCTGTTGTCGTTTGGCGGGCCGGCGGCGCAGATTTCGATGATGCATGACGACTTGGTCGTGCGTCACAAGTGGCTGAGCGAGCAGCAGTTTCTTGGCGCGCTGTCATTCTGCATGCTGTTGCCGGGGCCTGAGGCGATGCAATTGGCAACCTATGCGGGCTGGCGGCTGCGCGGCGTGCCCGGCGGGCTTTTGGCGGGGCTGTTGTTCGTGCTGCCGGGGGCCGTTGTCATTCTGACCCTGGCAATGGGATACGCCTATTTCGGTCAACTGCCGCTGGTGCAGGCGTTGTTTCTTGGGGTCAAGGCGGCGGTGGTGGTGATCGTGCTTCAGGCGCTTTTGAACCTGTCGCGCCGCGCCCTTGCGGGCGCGCAAAGCTGGGTCTTGGCCGGACTTGGCTTTGCGGCGATGTTTTTCCTGTCGCTGCCCTTTCCGCTGATCATCGCGGCGGCGGCGCTCTGGGGTTATCTGGCAAGTCGGGGAGAGGCGAGCGTACCCTCTGTGACCACTCCGGTACCGCTTGGCTCTACCCTGCGCACGGCCGCATTCTGGGGCGCTCTCTGGGCCGCGCCGATCGGGGGGTCATGGGGGCTTGGGGCGACGTTTCTGACCGATCTGGCGCTGTTCTTCAGCAAACTGGCCCTGGTGACCTTTGGCGGCGCCTATGCGGTGCTGGCCTATATGACCGAAACCGTGGTCGCGACCAAGGGATGGCTGAGCACGGCGCAGATGATCGACGCGCTTGGGCTTGCCGAAACCACGCCGGGGCCGCTCATCCTTGTGACCGAGTTTGTCGGGCTTTTGGCGGGTTTTGCCAAAGGCGGGCCGGGGCTGGCCATTCTGGCCGGGGCGATGACCCTTTGGGTGACGTTTATACCTTGTTTTCTTTGGATATTCACCGGCGCTCCCTATATCGAGAGCCTGCTGGAGCGGCCCCGCCTCAAGGGCGCTTTGGCGGGAATATCGGCGGCGGTGGTCGGGGTGATTGCGAATCTCTCGGTGTGGTTTGCGCTTCACGTGCTGTTTGGCACGGTGAGCGAAACCCGCTTTGGCCCGGTGCCCGAGATCGCAAGCTTTGCCCCCCTCAGTTTCGCCATGGTACTGCTTGCCGGCGCTTTATTGCTCTGGCTGCGCCTGTCGATGCTGCGTGTTTTGGGGCTTATGGTGCTGTTTGCGGGCGCTCTGCATGGTTTGAGCTGAGACCGCGCATTGCGGGTCTTTTGTTTTGCTTCGAATCCCCTATGCTGAATCGCAGCAATTCCCCGGGGTGAAGCATGTCTCGTTCAATCGACTATGGAAATCTGATGCACCGGGCCATGCGTGGCCTGATCCAAGAGGTGTTGACCGGGGTGCGCGACAACGGCTTGCCCGGTTCGCATCACTTTTTCATCACCTTCGATACGACTCACCCTAACGCCAAACTGGCCGATTGGTTGAAAGAGCGGTATCCGGCGGAAATGACCGTGGTGATGCAGCATTGGTATGACAACCTGGAGGTCACCGATGACGGGTTTTCGATCACGCTGAATTTCGGCGATGCGCCTGAAACGCTCTACGTGCCCTATGATTCCATTCAGACATTTGTCGATCCGTCGGTCGAATTCGGTCTGCGGTTTGAAACCCAGGACAGTGATGACGATGGCGATGACGATGATGACGCCTCTGATCCCGCAAGCCTTGAAGTTGAGTCGGAAAAGACCAAGGCCGATGTGGTCAGCCTTGACAGTTTTCGCAAATAATCCGCGTCACAGGGGGATCTTGCGCCCTGCGCGACACTGTATCCCATAGTATACAGTATTGATCTTTCCGGTGCGTGCGGTATGAACAGCACAAACCGCCAGAGAGAGGCTTTGCCATGACCGCGACCCGCACCGAAACCGATAGTTTTGGCCCCCTAGACGTTCCCGCAGATAAATATTGGGGCGCGCAAACGCAGCGCTCGATCCAGAACTTCCCGATTGGTTGGGAAAAACAGCCCATCGCCATCGTGCGCGGGCTTGGCGTGATCAAAAAGGCCTGTGCCCAGGCGAATATGGCCTCTGGCAAGCTTGATCAGACCCTTGGCAATGCGATTGTAGAGGCCGCAGGCGAGGTGATCGAGGGCAAGTTCGACGACAACTTTCCGCTTGTCGTCTGGCAGACCGGATCGGGCACGCAATCGAACATGAACGCCAACGAAGTGATCGCCAACCGCGCGATTGAAATCCTCGGTGGCGTGATCGGCTCCAAGGACCCGGTCCACCCCAACGACCATTGCAACATGGGCCAGTCGTCAAACGACACTTTCCCGACCGCCATGCATATCGCCGCCGCGATGAGCGCGCGCGACGTGCTTCTGCCGGGGCTGGAAAAGCTGTTGGCGGGGCTTGATGCCAAGGCCGAAGAGTTCAAGGACATCATCAAGATCGGCCGCACCCACACCCAGGATGCGACGCCGCTGACCCTTGGTCAGGAATTCTCGGGCTATGCCCATCAGATCCGCCAGGGGATCGCGCGCGTCAACGCCACGCTGCCCGGCATTTACGAGCTGGCGCAGGGCGGCACCGCCGTCGGCACCGGGCTCAACACCGCGCCCGGCTGGGGCGAAACCGTGGCGGCCAACATGGCCGAGATCACCGGCCTGCCATTCATCACCGCGCCCAACAAGTTCGAGGCGCTTGCCGCCCATGACGCGATGGTGTTCATGTCCGGCGCTTTGGCGACAGTGGCGGGCTCGTGCTACAAGATCGCCAACGACATCCGCTTTCTGGGCTCCGGCCCGCGCTCTGGTCTGGGCGAGTTGATCCTGCCCGAGAACGAACCCGGCTCCTCGATCATGCCCGGCAAGGTCAACCCGACGCAGGCCGAGGCGCTGACGCAGGTTGCGGCGCATGTGATGGGCAATGATGCGGCGATCAAGTTCGCCGGCAGCCAGGGGCATTTCGAGCTCAACGTCTATAACCCGATGATGGCCTATAACCTGCTGCAATCCATTCAGCTTTTGGGCGACGCCGCCGATAGCTTTACCGAGCGGATGCTGAACGGCATCAAGGCCAATGAGCCGCGTATTGACAAGCTGATGAAGGAAAGCCTCATGCTGGTCACCGCACTGGCGCCGACCATCGGCTATGACAACGCCACCAAGGTCGCCAAGACCGCGCATAAGAACGGCACCACCCTCAAGGAAGAGGCGATTGCCCTTGGCCTTGTCGATGCCGAAACCTTTGATCGCGTCGTGCGCCCGGAAGACATGATCGGCCCGAAATGACATCGGGGCCGGTCAATCTGAACCGGTTCAGAAAAGACAAGGCGCGGGCCAAGGACAAGGCCCGCGCGGATGAAAACGCCGTCAAGTTCGGACGCAGCAAGGCGCAAAAAGAGCTTGAAAAGGCGCGCGCCGCCAAAGCCACGCGCGATCTCGATCAGCTCAAGGGCGAAGAATGAGCGCGCGCCCGGTCAAGCATTCCCTGACCCTCAAGGGCCATCGCACCAGCGTGTCGCTTGAGGCGGAGTTCTGGCAGGCGTTTCGCGAGATTGCCGCGCAAAAAGGCATGCCTGTCAATGCCCTGGCCGCCGAAATCGATGCCGAACGCGGGGTTGATATCGGGCTGGCCTCGGCGATCCGGCTTTACGTTCTGCGCCATTACCGCGCTCTTTCCTGAAAAGAAAAATGGCGCCGCAGGGATGCGACGCCATTTTCGGGTTTTTGCGAGCGGTTGATTACTCGGCCGGCACAGGCTCTGCGATGCCGTGCTTGTCGCGCAGGCTGTCGCGGTAAAGCGCCTTGGTCAGCGCGATTACCATCAGCATCATCACCATGGCAAAGGGCAGGGCCCCGATGATCATGGCATTTTTCAGCGCCTCGAACGGATCGGCCGCCGCGCCCGAGTTGCCCGCGATGATCAGCGCGCCGATCACCAGCGTCAGGATAAGACCCCAGATGATGCGGTGCTTGACCCCGGTTTCGGCCTGACCGCCCGACATGATCGTGTTCATCACAAGGATGCCCGAATCCGCCGAGGTGACCAGGAAGGTCATGATCAGCACCACGCACATGATGGTGATGCTGGTCAGAAGACCGCCGTCGATCATGAAGCTCAGCGTCGCGAACAGCTTGTTGGTGTTGGAGGCGCCGATGATCGCGCCTTGGGCCGCGCCGCTTAGCTCCAGGTCAATCGCGGTGGCGCCAAGGATGGTCATCCATGCGAAACACACAAGCGCCGGAGCGATGACACAGCCAAGGATGAATTCGCGCACGGTGCGCCCCTTGGAAATGCGTGCCAGGAACAGACCGACAAAGGGCGAGAACGCAATCCACCAGGCCCAGTAGAAGGTGGTCCAGCCGGCCTGCCAGCCGAACAGACGCCCTTCGGTACCGGCCTCATAGGCGGCGATCTTGGTGGCCTCGGGCAATTCGGCGGCGGCGCCGGTCAACCCACTGGCAAAGCCGGAATAGCTGCCCCAGGCATTGGTGGCCCCACCAAAGAGATCCCCGGCAAGCGGTGCGGCCTCGGCGGGCAGGGCGGCGGCAAAGGCATCCGACGAGAGCGGCCCGTAGGCGTTGAACGACAGCGACACGAAGTGCAGGATGTAATCGACGAAAGCGGTCGCGTATTTGGTCATCGCAAAGGCGAAAGACCCAAAGATCACGAACACCAGAAGCAGGATGAAAGACAGCACCAGGTTGAGGTTCGACAGGTACTTGATCCCGCGCCCGACGCCCGAGACCGCCGACATGATCGACATGCCCATGATCGCCAGAAGCGCCGCGATCAGGCCCACGGTCGAGGGCTTGGGCGTTTCACCGCTCGAATTCATCAGCCATTCCATGCCGGTGACCGCATAAACGCCATCGACGAATTGCGACACGCCAAAGCCGATGGTCACAGAGACCCCCAGAATGGTGGCCACAACGCCAAGGATATCGACCAGATCACCAATGATGCCATTGGCCGCGCGCCCAAGGATCGGCGTCAGCGCCGAGCGGATCGTCAGCGGCATGTCGCGGGTATAGGCGTAATAGGCAAGGCTAAGCCCGGTCACCACATAGATCGCCCAGGCATGAAAGCCGTAATGCGCGAAGGTGTAGCGATAGGCCGAGGTCACCGCCTCGACTGTATTGCCTTCAACGTCGCCGGCTACAACAACTGGGTTCGACCCCCAGAGGCCAAGCGGCTCTGCGGTGGCAAAGACCATAAGGCCCACACCGAGACCCGCGCCGAACATCATCGAGAACCATGAAAAGTTGGAAAACTCGGGTTTTTCGCCCTCGCGCCCCATCAGGCGGCGGCCGGTGGCCGGAATGAGCGCCACGATAAACAGGAAAAAGGCGAAGATGCCGGTCGCGATGATGTAGAAGGTGTTGAAGCCTTCCAGAAGCTTCCAGTTCAGGCTGGACAGCGTCGCATTGGCATTGAGCGGAAAGATCAGCGCCCAGATCACCAAAAGCACCATGGCCGTTTTGGATATAAGCGCGATCGGAAGGCTATAGCCTTCGTAAAAACCCGATGGAGCGGTCTTGATCTCCAGATCGGTAAAGGGGGGTTTGATACTCATCTGTGATTTTCCCGGTTCCGTTTCTATTTGGTTGGGGGCGGATCATTTTGGGTCGTGCCTTGGTCAAGGTCGCGCAGGATGCGGCCTTTCGCCCCATCGCAGGAGTGTCTCACAAGCCAGAGTTTCGCGGTGGACGGAAATGCGGCGCTCGACCGCCATTTTGCGACGCTTTTTGCCCCCGAGGGGTGACCGCTTGCCCGATATTTCAGCAATTCTTTAGTGCGAAAAAGGAAACGTGAAGTTTCTGAATCGTCACCCGACCGGGGGCGGCCTGGCCCGTCACGTGCGATTCTGCAGGGCCTTAAGTACGCATTTGCGACGTTAAAAACGTCGCTTTTGGGCGGTTATCACGGTGCCCGCGGTTGCGCGAACCGGCGCGGGCTTGTTAGGGTGGCACATCAAACGGGCCCTTTTGGGAGCAGGCGACAGGACGCAGGCACCGGTCGCCTGGTGCCTCATCGGACCCAGAACGCAACACTAGCCGACGCATCTTGCGTGGCCGCGTTTCGCCAAAGCCCGCCCCAAGGCGGGCGTTTTTGCGCGCAAGTTCTACAGAACGGCTAATATAAAAAGGGGGCCTCAATGGCCGAGGAAACAGTAAATCAGGGCATTCCCACGCCCGATGGTCAATCCGACCTGATCGACACCGAATACGAGGTCGGTCAGGACAACGTGCAACCGCAAGTCGGGCCATTCGGGCTTGATATTCACAACCCGGTCTTTTTCATCTCGGGCATGTCGATCGTCTTGTTCGTGTTTTACGCATTGGCCTTGCCCGAACAGGCCGCAAGCGCCTTTAGCTGGCTGTTCTCGGCCGTGACCAAGGGCTTTGACTGGTTTTTCCTGGGGGCGGCGAATATCTTTGTGGTATTTTGCCTGTTCCTGATCGTCAGCCCCTATGGCAGCGTTCGCCTTGGCGGGGCCGAAGCGACGCCAGATTATAGCTATGTCGGCTGGTTCTCTATGCTGTTCGCGGCGGGCATGGGCATCGGCCTGATGTTCTTTGGCGTCTCTGAGCCGATGAGCCATTTCGCAAGCTCGATGGGCGGCACGTCCATGGGCGAGAACGGCCTGCGCTCTGACTGGGCGCCGCTTGGCGCGGCGGGTGGCGACGCGGGTGAGGCCACGCGCCTTGGCATGGCGGCGACGATCTTTCACTGGGGGCTTCACCCCTGGGCGATCTACGCGGTCGTGGCGCTTGCCTTGGCCTTGTTCAGCTATAACAAAGGTTTGCCGCTTACCCTGCGCTCTGCCTTTTACCCGATCTTTGGCGAGCGGGTCTGGGGCTGGACCGGCCACCTGATCGACATTCTGGCGGTTTTTGCCACGCTGTTCGGTCTGGCCACTTCGCTTGGCTTTGGCGCCGAACAGGCGGCCTCGGGGCTGACCTTTCTTTACGGGTCGGGCGACGCGGCAGAGGGCACACGAAGCTTCATCGGCATCCCCTACGGCAATACCGAGGAAAGCGGCGCCGAAAATTCGAGCCTGCTTCTGGTGCTGCTGATTTCCGGGATCACCGCCATCGCGCTTATCTCGGTCGTGCGCGGCCTTGATGGCGGGGTCAAGGTATTGTCCGAGATCAACATGGGGCTGGCGGCGCTCTTACTGGGGTTCACGCTGATCGTCGGCGGGCCGATCTTTCTGCTGACGTTCTTCGCGGACAGCCTCTGGGCCTATCTGCAAAACGTCATTCCGCTCAGCAATCCGTTCGGACGCGAGGACACCAACTTCATGCAGGGCTGGACGGCGTTCTACTGGGCGTGGTGGATCAGCTGGTCGCCCTTCGTCGGCATGTTCATCGCCCGCGTCAGCCGGGGCCGTTCGGTGCGCGAATTCCTGATTTGCGTGCTGCTGATCCCAAGCCTTGTCTGCGTGCTGTGGATGAGCGTTTTCGGCGGCACCGCCATCAGCCAGGTCGTCAATGACGGCTATACCCTGGCCAAGGATGCCTCGCTTGAGCTCAAGCTGTTTTACATGCTGGATCAGTTGCCGCTGGCGACGATCACCTCGACCATCGGGATTATCCTTGTGGTGGTGTTCTTTGTCACCTCATCGGATTCCGGCAGCCTTGTGATCGACACGATCACCGCCGGCGGCAAGGTTGATGCGCCGGTCACGCAACGGGTGTTCTGGTGTATCTTCGAGGGCGCGGTTGCCATCGTGCTGTTGGTCGGCGGCGGGCTTGCCGCTCTGCAATCGGCGGTGATCTCGACCGGCCTGCCATTCACGCTTGTGCTTTTGGTGATGTGCTGGGCGATTTTCCGCGGGCTGCAAAGCGAAAAGCGAAGCCTCTGACAGCGCAAGGTAAATGACAGATCATGGCCCCCCGGTGCTTGCGTGCCGGGGGGCTTTGCTGTTTTGTGCCTGCACTCACAGATTTCAGGGGGATATCGCGGTGACATTGGATGTTGAATTTGTACGGTCCCAGTTTCCGGCCTTTGCAGAGCCCTCCCTTCAGGGGCAGGCGTTTTTCGAGAATGCCGGCGGGTCCTATACCTGCGCGCCGGTGATTGCCCGGCTTGAGCGCTATTACCGTCAGCGCAAGGTTCAGCCCTATGCCCCCTACGAGGCCAGCCGCCTTGCAGGCGAGGAAATGGACGAGGCGCGCGCGCGCCTTGCCGCGATGCTTGGCGTGGCCAATGACGAGGTAAGCTTTGGCCCCTCGACCACGGCCAATACCTATGTTCTGGCCCAGGCGGTGCGCAAATGGATGGAGCCGGGCGATGCCATCATCGTCACCAATCAGGACCACGAGGCCAATTCAGGCCCCTGGCGGCGTCTGGCCGACGAGGGCTTTGAGGTGCGCGAATGGAAGGTCGATCCCGACACCGGCATGCTTGACCCCGAAGACCTTGAGGCCCTGCTGGACGAGCGCGTGCGCCTCGTGTGTTTTCCCCATTGCTCCAACGTTGTGGGGGCGATCAACCCGGTGGTTGCCATCACCGCGCTGGCCCATGCGGCGGGGGCGTTTGTCTGTGTCGACGGCGTTAGCTATGCGCCGCATGGCCTGCCGGATGTGGGCGGAATGGGGCCGGATATCTATCTGTTTTCGGCCTATAAAACCTATGGGCCGCATCAGGGCATCATGGTGATCCGCCGCGAGTTGGGCAATCTGCTGCCCAATCAGGCGCATTATTTCAACGCCGATACGCTCTACAAACGTTTTACCCCGGCTGGCCCCGATCATGCGCAGGTGGCGGCAAGTGCGGGCATGGCGGATTATTTCGACGATCTGGCGACGCATCACGGCATCACCGGCGAGGCCTCGGCGCGGGCGGTTGGCGTGCATGACCTGATGCGCGCGCATGAGGTAACGCTGCTACAGCCGCTTCTGGATTACCTCAAGGATCGCAATTCGGTCCGGCTTTTGGGCCCTGACCGCGCCGAAGATCGCGCACCCACGGTGGCGGTTGCCCTGAACAGACCCGGCGAAGAGGCGGCCACGGAGCTTGCCAAACACGGCATCATGGCAGGGGGCGGAGACTTTTACGCGGTGCGCCCGCTGACGGCGATGGGGATCGATCCCGCGCAGGGCGTTTTGCGCCTGAGTTTCGTGCATTACACAAGCCGCGACGAGATTGATGAACTATTGACGGCCCTCGACGATATTCTTTGATCCGCGCCCCGAGTCGCGACGTATGACTATAAAACACCGGGGCAGGACATGAGTGACGATAAACCGACAATCCTATGGCTGCGGCGCGATTTGCGTCTCGCGGATCATCCCGCACTTGTTGCGGCCTGCAAGAATGGTGGGCCGGTTATTCCGGTTTTCATCCATGACGAGAGCGTTGCCACCCTTGGCGCCGCGCCGAAATGGCGGCTTGGCCTGTCGCTGGCGGAAATGGCCCGCGCGCTTGAGGGCAAGGGTAGCCGACTTATCCTGCGCATGGGCGATCCGCTTGACGTGCTGCGCGCGCTTGTGGCGGAAACCGGGGCAGGGGCCGTGCATTGGTCGCGGCTCTATGATCCGCAGTCGATCGAGCGCGACAAGAGGGTCAAATCCGCCCTGCGCGACGAGGGTGTCGATGCCCAGAGCCACGCCGGCCACCTGATGTTCGAGCCCTGGACAGTCGAAACCAAGACCGGCGGCTATTACAAGGTCTACAGCCCGATGTGGCGCGCCGTGAAGGACCGCGAGGTTGCAGCCCCGCTCGCGGCGCCCGCGACGATCCCAACCCCTGATAATTGGCCCGAAAGCGATGCGCTTGAGGATTGGAAGATGTCGGCGGCAATGCGGCGCGGCGCGGCGATTTGCGCGCCCTATCAACGGGTTGGCGAGGCAGCGGCGATGGAGCGGCTGCACGACTTCACCGGCGATGTGATTGCGGATTACAAGGATGACCGCAACCTTCCGGGCGTGGATGGCACGTCGGGCTTGTCCGAAAACCTTACTTTGGGCGAGATTTCGCCGCGCCAGTGCTGGCATGCCGGACAGCGCGCGCTGCACGAGGGGGCGAAGGGCGCGGAAACCTGGATCAAGGAACTGGTCTGGCGCGAGTTTGCCTATCATCTGATGTATCACACGCCCCATATCCTGACCGATAACTGGCGGCGCGAATGGTCGGCTTTCCCCTGGAACGAGAATGGCGACACGCCAGAGGTTCTGGCCTGGAAACAGGGGCGCACCGGCGTGCCCTTTGTCGATGCCGCCATGCGCGAGATGTATGTCACCGGGCGCATGCACAATCGCGCGCGGATGATCGTGGCGAGTTATCTCACCAAGCACCTGATGACCCATTGGCGCGTCGGGCTTGAGTGGTTCGCCGACTGCCTGACCGATTGGGACATGGCCTCGAATGCCATGGGCTGGCAATGGGCGGCGGGCTGTGGCCCGGATGCGGCGCCCTATTTCCGGGTGTTCAACCCCGAAACCCAGCTTGACAAGTTCGACGCCAAGCGGGTCTATACCGACCGCTGGATCGCCGAAGGCCAGGCTGAGCCGTCCGACACGGCGCTGTCTTATTTCGCGGCTGTCCCGAAACGCTGGAGCCTTGATCCGCAGGATAAATACCCCGAACCGCTGCTGGATCTGGCCGAGGGGCGCAAACGCGCCCTGGCGGCCTATGGCGACCGGGGGTTCTGAAAATAATGAAAAATATTGATCAGACGGGGCATCTCGCCCTAGCCTATGCACAAGAGATACTGGGGACGCAGCGCATGATTCTGACCGACACCACCGGCCAGAAAGACCTGCCGCGCTATTTTGCGCAGGTCTTCGAGCTGACCAAAAAGATCAACGCCGGGCGGCTTGACTATGTTCTGCCCGATGGCCGGGTGTTTCGCGCCGAGGGGCCAAAGCCCGGCCCGGTGGCCGAGGTGGTGGTGAAAAACCCCGACTGCTTTGCGCGCCTCATTCGCGAGGGCGACCTTGGGTTTTCGGACGCCTATCTTGATGGCTGGTGGGACACGCCCGATCTTCAGGCGCTGATGGATTTCGTGCATACCGACAACGACGTGATCTATGACGGATTTCCCGGCATGTCGCTTGTGCGCGCCTATGAGCGGTTGCGCCATTTTCTCAAGGGCAATTCCAAGCGGCAGGCGAAAAAGAACATCAGCCATCACTATGACCTTGGCAATGATTTCTATCGCCTCTGGCTTGATAAAACCATGACCTATTCCAGTGCGCTGTTTGAAACCGGCCAGGAAAGCCTTGAGCGCGCCCAAACCGCGAAATACGCCAGCATGGTCGATCAGATGGGGGTGAAGCCCGGCGATCACGTGCTTGAAATCGGCTGTGGCTGGGGTGGCTTTGCCGAATATGCGGCGCGCGAACGTGGTCTGCGGGTGACCGGCCTGACCATCAGCCGCGAACAGCTTGCCTATGCCAGGGATCGGATCGCCAAGGCCAACCTGTCGGATATGGTTGACCTGAAGCTACAGGATTACCGCGACGAGCGCGGCACCTATGACGGTATCGCCAGCATCGAGATGTTCGAGGCGGTGGGCGAAAAATACTGGCCGTCCTATTTCGAGACCGTGCGCGAGCGCCTGCGCCCCGGCGCCATGGCCACGCTTCAGGTCATCACCGTCGAGGATCGCCGCTGGGAGGCCTATCGAAAGGGCGTCGATTTCATCCAGAAATACATCTTTCCCGGCGGCATGCTGCCAAGCCCGACTGTGCTGCGCGCCGAGGCCGAAAAGGCGGGGCTTGTCGTGGCGCGCTCGATCGAATTTGGCCAGGGCTATGATCAGACGCTGCGCCGCTGGCATGAAACCTTCAACGCGAAATGGGATCAGATCGCGGCCATGGGCTTTGATGACCGGTTCCGGCGGATGTGGAATTTTTATCTCACCTCTTGTGCCTCGACCTTTCACGTGGGTAACTGTGACGTGACACAAATCACGATCACAAGGCCAAGGTGAATGCCCGTAACAGATAAAATGCCCACGTCCGCCAAGATGGTTGCCGCCATCGGGTTGGGGGCCCTGGGGTGGATCGCCTCAGAGGTGTTCCGCCCGCTGATGCCGCCAGACACGAATTTCGGTATCTTCAACGAGGTCAATGTCGTGCTTGGCCTGCTCTGCGGCTGGTTCGTGGCCGGAACGCGCCTGGGCCGGGGCTATGCCGAAGGCTTTAGCGCCGGGTTGACTGGAGGCGGCGCGATGGTGTTCTGGGCCTTGTTCCTGCAAAGCTTCAACGAGATGCTGCGGCGCGCGCTGGACAATCGCTATGATGGCGTGGTCGAGGGGCTTACGGCGGTGGTGGAGCTTGGCGTTGAATATGGCACCTATATGCTGAACGGGCCGCTTATCGGGCTGTTGCTGGCGGGGAGTGTCATTGTCGGCGTGGTCGGGGAGTGGGTGTCGCACCGCTGGTCATGAGCGGACCATTATTTATCTACGGCCCGCTTGGGTGTCAGCCGCTTTTGAGCGCAAGCCTTGGGCAAGATGGTGTTGATCTCGCCCGCATCGCCACTCTGCCAGAGTATGAGGTGACGGCCCAAAGTGGTGGGCCTTTGATGGCCGGGCTTTGCCCCGGCAGGAGCCGGGTCGAGGGTTGGCTTGTCACCGATAGTGACGCGGTGGCGCGGCTTGCCTATCTGGCCGAGGTATTTGATCTGGGCGCGCCGGTGCCGGTAGCTCTTGAGCTTGCGGGCAAGACCATCGAGGCGCTGACCTTTCCCGGCCACCCCGGTTCAGAGCCCTGGCAGCAAGAGGCGTGGGCCAGCCGCTGGGGTGATCTGATAGAGGTGGCGGCGGCGGAAATAACCGCACTCATGGCGCGCGTGCCTGCCGGTGATCTTGCCGGGCGCTTGCAGATCGTCCTGTCGCGCGCCGCAGCGCGCGTGGCCGCAAGAACGGCCGTTCCCGCCGATCTGCGCAGTGCCGCAGACGCGGGGCAAGCCGATGAAATCGCCTGTGATATTTCTCACGCCGGGTATTTTCTGAGCCGCAATTATACCCTGCGCCACCCCCGCTTTGACGGCACCATGAGCGCGCCGATGCGCCGCGAGGTCTTTGTCGCCACCGACGCCGCGCTTGTGCTGCCCTATGACCCGGTCACCGACAGGGTCTTGCTTGTCGAACAGTTCCGTATGGGGCCTTATGGGCGCGGTGACCCGCGCCCCTGGATGCTGGAGCCGGTCGCGGGGCGGATGGATGCGGGCGAAACCCCCGAACAGACCGCGCGGCGCGAATGCCTTGAAGAAGCCGGGCTTGAGCTGCGCGTGCTTGAGAAGATTTCAAGCCATTACTGCACACCCGGCTATTCGACCGAATATTTCCACCTGTTTCTCGGGTTGTGCGATCTGCCCGAGGAAACCGTGGGGCAGGGCGGACTGGCCAGCGAGCAAGAGGATATTCGCACCCATATCATCGGATATGACCGGGCAATGACCCTTTTGACCAGCGGCGAGGCCAACAACGGCCCCCTGATCCTGAGCCTGATGTGGCTGGAGCGGGAACGCGCGCGCCTGCGTGCATCTGCTTGAGTTTCCGGGGCTGAGGCCCTAAGTGTGGACAGCAATTTTACAACAGGAGCACGGGCAATGCGCATTGCAAAGGATCTGGCCTCGGCGGTAGGGAATACCCCGCTCATTCGGCTTCGGCGTGCCAGCGAAGAGACAGGCTGTGAAATCCTCGGCAAATGCGAATTTCTCAATCCTGGTCAGTCGGTCAAGGATCGCGCGGCGCTGTTCATTATCCGCGACGCCATCGCGCGCGGCGACCTCAAGCCCGGCGGCACGATCGTCGAAGGCACGGCCGGCAACACCGGCATTGGCCTGGCCCTTGTCGGGGCCTCGCTTGGGTTCAAGACGGTGATCGTGATCCCCGAAACCCAGAGCCAGGAAAAGAAGGATATGCTGCGCCTTGCCGGGGCGGATTTGGTGCAAGTGCCAGCGGCGCCCTATTCAAATCCGAACAATTTCGTCCGGTATTCCGAGAGATTGGCGGAGGAACTTTCCAAAAGCGAACCTAATGGCGCGATCTGGGCCAACCAGTTCGACAACGTGGCCAACCGTCAGGCCCATATCGAAACCACCGGCCCCGAGATCTGGGAACAGACCGGCGGCAAGGTCGATGGCTTTATCTGCGCGGTCGGGTCGGGCGGCACATTGGCCGGCGTCGGCATGGCGCTTCAGCCTAAGGGCGTGAAAATCGGCATCGCCGATCCGATGGGGGCCAAGCTTTATTCCTACTACACCACCGGCGAGCTGGCCTCGGAGGGTGGCTCGATTGCCGAGGGCATCGGTCAGGTCCGCATCACCAAGAACCTCGAAGGCTTTACCCCCGATTTCGCCTGTCAGGTGCCCGATCCCGAGGCGCTTCCGATTGTGTTTGACCTGCTTGAACATGAAGGCCTGTGCATGGGCGCCTCGACCGGCGTGAACGTGGCCGGCGCGAAGCGCATGGCGCGCGAAATGGGGCCGGGCCACACCATCGTGACCATCCTGTGCGATTATGGCACGCGCTATCAGTCCAAGCTGTTCAACCCCGAATTCCTGCATGCCAACAACCTGCCGGCACCTGCCTGGCTTGATCATGCACCACGCTCGATCCCCGGAGTATTCGCCGAGTGAGACATCTTTTACGATCGCTTTGCCTGATCCTTGCGCTGTGCTTTGTCACCCTGCCCATCACCGGGACCGGGCAGATGGCCTATGCCCAGCAAACCATCGAAGGGCCGGATTACGCCGCCTGGGAAGACACCGCGACGCGGGTTGAAACCGCGATTGAAAGCGGCGGGGTCAGCACTGAGATCCTTGAGGATCTGCGCCGCGAGCTGACCCAATGGCGCGAGCAGTTCGTCAATGCACTGGGTGCGAATTCGACCACGATCAAAACCGTTCAGGATCAGCTTGAGGCGATTGGCCCGCCGCCCGAAAACGGCACCGAGGCCGAGGATATCAGCGCACAGCGCGACGAGTTGAACCGTCGCCTTGCGCGGCTTCAGGCGCCGGTGCGCACCGCCGAATTGGCCCGCAGCCGTGCCGACGGCCTGATCCAGGGCATCGACGAGATCATTCGCAACCGCCAGACCGCAGAGCTTTTGCGCCTTGGCCCGTCCCCGATCAACCCGCTGCACTGGCCCGAAGGCGCGCGCGTGCTCTATCAACTTGCCGAAACCGTTCAGCGCGAGGTGACGGGCGATTGGGAAACCCCGGTCGGGCGCACCGTGTTCAACGACAATCTGCCGGTCATCATTGCCTGGCTTTTGGGCGGGCTGGTCCTGTTGGCGCGGGGGCGGCACTGGTCGAACCGGCTGATGCGGCATATCACCAAGGAAGACGTCAGTGCCGGGCGCTGGATGGTGACCTTCCTGATCTCGCTTGGTGAATGGCTCTTGCCCTATGCCGGGGTCTATGCCCTGGTGAGGTCGCTCTCGGCGACGGCGCTGTTTGGCGCCCGAGGCGAGCTTGTTTTGGCCACCGTCCTGCCGGCGGCGTTCATTTTCCTGCTGGCGCGGTGGCTTGCCCTGCAGATTTTCCCGCGCACTGAAAAGCGCGATCCCCTGCTTAATCTGGATGCCAGGTGTCGCTATTCGGGGCGCCTTTACGGCGCCTTGATGGGGCTTGTGATCGCGGCCTTCTATTTCTTGCGCAATATAGCCGAGCAAATCAACTGGAGCGAGGAAGCCACGAACGTGGTGCTTTTCCCGGTTCTGGTGCTGGCGGGGTTGTTGCTGTTCCGGCTGGCCAAGCTGTTGCTGATGCACAGCCGCGCCGCCAGAGGCGACAGCGATGCCGAGGAAACTTTCCGCGACCAACTGGCGCGTCTGTTGGCGCGCGCGCTCATGCTGCTTGCTGTTCTTGCGCCGGTGCTGGCGGCTGTTGGCTATCTCGAGGCGGCGCAGGCGATGATGTTGCCGGCCTTGCTTTCACTGATGCTGTTGGGGGCGCTCTTGGTGCTGCAACGGGTGGTGACCGAGGTTTACGTCATGCTGAGCGGCAACCGCGAAGGTGCCGACGATGCCCTGATGCCGGTCTTGGCAGGCTTTGCTCTTGTGGTTCTGTCGCTGCCCTTGTTCGCGCTGATCTGGGGCGCGCGCCCGGCGCAACTGACCGAGATCTGGGTGCGCTTTACCGAGGGTGTAACCGTCGGCGGCACCCAGATATCGCCGTCGATCTTCCTGACACTGGCGGTCGTCTTCGTGCTTGGCTACCTGCTGACGCGGCTGGTGCAGGGCGCGCTCAAGAACACCGTTCTGCCCAAGACCAAGCTTGATGCGGGCGGGCGCAATGCCATCGTGTCGGGCGTCGGCTATGTCGGGATTTTCCTCGCGGCGCTTGTGGCGATCACCAGTGCGGGCATCGACCTTAGCTCGCTTGCCATTGTCGCCGGTGCCCTGTCGGTCGGGATCGGTTTCGGCCTTCAGAACATCGTGTCCAACTTTGTCAGCGGTATCATCCTTCTGATCGAGCGCCCGATTTCCGAAGGCGACTGGATCGAGGTTGGCGGCAAGCATGGCTATGTGCGCAGCATCAGCGTGCGCTCGACCCGGATCGAGACCTTTGACCGCACGGATGTGATCGTGCCGAACGCGGATTTCGTCAGCGGTACGGTGACCAACTATACCCGTGGCAATACCGTGGGCCGGGTGATCGTGCCGGTCGGCGTCGCCTATGGCAGCGATACCCGCAAGATCGAGACCATCCTGCGCGAGATTGCCGAGGCGCACCCGATGGTGCTTGCCGTGCCGTCGCCGAACGTCGTTTTCAGGGGATTTGGGGCAAGCTCGCTTGATTTTGAGATTCGCGCCATCCTGCGGGACGTCAATTTCGTGATGTCGGTCCACTCTGATATGAACCATGAAATTGCGCGCCGTTTTGTTGAAGAAGGTATCGAAATTCCTTTCCCGCAACAGGATGTCTGGTTCCGCAATGGCGAGGCGCTGTCGGGCAAACCGGCCATCGCGCAGGAAGCCCCGCCAAGCGATGCGAAAACCCCGCCACCAAGCGAACCGGCGCAAAAGACCGAGGCCGACTACGACGGCGAGGGCGGCGAAGGGGACGGGCGATGACAGAGCTGTTGTTTCGCACCGATCCCTACCTGACCGAGGCAAGCGCCAGGGTGGTCGTCCACACGCAGGAGGGCGGCGTTGTGCTGGACCGGACGCTGTTTTACGCCACCGCCGGCGGGCAGCCCGGCGATAGCGGACGGATTGCATGGGACGGGCGCGTCTTGCCGATTGCGACGGCCGTCAAGGCAGGTGACGACAAGATCGCGCTTGTGCCGTCTGAACCTGTTGCGCTACCTCCGGTCGGGGCCATCGTGGTCCAACATCTCGATTGGGCCCGGCGGCACAAACTGATGCGGATGCACACCGCGCTTCACCTCTTGTCGGTGATCATTCCGCTGCCCGTCACGGGCGGCGCGATTGCCGAGGAACGCAGCCGCCTTGATTTCGATATGCCCGAGGCGCCCGAGGATCGCGACACCCTGCAAGAGCATCTCAACCTGCTGGTGGACCGTGATTTGCCGGTCACGGATGAATGGATCACCGATGACGCGCTGCGCGCCAATCCGGGGCTTGTGAAAACCATGTCGGCGATGCCGCCGCTTGGCTCTGGTCACGTGCGCCTCGTGCGGATCGGGCAGGGGCGGGATCAGGTCGATCTGCAACCCTGCGGCGGCACCCATGTGGCGCGCACCGGCGAAATCGGCCGCCTGCGGCTTGGCAAGGTCGAAAAGAAGGGCCGCCAGAACCGCCGGGTCTATCTTCACCTCGACAGCTAGGCCGCGGTCTTGTCGCGCGCGCCCGGCCCGCGCGGCTCAAGATCCTGCGCGGTTTCCGGCAGGCCTTCGCGCGACAGCAGAATGGCGACCCGGCGCAGGCCCGGCACATGGCTGCACACGATCATAAGCGCGACCATGATCGGCACCGACAAAAACATGCCCGGAATGCCCCAGACGGCGGCCCAGAACGCCAGGCTGATGATGATCCCGAACGACGAAAGCCGCAAGGCGCGCCCCATCAGCATGGGGTCGATGACATTGCCGTTCATGAACTGAATCCCGCCCACAAGCGCGAAAATCACCAGCGCCAGCGTGCCATCGGCAAGCTGCACATAGGCGACCAGAGCCACAAGAACCGTCGCCACGATCGAGCCGACATTGGGGATATAGTTGAGCACGAAGGCGAGAATCCCAAGCGGCCCGGCAAGATCAAGCCCGAAGAACAGCGCCACCCCGTAAACCATCCCGCCGGTCACCGCGCTGACGGCGGTCTTGACCAGAAGATAGTAATTGACCCGGTGGATGATCGAACCGACGATTTTGCTGACCTTTTGGGCCTGCTCCGCGTCACCAAAGAAATTCTCAAGCTTGGTGTTGAAGCGAATCCTCTCGGCGAACAGAAAGCCCACGAAAAGGATCACCAGAACCGTGCCCTGCATCAGGTTGCTTGCCTGACCGGCCAGGGCACGCAGATAGCCCGCCACATCCAGCGTCGACAGCGAATTGAGCACCGATTGCTCGGCGTCGGGGCCAAGCCAGGCCACCATCGCCGCAATCGCCTGGGGCGCGCGGTCGGTATAGGCCAGCGTGGTCGAGAGCACCGTGTTGACCTGGGACAGGATGATCGCCGACAGCGACAAAAGCGCCATCGAGATCATGAGCAGGGCCACAACACTCGCCAGCCAGTTCGGAATGCGCACCGGTCCGACCCGCACTCGCGCAATCGAACTTATGGCGTCCGAGGTCAGACTGAACAGTATGATCGCCGTGGCCAGAGAAATCAGTAAGAACCGTGCCTGTACCAACAAGAACAGGACCACTGCAAAGGCGATAATCACCTGTGCAATGGTGCGAATGCGCTGAAACTCAGGTGTCGGCGGGGTGGCTGTATGCTGTTGGTTGGAATTTTCGGGCACGAGTACGCCTGTTTTGATCTGTTGCTGTCTGAAAACCTTAGGATAGTGACCTGATTATTCAGAATTTTTGCGAAAGTTACAATCACTAGCGCACAGAACACACAGACCCCCTTGCAAATCCTATGCCCCAGCGTCTAGAAACCGCGCAACGGAGCGGTGGCCGAGTGGTCGAAGGCGCACGCCTGGAAAGTGTGTAGGCGGGAGACCGTCTCCAGGGTTCGAATCCCTGTCGCTCCGCCACAAACCATTCGCGAACCCGAGACGAGGCCCCTGTGAGGGCCTTTTTTCTTTTTGTTTCAAAGGGGTTTAGCGGAGCCATCCGACTTTCGGAGACTGGCCGTTGGCCCGAAATTGGTCTCCGAACGCCCCGCGTCTCCTTTCACCCGCCCTTCACCCAAATCGAGACGCATTCAAAATTGCTTGTTTTTTCAGGTGCTTGCCGAAAATGGATTGCGCCGCAGTTGAGGCAGGTTCGACCGCTATCGAAACGAGCAGAGACACCCGAGGGCGGCGTAGTTCTTCGAAACAGTGCGAACGGTCGCGAGAAGTCTTTGATGACAAACAGACTTTCCGCTCATAGCCTGGCGGCATGTTGAATGGGCCCTGGACCGATGAAGAAAACGACCTGATCGTCGCGGATTACTTCGCGATGCTGGCCGAGGACATGGCGGGCCGTCCCTACAACAAGGCTCAGCACCGGCGCAATTTGATGCCCCTTTTGCGGAGCCGAACGGAAGGCTCGATCGAGTTCAAGCATCAGAACATCAGCGCGGTGCTGAAGGGGCTCGGTGAAGATTGGATCCCCGGCTACAAGCCAGCGTTCAATTTCCAGATGACCTTGGTCGATGCTGTGGCACGTTGGTTGGCATGGAACCCGGCCTGGCTTGGGCGGATGCCGGGCTCGCGACCAGCAAATGGTTTGCGCGAGGCTGCGCAGATCTGGATTGGACCGTCACCGACGTTGTCGAACCAGCCGCCGCCGCAAGAACTGGAGCAGATGCTGCATGTCGCCCGAAAATTCGACGTGGCGGGTCGAGACGAACGCAATCGGGCCCTTGGCCGGGCGGGAGAAGAACGCGTCGTGGCTCATGAACGATCCGCACTGAAAATAGCCGGTCGGGATGATCTGGCACGAAAGGTGCGTTGGGTTTCAGAAGAGGACGGCGATGGTGCCGGGTATGACATTGCCAGCTTCACGCCGGACGGACGGGAGCGATTGATCGAGGTGAAAACGACAAACGGCTGGGAACGCACGCCCTTTTACATTTCCCGCAATGAACTGGCGGTCGCCGAAGAGCGCCGGTCGGAATGGTGCCTGTTTCGCCTCTGGAACTTCTCGCGTGAGCCGAAAGCGTTTGAGCTGCGCCCCCCGTTAAGTGCAAAGAACACGTTCAAATAGTGCTTCCTTGCCAACTTGTAAGCTTTCTGCAAGGAGATCAAGGCGTTAGCACTGACGCGCTTGACCTCAAACTTTGTGATGGGACTGCCGATCGCGAACGCGTGAATTTCTTATTTTGGCGGCCCGGTAGCACCGACTTCGCTCGGACCCGCCTCCCAATCCGCATAGCTTGATCCGTTGGGCAGCTTCCAAAGAATTCGGCCGTTTGCGCTCGCTCCGATCACGGCTGCCGCAGCGGCTGAAACTGATGAAAAACTATAATTGCTGGTAAACAGGAGAAACTTTCCGTCTTCACGCAACACGCCCTTTTCAACCAGCGTGGAGCGCAAAGTCGTGGTTCCTCTGGGGATTGTGGATGTCGTTCGAAGCCGCGCTTTTGACCCCGCTTGAACGATGAAATCTCCAGACGGGCCGACCACCATTTCTGCTGAATAGCCTTCGCCACGGAAAAAGAACTTTGGGCTTTCGCTCGGTTCAGGCTGTGGCATGCTCTCTTCTGTTGGTGTCAATTGCGGGGCACGCCCACGCATCTCGCGAAACACATCCCAGCCGAGAGCGCCGACCAGTGTCTTCGTCTGATCGACAAATTCGTCCATGGCCGCTCGATCAGGAAGCGGTAGCTTCCCGGCATCGTTGGACGGCATTCTGGTATTGGGGAGGGTCCAGCGAGGATTGCTCCCAGCGCTACGGATCAAACATGCTTCCACGTAGCGAGCATGGCTCTTGGTTAGGTTCTCATCTTTGCTTATCAGGACAACCGTATCTGTCCAAAAACCTTTGGCATCTCGCCCGCTTTCATTCGAGTTGTGAGTGGATACCGGACGATCCGGGCGTTCCCGAGCAGCTTTGCCAGATACCCTTTGATGACGGTCAGCTGCAGGTGGTCCTGGCCGTAGGAGTCCTGGATCGATGTGATACCTTCACCGCGCCACGGTCGTCTCAAACATATGGCGCAACAGTTCGCTCTCGCGAAACCGCCCATGCCGGTTCTTGGAAAATGTCGAGTGATCAGGCACGCGGTCACTCAGATCAAGACGGCAGAACCAGCGATATGCAAGGTTGAGATGAACCTCCTCACACAGGCGGCGTTCGGACCGGATGCCAAGGCAGCAGCCCACCAAAAGCATGCGGATCAGTAACTCTGGATCGATGGAAGGACGGCCCGTGTGGCTATAAAACTCAGCCAGATACTGGCGGATGCCGCTCAGATCGACAAACCGGTCAATCGAACGAAGCAAGTGATTTTGCGGGATGTGATCCTCCAGCGAGAACTCATAAAACAGCGCCGCCTGTGCTTCCTGCCTCGGTCCCAACATCGCAAAATCCCCCGATTAATATGGGAATTGAATCAGTGATGCACGCCTCGATCAAGGAAGAGTTTTTCAACAAAATAAGCCCGAAGTGGCGAATGCTTCGGTTGCGGCCGAGGTCTGGTAAGGGAGGGGAGAGGGCGATGTTGCGTTTCAGCCGCATGCGAAGTTTGCAGAAATTTGCCGCTGTTCACGCTTCCGTCTAAAACCGCTTTACTCGGGAACTCAACCTCTCAACTCGACCCGATTTCAAGGTCAACGGTGCCGCCGCTCTTGGCGGGTGGCGTGGCCTCTGCACGACCTATAGAGCAGTGTCACTGTCCGTGCAGAGACTGGTTCGAATTAGTCAGGCAGCACCCAGCGATATGCTGATCCTCCAGTTTATGGAACAAAACTATCCCAGATGGCGGACCACTCAATGGGGCTATTCCAGCCAGTTGATCTGAAATTTCCCTGTGCTATCATAAAAGCGGCCAATTCGGCTGACAGGGGGCACTCATGTTCAATCCCACCGCAGTCGTGGCCGCTGAATTTGGAGACCACCTCGCCAAGACATATCTTCAGTATTTCTCAGGACGTAAGAGCGAATATGCCGCGTTTTTAAGTGGGAGTGCTCGCATGTTGCTTGAGCGGTTGGGCAACTCTGACGCTCTTTACCACAATGCTGAGCACACAATGATGGTCACGCTGGTGGGCCAGGAAATTATCCGGGGTCAGCTTGTTACCCGTGCCGTTCAGCCAGAAGACTGGCTGCACTACATCGTGGCACTTTTGGTGCATGACATTGGATTTTCCCGTAACATCTGCGAGGGCGACACCGACACCCAAGTCGTAATCAACGAGGCAGGAGATCGAATTTGCCCGCCTCGCGGCTCGTCGGATGCGTTTCTCGCGCCATATCATATTGATCGTGGCAAGATTTACGCCCGTCAGCGCTTTGGCAAGTCCGGACTGATTGACGAAGAGCGGATAGCTCGGGCTATCGAGTACACACGCTTCCCAATGCCTGGTGACCCGTTCTATGCCAGTACAGAGAGTGAAGAAGCCTTGGTGCGAGCTGCTGACCTTATTGGCCAGATCGCCGACCCGTTCTACCACCGCAAGATCAGCGGGCTTTACCATGAGTTTGTGGAAACTGGCTATGCGCAAAAGTTAGGGTACAGTTCACCTATGGACCTTATGGAGCAATTTCCGAATTTCTTTTGGCAGCAGGTCCAACCGCTGATTGGCCCGGCGCTTAGGCATCTTGAGCGATCCATGTATGGCAAGCAATGGGTGGCGCAACTGTATAATCATGTCTTCCAGGTCTCGCACCGTGCCAGTTGCCTTGGACCGTTCCCCGGTCCGGCCGATGCCCGGTCATAAAACGAGGGGGATTAAGTTGTTCAGTGTAGTTTAGGCACTGTCCGACGTCAGCGCTTGTCACCATAAAACGCAAGGCAAGGTCGAGCGCTGGCACCAAACCCTGAAGGACCGCATTCTACTGGAAAATTACTTACTGCCCAGCGATCTCGAAGCCCAGATTGAGGCCTTCGTCGATCATTGTTATCTGAGCCAGTCCCCAATTGTTGGGCAGGATCTGACGTAAATTACGCTACTTTTTGCACCTGCTGATCGTCTGTTTGCCTTTCAGCGCTTAAAACACAACCCTGGCCTTGAATTCTGGATGATATTGCTTCTGTTTCGACATTCCTGATCTTCTTCGTTTTGACGAGCAGCAGACTACAAATCGCAGCTTGCGTCAGTGTCTGATTTTCCGGGGGTAGCTCAATGTGCCATAAAAACAGGCAGCACAGGTTAGACTTTTTGTGCGGCGTTCTTCATTGAATGATCGACATCAGCAATGTTCGCACATGCGGAAAACAGCCTTTCATATCAGTATCATTGCGCCGGTAACAAAATCGTGTTTACTGTTTGGGGACATTTCTTAAGGTCTAATTCCCATTGTTCCAACTTGCTCAAAACACATTATACGATTGGGCCGGATATCTGGGTGTAGGGTTCTACTTAGCATCATACGCGCTTTTGCAAATGGGCCTTGTCCGGGGCTCGCATTATCCCTACGCAATCATGAACCTTATTGCAGCCAGCCTGGTTTTGCTCAGCCTTTCCGTGAAATTTAATTTGTCGGCCGCGATCATTCAGATCATGTGGATCATCATCAGTACCTTTGGGATTTGCCGCCTGTATGTGATTGAACGGACCACGCGGTTCAACGAAAACGAACTCAGGCTTATAAATGATGTCCTGTACGATATGCCCAAACCACTTGCCCGCAAGTTTCTGAACCGGGGGATTTGGATCGACGCGGACGTGGGAACGGAACTAACCCGCGAAGGCGCGGATGTTACGAACCTCGTCTATCTGCTGAATGGCCGGGCGGACGTAATTTCACAGGAAAAAAGCATCGCGTCGATCAGGGGCGGTTTCATCGGCGAAATGAATGTAATGCAACCGGGCCCGGCCTCTGCGACCGTGGTCATAGACCAGCCCTCCCGGATTTTTGTGGTTCCCGGCGAAGCGTTGCGCAAGACCGCGAATACCGACAGCGAATTCCGCGCTTATCTGCAAGAGCACTTGGCCTTGGCGACACGCACTAAACTGATCGAAACAAATAGTCGTTTGTCGCAATCAGAGCAACGGAAGTGAGCGCATTTACGGATGCAAAGTCTGCCAGTCCACAACTAAAACAGGCGGCCATCGGAGTTGTTATCGGGTTTGACAACCTGGGACACGCCGTTGCGCTCGCCGCCCTTGTGTTTGCCGGAGAGATGATCGCAGGCGCGACGATCGGCATGGTCATTTTTCTGATGGCAGCCATTCTGGGAACGCTTTCTCTCAACACGCGCGGCCCTGTGGCTGCGCCAATGTTTTCAAATGTGCAGAACGTTCCTATCGCGGTTCTGATTCCGGTAATTTTTCTGGTCCACACCATGGATCTGAACGACAGCGAAAAGATACTGAATGTTCTGTTGCTCCTAGGCCTTACGGCGAGCTATGCCCGAAAGTTGGTGACGGCGTGATCAGGCGGCGGTTTTAAGTTGCTTGATCCCGTCCTTGAATTCAATCCCTTCGATGATCTCGGGG
>NZ_FRBN01000072.1 GCF_900142625.1 Roseovarius marisflavi
CCTTGGGTTCACGCAACAATAGCCGATATTCCTCAGGAAAAACGACTGCCATTGAATGATGTCGGAGTTTTTTGCCCCGATCAAGGCGCTCGGACTCGCACAACGGGCCTCGGGGTAGCCGAGGCTTTGAGACGAGAGAAGCTGGCCCCACCTGGCAAATCTGGCATGGCATCGAGAGAATATCTTTGATCAAATGGCTACCGATGGTTCCGCTCCTTGGAAATGAATACTAACCTGCCAGTATGAAAAACATAATTTCTCGAGGCATAGCGAAAGCCCTTGCCCGCGCCCGGCCACAGCAACCTGAAAAATCAGAGGCTGACCCGGCGGGTAATATCGGTATTCAAATACCGCGGGGCCATTCCGAAATCTTGTCGCGCTGTCTGTCGATTGATCTGGAAGTCGATCCCAAAGAAGCCCGGATATTCGCCTTTGCCGCCGTGCCGGAAGGCGATGGAGAGGGGATTGTTCATCGGCACGGTGCCCCTAAGGCCGCGCTTGAAAAACTCGACCTGTTTTGCGCCGGTTTCGCACATGTCATTGGGCACAATATTCTGCGCCATGACCTGCCGCATCTCATGGCGGTCTCGCCGCGCTTTGCAAAGCTTGCGGATGGCCCGATTGACACGCTGTGGCTCAATCCCTTGGCGTTCCCGCGCAATCCCTATCATCATCTGATCAAACACTACCGCGATGGGCGGCTTCAAAGTGGTCATGTCAACGACCCAGAGTTCGACGCGCGTCTTGTGTTCGAGGTCCTTCGCAACCAGATCGACGCCTTCGTATCGCTGAACATGTTGTCGCCGGAGACGATGATGGCCTATCACTGGCTTTGCTGCCGGGGACCCGGTAGCGACGGCTTTGATCGGTTGTTCAGCGACGTGCGCGGGGCGTCCATCCCGACTGACGCGGAAGCGCACCGGGCCATTCAGATGATGCTAAACGAGGCGGCCTGCGGCGCGCAGGTGGACGCTGTGCTCGAGCAGCTTCCCGACACTGGGCTTGGCTGGCCGATGGCATATGCCCTTGCCTGGATTTCGGTCGCTGGTGGGGATTCTGTCATGCCGCCCTGGGTGCGGGCGCAGTTCCGTGACGCAGCACGGCTCGTCAAAGACCTAAGGGACACGAATTGTCGTGATCCGCACTGTGCCTATTGCGCGGAGCACAACGATCCCACCCGTGCACTCGAACGCTGGTTCGGCTTTCCAAGTTTCCGCCCGGAACCGGTCGACGAAAACGGACGCCCGCTTCAGGAAAAGATCGTGGCGGCGGCCATGGAAGGCGACCACCTGTTGGGCATCCTGCCGACGGGCACGGGCAAATCCATCTGCTATCAGATCCCCGCGCTGTCCCGGTTCGACAAGACCGGGGCCTTGACCGTTGTTATATCGCCGCTTGTGGCGCTGATGGCGGATCAGGTTCAGGGCTTGGTGCGGGCCGGAATTTCCTCGGCGGTTACGATTAACGGGCTGTTGTCTTTGCCCGAGCGTCAGGATGCGCTCGACAAGGTGCGGCTTGGGGAAGCTGCGATCCTGTTGATTGCGCCAGAGCAACTGCGCAGCACAACAGTTCGGTCCGTTCTGGCACAGCGCGAAGTGGGGCTGTGGGTGCTGGACGAGGCGCACTGCGTGTCCAAATGGGGGCACGATTTCCGACCCGACTATCGCTACGTTTCCCGGTTTATTAAGGAAAGCTCAGGCTGCGAACCGGCTCCGGTGCTATGCTTGACCGCAACGGCAAAGCCGGATGTAGTGCTGATGGGGTGGATGGCTCCTGCTCCAATCGGCGTCGCAATGCGCCATACTGCAGATGTCCATATCTGCGTATAGGAGGAGCCACCCAATGCAA
>NZ_FRBN01000016.1 GCF_900142625.1 Roseovarius marisflavi
CTGGGCGTGCTGGACGTCACCCACAAGGGCCTGCATATCGAGGAGCTGGCCCCGGGCGTCACCCGCGAAGACATGATCGCCGCAACCGAGGCGACCATCGTCTGATCCGACACATTATATATAGGGACCTGTCAGGTGCCTTTGGCCGGACCGGGATTTTTCCTGGCCCGGCCTTTTTATGGCGATGGCACCGACCTAGTTCATCGCCAGATTAAGAGCGCAGGCATCGGTGATCAATTCGGGCCGTGTTTTGCACAGGCCCCGCGCCACCTCGTAAGCGGCCAGAACCTTAGGCACATAATCGCGGGTCTCGGCATAGGGCGGCACGCCTTTGTGGGTTTTGACCGCGTTCTCGCCGGCGTTGTATCCGGCGAGCGCCATCAGGGCGTCGCCCTCGAATTCGCCCAGCAACCAGTCAAGATAGGCCACACCGCCCTTGATGTTCTGATCCGGCAGCATGGCGTCGGTCACGCCAAAGCGGCTGGCGGTGGCCGGCATGAGCTGCATCAGGCCCTGGGCCCCGGCGCCACTGATCGCATCAACGCGCCCGCCTGATTCAACCGCAATCACCGCAAGCACCAAGGCGGGCGACACCCGCGTGCCAATGGTTTCGCGCAGGATATGCCCCCCCTCGGCCAGGGCGATATCCTGCAACACCTGAAGGCGCGGCGCAGTGATCCTCTGGCCACTGGGCGGATTGGTGAGTTGGTCAAAGGCCGCGCGCAAGCGTGCGGGGGCATCTGCACTTAACTCTGGCGGCACCAGATCCCAAAACCAGCTATATGTCGCCGTGCGCGGCACCGGGGCATCGCCATTCTTCGCGGGTGCCTCTTTGGGGGGAACTTCGCTTTGCGGTTCGATCTGAACATTGATTCGTCGCTTGACCCCAGCGGCGGGCGGCTTCTGACGTTTGAAGGTAAATTCGGGAAATGGCGGCGGATCACCGGCCTGCACCGATAAAGGCCAGACTAGAATCGCGGCGATTCCCAAAAACTTAATGATTTTCATTGCGGGCTCTGCTCTGCCTCTGATTTATTGGCCACAGTATCGCAAAAGTACCTAATTTAAGCCAGTATTGTATTCGAAAGATCAGCCCTCTTGGCGTTAATTTCGCCATAATCACTATCGTAAAAGTAGTTTTGCTATTTTTATGAGTTTTAAATTTTTTATATTTCAATGACTTAAATAATTTCTTTCCTATTTGTTAATCTTCACAAAAATCGCTTTAATGCTGCCCAAATCCCGCCCGATTTCACTGGCTATATTAACTCATACCACGACGGTAGCCGGCCATTAAAACACGACGGGCCCTACACCGAAGCGGTTGTTTAAACTGAGCAAACTGATCCTTTGGAGGGACACACAATGATTAAATTTTTCAAAAACTTCTCGAAAGACGAAGACGGTGCCGTAACAGTTGACTGGGTCGTTCTGACCGCAGCCGTTGTTGGTCTGGGTGTTGCTGGTGTGGCTTCGGTCAACAACGGTATCACCGGTCTGGCAAGTGCGATCGGTAGCGAAATGTCGGGCACGACGGTCACTGATCTGGGCACGCTGGGTCAGTAATTCGACCCAGGTCCGGCCCCGCCGGACCACCCCCAATACCAATGGCCACGGATGCAAATCCGTGGCCATTGGCGCATCTGACACTCACCCGGCAAGCCCATCCCAGTGAATGAGCGCGAGATCGCCGCCCTGCGTCCCTGTTTTTGACACAATCCCCCGATATTCAGAACTTTGATTTCGGTGACATCACCGGACAACAGGTTTCGACGGAAAGGAAACACCATGCGTTTGGTATTCGGATTGGTACTCATGCTCGGCCTTGGGCTTGCGGGCTTTGCCGTATACATGGCCAAATCATATATTCAGGGCTATCAGACCCAACTGGCGCTGGAACGCAAGCAACGCGCGCCAAACATTGAAACAGTTGACGTCTACGTTGTCACCCGCCCGGTAAAGTATGGCGAGCCACTGGATAAAACCGCTGTTCGCCTGGCCGCCTTCCCCAAGGAAACGCTTCCAGAGGGGGCGTTCACCTCGCCCGAAGACCTGTTCCCGCAAGGCGAAGACACGCCGCGCACCGTTCTTCGCGGTATGGAAACCAACGAGATTGTTCTCGCCGTCAAAGTAACCGAACCGGGCAAAGCAGTCGGCATCACATCACAGCTTGAACGCGGCATGCGTGCCTTTGCGATCAAAGTGGACGTGACAAGCGGCGTATCAGGGTTTTTGCGCCCCGGTGACACGGTCGACATCTACTGGACCGGCAGCGTCGGATCGAGCGATTTGCGGACCGCAGAGAATTCAAGAGGCGATGTGACCAAGCTGATTGAAACAGGTGTCAAGCTGATCGCTGTAGATCAGGTCACAAATAGCGACATGACCGAAACCACAATTGCGCGCACGGTCACGGCCGCGGTTCGCCCGCAACAGGTTGCCGCCCTTGCACAGGCCCAATCCTCGGGGCGCCTCTCTTTGTCGCTTGTCGGCGCGCTTGATGACACGGTCGCCGAAGCGGTCGAAGTTGACCAGACACGTCTCTTGGGCATCACCGCCAAAGCGGTGGAAAAGCAAGCCCCGGTCGAAGAGAGCTGCACCATTCGCACCCGCCGCGGCGCTGAGGTGATCGTAACCGCAATTCCCTGCACCAATTAAGCCAGGCAAATACGAATCAAAAAGGGCATCCCGGCAGGGGTGCCCTTTTTTGCTTGTCGCAGCTATTTCGTCACAGCGCGGATAAATCTGAATAAAAACGCATTGATTCTTGAAAAAAAAACCGAACTGCCGCAAAGTGTCTGGAAGCACGGGCATCAAGACCCGATTAATGAGGCGTGATCGGAAAGGCAGGTCACATGAAAATTACGAGCTACTTATGGGCGGCTGTCGCCGGGCTCTCCTTTGCAGTGGGCCCTGTTGTGCCCGCCGCACAGGCCGAGTCCCTCCGAGTGGTGCGCAACGGAACCGGCAGCAATCTGAGTGTACCGATGAACAGGGCCATCGTCGTGGAAAGCGACGTGCCCTTTGCCGAACTCAGCATTGCAAATCCGGCTATTGCCGATATTTCAACCTTGTCGGACCGCTCCATCTACGTGTTGGGCAAGTCGCCGGGGCGGACAACGCTTACTCTTCTGGACGGCACCGGGCGGCTAATCACCAATATCGACGTGCACGTCAGCGCCGATATTTCTGAATTCAAAGAACGTCTGCGCCAGATTTTGCCGGGCGAAGCGATCGAGGTGCGTACCGCCAATGACGGGATCGTCATGTCGGGCACCGTATCAAGCATCTCGCGCATGGAGCGCGCGCTTGATCTTGCCGAACGTTATGCCCCCGAACGGGTGTCGAACCTGATGGCGGTTTCGGGAAAACAGCAAGTCATGCTGAAGGTTCGGTTTGCCGAGATGCAGCGCAGCGTTTCAAAGGCGCTGTCAAGCTCGCTGTCGATTGATGCACGTGGTGGCGGGCTTGGGGTTATTGGCGGCACCAACACCACAAATACACAAGGCGGAATCCTTAACACACTGACCGGTGCCGTTCCGGGCGAAAGCGAGAAGAACGCCGCGTTTGCCTTTGGGTTTGATGTGGGGTCCGTCGAAGTCGGTATCTTGCTGGAAGCTCTGGAAACCAAGGGCATGGTGCGCACACTGGCCGAGCCGAACCTGACCGCATTGTCGGGCCAGGAAGCCACGTTTTTGGCCGGTGGCGAATTTCCCGTGCCAGTGCCACAGGATAGCGACACGACCACGATCGAATACAAGCCCTTTGGGGTCGAGCTGAACTTTGTGCCGCGCGTTGTTGAAGACGGGATCATCAATCTTGAGCTGGCCGCCGCAGTATCCTCGCTTGATACGGCCAATGGTCTTGTTGCCAACGATCTGATCGTGCCGGCCTTCCGACGCCGCGACACTTCGACGACAGTGGTGCTGCGTGACGGCGACAGCTTTGCAGTTGCCGGGCTGTTGCAGGACGATTTCCGCGATAATAACGGTCAGGTGCCGTGGTTGGGCGACATTCCCATTCTGGGCTCCCTGTTCCGCAGCGCCGATTATCAGCGCTCGCAAACCGAGCTTGTTATCATCGTATCGGCTCATTTGGTATCCCCGACACGTGGCGAGGCGCTTGCCCTGCCCACCGATCGGGTCCAGATTCCGAGCGAGAAAGACCTGTTTCTCAATGGCCGCGTCGCAAAGGACCAGAAATCTAAAGGACCGGCTGGCGAAGTTGCCAAGCAGGATTTCAGCGGCTCTTACGGCTATGTCATGGATTGATCGAAAGGCTGGGGCAATGAAACATCTTATAGCAATCGCAGGTCTCGTCGCCGCCTCTGCCTGTTCACAACAGGGCGACGTGTACCGCTCATACAGTGAAGCTGGCTCCTTGGTGGATGGCGGTAACTTTGGCGAAGCCAATATGAACAACCACTTGGTCATGACCGGCGAGAAAAGCTATGTCTACGACCTCTCGAACCGATTTTCCAATGAGGTGCTGAGCACTGTCAACTTTGCCTTCAACTCGGCACAGCTTGACAATGGTGCGCGTGACACCCTGCGCGAACAGGCCAATTGGATCCGCCAGTTTCCCGAAGTGCGTTTTCGGGTTTACGGCCACACCGACGCAGTGGGATCGAACCGGTATAACAAAACTCTTGGCATGCGCCGCGCGCAGGCGGTGGTGTCCTTCCTGTCGTCCCAGGGCATTAGCCGCTCTCGCCTAGAAGCTGTTGTATCCTTTGGCGAGACACAGCCGCTGATCGTGACGCAGGGCCGCGAACGTCGCAACCGGCGGACCGTAACCGAAGTGTCAGGTTTTGTCGGGTCGGATCCGATTATGATGGACGGTAAATATGCCGAGGTGGTTTACCGCGAATACATCAATAGCGCCGTACCCAAATCTGCCCTCACGGTGGTTAGCGACGGCGGCAGCAGCGAGTAACGGTATACCGCAATTCTCCCTGTTCGGCATAGCCGGGCCAACTGAAACCCGCCCGAATTGGGCGGGTTTTTTGTGTCTTAAGACCGCACAATTACGATCTTTTGGCCTAAATGTCGCCAAGATTTGCAGCCATCTTCAGTCAGTAATGAGCGTTCCCAGAAAGATGGGGCGCCACGCAGATCTCATGGCTTTGCCATGTCTCGCGGGCAATTCCGCGAGCCCTGCATGGCGATGGCAGTAACAGGACCGATTAAATGAGCAGCATTGTGCTAAAACAACCCGAACCCAGCCCGATCATCGCCTGCACAATCAGTCGCGACGTGCAGAATTTCGACCTTTTGATTGAAGATATGGAAACCACCCTTGGCGAAAACTGGGGTGACCTTGGATTTGCCGAGGCTTTGGCCTTTCTCAATCAACCCGAAGCCGATTCTCTGGAGTTTGTGGCCGTTGCCATCGACGAAACCGACGAGGATGACCTCGTCATGTTGGGCGAAATCATCAGCCTCGCCAAGAAAAAGGGCATTAAAGTCATCTTAATCGCCGAAGATGTCAGCCCGGCGGCCCTGCATCAGCTGCTGCGTCAGGGAGCCGATGAATTTGTGCCCTACCCGCTGCCGGAAAACGAATTGAAATCCGCTATCGAGCGCCTGCAGAAATCCGAACCGGCAGCGCCAAGCGCAGCCCCGGTTGCGATTGACCGCGCAACCGAGGGCACCGGCGTTCTTTTGGCCGTGCAGGGTCTGGCCGGGGGCACCGGGGCGACGACGCTTGCGGTCAATCTCGCTTGGGAGTTGGCGAATGTCGAAAAAGCGAATCCCCCCAAAGTTTGCCTGTTGGACTTCAGCCTGCAATTCGGATCGGCCGCGACCTTCCTTGATCTGCCGCGCCGCGAGGTTGTGTTTGACATGTGGTCGGACACGGACGCCATGGATGACGATGTCTTCCGTCAGGCGCTTGTGTGCTTTGAGGAAAAGCTTTGGGTGTTGACCGCGCCCAAGGACATAATTCCGCTGGACATGGTCACATCTGAGGATGTCAACAAAGTGCTTGAAGTCGCGCGGCGGCATTTCGATTATGTGATCGTCGACATGCCCACCACACTGGTGCAATGGACCGAAGCGGTGTTGAACGCCTCGCAAATCTATTTTTCAACCGTCGAGCTGGATATGCGCTCGGCGCAAAACGCGCTGCGAATGAAGCGCGCGCTGCAATCAGAAGAATTGCCGGTTGAAAAACTGCGGTTCTGCCTGAACCGGGCCCCGAAATTCACCGATCTGAACGGCAAAAGCCGGGTGAAACGCATGGCCGAGAGCCTCGAAATCAGTATTGACCTATTATTGCCAGATGGTGGGCGGGCGGTTTGCCAAAGCTCGGATCACGGCCTGCCACTTGCCTCTGCGGCGGCCAAGAATCCGTTACGTCGAGAAATTTCCAAACTGGCCAACTCTTTGCATGAGCTGGGTAAAAGCGACGCAGAAGCCGCATAGAAAAGGGTCTGAAACCAATGTTTTCCCGTTATAAAAAACCTGCGGCAACCAAGGCCGGCACCAATTTGAAACCCGTCGAAGAACCCAGGACCGCGCCAATCGAAGACGCGGCTTCGGTGATGTCGTTTCGCAAACCTTTGCCAGTGGCGCCCGCCGCCGCTGTCGGCGCGGATAAAGAACGCAAGCGCAAGGACCGGATCAGCGAGATCAAGATCGAACTGCACCGCGCGCTTCTCGACAACCTCAACCTTGCCGCGCTTGATACCGCGACAGAGGATGACCTGCGCGCCGAAATAAGCTCGATCGCGAGGGAAATTCTTGAGGAAAAAGGCATCGTCCTCAACCGCGAGGATCGCGTGACCCTCACGCAGGAGCTTTATGACGAGGTCAAAGGCCTTGGCCCGCTTGAAACGCTGCTGAAAGACGACACGGTCAACGATATTCTCGTCAATGGCCCGCATCAGATTTTCGTGGAACGCGCCGGCATCCTGAGCCTGAGCGATGTGACCTTCAAAGATGAAAAGCATCTGATGCGGATCATCGACAAGATCGTTTCGGCAGTGGGTCGGCGGGTGGATGAATCCAACCCCTACGTTGACGCCCGTCTTGCCGATGGATCGCGTTTCAACGCCATGGTGCCGCCGGTTGCGGTCGACGGAAGCCTGGTGTCGATTCGGAAATTCAAGAAGGACAAGCTTGGCATCGACGATCTGGTCAGATTCGGCGCCTTCTCGGAAGAGATGGCCGCCTATTTACAGGCCGCTGTTGCCACCCGCCTCAACGTGATCGTGTCCGGCGGGACCGGCTCTGGTAAAACGACCACGCTGAACGCCCTGTCGTCCTTCATCGACAATGACGAACGCATTCTGACCATCGAAGACACCGCCGAACTTCAACTGCAACAAATCCACGTAGGACGGATGGAAAGCCGCCCGCCCAACGTGGAAGGCAAAGGCGAGGTTTCGCCCCGCGACTGCTTGAAGAACGCCCTGCGGATGCGCCCGGACCGGATCATCGTGGGGGAAACGCGCGGCGAAGAGGTGATTGACATGTTGCAGGCCATGAACACCGGCCACGACGGATCAATGACCACGATCCACGCCAACAACCCCCGCGACGGCATCAGCCGCCTGGAAAACATGGTCGCCATGGCCGGGATCGAAATGCCGCTCAAGGCCGTGCGCTCTCAGATCGCCTCGGCTGTGAACCTGATCGTTCAGGCCAGCCGCCTTCAGGACGGCTCGCGCCGGATGACCTCGATCACCGAAATAACCGGGATGGAAGGCGATGTGATCTCGATGCAGGAAATCTTCCGTTTCCAGCGCGTCGGCCTGAGCCCGGACAACAAGATCATCGGCCATTTTACCGGCACTGGCGTGCGCTCGAACTTTACAGAGCGGTTCCGCCTGTGGGGTTATGACCTTCCGCCTCATATCTTTGAACCCATCGCAGCGGAGTAACGCAGATGACCATCAGCGCAGAACCAATTATTTACGGCCTGATTTTCATCGGTGTGCTGGTCCTTGTCGAGGGCCTGTACCTGACGGTGTTTGGCCGCTCGATCAGCCTTAACAACCGGGTCAACCGCCGACTTGAGATGCTGGACAAGACCGGCAACCGCGAAGAGGTAATGGAAAAACTGCGCAAAGAGATGCAGCAGCACCTCAAGGCGCGCAAAATTCCGCTCTACTCGATCCTGTCGGCCAAGGCCCAAAAGGCCGCGATCGCCTTTACGCCCAATCAGCTGATGATGCTGATGGTGGGGGTCAGCGTGCTTGCGTTTCTTGGCCTGACGATTGGCACCGAAACCGCCATTCCCGTGCGCATCGCGGCGTCGATCGGGATGGGTGTTGGTGGCATTTTCACATGGATCAACATGAAGGCGAACAAACGCATGGGCATGCTCGAAGAGCAACTGCCCGATGCGATCGAACTCATGGTGCGCTCGCTTCGGGTGGGCCATCCGTTTTCCGCCGCCATCGGGATCGTCGCGACCGAGGTGTCTGACCCTCTGGCCACCGAATTTGGCATCATCGCCGACGAGGCCGCCTATGGTCGCGACATGGGCGAGGCCCTCAAGGACATGGCCGAGCGCCTTGATATGCAGGATCTGCGCTTTCTGGCGGTCGCCGTGACCATCCAGCAGCAATCAGGTGGTAACCTTGCTGAAATCCTTGCCGGTCTTGCCAAGGTGATCCGCTCGCGCTTTCGTCTGTTCCGCCGCGTCAAGGCGATCACCGCCGAGGCGAAATGGTCGGGCAAATTCCTGTCGGGCTTTCCGATCCTGGCGCTGATCCTCATTCAGGTGATCAAGCCTGATTACTATGACGAAGCGATGCTTCACCCCTACTTTATTCCCGCCACGCTGATCGTGGGTGGCTTTCTCGTGCTCAACCTGATCGTCATGCGCGCGCTTGTGGACATCAAGGTCTGAAAAGGAACATCCCATGAAACTTCTGACCCTGTTCACTGACGTCCTGACCGGCGCGCTTGGCCCCTTTGGCCCGATCATCGCGGTCGGCGCGCTTGGTGTGATGCTTATCCTCGTGACCGTTCCGATCATGCTCAAGCAAAAGCAGGATCCGCTTAAGAAGCTGAAAAACGCAAATTCAAACAAGAGCGATACGCCTTCTTCTGCCAACCTGCGCAGCGGCACGCGCAGTGTGAAGCTTGATAGATACGCGAGCTTTCTTGAGCCGCAGGATGAAAAGCAGCTGTCGCAGATGCGCCTGACGCTGATGCAGGCAGGATATCGCCACAAGGATGCGGTGCGATATTTCCACTTTGCCCAATTTGCGCTTGGCATCGGCCTTTTGCTCGTGGGCGTGATATATTTCGTTCTGGTCAAATCCGATGATGACCTTTCAACCCAACAGACGCTGATGTACATTCTCGGGCCGGGCGGTGTTGGCTACATGCTGCCAAAATACTGGGTTACAAAACGCCAGCAACAGCGCCAGGAAGAAATCACCGACGGCTTTCCCGACAGCCTTGACATGATGCTTGTCTGTATCGAGGCGGGCCAGTCGATGGATCAGGCGATCATTCGCGTCTCAAACGAAATCCGCGCCTCTTATCCCGCCCTGGCCGATGAATTCCAGATCGTCTCGCTGCAAATCAAGGCCGGGCGCGACAAGGCCTCGGTTCTCAACGAGATGGCCGAACGCTGCGGTGTACAGGATATTTCAAGCTTTGTGACGGTTCTGGTGCAATCACAGACCTTTGGCACCTCGGTCGGTGAGGCGCTGCGCGTCTATGCGGCGGAAATGCGTGACAAACGGGTCATGCGCGCCGAAGAAAAAGCCAACAAGCTTCCGACAAAGATGACACTCGCCACGATGATGCTTACAGTACCACCATTGCTGATCATTCTGGTTGGACCGTCCGCTCTGGGTATTATGAAACTCTTCGAGATGGCGGGCAAATAAACGGGGCACGATGACATCACGGGCGGGGGTATTTCTGGCGTTTTTTCTGGCTTTGGTCGGCTGTTTCGAGCCTGAACCACCAGAGAGCCCTTATGCACCGGGCCTTGTGCCGGGTGGAGAGGCGGTCGACGCGGTGATCGTCGGCCACCGCCTTATGGATGCGGGCGAATTCGAGTTGGCCCAAAAGGCCTATACCCGCGCCGCCGTGACCCAGGGCATGACGGCCGATATTCTCGCCGGACTTGGCAGCGCCAATCTGGGGCTTGGTCGCCTTGCAACAGCAGAGAGATTACTGCGCAAGGCCGTCGCAAAAGACCAGGCCTCGCCTGAAATCTGGAATAACCTGGGCGTTGTTCTGGTGGAAAAGCGCGAATATGTCGAAGCTGAACAGGTTTTTCGTCGCGCTTACGCACTGGATGATGGCGAAAGTGACTCAATTCGCGACAATTTGCGCTTAGCGCTCGCAAAATCTGAAAATTCCGGCTATGCTGAAGTGCAAGAGCAAGACTATAAATTGGTACGGCGGGGCAGTGGCGACTATCTGGTCCGCAAGATACCATGACGAGGCAGCGGCAGTAAAAGGACGCAAAAATGCGCCACCCTATCCTGATTTCCCTTTGCGTGACGGGCGTATTCGCCCTGTCTGCGTGTGAGCAGTCCACCGAAAATGACGTTGATCGCGCCTTTCAGAGCATCAATGTCGTGGATGAATCCAACCTCAATGACGTGATGCTGGCAGCTGCCGACCCAAATGAGGCGGTGTCTTACTTTCAGCGCGCAATCGGCGAAAAACCCGACCGCGTCGATCTGTTGCGCGGACTTGGCAAATCCCTGATCCGCGCCAAGCGCCACACCGAGGCGGTGAGTGTCTGGACGAAAGTGGCCGAGCATAAA
This sequence comes from Roseovarius marisflavi, assembly GCF_900142625.1. Classification (GTDB taxonomy): domain Bacteria; phylum Pseudomonadota; class Alphaproteobacteria; order Rhodobacterales; family Rhodobacteraceae; genus Roseovarius; species Roseovarius marisflavi. Next base: position 10,748 of record NZ_FRBN01000016.1, read on the forward strand.
GATGCCACGAATGACGACCGCGTCGATCTGGCCGACGCCCTGATCCGCAACAACGAATGGGAGCGCGCCGACAAGGTTCTGGACGCCATCCCCCCCACATTCGAGACCTTCAAACGCTATCGCCTTGAAGCAATGATTGCCGATAGCAATCAGGAATGGAAAAAGGCCGACAGTTTCTATGAAATCGCCGCTGGCCTGACGACGCGGCCCGCTGGCGTGATGAACAACTGGGGCTATTCCAAGCTGACGCGCGGCGACTATCCCGGCGCAGAGCGGCTTTTCTCGGATGCGGTCCGTCAGGACCCGGCCCTGTTCACCGCCAAGAACAACCTTGTTCTGGCACGCGGTGCGCAGCAGAAATACTCGCTTCCGGTATTGTCCACCAATCAGTCAGAGCGCGCACAACTGCTTTACACGCTTGGACTTTCGGCGATCAAGCAGGGCGACACAGCGATTGGCAAAGGCCTGTTGCGTGACGCGATAGAGACCCATCCCCAGCACTTCGAGGAAGCCGTGCGAAGCCTGCGCGCTCTTGAAGCAAACGTGTCAAACTAGGCAGGGGTACCAAATGTCACTTCAGATCACGGCCCAGGCGGCGCTTTGGTTCCTGCCCTTCGTTTTGCCGGTCTGTGTCTGGGTCGCGCTTAGCGATCTGCGGGTTATGAAAATTCCCAACACAGCGGTGCTGACACTGGCGGGAATCTTTGTGGTGATCGGGCTGATTGCGCTGCCGATGTCAGTCTATCCCTGGAGATTCGCGCATCTGGCGGTAATGCTTGCGGTCGGGATCCTGGCCAATGCCGTCGGAGCCATGGGCGCGGGGGATGCCAAATTTATCGCCGCCGCCGCCCCCTTCGTGGCGCTTGGCGATCTCCCCATGTTGGGGGTCCTCTTTTCCGCCACGCTTCTGGCCGCTTTTGTCACGCATCGCATCGCCAAATACAGCCCCCTGCGGCGCCTTGCGCCAGACTGGCAAAGCTGGTCCGTGGGCAAAAAATTCCCGATGGGCTTTGCCCTCGGCGCCACTCTGGCGATTTATTTGGGGCTTGGCGCGCTCTACGGGGCGTAAAGCGTCGCCTCTGCCGCACCCCTGCCCGAGGCTTTCCTTAATTTTTGCACCTTTGCGCGGCATGCTTGTGCCAAGACCTGTCCGCTTTCGCGCGGGATGGGGGAAAACAGCATTCAGGCGCAGAACAGGTACATCACATGAACATGCAAGTCAGCACCGGCGTTCAGCCCCCCCCCCCCCCGAGCAGCATCGAGGATATGCAGCTTCCGGTGGTGATGATGCGGGATATCCTGCTCAAGACCATGTTCCGCAAGAACCTCGACCTTGTGTCGGAAGTGGCCGTCGCCATCTGTCTGCCGCGTGCGGTGACGCAGGAACTGATCGATATGGCGCGGGTCCAGAAGCTGCTTGAAGCGACGGGTACGTTGAATGCGAATTCCGGTGGTGAAATGGGCTATCAGCTAACCGATGCCGGCAAATCCCGCGCACTTGATGCGCTTAGTCAGTCGGAATATTTCGGCGCCATGCCGGTGCCTCTGGCGGTCTACCGCGAACAGGTCAAACGCCAGTCGATCCGCAACATCCAGATCACCCGCGATCAGTTGACCAACGCGATGGGCCATCTGATCCTGCCCAACAGCCTTCTGGATCACCTCGGGCCTGCGGTCAGCGCCGGGCGCTCGATCCTGATGTATGGTCCTCCGGGCAACGGGAAATCCAGTATTTCCAATGGCATACGTGACGCGATGGGGGATAAGATCTATGTGCCGCGCGCGATTGAATATTCCGGCCAGGTAATCACGGTTTATGACCCTATCGTGCATTCCTCGGCCGAGGTCGAGATTGATGACCCCAATAGCCTGCGCCGTCGCCGCACCTTTGACACGCGCTATGTGCGCTGTGAACGCCCGACCGTGATCACCGGTGGTGAACTGAGCCTCTCGATGCTTGATCTGGTCTATAACCCCACCGCGCGCACCTATCAGGCGCCGCTTCAGCTCAAGTCGACCGGCGGCATTTTCATCGTGGATGACCTTGGCCGTCAGGCCGAACCGCCGCAAAGCCTTGTGAACCGCTGGATTGTTCCGCTTGAGGAAAGCAAGGATATCCTGGCCCTGCAATCGGGCGAGAAATTCGAGGTGCCGTTTGATACGCTGGTGATTTTCTCGACCAACTTCCACCCGAATGAGATTTTCGATAAAGCCGCCCTGCGCCGGATTTTCTACAAGATCAAGATCGACGGGCCATGCCAGCAGGATTTCCTGAAAATCTTTGCCATGGTCGCGCGTAAAAAGGGAATGCCGCTTGACGAGGCGGCGCTGATCCATCTGATCAAGGAAAAATACCCGACGATCGACAATGTCTACGCCAACTATCAGCCGGTCTTTTTGATCGACCAGATGATCTCGATCTGTGAGTTCGAGGGCATCCCTTATCAGATGTCCCCCGACTTGCTTGATCGGGCCTGGGCCAACATGTTCGTCAAGGAAGAAGAGATCGCTCACTGAGATCACAACAAGAACGGCGCAACCACATCTGGATGCGCCGTTGTTTGCCGACTTAACAGTCAGAAATCCCATCGCAGACCAACACGCACGGCATGCTGCGTGACCTTGACCGGCATACTTACGGCCGGAAAAGCAGGGGCCAGAGTCCCCCTGGACTTGCCGTAATCGGTGTACCGATACTCGGTCCGCAGCGACAGGTTGGTGGCAATGCGCGTATCGATACCCGCTCCGATCGTCCATCCGTCCAATTTGTCGCTATAGCCGTTGGTCGGCGTTGCAGCAGGGCCACCGCGGAAATCAAAATCCCCGTAGGCGTAGCCGCCCGTCGCATAAAACAGAGCCGGATTGGGGCCCAGATTCCCAGCATAGCCGACAACGGCCCGCACGGACCCCTGCCAGTTCAACTCAGACCGCCCCGCCGATGTGGCACCGGTCAGATTAGTATAAGACCCCGACGCTTCGCTGCCCTCGAAATCCACCTCAGCGCCGTAAACCATCTGCCCTGACTGAACGGCATACCCGGCAAATGCACCATAAAGCGCGCCGTCCGGGCTGGAATTGCCAGAGGGCGCCCCATTGCTATAGCTGTGCTTCGCGTCAAGATCGGTATAACCAAGCGCAAGGCCACCATAAAATCCATCCCAAACCTGCGCCGAAGCCAAACAGGGCATGGCAGAGATGAACGCACTCAGAACCAACTGTTTAGGGGTCAGTTTCATGATAGTTCCTCCAGATAATTTGCGCTTTCATGCGTGATTTTTGGTCACAGCGCGACTCGACAACTCCTAAGCTCCCATAGCCGGGCATTTTAATATTTTGGGATCACAGCTTTTTGACATTAACCAATCCCGTATAAAACGATTTGGGTCTGCAATCGTTTGTATCCGGGGCATTTCCATCCACGACGATGCATTCTAATTTTCCGGAATGACTCACCTCCCCGATCTGTTTCAGTCCTGGTTCAACGCCCGTGGGTGGTCCATTCATCCGCACCAGCAAACCGTGCTGGCGCGCGCCGATGCGCCCGCGACCCTGCTGATTGCGCCGACCGGCGGGGGCAAGACGCTGGCCGGTTTCCTGCCGACACTGGTTGATCTGGCCGAGGGTCCGCATGCCGGGCTTCACACGCTTTATATCTCGCCGCTCAAGGCGCTTGCGGCCGACATCAAGCGCAACCTGACCGCGCCCGTCGAGGACATGGGCCTTGCCATCCGGGTTGAGGATCGCACCGGCGACACCTCGGCACACGCCAAACGCCGTCAGCGTGCTGACCCGCCGCATATCCTTTTGACCACCCCGGAAAGCCTTGCCTTGATGGTCTCTTACGAGGATGCACCGCGCATTTTTGCCGGACTCAAGCGGGTGGTGATTGATGAAATTCACGCCCTCGCAGAAAGCAAGCGCGGCGATCAGCTCATGCTGACGCTGTCACGGCTGGAGGCGCTTTGCCCCGGCCTGCGTCGCGTCGGCCTGTCGGCCACGGTCGAAGACCCGCCCGCGCTTGCGCGCTATCTTGCGCAGGGCGGAAATCGCTGCGACATCCTGTTGGCCGACCCCGGCCCTGCCCCGGATATTTCGATGCTGGAACTCGCCGATCCGCCGCCCTGGTCGGGCGGTGGGGCCGCCTATGCGATCCCGGCAGTGCTTGATCAGATCAAGCGGCACAAGACCACGCTGATCTTTCACAACACCCGCGCGCAGGCGGAAATTTTCTTTCACAATCTGTGGCTTGCCAATGAAGACGGCCTTCCCATCGCGATCCATCACGGCAGCCTTGACCGCGCGCAGCGCAGCCGCGTCGAAGAGGCGATGACCCGCGGCGAGCTGCGCGCGATTGTCTGCACCGGAAGCCTTGATCTCGGCATCGACTGGGGCGATGTCGATCTTGTCATTCAGGTCGGCGCGCCCAAGAACGTCAAGCGTCTGGTCCAGCGGATCGGACGCGCCAATCACCGCTATAACGCGCCGTCCAAGGCGCTTTTGGTGCCCGCCAACCGCTTTGAAGTGGTCGAATGTCTGGCCGCGCTTCAGGCGGTGCGCGACCATGATCTTGATGGCGAGGCGCGCAGGCCGGGGCCGCGCGACGTGCTGTGCCAGCATATCCTGATCCGGGCCTGTGCCGGGCCGTTTGACGCCGACGATCTGTTCACCGAGGTCACCGGCGTTGGTGCCTATGCGGGGCTGACGCGGGCCGAGTTTGACGCCTGCCTGGAGTTTTGCGCAAGCGGCGGTTATGCCCTGCGCGCCTATGATCAATGGCAGCGACTGTTGCAGCGTGCCGATGGGCAGTGGCAATTGCGTGATCCGCGCAGCGCGCGCCTGATCCGCATGAACGTCGGCACCATTCAGGATAGCGACACCCTCAAGGTTCGGATGAAGCGCGCGCGCGGCGGCAAGCCCCTTGGCGAGGTCGAAGAGGCGTTTGCCGCCACGCTCAGCCCCGGTGACACCTTCCTGATCGGCGGCCAGATCGTGCGCTTTGAGAGCCTGCGCGAGATGGTGGTCGAGGTCAGCCGCGACGCGGGCCGCAAACCAAAGATCGCGACCTTCACGGGCACCAAATTCGCCACATCGACCCAGCTTTCAGAGCGTATTCTTGCGCTTCTCGCACAGCCCGACTGGCCCGGTTTACCAGAGGTGATCCGCGACTGGCTGCACCTGCAGAGGCGCGTGTCAGAGATGCCGAAGGCGGGGCATCTGCTGGTTGAGAGTTTTGCCCATGACGGGCGCGAACAGACCTGTATTTACGGCTTTGCCGGGCGCAATGCGCAGCAAACGCTTGGCCTGCTGGTGACCAAACGGATGGAAGAGCTTGGCCTTGCGCCGCTTGGTTTTGTGGCAACGGATTATGCCACGCTGATCTGGGGTCTTGAGGCGGTGACCGACGCAGCGCCTTTGTTTGACGCCGCGAGCCTGCGCGTCGGCTTTGAGAGCTGGCTTGCCGGCAACGCCGTGATGAAACGCACGTTTCGGGCCTCGGCGACGATCGCGGGCCTTATTCAGCGCAACAGCCCGAGCGCGCGCAAGAGCGGGCGACAGGCGGTAATGTCGTCGGATATCCTCTATGATACGCTGGTGAAATATGACCCCGGTCACCTCTTGCTCGATATCACCCGGCAAGAGGCCATGCGCGGCCTGGTCGATTTTGGCCGCATCGAAGAGATGCTGGCGCGGATTGAGGGGCGCATCACCCACAGGCGGCTGGCGCGGGTAAGCCCGCTTGCAGCTCCGCTCTTCCTTGAGGCCGGACGCACCCCGGTCAAAGGCGCCGCGGAAGAGCGGCTTTTGGCCGAGGAAACCGCGCGGCTGATGCAGGCGGCGGGGCTGGCGGGGTGATCGCGGCGCTTTCGCGCGGCCGCCTGTCAGGGCGGACAAGCACGCCCGATGACGCGCCGCCCTTGCAATGACACGCACATCTCGCCACCAAGGGGGCATGGACGGTTATGCTTTCACTCTTGCCGGGGCCGAATTGACGGCGCTGGCCTCGGGTGCGCTCTATTGGGATGCGCGCAATTTGCTGTGCGTGTCTGATCTTCACCTCGGCAAGGCAGAACGGCGCGCGCGCTTGGGCGAGCCACCGCTGCCGCCCTATGAAACCCGCGATACGCTAAGCCGATTGGAAAGCGATCTGCGCCAGACCGGGGCCAGCACGCTGATCTGCCTTGGCGACAGTTTTGATGACAGCGCCGCGGCGGCGGCCCTGCCCGAGGCGGAAAAGCTATGGATCGCCAAGCTTCAGGCGGGGCGACGGTGGGTCTGGATCGAGGGCAACCATGATCCGGGGCCGGTCGATCTTGGCGGCGCGCATATGGCCGAATTGCCGGTGCCGCCGCTGGTCTTTCGCCATATCGCCCGTCCCGGCCAGTGCGGCGAGGTGTCGGGGCATTATCACCCCAAGGTCCGGCTTGCCCTGCGCGGGCGCAGCCTGAGCCGCCCGGCGTTTCTGCTGGACAGCAACCGCGTGATCCTGCCGGCCTATGGCACCTATACGGGCGGCCTTTACAGCCACGACGAGGTGTTGAGCACGCTCATGCGGCAAGAGGCCCTTGCGATTTTGACCGGGCCGATGGTGCATGCCACACCAATGCCGCGCCATAACACGCATCGGCCCTGACAGGCCGCCTCGTGTCATTCAAGCAGCCCTGCCTCGAGAAGGCGCGGACGGTATTTGCGGCTGACGGGGACGCGGTCACCGTTGCGCAGGATGACGAATGTCTTGTTTGCCCCGGCCTGCTCGACCCCGACAACCGCAGAGAGTGCCACCCAATGCGAGCGATGGGTGCAGATGCCTTCGATCGGGTCCATTTCATCAATCGCGTCCCCAAGCCGAAGGCGGAGCGTTTCGACCCCGCGATCGGTCGAGACCTCGACGAAATGATCATTGGCAGACAGGCGCATGATTTCGACATCCTCCAGATCAGAGAGCCGCCGATGCAGGCGCGAGATTGGCACCTCTTCCCGCGCATCGCGACGATATCCCGACGGCTGTTCCAGGCCGATCTGGCGGCGCAAGACGAAGATGCCCCAGGCAATCACTAAGATGTTGAGCGCAATACTTGGAAGGCGCAGCTGGTGCAGATCAAGAACCGGATCCATCCAGGCACGCAACCCCCAGATCAGCGGTGCCAGAATGACGCTCACCATCAGGCCCGCGCCGAGGTCAAACAGGATCGGGCGTCGCTTGCCGAACACTGTAGCCATGGTGGCGCGACTTAGGTAGGCGATCACCAGAGCGCTGAAAGTCGCCATGCTCCAATAGGCGGATCGCGTCACAAGAGGCATGGTTTCATAGGTGCCAAAGGGCCCGGCAATGACAGCAACAGCAATAGAGACCGCGACCGTGAACAGGGTCACGGAGGAACAGAATGTAGAAAACGTTTCCACCAAATGGTTTCGAAAGTCAGACCAGTTCAACTCATTCCCCTTATCACACATTACCACCTATGCATGTATCAGCCGTCACTTGCTTTTCCAATAAAGGACCGTGACATCCCGTCACTTTATCGTCATCGTAATAACGCAATGTAAGCAATGGGAATTAAAGCCAGAATGTCCCCTGACATCGCAGACAAAATTCGCAGCAGCTTTGCCGCGCAGAGCATGATGCAGACCCTGGGCGCAACGCTTGGCAGCCTCTCGGCGGGCCATGTCGAGATTGAAGCGCCGATTTTATCGACAAGCCGCCAGCAGCACGGATTTGGCCATGCCGGTCTGACCTTTGCCATCGGCGACAGCGCGGCGGGCTATGCCGCACTGTCCGTCATGCCAGAAGGGTTCGAGGTTCTGACCACCGAGATGAAGATCAACCTTTTGGCCCCGGCCAGGGGCGACGCCCTGATTGCGCGTGGCGCGGTGGTCAAGGCCGGGCGCCGCCTTGTGATCGTGCGCGCGGATGTCTTTGCGCTTGAAGGCGACAAGGAAACCCATATCGCGATGATGACCGGCACGATGATGCCAGTGCCGCGCAGCTAGCCATACCAACGCCCCCTTTCCCCTGTCAGTGCGATCCGCTAAGCCTGCGGGGACGCATCCAGCCAAAGGCCAGCCCATGAAACCCGTCCGCCTGCTTACCGGTATCCTGACCGTCGGCGGCTGGACGCTGCTTAGTCGTTTGTTGGGCTTTGTGCGCGATGTGATGATCGCAAGCTATCTTGGCCCCGGCGTGATGATGGACAGCTTTGTCGCCGCCTTCCGTCTTCCCAATATGTTTCGCCGCTTCTTTGCCGAGGGCGCGTTCAACGCGGCCTTCGTGCCGATGTTTTCCAAGCGGCTTGAGGCCGATGAGGATCCGCTTGGCTTTGCCTCACTGGCGATCTCGGGCCTTGGGCTTGTTCTTTTGGCGCTGACCGGGCTTGCGCTGGTGTTCATGCCGGCCCTTGTCTGGGCCACGGCAGAGGGGTTTGTCGGCGATCAACGCTTTGATATCACGGTTGATTTCGGGCGCATCGTCTTTCCCTACATCCTGTTCATCTCGCTGGCCGCGCTCTTGTCGGGGACGCTTAATGCGGCCGGGCGCTTTGCCGCCGCTGCCGCCGCACCGGTGCTTTTGAACGTGATGCTGATCGCGGCGATGACCGTCGCGGCGCTTGTGGGCGGCAAGGTTGCCACGGCGCTTGTCTGGGCCATTCCCTTTGCCGGCGTGGCGCAGCTTGTTCTGGTCTGGCAGGCCGCAAGCCGCGCGGGTTTGCATATCCGCCCGGTGCGCCCGCGCTGGACGCCCGCGATGTCGCAACTGGTGCGCGTCGCCGTGCCCGCCGCCCTTGCCGGGGGGGTGATGCAGGTCAACCTTCTGGTCGGCCAACAAGTCGCCTCGAATTACGACAAGGCGGTGAGCTGGCTTTATTCAGCGGACCGGCTCTATCAATTGCCGCTTGGGGTGGTCGGCATCGCGGTGGGCATCGTGTTGTTGCCCGATCTGTCGCGACGCCTGAAGTCGGGCGATGACCGCGGTGCGCGCATGGCCCTGTCGCGCGCGGGCGAGTTGTCGCTGGCCCTCACCGTGCCCTGTGCCCTGGCGCTTATGGTGATCCCGCTTCAGCTTGTGGCGGTGCTGTTTGAACGCGGCGCCTTTGGCAGCGATGACAGCGCGGCCACCGCCCTTGCCGTGGCGATTTACGGCCTCGGCCTGCCCGCCTTTGTGATGCAGAAAATCCTGCAACCGCTGTTTTTTGCCCGCGAAGACACCAAGAGCCCGTTTCGCTATGCGGTTGTGGCGATGATCGTGAATGCGGCCCTTGCCATCGGCCTTGCGATATGGATCGGCTGGATCGCGGCGGCCTTTGCCACCACGCTGGCCGGGTGGGTCATGGTCTGGCAGCTGATGCGCGGCGCGCGCGCCTTTGGCGATGTGGCCCGGTTTGATAGCCAGTTTTATCGCCGCCTTTGGCGGATCGTGCTGGCCTCTGCCCTGATGGGCGTGGTGCTTTGGGGCGGCGGCGTTCTGCTTGGGCCGCTGTTCGCGATCGGCGGCTGGCGGTGGCTGGCGCTTTTGGTGCTGCTGGTGGCAGGGGGGATCTCCTACGGTGCCTTCGGCCAGATGCTCGGCGCGTTCCGCCTGTCGGAAATCCGCAGCACCCTGCGCCGCTCTCCGCCCTAGTCGTGCCGGATCTTGGCGCGGATTTTCGACCAGCCGCCGGGGCTTAGGAAGAACGACGCCAGAAACCCGGCGCCAAAGCCCGAGACATCCGCGATCCATGTGCTGCTGCCGCCAAACAACAGGGCAAAGGTCAGTTGAAGCAGCATCAGAATGCCAATCAGGCTAAAGGCGCGCGATTGATTGGCGCCAAGCTGTCCCAGGCGAAGCCACATCAGATAGGTAAAGCCGCCGATCAGGCCATAGACCCCCGGAAAGGCGCCGATAAGCCAGGGCTGATCGCTGACGGTGAGACCATAAACCGCCGCGCCCGTGACCGAGCAGAGGACGAAGAGCACCAGAACCGCCCATTGGCGAAACACCTCGCCAATGAATTTGCCCATCGCCAGAAGCAGGACGCCGGAAAACAGCGCGTGGGTAAAGCTGCTATGGACAAAGACATAGCTGAAAAAGCGGCGAAGGTGCTCGGCGGGAAATATCTGATTTTGCAGCATCCACGCCATGATGTCGCTGTTAAAGCCGTAATCCTCGATCGCCGCAGAGCGCCAGCCGACGGCCTCGGGGCCGCCGACAAACCCGCGCGCACCAAGCGAAAAAATCGCCTCGACGCCGACGATAACAAGGAAAAGCGCCACTACAACCGGCGGAACCGGGTTGACGGGGCTTTCGTTTACGGGGTCTGACATGCCTGCTCTCCTTGACGGGGCTTTGACGCATGGGTAAGCGAGGCAGGCGAAGAAATCCAGACGGAGATGACATATGACCGAAGCAGGCTTCACACCGCGGGTCTTTTCGGGCATTCAGCCCTCGGGCAACCTGCATCTTGGCAATTATCTTGGCGCGCTCAAGCGCTTTGCCGATGCACAGAACAAGGGCATTCCGTCGATCTATTGCATGGTCGATCTGCATGCGGTCACCGTCTGGCAGGACCCGGCCGAACTGCGCCACTCCACGCGCGAGCTTGCGGTCGGCTTTATCGCCTCGGGGCTTGACCCGGAAAAATCCATCCTGTTCAACCAGAGCCAGGTCGCCGAACATTCACAGCTTGCCTGGATTTTCAATTGCGTGGCGCGCATGGGCTGGATGCAGCGCATGACCCAGTTCAAGGACAAGGCGGGCAAGAATGCGCAGAATGCCTCGCTTGGGCTGTTTGCCTATCCCGCGCTGATGGCGGCCGATATTCTGGCCTATCACGCCACCCATGTGCCGGTCGGCGAGGATCAGAAACAGCATCTCGAACTGACCCGCGACATCGCGGCCAAGTTCAACAATGATTTCGGCGTTGATTTCTTTCCGATCACCGAGCCGGTGATCGAGGGCACCGGCACGCGGGTGATGTCGCTGCGCGATGGCTCGAAGAAGATGTCGAAATCCGACCCTTCCGATATGAGCCGCATCAACCTGACCGATGATGCCGACACGATTGCCAAGAAAATCCGCAAGGCCAAGACCGACCCGGAGCCGCTTCCCTCCGAGGTGAAGGGGCTGGAAGAGCGCCCCGAGGCGCGCAATCTGGTGAATATCTATGCCGCTCTGGCCGATATGAGCGTCGATCAGGTGATGGCAGAGGCCGGCGGCAAGGCGTTTTCCGAGTTCAAGCCGATGCTCGCCGATCTTGCGGTTGAAAAGCTGGCGCCGATTTCTGGCGAAATGTCCCGGCTGATGACTGATGTGTCCGAGATCGACCGTATCCTTGGCAACGGCGCGGACCGCGCCCGCGCCATCGCCGCGCCGATCCTGCGCCAGACCTATGAGATCATGGGCATGGTCGGCCCGCGCGAGGTGTGACAGCCGCTCGTCAGCCCAGATCGGGCGCGGTCTTGGCAAATGTATCGTGCGCCTGCATGGCCCCCCACCACTCGGCGATGCCGGGCACCGACATGACCTCGCCCGCGTCCGGCGTGAGCGAGACATAAAACATGATCGGCCCAAGGAAATAATCCGCCAGCGTCGGTGCATCGCCCGCCAGCCATTTGGCCTCGCCCTTGTTCTCCATCAGCAGCTTCAAAAGCTTTTCCGACGCCGCAAGCGCGGCCTCGCGCGCCTCTCCGTTCTGCCCGCCGATGAAATCAGGAAACAGGTGATAGCCCGCCACGCCCACAAGCGCGCCATAGCCATAGCTGTCGATCAGGCCAATCGCCTCATTCATGCGCGCGCGCTCCTTGGCATCATTGGGGATCAGCGCCGGTTCCGGCGCGATATCCTCAAGATAGCGGCAGATCGCATCGGTCTCGCGGATGCGCAGCCCGTCGATATCCATCACCGGCACCTTGCCAAAAGGATGACGCGCCAGATGCTCGGGCTGGCGCGGCTCGCCCGCCAGAACATTGACCGGCACCTGATCGTATTGCATGCCCTTATCGGCCAGAACCATGCGCACGGTGCGCACATAGGTTGACCCGTCAAAGCCGTAGAGCGTTGGTTTATCTTTCATTTCTCCCTCCCTTTCACTGGACCATATTGCAGCGGGCGCATATCATATGCCTTGCCCTCTTCAGTCCCGGCCCAAAGATAGAAGGGGACCACGCCACGCGCAAATCAATCCGTCTTGAGGCCGGATTTCAAAGCGATCGACGCCCCGCGCCCGCCACCGCTTGACCTTGCCCGCGCCGCGCCGCACTCTGCTGCCAACCCTGTCCTCAAAAGGCCCGCCATGACCCCCGAAGAGATTGCCAGACTGCCCTATCGTCCCTGCGTCGGCGTCATGCTGACCAATGCCGAGGGCCATGTTTTTGTCGGCCAGCGGATCGACAATGAAACCGCCGCCTGGCAGATGCCGCAAGGCGGGGTTGATCCCGGAGAGGCAGCCCGCGACGCCGCTCTGCGCGAATTGTGGGAGGAAACCGGCGTTACGGCCGACAAGGTGCGGATCGAGGCGGAAACTGCGGATTGGATTCCCTACGAACTTCCGCATGACCTTGTGCCGCGCCTCTGGAAGGGACGCTATCGCGGGCAGGCGCAGAAATGGTTTCTACTGCGCTTTCTGGGCACCGACAGCGATGTGAATATCATCACCGATCACCCCGAGTTTTCAGAGTGGCGCTGGTTGCCACCCCAGGATCTTGAGGCCAATATCGTCCCCTTCAAACGCAAGGTTTACGCCCGCGTTCTGGCCGAGTTCGGCCCGTTGCTGTGATCCGCGCGGCGCTTATTGGCGCGCTGTGCCTGACGGCGGGACCGGGGCTTGCGCTGTCGTGCATGGCGCCGGATGTGGCGAAAACCTATGCCCGCGCGGCCGAGGCCGACGAGAGTTATGTGGTGGTGCGGGGTCGGCTGACCTTTGATGCCACGCAACTGCCCAAGACCGACTGGCAAAACCAGCAAGCCACGCCGCCTCATACCCCGATTGCGGCCCGGATCACCGGACAAGCCCTGTCACTAACGGGGTTCGATCTCCCGTTTGAACGCGACATCACCCTTGATGTGCAATGTTTCGGCCCCTGGTGCGCAGGCGCTGCCACTGAGACCGACTACCTCGGCTTTCTCGAACAACGCGAAACTGGCTACGTGCTGGTGCTTGATCCCTGTGGCGGCATGGGCTTTGCCAATCCGACGCCCGAGATGCTGGACCGGGTCAAAACCTGTTTCCAAGGCGGGCCTTGCGTGTTAGGTGACACTCATTATTACAGTGATACCGGAAGACCCAAGATGAAGCCGAATATAGGCGGATGGGCCTTGTAAATAAGGGGTATCGGCATGCAAACGGGCGGCGTGGACGGGCGCTGGTGAAGTTTACAGTGAATGATAAAAACGGGGCGAAAATGGCGATTGGGGCGATTTTCGGGGCGTGTGGGGACGCAGGGTGCAAAACGCGCGAAACCCTATCAAAATATGATTTAACGGGCTGTCAAAGGGGTGTTTTGGGGGCTGTTAAGGGGGCTGAGAGAGGTCCGGAACTGCGAAGTGAGCCGCGCAGTTCGCAGATGACTTCGCAGAAAGAGATTACCGTTTTAATATCAGAGGTATGGCATTTTCAGCCTGACGCATGATGACGCGCGAACTGCGAAGTGATTTTCAGCGTTGAAGGGCGCTATCGCCGGAAAGGTACTGGGCGAAGCGGCGCTGATGCCAGCGCAGCGGTTCGATGTCATCCGAGCCTATGGCGCGGGCAACCTGATTGTGGCAAATCAGGTCGAGATAGCGCATGATCGGCCGCTCTCTTGCCTCGATCGACAGGACCTCGGCGCGCATTTCGCGCAGGTCATCCGGCGTTGGATCGCCACGCATCGCGAGGATGCGTTCAAGCGAAAGAAACTCTCCGGCAAGACCGTTGTGCTGGCGCGCCTTCACTCCGAGACGCAGCACCTGGTCAAGGGCCTGCATCCCTGCCACGGCAGCGCCCGCCAGGAGCGGAACCCACGCCGACGATTGTGCCAGAAGCGCGACAACAACAGACGAGCCCGCCAGGAGGGAGAGCGCCGAAAAGGTGTTTGACCAAGCCTCAAAAAAACGCTCGCGCAGGCGATGATAGCGCACCGAGCGTTGCAGATGACAGCTCAGGTCGTGGCGTTCTTCGTCGACGGTCATGTGACCTATCCTTCTTCTTCGCCCTGCCCCCTGTCCGGCTTGCACGCGGGGGCGGGACGGGTGGGTGATACGTCGAACCCGCCACGCTTGCCCTCGCTGTAATCGAGGCTGTCGTTGCGCGTGTTGTTCGACGGTGTCTGGTGCTTGCCGTCATCGCGGGACGGTCTGGCCGGTGTCTTTCTGTCTACCATATCGGTGGGCTCTCTTTCATATGAAGTTAACGCGCCGCGCGGGGATCACCACGCATGCGCTGACCAGACAATCTCGCCGAGGATGCGCAGGCGGTTCATGTCGTCGCCACGGCGGGTCTCGGCGGGGTGGGTCGGGTTGTCCGAGGTCAGAACGATCAGCTCGTTCTCGACGAGATCGAGGCGTTTGACGCGGGCGCTTCCGTCGATATCGACCAGGGCATAGACATGACGGTTGCGGATGGCGGTGCGGCGCTCGTCGATCATGACGAGATCACCGTCGTGCAAGGTGGGCGCCATGCTGTCGCCGGTGACGGTGAGAAGGCAGACGCTGGCGGGTGAGATGTCACGCTCGCGCAGCCAGTCGCGGCGGAAGGCGAGCGCGCCTTGCAGGCTGACATCGCCATTCTCGGCCCCCGCTCCGGCGGCAAGGCGGGCGTCAACCCAGGGGATCGGGGCATAATCGGCCCCGTCGAGAGACACAATATATATAGGGCCGGTTTCGCGCGGCGGACCGATGTAGAATTCGAGGCCGAGGGCGCGGGCAAGATCCTTTAAACTGGAGTACGGCGTATCGCGACCTGATTGAATACTCCTTAGAACTCCAACAGAAACGCCCAAATCGCGGGCATAAGGCCTGAGCCCTTTCTCTTTGATGCCCTCCTTAATCATCGCAAAAAGAGGCTCTTCGTCAATGTGTGCTGCGAATCGTGTCATGATGAGCACGTCCGGCATAATTTGCACCCTAACAGAGGTGCTGGCGGCTCACACAAGTCGAGCGATCTCGACTGTGTCGCGCCTGAGCACCGGAAGTGGAGACACTTACCGGAGACTTAAATTGCGCGGACCAAACGGATCGCGCCGCCACAGGATATCAACTGAGAGGGTCGAGGCGTCGCTCGCATGGTTCGATGCGAACTGGCCCGAGGACCTTGCCTGGCCGACCGATATCCCCCGTCCCTCCAATAAGGAGGACGCGGCGTGATCCGGCCCCATGTGCGGGCGGAAATCGACGCGACGCGCGCCGCCCTGGCGCGGTTGCGGCTGGTGGCGCAGCGGGTGTGCCTGCCGCCCAGAAAGCCCGCAGCGAGTGCGAAGCAAGCGACGACGGGCGCAGCGATGATCGCGCTTGATGACGCCTATACGGCGGCGACGGGCACTGTCCTCACCCTGAATAACGCGCCGATGAGGCAGCTGCTTTGGTTCGGAAACTATCGAGCGGTTCACAAGACAGGCCCCGGAGTGAGGTGGACCGTCATCATGGCGCTTTACCGGCTCCGCTACGGTCAAAACGGATGCCGTCCGAACACGCTGGAAGCCGCAATCGTCTATTTCAGCGCGATTTGGCCGGAGGGGGCGATCTGGTCGGCCTCGGTCGCGCGTCCCACCTCAGTGAGAAGGAGTGTTTCGGCATGAGCGGTATCAATCACGAAAGCGACCAGCCCAGTCGTGAAGATCTTGGTTGGGAGGCCGTCGGGTTTGTCGATCCTGAGGCTGCGCGAGAGATTGCGCGCGAGTGGAAGGCGTCACGAAACCGGAAGCGCAAGGCGCGCACACCGCTGCGCCAACTGCCGCGCGTCATGATACCTTTCGAGGGGGTCAGGCGTTGTATTGATGCAGTGCGATTTCCCACGCTGATAGTGGGGCCGGAGCTGGAGAAATTGCTGTCGCGACATGTCGAGCGGCTTGACGGTATCGCTTGCCCCTCACGTCTGCAACGATGGCTGCTTGGCCGCCTTCATGGAGGCCCTCGATGCCGAGGGCGAAATCACCTTTTCCGAAGGCGAGGCCGAAGGCCGCACGCTGAGCTTCGCCGAGGAGGCGCGGGAAATCGAGCAATCAATGGAGATCGACAATGGCTAACCCCGGAATGTTCATCAAATCCTACACCGCAGAAGTCGCCATCCCCGGACGCACTATCGTCAAGTTCGGCGCATCGGGCGGCGTGGTGCCTGCAACAGTCGCCACCGACGCCGCCATCGGCATCACCGATCAGCTCGACGGGGCTGTGGTGACGTACGGTGCGTTCCTCGATTTGCAACAGTCCGTCTCGGGCCGTGAGGGCAGCAGCTACACTGCGGTCGTATCCACAAAGAAGAACCTGGCCTGCCGGATCAAGGGCCTGCCCGTCGAGATCAAATCCGTCTACGGGCTTGGATATAGGCTCCGAAAGTTGGAGCCGGAATGGGATTGGCGGCAGGAGGATTACAAGTGATGGGATCATGGCATTCAGTTGCCCCTTAAATGCACTTTGAACGCCTGCCTCAAAAAATCGGTTGCTGCAATCTTCGCTGTAATTCACTGCAAAATAGATTGTCACGCTACATTGCGCGCCTGCGACACCCTGAAGGCCGCTTTCCACACGGCAGGACTCGAAAAAGAACAAAACGTGAATATAATGCAGATCAGCCCACTGATCCCTGAAAGATTCGCGCGATCCCATGTCCTTTGCCGAACTCTCTGCCATTTCCAACTTTACCTTTCTCAACGGGGCCGCACACCCCGAGGAGTACATGCATCGCGCGGCGGCGCTTGGCCTCACGGCGCTTGCCATTGCCGACGAAAATTCGGTGGCCGGGATCGTGCGGGCCCATAGCGCGGCGCGCGAAATTGCACGGCAGGTCGGCGAGCGCCACAAGATCGAGACCCGCGATGGTCCGATCGGCCCGGCCCCGCCCGTGGCCCCCGCCGCGCCTCCGGCATGGGCCACCACCCCGCGCCTTGTGCCCGCCGCGCGGCTGGTGCTCGTCGAGGGGCTTGTGCTGACTGCCCTGCCCTATGATCGTGCGGGCTGGGCCAATCTCTGCCGCCTGCTCAGCCTCGGGCGGTTGCGCTGCAAAAAGGGCCGGTGCGAGTTGCGCCTTGATGACCTGCTGGCGGGGGCCTCGGGGCTTCACCTTTTGCTACATGCGCCACAAACGCAGCAGATGCCGCGCGGCGCGGATGACTGGCAGCAACAGGCGAAACGGCTGACGCGCCGCCTTGGCGGGGATATGCACCTTGTCCTCGCCCCGCTTTATGACGGGCAGGATTGCGCCCGCTTTGACCGGCTCGCAAGGCTGGCGCAGCGGTTGAACCTGCCCACGCTCGCCTCTGGGGTGCCGCTCATGCATCGCGGGCAGCGGCGCAGGCTTGCGGATGTGCTGAGCGCAATCCGGCTCGGCACACGGGTGGATGATCTTGGCCACGACGCCCTGAGCAATGCCGAGCGGCGCTTGCGCTCGGGCGCTGAAATGCGCCGTCTTTTCAAGGGGCACACCGAGGCCGTCGCGCGTGCAGGCGCGCTTGCCGCGCGGCTGACCTTTTCGCTGGATGAGCTGCGCCATGAGTATCCCAGCGAGGTCGCAGAGGGCGAAACACCAACAGGCCGCCTGCGCCGTCTGGCGCTTGAGGGATTGGACTGGCGCTATCCTTGCGGCGCGCCAGAGCGCGTGCGCGCCTTGCTCGAGCACGAATTGCGCCTGATCGGCAAGCTGCGGTACGAGCCCTATTTCCTGACCGTGAATGACGTCGTCGCCTTTGCCCGCTCGCGCGGCATCCTGTGTCAGGGACGTGGTTCGGCGGCGAATTCGGTGGTGTGCTATTGCCTTGGCGTGACCTCGGTCAGCCCCGAAATCGGCACCATGGTGTTCGAGCGTTTCGTCTCCGAGGCGCGCGACGAGCCGCCCGATATCGACGTCGATTTTGAACATGAGCGCCGCGAAGAGGTGATCCAGTGGATTTATCAGCGTTACGGTCGCCACCGCGCCGGGCTGTGCGCCACCGTGATCCATTACCGCGGCAAACGTGCGATCCGCGAGGTCGGGCGCGCGATGGGCCTGTCGGGCGATCTGATTGCCGCGCTCTCCTCGCAAGTCTGGGGTTTTGGCAGCGATGGCGCGCTGACGCCGGACCGGCTGCGCGAGATCGGCCTTGACCCCGAGGACCGCCGCCTCGCGCTCACCCTGACCCTGGTGCAGGAGATCATCGGCTTTCCCCGCCACCTGAGCCAGCATGTCGGCGGTTTTGTCATCACCCAGGGGCGGCTGGATGAGCTGGTGCCGATTGAAAACGCCAGCATGGAGGACCGCACCGTCATTTGCTGGGACAAGGATGATATCGACGCGCTTGGCATTCTCAAGGTCGATGTGCTGGCGCTTGGCATGCTGACCTGTATCCGTAAGGCGTTTGATCTTTTGGCCGAACATCACGGCGCGCGCTATACGCTGGCCAGCCTGCCGCAAGAGGACAGGCCGGTCTATAACATGCTGTGCCGCGCCGACAGTCTTGGGGTGTTTCAGGTGGAAAGCCGCGCGCAGATGAATTTCCTGCCGCGCATGCGCCCGCGCTGTTTTTACGATCTGGTGATCCAGGTGGCGATCATCCGTCCGGGCCCGATCCAGGGCGATATGGTGCATCCCTTCATCCGGCGGCGCAATGGCGAAGAGGCGACCAGCTTTCCCTCGGATGCGCTTGGCAAAGTTCTGGGCAAGACACTTGGGGTGCCGCTGTTTCAGGAACAGGCGATGCAGATCGCCATCATCGGCGCGGGCTTTACCCCCGAAGAGGCCGACCGCCTGCGCCGCTCGCTCGCCACCTTCAAGCGCCACGGCAATGTGTCCGAGTTTCGCACGCGGTTTTTGCGCGGGATGCTGGCCAATGGCCATGACATGGATTTCGCCGAGCGCTGTTTTTCGCAAATCGAGGGCTTTGGCAGCTATGGTTTCCCCGAAAGCCATGCCGCCAGTTTCGCGCTTCTGGTCTATGCCAGTGCCTGGTTGAAATGCCACCATCCGGGGCTGTTTGCCTGCGCCTTGCTGAATTCTCAGCCGATGGGGTTTTATGCCCCGGCCCAGATCGTGCGGGATGCGCGCGAACACGGGGTGAGCGTGCGCCCGGTCTGTGTGCAGGCGAGTTACTGGGACAATGTGATGGAACCCGACGGGCGCGGCGGGCTGGCGCTTCGGCTTGGGTTTCGCCAGATCCGGCGGCTGGCGCAGGACGATGCCAGTTGGCTTATCGCGGCGCGCGGCAATGGCTATATCACGGTCGAGGACGTCTGGCGGCGCGCCGGGCTGGCGCCGAGTGCGCTGGCGCGGCTGGCCGAGGCCGATGCCTTTGCCGCCCTCGGGTTGAGCCGCCGCGAGGCGCTCTGGCAGGCCAAGGCGCTGCAGGGGGATGCGCCGTTGCCGCTCTTTGCCCGCGACATCGACGGCGAGGCAATTGACGAGCCGCTGGCGCATCTGCCCCGGATGTCGGAGGGCGAAGAGGTGATCGAGGATTACGTCGCCCTGCGCCTGACGCTTCGGGCGCATCCGGTGGCCCTGTTGCGTGACATCCTGACCCCGCCGGGCGGGTGAAGGCAAAAGCGGGGCACTGCCCCCATCCAGGAAAATTCGGCGAATTTTCCTGGACTCCCCCGGAGTATTTTTTCCAAGAAGAAGGCAGACCCGCAAAAAGCCGCGTAATTCGCCCTCGCACCTTATGGCCAAGTCTCATATAACCCCTGCAAACATTCATAGGAGTCGCCCCATGACCGGAGAATTGTCGCCCATCGACAAGGCAAAATTCGTCGCTGCCAAGCGGTCTGTCGATTATGTTGAAGACGGCATGCGGGTCGGTCTTGGGACCGGCTCGACGGCGGCCTGGATGGTTCGATGCCTGGGTGAAATGGTGCGTAATGACGGGCTCCGCATCAAAGGTGTGCCGACCTCGACACGCACCGCCGAGCTGGCGCGCGATGTCGGCATCGAGGTGATCAGCCTTGACGAGGCGAAATGGCTTGATGTGACGATTGACGGCGCGGATGAGTTTGACGGCAATCTCAACCTGATCAAGGGCGGCGGCGGCGCGCTTTTACAGGAAAAGATCGTGGCCACCGCCAGCGATCAGATGATCGTGATCGCGGATGTCGGCAAGGAGGTGGAAAGCCTTGGGTCTTTCCCGCTGCCGGTCGAGGTGATCCCGTTTGGCTGGCAAACCACCAAATCGCTGGTCGAAGAGCTGCTGATTTCGATGGATGTGCTGGGCCGCGATGCGACCCTCAGGATGAACGGCGAGCGCCCGTTCATCACCGATGAGGGCAATTACATTATCGATCTGCATCTTGGGAGGATCGGCAATCCGCATCAATTGTCGATGGCGATGAATCAAATGCCGGGGGTGGTTGAAAACGGGCTGTTTCTGGATATCTGCGATGTGGTGATCCTTGGGTTTGGCGATGGCCGGGTGGAAACGCGCGACATCAACGAGGGCACCGTTGAAGAGGACCGGCTCGATTTCGTCGAAACCGACAACCTTTTCACCGATATGAACGACTAACATCCGGGGGCGGCATGACATTCGACTATGATCTTTTCGTGATCGGCGGCGGCTCGGGCGGGGTTCGCGCGGCGCGCGTGGCCGCACAGGGCGGCGCAAAAGTGGCCCTGGCCGAAGAAGACCGCTATGGCGGCACCTGCGTGATCCGCGGTTGCGTGCCCAAAAAGCTGATGGTGTTTGCCTCGGAATATCCCGCAGCGATTGCCGATGCGCAGGCCTATGGCTGGACCGTGCACGCCGGGGGCTTTGACTGGTCGGTGTTTCAAGGCAAGTTGCATGCCGAGTTGGACCGGCTTGAAAATGTCTATCACGGCATTCTCAAGACCAACGGCGTCGAGAGTTTCGATGCGCGTGCGCGCCTCGTCGATCCGCATACGGTCGAACTCTCGGATGGCAGCCGCAAAAGCGCCAAGCACATCCTGATCGCCACCGGCGGGCGCCCGGTAAAGCTCGACCTTCCGGGGGCAGAGCACGCCATCACAAGCAACGATATTTTCCATCTTGAGAGCCTGCCGAAATCCATTCTGATCATCGGCGGCGGCTATATCGCCTGTGAATTCGCCTGTATTCTCAACGGATTGGGCGTAAAGGTGACGCAATTTTACCGCGGTGCACAAATCTTGCGGGGCTTTGATGAAGAGGCGCGCGGGCTTGTGTCCGAGGAGATGATCCAGTCGGGTGTGAACCTGCACCTCGGCACCAATATCGTCGATATGGTCGAGGAGGAGGGCGGCTATCGCGTGACCTCGACCAACGGGAGCGAAGAGGTGTTCGAGCAGGTCATGTTCGCCACAGGGCGCGCGCCAAACACCGAGGATCTCGGCCTTGAGGCGGCGGGCGTGAAAACCGGGCGCAAGGGCGAAATCCTGGTCGATGAGTATAGCCAGACCGGCGTGCCGTCGATCTATGCGATTGGCGATGTGACCGACCGGGTCAACCTGACGCCGGTCGCGATCCGCGAGGGCATGGCCTTTGTCGAGACCGTGTTCAACGGCAATCCTACGCCGGTCGATCATGACCTGATCCCGACCGCGATTTTCACCCAGCCCGAGATGGGCACCGTCGGCCTTTCCGAAGAGACCGCGCGCGAGCAGGAACCGATCGAGGTCTATGCGACCTCGTTCCGCCCGATGCAGACCGCCTTTGCCGAGCGCCCCGACCGGGTGTTGATGAAACTCATCGTCAGCCAGAAAACCCGCAAGGTTCTGGGCTGTCATATTGTCGCGCCGGGCGCAGGTGAAATGATCCAGCTGGCCGGCATCGCGGTCAAGATGGGTGCCACCAAAGAAGATTTCGATCGCACCGTTGCGGTGCATCCGACCATGTCGGAAGAGCTTGTCACAATGAAAACACCGGTCCGAACGGGTTGATTTTTCGCCTTTACTGCACAGGTAGATAACAACGTCGTCTAAGACGGAACAAAAAGGGAAGAGATGCATGGCTGGAAATTCTGGCGGCCCATGGGGCGGCGGCGGAAACTCGGGCGGGAACGGCGGCAATGATGACCGCAACCGCAACAGTGGTGGCGGGCGGCGCCCGCCAGAAGGCGGACCGCAATTGCCCGAGATTGACGACCTTGTCCGCAAAGGCCAGGATCAGCTGCGCGTTTTGATGGGCGGGCGCGGTGGCGGCGGCACCGGGGGTGGCTCTGGTGGCGGCGATGGCGGCCCGCAATTGGGCAAGGGCACGATTGGCCTTGCGGTGCTTGGCGCGGTGGCGCTCTGGGTGTTTGCCAGCGTTTACACCGTGAAGCCCGAAGAACAGTCGGTCGAGCTTTTCCTTGGGGAATATTACAAGACCGGCAATCCCGGTCTTAACTTTGCCCCCTGGCCATTTGTCAGTGCCGAAGTGATCAATGTCACCTCGGAACGCACCGAAGAGATCGGTCGCGGACAAGGCGCACGCAATGACGGTCTTATGCTGACCACGGATGCCAATATTGTCGATATCGATTTCCAGGTGGTCTGGAACATTTCTGACCCCTCCAAGTTGCTGTTCAACATCCGCGACCCACAACAAACCGTTCAGGCGGTGTCTGAATCGGTGATGCGTGAAATCATCGCCGCCTCGAATCTGGCGCCGATCCTCAACCGTGATCGTGGTGTCATCGCCGATACGGCGATGGAGAACATCCAGGCCACGATGGACGAGTATGATAGCGGTATCCGGGTCGTCCGGGTCAACCTTGAAAAGGCCGACCCGCCCCGCGACGTGATCGACAGCTTCCGTGAAGTGCAGGCCGCTGAACAGGAACGTGATCGCCTGCAGCGTCAGGCCGATGCCTATGCCAACCGCGTTCTCGCCGAAGCCCGCGGTGAAGCGGCGCAGACACTGGAGCAATCCGAGGGCTATCGCGCCCGCGTTGTCAACGAGGCCTCTGGTGACGCCAGCCGCTTTACCTCGGTTCTGACCGAATACAGCAAGGCTCCCGAGGTAACGCGCAAGCGGCTTTATCTTGAGACCATGGAACGTGTTCTTGGCGGCATCGACAAGACCATTCTCGACAGTTCGATCGTCGGCAGCGACGGCGGCAACAATGTGGTGCCGTATCTGCCGCTGAATGAACTGCGTCGCAATACCTCGACCACCGGACAGGGGAACTGAGATCATGAGTAAAACGAAATTCCTTATTCCGATCCTGGCCATTGCGGGCTTTCTTGGTCTGTCATCGGTCTTTGTGGTGGACGAGCGCGAAAAGGCGCTGGTGCTTCAATTCGGCCAGATCCGGTCGGTGAAAGAAGAGCCGGGCCTGTCGTTCAAAATCCCGTTCATCCAGGAGGTCGTGCGCTATGACGACCGCATCCTGTCGCTGGATACCGACACCATCGAGGTGACGCCGTCGGATGATCGCCGCCTTGTGGTCGATGCCTTTGCACGGTTCCGCATCGCCGATGTGGTACAGTTCCGTCAGGCGGTTGGCGTTGGCGGTCTGCGGGTTGCCGAGGACCGGCTGTCGTCGATCCTGAACGCGCAAATCCGCGAGGTTCTGGGTGCTGATCAGGTCACATCTGACACGATCCTGTCCGAGGACCGTCGCGGCCTCATGCGTCGTATTCAGGCCGCTGCACAGCGCAGTGCCGCAGGTCTTGGCCTTGACGTGATCGACGTACGCCTTAAGCAAACCAACCTGCCAGAGCAGAACCTTGAGGCCACCTTTGCCCGGATGCGCGCAGAGCGCGAGCGCGAAGCCACCGACGAGATCGCCCGCGGTAACGAGGCCGCACAGCGCGTGCGCGCCCTCGCCGACAGAACCGTGACCGAGACCCTCTCGGATGCGGAACGTCAGGCCCAGGTGATCCGAGGCGAGGCCGATGCAGAGCGCAACGCGATCTTTGCCGAGGCCTTTGGCGCCGATCCCGAGTTCTTTGCCTTCTACCGCTCGCTCGAAGCCTATGAGAAATCGCTGAAAGGCGACAATTCCTCGATGGTCATGACCCCGGATAGCGAATTTTTCGACTATCTGCGGTCGGGCTCAGCGCCGGAATGATCGAGACCGCGCTTCTGGCCATCGGCCTGGTGCTTATTGTCGAGGGGCTGGTGTACGCACTGGCCCCTTCGCTTATTGACCAGCTGTTGATTGCGCTCTCTGCCCTGCCCCCGGATGCCCGCCGCCTTTTGGGCCTGACTGCCATCGTGATCGGGGTGCTGTTTGTTTGGGCCGCCAAGACGCTTGGCGCTTGAATTATCCCGCGCAAAGCGGTTCACATAAGTGTGACATGATGTTGCACCCTTTGCGATCCGCGCAGGCGTACCTACATCTACATTCAAGGCAGGTGCCGAGCGCGCCATACCGATTCAAAAAACCAAAGGAGATATTGGTGTGAACGTCCAGACCATTTCCGCAACCCGACAACAGGCCGGACCGTTGCGCAGCCTCTGGCTGATCACGCTGATGGTGGCCATGCTTTTGGCACAGGCCATCGCAGCGCAGGCGCGCCCCGACAGCTTTGCCGATCTTGCCGAAAAGATCAGCCCCGCCGTGGTGAACATCACTACCTCAACCACGGTTGCACAGGGCGCTGGCCCCGGTCCGATCGTCCCCGAAGGGTCGCCCTTCGAGGATTTCTTTCGCCAGTTCCGCGAGCGTCAGGGTGACGGCGAACAACGCCCCCGCCGCTCTTCGGCGCTTGGCTCGGGGTTTGTGATCTCCGAGGACGGCTATGTCGTGACCAACAACCACGTCATCGAAAGCGCTGATGAGATCATCATCGAGTTTTTCTCGGGCGAAGAACTTCCGGCAAAGGTGATTGGCACCGACCCGAAGACCGATATTGCCCTGCTTAAAGTGCAGACCGACAAATCGCTTCCCTTCGTCAGCTTTGGCGACAGCGATACCGCGCGCGTCGGCGAATGGGTTCTGGCCATGGGCAACCCGCTTGGTCAGGGTTTTTCGCTCTCGGCCGGGATTGTCTCGGCCCGCAACCGTGCCCTTTCGGGCACCTATGACGACTATATCCAGACCGATGCCGCCATCAACCGCGGCAACTCCGGCGGGCCGCTGTTCAATCTCGACGGCGAAGTTGTCGGCGTCAACACCGCGATCCTGAGCCCCACCGGCGGCTCGATCGGGATCGGCTTTTCGATGGCCTCGAATGTCGTCAAGCGCGTGGTCGATCAGTTGCAGGAGTTCGGTGAAACCCGTCGCGGCTGGCTTGGGGTGCGCATTCAGGACGTGACCCCGGATGTGGCCGAGGCCATCGGGCTTGAGAAAGCCGCCGGGGCGCTTGTCACCGACGTGCCCGAAGGCCCTGCCGCCGAAGGTGGTATGCTGGCGGGTGATGTGATCATGTCGTTTGACGGCAAAGAGGTTGCCGATACGCGCGGGCTCGTGCGTCAGGTTGGAAACACGCAGGTCGGCAAGACCGTCCGTGTGATGGTTTACCGTGAAGGCAAGACCCAGACCCTCAAGATCACCCTTGGTCGGCGCGAAGAAGCCGAAGGCGCGATCCCCGTGGTCCAGCCGGGCCCGGATGAAAGCGCAGCACCGGTCGAGAAATCCATGCT
This sequence comes from Roseovarius marisflavi, assembly GCF_900142625.1. Classification (GTDB taxonomy): domain Bacteria; phylum Pseudomonadota; class Alphaproteobacteria; order Rhodobacterales; family Rhodobacteraceae; genus Roseovarius; species Roseovarius marisflavi. Next base: position 36,377 of record NZ_FRBN01000016.1, read on the forward strand.
CGGCCTCACCTTCAGCCCGCTGAACGACGAGTTGCGCGCCACGCTGGACCTTGACGGCAAGGCCACCGGACTGGTGGTGACCGATGTTGATGAGATGTCTGAAGCTTATGAAAAAGGTATGCGAGCGGGAGATCTTATCACCGAAGCAGGCCAGCAAAAGCTGACCTCGATCAGCGATCTTGATGAGCGTATCGCCGAGGCAAAAGACGCAGGGCGAAAGTCGCTTCTGCTGCTTGTGCGCCGCGCCGGCGAGCCACGTTTTGTGGCACTTCCGCTGGAAGAGAGCAAGTAAGCCTCCAGGCCTTGAACAGGATAATAAAAGGGGCGCTCAGGTTGAGCGCCCCTTTTTCGTGTCACCCGCATTTTCTGAGCCTGCCTCACAGCCCGGGATAGTCCATCAGCGGTGTGTCTTTACGCAGGTAAAGCGGATGTTTGGCCGATCCATCCTTGTTCAGCCCCAGACATTTCAGCGGTCGCCCCGAGTCTGCAATCGCGCTTAGCGCTGCCCTCACCACCGGCTGATAGCGCGCATGCAACTTGCCATAGGCCAGCACGACAAACTCGGCCTCTTGCGCCATATCGACCAGCGCCGGAATGTTGAGCGCGCTACAGGCCTCGGCAGGATCACGCGGGATATCCTTGGGCGAGGTCGCCCGCCAATCCAGCACATTTCCCTTGAGATAGCGCGTAAATTTCCAATCGCGCGCAAAGCCAAGCTCGCGATGACAGGTCGGGTCAGAGACCTCGGCGCTTGCAACCGACGGGTTCATGCCCACAAACAGCACCGTGCGCGGCGCGCTGCCCTCGGGCGTCCAGTCGCGCGACAGCATTTGGCGATAGCGCCCGCACTCCGAATAAGCCGCCCCGCCAATCACCCCGTCCGGCAGACGCAGGCGCACCTTGCCGCCCGGATCGTGCAGGTGCTCGGGGGCTGCCCCGACGCTCACAGGTTGAAGACCCGGCTAGGGTGCAATTCCCCGGCTTTATAGCGCCCAACCGCCACCGCATGCCCGTCAAAAGCGGCCCAGCATTCATCGCCATATTCAATGCCCTGTGCGATCACCATGCCGGGATTGCCGTTGCGCAGCCGCGCCGCACCTTCTGCTGTGGCACTCACCATCGGCAGATCGGCCAGGCCTTCTTCCAGCGGGCGAATACAGGCATCAAGGTCGGGGCTATGGGCCATCTCGTTGATCTGCTCGATGCTCAACCCATCCCTGGCCTCGAACGGCCCTGACCACACCCGCCGCAACCAGGCCACATGACCGAAACACCCCAAAGCCTCGCCCAGGTCCCGTGCGATGCTGCGGACATAACCGCCTTTGCCACAGATCATTTCAAGCAGCACGTGATCGGCGTCGGGGCGGCCTGTCATGACAAGCTCCTCAACCCATAAGGGCCGCGCCTCGACCTCAAAGTCTTCGCCATCGCGCGCCAGCTTATAGGCGCGCTGACCGTCGATCTTGACGGCGGAATACTTCGGCGGCACCTGCATGATATCGCCGACAAAGGCGCCCAGGGCCGCCTTGATCGCCGTGTCATCCGGGCGCAGGTCACTTTGTGCGATCACCTCGCCTTCGGTATCGTCGGTGTTGGTGGCCTGCCCAAGACGCACGCAAAACTCATAGGCCTTCAGCGCGTCGGTGATATAGGGCACGGTCTTGGTGGCCTCGCCAAGGGCCACGGCCAAAACGCCGGTCGCCTCGGGGTCAAGGGTACCCGCATGCCCGGCCTTCTTCGCCTGAAGCGCCCATTTCACCTTGTTCACGACACTGGTCGAGGTCATGCCTGCGGGCTTGTCCACCACCAACCAGCCTGAAATGTCGCGTCCTTTGCGTTTGCGTGCCATGCCCGGCCCTTTTTTATGCGTCCAAGGCGCTAGCCCCTAGTAGACCCGCGCGCGCGCGTCAATCATTGCGCCGCGCGCGGGGCCGCAACCCCGACCATCGGCCCGAGCGGAAAGCCAAGATCGAACCGCTCCAGCCCCGGCGCATAGAGCCGCGAGACCTTGCCATCGAAATAAAGCGCCTGCGACAGCTTGAGGTGATCGCGAAAGAACAGCCCAAAGGTGTAAAAATTGACCGGGCTGTCGGAAATCACGAACCATGCCCTGCGCCCATCCGCCGAGGTGCCCACGCCGTTGCGGATATAGCGGCTGTCGCTGTCCTTCAAAAAGCGTGGATGAAGCGCGCCGTTAATCACCAGCATCGGCCCCGATTGGCTTGCGTCGCGACAGGCGGGGGCCTCGCGCTCAAACCGCAGGCTCTCGATGACGTCGGCACGCCCCTCCCGGATGCAAAACACACCGTTGGGCAGCAAGCCGAAATTGCCCGGCCCTTCTCGCGTGACCAGAGGCGTGATCCCCTTCGAATCCTCGACATACAACCCGACCGGGCGACGATCCGCGTGATACATGCCCGCATTCATGCCAAAGACGAGCGCGCGGTTCTCGGCGTCCAACAGCCTGTCGACATTTGCAAAACTGCCAAGCGGCTTGCCAGTCTCGGCATCATTCAGAAACAGCCGAAGATCGTCCTCGGCCAGATCAACCACGCAAACGGTATAGGCCCGCCCGGCATAACGTTCGGCCCCGCATGTCGCCGCGAATCCCGTCTGGCCAATCACCAGCAAGGCCAGCGCCGCAAGACAGGATTTAATCCCCGACATCCCGGCGTACTTTTTCTTGCGCAAACAGACGACGTGTCTCATCCATCTGATCAAAGGTTTCATCCAGACGGAACCGCAGGTCTGGCGCGTATTTCAACTCAAGCCGCTTACCGATCAGACGGCGCAACTCACCCTTGTTGCGCGCCAGAATCGCGATCAGGTCCTTCTGGCCCTCACCGCCCAAAGGCATCACATAAGCGGTCGCGATCTTGAGATCGGAAGACATACGCACCTCTCCCACCGTGACCGAAATCCGGTTCAGGTCGGGATCATGAACGTCACCGCGTGCAAGCACCTCGGACAAAGTCCGCCGAATAAGCTCGCCCACGCGAAGCTGCCGTTGCGACGGGCCGGACCCGTCATGAGACTTGTTCTTTGCCATGCCCCGCACTTAATCCCTCGGGCAGCGTTTTCCAAGCATAGAAATCCAATCTCGGCGCTCTTTCATCTTTCCGGCAAATACTCCGGGGGTTTGGGGGCAGGCCCCCAATCGGGCACTTGGGCAACCGCACGGCGCCGCCACTTGCTGTGCCCCCCACCCCACGCTAAGAACAATCCCACGTGAAAAGGAGAGCTGACATGACCGACCTGCCGGGTATCGTGATCACCGGGGCCTCGGGCCGGATGGGCCAGATGCTGATCAACACCGTGCTGAACAGCAGCAACGCCCGGCTTGTCGGCGCGCTCGAGCGGCCCGGTCATGACTGGATCGGTCGCGATCTTGGCGCGGCCATGGGTGGTGCCGAGATCGGTCTGAACGTCAGCGACGACCCGCTTGAAATGATCGCCCGCGCCCATGCGGTGATTGATTTCACGGCCCCCGCCGCGACCGTTGAGTTCGCCACGCTTTGCGCCCAGGCGCGCTGTGTCCATGTGATCGGCACAACCGGGTTAAGCGAGGCCGACCTCAAGCACCTCAACGCCGCCGCGCGTCATGCGGTGGTGGTGCGGGCCGGCAACATGAGCCTCGGGGTCAACCTTTTGACGCAGCTCACAAAACGGGTGGCCGCCGCCCTGGACGAGGATTTCGACATCGAGATCGTCGAGGCCCACCACAACCAAAAGGTCGATGCCCCCTCGGGCACGGCCCTCATGCTTGGCGAGGCCGCCGCCGAGGGGCGCGGCGTGGCGCTTGATAATGTGTCTGACCGGGGCCGCGATGGGATCACCGGCAAGCGCGAGCGTGGTCATATCGGATTTTCGGCCATTCGCGGCGGCGACATCGTGGGCGAACATGACGTCATCTTTGCCGCCACCGGCGAGCGGATCGTGCTGCGCCATATCGCCACCGACCGCGCCGTGTTTGCCCGCGGCGCGCTCAAGGCCGCGCTTTGGGGACAGGGGCGCAGGCCCGGCGAATATGACATGCTTGATGTGCTTGGCCTGAGCGAAAACTGATCCAAAGGGGTCGGAGGGCCGTAACCCTGAGCATACGTTCACTCATGACAGGGAACCGTCCGATGCGTGCCATTCTTGCCCTTATCCTAAGCTTTTTCATCAGCACCCCGGCGATGGCCGAAGGGTTTGATCCGGTTACCCGGCGCGACAGCTTTGTGTCCCTCATTCAGGGGCGCGATCTGACCCGCTTTGGCATTACCCTGACTGTCCGGCCAGACGGCCAGATTACCGGCCGCGCCTTTGGCCGCGACGTGACCGGCGCCTGGCGCTGGAAAAAGGGGTATTTCTGCCGCGATCTTTACTGGGGCGCGCGCGATCTCGGGCCGAATTGTCAGGCGGTCAAGGTCCAGGGGAACACCCTGCGCTTTATCTCGGATCAGGGCAGCGGCCAGTTTGCCGATCTTTATCTGCGCTAACAGGCCACGCCAAAGGCTCGTCAGGCCTTGCGAGGCCGCCTGCAAGGGCCGATTAGCCCGCCCGCGACACCCGATTGCGATCAGAAATCGACCGCGATTCCCTTTTTCTCCCAATCGCCATAACGCACCGGCTCGGGGCCTTTACGCCCGCCAAGCTCTTTGGGCAACTGCATCTTTTCGGCCTGCTTGCGGCGCTCTTCGGCCTCGGCGAGGGCGCGTTGCGCGGCAGGTGGCAGGTCTTGCGTGTCTTCGGTCATGCTCGGGCTTCCTTTGTCGTCTTGCCCTTGATATACGCCGCGCCTAGCCCGCCGCCAAGGACATGCAATGAAAAATCCCCCCTCTTCTGCCCGCCGAAGCGCGGTTTACCTGCTGGATCAGGTTCTGGGCGAGGGCCGCCTGATGTCGGATCTTATCGCGGGCGGCGTTCTGGATCATCTCGCGCCGCCCGATCGCGCCCGCGCACAGCGTCTGGCCAGCGACACGCTGCGCGGGCTCGATCGCGCCGACCGCCTGTTGGGCCGTCATTTGCGCAAGGCCCCGCCGCTGGCGGTTCACAACATCCTGCGCCTTGCCACGGTCGAGCTGGCGCAAGGCGGCGAGCCGCATGGCGTGGTGAACGAGGCCGTCGCCATCATCTCCAACCACCCGCGCTATGGCCGCCACAAGGGTCTGGTCAACGCGGTGCTGCGCAAAACCGCCGAAGAGGCGCCGCGCTCGTGGAATGACCTGCGCCTGCCGCGCCTGCCGAAATGGCTGCGCGATCCGCTGGTCGAGGCCTGGGGCGGGGCCGCTGTCGGACAGATGGAAAAGGCGCATTTCGCCGGGGCGCCGCTTGACCTGACGCTCAAATCCGATGCCGAAGACTGCGTCAAAGACCTCAACGGCACGCTCCTGCCGACCGGCACCCTGCGCCTTGGCGATCAGGGCCAGGTCTCGGCCCTGCCCGGCTTTGCCGAAGGGGCGTGGTGGGTGCAGGATGCCGCCGCCGCCCTGCCCGTCAAGGTGCTTGCGCCACAGCCGGGTGAGCGGGTGCTTGATCTTTGCGCCGCTCCGGGGGGCAAAACCCTGCAAATGGCGGCGGCGGGCGCCGATGTCACGGCCCTTGATCTGTCGGAAAAGCGGATGGCGAGGGTGCATGAAAACCTCACCCGCACCGGTCTTTCGGCCAAATGCGTCGTGGGCGATGCGCTTGAGTTCGAGGGCGGGCCCTATGACGCCATCCTGCTGGATGCGCCCTGTTCGGCCACCGGCACGATCCGGCGTCACCCGGACCTGCCCCATGCCAAGGACGGCTCGGAATTTGGCGCGCTGATCGAATTGCAGGCGGCGATGATCGACCATGCGCTGACCCTGCTCAAACCCGGCGGGCGGCTGGTGTTTTGTACCTGTTCGCTGTTGCCCGATGAGGGCGAATGCCAGGTCGACGAGGCGCTTGCGCGCCATCCCGGCCTTGTGACCGACCGCGACGCCCTTTCGCGGCCCGGCATTGATCCGGCCTGGATCACGCCCGAGGGCGGATTGCGGCTGCGGCCTGATTACTGGCCTGATCTGGGCAGCATGGACGGGTTTTATATCGCCTGCCTGCGCCGATAAACGCCACAAGGACCGCGCGCTGCAATCAGGCGGTGACTTGCGCGCGCGCCCGGTCTATATTGCCCGCATCAACGCCGCAAAGAGCGTCCAGAGGCACGGCATATGTCGAAACCCGAGAACCTGTCGGCGCGCTGGACGCGCCTTTTGAACCGTGTCGCGGCACGGCGTGCGGCGCTGAGCCGCCCGGCAACGGCTTTCCTGTCACAACCCGAACCCCGCACCATCGGCAGCTTTGCCCGAGGCCGCCAGCTTTGCGCCGGTAATTTCGTCTTTGCCGGTCGGCTTGTCCCTGCCCCCGAGACATCGATCTGGGATCTTGAGGCCGATGATCCGGCCTTTGCCGACGAGCAGCACGGCTTTGGCTGGCTTGACGATCTGGCGGCGGTCGGCGACGCCGCCGCGCGGACGCGGGCGCAGGACTGGCTCTGGGATTGGATCACGCGCTATGGCAATGGGCGCGGTCCCGGCTGGACGCCGGACCTGACCGGGCGGCGGCTTATCCGCTGGATCAACCACGCGCTCTTTATGCTGAGCGGATCGCCCAATGATGCCTCGGTGCCGTTTCTGCGCTCGCTGGCGCAGCAAACCACCTTTCTGGCGCGGCGCTGGCAGAGTGCAAGCCCCGGCCTGCCCCGGTTCGAGGCGCTGACCGGATTGATTTACGCAGGCCTTTCGCTTGAGGGGATGCAGGCGCATGTCGCCCCGGCGATGGCGGCACTGGCGCGCGAATGCGACAGCCAGATTGATGAGATGGGCGGCTTGCCGACACGCAACCCCGAAGACCTGCTCGAGGTGTTCACCCTGCTGACCTGGGCCGCCGTTGCACTCAGCGAATCGGGTCAAAGCGCCGGCGAGGCCCATTGGCGCGCGATTGAACGGATTGCCCCCACCCTGCGCACGCTGCGCCACGCCGATGGCGGGCTGGCGCGGTTTCATGGTGGCGGGCGCGGGCTTGAGGGGCGGCTTGACAGCGCGCTTGCCACCAGTGGCGTCAAGGGGCGGCACGCCGACGGGCTTGCCATGGGATTTGCGCGGCTCAGCGCCGGGCGCACCAGTGTGATCATCGACGCAAGCCCGCCGCCCACAGGGGCCGCCTCGGCCGGGGCGCATGCATCGACACTGGCGTTCGAGCTGACTTCGGGGCGCAGGCCCCTGATCGTGAATTGCGGCTCGGGGCAGAGCTTTGGCCCCGAATGGCGGCGCGCCGGGCGCGCCACGCCGTCGCATTCCACCCTTGTGCTTGCGGCCGGGTCAAGCGCGCGGCTCAGCAATGATCCACGCCATAGCGACTGGCTTATCGAGGCGCCGCGCAAGGTGCCGGTTGAACTCTCGAAGGCCCCGGACGGGGTGCGGTTCGAGGGCGCGCATGACGGCTATCTGCGCAGTCATGGCCTTACCCATGTGCGGCGGCTTGAGCTTACCACCGACGGGCGCGGTCTTGCCGGTGAGGACATGCTTTTGGCGGTCGCGACCAGCGACCGGCGCCGGTTTGATCAGGCTATGGATCAGGTCCGCCTGCATGGCATCGATTTTGATATCCGCTTTCATTTGCACCCGGATGTCGACGCCTCGGTCGATATGGGGGGCGCGGCGGTCTCGCTTGCGTTGCGCAGCGGAGAAATATGGATCTTCCGCAATGACGGACGGGCCGCTTTGTCCTTGCAACCCAGTGTGTATCTTGAAAAAACGCGCCTCAAACCGCGTGCGACCAAACAGATCGTTCTCTCTGGCCGCGCGATGGAGTATGCGACCCCTATTAGATGGTCACTGGCCAAGGCGCAGGACACCCCGATTGGTATCCGCGATCTGACAGAAGATGCGCTTGAGCCCGCGACTGACGACTAACGTAGCAAAAGCCAAACGCAGGACTGCCCTATCATGACCGATCTCGCGCCCGTCACCCGCGCCCTTCTTTCTGTTTCCGACAAGACCGGACTGGTCGATCTTGGACGTGCCCTTGCGGCGCGCGGGATCGAACTCTTGTCCACTGGCGGAAGCGCCAAGACCCTGCGCGAGGCGGGCCTCGCGGTGCGCGATGTGGCCGAGGTGACCGGCTTTCCCGAGATGATGGATGGCCGGGTCAAGACCCTGCACCCGATGGTGCATGGCGGCCTGTTGGCGCTGCGCGACAATGACAATCACACCGCGGCGATGCAGGAGCACGGCATTAGCGCAATTGATCTGCTGGTGGTGAACCTCTATCCGTTCGAGGAAACCGTCGCCAGGGGCGCTGATTACGAGACCTGCATCGAGAACATCGACATTGGCGGGCCCGCGATGATCCGCGCGGCGGCCAAGAACCACGGTTTTGTCAACGTCGTGGTTGATGTCGAGGATTACGCGCCGCTTCTGGCAGAACTTGAGGCCCATGACGGGCAGACCTCCTATGGCTTCCGCCAGCGTCTGGCGCTGACCGCCTATGCGCGCACCGGGGCCTATGACGCCGCCGTGTCGACCTGGATGGCCGATGCCCTGGCCGAGGCCGCGCCGCGCCGTCGCGCCGTGGCCGGAAAGCTGGCGCAGACCCTGCGCTATGGCGAGAACCCGCATCAGGCAGCGGCATTCTATACCGATGGCAGCCTGCGCCCCGGTGTTGCCACCGCGACCCAGATCCAGGGCAAGGAACTGAGCTATAACAACATCAACGACACCGATGCGGCGTTCGAGCTGGTCAGTGAATTCGCCCCCGAAGCGGGCCCGGCCTGTGCGATCATCAAACATGCCAATCCCTGCGGCGTGGCGCGCGGCGAGACCCTGACGCAGGCCTATGGCCGCGCGTTTGATTGTGACCGCACCTCGGCCTTTGGCGGGATTATCGCCCTCAACCAGCCGCTTGACGGGGCCACCGCCGAGGAGATCAGCCAGATTTTCACAGAGGTGGTGATCGCGCCCGGGGCCGATGCCGATGCTATGAGTATTTTTGCCAAGAAGAAGAACCTGCGGCTCTTGATCACCGATGGTCTGGCCGATCCGCGACAGGCGGCACGGACCTGGAGGCAGGTCTCGGGCGGGTATCTTGTGCAGGACAAGGACAACGGGCATATCACGGCGGATGACCTTAAGGTCGTCACCAAGCGCGCGCCGAGCGATCAGGAAATGGCGGATATGCTGTTTGCCTGGAAAGTCGCCAAGCACGTGAAATCCAATGCCATCGTTTACGTCAAGGATGGCGCCACCGTCGGCGTGGGCGCCGGCCAGATGAGCCGCGTTGACAGTTGCCGCATTGCCGCGCGCAAGGCGCAGGACATGGCCGAGGCGCTTGGCCTGCCCGCGCCGCTGACCAAGGGCAGTGTCGTGGCTTCGGATGCGTTCTTTCCCTTTGCCGATGGCCTTTTGACCGCCGCAGAGGCCGGGGCGACCGCCGTGATCCATCCCGGTGGCTCGATGCGCGATGACGAGGTGATTGCCGCGGCCGACGAAGCGGGTCTTGCCATGGTGTTGACCGGCATGCGCCATTTCCGTCACTAGGGGCCCCGCCATGCGCATCGTCTTTTGGACCGGGTTTTGGGTTTTCCTGCTTGATCAGGCCAGCAAGTACCTTGTTGTCCATAGCCTGAACCTGCGCCAGCTGGGTGCGATTGACGTGTGGCCGCCGTTCTTCAACCTGCGCATGGCGTGGAATTACGGGATCAATTTCGGCCTGATGGCGGGGGATAACCCGCTGACGCGATGGGTTTTGATCGCGGTGGCCCTGGTGATTTCGGGGGCGGTCTTGTGGTGGGTCCATACCGACCCGGCAGGCCGCTTGCAGAAAATCGCCGCCGGTCTTCTGGTCGGCGGGGCGGTTGGCAATGTGATTGACCGGCTGATCTATGGCGCGGTGGCGGATTTCATCAACGTGTCGTGCTGTGGCATCGACAATCCGTTTGCCTTCAATATCGCCGATATCGCGGTTTTCATCGGCGCTTTTGGCATGGTACTGTTGCCTTCAGGGAAAAACCCCTCGTGACCTTGGCGCAGCTATGCGATAAGGCTGATCGAAAGTTGCAGGAGAGTGGCGATGGCGATGCCGCATAAAACAGTTTTGGCGCTTCTTGTGGCAACCGTGCTTGCGGGCTGCGGCGGTCGCGATGATGTGACGTTGACCCGTATTCGCCATACCGGCAACGGGCCGGACGAATTTTCGATCATGCCGGGCAAGCCCTTGCAGGCACCCGAAGATTACGCCAGCCTGCCAAGCCCCACCCCGGGTGGCGCCAACCGCACCGATCAGAACCCGCTGGCCGATGGCGTTGCAGCCCTTGGTGGCAACCCCGCCGCACTGACGGCCGGTGCGCCGAGCGCCCGGGATGGTGCCCTGGTCAATCACGCCACTCGCTATGGGGCCACGGCAAATATCCGCCAGACCCTCTCCGAAGAAGACAGTGAGATACGCCGCCGCCATGGCCGCGTGAACATCCTGCGCCTTGGGCCGAAGGATGATTATACCAACGCCTATAAGCGCCAGTGGCTTGATGCCTACGCCGAAGAGCGCCGCCTGCGCCGCAATGGCACGGTTACCCCGTCAAGCCCGCCGCCCCCGAAATAAACTCCCCGGGGCGCTGACGATCCCGTCAGGATGCTTGAAACATCACAGCTAAAGCGTATCTATTGTCAGACGCCCAGCATGGACCGGAGACACTATATGCGTAGCCTTTTTGCCAGTTTTCTACTTGCAATCGCCCCCCTTGCGCCCGCCTTGGCCGAGGATCAGGTGACGAGTTTTGCCCTTGAAAACGGACTGGAGGTGGTGGTGATCGAAGATCATCGCGCGCCGGTCGTCACGCAGATGGTCTGGTATCGCGCCGGATCAGCGGATGAACCGCCGGGCGCCTCGGGCGTGGCGCATTTTCTGGAGCATCTGTTGTTCAAAGGCACCGAGACGATGGAGCCGGGCGAGTTTTCGGCCACCGTGGCGCGCAATGGCGGCTCTGACAACGCCTTTACCAGCTATGATTACACCGCCTATTATCAGCGCATCGCGGCCGATCGCCTTGAATTGATGATGCGGATGGAAAGCGACCGGATGGTCAATCTGCAACTGGGAGAAGGCGACATCGCCACCGAGCGTGACGTGATCATCGAGGAACGCAATCAACGGGTGGAAAACAATCCCTCGGCCCTGTTTCGCGAGCAAAAGAATGCGGTGCAGTATCTCAACCACCGCTACGGCGTGCCGATCATTGGCTGGCAGCATGAAATGCATGATCTGGGGCTTGAGGATACGCTTGCCTATTATCGCACCTTTTACGCGCCCAATAATGCCATTCTGGTGGTAGCAGGCGATGTTACCCCCGAGGATGTGCGCCAGCTCGCCGAGACCTATTATGGCCCGATCCCGGCCAATCCCGACCTGCCCGAGCGGGTGCGCCCCCAAGAACCGCGCCAGATGGCCGAACGGCGCATGACCTTTCGCGACGACCGGGTGGCACAACCCTATGTGAGCCGCTCTTATATTGCGCCGGAACGCGACAGCGGCGCACAGGAAGAGGCGGCCGCGCTTACCCTTCTGGCCGAAATCCTTGGCGGCGGAAGCACCTCCGTGCTGACCCAGAAACTTCAGTTTGACAGCCGTATCGCGGTTCAGACCGGGGTATATTATTCGGGGCTTTCGCTGGATGACACCACCTTTAGCCTTGTGGTCGTGCCCGCGGCGGGTGTGACCCTTGACCAGGCCGAGGCGGCGATGGATGACGTTTTGACCACCTTCCTTGAAACCGGCATCGATGCCGATCAGCTTGAGCGGATCAAGATGCAGGTGCGCGCCTCGGAAATCTATGCGCGCGACGATGCCGGCGGGCTTGCCAATCGCTATGGCCGCGCCCTGGCCCAGGGGTTGAACATCGCCGATGTTCAGGCCTGGCCCGAGATTCTGCAAAATACCACAGAGGACGATATCATGGCCGCTGCTCGCAAGGTCTTTGATCGCAACACATCCGTCACCGGATGGCTTATGGCACCGGAGGTGACGCAATGATCCGCCTTGTTCTTGGCTTTGTGATGCTTCTCGCCGCCCTGCCCGCACGGGCCGGGGTCGAAGTGCAGGAGCTGACAACCCCCGGCGGGCTCGAGGCCTGGCTGGTCGAGGATCATTCGATTCCCTTCGTGGCGCTTGAGCTTCGCTTTCGCGGGGGCGGATCACTGGATGCGCCGGGCAAACGCGGCGCGACGAACCTTATGGTCGGGCTGCTTGAAGAAGGCGCCGGAAATCTGGATGCGCAGGGCTTCGCCCGCGCGACCGAATCTCTTGCCGCCAATTTCAGCTATGGCGTGAGCGATGACACCATCAGCATCTCGGCCCGTTTTCTGACCGAGAACCGCGACGAGGCGATGGCACTTTTGCGCGCGAGCCTGCTTGAGACCCGCTTTGACCCCGATGCGATTGAACGGGTGCGCGCGCAGATCACCTCGATCATTCAATCAAGCCAGAAAAACCCGCGCGATCTTGTGGGGATGTCGTTTGACGCATTGGTGTACGGCGATCACCCCTATGCAACCTCGCTTAACGGCACGCTTGAAAGTGTCGCGGCGCTGACCCGCGAGGATATCCTTGCCGCACAGCGCGCGGCCATGGCCCGCGACCGGCTTTATATCAGCGCGGTGGGCGATATCACCGGCGATGAGCTGTCGGCGCTGCTTGACGACCTGCTGGGCGATCTGCCCGCCACTGGCGCGCCGCTCGCGGGCGAGGCCACGCTTAACCTGCCCGGTGGGGTCAAGGTTGTCGACTTTGACACGCCGCAATCCATCGCCGCCTTTGCCCAGCCGGGCATTGATCGCGAGCATCCCGATTTCTTTGCTGCCTATCTGCTGAATCACATCCTTGGGGGCGGGTCGTTTGAAAGTCGGCTGATGAACGAGGTGCGCGAAAAACGCGGGCTGACCTATGGGGTTTATTCCTACCTGTTGGACAAGGACGGTGCCGCGCTCTGGATGGGGTCTGTGGCCTCGGCCAATGACCGCGTCGCCGAGGCCATGTCGGTCATTCGCGATGAATGGGCCAAGATCCGCGAAGAGGGCGTCACCGAGGCCGAGTTGCAGGATGCCAAGACCTATCTGACGGGGGCCTATCCGCTTCGGTTCGAGGGCAACGGCCCGATTGCCGATATCGCCGTGGGGATGCAGATGGAAGGCCTGCCGACCGATTACATCACCACCCGCAACGACAAGGTGAACGCCGTCACGCTTGCGGATGTGAACCGCGTCGCGCGCGATCTTCTGGATCCGGCCAAGCTTACATTCGTGGTGGTGGGCAAGCCCGAGGGCATTGAGAGCACGATCAATTGATGCGGGGGCGGATGTCGGAGCGCGTGGGTTTCACCCACCCTACGAGGCCCCTCTGAGCCCCGCCTTGCGATTCACATAAAAAGGGCCGGTGCATCACGCACCGGCCCTTTCCTATTGCTCAAATCCAAAGGTCGACCCAATGGTTACTCGAACTTCTTGATCTCACCCGATTTCAAACGGCTGACATAGCTGTTCAGCTCGCGCTTGACGATCGGCATCAGGGCATACAGCCCGATGATATTGACCACCGCCATCGCAAAGATCGCCGCATCCGAGAAGTCGATCACCGGCCCAAGATTGGCCGCCGCACCGATCACCACGAAGACGCAGAAGATCACCTTGAACACCAGCTCTGTCGTCTCACCTTCGCCGAACAGATAGGTCCAGGCCTTGAGGCCATAATAGGACCAGCTGATCATGGTCGAGAAGGCAAACAGAACCACCGCAATCGCCAGAACGAAGGGGAACCAGCTGATTGCGCTGCCAAAGGCCGCCGAGGTCAGGCCAACACCCGAGGTGCCGCCAACGGTCTGAATCGCCGTACCTGCCTCATTCAGCAGGTAATTGCCATCCGGGCCCGCCACCAGCTGACCGGTGATGATGATCACAAGCGCCGTCATGGTACAGATCACAACGGTGTCGATGAACGGCTCAAGAAGCGACACATAGCCCTCGGTGATCGGCTCTTTGGTACGAACCGCAGAGTGCGCAATTGCCGCCGAACCAACGCCGGCCTCGTTCGAGAAGGCCGCCCGCTTGAACCCCTGGATCAGCGCGCCAACCATACCGCCGGCAACGCCAAGCCCGGTAAAGGCGCCGGCAAAGATCTGGCCAAAGGCCCAACCAATTTGATCCGCATTCATCAGGATGATGATCAAAGCGGTACCAACGTAAAGGATGCCCATGAACGGCACGACCTTTTCGGTGACCCGCGCGATGGACTTGAGGCCACCGACGATCACGGCAAAGACCACAACGGCAAAGATGATGCCGGTGATCCACCCCGGATACGCGCCCACGATGCCCGAAATCTGCTGATGCGCCTGGTTGGCCTGGAACATGTTGCCCCCACCAAGTGCGCCCAGAATACAGAAGATCGAGAACAGGACCGCAAGTACCTTGCCCCCCGGAAGACCGCGCTCGGCAAAGCCCTTGGTCAGGTAATACATCGGACCACCCGACACCCGGCCATCGGGATATTCATTGCGGTATTTCACGCCAAGCGTACATTCGGTGAATTTTGACGCCATGCCCATCAGACCCGCAAGGATCATCCAGAACGTCGCCCCCGGCCCGCCGATGCTTACGGCAACCGCCACACCGGCGATGTTGCCAAGACCCACCGTGCCCGAAAGCGCGGTCGCAAGCGCCTGAAAGTGGCTGACCTCGCCGGCATCATCGGGATCGGAGTAATCGCCTTTCACAAGAGCGATCGAATGCCCGATGGCGCGAAACTGGACAAAGCCAAAGTAGAGCGTGAACACCGTCGCGCCAACCACAAGCCAGGCCACGATCCACGGAAAGGAGGTGCCCGGAAAGTTCGAGAAGATAAGATTCACAAACCAGCCCGTCGAGCTGGCGAAGATCTGATTGACCTTTTCGTCAACCGATTGCGCATAAGCCGGCGCGCTGGCCATCAATAGCCCGGCTGCGGCGATTGCCGCATGGAAATTCTTTCGATGCATATGATTCATCCCTGTCCGAATTTTTATTTATGGAACAATGGTGCATGGCACCGGCGCCGACTGAACAAGCGCCCCGGCAACCGACCCGAACACCCGCGCGCCAAGATTGGAATGGCCGCTGCGCCCGATCACGATCTGGATCGCACCGCAATCCTTTGCGATCTTCGCCAGAAGTTCCGGGATATTACCGTATTTGATCACGGTCTCGACCGTCACACCCTTGTCGCGCAGGTCTTTTACGACGGTCGTCATGATCGCTGTTTCCGCACGGTGAAGCTCTTCTTCGCGGCGCTTATGACGCTCTTCAAGCTCGTTTGGCGTCAGAAACGAATATGGCGACCATTCCAGCACGTGAGCCAGAACAATCGTCCCGCCCTGCGCTTGCGAGCGGTCCACCGCAAACTCAAGCGCGCGCTGCGACGACTCGCTGCCGTCGTAGCCGACGACGAATTTTCCAGACATGTTGGGTTCTCCCTCTTCCTTGAAAAACGGGCCCTCTTGGCGGGACCCGATATGTTACTCTACCAGAGGTTCCTTTTTTATTTTTCCCGAAATCTTGATATTCTCGACCCAATCGCCCCAAAATTCCCCGTAATTCGGTGATAAATGCAAAAATCTTCGCATCTCACAGACCACACCCCAGGCATCTCACCCGCAGCCGCCTACGGCACAGCGCGCGCTCGGCCCATTGAACTTGGTGGCATTTACGCGCATATGCTGGGCAAAACAGCGGCAAGGAGGGCCCGATGGACCTGCGCAAGATCACCGATGATTTCTCTGTCTCCCCGCAAATCGAATGCGAGGATGTGGCCGCGATCGCCGCGGCCGGGTTTCGCTCGATCCTGTGCAACCGGCCCGATGGCGAGGAATTCGGCCAATGCGCCTATGATGCGGTGGCCGAAGTGGCACAGGCGGCGGGCCTTGCCGTGCGCTCGGTGCCGATTGTCTCCGGCATGCTGTCAGAGGCCGATCTTGCGGCGTTTCGCGCGGCTCTTGATGAGCTGCCCAAACCGATCCTCGCCTATTGCCGAAGCGGCACGCGCTGCACCATGCTCTGGAGCATGACGAGTTTTGACGATCTGGGCGCGGATGAGATCGTCAAGGCAACCTCGGCGGCGGGCTATGACATGTCCGGCCTCATGCGCCAGATGCAACAGACCCGATGACCGATTGGGCCGTTATCGGCCATGACGGCCAGCGCCACCGGGCCTTTGCCCTGTCCGGCCCCAGGGTGACGCATCAAAGCTCCGGCGCGGATGAGGCGGCGGCCCTTGCCGGGTTTGGCGCCACACAGCGGCTCTACCGAATTGGCGAGGGGCGGCCCGACACCCTGCCCTGCCCGCTTTTGCCCGGCCACGGCCCCGGCCTTGCCGGGCTGACGCAGGATCACCCTGCGGATGTGATCGACGGCTGGGTGCGGCTTATCCTGCTGGGCTTTGCCGCGCGTCACCCAAATTGGGATGGGGTCGTTTGCGTTCTCTGCGACACCCTAAGCCATTGGGTCCACCTGAGCGCAGATGAGGCCGTGAGCTGTCAAAGCTTTCTGACCCCGACGCTGGCCTCGGCCCTTGGCGCCACGATGCCACCCGACAGCGCCGCGATTTCCGATAGTCTAAGCCGCCCTGAACGTCTGGCCGCCCATCTGCGCAGCGCGCAGGTCACCGGCACTCCGGGCGCCCTGAGCGGGCACCTTCTCGGTGCCGAGCTTGCCGCCGCGCGGCCCTATTGGCTCGGTCAGAGCGTGGCCCTCATCGCCCCTGACGGGGGTGCCTTGGGGTATGGCGACGCGCTCGCGGCACAGGGCGTGCCACTAGCCCGGCATGACCCCGAAAGCCTCTTGCCCGACGCCCTTGCGGCCCTCGCACAGGTCTTGGGCTTTAGCGACTAACCGCTTTCATCTTTCCAAAAATACTCAACTCAGCCCTGACCTCAACCTCTGGCCCCGGCGGGTGGCTCGGCCCTGCCCGCCTCAGGACCGCTTCAACAGCGCCAAAAGCTCTTGCGACGGAAAGCCATCCGGCGTCGCCCCGACCGTTTCCTGAAAGCTGCGGATCGCCTCAACCGTATTGGGGCCGATGATCCCGTCGATCTTTTCGATGCCAAAGCCCTTGCGCTGCAGGCGCCGCTGCATTTCCATTCTCTGATCAAACGACAGCGGCTTGTACCCGCGCGGCCAGCTGGCCTGAATTTCCGGCCCGCCTTTCAGACGATCCGACAGATGCCCGACCCCGATCACATAGGCATCGGCCTTGTTATAGCGCTCGATCACCGCGAAATTATTGAAGATCATAAAGGCCGCGCCCTGCGCACCCGCAGGCAAGAGGATCGAGGCCTTGCCATAATTCGGCACCGGCTTGCCATCAAGGCCGACAACCCCCTGCGCCGCCCATTGCGCCGGTGACTTCATATTCCTCCGGCTCGCCGCGGAATGATTGAACCCGCGCGGCAGGCGCACCTCAACCCCCCAGGGCTGGCCCTTGGTCCAGCCGAACCGCTTGAGATAGGCGGCGGTCGAGGCAAGCGCATCGCTTGGGTCATCCGACCAGATATCGCGCTTGCCATCGCCGGTGAAATCAACCGCATAGGCCAGGTAAGAGGTCGGGATAAACTGGGTATGCCCCATTGCCCCGGCCCAGGAGCCCTTCATGTCGGCGGGGCTTACATCCCCGGCCTGCAAGATCTTGAGGGCGGCGATCAGCTGGCTTTCAAAGAATTTCCCGCGCCTCCCGTCAAAGGACAGCGTTGCAAGCGCCTCGATAAGCGGTATGTTCCCGAGCCGCTCGCCGTAGGTGCTTTCAAGGCCCCAGACGGCCGCGACGACCTCTTTTTCAACGCCATATTTCTGTTCGATCCGTGTCAAAGTGCGGCGATGCTTGCGCAGGGCCGCCTGCCCGTTCTTGACCCGCACCGGCGAGGCGGCGCTGTCAAGGTAATCCCAGATTTGACTTTTGAATTCCGACTGGTTGCGGTCTTTCTGAATGACCGAGGTGTTATATTGCACGCCGCGAAAGGCGCGGTCAAAAACGGCTGTGCGAATGCCTTGCTGTGCCGCGCGGCCCCGAAACCCTGAAATCCAGCGGTCAAACGCCTTGTTGGCGCTTGCCGGAATGATCCGCGCCTCGCCAGCGGCAAGGTCGTTGGGCCGCATCTGGGGTCGCAAGGATCGGATCGGCACGTCGATCGACATCACCGCCGCAGCGGCGATCACCCCTGATCCGGGGCGCATTTGCGGTCTTAACGACACCTCGACAGCGCCCGCCAAAGCGGTGCTGACCATCAGGAAAACGCTTGTAAGTCCAACGATCGACGCCTGCATGCCCTAGCCCTTTTTTGAATTCGGCTTTAGTTAATCATAGCGTGATTGTCGCCGAATCAAAAGCAATCTTGCAGGACGCGGGCAAACCGTTGCCATGATTTGGGCAATCTACCGCTGGCCGCGTGCCGTTTTGCGTTTCACCTTGGCCGCCTTGCGTTTGGCGCTGCCCAGTTTGCGATGCCCCGTCTTGCCGCGCGCGCCGCCCCTAGCGCCCCTTGGGCCGCGCGGCACGGTGTTCCCCTCGATGCTGATCAGTTCAAGCGCGATCCCGCCGGTGACCGGCGCCGCCTCGGAAAGTTTGACGGACACCCGCTGACCAAGCCCGATCGTAAGACCGGTGTCAGAGCCCATCAAGGTGCCCGCCTCGCGGTCAAAGTGGAAAAATTCGCGCCCCAGACTGCGCACCGGAATAAGGCCGTCGGCCCCGGTCTCATCAAGCCGCACGAAGACGCCGAACTTGGCCACGCCGCTGATACGGCCAGTGAATTCCTCGCCCAAGCGCTCTGACAAAAAGGCCGCGAGATAGCGGTCATTGGTATCACGCTCGGCCACCATCGAGCGCCGCTCGGTTTCGGAAATATGCTGGCCGGTAGCGTCAAGGCGGGCCTCTTCCTCGTGGCTTAGCCCGTCATCGCCCCAGCCATGCGCCGAGATCAGCGCGCGGTGCACCACAAGGTCGGCATAGCGCCGGATCGGCGAGGTGAAATGCGCATAGGCCTGAAGCGCAAGGCCGAAATGCCCGAAATTCTGCGGCCCGTAATAGGCCTGCGTCATCGAGCGCAGGGTCGACATGTTGATCACCTCGGCATGATCGGTGTCGCGCGCGGCATGCAAAAGCGCGTTGAGATGCGCGGTCTTGAGGACCTGCCCCTTGGCAAGCACAAGCCCCGCCGCCTCGGCCACATCGCGCAGGGATTCAAGCTTTTCGGGCGCGGGTTCTTCGTGGACCCGGAAGAGCAGCGGCGATTTGCGCGAAATCAGCGCCTCGGCGGCGGCCACGTTGGCCAGCACCATGAACTCTTCGATCAGTTTATGCGCCTCGAGCCGCTCGGTGAAATTGACCGACAGAACCTTGCCCTCGTCGCTCAGCACCACCTTGCGTTCGGGCAGCTCAAGATCAAGCGGCTGGCGCCGGTGGCGGGCCTTCTTGAGGGCGTCATGCGCCGCGTAAAGCGGCTTGATCACCTCTTCCATCAGGGGGGCGCATTGATCATCTGGCGCGCCATCCATGGCGGCCTGCACCTGCTGATAGGTCAGCGAGGCGACCGAGCGCATCAGGCCACGCTCAAAGCGGTGGCCGATCTTGTCGCCCTGGGCGTTGATCTGTATGCGCACGGCGATACAGGCGCGCGGCACGCCCTCATGCAGGCTGCACAGATCGCCGGACAAACGATCCGGCAACATCGGCACCACGCGGTCGGGGAAATAGCTTGAATTGCCGCGCTTGCGGGCCTCGGCATCAAGCGCGGTGCCGGGGCGCACGTAATGCGCCACATCGGCAATCGCGACCCAGATCACATGCCCGCCGTCGTTCTTGGGGTCGTCATCGGCATGCGCCCAACACGCGTCATCGTGATCGCGCGCATCGGCCGGGTCGATGGTGATCAGGGGCATGTCACGCATGTCCTTGCGCGCGCCAAGACCGGCAGGCGTCATCGCGTCGGCCTCGGCGATCACCTCGTCGGGGAAATCATCGGGAATGCCGTGCTGGTGAATGGCAATCAGCGACACCGCCTTGGGTGCCGAAGGATCGCCAAGACGCGCCACCACGCGGGCGCGCGGCAGCCCCATGCGCCCGGCAGGCCCGGCCTGCTCGGCCTCGACCAACTCGCCATCCTTGGCACCGCCCGTAGCGTCGTTGGCCACCAGCCACTCCTTGCCATCGCCCTTGTCGATCGGCACGATCCGGGCGGAATCCGAGCCTTGGCGGAAAACCCCCAAGACCTTGTGCGGGTTGGTGCCGATGCGCCGGATCAGGCGGGCCTCGTAATGATGCGCCTCGCCCTTGACCTCTTGCAGACGGGCCAGAATGCGGTCGCCTTCGCCGAGAGCCGGATCACTGGCGCGCGGAATCAAGAGAACAACCGGCTCGACGCCTTTGCCCTGCCATTCCATCGGCTTGGCCAAAAGCTCGCCATCGCCGGTCTGGCCCTGAACCTGAAGCACACTTACCGGCGGCAGACGGTCGGGGTCGCTATAAGTCTTGCGGCGCTTTTCAAGATGGCCCTCGTCGGCAAGCTCCTTGAGGATGCGTTTAAGGTCAATCCGCGCCGCGCCCTTGATGCCAAAAGCCTTGGCAATATCGCGCTTCGAGGTGAGGGTCGGGTTATCCGAAATCCATTGCAGGATTTCTTTTTTATCTGGCAATTGGCTCATGAGGGTGCCCTAGCACGAAGCAAGCCCGCCGTCATCCGGGAAAACCGCTCTTCCGGCCTCTCGGCCGACCTCGCGAGGCGCGAAGGCAAGGGCGCGACGCGCCGCCCCCAGATCCGCGATGGTATCGACATCGCGCAAGCGATCCACAAGCGCCACCCTCGCGCCACCAAGGCTCTGGATGGTGTCGGCAAGGGCGTGCTCGCTTGACCAGCGCACCCCCTGAAACAGCGTTGCGGGCACCTGCACCCGCTTGAGCCCGACAAGCCAATACCCGCCATCAGGCGCCGGGCCAAACACCGCCTCATTACGACCAAGCGCCGTAAAGGCGCGCGCGATATGCGCCGCCCTGATCCCCGGAATATCGCCTCCGATGATACAGACCGGCCCCGGCGGGCGCGAGCGCATGACCCGCCCCATCCGGTCGCCAAGATCGCCCGCGCCCTGCGCCACGCGGGCAAAGCGCGCGGGCCAGACCCGGCTTTGCAGGCCCTGCGCATCGGGGCTGACGGCCAGTGTCACCTGCCAGCGGGGATCGTCGATCTCGCGCAAAAGCCGCGTCACCTGATGGCGAAACCACCAGGCCGCACCGACCATGCCCATATCGCGCCCAAGCCGGGTCTTTACCCGGCCGGGGCGCGGCTCTTTGAGCATGACAATCAGCTGGCCGCGCATGATCAGGCGAAATAATCGCGAAGGATACGGCCATAAATCGCCTTGAGCGCATGAATTTGCGCCACTTCTGCACGTTCATCGACCTGATGCATGTTCTGCCCGACGAGGCCGAACTCCACGACCGGGCAATGGCTTTTGACAAACCGCGCATCAGAGGTGCCGCCGGTGGTCGAAAGCTCCGGCACGCGCCCGGTTTCGGCCTCGACAGCCCTGGCAACCAGATCGGACAACTCCCCCGGCGGGGTGATAAAGCTCTCGCCCGAGACTTTGACCGTCATCTCGCCGGCCACTTCGAATTCTTGCGCAACGCGGTCAAGCTCGCCCTGCAACCAGTCGATCAGAGACGCGCTGTCATGGGCATCGTTAAAGCGGAGGTTCACGGTTGCGCGGCACGTGGCCGGGATCACGTTGGTCGCCGGGTTGCCGGTGTCGATGGTCACAACCGCGAGGGTCGAGGCATCAAAATGCTCGGTGCCCTGGTCAAGCTCGTGACTGGCCAGCCGGTCCATCAGCCGCGCCATCGCAGGCAACGGATTTTTCGCGCGATGCGGATAGGCCGCATGCCCCTGCACTCCGGTGAGGGTGAACCAGGCCGAAAGCGATCCGCGCCGCCCGATCTTGATCATGTCGCCAAGGCGCTCGGGGCAGGTCGGCTCGCCCACAAGGCAGACGCGCATCGCCTCGCCCTCGCGCTCCATCCAGTCAAGGATCGCCACGGTGCCATCGACAGCGTCGCCCTCTTCATCGCCGGTGATGGTGATGATCACGGCGCCCTCGGGTGGCGTCGTGCGCACGAAATCGACCGCAGCCGCGACAAAGGCCGCGACGCCCGATTTCATATCGGTGGCGCCACGCCCCCAAAGCCAGCCGTCCTTTTGCACCGCACCAAAGGGCGGCACGCTCCAGGCCTCGGCGTCGCCTACGGGCACCACATCGGTATGCCCGTTAAAGCCAAAGGCGCGCGTCGCACCCTTGTCGCCCCAGCGGGCAAAGAGGTTGCAGACCCCGCCGCGATCAATCCGGGTACAAGCAAAACCCGCCTCGCTCAACACACCTTCGAGCAGAGTCAGAGCGCCGCCTTCCTCGGGCGTCACCGAGGCGCAGCGCACCAGATCGGCGGTCAGGTTTACGGGATCGACAGGGCTATGCGGCATCGGAGTCTCATCCTGGTTCCAGCGTGGTTTCAAGCGGCCTAGCGCGGATTCGGCCCAAGCGCAAACCTCGCGCGCGATCACACATCCAAAGATACCTCGGGTAAAACAGATTAAACCTTAACAAGAACGATTTATTTTGATATCCGGTACCTAATAAAAAGACACCCGAGGCAGGGCAAAACAAACCAGGGCCAGCAGATCCGCAAAGGACAATACCGGCCCCGATACGAGCAGCAAGGCGCCGATAGGCACATCACAACGCGTCTTTGCAAGTCAAGACCGACGGGGGCACCCCCAAGGTTGGTTTATTCATTGCGCTGCCTCTGACAATGGGTCGAGGCAAAGATGGTTTCAGGCGTAGAAATTCCGATTGATCGCGGCGCGACCGAGATGGCCGAGACCATCTTTGGCGATGGCGCTCAGGTGATCAGCGCGTCCTATTCCGGCGACCAGGAATCCTCGGACATCTATACCAACAGCGACACCATTGCGCCCGGTGGTGAGGCGGTGCAATTCGCCTTTTTGTCAGAGGAGCACTCCGAATACGCCACCGTCGCTTTTCTGGATTTCGTCGGCGTTTGGATCAATGGCAGCCCTGTGCGGCTTGGCGTGGGCGACGGCGACACCGAGGTGTTCGACTGTACCTGTGACGTGCAAAGCAGCACCGGCGAGACCGACGTCGGTATCGTCACCGTCGACTCCGTGCCCTGTTTCATTGCCGACACCCTAGTCCTTACGCCGGGCGGCGAGGTCGCGGCTGAAACGCAGGCGCGCGGTGGCTTGATGATAACGCAGGATGACGGGGCCCAGCCGCTGCGCTGGATCGGTCAGCGCAGGGTGGCGGCGCAGGGTGAGTTTGCGCCGATACGGATCGCCGCCGACGCTTTCGGCAGCCACCGTGAATGGCCGTTGTCGCCGCTGCACCGGGTTTTGATCCGCGACAACCGTGCAGAGCTTTTGTCTGACGAGAGCGAGGGTCTCGTGTCGGCACCCGGCACGGTCGATTATATCCGTATCCTGTCAGCCCGCCATCCGGTGGTGTTCTCCGAGGGCCTCGCGACCGAAAGCTTTCTGCCGGGGCCGCAGGTCAACCACAGTTTCGAGGCCGATATCGTGCGTGAAATCTGCACCCTCTTCCCAGAGATCGACCCCGAAACCGGCCAGGGCTATAGCGGGGCGGCACGGCGCACCCTGAAACGCTATGAGGCGCGGCTTTTGATGGCACAGGGGCGCGCGGCCTAGGATGGGGTGGATCGGCATCTCTGATCAGACCGAAGGTCGCTTTGCCCTTGGCGGGCTTGACGCGATTGGCGGGCACAGGCCGGATGCCACGCAGCCGGATGAATGCGCGCTGATGCCGCGCGGCACCCTGATGATTGAAACGCGCCTGTCCTCGATCGGACAGGTTCAGACCCTGCTCGCCTTTAGCCGCAGTCACCCCTGGAGCGGAAGTTTCTCGCTTCAGGCGCTGCCCGATGGCGGCATCGTCCTTGTTGAGACTCAGGCCGGGGATGTGCGTCACGCCACCCTGCCCTATCAACCTGGAGACCGCACTGATACGCTGCGGCTGACCTATTGCTGGGATGCGCCTGCGAAATGGGGGCGGCTGTCGCTTGAGCGGCCCGAAAATGACCGGGTGCATGCGATTTCCCTGCCGCCGCCGCACCCGATGCCGCTTGCGGATCTGCACACCACCATCACCGACCCGCGCCAGCGTCAGCTTGACCCGGATGTGATCTTTATCGCCATCTCGGACCAGATCGAGCCGATCGGCCCGATGCCGGGCCTCAGTGCCAATGTGCCGGTTTGCACGCCAACCGGGTTTATAGCGGCGAGCGAGCTTCGGCGCGGGGATTGCGTGGATACGGATGACGGGCAGATCGTGCCGGTGCTGCAAAACGTAAGCCGCAGCGTGCCCGCCTTCGGAAGCTTTCGCCCAGTGCGCCTGCGGGCGCCCTATTTCGGCCTGCGCCGCGATATCGTCGTGGCCCCGCAACAGCGGCTGGTGATCCGCGGATCAGAGGTGGAATACCTGTTCGGCTCGGAGGCGGTTCTTGTGCCCGCGCGCCACCTTGTGAACGGGTTCTCGGCGCTTTACGCCGACTCCCCTGACGTGGTGACCTATCACCACCTGTTGTTGCCGGGACATGAGGCGATCATCGCCGCCGGCACCTCGACCGAGAGCCTTTATATCGGCCGGTTGCGGCGCAATCCTGAGCTCTTTGGCGCGAGTATCCTGTCGGGCTGTGACCGTGCGCGTCTGCCTGAACACCCCAAGCCGATCTGGCCGGTTCTCAAACCCTTCGAGGCGATCACGCTGGCCCTCAACCGGGCTGCATAGCGCATTCGTTCGCCTATCCGGATTGCCCCTGAAGCAAACCACCCAGGGCCGGGTGGGGGAATTTGCGGGGCAATGTCACGGCAAAAAACGGCTCTGAGATACCCAGATCGAAGGACGCCGTTGCGAGCAGGCCGCTGGCAATTTCGTCCGCGACCACGACGGTCGGCGCAATGGCCAGACCGACGCCCTCTCTTGCGAGCAGGCGGACCATCGCCATATCGTCAACATTCGCAACCACGCGCGGCTGAATCCCCAGGTTCGCGACAAGGTTTTCAAAGCCTCTGCGAATGACGCTTTCGGTGGGCAGGATCAAAGGCTCGCTCTCAAGAAGGCCCCTCAGGCTGGCGTGTCCAAGCTGTTGCGGCCTGCCGTGGATGCCAACCGGCTGTTCTGAAATCCGCTGTGCCGCGAAAACGGTGGCCGACCCGTTATCCGGCACCTGAGTGGTCAAAACCACGTCAAGCGCCAGACTTTCCAGATCATCCAACAGCATCGTGATATTGCCCGACTTCAGCCAAAAGGTGGTGGCACCGGACGTCAGAAGCGGGCGCAGAAACTGAAGCTGAAAGTTGCGCGACAGCGTTGAAAGGGCCCCGATCCGCAGCGGCGGCTGACGGGTGCTGTTTTGCTGAAGCGTTGCAAGCAACTCGTCACCTGTCTCGAATATCCGGTCCGCGTGATCGAGAGCAATACGGCCCGCCTCTGTCAACACAAGGGTGCGCCCGACGCGATCGAACAGGGCAAAGCCAAGCCGGTCCTCAAGCTGCTTGATCTGAACCGACAAAGCCGATTGTGCCACGTTAAGGCGTTCAGCGGCGCGGCCCAGATGGCCCTCAAGCGCGACTTCGCGGAAATACCGCAGGTGATGATAGTTCAGGCGTGAATTCATTCTTTTTTATAGAACGAAAATTCATAAAAGATATATTTTTATATTTAACCCAAGTTCCGTAGGTCGTCGGCTACATCCAAAAGGAGCCCGACCATGGATAGTATTCTGACGATCAGCAGCACCGTTTTCGAGCAGCTACAAAAGCCGACCCTCGCCTTTCTGATCGCGGGGATGCTGCTGGCTGCGCTTGGCAGCAAATTCGAGATCCCCGATCCCGTCTACAAGTTCATCGTCATTGTACTTTTGCTAAAGGTCGGCATGAGCGCGGGCATCTCGATCCGCGACGCCGATCTGATGTCCTTGGTCGTGCCTGCACTCGGGGCTGCGATCGTGGGCATTGCCATCGTTCTGCTTGGAAGTCGCACGCTTGCACGCTTACGGGGCGTCTCGACGGTAGATGGCCTTGCCACGGCCGGTCTGTTCGGTGCGGTTTCGGCTTCGACCCTTGCCGCTGGCATGGCAATTCTCGACGATGGCGGGATCGCCTATGAGGGCTTTATCGGGGCGCTTTATCCCTTCATGGATATCGCGGCACTTGTGACGGCCATCGTCATGGCAAAACTCTCTTCCGCGCGCCGTGCCGCGCCCGAGGTTTCCATCAACAGCGATGGCACCCTTGCCGCCGGTGGCCCCCGGACCGGGGCGGCACCCTGCGAGGATACGGATAACGCAAGTCTCGTGCGCGGCATCCTGGTCGATACCTTCCGCAGCCCGGCCATCTCGGCCTTGCTTGCCGGCCTCGCGCTTGGTGTGCTGGCGGAGCCTGACAGCGTTTACAAAAGCTTTTACGAGCCGCTGTTTCGGGGGTTGCTGTCGATCCTGATGTTGATCATGGGCATGGAAGCCTGGAGCCGCTTTGCAGAGCTTCGCAAAGTGGCGCATGCCTATATTCTCTATGGAATGATCGCGCCCCTTATCCATGGCCTTTTGGGGTTCGGCGTTGGCCTTATTGCCCATGAGCTGACCGGATTTTCGGCGGGCGGGGTCGTTTTGCTGGCGGTGATGGCCGCTTCCAGCTCTGATATCTCAGGGCCACCCACTTTGCGCGGCGCTCTGCCAGAGGCCAATCCATCGGCCTATGTGGGCACCTCGACCGGATTGGGCACTCCCGTTGCGATCTTCAGTATTCCCCTGTTCATCGCCTTGTCTGAGGTGCTGATCTGATGGCCCGCGCCCTTGCCTGACGACCCCGTCGGCACAGGGCGTACGGGGCGCACTGGCGGACCGTCACAAGACCAGCGTGACGGTTCGCCAAATCCATCTGCGTCCGTGACAGGATGAGTGCCGCAAGACCCTTGACCTGCCGCCTGCTAGTCGAAGAACGGGGTGACCTGGGCGACGATAACCGCGTTTTCATCGCGGGCGCGCTGCATCAGGTGGCGTTCTTCGTCGGTGATGTCGTGGCCTTCTTCTTCGCGCTCGGCCAGCGTGCCATAGCCCGACACATCAAGCGGCGCGGTATCGGCCTGTTTCAGGATCGCCACCGTTTCGCGCACCGCCTCGGCCTCGTCCACGCCACTGGCATAGACCATAAGCGCCGCCCCGGTCGCCTTGTCAGGCAGGCCGTCGCCCTCTTTGCGGCCGATTTCAACCAACAGGGTATAGACTTGCTGGCGCGATGGTTTTTGCTCTTTGCTCATCCGCCCGCCGTACCCCGCCCCACGCCTTTTGACAAGCCAAAGCACGCAGGCCGCCCCCCAAATCGTTCAGCGTAAAGCCAGACCTATGGTCCACAGCGGTCCGGTCTTTCCAATCCGCGCTCTGGCACATACCCTGTGCCAAAGCGGACTGACAAAAGGACTGCCCAAATGAAACGCATCAAGGATATGGTGGCCGAGGCCAACAAGCTGGTAAATCACGGCCCCGCAACCGAACTGCTTGACCTCCACGGTCAAAGCGGGGTGACATTCGTCGACCTGCGCGATCCGCGCGAACTTGAGCGCGAGGGCATGATCCCCGGCGCCTTTCACTGTCCGCGTGGCATGCTTGAATTCTGGATCGACCCCGAGAGCCCCTATGCCAAGCCACAGTTCCAAACGGGCAACCAGTTTGTGTTCTACTGCGCCTCTGGCTGGCGCTCGGCGTTGTCGGCGCGCACCGCACAAGAGATGGGATTGCAAAACGTCACCCATGTCGAGGATGGATTTTCAGGCTGGAAAAAGGCCGGTGGCCCGGTCGGCGACAAGCCGCAGAAAGCCGCCGGTTAAGCCCTGCGGCGCGCGATCATTCGAACCGCTCATAATCCAGCAAGACAGTCCCCTCAACGATCTGGCCGACAAATCCGCAGGGATCTTCGCGCTGCGTAAAATGCAGCCAGGATTTGCGCGCAAAGATGTCGGGCGCCATGAAATATATCATCTGGTTCAACTCGTCCCGCGAGATTTTGCGGTCAAGATCGGCCCCTTGTAGAAACTGAAGCTGCGCCTCGGGGGACAGTGACCTGATCTGCATGACATAGGCCAGGTATTCATTCGCAATCAGGCAATTGTCGAACGGGCATGGCACATCCTTGATCGCCGCATGGGTCAGCTCATGCACGAGGATGCTCTGGAAAAAGGCGTCATCGGGCAGATCTGCGTAAATACTTCCGGGCAAATGCTTTGCCTGCATTGCAGAGGGCGACAACAGCTCGATCCAGTCTTCGCCGCAATGATATTGCCCAAAGCAATTGGCCTTCAGGGTCTCGACAATGTCGATGCGCAGGGGCCGCGTGATCGGCGGAACATTGCAGCTTTCAAACGTCTGTTTTGCCCGTGCCACTGCCGCGCAGACAAGCTGCGCGTCTTGCGGGCGTGCGCCATACACCGTGACGTCAGAGCCGTCGCAGGAAACAGGCTCGGCCTGTGCAGGCCAGGACAGCAGCATCAGAACCGCGGTCGCCGCTTTTAGCGCATGCATTGATTTCCCCCTCTGTCAGAGCCAGCAAATCACATCGTTTGCCCCCGGACTTGAGATTTATCAGCCCCGCCCGATTTGGGCAAACGCCCCGTCACAAAAAAACGCCCCTCATGAAAGGGGCGCTTTGGTTCGCGAAAATCCTGAAGGCTTCAGTCGCGCAACAGCTCGTTGATCGAGGTTTTCGAGCGGGTCTGCGCATCGACCCTCTTGACGATCACGGCGCAATAGAGGTTGATACCGTTCTTGCTCGGCATCGAGCCGGCCACCACGACCGAGCCTGCCGGGACTTCGCCATAGCTGACTTCGCCGGTTTCGCGATCGACGATCTTGGTCGACTTGCCGATGAACACGCCCATGCCCAGAACCGAACCTTCGCGCACGATACAGCCCTCGACCACCTCGGAGCGCGCGCCGATAAAACAGTTGTCCTCGATGATCGTCGGCCCCGCCTGCATCGGTTCAAGCACGCCGCCGATACCGACGCCGCCCGACAGGTGCACGTTCTTGCCGATCTGCGCGCAAGAGCCGACAGTGGCCCATGTATCCACCATGGTGCCCTCATCCACATAGGCGCCGAGGTTCACAAAGGACGGCATCAGCACCACGCCCGGCGCGATAAAGGCCGATTTGCGCACGATACAGTTCGGAACGGCACGAAAGCCGGCCGTTTTCCACTGGTTGTCGCCCCAGCCCTTGAACTTGCTGTCGACCTTGTCCCACCAGCCGCCGCCCTGCGGGCCGTTGTCATGCTGCTCCATATCCTTGATGCGGAAGCCAAGCAGAACGGCCTT
The DNA here is from genome assembly GCF_900142625.1 of Roseovarius marisflavi. Lineage (GTDB taxonomy): Bacteria > Pseudomonadota > Alphaproteobacteria > Rhodobacterales > Rhodobacteraceae > Roseovarius > Roseovarius marisflavi. The sequence goes on from NZ_FRBN01000016.1 coordinate 65,839, forward strand.
CTTGGCCCATTGATTGACATGCCAGTTGCCACTTGCCTGGCGCTCGGCGACGCGCAGCGTGCCACTATCGAGCGCGTTCAGCGTGGCCTCGATGGCCTCGCGGGTTTCGCCGCCGGTGCTCGGGGTGATGGTGTCGCGCGCCTCCCAGGCGGCTTCGATGGCAGTTTCGAGTTGTGCGTTCGACATGATCTGATCCTCGGGTTTCACAAACAGGTTGTCCCGGCTATATGCGCAAGCCGGAACAGGATCAATGCAACTGCTCACAAATACGCACCCTGCATCGCCCCTTTCATCTTTCTCAAAATACTCCCGCCGGAGGCATCTTGCCTTTTCCCTGAGCGCTCCGGCCTGCGGCTCAGACCTTCACGCGCTCGGATTTGGGGTCATACATCGGCTTGAGGCTGGCCTCGGCGCGCACCCGTGTGCCCGCCACGTCAATCTCGTAGCTTGACGCCAGCACATCCGCCGCGCTTTCGCCCGCGCAGGGCACATAGCCAAGCCCCATAGCCCCGCCAAGGTGATGGCCATAGGCACCAGAGCTGAGAAAGCCGACGATCCGACCATCGCGCAACACCGGCTCGTTGTGGTAAAGCATCGGGTCGGGGTCGCTCAGGCGGAATTGCACAAGGCGGCGATCAAGCCCGCTCTCGCGCTTGCGCAACACTGCGTCTCGGCCAATGAAATCGGGCTTGTCGGTCTTGACCGCAAAGCCAAGCCCGGCCTCAAGCACATGATCCTCGCAGGTGATGTCATGGCCGAAATGGCGAAAGCCTTTTTCGATCCTGCAACTGTCCATCATATGCATGCCGCAGAGCCTGACACCATGATCCTGCCCGGCCTCGTAAAGCGTTTCAAAGGCATGCGCGGCCATGTCGGCGCTGACGTAGATTTCCCAGCCAAGCTCGCCCACATAAGACACCCGGTGCACCCGCGCGAGGCCGAGGCCAAGCTCGATGTCCTGTGCGGTGCCAAAGGGGTTGGTGGCATTGCTGAAATCATTGGGCGACACCGACGCGAGCAGATCGCGCGCCCTGGGCCCCATCACCGCCAAAACGCCCTCGCCCGCCGTAACGTCGGTGATCACCACCGCGCGCTCGCCAAGATGACGGCGCAGCCATGTTTCGTCCGCCAGCCGCGTGGCCGCCGGGGTGACCACAAGATAGGCGGTTTCCGTGAGCCGGGTCACGGTCACATCGGCCTCGATCCCGCCGCGCGCATTCAGGAATTGGGTATAGACAATCCGCCCCACCGGCACCGACATCTCGGCGCCGCAGACATGGTTGAGAAATCCTTCCGCGTCGCGCCCCTCAACCCGCAGCTTGCCGAAAGACGACATGTCATACATCCCCACCCCGGTGCGGATCGCGCGGTGCTCGGCGGCGGCGTTGTCAAACCAGTTCTGGCGCTTCCAGGAATAGGCGTACTCGCGCTCCTGACCGGGATTGGCGAACCAGTTGGCGCGCTCCCATCCCGCAAGCTCGCCCATCACCGCGCCATGATCCAGAAGCTGGGCGTGAAACGGCGTGCGCCGCACACCGCGCGCTGTGGCCTTCTGGCGATAAGGGAAGTGATCGGCATAAAGCAGCCCCAGCGTTTCTTTTGAGCGTTCAAAGAGATAGCGCTTGTTGCCCTGAAAGGGCTGCATCCGGGAAATATCGACATCGCCAAGATCAAAGGGTTTCGCGCCATCCTCCATCCATTGGGCAAGCGCCATGCCCGCGCCGCCCGCCGATTGGATGCCGATCGAGTTGAACCCGGCCGCGACCCAGACGTTATCCATCTCGGGCGCGAGGCCAAGGTGATAGGCATCGTCGGGGGTAAAGCTTTCGGGGCCGTTGAAGAACGTGTGAATCCCCGCCTCGCCCAGCATCGGCATGCGATTGACGGCCCATTCCAGGATCGGCTCGAAGTGGTCGAAATCCTCGGGCAGCTGATCGAATTCAAAGCTGTCGGGAATGCCCGCCATGCCCCAGGGTTTGGCGTTCGGCTCGAAGGCGCCAAGCATCATCTTGCCCGCGTCTTCCTTGTAATAGGCACATTCATCGGGCACCCGCAGGACCGGCAATTGGGTCAGGCCGGCAATCGGTTCGCTGACGATATAAAAATGCTCGCAGGCCTGAAGCGGCACGTTGATGCCTGCCATGCGCCCCACTTCGTGGCCCCACATGCCCGCGCAATTGACGATCATGTCCGCCTCGATATGGCCCGCGTTGCCGTCTTCCGCAGCCCAGTCTACGCCGGTCACCCGGCGGCCCTTGCGCGCAAGCCCGGTGACCTTGACACGCTCCTTGATCAGGGCGCCACGCATCCGCGCGCCCTTGGCCAGAGCGAGCGCGATATTGGCCGGGTCGCCCTGGCCATCCTTGTCGAGATAGACCCCGGCCACCACGTCATCGGTGTTGAGATGGGGGTATTTCGCCTTGACCTCGGCGGGGGTGATCTCTTCGACATAGACACCAAAGGCGCGGGCCATGGCGGCGGAGCGAAAGATTTCCTCGCGCCGCTCTTCGGTCAGGGCAACGGTGATCGAGCCGACCCGCTTGAAGCCGGTGGCGACGCCGGTTTCCTCTTCCAGCGCGCCGTAGAGTTCCTGACTGTACTTCGCCAGCCGGGTCATGTTCGCCGTCGCGCGCAGCTGTGCGATCAGGCCGGCCGCGTGCCACGTGGTGCCCGAGGTCAACTGTTTGCGTTCCAGCAGGACAACATCCTGCCAGCCCAGCTTGGTCAGGTGATAGGCCACCGAACAGCCCACCACGCCGCCACCGATAATGACCACACGGGCCTTTTGGGGAATGTCATTCATAATCAGCCTCGCGTTCTGGAGTGTCTGGGTATCGGATGCTGACGCGTCCGACCGGCGCGAGGGGCTGCGCCCCTCGCGCTTGAGTATTTGGGCCAAGAAGAAGGGCGCAGGTCAGACAATCGTGTGGCCCGCCCCGGTGATGCGTCGCGCCAGTTCGGCGATGTGATCGGGGCCAATCTCGCAGCAGCCACCCAGGATCGTGGCCCCCTGATCAAGCCAGCCCATGGCGATATCGGCGTAGGCGGCGGGGGGCATGTCGACCCGCTGTTCGAGGGCATCGACGGTCGGGGCGTCTTGCAGGAAGCCATCGGTGATACGGGTGAAGCCGTTGGAATAGGCGCCGAAAGGTTTGCCCAAGCCCGCGATGATCTCGAGGCCGGGGGCAACCGCCTCGGGGCGGGTGCAGTTGATCAGCACCGCATCCGGCGCATGACGCGCCACCACCGGGGCAAGATCGCCAAGCGGCTCGCCCGAGCGCAGGCGGGTGCCGTCCTCGTCCATAACCGACACCGCAAGCCAGACCGGCACGCCCTGGCCCATAGCCGCGCGCAAAGCACCTTCGGCCTGATCGACAGAGGACATCGTTTCAATCAGCAAGAGATCGACCCGCCCGGCCAGCATCTGCACCGGCTCGGCGTAGAGCACTGCGGCTTGTTCGGCGGGGGGGCAGATGTCCGGGCGGTAAGAGGCAATGAGCGGCCCAAGCGCACCCGCGACACGGCCACTGCCATGGGCGTCGCGCGCCGCGCAGGCGGCGGTGATCGCGGCATCCATCAGCTCGCCGACCTTGTCTTGCAGGCCAACCCGCGCCAGCCGGTCGCGCAGCACCGCATAGGTATTGGTCGTAGCGACGCTGGCGCCGACGGCAAAGTAATTGTCATGCACTTCGCGCACCAGACCGGGGTGTTCGATCATCACCTGCGTCGACCAGAGCGGTGTCGCCCGGTCGCCTGAGCGTTTGACGAGTTCCTGTCCGATAGAGCCGTCCAGAAGGGTGATTGCGGTCATGGGTAAATCTCCGAGAATTTCTGTTTGTAGAGCGCGATCATGTCGGCCTCGCTTACCCCGTCGTCATAGGGCGGTGTCGTCATTGGCTTTACATGCTCTGCGCGGATCAGGACCAGCGCATTTATCCGCTCCGCCAAATCACCCCAGACCGCGCGCCATTTGCCGATAAGCGCGTCAAATTCGCCCCCCGGCGTAACGACCCGTGTGGTGCCGCGCACCCGGATGCCCTTGCGCGTCCACTGGTCGATGAAATTCACCTCGGTCTGTGCCAGCTGTGCCAGATTGCGCATCGTCCCCGGCGAGCGGATTTCACCAAAGCCGATGGTGTCGTCGTCCAGCACCAGAAAGGTGCCCTTGGGCGAGACTGCGGGCCAGCCCTCGGGCGTGACCGTGGCCACGAAACCGAGTGGAAAGCGGGCGATCAGCGCCTTGGCGGTGTCATTCAGTGGCATCGGATACCTCCTTGGGGGGCAGCAGAACCAGCTTGCCGGCATAGCGTTTGCTCTGAAAATCGGCCTGCGCCTCCCTGATCTCGGTCATCGGATAAGTCTTTGATATCAAAGGGCGAAGCTGACCGGCATTGACGCGGGCCATCAGGTCGGCAAAGACGGTGGGCGGTTGAAAGGTACAGCCGTGGATCGTGATGTCGCGCAGGTAGATGCGGCGCAGGTCGGCCGTCACCATCGGGCCGCCGATCGCCCCCGCCACGGCGTAATGCCCGCCAGGTTTGAGTGCCTCGATCAGCGCGGGCCAGATATCGCCCGCGACCACGTCGATCACGCAATCGAACCGGTTTTCAGGCAGCGCCGCGCCGCGCTCGATCACCGCCGTGGCCCCCTGAGAGCGAACCGTGTCGGCCTTGGCCGCTGAGGCGATGCCGGTCACCTCTGCGCCCATTTTCGCCGCGAGTTGCACGGCCGCCAGACCGACCCCGCCCGAGGCGCCGGTAATCAGCACCTCCATGCCGGGCGCAAGCCCCGCGCGGTGCAATAGCCCCGCAGCGGTACCAAAGGCGCAGGGGATGGCGGCGATTTCGACATCGCTCAGCGGCGAGCCCGTCACGTCGTAAAGATCACGCGCGAAGACCAGACAGTATTCGGCAAAAGCACCGTCATACTCCGACCCCAAAGCGATGAAGCCAAAGGGGTTTTCCGCCGTGGGGCGCGGCTGGTTGATCGGACAGGTCACCCGCTGGCCGGGTTTGAATTCACGCACATCCGGGCCAACGGCCACAACACGTCCACAGAGATCACCGCCTTGTATCAGCGGAAAGTTGAGCGCCCCGGACCAACCACCAGCCTCGACCTCATCGCCGGTCTCGCGGGTGGCGCCGGTCACCTCGGGCGCGTACCAGCCGACGCGGGTGTTGATATCGGTATTATTGACCCCCGCCGCCAGCACCTTGACCAAAACCTGCCCCGCCCCCGGCACCGGCACCGGCACCGGCAAGTCGTCGCGCCAGTCCAGCGCCTCTGGCCCGCCGTGGCGGGTCAGGGTCACGCCAGACATGGTGGCGGGCACAGTCATGCCCTGAGCCGCGCGTTTTCCGGATCCCAGAGCGGCGCGTCGGCCTGCACCACGGCGCGGCAGCGTTCGCCATAGATTTCCACCTCGATCTCGGTGCCCGGCACAGCGAGATCGGCACGGATCATTCCCAAGGCCACAGAGGCATTCACCCGATATCCCCAGGCGCCGCTGGTGGTTTCGCCGACAATTGCGCCGTCATGCCAGAGCGTCGACATATAGGGCGCGTCGGCCTCTTTGGCGTCAACGATCAGCGTGACAAAGGCCTTTTTGCGGCCCGCCTGTTTCTCGGCCAGAAGCGCCGCCTTGCCGTTGAACTCCTGTGGTTTGTCGAATTTCACAAAGCGTTCAAGCCCGGCCTCCAGCATCGAATAATCGGTGCTGAGGTCGCCTTTCCACGCGCGATAGCCTTTTTCCATGCGCAGGGAATTGAGCGCATACATCCCGAAGGGTTTTGCGCCCGCCCCAAGCAGGGCGTCATAAATCGCCGGGATCGCGGCATTTTCGGCATGCACTTCCCAGCCAAGTTCGCCGGTGAAACTGACCCTGACCAGAAACGCCTTTTGCCCGGCCACCATGCAATGCTGATGGCTCAGCCAGGGCGCGCCAAGGTCTGCATCAGTCAAACCGCTCAGAATGTCGCGTGACATCGGTCCGGCCACCAAAAGCGCGTCGCGCTCGGTGGTCGTTTCGCGCAGGCTCAGCCCCTCGGGCAAGGCGTTGCGCACCAATTCGCCGTCATGCCATTGCGCCGTGGCGGCAGTGATCAGAACGAAACTATCCTCGGCGAGGCGGATGCAGGAAAACTCGGTCAGAACCCGACCGCGCGTGTCGGCCACATAGACAAGGTTCATCCGCCCGACGCGCGGCAAGCCACCAGTCACAAAGCCGCGCAGCCAGTCGTCGGCGCCAGTCCCCTCGATCCAAAGCCTCGTAAAGCCGGGCAGATCAAGCACGCCACAGCCGTCGCGCACCGCCTCGCATTCTTCGCGAATGCGCGCCGACCAGGGCCCCTCGCGGTTCCAAGTATGGGTGCTTTCCTCGGAGGTATCATCGCCGGGTTTGGCAAACCAATTCGCCCGCTCCCAGCCGTTATAGGCGCCCATCACGCCGCCCAACTCCTTGACGCGCGCATGCACCGGCGAGAGCTTCTTGTCACGGCCAGCGGGCCATTCGTGCCAGGGGAAATGCATGGCATATTCGTGGCCGTAAACCTCCATCCCCTTCTGGATGCAGTAATCAGCGTCGGTATAATCGGTATAGCGGCGCGGGTCACAGCTCCACATATCCCACTCGGTCTGGCCTTCGGTGATCCACTCGGCCAGCACCTTGCCGGCCCCGCCGCCCTGAGCGATGCCAAAAGTGAAAACGCAGGCCTCGAAGGCATTCGGAACCCCCGGCATCGGCCCAAGCAGAGGCATCCCATCAGGCGCGTAAGGAATAGGCCCGTTGATCACCTTGTTGACGCCGCCTGTGCCGAGCAAAGGCACGCGTGCCATGGCATCCTCGATATACCATTCCAGCCGCTCCAGATCGTCAGGGTAAAGCTGAAAGCTGAAATCCTCGGGCATCGGATCACTTGGCTGTACCCAATGGGCCTTGCAGTTCCGCTCGTAAGGACCAAGGTTAAGACCGTATTTTTCCTGGCGCAGATAATAAGAGCTGTCCACATCGCGCAGCAGTGGAAGCTTGTGACCGGCCTCGCGGCTCCAGGCCTCAAGCTCGGGGATTTCATCGGTCAGCATGTATTGATGGCTCATCACCATCATCGGCACGGTGCGCCCGCCGTAAGGCTTGAACCATTCGCCGACGCGCTGCGCGTAATAGCCCGCGGCATTAACCACGTATTCACAGCGGATCTCGCCCTTTTCGGTCTCGACCACCCATTCGCCCTTTTCGCGCCGAACGCCGGTGGCGGGCGTAAAGCGCAGGATTTGCGCCCCCATGTCGCGCGCGCCCTTGGCCAATGCCTGCGTCAGCTGGGCGGGGTCGATGTCGCCATCATTGGGATCATAGAGGGCGCCCTGCAAATCGTGGGTCTCGATAAAGGGATAGCGCGCCTTGATCTCGTCGGCGGCCATGATCTCCAGGTCCATGCCCTGATAAAGACCCATGCCCTTGGCGCGCTCAAACTCCTGCATCCGCTCCTTTGAATGCGCAAGGCGGATCGATCCGGACTGGTGGTAATTCATCGGATAATCGACCTCGGCCCCAAGGCGGGCATAAAGTTCGGTCGAATAGCGCTGCATGTTCATCACCGACCACGAGGTCGAAAACGTCGGCACATTGCCCGCCGCATGCCAGGTGCTGCCGGCGGTCAGCTCGTTCTTTTCAAGCAGAACGCAATCGCTCCAGCCGACCTTGGCCAGATGATAAAGCGCCGAGGTGCCCACCGCCCCACCGCCAATGATGACAACCCGCGCCGTCGTTGGAAAATCCGCCATTTGTCTCTCCCTCTCAGTCTTTTTGCGGCACGCCGTCCGCGATGTCGTAATAGTCGCCCTTGTCGGCGACAAAGATATGCTTCTCGACCGTGATGCCGGTGGGGCCATCAAGCGCACCCAGGGCAAAGCTCATGGTGTCCTCGGCATGCGCCTTCCAGAACAGGAACGAGCCACAGCTTGGACAAAAGCCGCGCTTGGCCGTCGCGCTCGCCGCATACCATTTCACCGTTCCGGAAATACTCAAATCCGCCATGGCCACATAGGCCGAGGCCCACAGATGCCCCGATTGCTTGCGGCATTGCCCGCAGTGACAGACCGACGGGCCTTGGGGCGCCGCAGTCACGGCAAAGCTGACCGCTCCGCAGAGGCATGATCCGTGGTGCATTTACACTCTCCCCGGTGTGGCGGCACTTCCCAGAAGGACACCGTAGATGATGAAACAGGCCGCAAGGCTGCGGCGCAGCCAGACGTTGAACACCGCGCCAAGTGCGGCCCGGCCAATCCCGGTGCCCAGCGCGGTGTAGGTGACATAGCTCAGACAGGTCAGCGTCAGCGCGGTGGGGAATATCACCCACATCTGGCCTGCGATCGGTACATCTGTCTGCACGAACTGGCTAAAGGCGGCAAGATATCCGGCCACCGATTTGGGGTTGATCGTGGCAATCGCAAAGGCGCGCCAAAAGACCGATCCGCCCGGGCGCTCGTCAGCCCTGACAGGCCGCCTGGCCATGATCCAGCCGCGAAGCCCGAGATAGATCAGCACCCCTGCCCCGGCCAGTTTGGCCAGATGAAACGCCTCGGGCGAGGCAACAATGAGCGCCGTGATCCCCGCCGCCGAAAGGCTCAGGAACAGCACCGCCTGCGTCAGGATCGCCAGCACCCCCCAAAGGGCGCGGCGAAACCCGATCGTCATACCGTTGGTGATGCAATTCACCGCATTCGGCCCCGGCGTGGTGACAAACACCGCCCAGAACAGCGCGAAAACCGTCCAGCTTTCCCAATTCATCTTGGCCCCCTCAATACACCGGCGGGGCGATGACCCAGATCGCCACAACCGGTTCATCATAAGGATTGGCCCAGGCATAGGGCTCGCCGCGAAAGCGGAAACTGTCGCCCGGGCCGACCGTAAACCGCCGCCCTGCGATCTCAAGCTCCAGCCGCCCCGAGATGATATAGCCAACCTCCTGCGTCGGGCGCTTTGCCGGGGTTTGCATCTTCGAGCGGGGGCGAAAGGTTGAGTGGATGACCTCGAAATCGTCGGTCAGGTCGGGCGACAGCAATTCTTCGATCAAGCCCTCTTCGCCCGATCCCATTGGGCGGCGCGCGCCTGCGCGCACGACATATCCCTGCTCTTCGGCCGGCGCGCTTGCATGGCCGAACAAGAGCGACATCGGCACGCCAAGGGCCTCTGCAATCTGGCGCAGGTCGCTGATCGAGGGTTCGGAAAGATCACGTTCCACCTGGCTGAGCCAGCCAACCGAACGGCCAAGCGTTTCAGCCAGATCGACAAGCGTAAGCCCCCGCGCCTTGCGCAGCGCCCGAAGATCGGCCCCAAGGCTTTGCGCCTGCCTGATATCGCTTTGGTGCATGGCCGCCCGCTCATGAAAAAAATTCGTCTAATTTCACGCTGCGCCGATTCCGTGAAATAATCAAGTGAAATTTCACACGCCCTGCACTCTCATCTTTCCATAAATACTCCCGCGCGGAGCGCATCCCGCACGTTCCCCCGGCTCAAGCCTCGCCAAAAGGATCAGGTGCGATATTGCCGCCACAGACAAGCACCGCCACCCGCTCGCCGGGCGCGGGGCGATAGGCGCCCGACATCAGCGCCGCCAAGGCCGTGGCCCCCGCCGGTTCCACCAGTTGCCGCATCTCGCGCCAAAGCGCCACCTGCGCCTCGGTGATGGCCGCATCGCTGACCAGAACGCTTTCAATCCCTTCGGCCCGCGCCAGATCGAAACAAATCTGCCCGATCCGGCGCGCGCCAAGCGCATTGGCCGCCACGCCCGACACCTCGACATCCACCGGCGCCCCCGCCGTCAGCGCGGCGTGCAGCGCGCAGGATGTGTCCGGCTCGACCGCGACCACCTTGCGCCCTTTTCCAAGCCAGGCCAGGGCGCCGGCAATCAACCCGCCGCCGCCCACGGCAATCAGGACCGTATCGGCCACAAGCCCCTGCTCTTCCCATTCAGCCATTACCGTGGCCTGCCCGATCACCGTGGTTTCGGCGTCGTAAGGGTGCACCTGCATCGCGCCGGTTTCGGCCTGATAGAGCGCGGCGCGCTCTGCGGCCTCGCCGTAAGCGCCGGGCACCACCACAAGGTCGGCGCCCTGCTCGCGGATAAGCCCGATCTTGGCCGGGCCCGCGATGTCCGGCACATAAATCCGCGCCCTATGGCCAAGACGCGCCGCGCCATAGGCCACCGCCGCGCCGTGATTGCCCCCCGAGGCCGCAACAAGCCCGGCCTTTGGCACCTCGGCACTCAGCAAGGTGTTGAACGCCCCGCGCGCCTTGAAGCTGCCGGAGTGCTGCATCTGCTCAAGTTTCATCTCGATGGGATAGGCCAGGCCAAAGCCGTTTATCTCGCCCACGGGTGTGCGCCGCACATGGGGCCTGATCCGCATCACGGCTTTTGAAATTTCGTCCCGTCGTGTCATGCGTCACACCTCTGTCACTTCCCTTGATCGCGCAAACCCTATACGCCTGAAATGAAAGACCCAAGCAAGGATCTCACCTGATGAAAGACGACCGCCTCAGCCAGTTCCGCGATGCCGGCTCTGATCGTAACACCGCCGAAAAGGTGCCGGATACCGCACAGACCCGCGCGCCCGCCTATCGCCTGGCTTTTGCCGACGAAGACTTCATGTGTCGCGACGAATTGCGCCCGGTGCGGCTTCAGCTTGAGTTGCTCAAGCCCGAGATGATCCTGAACGAACGCGGGATCGAAAGCACCGTCGTCCTGTTTGGCGGCTCGCGCATTCCCGAGCCGAGCGACAAGGCCAATGCGCGCACAAAAACCCTCGCGGGTCTATCGCGCTATTACGATGAGGCGCGAAAATTCGCCCGGCTGGTCACCGAGAAATCCATGGCCAGCTACGGGCGCGAATATGTGGTGGCCACGGGCGGCGGCCCGGGCGTGATGGAGGCCGGCAATCGCGGCGCGGCGGATGCCGGCGGCTCGTCCATCGGGCTGAATATCGTGCTGCCGCATGAGCAGGCGCCTAATGAGTATGTCACGCCGGGCCTGTGCTTCAACTTTCACTATTTCGCCATCCGCAAGATGCACTTCCTGATGCGCGCCAAGGCGATCTGTGTCTTTCCCGGCGGCTTTGGCACGCTGGACGAGACATTCGAGGCGCTGACCCTTATTCAGACCGATCGGATGAACAGGGTGCCCTTCCTGCTGTTTGGCGAGGAGTTCTGGCGTTCGATCATCAATTGGGAAGCCCTTTCAGAGGCCGGCACGATAAGCGCCGAAGATCTCGAGCTTTTCCGCTTTGTCGAAACCGCAGAAGAGGCGATCGAGGCGATCAATACCTGGCCCGCCGCCTGAGCAGCATGGAACGCACGGCGATGACCCCCGGCACTATCGACCGCATGCTTATGGCCCTGATCGCCACGACGCTGGCGGCCAGCGTGGTGATCGCTGTGGTGGACCCGACCTATTTCCACAGGGTCTTTGCCGCCGAGGATCACCTTGTTGAAAACGCCACCGCGCTGTTCTTGCTGATCGCAGGCCTTGTTCTGGCGCGCAACGCGCTCAGCCTGCGCAAGCGCGGGCAATGGCGGGCGATGGCGCTGACCGGGCTTTATGCGGCCATGTTCGTCTTTGCGGCGGGCGAAGAGATATCCTGGGGGCAACGAATTTTTGGCTGGCAGAGCGGTGCATTTTTCACCCAGAACAATTATCAGGGTGAAACCAACCTGCATAACCTGATGATCGGCGATTTGCGGCTGGCACAGGCGGTATTTGGTGGGCCGCTCACGGTTGCGATATTGCTTTATCTGGTGGTGTTTCCGCTGTTGTACCCGCGCGTGCGCTTTATCCGTGCCCTGGCCGACCGGCTTGCCGCGCCGGTGCCGGGGATGCGCCATGCAGGATTTGCCGTGCTCGGCAGCGTGATCATCGGCCTGCTCGACGTGCCCCGCAAGTGGGAGGTCTATGAGCTTGTCTTCGCGCTCATGGCGACCTCGACCTTTCTGTTGCCGCAAAACCCGGACAAGACCCGCCAGCCATGACCGCCCATGCCTTTCATTCTGCGACGCACGCATGGCCCGCTCCGGCCGACTGTCACCCTCTTCAGCCAAAAAGAGGTTGCCCATGGTCCGCCTGAACGCGCCCTCGCGCCTTAGCGTTGCCGACAGTTTTCTCTTTGGCATGGCCAATGCCACCCTGCTTTTCACGGTGATTTATTATGTCACCGGATTGCACGAGCCGTTCCGCTTGGGCTTTGCCACCGAGGACGGGCCGGTGGAATGGGGTACGGCAATTTGCCTGTTCCTGTCGTCTCTGGTGCTGTTTCGCAATGCCTTTGCTCTCTGGGGCAGGCGCGGGGTGACGGCGGCGCTTTTGACCGGATTTTACGGCTTGCTGTTCTTTTTCGCCTCCGGCGAGGAAATCTCGTGGGGCTTTCGGCTGTTTCACAGGCAGGCGAGCGAATTTTTCCTCCAACACAACGCGCAGCAGGAAACCAACCTGCACAATCTGGTGGTGGGCGATGTCAAACTGGTGAAAACCGTGTTCGGCAGCGGCCTTACGGTGATGATCATGCTGTACCTTCTGGTGCTGCCGCTTGTTTACACCCGCCTTGACGCGGTGCGCCGGATCGCCGATGCGCTTGCCGTTCCGGTGCCCGAGAGCCGCCACATGCTGATGACCGTTGCAGCAACACTCGTGATCCTGAGCGTGCAGATGATGACCAAATGGGAACCCTATGAGTTCATCTTCAGCCTGATGGCCCTGTCGATCTTTCTTAACCCACGCAATGCCGATCAGGTCACAAACAGGTGATGCTCACCGCGATCTCATCGACGCTCTCCCCCAGGATCCTGCAAACCCGAGACGCTTCGGTCGGCGCTTTGATCGCAAACCGACACCTATTTATCCAGCGGTTGCCCGGACAAGCTAAAGCTGGGCCGCAAACAGTGTCCAGACGATCTTGGGCCTGAGGTTGGGGGGCTTCTGACATTCTTGCCGGTTTGGGATCATCCGGACCTCTTCACGGATGCCAGTGCTGCGCAGCGTGTCGCGTCCAAACCCGACGGAAAAGGTAAAAAGCGATGCCAGGTAGCGGTATCTGGTCGCGAAAGTGATCCCGCCCGCGCGTCTCAATGCCCTGTGAACCGGCATTCGGCGCACCGACGGCTCTAGCCGCAACGCACAATCCCCATGGCTCAGAAATTGGTCCGGCATCGCCAGGCAGATATTCAGGCCGCGCACAGCCCTTCAGAAAGTCGTCCAGCAGTTCCCTGGTAATCGCTATCGTCCTTGCTCCTCTCAGGACGCAGGGACCACATCACAGATACACAGTAGATCGGACATTCTCGATTTCCCCGGACGTGTCGTTCAGTCACGCCAAACCCGTCCAAACGAACAGGAAACTTCATAATCCAGCCATGACAGACCCAGCCCGTTCTGAGAGATCAAAATATCGGACAACCGCGAGGCTGTCACGAATGCAACCTTTACCGTCTTTTCGCAGAGCGTCGCCCCGACAGAACGCCTGATTCCAGGATGATGCTGGAAACCAGATGCTCGCGGCGATAAGCCATGATGTGCACACCCGCTACACCCTCAATCTCGCGCAACTGCTGCATGAGCTCAATGCAGATCTTCTTGCCCTCTTCCGATTGGTTCGCGGCCCCCTCCATGCGCGCGATAACATGATCAGGGATGTGAATACCCGGAACGTTGCTGCGCATCCATCGCGCGGCCTTGGCTGACGCAAGCGGGCCAACACCGGCAATGATGAACACGCGCTTGTCCGCGCCCTCGTCGCGCACCCGTGCCATGAACTTTTCGAACAAGGGAATGTCAAAGATGTAATTCGTCTGAATGAACTCGGCGCCCGCCTCAATCTTCTTGATCAGCCGGTCAGGCCGCCACTCATAGGGTTGAATGCAAGGATTTTCAGCCGCGCCCAGAAACAGCAACGGCGGACGGGTAATCTTGCGTCCGGACAGGAACACACCTTTGTCGCGCATGGTTCGGATCGTGCGCAAAAGCGTGAGAGAATCGAAATCGAAGACCGGTTTCGCCCCCGGTTGATCCCCGACGCCCACACCATCCCCCGTCAGGCACAAGACGTTGGACACACCCAAGGCCGCCGCTCCCAATACATCACCCTGAATCGCGATCCGGTTCCGGTCGCGGCAGGAGATCTGGTAGACGGGCGAATAGCCTGCGCGCGTCAGCAGGGCGCATATCCCGATTGATGACATGTGGCAGTTCGCGCCAGAAGCATCGGTCGCGTTAATCGCATCCGCCACCTCGCCCAAGGGCTGCGCAGCCTCAAAGACATCCGCAGCATCAGCGCTGTCGGGCGGATTGAGCTCGGCCGTTACAGCAAAGCGGCCCGAGCGCAACACCCGCTCCAGCCTGCTGTGCGAGACGTGACCCTCGGGTGGCTTGGAATAGGCAAGGAGATCGGCCCCGTGCGCGCCAGAATCAATCATTGCTCGCCCTCCGCCTGTGTGGCCTTGGGCGGCTCAACGCTCAGAGGGGCCGCCGCCGGTTCCTGCAAGCGCGCCTCGGGGAAAGCCTCGGCGAGCGCGGCACGCGCCGCATCACGGCTCTGGCGAATTTGCGTGGCCTTTTCACGACTCACTCGCAGCCAAGAGGACGATCCCTTGAGTGTGTGCTCTACCGGAGGCAGAACCTCGCGTATCTTATCCCTACCCTCTTTCATGCGGCTGGCCCCGTTCCATGCCAACGTCCAGACGCATTTCATATCGGGTTTGACCTCGCAATACCCGCCATCGCGCACCCCGCCGCAGGGGCCGTTGCGCAATTGCTTTGGGCAATTCATCGGGCAGGACATACCGGTAGACGACAAAACGCATTGCCCACACATTTTGCAATCGAACAGCAAGGTTTTTACGCCCTTTTCGATCAGAGCAACGGGCCGCTCGACCCTGTTGTACCCGATCCGGGAAAACAGCGGATCAAGGGCAACCATCACCCGTTCAACGCATTTGTAGATCCATTCAAAACTGCGGGCGTGGCGAACAGCGAATAACCGGATGCTATACATTTTTGTTCCCTTAACTGCGTCAGGCACAGGTTACGTTATATATTGGCGCCGTCCACCCGCATCCGCAAAGCTTTTGGATGACGATAAAGAAAGGCCCTCAAAGCGCCTCAGCAATACTTAGGCGTCGTGCATTCTGTCTGCGTTGCTTCGGCGTCTCGCCATACCTGCGTGAGAAATTCTTGGTCAGTGCCCCGGAAGAGCCAAACCCCGAGGCCACAGCCACCTCGATAACGGTCATGTTTGTCTGCATCGTCAGATTATGCGCGTGCTCCAGCCTCAGCTGCGTATAATACTGCATTGGCGATGTGCTCAGGTGGTTTTGAAACGACCGCTCAAGCTGGCGTACAGACACGCCGCATATCTCAGCAAGCTCAGTTGCCTGCAAAGGATACTCGATGTTGTACGCCATCACCCGCACCGCATCCGAGAGGATCTGGGGCACATCCCGCAAGCGATGCGCCTGCGATCCGGGTTGGCTGGTATTCCCGCGCCGCGGTAACGAAACCAGCAATTGATTTGCCGTGGCCTCCGCCGCCTGCGGCGAAATCGAGCCAATCATATCCAGCACCATGTCGAGAGTGGCCAGTTCCCCGGCGCAAGTTACCGCCGAGCCATTTGAGACAAACAGCGCATCTTCAGTACAGACTTCACTGTATTGTTCCGCGAAAGCCGCAAGCGATTTCCAGTGAACTGTGCCCTTGCCGCCTTTGAGGATGCCAGTTTCGGCCATTAACCAGGTCGCAGCGCCTACGCCGTAGATTGACACGCCATTTCGGCCTGCAAGACGCAAGAGCGACAGAAGGCGGTTCTTCTCGGCGATACGTGCCTCGGTATCGCTGCAAATGATGATCGACGCAGGTGTACGCCCACGGCCAAGGCGCTCAATCAGGGCCTCTGCGTCCTCGTCACATTCGATAGTCACTCCGCTTTTTGACCGCACAGACCTTCCGTCCAGCCCAGCAAGGATCAACCTCGGTGCAATCTCTGGAAACGATCTTGCCAGATGGGAAAACGGCTCAATTATCGAACCCAGACTCAAAGTTGAGAACCCGTCCAGAACGACAACTGCGACATAACCATTTGGATCGATAGAATGAAACATGATCAGAAAGCCTCCGTCGGCAAAGATCTGGGTCTAGGAGCGGCTTGATTAAAGTGCGGGCATGGCGCGTCTGCCTGATGTCACTTTGCGCCAAGATCGCGTGCCTGTTCGCGCAGGACGAATTTCTGGATTTTTCCGGTCGAGGTGCGCGGGATGGGCATGAAGACGAACTTGCCCGGAA
>NZ_FRBN01000014.1 GCF_900142625.1 Roseovarius marisflavi
TCTTCGATATAAATCCGGTTGACCTGCTTGCCGGCAGGGCCGGTCTGCTTGGTCACAAGGGTGCGGCCGAGCATGCGCTTGGCTTCCTCGGCGGCCTCTTCAACGGATTTGGTGATCCGCACGCCGCCTTTGCCGCTGGTCCCGGCCTCTTTGAATTTGCCTTTTCCGCGCCCCCCTGCGTGGATCTGAGCCTTGACCACCCAGACAGGGCCATCCAGAGCGCTGGCCGCCGTTTTGGCGTCTTCTGCCTTTGCAACAACACGCCCGTCGCCGACTGGCGCCCCATATTGGCGTAGCAAGGCCTTCGCCTGATACTCATGTATGTTCATCTTTATCCTCCCTGAAAGTTTGCAATGTGGCATCCGAGTCTGGATTTCTTGGATGCTGAAAGTTTTTTTCTGTTACTTGATGAGCGGGAGCAGCTTTTTGAAGGCTGGCGTTCCGGCTTTGCCAAGCCATTCAAAGACAACCATCTCGGTTGTAACGATAGCTGCCCCACTGGCGCCGAGCCTTGCGATACAGGCCTTCTCGCTGTCGAGGGTTCGCGACGCCGTCGCGTCCGATACCACAAACACATCATAATTCCGTTCGATCATGCTGGCGGCTGTCTGGACCACACAGATATGCGCCTCCATTCCGGCCAGAACGACCTGCTTGCGGCCAAGTCTGGCAAGCGTTTCGGCAAAGGTTTCATCCTCCATGCATGAAAAGTGCATCTTTTCGAGGGTAATCGTATCCGGCCTTCCGGTGAGTTCGGGCACGGTGTGTCCGAGGCCGGCGGGATATTGTTCAGTCATGATCACAGGTATGCCAAGCTCATGTGCGCTGGAAAGGAGAGTGCGTGTATTGCGAATTGTTCGCGCCGGTGCCTGCATGGCGGGAACGAGACGCTCCTGCATGTCAATGATCACAAGCACAGATTCCTCAGCTCGAATGAGCATAACTACAGGCTCCTCTCTTGTGATATTATATACTTTTCATTTTGTGGTATACCAAATACCATATGAATTATCCATCATCAAGATGGTTGTTTTTAGCGGTGAGGAACCTCGCGAATCGCGGTAACGCGTTAACGCTGGCGGACAATAGTTCAAATGCTGCATTGCAGAGGAAATCTGCCGTGCTCAAAGAAGCACAGCGCGCCAAAAACGCGCCTGAAACCTAATTAAATGTAACTATAACAGTGATATATATAGAATTCGATGATTGTGATCCAATTTCGCATGATGGGCCGCTATGGGCGTAAAGTTCTAGTATTTTCAGCAGTGTTACCGTAGCTTTCCTTGCCCCTTTATGCAGGTGCGGCGAAAGTTTTAATTAATGGGAATTGCCTGAAAAATTTCTCTGGTCTATGGTATACCACAAGTCAGTAGGGTTTGCGCCGATCCCCGGTCAGACTGGAGAGAACCATGAAGCTTCGACCGATTGTGACGAATCTCACGCTGAAGGGCCACGTGTACGAAAGGTTGCGGGAAGCAATCACTGCGGTGGATATCTACAGTCCCGATGCTGATCTCAGATTGGATGAGCGATCGCTGGCAGATCAACTCAAGGTCTCCAGAACGCCGCTGCGCGATGCAATCGCGCGGCTTGAGGCCGAAGGTCTGGTCGCCGTGGTTCCACGTAAGGGCGTGTTTCTTCTGCGCAAAAGCCTGGATGAAATTCTGGAGATGATCGTGGCCTGGGCGGCGCTGGAGAGCATGGCTGCGCGGATGGCAACAGTGCATGCCTCGGATGCCGAGATCGCATCGCTTCGCAAGATCGCCTCCAAGCACAATGATAAGTTATCTCTGACCCGAATCTCGGAATACTCGGACGACAACATTCAGTTTCACCTGCGCATTCTTGAGGTCTCGCACTGCTTGCTTCTCAAATCCATGGCCGAGGGGCTCTTCCTGCACATGCGTGCGGTGCGGTTGCGGGCGATGGGCGAAGCCGACCGGATCAATCGCTCGGTCGTTGATCACGCTGAAATCATCGAGGCCCTGGAAGCGCGCGACGCGGATGAGGCTGCGTTGAAGGTAAGAGAGCACACCATGCGTTTGCATGAACACGTTCGGAAAACCTGGACGAGGCTTGAACTCGCTCAGAAATTAAATGCGGAAACGGCGTGACGTAATATGCGCGCACCGGAATTGGAGGAAAGAAATGCCTGCAGACAGCGTTTTATCGGGATCAGCTGATCAAGAGTCGGTCGCTATCGAGACTTTGACCGATGGGTTCCACCTTTTGATTGATGCACTAAAGTTGAATGAAATCAACACGATTTATAACGTTCCGGGTATCCCAATCACCGATCTTGGTCGCTACGCGCAGGGTGAGGGAATTCGTGTTCTTTCCTTCCGCCATGAGCAGCACGCAGGCTATGCCGCAGGGGCTGCCGGTTTTCTGACCAAGAAGCCCGGGGTCTGCATGACGGTATCGGCTCCCGGATTTTTGAACGGCTTGACGGCATTGGCCAATGCCACAACCAATTGCTGGCCGATGATCCTGATTTCGGGGTCATCCGAGCGTGAGGTCGTTGACCTGATGCAGGGTGACTACGAAGAGATGGACCAGCTGGCCATCGCCAAGCCGCTTTGCAAGGCGGCGTACCGTATCCTGCACGCGGAAGACATCGGGATCGGTGTCGCACGAGCGATCCGTGCTGCGGTCACGGGGCGGCCAGGCGGTGTTTATCTTGATATCCCGGGCTCTTTGCTCGGACAGACGATGGATGCCATCGAAGGCCAGAAATCTCTGGTGAAAGTCATTGATCCGGCCCCGTCACAATTGCCCGCACCCGATGCGGTGGCTCGTGCGATTGATGTGCTCAAGGGGGCCAAAAAACCTCTGATTATCCTCGGCAAGGGCGCGGCCTATGCGCAGGCGGATGATGTGGTGCGCGAGCTGGTCGAGAAATCCGGCATTCCTTACCTGCCGATGTCGATGGCTAAGGGCCTGTTGCCTGACAACCATCCGCAATCCTCTTCGGCAGCACGTTCTTTGGTATTGAAGGAATCCGACGTGGTTCTGATGGTCGGCGCCCGCCTGAACTGGTTGCTGAGTCACGGGAAAGGCAAGCAATGGGGCGAGCCGCATTCCAAGAAGTTTATACAGATCGACATCGAACCCAAGGAAATGGACAGCAACGTAGAAATCGCGGCCCCATTGGTCGGCGATATCCAGTCCTGCGCTCAGGCGTTGATCGACGCGATGGGGTCTGACTGGAAAAAGCCACCAACCGACTGGACAGGTGCGGTGCGAGCAAAAGTTGAAGGCAACATCGAAAAGATGGCATCGCGCCTTCAGGGCAATGCCACCCCGATGAACTATCATTCGGCTCTTGGTGTGGTGAAAAAGGTTTTTGAGGACCGGCCTGATACCATTCTGGTCAATGAAGGCGCAAACACACTCGATTTTGCCCGCTCAATCGTAGACATGAGCAAGCCGCGCAAGCGGCTGGATGTGGGGACCTGGGGTGTGATGGGGATCGGCATGGGGTCTGCCATTGCCGCGGCTGTCGAAACGGGCTGCCCGGTCGTGGCCGTTGAGGGCGACAGCGCCTTTGGGTTCTGCGGGATGGAGGTTGAAACCATCTGTCGCTACAACCTTCCGATTTGCGTCGTGATCTTCAATAACAACGGCATTTACCGTGGCGACGACGAAAACCGCTCCGGCGGCGACGATCCGGCAACGACAGTTTTCGTCAAGGATTCTCGCTATGAGAAGATGATGGAGGCCTTTGGCGGTGTGGGCGTCTACGCGACCTCGCCTGATGATCTCAAACGCGCGATCTTCGAGGCCATCGATAGCCGCAAGCCAACGCTGATCAACGCAATTATTGACGAGGCGGCAGGTAAGGAAAGCGGCAATATCGGCAGCCTCAATCCGCAATCCGTCGTGGCCCAAGCGCGAGAAGCAGCCGCGAAAAAGTAAACAAACTTCGTTTAAAATATCCACCCAAGTAAGCAGGGAATAAAAATGAAAGCTCTGAAAGGCGTCAAGATTCTTGATTTCACGCATGTGCAATCTGGACCGACATGTACACAACTTCTGGCCTGGTTCGGGGCCGATGTGATCAAAGTCGAGCGTCCCGGTGTCGGTGACGCCACCCGCAAACAGCTGGTCGATGTGCCTGGGGCGGACTCTCTCTATTTTACGATGCTCAATCACAACAAGCGGTCGATTGAGCTGAACTCGAAAAACGAGACCGGCAAGGAAGTGCTGACGCGGCTTGTGAAAGAATGCGACGTGTTGGTCGAGAACTTTGCCCCCGGCGCGCTGGATCGCATGGGCTTTTCCTGGGAGCGTATTCAGGAGATCAACCCGCGTATTATCATGGCATCGGTCAAAGGGTTTGGTCCGGGCAAATATGAAGACTGCAAAGTCTATGAAAACGTCGCCCAATGTGCTGGTGGGTCGGCGTCGACAACCGGCTTTCTGGATGGTCCACCGGTCGTGACGGGTGCCCAGATCGGCGATAGTGGTACCGGTCTGCACCTTGCACTGGGGATCGTGACGGCCTTGTTCCAGCGTGAAAAATCGGGGCGTGGTCAAAAGGTTCTGGCGCCGATGCAGGATGGGGTTATCAACCTCTGCCGCGTGAAGCTGCGCGATCAGCAGCGTCTCGAAAAGGGCCCGCTTAAGGAATATTCGCAATATGGTGCCGGGATTCCGTTTGGCGATGCGACACCCCGCGCGGGAAACGATTCAGGTGGCGGACAACCGGGCCGTATCCTGAAATGCAAGGGCTGGGAAACCGATCCGAATGCCTACACCTACTTCATCACTCAGGCCGCTGTTTGGGAGAAGGTCTGTGATGTTATCGGTGAACCCGACTGGAAGACCAAGGAAGGTTATGCCACGCCGCCCGAGCGGCTGAGCAAACTGGACGAGATTTTTGCGCGGGTCGAAGCCTGGACGATGACCAAAACCAAATACGAGGTCATGGATATCTGCAACCCGCTCGACATTCCTGTTGGTCCGATCCTGTCGACCAAGGAAATCATGGAAGACCAGGGCTTGCGCGCGACCGGGACAATCGTCGATGTCGATCACCCCGAGCGTGGTCAGTACACAACAGTCGGCTGCCCGATCAAACTTTCAGACAGCCCGGTTGATGTGACCCGCTCGCCGCTTTTGGGAGAACATACAACCGAGATCCTTCAGCAAGTGCTTGGATACGAGGGAGAAGATCTGGCCCGTGTGATAGCTTCGGGGGCAGTTGGTCAGGTCACTAAATAGGTCGCGGCAAATGAAGAGGTTGACCGTGTAGCCGTGAAAAAATGGCTCCACGTCAATGGGAGGACAGAATGAGACTGATAGTAATGGGACAGCAGGCCTTTGGTAAGGACGTGCTTGCCAAGCTTCTGGAGGCCGGAACCGACGAGGTTGTCGCGGTTTATTGCGAGCCCGACAAAGACGGCAAGCCGGTCGATCCGATCAAGGAATTCGCGGTCGAAAAAGGCCTGCCGGTCCATCAGCCTGCGAATTTTGACGATCAGGCGGCGCTTGATACATTGGCCAGCCATAACGCCGACCTGATGATCATGGCGTTTGTAAATGTGTTTGTCCCCGAAGCCGCACGTGACACGCCGAGCCATGGGTCAATCTGTTTCCATCCCTCGCTTTTGCCGCTGCATCGTGGTCCTTCGGCGGTGAACTGGCCGATCATCATGGGGGCGACCAAGTCGGGGTATTCCTGGTTCTATCCATCGGATGGATTGGATGAAGGTGACAGCCTTTTGCAGTGGGAATGCCCTATTGATCCCGACGACACGGTCATTCAGCTCTACTTCAACAAGATTTATCCGCATGCCGTCGATAGTGTGTTGACGGTATGTGACCTCTTTCGCAGCGGCAAACCTCCGCGGATCGTACCAGACGAAAGCCAGGCCACATATGAACGCCGGTGCAACAAAAATCATGCACGG
The DNA here is from genome assembly GCF_900142625.1 of Roseovarius marisflavi. Lineage (GTDB taxonomy): Bacteria > Pseudomonadota > Alphaproteobacteria > Rhodobacterales > Rhodobacteraceae > Roseovarius > Roseovarius marisflavi. Next base: position 5,916 of record NZ_FRBN01000014.1, read on the forward strand.
GTGAATTGGCATGCTCCTGTCAGGCAGGTCTATAATCTGATCCGCGGCACCAACCCGGCCCCGGGTGCATGGACCACGTTCAACGGCGCCGAGCTTGGTATATTCGACAGCGCGCTTGTGCCCGGCGACGGGATTTCGGGCCGCGTTCGCGAGATCAGCGAAGACGGCATCTCCATTCAATGTGTCGGCGGGCGCATACTTGTAAAACGGGTCCGCCCGGCGGGTGGCGCAAAACAGCCTGCCTCTGAGTGGGCCGCCTCGGTCGGGCTCAAACCCGGCGACACGTTTGGCACTTAACCAGCACAAAAATAATTCCCGAGAAGTATAGGAAAGCACAATGTCAGACATCGAAATAGCACGCGCAGCCAACAAGAAACCGATCCAGGAGATCGGGGCCAAGCTCGACATTCCAAATGAGCATTTGCTGCCTTTCGGCCACGACAAGGCCAAGGTCTCGGAGGAGTTCATTCGCTCGCTTTCGGGCAAGAAGAATGGGCACCTGGTTCTGGTAACGGCGATCAATCCGACGCCTGCTGGTGAAGGCAAGACAACCACGACCGTGGGTCTGGGTGACGGGCTTAACGCCATCGGCAAAAAGGCAGCGATCTGCATTCGCGAAGCATCACTGGGTCCGTGTTTCGGCATGAAGGGTGGCGCAGCCGGCGGCGGATATGCTCAGGTCGTTCCCATGGAGGAAATGAACCTTCACTTTACGGGCGATTTCCACGCGATCACCAGCGCGCACAACCTTCTGGCGGCGATGCTGGACAACCACATCTATTGGGGTAACGAGCTGGATATCGACATCCGCCGTGTTGTCTATCGTCGCGTCTTAGACATGAACGACCGGGCGTTGCGCCAAGTTGTCTGTAGCTTGGGCGGTGTTGCCAATGGCTTCCCGCGTGAAGCAGGGTTTGACATCACCGTAGCCTCAGAGGTCATGGCGATCCTGTGTCTGGCCACTGATCTGGCCGATCTGGAAAAACGGCTGGGCGATATCATCGTGGCCTATCGCCGCGACCGCACGCCTGTTTACGCCCGTGATATCAAGGCCGACGGTGCCATGACCGTTCTGTTGCAGCAAGCGATGCAGCCGAACCTGGTGCAGACATTGGAAAATAACCCGGCCTTCGTGCATGGCGGGCCTTTCGCCAATATCGCGCATGGCTGTAACTCTGTTGTCGCAACCACTACTGCCCTGAAACTGGCCGATTATGTCGTGACAGAAGCCGGATTTGGCGCCGATCTGGGCGCCGAGAAGTTCATGAACATCAAGTGCCGCAAGGCGGGCCTGAAGCCCGAGGCGGTTGTCATCGTGGCCACCGTGCGGGCGATGAAGATGAACGGCGGCGTCGACAAGAAGGACCTGGGCGAGGAAAACGTCAGCGCCGTGGAAAAAGGCTGCCCGAATCTCGGTCGTCATATCGAGAACCTCAGGAAATTTGGCGTCCCGTCAGTTGTGGCGATCAACCACTTTGTTACCGACACCGACGCCGAGGTTCAGGCGGTGAAGGACTTTGTTGCCAGCATGGGGTCAGAGGCCATTTTGTGCAAGCATTGGGCCGATGGATCGAAGGGCTCTGCGGAATTGGCCAAGAAAGTGGTTCAGATCGTTGAAGGCGGTACGGCGGACTATAAACCGCTTTACCCCGACGATATGCCGCTGTTTGAAAAGATGGAAACCATCGCCAAAGAGATCTATCGCGCCGACGAGGTGTTGGCGGATGCAAAGATCCGCAACCAGCTGAAGGAGTGGGAAAATCAGGGGTACGGGCATCTGCCGGTTTGCATGGCCAAGACGCAGTATTCCTTTACGACTGATCCCACCCGGCGCGGCGCGCCCACCGGGCACAGCCTGCCGATCCGCGAGGTTCGTCTTTCTGCCGGTGCCGGATTTGTCGTTGCCGTCTGCGGCGAGATCATGACCATGCCGGGCTTGCCGCGTGTACCTTCAGCCGAGTCCATCTGCATCAACGAAGATGGCCTGATAGACGGGTTGTTTTGATCATGAGCGGCAGCACACTTCATACCATTATGGTGCCGGTTCGGGGCGACGGTAAAGGCCCGGTGCTATTTGCTCACGCCGCAACGCTGGCCAGGCGCTTCGGCGCCCATGTCAAGGTTGTTCACTGCCATCCAAAGGCCGAAGACATGATGCCGTTTGGCGTTGTCATTCCATCCTTCCTGCGGAAGCAAATCGAGGAGGCAACCAAGAAGAATGCCGACACGACCGAGGACATTGTCTATGAGAAATATACTGCTGACGCCGCCAAACATGGCATCAGCGAACAAGACCCGGAACTGAACAAGCCGACGACCAAGTTCTACGAATACGAGGGTAAACAGGCCGATGCCGTGCGCCACTATGGCCGGTTGTCCGATCTGATTTGTGTGGCCAAGCCAAGCAAAGAGGAAGATCTTGGATTTAATACGTTGAAATCTGCCCTGTTTTCATCGGGGCGTCCGGTTTTGGTCTGTCCCAACACCGATGATGTTGCGCCGGATCTGGGGCGCCATGTTGCCATTGCCTGGAATGGATCGCTCGAAGCATCCCGCGCAGTTAGGATGGCAATGCCGTTAATTGAAACCGCCAAGGCGGTGACAATCCTGACTGGCGGCAAATCCGATCACGCAGCAACGGCCGACGATTTAAAGGATTATCTCGCTCAGCGCGGCGTCACGTCCAAAATCGAAGAATTCTCAGGCCAGGGAAATGTTGGGCGCCTGCTCCTTAAGAAATGTAGCGAAATTGGTGCCGACCTTATGGTGATGGGGGCATACAACGACAGCTACGAGCGCGAGTCACTGCTGGGCGGAAACTCGGCGACGATTGTTGCCGAGGCGGCGATCCCGGTGGTGATGGTCCACTGATTTTACGTAAGAACAACGATAGAACAACAAGGAGGATACTCTCGACCCAAAAACCAGGAGGAGCAAACCAAACCGAAGGTGGCGCTTTCTCAAGAAACGAAATGGCCGTGTAACGGCTGGCAATCGGTACTTCTAGGGAGGAAGAACATGAAAATTTTGAAAACTTTGACAACCAGCATCGCGGCACTGGCCCTTACGGCCCCTGCAGCCTTTGCTGAATGGCAACCACGCAAGCCTGTTGAGCTCATCATCATGGCCGGGACGGGGGGTGGTGCGGATCAGATCGCACGGCTGCTTCAGGGTCTCATTCAAAAGAACAACATGAGCCCGCGTCCGTTTATCCCAATCAACAAGCCGGGTGGTTCGGGCGCTGAAGCCCTGTCCTATATCAAGGGCAAAGAGGGTGACAACCACACGCTGCTGGTCGCACTGAACAGCTTCTACACCACGCCGATCATTCAGGAAGAACTGGATATTGACGTCACCACATTCGCGCCGATCGGCCGTATGGCGATGGATACGTTCCTGTTGTGGGTCAACAGCGAGCGCGAGGACATCACAGATCTCGACAGCTATGTTGCGGCCGTCAACGAAAGTGGCGGCACATGGAAGGTCGGCGGTACGGGGTCTGGCCAGGAAGATTCGATCCTGACTGCGATGATGGAAAAGGAATTGGGTTACAACGTAATCTACATTCCGTTCCCGGGTGGCGGCACCGTGGCCAAAAACTTGGTTGGCAATCAGATTGACTCGACCGTCAACAACCCGTCTGAGCAGATGGAGTTCTGGCGTGCTGGCAATACCAAGCCTCTGGTTCAGTTCAATGGAACGCGTTCAGCGCCCTTTGAGGACGTCCCGACCGCCAAGGAACTGGGCGTTGATATCGAGTACTACATGCAGCGCTCGATCAGCGGTCCGGCCGGAATGGATCCGGAAGCGGTCGCCTGGTACCAGGACCTGTTCGAGGAGCTGTTCAACTCGCAAGAGTGGCAGGATTATTGCAAGTCGGACGGTCTGACATGCGACGAATGGATCTCGGGTGACGCGCTGTCTGCGTTCCACGATGCACAGCTCAAGCGGCACGTCGAACTGATCGAAGCCGTTGGTGCCGACAGCATCACGTCCAAGTAATTGACATCACCTACCCCGAGCACGAGCGATCCTGCTCGGGGTAACACTGTAGTCTAACCAGTCAGCCAGATCGCTTGCACTCGCTGCGGGGCATGCGGCGATTGAGCCTGGCAATCACCAAACCAAACGCTGTCTGGATGTGGAGGATACTTAATGTCTGTTCGTATGGCTGAATTGATGATGGGAGTGTGCACGCTGCTGATCTCTCTTGGTCTGATGTGGAGCGTGACCAGTAACGATCTCACTGTTGGCTGGATCGAAGGACGAGGCCCGGGCGCGGGCATGTGGCCGTTCTGGCTGTCTGTGGGCATGGCCCTTGCTTCTATCTGGACCTTGGTTCGTTGGATGAGAGGCATCACCGCAGAATCCCGCAACAACGACCCCTACATCGACCCAGAAACCGTCTTCATCGTTGGAATCACGGTCGCCGCAATTTTCTTTCTACTGGTTTTGACCAGCGTAATCGGCCTCTACTTTTCGATGATGCTGTTCTTGTTGTTTTACATAAAGTTCATTGGAAAGCACAAATGGCCCGTCACGATGACCGTTGTGATCGCCATGCCTGTCGCGATCTACATGCTCTTCGAAGTGGCGCTCAATAAATATCTGCCACGTGGGTGGCCGTTTTTTGAGAACATCTTTCTTCATATCGACGATTTTCGTTATGCGATCTTCTCGTGAGGCCATCCCTAAAACCGTCAGAGACACAATAGGATAAATCTCCATGGACTCCATACTTAGCTTGCTTGCCGCAGGGCTTCTACAGTCCTTCGAGCCGCTCAACCTTGCCATGATTTTCCTCGGCTGTTTTGCCGGCCTGTTCATCGGCGCAATGCCAGGGCTTGGGTCTGTCAACGGCGTGGCAATCCTTCTTCCTGTCACCTTTCTGGTGCCCCCGACGGCTGCCATTATCTTTCTCGCCGCGCTTTATTATGGGGCGATGTACGGGGGGGCTGTCAGTTCGATCACGCTCGGAATCCCTGGTGCATCAACCGCCGTTGCGACGGTGTTTGACGGACGCCCGATGGCGCAGTCCGGCAGGGCCGATCAGGCGTTGATGGCCGCCGCCATAGCGTCTTTCATTGGGGGGACGATTTCGGTGATCCTGTTCACCGGCTTTGCCCCGCCACTGGCCGCCTTCGCGCTAAAATTCGGGCCGCAGGAAGAATTTGCCCTTATGTTACTTGCTTTTGCCACCTTCATCGGACTTGGCGGTGACGACATACCAAAAACCATCTTTTCGATCCTGATCGGCCTGGTGATGGCAGCCGTCGGCTTTGACATCATCTCTGGTCAGCCGCGCCTGATCTTTTTCGATATGGTCGAATTCCAGCGTGGCATTCCGTTTCTGGTGCTTGCCATCGGTATTTATGGCATCGGTGAGATGATCTGGACGCTGGAGCATACCAAAGGTGCCATCCAGATGCACAAGGTCGATTTCGGCTGGAAGAAGATCAAGGAGAATCTGGGACGCATTAAATCATATTTGCCGGTTTCGGTCATGGGTTCGATGCTTGGGTTCTTCGTTGGTACGCTTCCGGCGGCCGGCGCAACGCCAGCCTCTCTGATGTCCTATGGGCTTGCTAAAAGCTTTTCCAAGGATGGTGATAGTTTTGGCAAGGGCAACGTGGCCGGTGTGGCCGCGCCTGAGGCTGCCAACAACGCTGCATCCACCGGGTCCATGCTGCCGATGCTGACGCTTGGCATTCCCGGCTCGCCGACCACGGCAATCCTGCTGGGTGGCATGATTATCTGGGGCCTGCGTCCGGGACCGCTGTTGTTTGCTGAAAGCCCGGATTTTGTCTGGGGTCTGATTGGCTCGATGTATGTGGCGAACTTTGTCACGGTTCTTCTGAATATCGCGCTGATCCCGGTGTTCATCCGCGTACTGGCTATGCCTTTCAGCATCCTCGCACCAATCATCTTCATCCTTTGCGTTGTTGGCGTCTTTGCAACGACCGACAGAATGTTCGACACTTGGTTAATGCTGCTTCTCGGGTGTATCGGTTACCTGATGCGCAAGTTGAATTACCCGGTTGCGCCCGCGGTTTTAGCCATCGTGCTTGGCCCGCTGACGGAACGGGCGATGCGCCAGTCGCTGATCGGCAGTCAGGGTGATCCGATGACCTTCCTTGAGCGCCCGATCTCTCTGACCTGTATCCTGATCGCGGTTGCTCTGGTGTCTTATCCGCTGGTGTCCAACATGATGAGGAAACGCAAGGCTGCATCTGCGTAAGGTCAGGCACACCGCTAAATGATCTTGGAAAGGGGCCTTGACGGGCCCCTTTCAGCTTTCGTAGCGGGTGTTTCCGCGTCGGTTTTCGTCCATGGACAACTGAGTGAAAAGCGGTTGATGCGCGCGCTGAGAACAGGCCTGTCGCGGGCAGATATGACAGTTGATCCCGATCGGCGCATAAAGCTTTGGATCTTCGAAGTTGTAACTTGATGCATAGCGAAGCCGCCCGGCGTAACGTGTCTCGCAGCCAAGCGCCAATGTCAGCCTTCTGTCCTGGGTCTCTTCGCTGAACACGGGACGGTGCACGGTTCGGCTCAGCGTGAAATAGCGTTCTCCATCCGGTGTTTCGACGAATTGGGGCATCACAACACCTGGTGTGTAAAAGGCCGTATGGATATTCCAGACCGGGCACGATCCACCATACTCGGCGAGGTGAAACGATGTCGAATTAAAGCGCTTGGTCACGTTGCCGGCTTTGTCGATGCGCAGAAAAAAGAACGGTACGCCACGCGACCCTTCGCGCTGCATCGTGGTCAGGCGCTGGCATACCTGCTCGAATGACGCCCCAAAAGTGGCCGCGACGCGGTCAATGTCATAACCACAGGCCTCTGTTTCGGTCAGGAACGTTTCATAGTGCATCATGAAGGCGGCAGCGAAATAATTCGCCAGTTCGACCCGCAATCGTGCCAGGGCCTGAGAGGTACGGATGCCACTGCGTTCGACAAGTGTCGCGATGATTCCAGGGTATTCGACAGTGCATAAAACATGGGCGAGTTGAAAGACGCGGTTCGAGTGGCTCAGCGCCTGCGACAGATGAATGACACGTTTGTTTTCATCGAAGTACCGCAAGGCATTGCCAAGTTTGTCGATTTTGCAGACTTCGACCGAAATACCGTGCTTTTGAAACAGCCTGTTGCGCAGGAATGTAAAGTTTTCTTCGGGCGGCGCGTATTCACCGTTCCAGGCGCTTTCAGCGGCTTTTTCGAGTTCCGGAAAGTGGTTTTTGTGATCGCGAAAAAAGTCGTGAATAACCGATTCCGGTGATGCGTTCAGCAGCTCGTCTTCGGAGCTGTTCCCACCCAGTTTCATGATTTTTTCCAATGCCACACGATGGGCCGCGTGGAGTTGCAAAAAGTGGTCCACCAGCCGCGGCGCATGATCAATTGCGCCGCGTATTTCCTGAATGTCCGGTTTTTCGCCAATGAAAATCGGGTCTTGAACGGCATTGCGCAGATCCGCCGCCTTGCGCGCGGTTTCGTCCTTGGTCAATTCGCGCCAATCCACCGCATAGGCATCGGCGAGCGACATAAGCAGTTTTACAGACAGACTTCTCTGGTTGTTTTCAAGCAGGTTTATGTAGGATGGGCTGACCCCCAACGTCCGTGCCATCTCTGCCTGGGTTTGTTTGCGTTCACGCCGGAGTTGACGCAATCGCGGGCCGATCAGGGTTTTGGTCAAGGCGTGATCCTCACAGCATTACAAAAAGTAGGGATGTAAATTTAACAATATACACAAAGACGTTGTTTTTGTAGCGGCGCTTTCATTCTGTTGGTATCGTTTTCATGAATTTGCAAAACACTGACGGATAAAAGGGATATCATGGCATATAAAATCGTCATACTCGGGGCTTCGTATGGCTCGCTTCTTGGAACCAAGCTTTTGATGGCTGGTCAGGATGTGACCCTTGTTTGTCGGCAGGCGACCGCTGATCTTATCAATGCCGAGGGAACGGATGTGCGCATCAAGCTGCGCGGAGAAGACGAGCACCGGTCCTTCCGCTCTGATGATTTGCCCGGCAAGCTCGATGCGAAAACCCCCGAGCAGGTGAACCCGGACGAGTACGACATGATCGCCCTGGCCATGTCAGAACCGCAATATTGCAACGCGTCCATTGTCGATCTTCTGGGCCGGATCGCGGCAAGCAGAAAGCCCTGCCTGTCGATCATGAACATGCCGCCTTTGCCCTATCTGCGCCGGATCAAAGGGCTGGACACCAAAAAGCTGGAAGCCAGCTTTACCTGCCCGGATGCCTGGAGCGGCTTCACTCCCGGCGCCGTCACCCTGTGCAGCCCCGATCCACAAGCCTATCGCGTTCCCGAAGACGGGGCGAACACCTTGCATGTCGGTTTGCCAACCAACTTCAAGGCGGCACCATTTGAGACGGATGAACACAACAAGATCCTGCGTGATCTTGAGGCCGCGATTGATGCGGTTCGCGTGGATGGCCAGGATGTTCCGGTCAAGCTTCGGGTGTTTGACTCGCTGTTTGTACCCTTCGCCAAGTGGAGCATGCTGCTGACCGGCAACTATCGCTGTGTGCTGCCCGAGGGGGCCCGCCCGATCAAAGAGGCGGTGCATGGGGATATTGACCTGTCAAAACGCATTTACGAGCTGGTGAATGAGATCGTAAGCCGGTTGGGCGCTGATCCGGAAGATCGTGTTCCGTTTGAAAAATACGCAAAGGCCGCCAATGGTCTGCTCAAGCCGTCCTCAGCCGCGCGTGCCATCGACGGTGGGGCGCAGCGCGTGGAACGGGTGGACATGCTGGTGACGTTGATCGCCGAGCAGGTCGGCGTGTCGGTGTCTGAATTGAGCGGGATTGTCGAGACCGTCAACGCGCGCCTGCAGGCGAATGCGCTCGAACATACATGATGAACATAGGGCAGGGCCAAATGGTCCTGCCCTCTCCGTCTGGACGGTCTCGGAATGATTGCAGAGTGTTGACGTCAGCCCGCGATCACGCGGAAATTTTCGGATTTCTGTGCCACATACTGCACAATTTCATCCCGGCTCACGCCCACCGAGGCAAGTTTGCGGTCGCTGGCAAGCGAGAGCATTTCAACTTCTTTGGCCATTCGATTGGCCGCGATGATCGACTGAAACACACTGTCGATGAAGCGCAGCGGCGCCAACATGGCATGAGACATGTTCTCGCCAAATGGCATATGGGGTCTGATGTTTGTGTTGATCGACATGGCACTTAACCCTCAAGCTTCAAAAATCACGCTCCATTTACTCTGCAGTGCAGCAGGTCACAACGGCGCTTTCCGCAATGCAGCAATGCTGTCCGGTCATGGCTGGAAGGGCGGAATCGGGCTGTCGGCCTTGCCCGGCCCGCCAAAAAGCAGAGACCGACCGCCCCGGGCGCGCTAGTGGCGGCGGGGGTCGGCCGGGTAAACGCCTAGAATGGTGATGTCCGAGGTGAAATAATCCAACTCGTCAAGCGCGCGGGCCACCTCGGGGTCGTCGGGGTGACCTTCGATATCGGCATAAAACTGCGTCGCGGTGAACGATCCGCCGACCATATAGCTTTCAAGCTTGGTCATGTTCACGCCATTGGTCGCGAATCCGCCCATCGCCTTGTAGAGCGCCGCCGGAATGTTGCGCACCTCAAAGACAAAGGTGGTCATCATCCCGTCATCGCCGCGGCGGCTGAAATCGGGCTCGCGCGCCATCACCAGGAAGCGGGTGGTGTTATTGCCCTCATCCTCGATCCCCTCGGCCAGCACATCAAGACCATAGATTTCGCCGGCCAGGGCACTGGCGAGGGCGGCCATCTCGGGTTTTCCGGCCTCGGCCACGTGGCGGGCCGAGCCGGCGGTGTCGGCGCCGGTCACGCGGTGGATGCCGTGACGCTCTAGAAACGCGCGGCACTGACCCAAAAGCATGGTGTGGCTCATCGCGCTTTCGACCTGATCAAGGCGCACGCCGGGCAGGGCCAAAAGGCTGATCTGCACCCGCACGAATGCCTCGGCGATGATATGCAGCCCCGAATCAGGCAGCAGGTGGTGAATGTCGGCAACCCGTCCGAAGGTTGAATTTTCGACCGGCAGCATCGCCAATTCGGCCTCACCGTCGCGCACGGCGGCAATCGCGTCTTCGAATGTGCGACAGGGCAGCGGATCAAGCTCTGGATAGGTTTCACGGCAGGCCTGGTGCGAGTAGGCGCCAAGCTCTCCCTGAAAGGCAATGCGCTTTTTCATGAGCAATTTCCGTATTTTTGGCCCTCTCGGGCGTTTGGTCGCGGAAACTACACCTTGCGCCCCCATAGGGGAAGCGGATAGATACGCGGCCAAACACAGTTTAAATGGAAACGGGCCCATGTTCGACACAATGACACTTACCAAGACCGTTGGCGCGCTCTGCGGGGCTCTTCTTATCTTTCTGATGGGGAACTGGGCTGCAGAGACAATTTACTCTATGGGCGGCGGTCACGGCGATGATCACGCACAGGGGTACGTGATTGAAACCGGCGCTGAAGAAGGCGGCGAAAGCACTGCCGATGAAGGCCCGAGCTTTGGCGAACTGCTGTTGGCGGCGGATGCGGACAAGGGCGAAAAGGTCTTTGGCAAATGCAAGGCCTGTCACAAGCTTGAAAAGGGCGAGAATGCGACCGGCCCCCACCTCTATGACGTGGTTGGGCGCGCCGTGGATGCCGCCGAAGGCTTCGGATACTCCGGTGCACTGGAAGCCGTGGCCGAGGTGTGGACGCCGAAAAACCTGTATGATTTCCTTGAAAACCCCAAGGGCTATGCGCCGGGCACCACCATGGGCTTTGCAGGTTTGAAGAAGCCCGAAGACCGGGTGAACCTGATCGCCTATCTTGATGAGGTGGACGGTGCCAAGTACGTCGATCCGAATGCTGGTGCCGAAGAAGCCGCTGCCGAGCCTGCCGCTGAGGAAGCTGTCGCCGAGCCTGCCGCTGAGGAAGCTGTCGCCGAGCCTGCCGCTGAGGAAGCTGTCGCCGCCCCCGCCGCTGAAGAAGCCGCTGCCGAACCTGCCGCTACAGGGGCCTCTGGCTTTGCTGCAATGGTTGCTGCCGCTGATATCGAGGCTGGCAAAAAGGTATTCCGCAAATGTGGCGCCTGCCACAAGGTTGAAGACGGCAAGAATGGCGCCGGCCCGCATCTTTACGGTGTGGTTGGCCGCGATATCGCCAGTGTTGACGGCTTCAAGTATTCCGACGCCCTGACCGGGATTGAGGGCGAATGGACCGCTGATGAGCTTGGTGCTTTCCTCACCAATCCGCGTGGCTTTGCCGCTGGCAACCGCATGAGCTTTTCCGGGCTTAAAGACGAACAGGACCGGGCCAATTTGATCGGTTACCTGCAAAGCGTCGCCAACTAAGCCTCGCAACATCCTGTCAAGGCCGCCGCCCAACCGGGTTGGCGGCCTTTTTCATGGGCTACACACGGATTTGCGGGGGCTTTGGGCCGACAGTGCTTGAACAAGACGTGGCGCCCTCTTAGCTTGCCCTAAACAGAAAAAGCGCCAGTTATGGGTGCGGCAGGAGGAGAATGATATGACCGGATACCACGCCCCGGCCAAAGCCCGGGCCCCCCAGCGTTTTGCGCGCCTGCGCATCGTGGCGACCGCAATTGGCCTGTCGATTGGCGCGCTGCTTGCCCAGGGGGCCTTGGCGCAGGATGACGTGATCACCTCGCACGGCTATTCCTATTTCGGCGATCTGAAATACCCCGCCGATTACAAACATTTCGATTACGTGAACCCCGAGGCGCCCAAGGGCGGTGAAATCTCGCTTTATGCGCCGGGTACGTTTGATTCGATGAACCCCTATTCACGCAAGGGCCGCGCCGGGCGTCTGTCCTGGATGGTCTACGAGAGCCTGCTTGGCGCCTCCGAGGCGAGCGGCGAGCCGCTTCCGGGCGATAGCTATAGCGAAGCCTACGGGCTTTTGGCCGAGAGCCTCGAATATGACGCGGGCAAGACCTGGGTCATATTCCACATGCGCCCCGAGGCGCGGTTTGCCGATGGCACGCCGGTGACGGCGCATGATGTGGTGTTTTCGCATAACCTGTTTCTGGATCAGGGCCTCAAATCCTATGCCGATGCGGTCAAACGCCGGGTGCTAAGCGCCGAGGCGCTTGACGATTACCGGGTCAAGTTCACCTTTGCAGAAGGCATCTCGCGCCGCTCGCTGATTGATCAGGTTGGCGGCACCCCGGTCTTTCCCAAGGCCTGGTACGAGAAAACCGGTGCCCGCCTTGACGAGCCGCGCCTTGATGCGGCGCCGGGTTCGGGGCCATACCAGATGGCAAGCTATGACGTGAACCGCAACATCGTCTATCAGCGCAATCCTGATTATTGGGGCCGCGATTTGCCGATCAACAAGGGACGGCATAATTTCGATACCATCCGCATCGAATATTTTGCTGATGACAATGCCGCCTTCGAGGCCTTCAAGGCCGGCATCTATACCTTCCGCCCCGAGGGGAATTCGAAAACCTGGGCCACGGGGTATGATTTTCCGGCGGTTCAAAAGGGCTATGTGGTCAAGGCAGAGCTTCCCGACGGGTTGCCGCCGACGCCCTCTGGCTTTGTGTTCAATCTCGGTCGCGAGGTGCTTCAGGATATCCGCGTGCGTCAGGCAATCGCGCTTGCGTTCAATTTCGAGTGGACCAATGAATCTCTGCAATATGGTCTTTTCAAACAGCGCCATTCCTTTGTGCAAGGCACCCCGCTAGAGGCGACAGGTGTGCCCGAGGGGGCCGAGCTTGAGCTGCTCAAGTCGCTTGGCGATATCGTGCCCGCCGAGATGCTGGGTGTGCCTGCGGTCATGGCGCATTCGTCAAACGGGGCGCGGCTGAATGACCGGCGCAACCTGCGCGCCGCTATGAAGCTTTTGGACGAGGCCGGCTGGGCCGTGGGCGATGACGGCACGCGGCGCAATGCCAAGGGCGAGGTTCTCAAGATCGAAATTCCGATTTCCGCCTCTGGCTCGGCGACAATGTCGGCAGTGGTGGAAAGCTTTGTCAGCAATCTTGAACTGATGGGGATCGACGCGCGGTTTGATAAGATCGACGCCGCGCAATACACCCAACGCAGCCGCGACCGCGACTATGACCTGATCTTTGACAGCTATACCTCTTTTCTTGAGGCGGGCACCGGCCTGCATCAGCGCTATGGCAGCAAAGAGGCCGCCTTTAGCCTGTTCAATCCGGCCGGCCTTGCCAGCCCGATGGTCGATGCGATCATCGACGCGGCACTTGAATCCGACAGCACCGAAGCGCAGAATGTCGCCCTCACGGCGCTGGACCGGGCGTTGCGGTACGAGTTTTTCATGATCCCGACATGGTATCTTGATCAAAACTGGGTCGCTTATTGGGATATGTACGAGCATCCCGATCCCTTGCCGCCCTATGCGACGGGGGTGCTCGATTTCTGGTGGTACAATGCGGATAAGGCCAAGGCGTTGAAAGACGCGGGCGCGCTGTGATGCAAGCGAGCTTGCCAATGGGATCTGTGTAGATGGGCGCCTATATCATGCGGCGGTTGCTGCTGATCATCCCGACGCTGCTGGGGATCATGATCATCAACTTTGCCCTCGTGCAATTCGTGCCCGGCGGGCCAGTCGAACAGATGATCGCCAATATGCAGGGCCAGGGCAACGTCTTTGAGAGCTTTTCCGGCTCGGGGAGCGATACCGGTCAGGAGCTTACGGGAAGTGGCGGCGGCAATGAGCAATACCTTGGCGCGCGCGGCCTTCCGCCCGAGCTGATCAAGGAGCTGGAAGAGCAGTTCGGCCTTGATAAGCCGCCGGTTGAGCGGTTTTTCAACATGATGTGGAATTACATGCGGCTTGATTTCGGAGAGAGTTATTTCCGAAAAATCGAGGTGCTTGACCTGGTGCTGGAAAAGATGCCGGTCAGTATCACGCTTGGGCTGTGGTCGACGGTGATCGCCTATCTGGTATCAATCCCGCTTGGAATTCGCAAGGCGGTGGGCGATGGCAACCGCTTTGACACATGGACAAGTGCGGTGATCATCGTCGCCTATGCGATCCCGGCGTTTTTGTTCGCGATCATGTTGCTGGTGCTTTTTGCAGGCGGCAGTTACTGGCAGTTGTTTCCGCTCCGCGGGCTGACCTCGGATAATTTCGATCAGCTCTCGCTGGTGGGCAAGGCGATGGATTATCTGTGGCATATCGCGCTGCCGGTGCTGGCCTCGACCATATCGGCCTTTGCGACGCTGACATTGCTGACCAAGAACAGCTTTCTCGACGAGATCAAGAAGCACTACGTGATGACAGCGCGGGCCAAGGGGTTAAGCGAAAGTAAGGTGCTTTATGGCCATGTGTTTCGCAATGCCATGCTGATCGTGATCGCGGGCTTTCCGGCGGTATTTATCGGCGTGTTCTTTGGCGGTTCGGTTCTGATCGAGACGATTTTCAGTCTTGATGGGCTTGGTCGGCTTGGGTTCGAGGCCGCCGTGGGGCGCGATTACCCGGTGATGTTTGGCACGCTGTTTCTGTTCGGGTTGATCGGTCTGCTTGTCGGTATCCTGTCGGACCTGATGTATGTGCTGGTCGATCCGCGGATCGACTTCGAAAAGCGGGAAGGGTGAGGCGTATGAAGATCGACGCTCGCGCCGCAAGGACAGGCTTGGAGTGGGGGCGCTGCTCCCCAAGAAAATTCGCCGAATTTTCTTGTCCCCCGGAGTATTTCTGGAAAGATGAAAGGGGTGCGTGGTAATGGCTCTCTCACCTCTCAATCAACGCCGCTGGCGGAATTTCAGGCGCAACCGGCGGGCCTATTGGTCGTTGTTTCTGTTTGTGATCGTGTTTGGCATTTCGCTCTTTGCCGAGTTCGTTGCCAACGACAAACCGATCCTCGTGCAGTACCGGGGCGAGCTTTATATGCCGGTGTTTCAGTTTTATCCCGAGACCGCCTTTGGCGGCGATTTTGAAACCGAGGCGATTTATCGCGACCCCGAGGTCAAGTGCCTGATTGCCAGCGGTGGGTTGGATATCTGCTTTGACGATCCAGAGGGTGTCATGGCCGATGCCGAGGACGGGGTGGTCGAGGGCGATGCGATCGAAGCTGGCTGGGCGATTTGGCCGCCGATTCCCTATAGTTACAACACCACCGTTGACCGGCCCGGCGCCGCGCCCTTACCGCCCAATGCGCAGAACCTTTTGGGCACGGATGACACCAAGCGCGATGTGCTTGCGCGGGTGATTTACGGTTTCCGCCTGTCGGTCTTGTTCACGCTGATCGTCACAGCGCTTTCCTCGGTGATCGGCATTTTCGCGGGGGCTGTGCAGGGCTTTTTCGGCGGGCGCACGGATTTGATTTTCCAGAGGGTGATCGAAATCTGGTCCTCCACCCCACAGCTTTACGTGATCATTATCCTGTTCGCGATCCTGCCGCGCAGTTTCTGGCTTTTGGTGTTTATCACCGTGCTGTTCGGATGGATGGGTCTTGTCGGCGTGGTGCGCGCCGAGTTTTTGCGCGCGCGCAACCTTGAATATGTGCGCGCGGCCAAGGCCTTGGGCGTGAGCAATCTGACGATCATGTTCCGGCATATGTTGCCCAATGCCATGGTGGCGACGCTGACCATGTTGCCCTTTGTGATCACCGGTACAATTTCCTTGCTGGCGGGGCTGGATTTTCTGGGTTTTGGCCTGCCGTCCTCATCGCCGAGCCTTGGCGAGTTGACCCTTCAGGCCAAGCAGAACCTTCAGGCGCCCTGGCTTGCGTTTACCGCGTTTTTCGCCTTTGCCATCATGCTGTCGCTGCTGGTCTTTATCTTCGAGGGCGTGCGGGATGCATTTGATCCAAGAAAGACATTTGAATGAGCCTTTTGACGGTCAAAGATCTGCGCGTAAGTTTCCGCCAGGACGGGCAATTGATCGAGGCGGTCAAGGGCGTTTCGTTCCGCCTTGATCCCGGCGAGACGGTGGCCATCGTCGGTGAAAGCGGGTCGGGCAAGTCGGTGACGGCGCTGAGCACTGTGTCGCTGCTTGGTGGCTCTGCCGAGGTCTCGGGCAGCGTGACCTATGACGGCCAGGAGATGATCGGCGCCGATGACAAACGCCTGCGACAGGTGCGCGGCAACGATATCAGCTTTATCTTTCAAGAGCCGATGACATCGCTCAATCCGCTGCACACGCTTGAAAAGCAGATTCGCGAAAGTCTTGAGCTGCATCAGGGGCTGACCGGAGACGCCGCAAGGGCGCGCATTATCGAGCTTTTGCAAAGGGTCGGTATTCGCGACGCCGAAAGCCGCCTTGGCGCCTATCCGCATCAGCTCTCGGGGGGACAGCGCCAGCGGGTGATGATCGCCATGGCTCTGGCCAACAAGCCCGATATCCTGATCGCGGACGAGCCGACAACGGCGCTTGATGTGACCATTCAGGCGCAGATTCTGGAGTTGTTGGCAGAGCTCAAGCGCGAAGAGGGCATGGGCCTTTTGTTCATCACCCACGATCTGAGCATCGTGCAGAGGATCGCCGACCGGGTCTGTGTGATGAAGGATGGCGAGATTGTCGAAGAGGGGCCGACCGCGAGCGTCTTTGCCGACCCGCAACATCCCTATACCCGCAAACTGCTGGGCGCGCGCGCGGTGGGGCAACCCGCGCCGGTGCCCGCAAATGCGCCGGTGATGGTAAAGACCGAGGGCCTGCGCGTCTGGTTTCCGATCCAGAAGGGGTTCATGAAACGCACCGTCGGCCATGTGAAGGCGGTCAATGACGCCAACCTTACGGTGCGGGCGGGCGAGACGCTTGGCATTGTCGGCGAAAGCGGGTCGGGCAAGACGACGCTGGCGCTTGGGATCATGCGGCTGATTGCCTCCGAGGGGCAGATCACCTTTGACGGCAGCGATGTGCATGATTGGTCGACGCGCGAATTGCGTCACCGCAGGGCCGATATGCAGATTGTCTTTCAGGATCCCTTCGGAAGCCTGAGCCCGCGCATGACCTGTGAACAGATCATCGCCGAAGGCATGGGCGTTCACGGAAGCCCGGATGGGCGCGCGCAGCGCGTTCTGGTCGCTGAGGTGATGGAAGAGGTGGGGTTGAACCCTGCAACGATGGATCGCTATCCTCACGAGTTTTCCGGCGGCCAGAGGCAACGGATCGCGATTGCGCGGGCGATGATCCTGCGGCCCAAGCTTGTGGTGCTGGACGAGCCGACATCGGCGCTTGATATGACCGTGCAGGTTCAGATCGTGGATTTGTTGCGTGATTTGCAGGTGAAATACGGGCTGGCCTATCTGTTCATCAGTCACGATCTAAACGTGGTGCGCGCGATGAGCCACCGGGTGTTGGTGATGAAGCAGGGCGATGTGGTTGAAGAGGGCGAGGCCGAGGCGTTGTTTTCGGCGCCCAAGACCGAATACGCGCGCACGCTTTTGGCGGCGGCGCTCGATCTCAAGGCGGGTGCTCACCAGCCGTGACCGGCTGTTTCGCGCGGCCGACCGCAAGGTCGGATGAACGGGCTCAGATCGCCGAGCTATGGCCCGCGCCGTCCACCGCATAGGCGTCGAGGTGGCGCGCGATCATCCGGGTCAGGGGACGTGCCGCAGGCGGAACGAACAGCCCGCCCTGATCGGTGCGAAGCAGGCCGGGAAAGGCCTCGCTGACCTCTTGCAGCATCGCGGCGAGCGCCGCAGGGGCAATGTCGAAAGACCGCGTGATCTCACCCGCATCAATGCGGAAATCGCACATCAGCGCCTCGATCATCCGTCCGCGCATCTTGTCGTCGGGGCTAAAGCGGTGGCCGCGCGTGACCGAAAATCGGCCCTCGCGGATGGCGCCGGTATGGGCCCCGGTGGCGGGCGCATTCTGGGCATAGCCCTGTGGAAAGCGAGAGATCGACGAGGCCCCGACACCGATCAGCACATCGGATGTGTCATCGGTATAGCCCTGGAAATTGCGCCGCAACCGCCCGGCTTTTTGCGCAATGGCAAGCCCGTCATCAGGGGTGGCGAAATGGTCGATCCCGATTTCGGCGTAATTGTCCCAGAGGAACAGTTTGCGCGCGGTTTCAAACAGCGCCAGCCGCTCTTGCGGGGTTGGCAGGGCCTCCGAGGGGATCATCTGTTGGCGCTTGGCCATCCACGGCACATGGGCATAGCCATAAAGCGCCACCCGGTCGGGATTGAGCGACAGAAGCTTTTGCACGCTTTCGGTGATGCGCGCATTGGTCTGATGCGGCAGGCCATAAAGGATGTCGGCATTCAGGCTTGTGACGCCGCGGCTTCTGATTTCATCGGCGGCGTGGCGGGTGATGTCATAGCTTTGCTGACGCCCGATGCTTTGCTGAATCTTCTCGTCGAAATCCTGTACCCCGATCGAGGCGCGGTTCATGCCGGCTGCGGCTAGCGCGTCAAGCCGGGGGCCGTCCACTTCGTTCGGGTCGATCTCGACCGAGAACTCGGTCTTGTCGGTGAAGGGCGCGATGGCGCGAATCGCACCGGCCAATTCGTCGATCATGCCAGGCGACAAAAGCGTCGGGGTGCCGCCGCCCCAATGCAGGCGCGACAATCGGACGCCCTTGGGCAAAAGCTTGCCCAGCATGGCAAGTTCGGCCTTCAGCGTCTCGAGATAGGCAACCACGGGCTTGTCGGTCTGGGTGCCCTGGGTGCGGCAGGCACAGAACCAGCACAATCGCCTGCAAAACGGCACATGCACGTAGAGCGATATTTCGCCGTTCTCGGGGATCGCCCTGATCCAGCTTGAAAAATCATCCGCTCCAACGCCGCTATTGAAATGCGGGGCCGTGGGATAGCTTGTATAGCGCGGCACTTTGGCGTCGAAGAGACCAAGTTTGCCCAGTTGAGTTTTCGTATCCATGTGCCTAGGGTTAGGCGTCGTGTTTGAGAATGACCTTGACCCAGATCAAACTAGAGAAAAGTGATTATTCCATGCTGATGAATGACCCCTCGATTACTTCGCGCCAATGCGGGGATTGCCCGATCCGCCACCGGGCGGTTTGCGCGCGCTGCGAGTCGGACGAGTTGGAGCGGCTGGACCAGATCAAGTATTACCGCAATTTTGAGGCCGGCCAGACCGTGATCTGGTCTGGCGACAAGATGGATTTTGTCGGGTCGGTCGTGTCGGGTATCGCCACCCTGACCCAGACGATGGAAGACGGGCGCACCCAGATGGTTGGCCTGTTGCTGCCCAGCGATTTCGTCGGTCGCCCCGGACGCGACAGCGCGGCCTATGACGTGGTTGCGGTGACCGACATGGTGATGTGCTGTTTCCGCAAGAAACCGTTCGAGACGATGATGAGCGAGACGCCGCATATCGCGCAGCGCCTGCTTGAGATGACGTTGGACGAGCTTGATGCCGCGCGCGAATGGATGCTGGTGCTTGGCCGCAAGACAGCGCGCGAAAAGATTGCCTCGTTGCTGGCGATCATCGCACGGCGCGATGCCACGCTGAACATGGCCGGGATGCAGGGGCCGATCACCTTTGAATTGCCCCTGACCCGCGAGGCGATGGCCGATTATCTTGGTCTGACGCTCGAAACGGTCAGCCGTCAGGTCTCGGCGTTGAAAAAGGACGCGGTGATCACGCTTGAGGGCAAACGTCGCATCACCATTCACGATTTCAACCGCCTGCTGGATGAGGCGGGCGACGACAGTGACGGTGGCATGCTCGCCTGAGGGGGCGATGCGGGCGGCGGCGGGTCACCAGACCGCCACCCGAACCGGGCCTAATGTGCCATGAGAACCGGAACTTTACTTTGTTCCAGCATATAGCGGGTGGCGCCACCAAAGATGGCCTCTCGGAACCGCGAATGACCATAGGCGCCCATCACGACCATATCGGCATTCATGTCGCCCGCGTGACGCAACAGCACATCCGAGACCCGCGGCAGGGTTTTGGACAGAACATCAACCTCGACGGTGACACCATGGCGGGCCAGATATTGCGACAACAGACCACCGGGATCAGAGCGGTTCGGCCCATGGGTTGGCGGGTCGATGATCACCACATGCACCACATCCGCCCCGGCAAGCAGCGGCAGGGCTGCGCGGACCGCGCCAAGGGCCTCGCTGCTTTCGTTCCAGGCGACAAGGATGCGTTTGGGGTGTGTCACCGGCGTGCTGCCCGCAGGAGCCACAAGAACCGGGGTGGCGCCATCAAACAGAGCGGCCTCGGTCACGGGCTCAAGTTCCGCGCCGCGGCCTTCGCCATAAGGCTGGGGCAGAACCACGAGATCGGAGAACCGCGCGCGCATCGCCACGTGCCGCCCCAGATCGGCAAGCTGCGCCACGCCGCCTTCACAACTCCAGCGCAGGGCGGTGGTGCCCAGGACGTTGCGCACCTTGGCCTCGATCGCCTCGGCATCTTCCTGGGCGCGGGCGATGGTCTCCTGAAGCACAATGGCGCTGGCGCCGGCATAGTAATAGCCGGCCTGGCTGCGATCCACGCCAAGACACAGCACATCAAGGTGTGCGCCGTGAACTTCGGCCGTGGCAATTGCATGGGCCATGGTTTCTTCCACCAGGGCCTCATCCGTCAAAACCGAAAACAGGGTGTTGTAGGTCATTTTTGCATTCCTTTGCTCGGGGTCGCACATCAATTAAGCATATGCACTGTGCGAAGGGCTCCGCTTTGATGCTAATCAATCAAAGGAATGAATGGGTTTGACACAGATCAAGGTATCGCGGCTGCTATGCTCGCATTACGGCATCAGTCTAAACGCGCCCGCGCGAAACAGTTCGAAACGCGCGGATAAAGACGAAGGGACGCATTATGACGAACTATATCAAGCTGATCGTGCTTGGCCTGATCACGCTTTTTGCGCTGATCGCCGCCAACTATGCGCGCGATCTGGCCTATCTGGTCAACGCGCTGACAGTCGCGCTTGTGGCCGGGGGGCTATTTCTATGGACGCTGCGCCATACCGATGAACCGACCAGGGACGTTGACCTGTCGGGGGAATACTTCGACGGGGTCATCCGCGCCGGGGTAATTGCCACCGCCCTCTGGGGGGTTGTCGGCTTTCTGGCGGGCACATTTATTGCCTTTCAGCTGGCCTTTCCGGGGCTCAATTTTGAGTGGGCCCAAGGATTTGCCAATTTCGGGCGCTTGCGCCCGCTGCACACCAGCGCGGTGATTTTCGCCTTTGGCGGGAACGCGTTGATTGCCACCTCGTTTTATGTCGTCCAGCGCACAAGCGCGGCGCGGCTCTGGGGCGGCAATCTGGCGTGGTTCGTGTTCTGGGGCTATCAGCTTGTGATCGTGCTGGCCGCGACCGGATATCTTCTGGGCGCCACCCAATCCAAGGAATACGCCGAGCCGGAATGGTACGTCGATCTGTGGCTGACAGTTGTCTGGCTGGCCTATCTGGCGGTTTTCCTCGGCACCATCGTCAAGCGCAAAGAGCCGCATATCTACGTGGCCAACTGGTTCTATCTGTCGTTCATCATCACGGTGGCGATGCTTCATGTGGTGAACAACCTCAGCATTCCGGTGTCGATCTTCGGGTCGAAATCGGTGCAGGTGTTCAGCGGCGTGCAGGATGCCATGGTGCAGTGGTGGTACGGCCATAACGCGGTGGGCTTCTTCCTGACCGCCGGCTTCCTCGGGATGATGTACTATTTCGTGCCGAAACAGGCCGAACGCCCGGTCTATAGCTATAAATTGTCGATCATCCACTTCTGGGCGCTGATCTTTATCTATATCTGGGCGGGTCCGCACCACCTTCACTACACGGCTTTGCCCGATTGGGCGGCGACGCTTGGCATGGTGTTCTCGATCATTCTCTGGATGCCCAGCTGGGGCGGGATGATCAACGGTCTGATGACACTTTCGGGCGCCTGGGACAAGCTGCGCACCGATCCGGTGATCCGGATGATGGTGATCTCGATCGGCTTTTACGGCATGTCGACCTTTGAAGGGCCGATGATGTCGATCCGCGCGGTCAATTCTTTGTCGCATTACACCGACTGGACCATCGGGCACGTGCATTCCGGTGCGCTTGGCTGGAACGGGATGATCACCTTTGGCGCGCTTTACTTCCTTGTGCCCAAGCTGTGGAACCGTGAGCGGCTTTATTCGCTCAGCCTTGTCAGCTGGCACTTCTGGCTCGCCACGATTGGCATCATTCTCTACGCCGCCTCGATGTGGGTGACCGGGATTATGGAAGGCCTGATGTGGCGCGAAGTCGATGCCAACGGTTTCCTCGTGAACTCGTTTGCCGACACTGTGGCGGCCAAGCTGCCGATGTATGTGGTGCGCGGTCTGGGTGGGGTCATGTTCCTCTCGGGTGCGATTATCATGTGCTATAACCTCTGGATGACTGTGAAACGTTCGCCGGCCGTTGAGGCCACGAACTCCACAGTTCCGGCTGAATAAGGAGGGCCGGAGAGATGGGAATTCTTGATAAACACGCAGTCCTGGAAAAGAACGTCACGCTTTTGGCGGTCTTTGCCTTCCTCGTGGTCACCATCGGGGGGATCGTTCAGATCGCCCCGCTGTTCTGGCTCGAAAACACCATCGAGGATGTCGAGGGCATGCGCCCCTATTCCCCGCTGGAACTCACCGGGCGCGACATCTATCTGCGCGAGGGCTGTTATGTCTGCCATAGCCAGATGATCCGTCCGATGCGCGACGAGGTCGAACGCTATGGCCACTATAGCCTCGCGGCGGAATCCAAATACGACCACCCGTTCCAGTGGGGCTCCAAGCGCACCGGGCCCGATCTGGCCCGTGTTGGCGGCCGCTATTCGGATGAATGGCATGTCGATCACCTGCGCAGCCCGCAATCGGTTGTGCCTGAATCGGTGATGCCCAAGTATGGCTTTCTTGAAAACCGCATGATTGAGCCCGAGCATATCGAAGAGCTTTTGGCGACGCATGCGCTTGTCGGGGTGCCGTATTCCGACGAGATGATCGAAAATGCCAAGGCCGATTTCAAGGTTCAGGTTGATCCCTTCGGTGATACCGACGGGTTGCTGGAACGCTATCCCAACGCGCAAGTCCGTAACTTTGACGGGCAGGCCGGGATTTCCGAGGCCGACGCGCTGATCGCTTATCTGCAAATGCTGGGCACGCTGGTTGATTTTTCGACCTTCACGCCTGACGCCAGCCGCTAGGGGAGGGGTAAACGATGGAAACCTATTCCCTGCTGCGTGAGTTTGCCGATAGCTGGATGTTACTGCTGTTGTTCGCGTTCTTTGTTGGCGTGGTGGTCTGGGTGTTTCGCCCGGGCTCGACCAAGGCCTATGACGATCCGGCTGGCATTCCCTTTCGGCATGATGACAAACCCGCGGCCGCGCGCCGCGAGGCTGGCGCCAAGGAGGCGTGAGAGACATGGCAAAAAAACCCAACAAGAAACCCGAGGTCGAAACCACTGGCCATCAATGGGATGGTATCGAGGAATATAACAACCCGCTGCCGCGCTGGTGGCTGTGGACGTTCTATGCCTGTATCGTCTGGGGGCTTTGGTATGTGATCGCCTATCCGGCCTGGCCGATGATCGAAGGCGCCACGGCCGGCTACAAGGGCTGGTCGACGCGGGCCAATGTAGCGGTCGAACTGGCCGAGGCCGAGGCTGCCAATGCCGAGATCAACGCCAAGCTGGCCTCGGTCGAACTCGCCTCGGTTGCCGATACGCCCGAATTGCAGGCCTATGCCACATCGGCGGGCGCGGCGGTCTTCAAAACATGGTGCGCCCAGTGCCACGGGTCCGGCGCGGCGGGGGCCAAAGGCTATCCCAACCTCTTGGACAACGACTGGCTTTGGGGTGGAAAAATCGACGATATCCACACCACGATTGCCCATGGTATCCGCAACGAAGTCGACGATGATGCGCGGTATTCGGAAATGCCCGCCTTTGGCGAGATTCTGGAAACCCCGCAGATTGATCAGGTCGCCAACTACGTGATGTCGCTGTCCGGCACGCCGCAGGACGCAAGTCTTGTGGCCGACGGTGAGGCGGTATTCATGGACAATTGTGCCGCTTGTCACGGCGAGCAGGCGCAGGGCGATATCTTTCAGGGCGCTCCGAACCTCGCCGATGCTATCTGGCTCTATGGGGGTGACTTTGCAACGATCAAGGAAACCGTCACCAATAGCCGCTATGGCGTGATGCCGCCGTGGAACACGCGCCTCTCCGAGGCCGAAGTGCGCGCGGTTGCGGTCTACGTCCACCAGTTGGGCGGCGGCGAGTAAGTCCGCAAAAGAATACCCCGGGCGACCTGTTTGCGCAGGTGGCCCGGGGTGGGCATCGGTCTTTCCGTCCTGTTCGCGCGTTTCCTGGAACGGCCGGTGCCATTCAACCGCCAAAAGATCAGGTGCTGTCAATCCTCGGGCCCCAATGCGGGGCCTTTTTTGTGCGCTCTGCGCGAGGCCGCCTGTAAGGGCGGATGAGCGGTCCACCGCCCACCGCGCCATGGCCAGTGGCTGGCCCCTGCGCGCCGCTCAGTCACGACGGCGGGCATGAAGATGCGCCTCGATCTCTGCGCCCGAGCGGGCATCAAAGCGTTCCGCGGGCGGCCAATGTGCGCGCCCCGCATGGTGGTGGCGCGCCTCGCTGTGATTGCCAAGGCGGGTGGCATTCCTGAAAGTATTTGCGAAGATATTGAACATTTCCTTGTCCTTCCTGATCTTGCTTCTATGTGTCTAATATGGACAAATCGACCATTTCACGCGAGTCTGGAAAAATTCGGATATGTAAGGTGGACTAACATGAATGACTGGCTTTCCCTGCCGCCTCTGACGTCGTTGCGCGCTTTTTCGGCCCTGGCCGAGACCGGTGCGACGGTGGCGGCGGGCGCGCGCCTCAACGTTAGCCACGCGGCGATAAGCCAGCAGGTCAAACAGCTTGAAACCCACCTTGGCGTCGCCCTTGTCGACCGCTCGGGGCGCCAGCTTGTGCTGACCACCGAAGGGCAGCAGTTGGCCGATGCGCTTCATCTTGGGTTCGGCACGATTGGGCGCGCCATCGAGGCCTTGACCGGCGCGGATGCGGATCGCCCCTTGCAGGTTTCGACAACGCCGGGCTTTGCCGCGCAATGGCTGATGCCCTGCCTGAGCGCGTTTCGACAGGCACACCCACAGATCGACATCATGATCGACCCCACGCCTAACATGGTCACGCTTGACCCGGGCGGCATTGATGTCGCCCTGCGTTATGGCACCGGTGATTGGCCGGGGCTTGAGGCCGAATTGCTGTTTCGCTCCTCGCTGGTGGCGGTTGGCGCCCCAAGCCTTGTCGAAGGGATGCAAATCACCTGTCCCGCCGACCTTGTGCACCTGCCGTGGCTTCAGGAATTCGGCACCAATGAATCAAGCGACTGGCTGCGTCGGCGCGGGGTAAGCGAGGCGCGCGCGGCGGGGCTTGTTCAGGTGCCGGGCAATCTTTTGCTGGACGGGTTGCGCAATGGTCAGGGCGTGGCCGTGACGGTGCGCGAATGGGTGAAACAGGATATCGCCGCAGGGCGCTTGGTGCTTTTGTTCGAGGAGCCGGACGATGCCGGATATTATATCGTGACCCGACCTGGGGTCATGCGCGCCTCGGCCAAAGCCTTTGCAACATGGTTGAAAAAACAGGCGAAACTGATGCAGAGTTGTTAATAGGTCAGTTCTAGATTCAGAATTTGACACAGGTCAATGTTACCACGAGTCTGTCCTGCGAAAAGACGGGCGAAACCCTTATAACGGAGTGAGTCCGTGGCCGATTCCCAGCCCGATGCCCCCCAGCCCCTCTATGCGGCCCACGAGCCCATTTTCCCGCGCAAGGTTTATGGCAAGTTCCGCAATCTGAAGTGGGCGATCATGATCGTCACGCTTGGCATTTACTATGTCACGCCCTGGATTCGCTGGGATCGCGGGCCAAGCCTGCCGGATCAGGCGGTGCTGATTGATCTTGCAAGTCGGCGGTTCTTTTTCTTCTGGATCGAAATCTGGCCGCACGAGTTTTACTTTATTGCGGGCCTTCTGGTGATGGCGGGCTTGGGCCTGTTCCTGTTTACATCTGCACTTGGTCGGGTGTGGTGTGGCTACGCCTGTCCGCAAACCGTCTGGACCGATCTTTTCATTCTGGTCGAACGCTGGATCGAGGGAGATCGCAACGCGCGCCTGCGCCTGCATCGCCAAAAGAAATGGGATTTCCGCAAGGTTCGCCTCAGGCTGACCAAATGGACAAGCTGGCTTTTGATCGGTCTCGCCACAGGCGGGGCCTGGGTGTTTTATTTTACCGATGCACCGACGCTTTTGCGCGATCTTGTTACGCTCAACGCCCATCCTGTTGCCTATACGACCATCGCCATTCTGACCGGCACGACGTTCTTCTTCGGCGGGTTCGCCCGCGAACAGATTTGCATTTATGCCTGTCCCTGGCCGCGTATTCAGGCCGCGATGCTTGACGAGGACAGCCTTGTCGTGGGCTATCGCGACTGGCGCGGCGAGCCACGCAAACATTCGCAAGAGGTCGAGGATGGCGCGCCGCAGGGCGATTGTATTGATTGCATGGCCTGCGTGAATGTCTGCCCGGTGGGCATTGATATCCGCGACGGGCAACAGCTAGAGTGCATCACCTGCGCGCTTTGCATTGATGCCTGTGACGACATCATGGCCAAGATCGGCAAGCCGCGCGGTTTGATTGATTACATGGCGCTGACCGATGAGGAGAACGAACGCGCCGGCAAGCCGCCCAAGCCGATCCTCAAGCATATCCTGCGCCCGCGCACGATCATGTACACGGCGCTTTGGGCGCTTGTGGGCTTTGGTCTGGTCTTTGCGCTGTTTATCCGTGCGGATGTCGACATGACGGTGGCCCCGGTGCGCAACCCGACCTACGTGACTTTGTCAGACGGCTCGATCCGCAACACCTATGAGGTGCGCCTGCGCAACAAACACGGTGAAGACCGGCGCTTTAACCTGACGGTCAGCGGCGACCCGGCCATGCGCCTGTCGCTTGAGGGCACGCCCTATTCGTCGGTCACGGTGCCTGCGGATTCGATGCGCCTGCAACGGGTCTATCTTGTGGCCGCGCCCGACGCCAATGCCGCCAAGGTCGAACGCAGCGAGGTGCGCCTGTGGATCGAGGATACTCTGAACGGAGATCGCGCCTATAAGGACACCGTGTTTAACGGAAGGGATAACTGATGGCTGAACGCAAGATAACCGGGCGGCACGTCTTCTTTGGTTTTGCCGCCGCATTCGGGGTGATCATCGGGGTCAATCTGGTGCTGGCCTATTCGGCCGTCACCACCTTTCCGGGGCTTGAGGTCAAGAACTCCTATGTCGCAAGCCAGGAGTTCAACATTCGCAAGGCCGCTCAAGAGGGGCTTGGCTGGCATATCGAGGCGGATCATGCCGATGGCACGCTGCTGCTGCATATCACCGATGATGTCGGCAAGCCGGTCGAGGTCGCGAGCCTTGAGGCCACGGTTGGCCGCGCGACGCATGTGTTTGACGATCAAACCCCCGATTTCCGCTTTGACGGTCAGGCCTATGTCGCGCCTGTCGCCCTTGGCGATGGCAACTGGAATATCCGGATGAAAGCCACGTCTGCGGATGGCACGCTCTTTCAACAGCGCGTCATTTTGCACAAGGAGTAGCCCGCAATGACGGCTGGCGTGCGCCCCTCGATCTCGGCCTGTCCGGCCTGTGCCGCCGCCCCGGCGGCCGAAGATCTTGCCGAGCGGGCACTCAAGCCGTCGCAGATTGCCCTGTCCTTGCCGACTATCCATTGCTCGGCCTGCATTTCCAAGATCGAACGTGGACTGAACGCGCATCCCGGGGTGCGCTCTGCGCGGGTGAACCTGACGCTTAAGCGCGCCAGCATTGATGCGGCGCCAGAGGTCAGCGCCGAAGAGATGCGCAGCTTGGTCGAGGGACTTGGCTTTGAGGCGCACGAGCTTGATGGCGCATCGCTTGGGGCCACGTCGACCGACCGCGCCGGGCGTGATCTTTTGATGCGGCTGGCGGTGGCGGGCTTTGCCAGCATGAATGTGATGCTGCTCTCGGTCTCGGTCTGGTTCGGAGCGACGGACGCCACGCGCGACATGTTCCACTGGATTTCGGCGGCGATCACCCTTCCGGCGATTGCCTTTTCCGGGCAACCGTTTTTCCGCAATGCCCGGGCCGCGCTGTCCAAGGGGCGGCTCAATATGGATGTGCCGATCACGCTGGCCATCGTGCTGGCGATTTTCACATCGCTCTGGGAAACGGTTTTGTCGGGCGAGCATGCCTATTTTGATGCGGCGCTTGCTCTGACCTTCTTTCTTTTGGCGGGGCGTTATCTTGATCATCGCACCCGCGCGATTGCCCGCTCTGCCGCCGAAGAGTTGACGGCGCTTGAGGTGCCGCGTGCCACGCGTCTGCGCGAGGGGGTCGAGGCACAGGTGAACATTGCCGAGCTGCGGGTTGGCGATCTTATTCTGGTGCGTCCCGGCGGGCGCATGCCGGTTGATGGCGAGATCGTGCAGGGCACCTCGGAACTTGACCGCTCTTTGCTGACCGGCGAAACCCTTCCGGTTTTCGCAGGCGAGGGGCAGGCGGTGTCTGCGGGCGAAGTCAACCTGACCGGGCCGCTGACCATTCGGGCGACGGCGGTGGGGGCGGATACATCGCTTCACCGGATGGCCGGTCTTGTGGCGATCGCTGAATCGGGGCGCTCGCGCTATACCTCCTTGGCAGACAAGGCGGCCAAGCTTTATGCACCGGGGGTGCATATCCTGTCGGCGCTCAGCTTTGCGGGCTGGTATCTCTACACGTGGGACATGCGCACGGCGCTTAACATTGCCGCCGCCGTTCTGATCATCACCTGCCCCTGTGCGCTTGGGCTGGCGGTGCCGGCGGTGACCACGGCGGCCTCGGGGCGGTTGTTCAGGCGCGGCATGCTGATCAAGCACGAAACCGCGCTGGAGCGTTTGGCGCAGGTTGACACGGTGGTGTTTGACAAGACCGGCACGCTGACAACCGGCACGCCGCAGCTGACCAATCTGGCGGCGCTGCCGCGCGCGGCGGTGGAATGCGCGCTTGCGCTTGCGCAGGGCTCGTCGCACCCGCTGGCGCGGGCAATCACCAATGCGGCGCGTGACGCCGGGTTCGCCGCCTCTGACCTGGTGGAGGTGACCGAGGTCCCGGGATATGGCACCCGCGCGCGCCTGAACGGGCAAGAAGTGCGCCTTGGTCGCGCAAGCTGGACCGGGGCAACGCCTCTGGCCGAAACCGCGAGTTTCCTCAAAATCGGGGATCAGGCGCCGGTGGCCCTTGTTTTTGCTGACAACCTGCGCCCCGGTGCCGCCGAGGCGGTCGAGGCGCTCAAATCGAGCGGCAAGACCGTGATCCTGATGTCGGGCGATACCACCCCGGCGGTCGAGGCCCTGGCCACGCGTCTTGGCATTCCGCAATGGATGGCCGAGGCCCTGCCGGCCGATAAATGCGCCCGCATCCAGGCTCTGAGCGGTGAGGGCGCGCATGTGCTGATGGTCGGGGACGGGCTTAACGATACGGCGGCTCTGGCGGCGGCGCATGTGTCTATCTCGCCTGCCACCGCGCTTGATGCGGCGCGGGTGGCCAGTGACATCGTGCTTTTGGGCAATGACCTTACGCCGATTGCGGCGGCTTGCGAGACGGCACAATCGGCCACGCGACGTATCCGCGAAAACTTTCGGATCGCCACGATTTACAACGTGATCGCGGTGCCCCTGGCCGTGGCTGGCCTTGCCACGCCGCTGATCGCCGCGCTTGCCATGTCGCTCAGCTCGATCACGGTTTCGCTCAACGCCCTGAGGCTGAGGTAAGGCCGATGAACATCCTGACCTATCTCATTCCGATTTCTCTGGTGCTGGGCGCGGTGGGGCTTATCGCGTTCATCTATACGGTGAAATCGAA
This sequence comes from Roseovarius marisflavi, assembly GCF_900142625.1. GTDB lineage: Bacteria > Pseudomonadota > Alphaproteobacteria > Rhodobacterales > Rhodobacteraceae > Roseovarius > Roseovarius marisflavi. Next base: position 35,762 of record NZ_FRBN01000014.1, read on the forward strand.
CCAGTACGACGACCCCGAAGGCGACAGCCGCCGTATCCTTTCGGATGAATGGGATGATCACCCCAAGCCGTGAAAACGTCGGCTTGTCACGTTTTTTAAAGTGCGCGGCGCCACCGGACTGGCATAAAAGCTCAGCCCCCGTTTCTTCTTGCCATAAATATCCCGGGGGAGTCGCCATTGGCGACGGGGGCAGCGCCCCCCAATCCAATCCTCGCCTCAGCTTGGCCCGATCATGAAGCAGGTGATCTTTTTCGCCTGCAACCGGCGACAGGCCAGATCGGCGCTTTCGCGGGTCAGCCCCATGAAATTCGCATCAAACCCGGTGGGGCGTTTGACGACCTTGCGCAGAGATCCGTCAAGCGTGCTCATTTCATTAAGGGCCGTCTGCAACAGAACCTGACGCGCCTTGTACTGGCTTGGATAGCGGCCCACGTTGATCCCCCAATGACGCCCGCCAGATGTGGAAACGCGCATCACCACCTCTTGGATCGGATCGCCAGAGGGTGCGCTTGCCAGGACGATATTCTTGGGGCGCGGTTCGGGGCGAATATTCGGGGTGACCGTGGGGGCGGCGGCAATGCTTCCTGCGGGGATCACCTCGGCCTCGGCAACCTGCTGCGCGACCAGGAGTGCGCGTTCGATATCTTCCTTGACGGCCAAGAGTACCGGCGCCTCGGGGGCCCGGCGGGCCCTTGGGCGCAGGCTCTTGCGCACGGCGGCGGCACCGGCAAGGCGTATGGTCTTGGCGGCCAGCGCCGGACGGTCCTGGCCTTCGGCGATCATCACCGGGCCGGTTCCGATCTTGCCCATATAGGGCGGGCGCGCGGGGCGGTTTACGGCCACCCGGCTTGGCGCTTTGCGAAAGCCGAGATCCAGAAGTTCGGCAACCTTGGCATTGCGCGAGGCAGTGGATTGACCGCCAAAGACGGTTGCAATGATCCGTTCGCCACCGCGCTCGGCACTGGCCACAAGGTTAAAGCCCGCCGCGCGGGTATAGCCGGTTTTGATGCCATCGGCGCCGCGATAGTTTTCAAGCATGCGGCGGTTGGTATGGCGGACCGAACGCACGCCGGCATCGGCGGTGATACGCGAGAACAGATTGTAATATTGCGGATAGTCGTAAAACAGGCTGCGCCCCAGAAGGGTCATGTCATGGGCGGTCGACAAATGCCCGCTTTCGGTAAGGCCATGAGCATTCTTGAAGGTGGTTCGGGTCATACCAAGCGCCTTGGCGGTCCGGTTCATCCGGCGCGCAAACTGCGCCTCTGATCCCTCGATCGCCTCGCCAAGGGCGGTGGCGGCATCATTGGCCGATTTGACCGCCGCCGCACGCACAAGGTAGCGAAGCGCGATGGTCTGACCGGCGCGCAGGCCAAGTTTGCTGGGCGGCTCGCTTGCGGCATGGGCAGAAATGCGGACCTTGTCGTCAAGGCTGATTTCGCCGTTTTGAACAGCCTCAAACACCACGTAAAGCGTCATCATCTTGGTGAGCGAGGCGGGGTGAAGCCGGGCATCGGCATTGCGTGAATGAAGCACCTTGCCGCTGCGCGCATCCATCACCATTGCCGCATAGGGCGCCGCAACGGCGCTTAGCGGTACGACGACCAGCATCCAAATGGTTGCCAACACCAACAGACCCCAACGGACCGGCTGTTTGCCCCGTGCTTTCATAGAACTGCTCTTTTTCTGCCTCGCGCCGCCGATTATTCGACTGGCATTTATTTATGTGTTGAGGGTAGCACAGCTCTCTTTTCTTTTAAAGTCTTCATTTATAATAGGTTTTTCGAAACTTTGCGGGGGTCTTCTGCAAGATGTTGTGGTTAACGCGAACTGATCCCCAAGATGATCGCAGCGCATGTCATTGCGCTCGGGAAGATCGGAAAAGGCCCGGATCGCAAAACCCGGGCCAATTCCTCTGGTTTTTCGCCTGTCTTATTTCAGCGCGGCGTCGGAAATGACATGCGTCCAGGCCTTGTCGCCGGGGTGTGTGCTGATCACTGGATCAGAGCCGCCGGACAAAAGCGATTGCACCGTGCGCTCGAAATCCGCCGGATCAAGCGCGCCGTTGCTGCCCGAGGTCAGCTTGGCCACCTCGCCCATCATGCGAATCTGATGGCTCTCGGTCTGTGCGCCGGTGGCATCGTTATCAAGGACGATCATCGCCGCCTCTTCGGGGTTTTCCTCGGCCCATTTCCAGCCCTTCATCGAGGCCCGCACAAAGCGCGTAAGCTTGTCGACCTCCGCAGGGTCGCTGAGCTTGTCTTCATGCACGTAGAGCCCGTCTTCCAATGTGGCCACGCCCTGATCCTCGTATTTGAAGGTGATAAGCTGATCGGCGCTGATGCCGGCATCAATCACCTGCCAGTATTCATTATAGGTCATGGTCGAAATGCAATCGGCCTGCTTTTGGAGCAACGGATCAACGTTGAATCCTTGCTTGAGAACGGTCACGCCATCCGCGCCGCCCGTGGTCGGAATGCCAAGCTGGCTCATCCAGGACAGGAACGGGAATTCATTGCCAAAGAACCAGACCCCAAGGGTGCGCCCCGGAAAATCCGTCGGCCCGGTCACGCCGGTTTCCTTGAGACAGGTCAGCATCATGCCCGAGGATTTGAAGGGCTGGGCGATATTGACCAGCGGCAGGCCCTTTTCACGCGCCGACAGGGCAGCGGGCATCCATTCCACCGTCACATCGGCACCGCCGCCGGCAATCACCTGTGTCGGCGCGATATCCGGGCCGCCCGGCTTGATCGTGACATTCAGGTCTTCGTCATCGTAAAAGCCCTTGTCCTGCGCCACGTAATAGCCCGCGAACTGGGCCTGCGTGACCCACTTGAGCTGTAGCGTCAGGTCATCCGCCGCCTGCGCAATGCCCGCAATGCTGGTCAGTGCCGCAAGGCCAAGGCCTGTCAAAAACGTCTTCATAGGTCGTCTCCCTTTTTCAAGTGTCGGCCTTATGTCCGGCCTCTTTGTGACGGGTGCCAAAAGGTCACCGCCTTTTCGATAAGCGCCATGGCGCCGTAAAACCCCGAGCCGACAATCGCCGCGACGACGATTTCCGCCCACACCAGATCAAGCGCAAGCTGGCCCACCGAGGTGGAGATGCGAAAGCCCATGCCTTTGATGGGCGAGCCAAAGAACTCTGCCACGATCGCACCGATCAAGGCCAGCGTGGTTGCGATCTTGAGGCCGTTAAAGATGAACGGCATTGCCGCCGGCAGGCGCAGCTTGAACAGGGTTTTCCAATAGCCCGCCGCATAGGTGCGCATCAGGTCGCGCTGCATGGCGTCGGTGTCCTGAAGGCCCTGTACGGTGTTCACCAGCATCGGAAAAAACACCATGACCACCACGACGGCGGCCTTGGATTGCCAGTCAAAGCCGAACCACATTACCAGGATCGGCGCCATGCCGATGATCGGCAAGGCGGCGACGAAATTGCCAACCGGCAACAACCCGCGTTGCAGGAACGGAAAGCGGTCAATCGCAACCGCGATCAGGAACGCCGCGCCACAGCCGATGATATATCCCGATAGCGCGCCCTTAAGGGCGGTCTGCACGAAATCCTGCCACAGAATATCGGTGGATTTGGCAAAGGTCGCCGCAATCGCTGTGGGCGGCGGAAGAAGGATCGGCGAGATATCAAGCCCGCGCACAAGGCTTTCCCAGATCGTGATCAGCGTCAGGCCAAAGATCACCGGCACCAGCAAGGAGGTGAGGCGTGTTTTCGGGCGATGCGACAGGCGGGAATTGATCCACCAGCCCGCCGCCCAGACAACGGCTCCGAACGCAAGCCAGCCCATCATGACATCCCCATACGCTTGAGGGTGATACGCTGAATAAGGCCGATGATCCCCACCAGACCTGCGGCCAGCGTGGCGGCCATGATCAACGCACTCCATATCTGGATGGTCTGGCCATAATAGCTCCCTGCCAGAAGGCGCGCGCCAAGCCCGGCCACGGCGCCGGTGGGCAATTCGCCGACAATGGCGCCCACAAGGCTCGCGGCCATGCCGATCTTGAGCGAGGTAAAGAGATAGGGCATCGACGAGGGCAGGCGCAGCCGCCAGAATGTCTGGGCCGCACTCGCATTCCAGGTGCGCATCTGATCAAGCTGCATGGCGCCCGGACTGCGCAGCCCCTTGACCATGCCAACAACCACCGGAAAGAACGACAGATACATCGAGATCATTGCCTTGGGCAAAAGCCCCGAAATGCCGACCGCATTCAGCACCACGATGATCATCGGCGCAATCGCCAGAATGGGAATGGTCTGGCTGGCAATGACCCAGGGCATCACGCTCATGTCCATGGTGCGATTATAGACAATCCCGATTGCAAGCGCGACGCCAAGTGCTGTGCCCAACACGAAGCCAAGCGCCGTTGCGCTAAAGGTGACCCAGCTGTGATAAAACAATGAGCGCTTTGAAAACCCGCGCCCCGCCAGCACCATCGCGCCGGTTGTCTTCCAGATTTCAGCCGCCACCTGATGCGGCGCGGGAAGCTTTGGCTTGTCCTGTGACCAGGTTTCGGCGACCAGCGCGCCAAACCCAAGTTCTTGCCCCGCGCGCGCCGCCTGATCCCGCGCCCAAGGTGCATTAAGCGCAACCGCCGCCCCGTACCAGAGCACGAACAGCGTGGCGACCACCGTCAAAATGGGCGCAAGATTTCTCATCATGTCGCCCCTGCTTTCATCTTTCCAAAAATACTCAAGGGGCCCACCGTGCCGCTTGCGCGGAATTTGAGTATTTTTAGAAAGATGAAAGTATTTGGTGTTTCACTCTTTGTGCGGAACAGGCTGGAGAGCCGATGGCCGTGAAAGGTGAAAGTCCCTCTCCCCGTCATACGGGAGGGGGCGCTTGCCGACTGTGTTGGATTATACCGCATCGCCATGCCCCGCTCTCAGACCTTCGCGCACACGATGGGCGACCTCGAGGAATTCAGGCGTGTCGCGGATGTCCAGCGGGCGATCGCGCGGCAGCGGGCTTTCGATGACATCCGTGATCCGGCCCGGGCGCGGTGACATGACCACAATCCTTGTGCTCAGATAGACCGCTTCGGGGATCGAGTGGGTGACAAAGCAGATGGTCTTGCTGGTCCGCTTCCAGAGGTGCAAAAGCTGTTCGTTCAAATGGTCGCGAACGATTTCATCAAGTGCGCCAAAGGGTTCGTCCATCAACAGAAGATCGGCGTCAAACGCCAGGGCGCGGGCGATGCTGGCGCGTTGCTGCATGCCGCCCGAAAGCTGCCATGGGAATTTCTGCTCGAACCCGGAAAGTTCGACCAGTTCCAGCACGGCCTTCACGCGGGCAACCTGATCGGATTTGGCATAGCCCATGATCTCAAGCGGCAGGCGGATATTGCCGCCGATCGTGCGCCAGGGATAAAGCCCCGCCGCCTGAAACACATAGCCGTAGGCGCGCGCCTTGCGGGCGTCTTCGGGGCTGACGCCATTCACGGTGATCTGACCTGCGGTTGGATGTTCGAGATCGGCCATAACCCGCAGAAACGTCGTCTTGCCACAGCCCGAGGGGCCGATAAAGCTAACGAAATCGCCTTTTTCGACGTTCAAGTTGACGTCTTTCAGCGCATGCACCGGCCCGTCATTGGTTTGAAACGTCAGCGACAGGTCCGTTGCGCTGATCACCGTCTTGTTGGTCAAACTTCATCCCCCGCTTGCCCGACTCTATTGCGCCGTGCTGGCCTGTCTTTGTCAAGGCGCGACCCCTGCCAGTCAGGCTGAGGTCGCTGTTTCTCAGATACCTGCCGGAATATTCAGCGGATCGCGCTGGATCATTTTGGGCGCGGTCAGGGCCTTCCATTTGCTGAGCGCCTGATGCGCCGACGGGAACGCCGGGCGGGGCACGAACCGTCCGCGACCGGGTTGCGGTTGCGAGTTTTGACCCCAGGCCCAGATCACCTCGCCGCGGCTTAGCGTATACCGGCTTTGCGCCCTGACCTCGAAGCCCTCGAACACGTTGTAATCGAGGATGGAGTGGTGGTTCGAGGCGCTAATCGTTTTGGTAATTTTCGGGTCCCAGACCACGATATCGGCATCGGCCCCTTCGACGATCGCACCCTTTTTCGGGTATATATTCAATATCTTGGCCACATTCGTGCTGGTCGCCGCGACAAATTCATTCGGCGTCAGGCGGCCGGTTTCAACGCCTTGGGTCCAGAGCATGGCAAGCCGTTCCTCGACACCGTTTGACCCATTGGGAATGATCCGGAAATCATCGCGCCCGGCGCGTTTCTGCGCGGTGGAAAAGGCGGCGTGATCGGTTGCGACGACCTGCAAAGACCCCGATTGAAGCCCGGCCCAAAGGCTATCCTGATGGTCCTTGGAACGGAACGGAGGCGACATCACGCGGCGTGCGGCGTGATCCCAATCCTTGTTGAAATATTCGGATTCGTCCAGCGTCAGGAACTGGATCAGCGGCTCGCCGTAGACCCGCATCCCCTTTTGTCGCGCGCGCCGGATCGCCTCATGCGCCTGCTCGCAACTGACATGCACGATGTACAAAGGCACGCCCGCGGCATCGGCGATGCAGATCGCGCGATTGGCGGCCTCGCCCTCAAATTCCGGCGGGCGAGAATATGCGTGGCCTTCTGGCCCGGTGATGCCCTGGTCAAAGTATTTCTGCTGCATCTCAGCGACCAGATCACCGTTTTCGGCATGTACCATCGGCAACGCGCCAAGTTCGGCACAGCGCTTGAAGCTGGCGAACATCTCGTCATCCTCGATCATCAAGGCGCCCTTATAGGCCATGAAATGCTTGAACGAATTCACGCCCATCTTGACCGCATCTTCCATCTCGGAAAACACGTTCTCATTCCAGCCGGTGATCGCCATGTGATAGCCGATATCGCTGCATATCTGCGGCGCGGATTTCCTGTGCCATTCGTTGATCGCGTTCTTGATGCTGCCATCGGCACCGGGCAGGCAGAAATCTACCAGCATCGTGGTGCCCCCGCAAGCCGCGGCCCAGGTGCCGGTCTCAAATGTTTCGGCGGCGGTGGTGCCCATAAAGGGCATTTCCAGATGCGTATGCGGATCAATCCCGCCGGGGATGACATAGGCTCCCTCGGCGTCGATATACTCGTCGCCCTTGAGATCCTCGCCGATCTGCTTGATCGTTTCGCCTTCGATCAGAACATCGGCCTTCCACGTGCGATCCGCCGTACAGACGGTGCCGTTCTTGATGACTTTGGTGGTCATTTTATGATCCTCCTGAGTTGAGATATGCCAGCAAGAGCGTGAGAGTGTCGCAATACAGACGCCTTATCTTGTCCATCCAATGATGAGTATGCTTCCAAAAGTTCAACTTCATCATTGGGGAAGTTCGTGCCAGCAAAAATTTCGTTGAGTTTAATTCCTGATGCGTCAGCGATTTTATTAAGGGCGCTTACACTGCCTGGCTTCTTTCCTGTTTCGATTTCCGAAAGATATGCCCCAGAAAGTCCAGTGCGCTCAGCCATTTGCGTAAGTGTTAGACCTGCACGCTTGCGGGCAGATCGGATGCGCTCGCCGTTCACTCCACGATCTCCGCCGTCTCGACCACCGCATGCATCAAAACATCCGTCCCGGCAGCCGCCCATTCCCGCGAAATCTCTTCGGCCTCGTTGTGCGACAATCCATCGACACAGGGACACATCACCATAGCCGTCGGCGCCACCCGGTTGATCCAGCAGGCGTCGTGCCCCGCGCCCGAAATCAAGTCGCGGTGCGAATAACCAAGACGCTCGGCGGCGTTGCGCACGGCCGCAACGCACCCCTCGTCAAAGGTCACCGGATCGAACCCGCCGACCTTTTCAAAGGCGATGCTAAGGCCCATTTGGCCGCAGATATCCGACGCCCCCATGCGCAGCATTTTCTCCATCTCCTCGATCACCGCCTTGTCGGGCGAGCGGAAATCGACCGTAAACACCGCCTTGCCGGGGATCACGTTGCGCGAATTGGGAAAGATGTCGATATGCCCCGCCGCGCCCACCGCATCGGGGGCATGGCTTAGGGCGATCTGTTCGACAAGTTCCAGAACCCGCGCCATGCCCAGCCCTGCGTTCTTGCGCATCGGCATCGGGGTTGATCCGGTATGGCTGGCATTGCCCTCGATCGTGACCTGGGTCCAGCTTAGCCCCTGACCATGGGTGACCACGCCGATATCCTTGCCTTCGGCCTCAAGAATCGGGCCCTGCTCGATATGCAGTTCAAAGAACGCATGCATCTTGCGCGCGCCGACGGATTCGTCTCCGCGCCAGCCGATCCGGTCAAGCTCGTCGCCAAAGCGTTTGCCATCGGCATCGGTGCGGCCCTCGGCCCACTCCTGGGTGTGGACCCCGGCAAAAACACCGGACGACAGCATCGCCGGGGCAAAGCGCGTGCCTTCTTCGTTGGTCCAGTTGGTCACGACGATGGGGTGTTTTGTCCTGATCCCGAGGTCATTCATCGTGCGGATAATTTCAAGGCCGCCAAGCACCCCCAGAACGCCGTCATATTTGCCGCCTGTGGGTTGGGTGTCGAGGTGGGAACCGACATAGACGGGGAGTGCGTCCTGGTCGGTTCCCTCTCGGCGGGCAAACATATTGCCCATGCTGTCCAGCCCCATGGCAAGGCCCGCATCCTCGCACCAGGACTGGAGTAGCTTGCGCCCTTCGCCGTCTTCATCGGTCAGCGTCTGGCGGTTGTTGCCGCCTGCCACACCGGGGCCGATCCTGGCCATCTCCATAAGGCTGTCCCAAAGGCGGTCTGGGTTGATCTTGAGGTTCTCGCCGGGGGCTGCCATTTGAAATCTCCTGGGTGTCGGGTCATGCGGGCCAATGGGCGGCCTCTTGCAATCGGGCTTTTCCTGACCGTATGGTCAAGAAAAGAGCATCATAGGTTGACCAACTGGTCAAGAAATTTCTGAAAGCGATGTGCGATGACCGCTTCTTACCGCCCGCTCAGCCGCAAGGATATCCGCCGCGAGAACGAAAAGCTTATTCTCGAAGCGGCCGAAAAAGTCTTTGCCGAGGCCGGGTTTGGCGGGGCGACGATGCAATTGATCGCCGATATGGCGGGGCTGCCCAAGGCCAACCTGCATTATTACTTTCCCACCAAGGAATCGCTCTACCGTCAGGTGGTGCAGGCGATTTTTCTCGATTGGCTCAAGGCGGCGGATATCTTTGACGCCGCCCCCGGTCCGGTTGAGGGTTTAGGGGCATATATTGACGCCAAGATGGAAATCAGCCGCCGCCACCCGGCGGGCTCAAAGGTTTGGGCGTCCGAGGTGATGCACCGCGCGCCGGTCATTCAGGACTATCTTGAAACCACTCTGATGGAGTGGACCGAGGGGCGCATGGATGTCATCCGTCGCTGGATCGCCGAGGGTAAGATGGATCCGGTCGATCCGCGCCACCTTTTGTACATGCTTTGGGCCACGACCCAGCATTATGCCGATTTCGGTCATCAGATAGAGACTTTGAACGGGGGCCGCCCCATGTCCGACGCGCAATGGGTGGCGGCCAAGGAGTCGGTCAAGAGCATTATCCTAAAGGGGATCGGCGCGCGGCCTTCCCCCGACGGTTGAAATGGCCCATGTTAAGCAGGACCCTGCCGGAGTAACCGATGAACAATCCCAGCCCGATCCGAAAACCAAGCCGCATCCAAAAGCGCAATCGCAAGCTTATTCTCGATGCCGCGCTGGAGGTGTTTTCGGCCCATGGATATCGCGGCGCGACGCTTGATCTGATTGCGGCCGAGGCGGGGCTGAGCAAGCCCAACATCCTGTATTATTTCACTGGCAAGGAAGAGATCCATATCACGCTTTTGAACGGGCTGATGGATACCTGGCTGGCACCGATGCGCGAGATTGACCCTGCGGGCGACCCGCTGGAGGAAATCCTGCGCTATGTGCATCGAAAGCTTGAAATGAGCCGAGAGTTCCCCCGCGAAAGCCGCCTGTTTGCCAACGAGATCATTCAGGGCGCGCCGCGCATCGGGTCGCATCTAAAGGCGGGACTGAAGCCGCTGGTGGATGAAACCGCCGCCCTGTTCGAAGGCTGGATGGCGGCGGGTAAGCTGGCGCAAATGGATGCGCGGCACCTGATATTCTCGATCTGGGCTACAACGCAGCATTATGCCGATTTCGATGCGCAGGTGCAGGTGCTTATGCAGGACCAGCCGGTGCACGAAGGTGCGGATGCCTTTCTTGATACGCTCTATCGCAGGCTGTTGACAATCTGAAGCTGAAGTCGCCTTGGCTCGGTTCAGTCTAGGCTGGCAAAACGCCCAAAAAGAACCTCTGACGCATAGAAAGGTTGCCGCGTTCTGTTTACTTTGATGTCAGGGTCATGATTTGAATTCGTCAACTGCGCCATTAGCAAAGTAAAGCGGTCAAATCTCGCGGGCTTTTAAAAAACGCGCATCTAAAGCGACAAAGAACCCGCGTTAATCAGGGCGCAGGCAATGGAATACTATGCTTGGTCCGGCTTGCATATGCGCATGGCCGAGAAACCAGCACTCGGGAGGTCAGAATGAGCAAGGCGCGCATCAGGTTTTGGGTTTTTGTCGGCCTGTTGTCTGTTTTGGGGCATGCGGGTTGGGCCAATCCGGTCTCCGAGGCCGCGATCGAGTTCCTGAAAGGCGAAGGTATCCACGTCTCGTCGGGGGCGGCGGCCGGGTATGTCCCAGACACGGTTTGCGCCGAATGCCATGCGGACAAGGCTGAAAGTTTTGCCGACATGGGCATGGCCCGCAGTCTGTACCGGCCCGCCAAAGACAATACCATCGAAGATTTCGATGCGGTGCCCTATTACCACGAACCCAGTCAACGCCACTACGAAATGGAATGGCGCGACGGTGAAATGTGGTTTCAACGCTATAGCAATACCGCCGACGGCCACAAGATTGACGAGTTCGCCGTCAAGGTCGACTGGATCATGGGCTCGGGCAACCATGTGCGGGTTTATCTCTACCAGACACCGGACGGCGCAATGTTTCAATTGCCTTTGGCTTGGTACACGCAAACGAAAAAATGGGCGATGGCGCCAGGATACGAGAGTGCAAACCATGAGGGCATTTTGCGCGACATTCACCAGCGATGCATCGGCTGCCACAACGCATTCGGGGAATATAGCGAGAAGTCGGGTCTGAAAGGGCATATTGGCCTCTATCCCCACGACCTGCCGGAAGGTATCGGATGCCAACGCTGCCACGGGCCGGGCGCGGAGCATGTATATCGCGCCTATAGCGGCGAAGGTGAGGTGGAAGAACTGCGCTCCGCGATCGTGCAGCCGGGCAAGCTCCCGCGTGAGCGTCTCTATAGCATTTGCTATGGCTGCCATATGCAATCGAATGTGGCGGTGAATGCGCAGCTCCGCCTGGGACGTGACCATTTCTCGTTCCGTCCAGGCGAGGATCTAAAGGACTTCATCGCTCAGATTGACATCAAGGAAGCGGATCAGTCCAAGGGAGACCGTTTCGAGATCAATCACCACCCCTACAGGCTTGAGCAAAGCACCTGTTTCACCCAGAGCAAGGGTGAGCTGGGCTGTTTGAGTTGTCACGACCCGCATGTGAAAATCAAACCTGAGCAGCGGGTCGAACATTACCGCAACGCGTGCCTGAGCTGCCATGAGCTCGACGATGATGGCCTGCCCGCGATCGAAAAAACCGAGGCGACGCACCCGGAGATCGCAGCGACGGACGATTGCACCACTTGCCATATGCCCGAACGGCGCACCGAAGATGTTGTCGAAGTCTGGATGACCGACCACCGGATCGTGCGCCACATCGAGCCTGAGGAAGAGCGCATGCGTGAGATCAAAAGTGTCGATCCGGTGGTCGAGAACGTTTTCCTTCAGCATCCCAATTCGGGTGTACCGAAGGCCGAGGCATCGATGCTGAAACTCATGGCGATCCTCGACTATTCGAAAAACAAAATGGATTTCGCGGTGAGGGATCTGGAAAAGCTGTTGGGTCAGGCACAGACACCGCATTTCGAGCCATGGCTGACCTTGATCGAGGCCTACATCGCAAACAAGCAGTATGGCAAAGCCCGACAGATCGCTGGGGCCACCCTTAAGCGGGCGCCGGACAATCCCAAGGTCATCAACGCGGTTGCCGTGTCGCTTTATGCAACCGGAGACAAGGCGCAGGCCATTGATATTCTGACAAAAACCGCCAATCAGATGCCAGAACTGGTTTTTATCCGTCTTACGCTGGCCAAGCTTCTGGCCGCTGAGGGCAAGCTTGACGGGGCGTTGCAATATGCCGAGAGTGTTGTCAAACAGCGCCCGAACCAATGGCAGGCCTGGGCTCTGATTGCCAATCTGGCAAAGGCTATGGGGGATGACACCCGTGCGCTAGAGGCCTATCTGAAAACCCTTGAAATCAGGCCCGAGTCACCCGCCATTCGTAAAAAGACAGTTTCCCTGCTAGAGGCCGCAGGGCGCCAGGACGAAGCGGCGCGCCACCAGACCCGGCTCAAGCAATAAGGCGAACTCAACGAGGTTTGCGCCGGATTATTCAGCCGCGCAGCTCCCGGGGTTGTTGGGGTGTGTGGTCCAGTTGGCATAGTCTTCCTGCACCACCTTGCCGGTGCGCGGATCAACCGCGCCTGTCGGCATGCGCTCCATCGTGATGCAGCCCTCGATCGGGCAGACATTGACGCAGAGATTGCAGGCCACGCACTCGTCATCCTTGACTTCGAACACGCGATCTTCGGACATCGAAATCGCTTGATGCGAGGTGTCCTCGCAGGCCGCATAACACCGCCCGCATTTTATACAGTCCTGTTGGTTGATCTTGGCCTTGGCCACGTAGTTGAGGTTCAGATCCTGCCAGTTCACCACATTCGGCACGGCCCGCCCAATAAGTTGCTCGGTCGAGGTAAACCCCTTTTCGTCCATATATTGCGACAGCCCCGAAATCATTTCCTGCACCACCTTGAAGCCATAGGTCATGGCCGCCGTGCAGACCTGTACGTTGCCCGCCCCAAGGGCCATGAATTCGGCCGCGTCGCGCCAGGTGGTCACCCCGCCGATGCCACTGATCGGCAGGCCCGCCGTCGCCGGATCGCGGGCAATCTCGGCCACCATGTTCAGAGCAATCGGTTTCACCGCCGGTCCGCAATAGCCGCCATGTGCGCCTTGACCGTCGATCGTCGGTTCCGGCGCAAACAGGTCCAGATCGACCGAGGTGATCGAGTTGATGGTGTTGATCAAAGACACCGCATCGGCGCCGCCTTCCTTGGCGGCCTGAGCAGGTTTGCGGATGTCAGTGATGTTCGGCGTCAGCTTGACGATCACCGGAAGGTCACTGTGTTTCTTGCACCAATGAGCCACCTGGCCGACGTATTCGGGCACCTGACCCACGGCGCTACCCATGCCGCGTTCGCTCATCCCGTGCGGGCAGCCGAAATTAAGCTCGACCCCGTCACATCCCGTGTCTTCGACCCGGTGCAGGATGTCTTTCCACGCGTCCTCATTCACTGGCACCATCAGCGACGCAATGAGGGCGCGGTCGGGCCAGTCGCGCTTGACCCGCTTCATTTCCTCAAGGTTCACTTCAAGCGGGCGGTCGGTGATCAGCTCAATATTGTTCAAGCCCAACAGCCGTCGATCCGCGCCCCAGATCGCGCCATAGCGCGGGCCGTTGACGTTGACCACCGGCGGCCCCGCCTCGCCAAGGGTTTTCCAGACAACACCGCCCCAGCCGGCCTCGAAGGCGCGGCGGACGTTGTATTCCTTGTCCGTCGGCGGCGCCGAGGCGAGCCAGAACGGGTTGGGGGATTTGATGCCGATAAAGGTGGTTTCGAGATTGGCCATTGGGCTGGCTCCTTTCCCTGTTGGGGTTGCCGCTTAGGCGGGCAAGCGAAAGATCATTTCGACGGGTGCGATGTCACCGGCACCCACGGATTTTACCATGTTCCTGATTTTCAATTGTGCGTCCTCGCCCATCAGCAGCCCAAGCCCGACGGGCGGCGGGCTTGCCCCCTGAAGGCTGGCCGAGAGGCGGTCAAAGAAATCGCGGGCGAATGCGCCGCGTTCGCGTTGCGCCACCAAGGTGAGGCCTACCTTGTCTGCGGCCGAAAGATAGGTCTCCGGTGTATCGAGAAACGATGTATCGGCGGAGCTTGCCCAGGGCAGGGGAAATTCCGGATGCACCCCTCCCACCTGCATCACGTCATAGACAACAAAGGTGCCGCCGGGTCTTAGGATGCGCGCCACCTCGGAAAAGAGTTTCGGCTTGTCGGGCAGGTTCATGCCCACGTGGATCAAAGTCGCAACATCAAAGTTCCGGTCGTCAAACGGCATGTCCAGAGCGCTGCCGACCACAAATTCAGGGCTCAGCCCGACCAGCTTTGTCAATCTGCGCGCGGTTTCCACATATTCGGGGGTCAGGTCCAGTCCGGTTACAGTCGCGCCATGGCTGTGGGCCATATGCCGCGCCGGACCACCGATACCAGAGCCGATGTCCAGAACGCGGCTTTGCCGACCAATATCGACCTGCGCCATGAGGTCCCGTGTCGCCTCGATCCCGCCAATATGGAATTCGTCCACCGCCTTCAGATCCTCGGGCGTCAGATTTTTCTCTGATTTACCAAGCTCCGCCAAGCCGGTGATGATCCGGTCATAAAGCCCGCGCTTGCCATAGTGCCGGGCGATATCTGTTTCTGTAAGGCTCATTCCGATGCCCTCGCCAATTGTGGTTTATCCCAGCAGTGTAGCATGAATATCCATCGCCGCATCGCGCCCCTCGGCGACTGCCGTCACGGTAAGGTCATCGCCGCCCGTGGCGCAATCACCGCCCGCCCAGACTCCGGGAACGCTTGTGCGCCCGGCGCCGGTCACGGCGATCTTGCGACCTTCAAGATCGGGCAGGTCGCCACATGCAAGGGACTGGCCGATGGCCTTGAAGACCTGATCAGCGGCAAGGCGAAAGGTCTGGCCGGTCGCGGTCAGCGCGTCATCGGTATATTCAAATTCAACCTCGCGGACCGCCCCGTTGCCATGCACGGCAATCGGGCTGGCATTGGTGATGATCCGCACGCCCTTGGAGGCAGCGAGATCCTGTTCGAAGCGGCTGGCATTCATCCGCTCGCGGCCCCGGCGATAGACAAGGGTAACGTTCAGCGCGCCCAACAGACGGGCCTGTACGGCAGCATCCACCGCCGTCATGCCGCCGCCGATCACCACCACGTCGCGCCCGATGGGCAGGGTGGCAAGATCACTGACCTGTCGCAGCTCGGCGATGAAATCGACCGCGTCGCGCATGCCCACCCTGTCTTCGCCCTCAAGCCCAAGCGCGTTCACGCCACCAAGACCTATGCCAAGAAACACGGCATCATGCGCATCGCGCAGATCACTCAGCAATAGTTCGCGACCCAGCCGTTTGCCGGTCTGCAAAGTGATGTCGCCGATCTGAAGAAGCCAGTCGACCTCGCGCGCAGCGAAATCTTCGGTGGATTTATATGCGGCGATGCCAAATTCGTTCAGGCCGCCGGGTTTGTCGCGGCTGTCATAGAGGGTCACGTCATGGCCATGCATCGCCAAACGGTGCGCACAGGCAAGACCGGCGGGGCCGGCACCAACAACCCCAACCGATTTGCCGGTGGGTGCGGCGCGCACGAACGGATGCGTGCCCTGTGCCATTAGCGTGTCGGTGGCATAGCGCTGCAGGCGGCCGATGAGGACCGGTTTGCCTTCGGCGGCTTCGCGCACACAGGCCTGTTCGCACAGCGTCTCGGTCGGGCAGACACGGGCGCACATGCCGCCAAGGATATTCTGGTCCAGGATGGTCCGCGCCGCAGCTTCGGGCGTGCCGGTGGCGATCTGTCGGATGAAAAGCGGGATGTCGATTTCGGTTGGGCAGGCGGTGATGCAAGGCGCATCGTGGCAGAAATAACAGCGGTCCGCCGCCACAAGCGCCTCGTGGTCATCAAGGGCGGGGTGCAGGTCGGCGAAATTATCAGCAAGCTCTGCGGGATCAAGGCGACCGGCTCGGATGCCGGGGGTCAACGCTGTGTCACTCATGGCGGTCTCCATGGATTGGATGGCTGAGTGCAGTATTCCACGATTTAAAATTTTATCAATTGGTAAAATTTATTCAGACGGCAAAAATCGACCGGTGGCTGCTGAACGGCAGTTTTTTAGTCAGTCAGGGTAACGGCGGAAAGAGCCACTCACCGGGTTAGCGCGATTGCTCGTGTTCGAAACGCTGTCGCGCAATGTTTTCGTTGCGATCGGCCTTTTGCTGATCGGCAAGCGATTTTTCGACATAGTCCAGATGCGCAATCACCGCCGCGCGCGCAGCATCGGGATCACGCGCCTGAATGGCGCTGTTGATGGCGCGGTGTTGATCCAACAATGCGCCACGGGTCGTGCGCTGTTTGAACATGACCTGGCGGTTATAAAACACACCCTCGCGCAACAGCTGGAACATCGAGCGCATCATATGCAGCATCACGACGTTATGGCTGGCCTCGATGATGGCCATGTGAAATTCGGCATCAAGGCGCGCCTCATCGGAGGGGTTGGTCTTTTTATGCGCCGCCTCCATCTTGTCCATCACGGTCTGGATCACCTGAAGATCGGTGTCCGAAGCAAGCCGCGCCGCGCGGCAGGCGGCAAGCCCCTCAAGGTCGCGGCGAAAGGCGATGTAGTCAAAAACCGCCTCGTCGTGATCGGCGAACAGCCGGATCAAGGCGTCGGAGAACGCACTGCCCAGGACGTCGGCCACATAGATGCCGGCCCCGGCGCGGGTGGTCAAAAGCCCCTTGTCCTGCAACTCGGCAACCGCCTCGCGCAACGAGGGGCGCGACACGCCAAGCTTTTCGGCAAGATCACGTTCGGCCGGCAGCCGTTCACCGGGCCGCAGGATACCCTGCAGGATCAGCTTTTCGATTTGCCGGGTGACAGCGGTAGAAAGCTTTTCCGGTGTGACTTTCTGAAATGGCATTTGCGCGACCTTGATCAATTGGTCAGATCATATGACCGCACTTGCCCTGCGGCAAGCCTGTCCTTTAGTCTTGTGGGTCACTCATGCGCCATTTGCCCGCCTGCCCCGGCAAAAAGGCCTCGACGGCGGCGGTGGCGATGACAAGGGTTTCACCGCTTCCGGGATCGGTCACGTTCTGCCCGCCCTTGACCGCCCGCACGCTGGCGCGGCCCCGTGGCAGGCCCTTGGTAAGGGCGTCGGTGTCAAGCTTGTCTGGCTCTTGCACGCCCACGGTCACCGCCACCCGCATTTCGGTATGGGCAATCTCGGTATTGAGGAAAATCGGCAGGGTCGAGTGCCGGATCGCATCCTCGATCGCGCGGGTGGCGGCCTTTTGGTAATCCCTCCCATGCAGGTCATTGCCCATGCCCATCTCGATTATGAACCGCTGATCATCCATGCGCCTTCTCCATATCAAACGAGACCGAAATCGCGGCATTGGCGATCACCGTCGGCTTGCCTGTGGGTCGCGGAATATCAAGCCCGCCATGGCCCACGCTCACGGTGATCTGGCCATAGGGAAAGACCTCGCTCAGGGTGCTGATATCCACCTGATCGGGCTGCTGCACGGCGATTTCCACATCGACAATCATCGCCTCTTTGGGAAAACCGAACAGCTCTGCCATGTTGATCGAATTATGCCACAGGGCATCCTGCAACGCGCGCTTGGCGGCCTGGGTGTAATCCTGACGGCGCAGAGAGCTCCCCATGCCAAATTCAGTCAAAACGCGGGTTTTTGGCATGACTTAAAACTCCACCCCGATCTGCGCCTTGATGCCGGATCGGAAGGGATGCTTGATAAGCTCCATTTCGGTCACAAGATCGGCGATCTCGATCAGTTCGTCCTTGGCGTTGCGCCCGGTCAGAACCACATGCGTCATATGCGGTTTTTCCTCGACCAGAAATTCCACCACCTCGTTGATATCAAGATAATCATAGCGCAGGGCGATGTTGATTTCGTCGAGAAGCACCATCTTGTTGGCCTCGTCGCGGATCAGGTCCTTGGCCTTTTCCCAGGCGGCCTTGGCCATTTCGATATCGCGGTCGCGGTCCTGGGTTTCCCAGGTAAAGCCTTCGCCCATGGTGTGAAACGAGCAGATGTCCTGGAACTTGTCTAGGATCATGTCGCGCTCGCCGGTGCTCATGCCACCCTTGATGAACTGCACCACGGCGCATTGCATGCCATGCGCGATACAGCGAAAAATCATCCCGAAGGCGGCCGAGGATTTGCCCTTGCCCTTGCCGGTATGCACGATGATCAGGCCTTTTTCATCGGTCTTGGTGGCCATAATCTTGTCGCGGGCGGCTTTTTTTTTGGCCATCTTCATTGCGTGGCGGTCGCTGTCGGGGGTCATGGCTCGGCTCCTTGGACGTTAGAGGAATAGGGACAACACATAAGGCGCAATCAGGGCGGTTAGCAAGGCATTGAGGCCCATACCGATGCCCGCAAAGGCGCCTGCGGTCTCGTTCACTTGAAAGGCACGGGCGGTGCCGATGCCATGCGCGCTTACCCCGACGGCAAAGCCGCGTGCGCGCCAGTCGCGGATGCGAAGGGCGTTCATCAGCGGCGTCACGATCACCGCGCCGATAATGCCGGTCAGGATCACGAGGGCGGCGGTCAGAGTGGGCAGGCCGCCAAGTTGCTCGGAAATGCCGATCGCCACCGGCGCGGTGGTGGATTTCGGCGCGAGTGAGGCCAGTTGCGCGCCCTCGACCCCAAGTGCCTGAGCGATCCAGAGCGCCGAGGCGATGGCCGTCACCGAGCCCACAACAAGCGCGCCAAGCATCGGCACAAGCGCGCGGCGCACAAGGTGCAGGTTGCTGTAAAGCGGGCCTGCAAGCGCCACGGTGGCAGGGCCAAGCAGGAAATGCACGAATTGCGCGCCCTCGAAATAGGTCTGATAGGGCGTGCCCGTGCCCCAGAGGATGCCTGCCAAAAGGATCATCGCCACCAGCACCGGGTTGACCAGAGGGTTGCCGTGACTGGCGCGAAAGGCCGCGTCGCCGATGACATAGGCGACCAGCGTGGCGGTCAGCCATAGGAGCGGCTCTTCGCTGAGGTAAGACCAGATTTCGGGCAGCGAGGTCATGGCCGGTCCTCGCGCGATCCGGTCAGCCGGGCGAGGCCCACGAAGGTAAGCGCACCCGCCGCAAGCGCCAGTGCGGTGCTGAGCACAAGCGCCGTCATCATCGCCACACCGCTCTGGCCCAGGGCCTCGGCATGGCTGATCACGCCGACACCGGCGGGCACAAACAAAAGTGACAGATGCGCCAGCAGGCCCTTGGTCGTCTCAAGCATGCGCGCGGCCAGTTTTGGCAGGGTCATGAAGCTGGCCAACAAGAGCGCCATCCCGATCACCGGGCCGGGCACCGGCAGGGCCAAGGCGCGCGACGTCACCTCGCCGACAAGCTGAAAGGCAAGGATGAGGGCAAAGTTGAGAACCATGATCGTGGCTTTCTTGTCCGGAGGTATCCGACCAGCATAGGGCGTGGGAAGGGGAAGAAAAGTGCCCATCTTTCGGCAGGTGCTAAGACCCTGTTAACCATTATGACCGCAGTCTTGGCGCCATGCGAATGATCTTTTGGCTCTTCCTGCCGTTTCTGGCCGCCTGCAACACGCCGGGATATGAATTCCGCGGGATTGATCCAGTGCGCGTGAGCATCGGCAAAAGCACCTTTGATGTGCGCGTTGATGGCACCTATGCCCAGGCGATCCGCATCAACCCCGAATGGGCGCCGCGGTTCGAGGCGGTTGCGCCGCGCGGGGCGATGGCGATGCAGAAGGTCAGCGGCTGCAAGGTGGCGCGGCTTTGGGGCGATCAGGCGGTGATGCTGGCGCGGCTCGATTGCGGGGCTGGCGTGCCGCCTTTGCTGCCGGGGCGTGCTTATGAGTGTGAGCTTGAGCATATCCATGGCGGTTATGGCGATCTGATCTGTTTGCCACGTCTTTAGGGCCCTGCCGCCCCCTTGGCGGGACGCCCACCCACCCACCCCGTCCCGCCAAGGGGGCGGATCATGGTGATGCTGGTCGGGCGACCATATCCGGGATGCGCCGATTCGGCGGTCCGCCGAAAGCCGAGTGCGGTAAAGACGGCGTGGTTTTCCACCAACTCGATCCGGGTTTCCAGCGTCACACTGTTCAGGCCCAGTTGAGCGGCTCGGTGCGACGCGTGGTTGATCAGCGCGCGCGCCAGCCCCGTGCCTTTCACTTTCGACAGCCAGTTTGCCAAGATAGAGCGTGTCGGGCTTTGGGGACAGAATCATGCAGGCGATGGAGCACTGTTGATCCTCAATGGCCCAAATCTCGCTATTTCCGGCCATCTCCCTCAACCCATCAACCGTCAGCCGACTCAATGACGAAGGCGGATCAATCCGCCCCTGCATGTAGGAAAAGCATTGCGTCAGATGGGCATGCAGCGCCGCAAAATCATCGTTCGATCCGTACCTACGCATAGAGCCGTCCTTTCCCGCGACGCCGCCTGTCAGGGCGGGGGAGCACCCCGGCGCGCCGCCTCGATCCGGGTGCGCGCCGAGTTTGAACGCGGCAGCCAGAGCCCCCGATCAATCGACTCGGCCAGCCGTTCAGCCATCTCGCGCAGGGCCGGTGCGTTGTGTTCTGCAATGAACTCCCGCGTGTCATCATCTTCCAGAAAGGCGGCCTCGACCAGATCGAAATGATGCCCGCGCACCGCGCCCGTCGTGGCCGCAAAGGCAAAGAGATAATCCACCGTCGCCGCCATCTCGAAGGCGCCTTTATAGCCGTGGCGCTTGACACCTTCGATCCATTTTGGGTTGACCACCCGGCTGCGTACAACGCGGCCGATCTCATCCTCAAGGGTGCGGATGACCGGGCGTTCGGGGCGGGAATGGTCATTGTGATAGATCGGGCGGTCGCGCCCCTGAAGGGTGCTAACGGCGGCGGCAGCTCCGCCTTCGAATTGGTAATAATCGTCGCTATCAAGGATGTCGTGTTCACGGTTGTCCTGATTTTGCACGATGGCCTCGGTCTGGCGCAGGCGGGTTTCAAACCCCTCGCGGTCACGGCGTCCCTCGTCGGCGCTGCCATAGGCATAGCTGCCCCATTCAAGATAGGCCTCGGCCAGGTCGGATTTGTCGGACCAGAGCCGTTCGTCGATCATCGCCTGAAGCCCGGCGCCATAAGCCCCCGGTTTCGCGCCATAGACCCGCGCCTGCGCTCCTTCTGTTCGCGCGCGGGCCGCCGCCGGATTAAGGTCATCCGGTTCGTCGAGCGCCATAACGGCGCGCGCGGCCGAATCCACAAGGGCGATAAGCTGGGGGAATGCGTCGCGGAAAAAGCCTGAAATGCGCAGGGTGACATCGACACGAGGGCGCCCCAGAACGCCCTGCGGGAGGATTTCAAACCCGGTCACGCGGCGGTTGGCTGCATCCCATTTCGGCTTGACCCCCATGAGGGCAAGCGCCTGCGCGATATCATCGCCGCCGGTGCGCATATTGGCCGTGCCCCAGGCCGTCAAAAGCAGGCTTCGCGGCCAGTCGCCATGAGTCTGCAGGTGCTTTTCTATCAGCAGGTTTGCTGATTTCCACCCCAAGGCCCAGGCGGTCGGTGTCGGTACGGCGCGGCTGTCGACGGAAAAGAAATTGTGCCCGGTTGGAAGGACATCCAGACGTCCCCGCGTGGGTGCGCCGGATGGCGCCGGGGCGACGAACTGCCCTGAAAGGGCGGTGAGAAGGCCCGCCCCTTCGCCCGGCCCACAGGCGCGCAGGGTTGGGCGGACATTGGTCTCGGCATGCTCCAGAACCGCGCGGCTTGCCGCCCCTTGCGGGGGCGTCGCGCCATCCAAAAGCTGCGAGGCCAGCTCTTCGAGCCGCTCAACCGTGTCGCCGTTGCTGCGCCACGCGCCCGGCGCGGCCTCCGCCAGAACCTGCGGCTTTCCCCCTGTCCAGGGCGCGGCCATGTCGCAATCAAGTGGGTCAAAGGCAAGGTCAAGGTCCTTGGCCAAGGCACGAATGATCGAGGCATCGCCGCCCATTGCCTGATTCCGCGGTACCCTGAGCAGCGCCTGCAACAGATCGCGTTCCTGCCGCCCGGTCGGGGATTGGCCGAAAACATGCAAGCCATCGCGAATTTGTGCCTCTTTCAGCTCGCAAAGATAGGCATCGAGCTTGGCGAGATCGCTGTCCTCATCGGCCCCCTGCATGCCAACGTCCTTGTCCAGCCCGGTGGCCGAACTCAGCGTCAGGATTTCGCGACGCAGATGCGCAATGCGGCGCGGATCAATGCCCGCGGCCTCGTAATATTCATCGACCAGGGCCTCGAGATCGCGCAGCGGCCCATAGGTTTCGGCGCGGGTCAGCGGCGGGGTCAGGTGGTCGATGATCACCGCCTGCGCGCGGCGCTTCGCCTGTGTTCCCTCGCCGGGGTCGTTGACAATAAACGGATAGATATGCGGCATCGGCCCAAGCACCGCCTCGGGCCAGCACTCCTGACTCAGCGCAAGCGCCTTGCCGGGCAGCCATTCAAGATTGCCGTGTTTGCCCATATGCACGATGGCATGTGCGCCGAATTGATGGCGCAGCCAGAAATAAAACGCCAGATAGTTGTGCGGCGGCACCAGATCGGGCGAATGATAGGTGTCTGTCGGGTCGATGTTATAGCCGCGCGCTGGCTGCACGCCGACAACGACATTGCCGAATTCCAGAACTGAGAGGCTGAAGTGCCCGCAATCGACCGCGCCGGGGGTGAAGAACGGATCGGCCTCGGGCGCCCCCCATCTGGCCTCGACCGCTTCGCGCAGCGCCCAGGGCAGACGACCATATTCGATCTGGTACTCGGCCATCGAGAGGGTTACGCCGCCCTGTCGCTCGGCGCGGTCGGTCAGCCAATTTGTCGGTCCCGCCATCACCGCCCGCATCAGGGCATCGCTATCCGCCGGGGCATTCGTGACCCGATACCCGGCTTCGGCCAAAAGGCCGAGCGCATGCACGGTGGCGGCAGGCGTATCAAGACCAACGCCATTGGCCAGCCGCCCATCCTTGTTGGGGTAATTGGCGAGAATCAGGGCAACGCGGCGCTCGGGCGCCGGTGCATGGCGCAGTCGTGCCCAGTTCAGCGCGAGCTGTGCCACGAATTCCACCCGATCACCCTGCGCGCGATAGGTGGCGATGGGGCATTCGGTGGCTTCGTCAAAGAAGGCCTCGCCCTTGAAGCTGATGGCGCGGCTCAGGATGCGACCGTCAACTTCGGGCAGGGCGACATTCATAGCGATGTCGCGCCCCGATAGCCCGCTAAGCCCATCGGCCCAGGTCTCTTCGCTGGACCCGGCAAGCACCACTTGAAAGACTGGCGCAGAATTGGCGGCGGGCATGGTGAGCGGATTCATCGGGCTGTCACCGCCAGCATGCGGCGAGCCGACGGCAAAAGAGGTGCAATTCAGGATCACAGACGGCGGGGCCTCGGTGAACAGATACTCAAGCGTGGCGGTCGAAACCGGGTCTTTCAGGGACGCGACGAAAACCGGCAGCGGATTGAGCCCCGCGCGCAGCAGAGATTTGACCAGACGGTTGATCGGATTAAGGCCCGCCCCCTGCACCAGAGCGCGGTAAAAGATGACCGGCACGACGGGTTGATCGTCGCTCCAACTGTCGCGCGCGGCGTCAAGGCCGGCCACGCCTGCGCCGGGCCAATAGACGCCCGCGCGCAAGAGCGGGCTTGCCGCGGCGGGTTTCTCACAGTGCTCGATCATCGACCTGGCGTAACTTAGAAAATTCGTCGAATTTTCTGGGCCGCCTTCGACCAGATAGGCCCAGAGGGCATCATAGTCCTCATCAGCCACCGTCGAGAGGCCGCGCAAATCCGCGTCGGGTTTGTCATCACCGGGCAAGAGCGCAAGCGGCACGCCCGCCTCGTGACAGCGCGCGGCAAATTGTTCGGCGCCGTATTTCCAATAGCCGGTGCCGCCCAGGACCCGCGCAATCACCAGCCGCGATTTGGTGGCGCAATTGTCCAGGTGCAAATCGACCGACATCGGGTGTTGCAGATGGGTGAGATTGGCCAGCCGCAAACTCGGCGGATCAGCCATTTCGCCGCGCGCCCCACTGAGCGCCGCAAGCTCTGTATCGGCGGCAGAGACAAAGACGACATCGGCCGGACTTTGGCCCAGATCGACGGGTTCTGTGCCATCATCAATGGCTCCGGGGGTGGCTGCAAGAAGGTGCATCAGGCGGTTCCAGCTTGATTGAGGGGGCAGATTGCGGCAATAGACCTGCAACGGCTGCGAATGGAGTGGCCTCTGGCCGAAAGGGCAAGATCATGGAAAAGAACAAAGCGCTTGGCGCCGCCAAAAAAGGCAACAGAACCCCCCGCCACAAAGAGCACAATCAGCCCGGTGGTCCGAAAAACCCCTTTGGCAATCGCCCAACCAAGGAAGAGCTGATTGCCAAGCTGAAAGAGCAGGCGGAAAAGAACAAATCCGAATAGGCTCATAGGGCCTTTTCCATAAAAATCGACGATGGCGCCTCGGGATAGGCGCCGAACGGGCCGCATGTGACATAGCCGTGGCGCGCATAGAGCCTGTGCGCGGCATAGAGCACATTGCCGGTTTCAAGCCGCAAGATCGGCAATTCAAGCGCGCGGGCCTCGTCTTCGATCTGGCGCAGGATCGCATCCGCCACGCCTTTGCCGCGCGCGGCCTCATCCACGAACATGGATTTCACCTCGCCGTACCCGTCCTTGAGGGCAAGCGCGCCGGTGCCGACGATCCTGCCATCAATCCGTGCGGTAAAGAACCGGATGTCGTCGGTGCAAAGCTCTTCAATATCGAGGAAAAAGTTATCCTCGGGCGGGAAAAGCGATTGCATCAACGCGTGGCTGGCCCGCAAAAGCGCGCTTGCCTCCGGGTCTTTCGGGCTGGTGGGCGCGACGATGATCATGCACAGAGCGCGGCTTCGATGGCGGCGCGGTCAAGTCCGGCCTGACCGATCACCACAAGCCGGGTTTCACGCGGCGCTGTGCCAAACGGCTGATCGAAATAGGTGTCGACGCGCGGCCCAACGGCTTGCAATGTCAGGCGCATCGGCTTGCCGGTGACGGCGGCAAAGCCCTTGAGGCGCAGGATGTCATGGGCGCGGATCACATCAGCGACCTGAGCCGCAAATCCCGCAGGATCGGCGATTTCGCTCCGGCTGACAACAAAGCTTTCAAAGGCGTCGTGGTCATGGTCGTGATGATGGCGGTCGTGATCATGATCGTCGTCATCGTGGTGATCGTCGTCGTGGTCATCGTCATGATCGTGGTGATGATGGTGAAGCTCATGGCGGCTTTCCATATCGCCCTCGGCACCGATGCCCTGACCCAGGAGCACGTCAATCGGCAAGGCGCCCATGGTCGATGTGACCACCTGAACGCCATCGCGGCTGTCGCTGCGAAGGCGGGTCACAAGGGCCGTCATTTCACCCGCATCCAGAAGATCGGATTTGTTGATTACGATCATATCGGCACAGGCCATCTGATCCTCGAACAGCTCGGAGAGCGGCGTTTCGTGGTCAAGGTTCTCGTCAAGCTTGCGCTGTGCATCCACGGCGGCGACGTCATGGGCAAAGCGGCCTTCGGTGACGGCCTTGCCATCAACCACGGTGACCACGCCGTCGACGGTGACTCGGGTCGAGATTTCGGGCCAGTTGAAGGCGCGCACAAGCGGTTGCGGCAGGGCCAGCCCGCTGGTCTCGATCACGATGTGATCGGGCGCATTTTCGCGATCCAGCAGCTTTTGCATGGTCGGGATGAAATCCTCGGCGACGGTGCAACAGATACAGCCATTGCTGAGCTCCATCACGTCATCCTCGGCGCAGCCCTCGATGCCACAGCCCTTGAGGATATCGCCATCAACCCCAAGATCACCGAATTCGTTGATGATCAGGGCGATACGCCGACCGCCTGCGTTCTGCAGCATGTGGCGGATGAGCGTGGTCTTGCCGGCACCCAGAAAGCCGGTCACGACGGTGGCGGGGATTTTTGCGGACATAATCAAAAGCTCCTTGAAAGGCTTGCGTTGGGGCGGGCAACCGGCCTAATCCCGGAACAAAGGGGATCGGCGATGATGCACCGGATTGTGGTTTGTTCTACATGTGATGGCACGGATGGTAAAAGCTTTGCTGCGGCCTTGCGCGCGGCCTTGGCCGAGCGCGCCATGGCCTTCGAGGTGCAGGACCACGAGTGCATGTCAAATTGCGGACGCCCGTTGAGTGTTGCGTTCTCGGCGCCGGGCAAGGCGACGTATCTTTTCGGCGATATCGACACGACCCGCGATCTGGCCGACACATTGGCCTTTGCGACGCTGTATGCGGGTTGCGCCGATGGCTGGATCGAGGATGCGCGCGCCGCCGGGCGGCTGCGCCATTGTCTTGTGGGGCGTGTCCCGGCCTGAGGGGTCATTCGATCACAAGCTCGGCATGGGCCTCGATCGGGCTGCCCTGATCGGCAAGCTGGCTGTGGTCATTGGCATTCAGGGTCACGCGGATATCGTGGCGCCCCGGCGGCAGCGCATCAAGCTGAAACCACGGCCCGTAGGTACGCGCGATCTTCATGCCGTTGAGGTAGATATGCGCATGGCCCTGGCCCGGCACATGTGGGCCATTCACCGCCTCGGGGGCAAAGGTGAAATGGGAGATCTCGATATGCAGGTTGCGGCTTTGCGGCCCGTCGGGGTGCAGGCTTAGCCTGATCTGTGGCGCGGGGCTGGTCACATCGGTCAGTTTGGAATGATCCGGGCCGTCGGCGCCATGATCATGGGCAGTGTGATCATGCAAGGCGTCAACCTCGGCGTGGTCGTGCCCGGTAAGCTCGGCGCCGGTGGTGGCGGCCAGAAGAAAGCCGAAGCCGACGCCGAAAAACAGCCCGATCAGCAGGAAGGCAAAGGTTTTGGGCATGCGGGCTCTCCTAAAGGGGTGCCCCGGCGGCGGACCGCCGGGGCGTGTCGGTTAGCTTTCGGCCGATTCGCGGGCCCAGAAATACCCGGCCAGCGTGCCCAAAAGCGCCCAGGCCGCCAATCCGACGCCAAGCGCGCGGGTGGCAAAGAGCGCCGCCAATTCCGGCGGAACAGGCCCGGCAAAGACCTCTGGATGCGGGGCGCCGATCACATGCGGCGCCAGCAAAAGCGCAATCGCCGCGGCAATCATCACCGGCGCGCGGCCAAAGGCGATCAAGGCGAGCGCAACGGCCGTGGCAATCACCGTGCCCCACCACCAGATCTGGCGGGCGGTGATATCGGTATAGGCGCCGCCGGGCACTTCGGGCGGCAAGGAGACGGCAGGGGCGAAATGCAAGGCAACAAAGCCCGCAATGCCCCAGATCAGGCCCGTGCGCGCAGTGATGGTTGCACCGTACTCTGCGGCCATTCCCATAGCTGCCACAAGCACAAGCCCGTAGCCGACATAGATCAGCGCCGAGAACAACAGGGTGAGCCCGTCGCGCATCATATCGAACCCCGGCAAGTCGGGGGTGGCAACGGTCGCGCTGTTCCCGAAATGCACAAGCGTGCCGGCCTCATACAGCTCGGCGTGTAAAAGCACCGGCTGAATGAGCACAAACTGCAGCAGGGCGGCTATCAGCCCTGTGCAGAACCCAGCGAGCAACGCGCTGGTCACAATTTTGGAAAACATGGCTTAGTGGCAGGGAAAGCCGGTTGCGTGGCGCACGTCATGGGCGGCGTCATGCAGGGCAGAGGCCTGAACATGGCCGGCAATCGTGACGATGCCGAGCCCGAGGACCATGGCGGCCACGAAGGGCAGTACGGTAGATTTGGCGGCGGTTTGAACCAGTGCAGTCATAGCAGTATCTCCTTTACACCTCTCACCCGAGGCGGGATTGACAAACGCAGGGCTGGTCTCCTGGCTCGCGGGTCGTCGCCTTACTGCCGCCTTCCCGGACCTTGCGATCCAGTGGCATGTGACAGGGGCTCACCGCTTACAGTCGCGGGGGCGGCTGAAGACTAGGCGCCCTGCTTGGGTCCACCATCACTTCATTCCCAATTCATCCCCAGGCGCTTTGCACCTTTAAGCGGGGAACCTTGCCCTTCTGGTATGAGGCCCGGGGCCAATTGCGTCAAGGTTGATTCCGACCTTGGCCGCGCAAGGAGCGGCATTGGGCCTTTGGGTTTGTGTCAAACTTGGCGACGGGATACTGTTTTTGCGACAAGATGGGCAAGAAATAGCGAGGGGGCTTTGATGCTCTGCAGAATCGGTGAGATCGAAATCTGGCGCATTCTTTAGATCAACGGGCCGTTCATGGCCCCCGAGGCGCTTTTCCCGAACGGCGGGCCGGATATGCGCGCAGCCCACTTATAGCTTTGCCGAAATCGTGCTGCCGGTAATTGAGGCCGGTCAGGCGGAGATGGTGCAGCCCGGACGTATGATGTGCGATCACATCACCCTGTTTCCGAAGCCTGGCCATACCCTTGGGCATGTCTCGATCGCGGGGCAGTCGAGGCGGTAATGCGCGGCATTCAGTGATGCAATGCTGGCATCTTGAATGGCATTTCAAGTATGATCTCGGCCCGGATCGCGCCGAGGTTTCGCGCCGTCGCCTTTTGATGATGACAGCAGAAACCGGATGCACGGTGCTTGGCTCGCATTTCCGCCTGCCGTCGATCGGGCGCGTGCGGGCCGATGCCAAGGGCTTTCGCTGGGAAGATAGCTAGGCGGATATCCGCAATATTGTGTGGATAACTCCGGTCGGTGCCCAATATGATGTGGTTGGCCGTTGACAGGGGCCGCGTGGCTTGGTCACACTCGTGAGTCAAAGGAATCACCGGCCCGATGGCCCCCAACCCCAACCCGAGGCCCGCTTGCAGTTCTCGAAACTCAGATTGACCGGCTTTAAAAGCTTCGTTGATCCGACCGACCTGATCATCGCCCACGGGCTGACCGGGGTGGTCGGGCCGAATGGCTGTGGCAAGTCGAACCTGCTTGAGGCGCTGCGTTGGGTGATGGGCGAAAACCGCCCCACCGCCATGCGCGGCGACGGGATGGAGGACGTGATCTTTGCCGGCGCGGCCACCCGCCCGGCGCGCAATTTCGCCGAGGTGGTGATTCAGCTTGATAACTCCGACCGGCTTGCGCCCGCAGGGTTCAACGACTCGGATAACCTAGAGATCGTGCGCCGCATCACCCGCGATGTGGGCAGCGCCTATAAGGTGAATTCCAAGGATGTGCGCGCGCGTGATGTGCAGATGCTGTTTGCCGATGCCTCGACCGGGGCACATTCGCCCGCGCTTGTGCGTCAGGGCCAGATTTCAGAGCTGATCAACGCCAAGCCGAAATCGCGCCGCCGTATTCTGGAAGAGGCGGCCGGAATTTCCGGCCTCTATCAGCGCCGCCACGAGGCGGAGTTGAAATTGCGTGCGGCGGAGACCAACCTGACCCGCGTCGATGACGTGATCGAACAGCTTGCGGCGCAATTGGCACAGCTCGCGCGGCAAGCGCGGCAAGCTGCGCGCTATCGCCAGATCGGCGAGGAATTGCGCCAGTCCGAGGGGCTGTTGCTCTATCGGCGCTGGAAAGAGGCCGATCTCGCCCGTGCCCGCGCCGAGGACGAGTTGCGCGAGCGCACCACCGAGGCGGCGCGGGCCGAAAAGGCCGCCCGCGAGGCCGCCAAAGCGCGCGGTCTGGCCGATGATGCCCTGCCAGCCCTGCGCGAAGAAGAGGCGATTGCGGCGGCGATCCTGCAACGGCTCACCGTGCAGCGCGACACCCTGAGCGAGCAAGAGGCCAATGCCCGCGAGCGGATCGAGACGCTGGAGCGGCGGATCGAACAGCTTGCCCGCGATATCGAGCGTGAAACCGGTCTCAACCGCGATGCGGGCGAAACCATCGAGCGGCTCGACTGGGAGGCGCGCGAACTTGCCAAGGGCGCCGAGGGCCACGAAGACCGCCTTGATGAGGTGCAGGCCACAGCCCGCGAAGCGGCGCAGATTTTGCAGGAGCGCGAAAGCGACCTGAGCCAGATGACCGAGGATATGGCCCGCCTGTCCGCGCGCCACCAATCCGCGCAGCGCCTGCTTGACGATAGCCGCAAGACCCTTGCCAAAAGCGAGGCCGAAGCCGAGCGCGCGCGCGTTGCGCAAGCCGGATCGCGCGAGGCGCTTGAAAAGGCCAGCGCCGATCACGAGGCCGCCAGTATGGCCGAAGCCACCGCCGTTGCCGCCGCCGAAGCCGCCGAAGCCGCGCTTGTCGTCGCCGACGAGGCCCGCGCCGAGGCGCAATCGCGCGAGGCCGAGGCCCGTGCCGGGCGCTCGGAAGCCGAAGGCGAGATGAACGCCCTGCGCGCCGAGGTCACGGCGCTGGCCAAGCTGGTACAGCGCGACACCGCCGAAGGCGGCCAGATCATGGATCGCCTTCAGGTTCAGCAGGGCTTTGAAAAGGCGCTTGGCGCGGCGCTTGCGGATGACCTGCGCGCGCCTGAGGTCGAGGCCGATGGCCCGTCCGGCTGGGCGGTTTTGCCGGGCTATGACGCCCCGCAACCGCTGCCGACCGGGGTGACAGCGTTGACCAATCACGTGTCGGTGCCCGAGGTTCTGGTGCGGCGCATGGGGCAGATCGGTCTTGTTGATCCCGACGAGGGCCCGCGCCTTCAGCCCTTGTTGCAACCCGGTCAGCGGCTGGTCAGCGTAGAGGGCGATCTTTGGCGGTGGGATGGCTATCGTGCCTGGGCCGAGGATGCGCCAAGTGCGGCGGCGCTGCGCCTGCAACAGCTCAACCGGCTGGAAGAGCTCAAGCAACAGCTTGAGCATGCGGCCGCGCGCGCCGAGGGCGCAATGCAGGCGCATGAGGCCCTGCGCGATCAGCTTGCGCGGCGCACCGACGAAGACCGCAGCGCCCGCGATGCGCGTCGTGCCGCCGATGTCGCGGTGAACGAGGCCAACCGCGCCCTGAGCCGCGCCGAGGCCGACCGCAACCTTGCCGGCTCGCGGCTTGAATCCCTCGGCCTTGCCGTGACCCGCCACGAGGACGAGGCGATGTCGGCGCGCAGCGATCTGATTGAGGCCGAGAAAGGCCTTGCCGATCTGGGCGATCTTGATGCGGCGCGGGCCGATCTTGAGGATATCAAGTTGACGGTTGAAGCGGCGCGCATGACCATGATGGCCAAGCGGTCGGCACAGGATGAAATGCGCCGCGAGGGCGAGCGCCGCACCCGCCGCAGCCAGGAAATCACCAAGGAAATCAGCGGTTGGCGCCATCGCCTTGAGACCGCTGAAAAGCGCAGCGCAGAGCTTGCCGAACGCAAGGCCACCTCTGAGGTCGAGCTGGCCGATGCCAATGCCGCGCCCGAAATCCTTGCCGCCAAACGCTCGGAGCTGGGCGAAGAAATCAACCGCAGCGAAGCCCGCCGCGCCGCCGCCGCCGATGCGCTTTCCAAGGCCGAGGGCGTCGCGCGCCAGGCCGCGCTGGATGAGCGCGAGGCAGAGCGCCTTGCGTCCGAGGCTCGCGAGGCCCGCGCCCGCGCCGAGGCCCGCACCGATGCCGCGCGCGAAACCCTGTCTTTGTCCGCCGAGCGCATTCATGACGCGCAAGACACCACGCCCGAGGCCCTGCTTGAAAGCCTTGGCGCCGATCCCGATGCGATGCCTGCCTCGGATGCCATCGAGGCCGATGTGAACCGCCTCAAGCGGCAGCGCGACGCGCTTGGCGCGGTCAACCTGCGTGCCGAGGAAGACGCGCAGGAGGTGCAGGTCGAGCATGACGAGCTGGTTCGCGAAAAGACCGACCTTGAAGAGGCGATCAAGACCCTGCGCAATGGTATTGCCAGCCTGAACCGCGAGGGCCGCGAGCGGCTTTTGACAGCTTTTGAACAGGTGAATTCCAACTTTACCCTTTTGTTCCGCCATCTCTTTGGCGGCGGCGAAGCCAACCTTGTGCTGGTCGAAAGCGACGACCCGCTTGAGGCCGGGCTTGAGATCATGTGCCAGCCGCCGGGCAAGAAGCTTTCGACGCTGAGCCTGTTGTCGGGGGGCGAACAGACGCTGACGGCGCTTGCGTTGATCTTTGCTGTGTTCCTGGCAAATCCGGCGCCGATTTGCGTGCTAGACGAGGTCGATGCGCCGCTGGACGATGCCAATGTGACGCGGTTCTGTGACCTGCTTGACGAGATGTGCCGACGCACCGAAACGCGGTTCCTGATCATCACGCACCACGCCGTCACGATGAGCCGGATGGACCGGCTGTTTGGGGTGACAATGGCCGAGCAGGGCGTCAGCCAGCTTGTGTCGGTTGACCTCAAGAAAGCCGAGCAATTGGTGGCCTAAGGCCACGGATCTCCGACCGCTTTAACCTAAAATGCCAAAAGAAAAACGCCGCCCCGAGGGACGGCGTTTCTTTGTGCCATGCAAAGGTCGTGTGATCAGAAACCAAGACCGGCATATTTGTTCTTGAACTTCGAAACGCGGCCACCGGCATCCATCAGACGCGAGGTTCCGCCAGTCCAGGCAGGGTGTACCGTCGGGTCGATATCAAGCGAAAGCGTGTCGCCTTCCTTGCCATAGGTCGAACGCATCGGAACGATCGTGCCGTCGGTCATTTTGACGTCGATCAGGTGGTAATCGGGGTGAATGTCTTTTCTCATCGGAGACGTCCTTACGCTGAAGCGCCCGAGAGGGGCTTGTAGTTGGCGTTTTCCGCGATACGGGCCGATTTGCCGCGACGCGAGCGCAGATAGTACAGCTTGGCGCGACGAACGCGGCCACGACGGACAACCTCGATGCTGTCGATATTGGTCGAATAGAGCGGGAACATACGTTCAACGCCTTCACCAAATGAAATCTTGCGAACGGTGAACGACCCGGCAATGCCTTTGCCGTTGTTGCGGCTGATGCAGACGCCTTCAAAGTTCTGAACGCGGGTGCGGGTACCTTCGGTCACCTTGAAACCGACGCGGATCGTGTCGCCGGCTCTGAAATCGGGAATGGTTTTCCCGAGCGAGGCGATTTGTTCCGCCTCCAACTGAGCGATAATATCCATCGCTTCTCTCCTAATTTGCTTGCGGTTATTCCGCAAAGGTGTGTTGCGCCTCAGAGCTCTTGGTCTTCTTCCGGGTTCGCAGGGCGCCCGCCAGAGATCAGGTCGTCATTATTTTGCGTCGTCCGTGGTGCCTTTTGCCGTAGGGTCCGCGATGGGATGAAGAAACCCCGACGGCACACCCTGCAAAAACGCCACACACTGCCGAGTCGGAAAACCGACTGGGAACAGGCGCTGTTTATGGTGAAACCGGAAATGACGCAAGGCGTATTGTTGTCCGGTTCATGGGCTGAACGCAGGGGGGCTATTTGGCTTTTTGCGCCGTCTGATGAGCCGCCCAGAGATCAGGGCGGCGGTCTGCGGTGATCTTCTCAGACATCTCGCGACGCCATTTTGCGACCTTGGCGTGATCGCCCGAGGTGAGAATCGAAGGGATTTCGCGACCCATCCATTCGGCGGGGCGGGTGTACTGCGGATGCTCCAAAAGGCCGTTGGAATGGCTTTCCTCAAGCGCGCTTTCGGCATTCCCCAAAACGCCGGGCAAGAGGCGGACAGTGGCGTCGATCAAGGCCTGCGCGGCAATCTCGCCGCCGGTCATCACGAAATCACCAAGCGAGACTTCCTGAATGTCGTAGTGTTGGATCACGCGCTCATCAAGCCCCTCGAAGCGCCCACAGATCAGGGTCGCGCCGGGGGCCTCTGAAAGACCCTGCACCATCGCTTGATCAAGCCGCTTGCCACGCGGGCTAAGATAGATCAGTGGCCAGCCGGAGGGGGTGCCGGTCTGGGCCTGTTCGATGGCGCGGCCCATGACGTCTGCGCGTAAAACCATGCCTGCCCCGCCACCCGCAGGCGTGTCATCGACATTGCGATGCTTGCCTTCACCAAACAGGCGCAGATCGATGGTTTCCAGTGCCCAAAGCCCGTCTTGCAGGGCACGCCCGGTCAGGCTTTCGCCCAAAATACCCGGAAAGGCCTGCGGCAGCAGGGTGATCACCTTGGCGGTCCATGCCCCGACAAGGCGGGGCGTGGGCGTGATCAGCTCGCGGGGCCGGGCGGTGGCGCTGATCGATTTGCGGCCATGGGATCTGGGTGAGTTTGTCATAGGTTCGGGCCTTAACCTGCGGGTTAGGGCGCAGGCAAGATTTTTCGCCGAAAAATCTTCGTTGAGGAAAATTCGGTGAATTTTCTTCGAGGGCGTCAGGGCTGGCTAGGTTTAAAAAAGGCCATCGGGCGGGTCGGCGATGATCCGACCGGCGGCAAGGTCGACCGTGGGCACCGCTTGCAAGGTAAAGGGCAGCAGGACCGTGGCGCTTGTCCCGGGGGCCTGAACCTCAAGAATATCCGAAGCGCCGTGATTGAGCACGGTCTTGACCTTGCCCAAAAGCGTGCCGCCGGTGTCATAAACCTCAAGCCCGATCAGGTCGGCGTGGTAATATTCATCGTCGGGAAGATGCGGAAGCTGGTCGCGCTCGGCATAAAGCCGGGTGCCGCGCAGGGCATCGGCGGCCTCTTTGCTGGTCACGCCCGTCAGGCGCGCGGTGAACCCGTTCTTGAGTTGCCCGGTCAGGGTGATTTCAAATGATCTGGCCCCGTCTTCCGAGGTCAGCGGGCTGTATTCCGCGATATCCTCGGGCGTGGCGGTGAAGCTTTTGAGGCGCACCTCGCCCTGAACACCAAAGGCGCCGCCAAGGGCGCCGACACAGATACGGTTTTCGTCATTCATTGGCGGAGTCCCCTGCAAAGCCCATCCTGTGCGACGCCTTGGGCGACCGCGCAGCGTTGGCTGTGCTGATAGCGTTCAAATACGATTCCGGCCAGAAAAACCAAACCCATCAGGATAAGCGTGCGGATCGGGCGGAAAATCATTTAGCGGGTCTCGATAATCATGTCGGTCTGGCGTGTTTCCCAACCGGCAAGCTCTAGCTCTGGCGTGTCATTTTCGGTTTCGGGCCAGCCGACGCAGAGATAGGCCACAAGCGACCAGTCTGTTGGCGCAGCCAGGTCGCGGGCAAGCTCTGCCGGGTCAAGGATCGAGACCCAGCCGACGCCAAGCCCGCGCGCCCGCGCCGCAAGCCAGAAATGGGTGATTGCGCCAACCACGGAATAACGCCGGGTTTCGGGCATCGTGCCCGCCCCAAGGCCCGCGCCTTTGGTGGTGCTGTCATCGCAATAAATCGCGAGCTGCACCGGGGCGTCTTGCATGCCAGATAGTTTCAGGCCGCTGTAAAGGCTGGCTTTTTCGCCGCTATAGCCGTCAAGCGCGCGTTGATTGGCGGTCTTGAAATTCGCAAGGGCGGCGGCGCGCGCAGCGTCGCTTTGCACATGGATCACACGCCAGGGTTCAGACAGGCCCACAGAGGGCGCAAGCTGAAAGGTGGCGAGACACTCTTGCAAGAGTGCCTCGTCCACCGGATCGCGGCGGAAACGGCGCACATCGCGCCGCCACCGCATGAGATCAAGCAGGTCGTTCTGGAAGTCTTGGGAAAAGCCTGACATTCCAGCGATATCCCTGTCTTACTCTTCTGCACCGGCCTCTGCGGCGGGCTCTTCTGCCGGAGCAGCAGCAGCTTCGGCAGCGGCGGCGGCCTTGGCGGCTTTCTCTTCTGCGCGATCCTGGGCTTTCTTGCCGGGGGTGCCTTTTTTCAGGTTGGCACGCTCGGTTTTCGGCACGACGCCAGCAGCTTCAAGCATGCGGCTGATGCGGTCGGTGGGCTGGGCGCCCTGGGCGATCCAGTGCTGGATGCGCTCGATGTCCATTTTCACGCGCTCTTCGCTGTCTTTCGGCAGAAGCGGGTTGTAGGTGCCCAGTTTCTCGATGAAACGGCCATCGCGCGGCATGCGGCTGTCGGCCGCTACGATGCGATAGAAGGGGCGCTTTTTGCTGCCGCCGCGGGCGAGACGAATTTTCATAGCCATGTGATGTTCTCCTTTGAATGGCGTGGGTCAGGGGGCGTTTGTGCCGCCTTACGATTGGTGTTGTTGATGGTGTCGGATCACTTCAGCGATGATGAAGTTGAGAAACTTTTTGGCGAATTCAGGGTCGAGATCGGCCTGATGAGCCAGGTCTTCGAGCCGCGCGATCTGGGTCGCCTCGCGGGCGGGATCGGACGGGGGAAGGTCGTGTTCGGCCTTGAGACGGCCAACCGCCTGGGTGTGCTTGAAGCGCTCGCCAAGGGTATAGACAAGGATCGCGTCAAGCCGGTCGATCGACTCGCGGTGGCCTTTCAGGAGCGCGGCGGCGCGGGTGCTTTGATCAGTCAAGGGGCATCCCTTTCGGTTTGAAAAGCGGGTCGCAGTAATGGTTGATCTCAAGCTCAATCCCGTCGGCGATCTGGCCGGACTTCAGGCGCTCGGGCGAGGGGTGGCGATAGACGGCGTCATTGCCGTCAATGGTCGCCGCATCCTTGTCCTTGGTGGCGCCAAGACGCTCGGCAAGGCGGATGCTGTCAAGGTTCTTGGGGTCGATATAGCTTACCGCGCCGTCCCAGCCCTGCGTTTCATAGAAATGACGGCGCACGGCATTGGTCGCCTCAAGCGCATAGCCGTGACCGGCCTTGTCGGGCCAGATGATCCAGGCGATTTCGCGTTCGGGCCATGCGGCAGGAAACCAGCCGCCGGCCATACCAAGCGTCGCATCACTGTTCTTGTCGTGGATCATCCACATGCCAAAGCCGCGGATTTCCCAATGGCCGATCTCGGCGGCATAGAGCATCCATGCCTCGTATTTGTTCAGCGGCCCGCCCATGAAGCGCGAGCGATACGAGCTGAACGTGGCCTTGAAATCGGGGTAATCCTCGGGCGTGGGCCCGCGCAGCACAAGGCGGCGCGTTTCGATGGTGGGGATGCGCGACAGGGTCATGCGTAGGCCTCGACCGAGCCGTCATCGTCTGCGTCACGCTCGAACAGGTCACCCGGTCCGGGGTGGCGATACAAAAGATCGTGGCCCATGTGGATGTTCTCATATTCGCGCTCGAACCATGCGCCAAGCCGTTCGGCAAGCGCGACAGAGCGGGTGTTGCCCGGCACGATATTCGAGGTGAGCGTGGTAAAGCCGAGATCCTGATAGGCATAGCGGCGCGCCCGTTCGGCGGCCTCATGAGCGATGCCCTTGCCCTCAAAGCCGTCAAACACGACCCAGCCAAGCTCGGGTTCGGGCCAGCCTTCGGGGTTCCAGATGCCGCTGATGCCGACGGTCTCGCCGGTGTCTTTCATCTCGATGCTGAAATAGCCATAGCCGTGGATATGCCAATGTCCGACGTTCAACGCGAACCAGCGCCAGGCCTCGCCGCGGTTGGGCGCGGCGCCAAAGCCGCTTGCGCGCGCCTCATCCAGAAGAAACGCGATAAGCGGCTCGATATCGCGCGGCTCCGGGCCGCGCAGGATCAGGCGCTCGGTTTCAAGCATCGGGGCCTGGGTCAGGCTCATTGCTGTGCCCCCCTGAAGCGCCACGCCGCTCGCCGCGTCGGATTTGAGTATTTGAGGAAAGATGAAAGCATGGGTTATTTCTTTTTCCCAAAACCGGACAGGCCGGGCGGAAGGCCCATGCCGCCGCCCATGCCACCAAGACCGCCCAAACCACCGGGCAGCTTGCCGCCCATGGCGCGCGCGGCCTCTTCCATGGCCTTGGGATCATTCATGTCGGGCATGCCGCCTGCGCCTTTGCCGCCAAGCATGCCTTTCATGGCCTGTTTGAGCATGCCGCCCTTGCCCATCTTCTTCATCATGTCGGCCATCTGGCGGTGCATCTTCAGAAGTTTGTTCAGCTCGGAGACCTCAAGGCCGGCCCCCGCCGCGATCCGCTTTTTGCGGCTTGCCTGAAGCAGGGCGGGATTGGCGCGTTCTTTCTTGGTCATGGATTGCACCAGGGCGATCTGGCGGGTGATGATCTTGTCGTCAAACCCGGCGTCCTGCACCTGTTTGGCCATTTTACCCATGCCGGGCATCATGCCCATCATGCCTTCCATGCCGCCCATCTTCTGCATCTGCTCAAGCTGCATCTTGAGGTCGTTCATGTTGAACTGACCCTTTTGAAAGCGCTTCATCATCCGCTCGGCCTGTTCGGCCTCGATGGTGGCCTGGGCCTTTTCGACAAGGCTTACGATATCGCCCATGCCAAGGATGCGCCCGGCGATGCGTTCGGGTTCAAACGTCTCAAGCGCGTCGAGCTTTTCGCCAAGGCCGACAAAGCGGATCGGCTTGCCGGTGACAGCGCGCATTGAAAGGGCGGCACCGCCGCGCCCGTCACCATCCATCCGCGTCAGGATCACGCCGGTCACGCCGATCTTGTCGTCAAACTCTGTCGCCACGTTGACCGCGTCCTGACCGGTCAGGCCATCGACCACCAGCAGCGTCTCGCGCGGCTTGGCCACGTCGCGCACGGCGGCGGCCTGGGCGATCAGGTCGGTGTCGATATGCAGACGCCCGGCCGTGTCGAGGATATAGACGTCATAGCCGCCCATTGCGGCCTGGGTCTTGGCGCGTTTGGCAATCGCCACCGGGTCTTCGCCCTTGACGATCGGCAGGGTATCAACCCCGATCTGGGTGCCGAGAATTTGCAGCTGTTCCATCGCCGCCGGGCGGTTCACGTCAAGCGAAGCCATCAGCACGCGTTTGCCGTCGCGCTCTTTCAGGCGCTTGGCCAGCTTGGCGGTGGTGGTTGTCTTGCCCGAGCCTTGCAGACCGACCATCAGGATCGGGGCAGGCGGGTTGTCGATGCGCAGCGCACCGGGGTCATCCGATCCGCGCAGCGTGTCGATCAGCGCGTCATGCACGATCTTGACGACCTGCTGGCCGGGGGTGATGGATTTGGTGACCGCCTGACCGGTGGCCTTTTCCTGAATCGCCTTGACGAAATCGCGCGCCACGGGCAGCGACACATCGGCCTCAAGCAGGGCAACACGCACCTCACGCAGGGCGGTTTTGACATCCTCTTCGGACAGCGCCCCTTGTTTCGTCAGCCGGTCAAAGACACCGGAGAGGCGTTCGGACAGATTTTCAAACATCTCAGGCGCTCCTTTGAGCAGTTGATCAATAGCCCCAAAATAGGCAGGGACGGTGCAAATGCCAATCTCCCCCGTGGGCGCAACGCGCTGACGGAGGGCGATCCCTGCACAATGGCATAGGGACCGGAAGCGTTGAACTTCCGGAGGTTGGGTGGCGTTTACGCGCGCCGATGGCACGAGTCAAGCCTTGGGATTTGGGCGAGGGCCTAGCGGGGCGGCAGCAAGAAGCTTTCGAAGGTTGCATACATCCGGGCGGCTTCGGACGGGGTCAGGCGGGCATGACCGGGCAGAAAGGCGGCGATGTCATGACCGCTATAGCGCCCGACAAGCTTGCCGTCACGCAGGACAAGCCGCTGGCGTGCGAAATCATAGGCGCGGTCATGACAGAACAGGCAACGCTGGTCCAGCCCACTGTATAACCCGCCTGACAAAAGTTGTTGGCGAAACATCGCCACAAGGCTCTGGATTGCGGGCTCTGGCTGGCCTCCGCGATGATAGCGGAGAAACGCCGCAACCGGCCTGTCGCCCGAGGTCATTGGTGTGTCACTGTCAAGGTGAAGCTTCGCGCGGGCAAAGGCTCCGGCATGACCATGGCACGACAGGCACTCTGCCTCAAAAACCTGATGCGGGTCGAGATCCTGCGCCTCGCTGCCTTGCGAGCACAGCAATACCAACAGAAGCACGCGTGCGGCATGGATAAGGAGACTTGGCATGTTCGAGGCTCCGGTCAATATTTAACCATTTTACGCCCCAATCAGCGGTGGCGCATTGCGTCAGGTCAAAAAGTCGGGAATCGTTTTGCCGTTGCGGGAATGGGCCTTGCGCTTTACGACAGATGCGAACGCCCGACCGTGTTGCCGGGGGGCGATGTGAGTTAACGCACAGAGAGAACAATGGAACATTGGGATGAAGTGCGCACCGCCTATAACGTCGCGCGCATTGGCACGGTCAGCGGCGCCGCAGAGGTTTTGGGCGTGCATCATGCCACGGTGATCCGGCACATTGACGCGCTGGAGGAACGCCTTGGCGTCAAGCTTTTTCAGCGCCATGCGCGCGGCTATACGCCGACCGAGGCGGGCAGCGATCTGTTGCGTGTCGCGCAGGCCACCGATGATCAGTTCAGCCAGCTGGCCGGGCGCATCAAAGGGCGCGGCAACGAGGTGTCCGGCGAGTTGGTGGTCACCTCCATCGGCGGGCTCAGTCATTTGCTGGTGCCGGTTCTGGCGGCGTTTCAGGATGCCTATCCGGGGCTGACCGTGCGCTATCTGACCGGCGACCGCCTGTTCCGGCTTGAATATGGCGAGGCACATGTGGCGGTGCGCGCGGGCGCGGTTCCCGATCAGCCCGACAATGTGGTTCAGCCGTTTTTCCGCCAGGACTTCACGCTTTATGCCAGCGAGGCCTATGTGGCGCGCCATGGCCTGCCAGAGTCATGCAAGGATTTCGGCACGCATCGCTTTGTCGGCGCGGATGATCCGAAAAGCCGCGCGCCCTTTGCCCGCTGGATGCAGGAAAACGTGCCCGCCGAGAATATCATCTTCAAAAGCGGTGATGTGCATGCACAGCGCCGCGCGATCCTGAGTGGGGCCGGTATCGGCTTTACCTCGGTCTTGCAGGCCGCCGAGGTCGAGGGGCTTGTCCAGGTGGTGCCGCCCAAGCCGGACTGGGCCGCGCCACTGTGGCTTGTGACGCATATGGATCTGCACCGCACCACCAAGGTTCAGGCGTTTCTGGCCTTTCTCAAGGAGCATTCCAAAGCCTGGCAGCCCGAATGATGCCTGCCGCGCGCGGGCATCTTGCGATGCTGGCGTTCTCGGCGCTTGTGGCGGGGTCTTTCGCGCTTGGGTCGCTGGCGGCTGGGTATATTGCACCGGCCGCCCTGAATGCGCCGCGCTTTGTTCTGGCGGCGATGCTCGTCGGGGCCGGGGCGGCGATGACCACCGGCATCCCGCGCAGTACCTGGCGCGCGCCCTGGCGCTATCTGCTGCTTGGCGGGGCGATGGGGCTTTACTTCGTGCTGATGTTCGAGGGGCTGAAAACCGCGCCGCCGGTGTCTGCGGCGGCGGTGTTTACCCTGACGCCGGTGATGGCGGGGCTGGCGGGCTATGTGATGCTGCGCCAGATCACCACGCCGCGCATGGCGCTTGCCCTGGCGATCGGGGCGATGGGCGCGCTCTGGGTGATCTTTCGCGCCGACCTTGGGGCTTTGCTGGCGTTTGAGGTCGGGCGCGGCGAGGTGATCTATTTCTGGGGCTGCGCGGCGCATGCGATCTATACGCCGCTGGTGCGCCTTCTCAATCGCGGCGAGCGTCCGGTGGCGTTTTCCTTTGGCACCATGCTGGCGGCGGCTGGGCTGATCACGTTGGCGGGCTGGTCCGATATCGAAGCGACCGATTGGGCCGCTTTGCCCGGGATCGTGTGGATCACGCTGATCTATACGGCGCTTTTTGCCACGGCCCTGACCTTTGTGTTGCTGCAATACGCAAGCCTGCACCTGCCAAGCGCCAAGGTGATGGCCTATACCTATCTCACGCCCTCTTGGGTCATCTGCTGGCAGGTGGCGCTTGGCCATCCGGTGCCGGGCGGTCTTGTGCTGGCGGGGATCGGGTTGACGGTTGTGGCGCTGTTCCTGTTGCTTAAGGACGAAACCGCCGTTCTCAGATAAACCCGGCCTTTTTCAGATCGAACCGCAATTGACGCATCTCCGGTGGCATCGCGCTTTCGCGCTCGCTTGGTTGCGGGTCGCTGGCCATCTGCGACAGGGCCGCGTTGGTCCAGAGGTCGGCCTTGGCAAAGCTGGTGATCTGGCGCGCGATGGCATCAAAGGCGGGCTGGCGCGTGCGCCGCTGGATAAGGCCGACCCGCGCACCAATCGGCATCACGAAGGGCGCAAGATGAAAGGCCGAGCCATCGGGGCCGACAATGTCATGCGCGGCCATGTAGCGTTGGCATTGCACGGCAATCGTATGGCGCTCGGGATGAAAGATCGTATAGCCCGCCGCCGACAGCCAGCGTTCGATTTGCTGTTCATGTGGCACCTGCTGGGCCGGATTTTTGAGCCGACGGCGCGAGATATAGAGTTTGTCCGGCCCCTCGGGCGTCAACGCGGCGCAGAGGTGCTGGCGCACATAGGTGCGAAATT
This sequence comes from Roseovarius marisflavi, assembly GCF_900142625.1. Classification (GTDB taxonomy): domain Bacteria; phylum Pseudomonadota; class Alphaproteobacteria; order Rhodobacterales; family Rhodobacteraceae; genus Roseovarius; species Roseovarius marisflavi. The sequence goes on from NZ_FRBN01000014.1 coordinate 77,871, forward strand.
CGGGGGTGCCGCCGGTCCAGTGCATATGCCCCATGCCCTGGCTTGGCACCACCAATTCGTCAACCTGAACCGGCTCTGCGGCCAGGTGCACGGGCAATCCCTGTCCCAGGATGTCGAGAAGCGGGCCAAGGCGGCGCCGGATCACCGCCGCAATATCGCGTCCCTGCATCGGGATGATGATGATCCCGTCAAAGGGCCCTTCGGCGTAATCAAGCGCCCAGAGGCGGCTGATGCATTCCAGAAGGAAATGACCGAAATGATGTCGCCCGACCCCGACAAAAAGCCAGCGACCGCGCAGATGCGCGACCGGCCCGTCTGGCGCATCAGGGTCCGGCGTGAACCGTCCGCCCGACAACAGGGTGCGCGCCTGTGCAACCGCATCGCCATCCGCCGTCACCACACCACAGGCGTGGCCGGTCCCGGCGGTCATCGGCATGACAATCGCGCGGCTGAGCACGTCAATCCGGGCCTCGGGCAGATGTTTGGCGTCAGGACTCATCGGGCAACTCTGCGCGCAGGAACCTTTCAAAAGCGTCAAGATTCACCGCCTCGAACTGACCAAAGCCCTGCATCCAGATGCTTGCATCGCGCATCGCGTCGGGCTCCAGCTTGCACCATTTCACACGCCCGCGCCGTTCCTGACTGATAAGGCCTGCGCGGCTGAGGATGTTGAGATGCTTGGAGATCGCCGCAAGGCTCATCTCGAAGGGATCGGCCACATCGGTCACGGCCATGTCATCCTCGAGCAGCATCGACAGGATCGCGCGGCGGGTCGGGTCGCCGAGGGCGGCAAAAACGGTATCAAGTGCCTGCGATTTATCCATGATCTTGTTAAGCCCAACCAGATGCCCGGCGTCAACGCTAATGCGGGCCCCGCGCATCGGCCGTGCGGGTCAAGTGTGACTTTTCCGGCTCTTTTGCCTGCCAAACCGGATTGATCTGTGACAAAGTCACGGATCAGCCGCCGGTTTAGGCTCGTGGCGCAACAACAGGAAACGCGAAAGGATTGAGTATGTTTTCAACAATCATGGTTCCCGTCGATCTGGTTCACAAGGATACGCTTGCCAAGGCACTGGACGTGGCCGGTGAAATGGCAAAGCAGCACGGCGCGGTCATCAAGGTGGTCAGCGTGGGCGGTGAAATGCCCAACGAACTTGGTCACAACTCGGGCGAATTCACCGAGACCGTTCAGGCGTTCGCCAAGGGCCTGCGCGACAAATATGGGGTTGAAGTCGAGGCCGAAACCATCATCAGCCATGACCCCGAGGTCGAAACCACCTCGGCGCTAATGAAAGCGATCGAGAGCACCGGCGCCGATCTTGTGATCATGGCAAGCCACGTGCCCGGCATCCTTGAACATATCTTCAGCTCGCATGGCGGCTATATCGCCCAGCATGCCAAGGTTTCGGTCTTCATCATTCGATAAAGCCCCCTGCGCGCCGGGCCGGGTTCGGTGACCCGTCGGCCCGGTGCGCCAGTGATCCAGAAAAAGCTCAACCATCTGGTTGAATATAACCAAAGCGCCCCCTCGGCGCGAAACAGGCCCTGCGGCGGAATCGCACGCGCCTTTCATCTTTCCAAAAATACTCAAAAAAACAAAAGGTTACATCGTATTTCCGCACTGCGGCCCGGCGCTTGACTCGGGGGCGGCTGCCGCATAGCAAAGGCGCAACCGAGTTGAGGGGCGACGGCGTGACAGATCCCGATCAGGCAGAGCGACTTGCGCAGCTTGAGGCGAGGATCAACCGGCTCAAAGCCAAGGATGCGCCAAAGTCTCATCAGGAGGAACATTATTCCCAGGCAAATCTCGCCTGGCGGATGGTGATTGAACTTGTTGCCGGTCTGTTGATCGGCTTTGGCATAGGGTACGGGCTGGATAGCCTGTTCGGGACGCTCCCGATTTTCCTGGTGCTGTTTACATTGCTGGGTCTGGCGGCCGGCGTCAAAACGATGATGCGAAGCGCGGCCGAACTGCAGCAAAAGAACATGGCCGCTACGGTCAGCGACAATGCGCCCGAAAAGGGCGCCGATGAGAGGGCAAAAAATGGCGACTGAAACGCATGGTGCCGATCAAGGCGGTCTGGTATTCCACCCGATGGATCAGTTCATTGTCAAACCGCTGTTTGGCGACGGGCCGGTTGGCCTTTTCACGCTGACCAATGTGACCTTGTGGATGGCACTGACCGTTCTGGCGATCTTCGCGCTTCTGGTTCTGGGCACCTCCGGGCGCGCCACGATCCCGAGCCGGGTGCAGTCGGTTGCCGAGCTGGTCTATGATTTCATCCGCAAGATGGTCGAAGACGTCGCCGGCAAGGATGCACTGGTGTTCTTTCCCTACATCATGACGCTGTTCCTGTTCATTCTTTTCGCAAACTTCCTCGGCCTCCTGCCGATGGCCTTTACCACCACGAGTCATATCGCGGTGACGGCTGTAATGGCGGTGATGGTGTTCCTGACCGTAACCATCGTGGGTTTCGTCAAGCATGGCTTTGGCTTTCTCGGCCTGTTCTGGGTGAGCTCGGCGCCGCTGGCGCTGCGCCCGGTACTGGCGCTGATCGAGGTGATTTCCTACTTCGTGCGCCCGGTCAGCCATTCCATTCGTCTTGCAGGCAACATGATGGCCGGTCACGCTGTGGTCAAAGTCTTCGCGGCCTTCGCGCCGATGATCCTGATCTCGACCGGTATCGGCCTTGTGGTCACGCCGCTGTCGATCCTGGCGATCTCGACGATCTATGCGCTTGAGGTGCTTGTGGCATTCATTCAGGCCTATGTCTTTACCATCCTGACCTGTGTCTATCTCAAGGATGCGCTGCATCCGAGCCACTAAGGGATACGGTGGGTTCCACCCACCCTGCGAACAAACCGGCAGGTCTGATCCTGCTTCGAAACGACGGCGGGTTCGCCTGCCTCACGACCGACTGATCAATGCCAATTCCAACTTAAGGAGAAATCACATGGAAGGCGATATCGTACAAATGGGTGCCTACATCGGCGCAGGCCTCGCATGCACAGGCATGGGTGGCGCGGCTCTTGGTGTGGGTCACGTGGCCGGCAACTTCCTCTCGGGCGCTCTGCGTAACCCTTCGGCCGCTGCTGGCCAGACCGCGACACTGTTCATCGGTATCGCATTTGCCGAAGCTCTGGGGATTTTCTCGTTCCTCGTCGCGCTTCTGCTCATGTTCGCTGTCTAAGACTCTTGGGTAGCTGATCCTTTCGACCGGGGGGCGGCGCATTGTCGTCGCCGCCCGGTGCACGGAACTTTCCCTTAGGAGAACGACATGGCAAGCGAAACGCACAACGCCGCTGACGCCGCCGCATCCGCGCCGGGGTTGCCGCAGCTTAATTTCGATCACTTCGGCAACCAGATTTTCTGGCTTCTGGTCACGCTTGTCGTGATCTATTTTGTCCTGTCGCGCATTGCGCTGCCGCGGATTGCGGCTGTGCTGGCTGAGCGTCATGGCACCATTACCAATGACCTTGCAGCCGCCGAAGACCTCAAGGCCAAGGCGGTCGAGGCTGAAGAGGCTTACAACAAGGCTCTGGCCGATGCCCGCGGCGAGGCACAGACCATCGTCAACGAGGCCAAGGCCGAGATCAAAGCCGATCTCGACAAGGCGATTGCCAAGGCTGACGCCGAGATCGCGGCAAAGACTGCCGAGGGCGAAAAGAAAATCGACGAGATCCGCGCCAACGCTCTTGAAAGCGTCAGAGAGGTTGCCAACGACACCACTGGTGAAATCGTTGCTGCTCTTGGCGGCAAGGCCGACAAGCGCACTGTAACCGCGGCTGTGACCGCCCGGATGAAAGGGTAATCGCATGCGGAAAATTCTAGCCACTCTGGCCGCAGCCACACTTGCCAGCCCTGCGCTGGCGGCATCGGGGCCTTTCGTCTCGTTGGGCAATACCAACTTCATCGTTCTGATCTCTTTCCTGATCTTTGTCGGCTTTCTCATGTACCTCAAGGTGCCGGGCATGCTTGGCAAAAAGCTTGATGAGCGCGCCGAGGGCATTCAGGCAGAGCTTGATGAAGCCCGCTCTTTGCGCGAAGAGGCCCAGACCCTTCTGGCCAGCTATGAGCGCAAGCAGAAAGAGGTTCAGGAACAGGCCGACCGTATCGTCGCCCATGCCAAGGAAGAAGCGGTCGTTGCCGCCGATCAGGCCAAGGCTGACCTGAAGGACTCGATTGCGCGCCGCTTGAAGTCGGCCGAAGACCAGATCGGCTCTGCCGAAGCCCGTGCAATCCGCGAAGTGCGTGATCAAGCGGTCAGCATTGCGGTTGCGGCGGCCAAGGATGTCATCGCCAAACAGATGACAGCCGCAGACGGCAACTCTTTAATCGACGCATCAATCGCCGAGGTCGACGCCAAGCTTCACTAAGCGCTGCGTGACACAGCAACACCAAGGCCCGGACCGGTAACGGCCCGGGCCTTTTTCGTTTCAGGGTTAAGAATTCGTAAATTTGTGATCACAAGCAGGGTGCGGCTTATCCTGCCATTGCTTCAGGCCCGCCGCGTGCCGCGCCTGTCCTGGGCTGAGTCGAGCCGAGTCGTTGATTCCTTGCGGGCAATTATGTGATCACACGATAATTTACGTGATCACAAAGTGTGGAAATTTGCGGCCAATGGCCCCATTCCACGATTTTCTAGCTGCCAACAGGTGACATCGACGCTAAAACATCTCACAAAGGCACAGCCCGCGCCGACGCTTGCGCCGCGCCGCCCGTACGCATGAAGGAGATCATCCATGGCTGACACCAAACCGGTTGAACGCCCGCTTTCCCCGCACCTCCAGGTTTACCGTCCACAGCTCACCTCGATCACCTCGATCCTGACCCGGATCACCGGCAATGGTCTTATCGTGGCGGTGCTGTTGATGGTCTGGTGGCTTTTGGCGGCCTCGACGTCTGACGCCTATTTCGCTGTTGCCGATGCGGTGGTCACCTCGTGGTTTGGCGATTTGATCTTTACCCTCTCGCTCTGGGCGATCTGGTATCACTATCTTGCCGGTCTGCGGCATTTCTATTTCGATGCGGGCAAGGGCATGGATATCCCCACGGCGGAAAAGCTTGGCTGGGGTCTGATTATCGGATCGGTCGTTTTGACCATTATCACCCTGTTGTTGGTCTGAGGAGGCTATCATGCGTTATCTGACCGCCCGTAAACGTGCCGAGGGCAAAGGCGCCTCGGGAACCGGAACCGAACATTTCTGGCATATGAAGGTCAGCGGTGTTGGCCTTGCCATCATCGTGCCGACCTTTCTTGTGCTGTTTGGCCGTGCCCTTGGTGGCACCCGGCAAGAGGTGATAGATGCCTTTTCCCATCCGTTCATGGCCATTCTGACCGGGCTTGTCCTGTTCGTCGGCCTGCGCCATTTCCAGAATGGCGCGCAGACGATGATTGAAGATTATAGCAAGGGTGCGACGCGACGGGCCCTGATCATCGGCGTGACCGCACTAAGTTACGCGTTGACCGCAACCGGGCTTTTCGCCCTTGCCAAGATCGCGCTTTGAGGAATTGACCATGGCCGCTTACGAATACGAAACACATGATTATGACGTCGTTGTAGTGGGGGCCGGGGGCGCCGGTCTGCGCGCGACCCTGGGGATGGCCGAGCAAGGCCTGCGCACGGCCTGTGTGACCAAGGTCTTCCCAACCCGGAGCCACACCGTCGCGGCGCAAGGTGGCATTGCCGCAAGCCTTGGCAATATGGGCCCCGACAGCTGGCAGTGGCACATGTATGACACGGTCAAGGGTTCTGACTGGCTTGGTGATACCGACGCGATGGAATATCTCGCCCGCGAAGCGCCCAAGGCGGTTTACGAGCTTGAGCATTACGGCGTGCCGTTCTCGCGCACCGAAGCGGGCAAGATCTATCAGCGCCCGTTTGGCGGCCATACCACCGAATTCGGCGAAGGCCCCCCGGTGCAGCGCACCTGCGCCGCCGCCGACCGCACCGGCCACGCCATTTTGCACACGCTTTATGGTCAGAGCCTCAAGAACAACGCGGAATTCTATATCGAATATTTCGCTATTGACCTGATCATGTCGGATGACGGCGCCTGTACCGGTGTTGTCTGCTGGAAGCTTGATGATGGCACGATCCACGTGTTCAACGCCAAGACTGTTGTTCTGGCGACCGGCGGCTATGGCCGCGCCTACTTTAGCGCCACATCGGCGCATACCTGCACCGGCGACGGCGGCGGCATGGTGGCGCGCGCCGGTCTTCCGCTTCAGGATATGGAATTCGTGCAATTCCACCCGACCGGCATTTTCGGCGCTGGCTGTCTTATCACCGAGGGCGCACGTGGCGAGGGCGGGTATCTTACCAACTCTGAGGGCGAGCGTTTCATGGAGCGCTATGCGCCCAACTATAAAGACCTCGCGCCGCGCGATTATGTCAGCCGCTGCATGACCATGGAAATCCGCGAAGGCCGGGGTGTCGGCGCCGATGGCGACCATATCCACCTCAACCTGAGCCACCTGCCGCCTGAGGCGCTCAAGCTGCGCCTGCCGGGGATTTCGGAAAGCGCCCGCATCTTTGCAGGTGTGGATGTCAACAAGGAGCCGATCCCGGTTCTGCCGACGGTGCATTACAACATGGGCGGTATCCCGACCAACTATTGGGGTGAAGTTCTGAACCCGACCAAGAAAGACCCGACCGCGATCGTGCCCGGCCTTATGGCCGTGGGCGAGGCGGGCTGTGCCTCGGTGCACGGCGCGAACCGGCTTGGCTCCAATAGCCTGATCGACCTTGTGGTCTTTGGCCGCGCCGCCGCCATTCGTGCCGGCAAGGTTGTCGATCCCGACACTGCCGTTCCGGCCACGAATACGGCACAGGTCGACAAGGCGCTTGATCGCTTTGACACCCTGCGCCATGCCAAGGGCGCCGTGCCGACCGCCGAACTGCGCCTTGAGATGCAGAAAACCATGCAGGCCGATGCCGCCGTGTTCCGCACCTCGAAAACCCTCGCCGAGGGTGTCGACAAGATGCAGGCCGTGGCCGCCAAGATGGATGACATCCAGGTCACTGACCGAAGCCTGGTCTGGAACAGCGACCTTATGGAAACGCTTGAGCTGACCAACCTGATGCCGAACGCGCTTGCCACGATCAACGGCGCAGAGGCCCGCAAGGAAAGCCGCGGCGCCCATGCGCATGAGGATTTCAGCACCCGCGACGACAAGAAATGGCGCGTGCACACCATCTCGCATGTTGATGGCGCATCGGTCGAGCTGAGCTATCGCCCGATTGTCACAGAGCCTCTGACCACCGAGGCCGAGGGCGGTATCAGCCTCAAGACCATCGCACCGAAAGAGCGGACGTTCTGATGGTTCAGCCGCATCAGGATCGGCGCCCGGCCAAACCGGGCACCGATGAGTGGCTTCGCGCAAGCGGGCCACATTACCTTGATGTGCTTGAGCGCCTGCAACGTTTGCTTGACCCGGAGTGGTATTTTGAAATCGGCACCGGGCGCGGCAATTCCCTTGCGCGCGGGACCGGCAAGGCGATTGCCATCGATCCGGAGTTTCGCGTCAAACAGGATGTCATCGGACAACGCTCCGAGTTGCATTTTTACCGCCAGACCAGCGATGATTTTTTCGCAAGCGGCGCGATTGCCCGGCTGACCGATCAGATTGATCTGGCGTTCATCGACGGGATGCACCTGTTTGAAAACGTGCTGCGGGATTTCATCAATACCGAGAAACTCTGCCGTGGCGAGAGCGTTGTTCTGCTGCATGATCTTGTACCCTTTTCAAGCGCCGCCGCCGCGCGCGCATGGGACCCCGAGGTGACCAAAGGCTGGTCCGGGGATGTCTGGAAAATGATCCCGATCCTGAGGGATTATCGCCCCGACCTAGATTTCACCGTGCTCGATTCCCGTCCAAGCGGGCTTGGCATGATTTCTGGTCTCGACCCTGAAAACCGCGTTCTGGAGGCGGCATTCGACGAGATCGTTGCCGCCTATCGTGATATGACACTCGAGACCTACGGGGTGAGTGCTTTTCGTGAGATGGCAAAGATGACCAATGTGATGGACGTGCTTGTAAGCAATGCAATCGGTGAGGATCTCGAGGCATGAAGTGGGCAGGTTTCGCCTTGATCGCGGCACTCGGCCTGACGGGCTGTGCCGCCGCGAATGGCACCGCCGACGCCTTGGCGCGCGACCGGGCCAAGACTGTGGTCAACGGGGTGGTCAGCACCAGGTTCCCGCGCGTCAATGCCGTGCCGGTGACCGATTGCATCATCGAGCAGGCCTCGGCCGGAGAAATTATTCAGATCGCCGGGGCAAGTGTGACCGGCGTGACCCAATCCACGGTGGAGCAGGTAGTCGAGATCGCCAGCCGCCCCGACGCCGTGACATGTATTGCCCAAAACAGCCTGACCCTGCTGGGCGGCTGAGAAGGAGTAGACGAGATGGTTCAATTCAGACTTCCCAAGAATTCGCGCATGGTGACGGGCAAGACTTGGCCCAAGCCGGAAGGCGCCACCAATCTGCGTAAGTTCCAGATTTACCGCTGGACGCCGGATGACGGCAAAAACCCCAGCGTCGACACCTATTTTGTCGATATGGACACCTGCGGCCCGATGATCCTGGACGCGCTGATCAAGATCAAGAACGAGATTGACCCGACGCTGACCTTCCGCCGGTCCTGTCGCGAGGGGATTTGCGGGTCTTGCGCGATGAACATCGACGGGATCAACACGCTGGCCTGTATTTACGGCATGGATGAGATCAAGGGCGATGTGAAAATCTATCCGCTGCCGCATATGCCGGTGGTGCGCGACCTGATCCCGGACCTGACGCATTTTTATGCGCAGCACGCCAGCATCATGCCCTGGCTTGAAACCAAGACCAACCGCCCGGCAAAAGAATGGCGACAGTCGATCGAGGATCGCGAAAAGCTTGACGGGCTTTATGAATGCGTGATGTGCGCGTCGTGTTCGACATCCTGCCCAAGCTATTGGTGGAATGGCGATAAGTACCTCGGGCCGGCTGCCTTGCTGCATGCTTATCGCTGGATCATCGATTCACGCGACGAGGCCACGGGCGAGCGTCTGGACGAGCTTGAGGATCCCTTCAAACTCTACCGCTGTCATACGATCATGAACTGCACCAAGACCTGCCCCAAGGGCCTTAACCCGGCCAAGGCGATCTCTGAGATCAAGAAGATGATGGTCGACCGCGCGGTGTAATTTCCACGCCATGACCCGGTGTTCAAGGGCCTCGGAGAAATCCGGGGCCTTTTCCATTTGAATGGCTTTCCTTTCAGAGCATGCTGCGGGACCAATTGCTCGGAGTTGCAGGAGCCATGCCATGCTGATCGTTGTCGGGTTGATCATCGCCTTTATTCTGGTGCTGATCCTGTCCAACCGCCGCACGCGGTCGTGTCGTTGGCGGGCGGATCGGCGTCAGGATGGCGAGGCGGGGTCTTGTTTCAACTGTATGACCTGCGGCGCGCAGGTCTTTACATCGACGGGAAAACCGCCTTTGGATTGTGTGGCCAATTCGCCGAAATTCTGAGAGGCCCAAGATGACCCAACCCGTTGATGCCGATGCCCGCCGCGCCGTGCGCCCGGTGATCTGTTACCCCAATGACACCCTGCCGCGCCCTGACATGGCGCTTTACGGCGCCGCACGGGCAGGGGCCAGGAAGGTGTCAGAGGTGATCGTGCCCGCGCGCGAGGCGGCATGCTTTCGCGCCGACGCGGGGCAGTTCTTTCGCATCTCAAGCGTTGAGGGGCCGCAGGTGGGCGATCTTAACCTGTGGAATGCGCGCGACCTTTCAGAGCGGTTTTATTCCGGAAAATCGCGCGCCCTGCACGGCACGCATCTGAGTGTGGGCGAGAGGATGTGGTCAAGCTTTCCCTATCTGCGCCCGATGGCGACGATCACCGGCGATAGCCTTGGGTGGTACGGGATCGACGAATTTGGCGGTTCGGTGCATGACGTGATCGGCACGCGCTGCGATCCCTATACCGGCAATCTTCTGGCGGGCACGCAGTATCACCATTGCTGTCATTCCAACCTGACCCGCGCGCTCGCCGATGAAACCGGCCTTAGCCTCGCCGAGGCAGAGCGCCATGTGCATGACGTTCTCAACGTGTTCATGTGCACCGGATTTACCCGCGACACCGGGCAGTATTTCATGAAGGCCAGCCCGGTGCGCCCCGGCGATTACCTTGAATTCTTCGCCGAAATTGACCTGCTTGGCGCGCTAAGTGCCTGTCCGGGGGGCGATTGCTCGTCCGAGCATTCAAGCGATAGCGCGGCGTGTTTTCCGATGCTCATCGAGGTCTTTGCGCCCGACCCCGCCGCTCTGTCGGGGTGGCAGAGCCCGCCGGTGAACGGCTATGATCAAAGCCACGGGCGCTAGAGCATGTCGCATGTTCGAGAAGCTCAAAACCGGTGCCCACTTTTGAGCAACATGCTCTAGATGCAAAAACGCCCCGCTGCGTAAACAGGGGGGCGTTTTATTAAGCATGGGCCGGGGTTAATGCACCACGGCGTCCTGTGGCGGTTCCTGCCGGGTGGAGCCGACACGATCCCCGATGATAAGCCCTTCGGCACCGGCCGTGACCGGCACGGTGGAGCCATCAAGGATATCACCGGCCAAAAGCGCCTCGGCCAGAGGATCCTGCAAGGCGCGCTGGATCACCCGTTTCAGGGGGCGTGCACCAAAGACCGGATCGTATCCCTCATCAGCAAGCCATTTGCGGGCATCTGAATCCACATCCAGCGTGATCTTGCGCCCCGCCAGACGTTTCATCAACAGACCAAGCTGAATGTCGACAATCGCCCCCATATCGCCCCGGCTGAGACGGTCAAAGATGATCGTTTCATCCAGACGGTTAAGGAATTCAGGCCGGAAGTGGGCCCTCACCGCATCCATCACGTCACGCTTGGCGTCCGACGCATCGGCGCCTTCGGGCAGTTGGCTAAGCGCCTGTGCCCCAAGGTTTGAGGTCAGGATGATCAAGGTCTGCTTGAAGTCGACGCGATGCCCCTGACCGTCGGTCAGAACGCCATCGTCAAGCACCTGCAACAGCACGTTGAACACATCCGCATGCGCCTTTTCGACCTCATCAAACAGGATCACCTGATAGGGGCGGCGACGTACCGCCTCGGTCAGAACCCCGCCTTCGTCATAGCCGACATAGCCCGGAGGCGCACCGATCAGACGCGAGACCGAGTGTTTCTCCATGAATTCCGACATGTCGATCCGCACCATGGCGTTGTCGTCGTCAAAGAGGTATTCGGCGACGGCCTTGGTCAGCTCGGTTTTACCCACGCCGGTCGGCCCGAGAAACAGGAACGATCCCAGCGGGCGGTTCTCGTCGTTGAGACCCGCACGCGCCCGGCGCACGGCATTGGCCACGGCCTTGACCGCAAGGTTCTGGCCGATCACCCGCTTGTGCAGGTTTTCTTCCATCCCAAGCAGCTTTTCGCGGTCGCCTTCGAGCATCTTCGAGGTCGGGATGCCAGTCCAGCGTTCGACCACCTGCGCGATCTGTTCGGGGCGCACGGCCTCTTCGACCATGACGCCTTTGTCCTCGGCCTTTTCGGCCTCGGCCAGCTTTTTCTCAAGCCCCGGAATGACGCCATAAGACAGCTCGCCGGCCTTGGCGAGGTTGCCTTCGCGCTTGGCATGATCGAGTTCAATCCGGGCGCGATCAAGCTGTTCCTTGAGATCGCGGGCCCCGGCAAGCACATCGCGTTCGGCCTGCCATTGGGCGGTCATCTCGGACGAGCGTTCCTGCAACTCGGCCAGCTCTTTTTCCAGCTTTTCAAGCCGGTCCTTGCTTGCCGCATCGTCTTCTTTCTTGAGGGCTTCTGCCTCGATCTGCTTTTGCAGGATATCGCGGTCAAGCGTGTCGAGTTCCTCGGGTTTGCTGTCGACCTCCATGCGCAGACGGCTTGCGGCCTCGTCCATAAGGTCGATCGCCTTGTCGGGCAAAAAGCGGTCGGTGATATAGCGATGGCTGAGCGTCGCCGCCGTCACAAGCGCCGAATCCGAGATGCGAACGCCGTGGTGAACCTCGTATTTTTCCTTGATGCCGCGCAGGATCGAAATCGTGTCCTCGACCGTGGGTTCGTCAACGACAAGCGGTTGGAACCGGCGGGCAAGGGCCGCGTCTTTTTCGACATGCTTGCGGTATTCATCAAGCGTGGTCGCGCCGATACAGTGCAATTCGCCGCGCGCCAGTGCAGGTTTGATCAGGTTGGCGGCATCCATCGCGCCGTCGCCTTTACCCGCGCCGATCAGGGTGTGCATCTCGTCGATAAAGAGGATGATTTCACCGGCGGCGGCGGTCACCTCGTTAAGAACGCCCTTGAGGCGCTCTTCGAACTCGCCGCGATATTTTGCGCCGGCAATCAGCGCGCCCATGTCGAGCGACAACAGCTTTTTGTTGCGCAGGCTTTCGGGCACGTCGCCATTGATGATGCGCAGCGCAAGACCCTCGGCAATCGCGGTTTTACCGACGCCGGGCTCGCCGATCAGAACGGGGTTGTTCTTGGTGCGGCGGCTCAGGATCTGCATGGCGCGGCGGATTTCATCGTCGCGGCCAATGATCGGGTCGATCTTGCCCTCTTCGGCGGCCTTCGTCAGGTCGCGCGCGTATTTCTCAAGCGCCTCATAGGTATCCTCGGCGCTCGCGCTATCGGCGGTGCGGCCCTTGCGGATATCGTTGATCGCCTCGTTGAGTTTTTGCGCCGTGACGGCACCGGCCTCAAGCGCGTCCTTGGCAGGGGATTTGACAAGCGCAAGCGCGGTCAGGATGCGCTCTACCGGCACAAAGCTGTCACCGGCCTTTTCGGCCAGCTTTTCGGCCTCGGCCAGAACCTTGCCGGTTTGCTGATCCATATAGGTCTGTCCGGCATCGCCAGAGACCCGCGGGATTTTGCCAATCGCCAGATCAAGCGCCTGAACCACACGCTCGGGCGCGCCACCGGCACGGCGGATCAGGTTGCTGGCAAGCCCCTCGGTGTCGTCCATCAGGGCCTTCAGGATATGTTCGGGGGCTAGTTTCTGATGGCTTTCGCGCATCGCGATGGTCTGGGCAGCCTGAATGAACCCGCGCGACCGTTCCGTGAACTTGTTGAAGTCCATGGGTCTTCTCCTTTTTGCAAGCGTTACCCTGGTTGCGCACCCAGCATTAGGCATGCGCGATCAGGAACCTCATGATCCAGATGGGTTTTACGCGCCACCTGTTCAAGCCCAATGATCGCCGATTCGTGGCCCCAGCGAGATGATTTGCGTCAAATCCGCACATTTTCGTGACCACCCCTTGGGGTAAGCACTTGGGATTCCAATCTTAATGAAAGTTATCCACAGGGCTGAAAAGGCCCCGAGCACAAAGGATGCAGGCAATGGAAACCCGGAAACTTACACTGGACGACATCAGATATAACCCCGAGCGCGGCGCCTTCGAGGCCCAGGTTCGAATCCGGCAGGGCGATGATTGGTTCAGCTATCCGGCACAGGTCAGCGCGCCGCTTCATGCGGATTACGCATTGGTGATGCGCGGGTTGGTCGAGGATGCCGAGGCCGCACATCGCGGCAAGCGCGCCGGTCTGCGTCTTCGCCTCGCGGCAGGAAACGCGGCCTCTGCGGCGCGGGCGAGCACCATGGTGCAGGTGCAACGATTGTTGCGTGGCATCGCCGCCTGAAGGTTTGGCGAGTCGATTTTGAGCGATCAACCGCCGATTGAGTAGCTGGTTCAGGCGAACCCCTGCCTATGGGAGCGTTCTAGGTATTTTCACCTTAGGCGGCCAATGCTTTGCGCCTACATGGTCAGACGTAGTTAATAAGTAAAATGGGTGAGCCGATGCATATTACGAAGGTAACCGTATGTGATTTGAAAAGTGATATGGTCAAGCGCCGCCACAGCGCGGTCGTCCTGCTTGAAAATGAGGGTGGTCGGGTCACCATGCAGTCCACCGTTACCGCCGAAGAGGGCGTTGATCCGGCGGCCCTTGCCGAGGCGCTTCTTGCGGATGCCATCCGGCAATTGGCGCGCCTGCCAGAGTATCGGACTGGCGAAACGCCGATCACCGTGGCCGACGGCGCCCTTGAAGGCGCCTTGCAGGGGGCTTGACGCCGCGCCACGGCACCGCGACAAGGGCGCAGGTTTTTCCTGTCCTCAAGCCCCGGAGCGCCCCCATGACCGATGACCGCCTGATCGTTGCCCTTGATGTGCCGAACGCCCTCGCCGGGCTTGAGCTGGCCGAAAAGCTGGGCGATGCGGTGTCGTTTTACAAGATCGGCCTCGGCATGCTGACCGGCGGTGGCCTGGCGCTTGCGGATGAGTTGAAGCGCGAGCATGGCAAGCGCATTTTCCTTGATATGAAGCTTTTCGATATCGGCGCGACGATCGAGGCGGCAGTGCGCGGGCTTGCGCAATATGACCTTGATTTTCTGACCGTGCATGGCGATCCGCACGTTGTACGTGCCGCCAAAGAGGGCGCCTCGGGCAAGCCGCTCAAGATTTTGGCGGTGACGATCCTGACATCTCTGGACCGGGCCGATCTTGATGCCGGGTTGATCCGGGCGGGGGATATCCCCGATCTGGTGGCCGAACGTGCGGGGCGTGCGTTTGACGCCGGTGCCGATGGCGTGATCGCCAGCCCGCAAGAGGCGGCGATGATCCGGGCGCTGCCGAATGCGGCGGGCAAGCTTATCGTGACACCGGGCGTGCGCCCCGTCGGCGCGGCGCTTGGCGACCAAAAGCGCGTGGCCACCCCGGCGCAGGCGATTGCCGATGGCGCCGATCACATCGTCGTCGGTCGCCCGATCTGGGCCGCTCCCGACCCCAAGGCCGCCGCCGCCGCGATCCTGGACGAATTGCGCGGTTAAATCAGCAAGGTTTCCGGCGGCCAATCAAGCGGCATGCCATGCGCACGCGCGATGTCGACCTCTTCCTCGGTTGTGGGGCGGTATGACACGAACTCGCTTGATGAACAGGGCGGCATGTATGAACCGCCTTCCCCTGCAAACGTTTTTTAATGTCCCTTTGACCCTGCTTCTATGTATTCGGTCTATTTGTGGGGCAAAGT
>NZ_FRBN01000023.1 GCF_900142625.1 Roseovarius marisflavi
TCGCCCCGATCGCCATGGAAGACGGCCTCCGTTTCGCCATCCGCGAAGGCGGCCGTACCGTCGGCGCCGGCGTCGTCTCCAAAATCATCGAGTAAGTTTGCCGCGCGTGGGTTTCACACCCACCCTACGCATTCAGAGAGGGCGCCAGAAATGGCGCCCTTATTTATTGTAAATCCCGCAGGAAATTCGCGCTGGCATCATCGAGCGGGACCATGAATTCGATTTCAAGCCCGTCAAGGCGCGCGTCCTGAAGGGTGGCAAGCTGCCCGACGAAGGGCGTCATCCGCAGCACCGGGCCGTCGGGCGCGCCGATTTCGAGGGCCGTGAACACCGGCGCCTGGTGCTGGCCGGTGATAAGCGCGGGGATGTGATCGAATACCCCGTTGCGACGGGCATCGGCAAAGCCGGCGGCAATGGCCGGGTTGCGCCCGGATGCGCTTTGCAGGCGGAAATAGAGGCCAAGGCTGGCATCCTCCCAGTTGTGAATGCCCGCCCGGAACGCCGGGGACAGGATTACGGTCAAAAGGCTTGGCGCGGCATTCGAGAAATCAAAGCCGAAACTCGCGAACAGGCGCGCGGCACGCGCATTCATCCGAAGAATCGTCCAGTCGCGATCAAGCGCAAAGGCGGGGAAGGGCCAGTTTTGCAGAATGCGCCGCTCGATCATGTCGAGCGCCCCGGTGATCTCGGCCGAAGAGAGCGAGCGTTCCGAATAGGGATTGCGCAGCCCCGATGCCTCGAACAGAGCGCTGCGCTGCGCGGCGCTCAGATTCAGCTCTGAACACAGGCGGCGCAAAAAACCGACCGTGGGCTTTGAGCGGCCGGTTTCCAGAAATGACAGGTGGCGCTGTGTGCTCGAGAGTTGCGCGGCAAGCGCAAGTTGGCTGATCCCGAGGGTGCGGCGCAGGGTCTTGAGGGCGTTGCCGAAAGTAATGTCGGATTGCATGGCGAATATTCCTTACAAGGGAATTGAGAGTATTCCCTTTGGCTTTTACCTCAAGAGACATCACAGCAAAAGGAATGGAAGATGGTTTTCTGGATACTGGCAGGCCTCGGCGCCTACCTGCTTACAGTCTATTTGCCTGCAATGATCTTGTTCGCGCAGATCGGCTTGCGCGCCTACACCGGCCCGCGCGATACCTTGCCGGATCCCGGTGTGCGGCGCGCCCGCGCCCTCAGGGCGGCCAGTAACTTTCAAGAGCATATGCCGGTGTTTCTGGGTCTTGGTCTTTTGGCGATGCTCGTGCCGGGCGCGGATATGGCGCAGGCGGCTCTTGGGGCGGAGATTTTCGTGCTTTCGCGGCTGGTCTATGTTGCGATCTACGTGAGCGGCCTGCCGATGGTGCGCTCGGTTGTGTTTGCGGTCGGGTTTGTCGGTCTTGTGATGATGGCGCTGTCGTTGAGTTAGGGCTTGTGAACAGTCATCACATTGCTGCCCTCAAATCAGAGTGCGAGCGGCAAAATGTGTCTCGCGCGGGTGGGGCATGATGAATGTCCGCAGGCCCTGGGCGTGTCGGCATTCACAGAGTGCATGCAAGCGATTTGATCCGCCAGTCCGGCAGGTCCGGGGGGCGGGCGCAGCTTGTGGAAGGCGGGCGGCTTGTTTTTTAACGGTCCATCCGCAGAAACAAGCAATTGCGCGCTTGATTCCCGGCCAAAGGTGGCTTAATCCGGCGCCACGATAGGGGTATAGCTCAGTTGGTAGAGCGACGGTCTCCAAAACCGTAGGTCCCGGGTTCGAGTCCCTGTGCCCCTGCCATTTCCTCAGACAAGATCAGGCCGCAGACATGCGTTCAGTTGCTGACAACCGGCGACAGGGCTGGCGCTTTCCAGTATGCTGCAACCGATCGGGGCGCGCATGTGGATCGGTCCGGGCTTGATCGATATGCCGGTGCATGTGGTTGGTGGCTGGCTGACCCGCTTTGGAAGCCAGATAAAACTCTGACGAAAATGTGACTAAAGGAGACGCGCCCCGGTTCCGCCCCAGGCGTGCCATCTTTTTGCCCCATTTGTGCCGCACCTTCACCTTTAATCGACTCGTGAGCTTTCGGGGGAAAGCGCGACCGATCCGCGTGGGGGCGTGGGAGAATGAGAAAGTAGCTGCTATGACAACGCAATTTATGCGGGGCGCAAACCCGCAATCATATTTACCGCATGTTGGATCTGAATTTGAAGGCCATGCGCCTGCTGATGCTGCTTCTACGGATGAGGCAGTTACCAATGCCATGGCGACGATCCACGAAATCCTGACCGAAGAACGCCGCACCATAAGCCGCCGGAGCCTGCCTGATCTGGCACCGGGAGCCTCGGCGTCGCATCTTGTGGCACGTCCTAAACGCGGCCGCAAGAATGCCACAAAGGCGGCGGCGAAATCAACTAGGACCTCCAAACTCGGCGGGTTTTTGAAACCTGCCGATGTGATGGCACGGCTCAAGGCCACGCCGGTCAAGCCGCATCACGCATTCTGGCTGGTGACCTTTGTCTTGGTATTGGTTTGGCCGATGCTTGTACTGGCAACGCTCTTTGTCGGTTTCTGGATGGTGGTGCTTGGCGCCGCGATCTTTGGGCTTGAATGGATGAAAGGCCTGCGCAGCAAGGCGTTTGCGACGCTGCCAGAAATCTGGGCGCTGTCGCGCGACTTGCCGCCGCTGACACTGCGCCGCGAGGCAGATCCGGACCCGTTTGAGCACCTTCCCGATCCGTTCGAGCGGATCAGCCCCGAGCCGCAGTAAGGCTTCATCTTTCAGACCTGTACAAAGGGCAGGGGGGCAGTGGCCCTTCTGCCCTTGAATTCATGCGCCAGCCCGCGTATGTCGCGCTTAACAGGTATATCAGAGAAGACAGCGCAGATGGCACGCACGAATCCGCTTCAGTTTATTCAGCAGGTCCGCTCGGAAGTGGCCAAGGTGATTTGGCCCACCCGCCGCGAGGTTTTGCTGACCACGGTCATGGTGTTTATCATGGCCACGGTTACGGCGATCTTTTTTGCGCTGGTCGATCTGGCCATTCGCGGTGGTCTGCAGGCCGTGCTGAACATGTTTGGCTAGGTCGGCATAAAATCGCGGACAGACCCTTGAAATTGCGGGCAATCAAAGGTAGTTGACGGCACACTTCTGGAGATGGCGCGCGGCGATTCGGGTTGCGCGCCGATTTTTGTTCCGGAAAGTGCAGGTCAAGTGCCTGAAAGAATACGGACTTCCGGCGAAATGCCGGTCAGAATAAAAGGCATAGGTCGAAGATGGCAAAGCGGTGGTACTCGGTCAGTGTTCTTTCGAATTTCGAAAAGAAGATCGCCGAGCAAATCAGACTATCTGTCATCGAGAACGGTCTTGAGGACGAGATCGAAGAGGTTCTTGTGCCCACCGAAGAGGTGATCGAGATCCGCCGTGGCAAGAAAGTGACCGCCGAGCGTCGCTTTATGCCGGGTTACGTTCTTGTGCGCATGGAAATGTCTGACCGCGGCTATCACCTGATCAACTCGATCAACCGCGTGACCGGTTTCCTTGGCCCGCAGGGGCGCCCGATGCCGATGCGCGATGCCGAGGTGAACGCGATCCTCAACCGCGTGCAAGAGGGCGAAGACAGCCCGCGCACCCTGATCCACTTTGAGATCGGCGAGAAGGTCAAGGTCAACGACGGCCCGTTCGAGGATTTCGACGGCATGGTCGAGGAAGTCGATGAAGACAACCAGCGCCTCAAGGTGTCGGTGTCGATCTTTGGCCGGGAAACCCCGGTCGAACTGGAATTCACACAGGTCACGAAACAGTCCTGATCTTGTGAGACGTGGGAGGCGAGGGTGCCGCGGCATCCGGACCAGACCACACAACGAAGAACCCGAGGGGCGCGCCCTGACGGTGTTGGAAACAAAGGAGAGGCCAGATGGCCAAGAAACTCGTTGGTAAGATGAAGCTGCAGGTGAAAGCCGGGCAAGCTAACCCCAGCCCGCCCGTGGGCCCCGCGCTCGGTCAGCGCGGCATCAACATCATGGAATTCTGCAAGGCGTTCAACGCCAAGACCGCAGACCTTGAGCCCGGTGCCCCCTGTCCGACAGTGATTTCCTACTATCAGGACAAATCGTTCGAGATGGAAATCAAGACGCCGCCCGCGTCCTACTATCTGAAAAAAGCTGCCAAGCTGCCTTCGGGGTCCAAAACCCCCGGCCGCACCACAGCCGGTTATGTCTCGACCAAGCAGGTCAAGGAAATCGCTGAAGCGAAATGGAAAGACCTGAACGCAAACGACGTCGAAGCGGCGATGAAGATCATCCTCGGCTCTGCACGTTCCATGGGCATCGAGGTGAAGTAAGATGGCAAAACTTGGAAAACGTACCCGCGCCGTTCGTGAAGCTTTCGCTGGCAAGGACAACCTGAGCGTTGAAGACGCCATTGCCCTGGTCAAAGACAATGCCACCGCGAAATTCGACGAAACTGTTGAGATTTCGATGAACCTTGGTGTTGATCCGCGTCACGCTGACCAGATGGTTCGCGGTGTTGTCGGTCTGCCCAATGGCACCGGCAAAGACGTTCGCGTCGCCGTGTTCGCCCGTGGCCCCAAGGCCGAAGAGGCGCAGGCCGCCGGTGCCGACATCGTTGGCGCAGAAGACCTGATGGAAATCGTGCAAAGCGGCAAGATCGACTTTGACCGCTGCATCGCCACCCCCGACATGATGCCCGTTGTGGGCCGTCTGGGTAAGGTGCTTGGCCCGCGCAATCTGATGCCGAACCCCAAAGTGGGCACGGTCACCATGGATGTGGCGCAGGCCGTCAAGAACGCCAAAGGCGGCGAAGTGCAGTTCAAGGCCGAAAAAGCCGGTGTTGTGCATGCCGGTATCGGCAAAGCCTCGTTTGACGCAGGCAAGCTTGCCGAGAACGTCCGCGCCTTTGTTGTCGCCGTGCAAAAGGCCCGTCCGGCCGGCGCCAAGGGCACCTATGTGAAGAAAATCTCGATTTCTTCGACCATGGGCGCCGGTGTGTCGATCGACGTCACAAGCGCGGTTGTCGAATAAGAATTTGCACCCGGGTCACTGATCCGGGGGCGAATGGCAGGGCCTTACCTTGGCCCTGTCCTGTCCGAGACGGAGGGTTGCCGCAGCCGCGGTTCATAATTCCTTCCTGAGATGGGGAACGAGATAAGATTTCAAACGAGGGCAGCCGCCTTCGGGTGATTTTGGCCTCGGGACCCTGAAATTGGACCCGAACGCTGCCCCTCGGGGTGGCAAAAATGAGCCGGGGGGAGACCCCCAAATTTGGAGTGAAACTGTGGATAGAGCCCAGAAAGAGAAAGTGGTCGAGGAACTCGGCCAGATCTTTGAAAGCTCTGGCGTTGTAGTGGTTGCCCACTACACGGGTCTTACAGTTGCCGAAATGCAAGATCTGCGTGCCCGCGCCCGTGCGGCAGAGGCATCAGTTCGTGTAGCCAAGAACAGGCTCGCCAAAATCGCCCTTGAGGGCAAGCCGTGCGCAAGCATTGCTGACTACCTCTCGGGTATGACCGTTCTTACCTTCTCCGAGGACCCCGTGGCAGCAGCCAAGGTGGCCGAGGACTTCGCCAAAGATAACAAAAAGTTTGAGATCCTTGGCGGGGCAATGGGCGAGACCGCTCTGGACCGTGCTGGTGTTGAAGCCACGTCGAAACTGCCGTCGCGCGATGAACTTATCGCGACAATCGTTGGCATGATCGGCGCACCTGCTTCCAACATCGCGGGGGCCATTGGCGCACCTGCTTCGAATATCGCGAGCATTCTTTCGACCATCGAAGAGAAGGCCGAAGCCGCGTAAGGTAACTGTATTATCCGCGTAGGGGGTTGATTACCCAACGTTGGAACACATCTAGAAAACGGAAAGAGTCACAAATGGCTGATCTGAAAAAACTTGCAGAAGAGATCGTTGGTCTGACGCTTCTCGAAGCACAAGAACTGAAAACCATCCTCAAAGACGAGTACGGCATCGAGCCCGCCGCCGGTGGCGCGGTCATGATGGCTGGCCCGGCTGGCGACGCTGGTGCGGCTGCTGAAGAGCAAACCGAATTTGACGTGATCCTGAAATCGGCCGGTGCGTCGAAGATCAACGTCATCAAAGAGGTTCGCGCGATCACTGGTCTTGGTCTGAAAGAAGCCAAAGATCTGGTGGAAGCAGGCGGCAAAGCCGTGAAAGAGCAAGTCTCGAAAGACGAAGCAGAAGAGATCAAGGGCAAGCTGGAAGCAGCTGGCGCCGAAGTCGAACTGAAGTAATCTTCGCCGGGGCAACCCGGAGGAAAATAAAGGCTGGGTCCGGGTTTCCGGGCCCGGCCAAACCTGTCTCAGAGAGGCCCTGCGATGCTCGGGGCTTTTCTAAGGCAAGGTTTATATGATCGGGAGGCTGTCTTTGGGACGATGGCCGTGAATGGATCAAATCAGGCCCTCTCGTATGGCCGCGGCGCTGGAGCCCGACAGCGCGCGCGACCGGTGAGAAATGAAAGGTGACTTCGACCATGGCTCAGACCTACCTCGGCCAGAAACGTTTGCGCAAATATTACGGCAAGATCCGTGAAGTGCTTGAAATGCCGAACCTCATCGAGGTTCAGAAATCCTCGTATGATCTGTTTTTGAAATCAGGCGATGAGCCCCAGCCGATGGACGGCGAGGGGATTAAAGGCGTTTTCCAATCGGTATTCCCGATCAAGGACTTCAACGAAACCAGCGTGCTGGAATTCGTAAGCTACGATCTTGAAAAGCCGAAATATGACGTTGAGGAATGCATGCAGCGTGACATGACCTACAGCGCCCCGCTGAAGGTCAAGCTGCGGCTGATCGTGTTTGATGTCGACGAAGATACCGGCGCGAAATCCGTCAAGGATATCAAGGAACAAGACGTATTCATGGGCGATATGCCCCTGATGACGCCGAACGGCACTTTTGTCGTGAACGGCACCGAGCGCGTGATCGTCTCCCAGATGCACCGCAGCCCGGGCGTGTTCTTTGACCACGACAAGGGCAAGACCCATTCGTCGGGCAAATTGCTGTTCACCTGCCGGATCATCCCCTATCGCGGCTCCTGGCTCGACTTTGAATTCGACGCCAAGGACATCGTCTTTTCGCGCATCGACCGTCGCCGCAAACTGCCGGTGACGACGCTTCTTTACGCGCTTGGTCTTGACCAAGAGGCGATCATGGATGCCTATTACGACACCGTCGGTTTCAAGCTGAAGAAGAAAAAGGGCTGGGTCACCAAGTTCTTCCCCGAGCGCGTGCGCGGCACCCGCCCGACCTATGACCTTGTCGACGCCAAAACCGGTGAAGTGATTGCCGAAGCGGGCAAGAAAGTTACGCCGCGCGCGGTCAAGAAGCTGATCGACGAAGGCAATGTGACCGAACTTTTGGTGCCGTTCGACCATATCGTCGGCAAGTTCGTGGCGCGTGACATCATCAATGAAGAAACCGGCGCGATCTATGTCGAAGCGGGCGATGAGCTTACGCTTGAGTATGACAAAGCGGGCGAAGTCACCGGTGGCAGCCTCCAGGAATTGATGGATGCGGGCGTGACCGATATCCCGGTGCTGGACATCGACAACATCAATGTTGGCCCCTACATCCGCAACACGATGGCGGCAGACAAGAACATGAACCGCGGCAGCGCGCTCATGGATATCTACCGGGTGATGCGTCCGGGCGAGCCACCCACCGAAGAGGCCTCGGCGGCGCTTTTCGAGACGCTGTTCTTTGACTCCGAGCGCTATGACCTTTCGGCCGTTGGTCGCGTCAAGATGAACATGCGTCTTGCCCTCGACAAGCCCGACACACAGCGCACGCTGGACCGCGATGATATCGTGGCCTGCATCAAGGCGCTGGTCGAGCTGCGCGACGGGCGCGGCGATATCGACGACATCGACCACCTCGGCAACCGCCGGGTGCGTTCGGTTGGCGAATTGATGGAGAACCAGTATCGCGTCGGCCTTCTGCGGATGGAACGCGCGATCAAAGAGCGGATGTCTTCGGTCGAGATCGACACGGTGATGCCGCAGGATCTTATCAACGCCAAGCCGGCCGCGGCCGCGGTGCGTGAATTCTTCGGCTCTTCGCAGCTGTCGCAGTTCATGGACCAGACCAACCCGCTCTCCGAAGTGACCCACAAACGCCGTCTTTCGGCGCTTGGGCCGGGTGGTCTTACGCGCGAACGCGCGGGCTTTGAGGTGCGCGACGTGCACCCGACCCACTATGGCCGGATGTGCCCGATTGAAACGCCGGAAGGCCCGAACATCGGTCTGATCAACAGCCTCGCCACCTTTGCGCGGGTTAACAAGTACGGCTTTATCGAAACCCCTTATCGCAAGGTGGTTGACGGTCAGGTGACGGATGACGTGCAATACATGTCCGCCACCGAGGAAATGCGCCACACCGTGGCGCAGGCCAACGCCAACCTCGATGAATCAGGCAAGTTCGTCAACGATCTGGTCAGCACGCGCCAATCGGGCGAATACATGCTGGCGCCGCGCGAAAGCGTGGACCTGATCGACGTCAGCCCCAAACAGCTGGTCTCGGTTGCCGCCTCGCTTATTCCGTTCCTTGAAAACGACGACGCCAACCGCGCCCTCATGGGCTCGAACATGCAACGTCAGGCGGTTCCGACCCTGCGTGCCGAGGCCCCGCTTGTGGGCACCGGTATCGAAGGTGTCGTGGCGCGCGATTCAGGCGCGGCCATCATGGCGCGTCGCGGCGGTGTCATCGACCAGGTCGATGCACAGCGGATCGTGATCCGGGCGACCTCTGATCTTGAGATCGGGGATCCGGGCGTTGATATCTACCGGATGCGCAAATTCCAGCGCTCGAACCAGAACTCCTGCATCAACCAGCAGCCGCTGGTGAAGGTGGGCGATCTGGTGACCAAGGGCGAAGTGATCGCCGATGGTCCCTGTACCGATATGGGCGAGCTGGCGCTTGGCAAGAACGTGATCACGGCCTTCATGCCGTGGAATGGCTACAACTACGAAGACTCGATCCTGATCTCGGAACGCATCGTGCGCGATGACGTGTTTACCTCGATCCATATCGAAGAATTCGAAGTGGCCGCACGAGATACCAAGCTTGGACCGGAAGAAATTACCCGCGACATTCCCAACGTCGGTGAAGAAGCGCTGCGCAACCTCGACGAGGCCGGCATCGTTTACATCGGCGCCGATGTGGAGCCGGGCGATATCCTTGTGGGCAAGATCACCCCGAAGGGTGAATCGCCGATGACACCGGAAGAAAAGCTGCTGCGGGCGATCTTTGGCGAAAAGGCCTCGGACGTGCGTGACACAAGCCTGCGCGTCAAGCCGGGCGATTTCGGCACGGTCGTCGAAGTGCGCGTCTTTAACCGCCATGGTGTGGAAAAAGACGAACGCGCGCTTCAGATCGAGCGTGAAGAAGTCGAGCGTCTGGCGCGTGACCGTGACGACGAGCTGGCGATCCTGGATCGCAACATCTATGCCCGTCTCAAGACGCTTGTGCTTGGCAAAGTGGCCGTCAAAGGCCCCAAAGGCGTCAAGTCGAACTCGGACATCACCGAGGACCTGCTGGCGACGCTGACCAAAGGTCAGTGGTGGCAGCTGGCGCTGAAAGACGAGGCCGATGCCCAGATCGTCGAGGCGCTGCACGAACAGTACGAGGCGCAAAAGCGCACGCTGGATGCGCGGTTCGAGGACAAGGTCGAGAAAGTGCGCCGTGGCGACGATCTTCCGCCGGGTGTGATGAAGATGGTGAAAGTCTTCATCGCCGTGAAGCGCAAGCTTCAGCCGGGCGACAAGATGGCCGGTCGGCACGGCAACAAGGGTGTTGTGTCCAAGGTGATCCCGATCGAGGACATGCCGTTCCTTGCGGATGGTACGACCGTGGATATCTGTCTTAACCCGCTCGGCGTTCCCAGCCGGATGAACGTGGGCCAGATCCTTGAGTGTCACATGGGCTGGGCGGCGCGTTCGCTTGGTATCAAGATCGATGAATCGCTCCAGGAATATCGCCGCTCTGGCGACATGACCCCGGTGCGCGAAGCGATGCGGATCGCCTATGGCGACGATGTCTATGACGAGGGCATCGCCGATATGGACGAAAAGACCCTGGTCGATGCGGCCGGTACCGTGACACGCGGTGTGCCGATTGCAACGCCGGTGTTTGATGGCGCCAAAGAGCATGACGTGAACGATGCGCTGAAACGCGCGGGCTTTGACGAAAGTGGTCAGTCGGTGCTGTTTGATGGCCGCTCGGGCGAGCAGTTTGCGCGTCCGGTGACCGTGGGCATCAAGTATCTGCTCAAGCTGCATCACCTGGTCGATGACAAGATCCACGCGCGTTCGACAGGGCCCTACAGCCTTGTCACCCAACAGCCGTTGGGCGGTAAAGCGCAGTTCGGTGGCCAGCGTTTCGGGGAAATGGAGGTCTGGGCTCTGGAAGCTTATGGCGCCGCCTATACCCTGCAGGAAATGCTGACTGTGAAGTCGGACGACGTGGCAGGCCGCACCAAGGTCTACGAGTCGATCGTCAAGGGCGAGGACAATTTCGAAGCCGGTATCCCGGAATCGTTCAACGTTCTTGTCAAAGAGGTCCGGGGCCTTGGCCTCAACATGGAACTCCTGGATGCGGAGGAAGATGAGTAAGCGCAGCGCTCCGGACCCTTTCAAAGGGTCCGGTCCGTTTTCTTTTCAAGAAAACGGTGTTGTCCCTCCCTTCACCGCCAGTCTCTAAGGATTTGAAAATGAACCAGGAACTCACAAACAACCCGTTCAACCCGGTGGCTCCCACCAAGGTGTTCGATGAAATCAAGGTCAGCCTTGCCAGCCCCGAACGTATTCTGAGCTGGTCTTATGGCGAGATCAAAAAGCCGGAAACCATCAACTATCGGACCTTCAAGCCCGAGCGTGATGGTCTGTTCTGTGCGCGTATCTTTGGCCCGATCAAGGATTACGAATGCCTTTGCGGCAAATACAAGCGGATGAAGTATCGTGGCGTTGTCTGCGAGAAATGCGGCGTTGAAGTCACCCTTCAAAAGGTCCGCCGCGAGCGTATGGGCCACATCGAGCTGGCCGCGCCCTGCGCCCACATCTGGTTTCTGAAGTCGCTGCCGTCGCGCATTGGTCTCATGCTGGACATGACCCTGCGCGATCTGGAGCGTGTGCTTTATTTTGAAAACTATGTCGTCATCGAGCCCGGCCTGACCGACCTTACCTATGGTCAGATGCTGAGCGAAGAAGAGTTCATGGATGCTCAGGATGCCTATGGCATGGACGCCTTCACCGCCAATATCGGCGCCGAAGCGATCCGCGAAATGCTTCAGAACATCGACCTGGAGGCCGAGGCAGAGCGTCTGCGCGCCGATCTCAAAGAGGCCACTGGAGAACTCAAGCCGAAGAAGATCATCAAGCGTCTGAAAGTCGTCGAATCCTTCCTTGATTCCGGCAACCGCCCGGAATGGATGGTGATGACGGTCATTCCGGTCATCCCGCCAGAGCTGCGCCCGCTGGTGCCGCTGGATGGGGGCC
This sequence comes from Roseovarius marisflavi, assembly GCF_900142625.1. Classification (GTDB taxonomy): domain Bacteria; phylum Pseudomonadota; class Alphaproteobacteria; order Rhodobacterales; family Rhodobacteraceae; genus Roseovarius; species Roseovarius marisflavi. The sequence continues at coordinate 11,488 of NZ_FRBN01000023.1, forward strand.
GTTTTGCCACCTCTGACCTTAACGATCTCTATCGTCGCGTGATCAACCGGAACAACCGCCTCAAGCGTCTTATCGAGCTGCGTGCGCCCGATATCATCGTGCGCAACGAAAAGCGGATGCTGCAGGAATCGGTCGATGCGCTGTTTGACAACGGTCGTCGTGGCCGCGTCATTACAGGCGCCAACAAGCGCCCGCTGAAATCGCTGTCGGACATGCTCAAGGGCAAACAGGGTCGTTTCCGCCAGAACCTTTTGGGCAAGCGCGTCGACTTTTCCGGTCGTTCGGTGATTGTGACCGGTCCCGAGCTCAAGCTGCATCAATGCGGTCTGCCGAAAAAGATGGCGCTCGAACTGTTCAAGCCGTTCATCTATTCGCGTCTTGAGGCCAAGGGCCTCAGCTCGACCGTGAAACAGGCCAAGAAGCTGGTGGAAAAGGAACGTCCCGAGGTTTGGGATATCCTTGATGAGGTGATCCGCGAGCATCCCGTGATGCTTAACCGGGCGCCGACCCTGCACCGTCTTGGCATTCAGGCGTTCGAGCCGGTTCTGATCGAGGGCAAGGCCATTCAGCTTCACCCGCTGGTCTGTGCCGCTTTCAACGCCGACTTTGACGGTGACCAGATGGCCGTTCACGTGCCGCTTTCGCTTGAAGCCCAGCTTGAAGCGCGCGTGTTGATGATGTCGACCAACAACGTTCTGTCGCCCGCCAACGGCGCGCCGATCATCGTTCCCTCGCAGGACATGATCCTTGGCCTCTATTATGTCACGCTGATGCGCGAAGGCATGAAGGGCGAGGGCATGGTGTTTTCGTCGATCGAAGAGGTTCAGCATGCGCTGGACTCGGGCGAGGTGCATCTGCACTCGCGCGTTACCGCACGGGTGCCGCAGATTGATGCCGAGGGCAACGAGGTGATCATCCGCGTGGAAACCACTCCAGGCCGGGTACGTCTTGGGGCGCTTCTGCCGCAAAACGCCAAGGCGCCGTTCAGCCTTGTGAACCGTCTGCTGCGCAAGAAAGAAGTGCAGCAGGTCATCGACACCGTCTATCGCTATTGCGGTCAGAAAGAGAGCGTCATTTTCTGTGACCAGATCATGACACTCGGCTTCCGCGAGGCCTTCAAGGCCGGCATTTCTTTCGGCAAGGATGACATGGTGATCCCCGACACCAAATGGACCATCGTCGAGGAAACTCGCGGTCAGGTGAAAGGTTTCGAGCAGCAGTACATGGACGGTCTGATCACCCAGGGCGAAAAGTACAACAAGGTTGTCGATGCCTGGTCGAAGTGTAACGATCAGGTCACCGATGCGATGATGGGAACCATCTCGGCCGAGCGTAAAGACGAAAACGGTGCCGTGATGGAGCCGAACTCGGTCTATATGATGGCGCACTCCGGTGCGCGTGGCTCGGTCACCCAGATGAAACAGCTGGGCGGGATGCGCGGCCTGATGGCCAAGCCGAATGGCGACATCATCGAGACACCGATCATCTCGAACTTCAAGGAAGGTCTGACCGTTCTTGAATACTTCAACTCGACCCACGGCGCCCGTAAAGGTCTGTCTGATACGGCTCTGAAGACGGCCAACTCGGGTTACCTGACACGTCGTCTGGTGGATGTCGCGCAAGACTGTATCGTGCGTCAGCATGATTGCGGAACCGAGCGTGCGGTGACGGTTGAAGCGGCTGTCAATGACGGTGAGATCGTGGCCTCGCTGGCCGAACGTGTTCTGGGCCGTGTCGTGGCCGAGGATGTCGTTGATCCGATCAGCGACGCGGTTCTGATCACCACCGGTCAGCTTATCGACGAACGTATGGCGGATTCGCTTGAAGAGGCTGCGGTGCAAACCGTGCGTCTGCGCTCGCCGCTGACCTGTGAGGCCGAGGATGGCGTATGCGCCATGTGCTATGGTCGTGACCTTGCGCGCGGTACGATGGTCAACATCGGCGAGGCCGTGGGCATCATCGCGGCACAGTCGATCGGCGAGCCGGGCACACAGCTTACGATGCGGACCTTCCACATCGGCGGCGTTGCCCAAGGTGGCCAGCAGTCGTTCCTTGAAGCCAGCCAAGAGGGCACGATCACCTATGATCAGCCGCAGACACTGGTCAATTCCAACGGTGAAACCCTCGTCATGGGCCGGAACATGAAGTTGCGGATCATCGGCGACAAGGGCGTTGAACTTGCCAGCCACAAGGTCGGCTACGGCACGCGTCTGTTCGTTGAAGAGGGCGGCAAGGTTGTGCGCGGTCAGAAACTGTTCGAATGGGATCCCTATACCCTGCCGATCCTGGCCGAGAAATCCGGTACGGCGAAATTTGTCGACCTCGTCAGCGGCGTTGCCGTGCGTGACGTGACCGATGATGCCACCGGCATGACCCAGAAGATCGTGACCGACTGGCGCGCGGCGCCCAAGGGCAACGAGCTTAAGCCCGAGGTGTTCATCGTGGGCGCCGATGGCGAGCCGATGCGCAACGATGCGGGCAACCCGGTGACCTATCCGATGTCGGTCGATGCCATTCTCGCGGTTGAAGAAGGCCAGGAGGTGCATGCCGGTGACGTGATCGCGCGGATTCCGCGCGAAGGTGGCAAGACCAAGGACATTACCGGCGGTCTGCCGCGTGTGGCCGAACTTTTTGAGGCACGTCGCCCCAAGGATCACGCCATCATCGCGGAAATCGACGGCTATGTTCGCTATGGTCGCGACTACAAGAACAAGCGTCGCATCACCATCGAGCCGGCCGACGATACCCTGGAGCCCGTTGAATACATGGTGCCCAAGGGCAAGCACATTCCGGTTCAGGAAGGTGATTTTGTCCAGAAGGGTGATTACATCATGGACGGCAACCCCGCGCCGCATGACATCCTCGGGATCATGGGTGTCGAGGCGCTGGCGAACTACATGATCGACGAGGTGCAAGAGGTCTATCGTCTGCAAGGCGTGAAGATCAACGACAAACACATCGAAGTGATCGTGCGCCAGATGTTGCAGAAATGGGAAATCCAGGACAGCGGCGATACCACGCTTCTGAAGGGCGAGCATGTCGACAAGGCCGAGTTTGACGAAGCCAACGACAAGGCGATCTCGAAGGGCGGACGTCCGGCACAGGGCGAGCCGATCCTTCTCGGGATCACCAAGGCCAGCCTGCAAACCCGCAGCTTTATCTCGGCGGCGTCGTTCCAGGAAACCACCCGCGTGCTGACCGAGGCATCGGTTCAGGGCAAGCGCGACAAGCTGGTCGGTCTCAAGGAGAACGTTATCGTGGGTCGCCTTATCCCGGCGGGCACCGGTGGCGCCACCCAGGAGATGCGTCGCATCGCAACCGCGCGTGACAGCGTCGTGATCGAGGCCCGTCAGGAAGAAGCCGCCGCTGCGGCCGCTCTTGCCGCGCCTGTGGTGGAAGATGATGTTGTTGGCGGTGACGAGTTCGACAATCTGGTGGACACACCGGAGAGCCGCGACGAATAAGACCAACGGTCTGAGTAGAAAAGAGGGCCCTGCCAAGTGATGGCGGGGCCTTTTTCATTTTGCTGGCCTGGCGATATCCGATTGCGCTAACCTATTGATTTCGCCTGTCCGCAGGCTGCAAAATCGGTCTCTGCTTTTGCACGACACGCTCTAACCTTGGGCAAACTCCGCGATGGCTGCGCAGAGGCAATCAAGGCTGTCGGTCCAGGGGGTATCGGCAGGCAGGGCATCGGTCATCAGCGAAAGCTCGGTGCAGGCGACCAGAAGGTGATCGGCGCCCTCAGCTATGAGCAGTTGTGCCTGATTGTGCAGGCGCGGGCCAAGAGAGGTGGCGGTTTCGCCCGCCTTGACGGCGCGGATGATGGCGAGCAGCTCGCTGTCGTCGGGCAGGGTGACCGGCGTCAGCCCATGGGCGGCAAAGGGCGCATCGAACACGTGCGCGAGCCGGGTGGCGGGCGAGGCCAGCATGCCGATGCGTTTGCCGCCCTTGGTGGCAAGCGCCGCCGCCGTCAGATCAAGCATGTTGAGGAAGGGCAACGGCGTGGCCGCCACCACGGCGGGGGCATAGTGATGCGCGGTGTTGCAGGGCATCGCCAGAGCCGCGGCACCTGCGTTTTGCAGATCGCGCGCCATTTGCGCCAGGACCGGGCCGGGATCGGCGCCGGTGCCGTTGATGATCGCGGCGATCCGGCTTGGGACCTGAGGATTTTGATGCACGATCAGCGGCAGGTGATCCGCGTCGTCGCGTGCGGGCACGGCGGCCAGCAGTTTCTGCATCAGAAGGATCGTTGCCTCGGGGCCCATGCCGCCAAGAATGCCCACGGTTTTCATGTCTGTCGTCCTGTGCAATGCCGCCGGTCCTGTCCTGCCTGATCCGGGATCAGCTGTCTAGCCGGCCGATGGTATGGCCTGCGCTTCGGGCGTGGCCTGCGCCAGCCTAATATCGGCGGTGCGGGCGTGCCCCTCCATCCGTTCGGCGCGGCTCAGGCTGGCGGTGACGCGGGCCAGATCGGGCAGGGCGCGGTCGTCTACCTCTTGCCAGGTGACGGTCTTGAGGAACTTGTGCACCGAAAGCCCCCCGGTATAGCGCGCCGCCCCCGAGGTCGGCAGAACGTGGTTCGGCCCTGCCGCCTTGTCGCCAAAGGCCACGGTGGTCTTTTCGCCGAGAAACAGCGAGCCATAGGCGCGCAGCCGGGTGCGCCACCAGTCAAGATCGCGGGCCTGCACATGCAGGTGTTCGGGGGCCTTTTGGTCCGCAAAACCCGCCATATCCTCGGGGGTGTCGCAAAGCACGACCTCGCCAAGATCGGCCCAGGCGGTGGCGGCGGCAGAGCGGTTCGGCTCTGGCAGATCGGTGATCAGCGCCGGGATACGGTCGAGAACGGCCTCTGCGAGGGCAGGGTCCGTGGTTGCCAGCCAGACCGGAGAATTGGCGCCATGTTCGGCCTGTCCGACAAGATCGGCGGCGACGGTTTCGGCATCGGCGGTGTCATCGGCGAGGATCAGGCTATCGGTCGGGCCTGCGAACATGTCGATGCCGATGGGGCCAAACAGCTGGCGCTTGGCCTCGGCGACATAGGCATTGCCGGGCCCAACCAGAATATCGGCGGGCGGTGCGCCAAACAGGCCAAAGGCGAGGGCGGCAATCCCCTGCACCCCGCCGATGGTCAGAATGCGCGTGGCCCCGGCCAGATCCATCGCATAAAGCATCGCATCGGGGATGCCCGCGCCCGCGCAGGGCGGCGAGCAGGCGGTGATATCGGCCACGCCTGCGACCCGCGCGGTGGCGATGCTCATCAGGGCGCTGGCGATATGGCTATAGCGCCCGCCGGGCACGTAACAGCCCGCCGCGCCAAGCGGGATCTGGCGCTGACCGGCGATGAGGCCCGGGCGCACCTCGATCTGCATGTCCTGTGCGGTGGCGCGCTGTGCCTCGGCAAAGCGCGAGATGTTGTCATGCGCCCAGTCGATATCGTCCTTGAGGGCCTGTGGCACCCGCGCGGTTGCGGCGGCGATCTGACTGCGGGTCACGGTGATCTCGCCCTGCCAGCCATCAAGGCTGCGGGCGTATTCAAGCGCAACCTGCGCCCCGCCTTTGCGCAATCGCGCCAGCATCACCTGAACGGTATCGGCCACATCTGCGGCGGTTTGAGGCGGCTGGCCTGGGGCGGTTTTCAGATAGGTCATGGGCATGAGGCGATCTCCTTGCCTCATGAATGACGCGGCGCGGGGGCATCGGGCAAGCAGATTGGCGCGGGCAGCACCGGGTTTTTTCATGGGCTGAAAGCGGCTTTCGGAAATCCCGAAGGCGGGCCTCTAAAGGGTTGCGCAGAGGCCGTGCGCCGCCTGTTCGATCAAGTCAAGCGTGCCGTCGAAATCGCGGGTGTAGTAAGGGTCGGGCACTTGATCGATGCCCTCACCGGGCGCGTAATCGGTGAACAGGCGCACAGGCGTGGCATTGCCCTTTGGGCGCAGCGCCTCGATGTCGCGCAGGTTCTGGGCATCCATCGCGATGATCAGATCAAAGCGGGTGAAATCATCGGCGCGAAACTGGCGCGCGCGCAGATCAGAAAGGTCAATTCCGCGTGCCTGCGCCGCCTTCTGCATGGCGCCATAGGGCGGCTCGCCCACATGCCAGCCGCCGGTGCCGGCGCTGTCGGTGTGCACATTTGGGGCAAGCGCGCGAAACACGCCCTCGGCGGCGGGCGACCGGCAAATATTGCCAAGGCAGACAAAGAGGATTGCACTGGTCATCGCGGGCCCTTTCCGGCAGGTTGCACCGCGCAGGATAGGCAAGAGGGACGCAATGGAAAAGATCGTCATTCTGACAGGCGCCGGAATTTCGGCGGAAAGCGGTATCTCGACCTTTCGCGACGAGGGCGGGCTTTGGGCGCAGCACGCGATCGAGGATGTGGCCACGCCCGAGGCCTTTGAACGCGATCCCGACCTTGTGCTCCGGTTCTACAATGCGCGCCGCGCGCAGGCGGCTGAGGTGGCGCCAAATGCGGCGCATGTCGCATTGGCCCGCCTGCAAGAGCAGTATAGCGGCGAGGTGGTGCTTGTGACCCAGAATGTCGATGCCCTGCACGAGGCGGCGGGCAGCCGCGCGGTGATGCATATGCATGGGGCGCTTGCCGGGGCGCTGTGCGCGCGTTGCGAGTCGCGTTGGCCTGCGCCAATGGTGATGGCGACGCATGATGCCTGCCCGGTCTGTGGCGCAGAGGCCACGCGCCCCGATATCGTCTGGTTTGGCGAGATGCCCTATGGGATGGAAGAAATCTGGACCCATCTGGAAGAGGCGGATGTGTTTGCCGCGATTGGCACTTCGGGCAACGTCTATCCGGCGGCGGCCTTTGCCCAGCATGCAGAGCGGGCAGGGGCGCAGACCATCGAGCTTAACCTTGAAGCATCGCAGAACACCCGCGATTTTGCCGAGACGTGGTTGGGCCGCGCCTCGGTCATTGTGCCGGAGTGGGTTGACGCGGTGCTTGGCGGTTAGGCCCGCACCGCGCGCGGCCTAGTTGCCGGAGCCGTGCATTTTGCCGTGGCCCTCTTTGGGCTTGCGGGTCGGGTCGACGGGCACATCAAGGGTGATCTCGCCGGATTTTTCAAAGACCAGCGTCAGCGGCACCGTATCGCCCATCTCAAAGCCTTTATCGAGGCCCATGAACATCACGTGGTTGCCGCCGCGTTGCAGGACAAGCGTTTCACCGGCGGGCACGACAAAGCCCTCTTCGACGTGGGTCATTTTCATCACGCCCTCGGCGTTCTGGATATGGGTGTGAAGCTGAACCAGCTTGCCCATCGGCGAGCGTGCCTCGATCAGGCGGTCATCGGCATCGCCGGTGTTGTTGATCAGCATGAAGGCCGCGCCGGTCTTGGCCATCGGGCTTGCGCTGCGGGCATAGGCATCCATGACGTCGATATCCTGGGCAAGGGCCGGAAGGCCAAGGGCGGTGACGGCAAGTGCCGCAAGCAGGGTGGATTTGAGGGACATTGCGCCTCTCCTTTTGTGGGTTGGATTCAGGTTGGAAATGGGATCGCTCAGGCGCGGGTCGGCGGCGCGCGCGCCTTAAAGGCCGAACGCGCGGCGACCACGATTTCCAGCGTGGGTTCAAAAGGATCAAGCGCCGTGGCGGTTGCCGTTTGCGGGGCGTCGGGAGGGATTGTCGCGACGGCGTCAAACAGGCCAAGCGCGCAATCAGGGCAGATATGCACCGCACCGGTCGGCGTGCCCTCGGAGTCGACCAGAACCGTCACCGGCCCGGTACCGGTACAGAGCACCATCGTGCCCGCAGGGGCCGGTGTGCCACGCGCCACCGCCATCGTCTGGCTGGTCAGGGCCAGCAGCGCGCAAAGGCAGAGGGCCAATATGGGGCGAAGCGATGTCATCATGCCGTGATATAGGGGATGCTAGGGGACAAGGCCAAGCGACAAAAGGAAACAGCCCCGCCGCATAGGGGCAGGGCTGTTTCAAAATTTTCAGTCAAAGCGCCTTGGCTCAAGCGGCTGCGGCGGCCTTTGCTTTGGCGATCTCTTTCTTGACCTTCAGCGCAGAGGTCGACAGCTCGTCGTCCTTGGCCTTGGCAAGAAAGGCGTCAAGCCCGCCCCGGTGATCGACACTGCGCAGGGCCGCAGCTGTGATCCGGAGCTTGATGCCACGGTCCAGAGCTTCGGACTGCAGGGTCACATCATTCAAGTTCGGCAGAAACCGACGACGTGTTTTGTTGTTTGCATGGCTGTTGTTATTGCCAGACATGGGGCCTATTCCGGTCAGTTCGCAGCGGCGCGACATGGGTTCATCCTCGTCTTGGGTCCAGGGCGCGTCGTGGCCCTTCTACAATATACTAGGGCACCGCCAACGGCAGCGCCCGAATTCCGTTTGGGGTCTTTAGGCCCAAAGCAGAGGGGCGTCAAGGGATTCGACGCGTAAATTGGTCGGGCCTTTGCACCGATTTCACCCTAGGGGCGCGGGCAGGGCGACGTTGCAGCCGCCGGATATAACGCTAACATGCAAAGATACCATCGAGGAGACCCGATCATGGATATTTTCACTAGCGACAAACCCAGCCGTCTGGCCTCGTCCGACTGGTTTACCGGGCGGGTCTGGCAGGACGCCGTAATCGAGGCACCCGAACCCGCAAGGGTGCGCGCCCTGCGCGTCACCTTCGAGCCGGGGGCGCGCACCGCCTGGCACACGCATCCGCTGGGTCAAACGCTTCATGTGCTGTCGGGGGTCGGGCTTGTCGGGCTGCGCGGGGCCGCGCCACGGGTGATCCGCGCCGGGGATACGGTCTGGATCCCGCCCGGCGAAGAGCATTGGCATGGCGCCACGGCCGACACCATGATGTGCCATCTGGCGATTCAGGAATCGCTTGATGGTTCGGTGGCCGAGTGGCTTGAGCACGTCAGCGACAAGGATTTCGCGCGCGCCCCCGACTAGCGTGCCGCATGGTCGAGAAGCTCAAAACCGGGTCCCACTTTTGAGCAACATGCTATGGGGGCCGCGCAGCGCTAGCCTCGTCCGTGCGGCGCGTCAAAATCGGGCTGTGGGTTGATCGGGATGATCCGGCTCGGGTTAATCGTGTCGTGGCTATAGTGATAGTGGCGCACGATATGCTCGAAGTTCACCGTCGCGGCCACGCCGGGCCATTGGTAAAGCTCGCGCAGATAGCCCCAGAGGTTGGGGTAATCCACGATCCGCTTGCGATTGCATTTGAAATGCAGGTGATAGACCAGATCGAAGCGGATCAGCGTGGTGAACAGCCGCCAGTCGGCCTCGGTCAGGCGATCCCCCATCAGGTAGCGATGCGCGCCAAGGCGCTCTTCAAGCCACTCAAGGCTGTCAAACAGCGGATGAACGGCGGCGTCATAGGCCTCTTGGCTGGTGGCAAAGCCGGATTTGTAGACGCCGTTGTTGACGGTGTCGTAAATCCGCGCATTCACAGGCTCGATCGCCTCGCGCAGGTCCTCGGGCCAGTAATCGTCGCGATTGCCGGTCAACCCGTCAAAGGCGCTGTTGAACATTCGGATGATTTCCGACGATTCGTTCGACACGATGGTTTGGCTCTCTTTGTCCCAGAGGATAGGCACCGTCACGCGCCCCGAAATCTCGGGGTCGGCCCTGAGGTAGATGTCGCGCGCAAACGGCAAGCCATAGAGCGTGTCGCCGGTCGCGCCCTGGAAATCGGTGCGAAACTCCCAGCCCTCTGACATCATGTCGGGATGCACCACCGAGACGCCGATATGATCGCCAAGGCCTTTGAGGGCGCGAAAGATCAGGGCGCGATGCGCCCAGGGACAGGCCAGCGACACGTAAAGATGATAGCGCCCGGAGTCCGCCTTGAACCCGCCTGTGCCGGAAGGGCCGGGTGCGCCATCGGCGGTGATCCAGTTGCGAAAGGCGGCTGTCGAGCGGACAAATTTGCCGCCTGTCGATTCGGTGTCGTACCATTCGTCTTTCCAGACGCCGTGTACCAGTTGGCCCATGTTTCAATCTCCTTGTCTGACCGCAACCTAGGCCTCGCAGGCGCCCCAGATAAGGCCCCGCGCCGCGCAGAGGACGTGCAGGGCTGCACATGTCGCAATCGAGGCCAAGCGCGGCGTTTCTTCGTTTGCACGCCCCGGCCCGCCCGCCTATAAGCGGGGCAAGACGAAGCCCGCGGACGGGCCGGAAAGGTGTGCGATTATTGGCTGACCCATGTCGGGGGCCGCTGTCGCATCGTCTGGGGCAAAGGCCCGGCTCACCCTTTTTCGGCACCGCGCGCCTGACCAAAAAGGGGACCCCCGCATGAAATTTGCCACCATTTTAATCACCCTATTGGCGGCCACTGCCGCCCAGGCTCATCCCGGTCATATGGCCGAGGTTGCGGGTCATGGGCATTGGCTTGGCGCGGCGGCTCTTGGGGCGGCGATTGCCATCGGTCTTTGGGCGGGGCTTCGGGCGCGCAAGGATTCGGCGTCATCCAGCGACGAGGCCGACGAAGAGACAGCAGACGACGAATTGCAGGAGGCGTAATGCCCATGACGAAAACCGGTGTGATGATCTGTGGCCATGGCTCTCGCAGCCAGGCGGCGGTGGATGAATTCAGCGTGTTGGCGGAAAAACTGCCTGCCTACCTGCCCGCTGACTGGATGACCGAATATGGCTATCTTGAATTCGCCAACCCGGTGATCCGCGACGGTCTTGATCGGCTGCGCGAGGCCGGTTGCGCGCGTATTCTGGCGGTGCCGGGGATGCTCTTTGCGGCGATGCATTCCAAGAATGACATCCCCACGGTTCTTAATACCTATGCCGCCAAACATGACATCGACGTTCATTACGGCCGCGAGCTTGGGGTGGATCCCAAGATGATCGCCGCCGCCGGTGCGCGTATCCGCGAGGCGCTTGATCGCGCCAATGCCGATTTGGGCGAGGTCTCGCTGCACGACACCTGTCTTGTGGTGATCGGGCGCGGGGCGTCTGATCCGGATGCCAATGGCAACGTCGCCAAGATCGCCCGGATGCTTCAGGAAGGCATGGGCTTTGGCTGGTGCGAGGTGGGCTATTCCGGGGTGACCTTCCCGCTGGTCGAACCCTGCCTGCAACATGTGACGCGGCTTGGCTACAAGCGGGTCGTCGTGTTCCCGTATTTCCTGTTCTCGGGTATTCTGATCGACCGGATATATGGCTTCACCGATCAGGTGGCCGCCGAGCATCCGCAGATCGAATTCATCAAGGCGGGCTACCTCGGCGATCACCCCAAGGTGCTTGAAACCTTCGCCGAGCGCATCATGGAGCAGGTTGGCGCAACGCCGCCGCCCAATTGCGGCACCTGCCAGTATCGCACCCAGGTCCTGGCCATCGAGGGCGAAGAGGTGCGCGAGATTACCCCGGCCGAGCGGGCCGCCCTTGCCGCCGCGAAAGGCGCCGGGCATCCGGCCTTCAGCGATGTGCCGCCGCCGACCTGCGTGATGTGCAAGTACCGCACACAAGTCCTCGGCTTTGAATCCGAAGTCGGCGCGATCCAGGAAAGCCATCATCACCATGTCGAAGGTCAGGGCGCCTCGGCTCCGGGCTCAAACGTGGCCGATTGCGCGCTCTGTGACACCTTCTGCACCGGCCTGTGCCGTCTTGAGGCCGCGCATGATCACCACCACCATCACGATGACGCGCATGATCTCGACCATCACCACCACGATCATGATCACCACAACCACCATCATCACGCGCCCTATCCGCATGCCGATCACCCGCATGGCCCGGAAAGCGCGCGTAAATCCAAAGCCTGACCCGGGCTTTCATCTTTCCATAAATACTCCCGCCGGAGGCATCCGCCGCCGCCGCGACATGTAAGGTCTGAGCTGTGCGCCCCTACGAAAAAAGCCCTTCGGCGATCTATGAAATGAGCTTTGCCACCGTGCGCCGCGAAGCGCGGCTTGACCGGTTCGGGCCGGGCATGGAAGACTTGGCGATCCGGCTCATTCATGCCTGCGGCATGGTCGAGGTGGCGGACCGGCTTGATTTTTCTGCGGGCGCTTTCGCGGCGGGGCAGGCGGCGCTGCGCGCCGGGGCGCCGGTGCTGTGCGATTGCGAAATGGTGGGTGCCGGGATCATCCGCCGCTATCTGCCCTGCGAGAACGAGGTGATCGTCACGCTGAACGATGCGCGTGTGCCGGGCATCGCAGGGGGGATCGGCAATACCCGCTCCGCTGCGGCGGTCGAGCTTTGGGCCGAGCGGCTTGAAGGCGCGGTTGTGGCGATCGGTAATGCGCCGACGGCGCTGTTTCACCTGTTGGAACTACTGGATGAGGGCGCGCCAAAGCCAGCCGTGATCCTTGGGTTCCCGGTCGGATTTGTCGGCGCGGCCGAGAGCAAGGCCGAACTGGCGGCCAACCCGCGCGGCTGTGATTACGTGGCCCTGCGCGGGCGGCGCGGCGGCTCTGCGATAGCCTCGGCGGCCGTCAATGCCCTTGCGGCGGGATTGCCGGAGGTGCGGACATGAGATTTTTCTGCGAAAAATCCGGGGGAGGCGAGGTTGGTCATGTCTGATCCATGGTTGCACATTGTCGGGATCGGCGAAGACGGGATGGACGGGTTGTTGCCCGCCACCCGCGCCATTGTTGAGGCGGCCGAAGTGATTGTCGGCGGCGAGCGCCATCATCAGCTTGCCGACGGGATCAGCGCCGAGCGCGTCGCCTGGCCATCGCCCTTTGATGCGCTCATTGATGTTTTGCGCGCCCACAAGGGGCGTCGGGTGGTGGTTCTGGCCACGGGCGATCCCTTGTGGTTTTCGGTCGGGGCCCGGATTGGCCGGGCGATGGAGCCCGGCGAAATCGTCTATCATCCGCAATTGTCCGCGTTCCAGCTGGCCGCCGCGCGCATGGGATGGAGCTTGCCGGATGTCGAGACGCTGACCGTGCATGGACGCCCTGTCGAGCAGATGATCGCCTTTATCCAGCCCGATGTGCGGCTCTTGATCCTGACCACCGGGGCCGAGACCCCCGCACAGATCGCGCGGTTTCTGAGCGAGCGCGGTTTTGGTCAGTCGCGGATGAGCGTGCTGGCCAATATGGGCGGCAAGGATGAGGCGCGCTTTGACGGGGTTGCCGAGAGTTGGGACCATACGGTGCCGCCTTTCAACACGCTGGCGGTCGAGTGTTTGGCGGCGCCGGATGCGGCACTGTTGCCGCGTGTGCCGGGGCTGGCGGATGACCTGTTTCAGCATGACGGTACAATGACCAAGCAAGAGGTGCGCGCCGCAACCCTGGCCAAGCTGATGCCGATGCGCGGCGCACTCTTGTGGGATATCGGCACGGGTTGCGGTTCGGTCGCGGTCGAATGGATGCGCGGCGCGCGCTATGCCCGCGCCATCGGCATCGAGCCGCGCGCAGACAGGCGCGCGATGGCGGCGGCCAATGCGCTTGCGCTTGGCGTGCCCAAGCTTGAGCTGATCGAGGGCCGCGTGCCCGAGGCGCTTGAGGGGCTTGAGCCGCCGGATGCTGTTTTCATCGGCGGGGGGCTTTCCGAGGCGGTGTTTGATGCGGCCTGGGCGGCGTTGCGACCGCTTGGGCGGCTGGTGTGCAATGCGGTGACGCTTGAAAGCGAGGCCCTGCTTTTGGATCTGCACAAGCGCCATGGCGGGCAATTGGTCAAGCTTCAGGTGCATCGCGCCGAGCCGGTGGGAGGGTTGACCGGCTGGCGCCCGCTTATGCCGGTCACGCAATGGAGCCTGATCAAGCGATGAATGATTTGCGCATCTGGCAGGCGTCGGACGCCTCCGGCGGGAGTATTTCCGGAAAGATGAAAGACGGGTGCCGTCATGGTTGGTAAGCTATATGGCGTCGGTCTTGGGCCGGGCGATCCGGAGTTGATGACGCTTCGGGCGCATCGGCTTATTTCAGAGGCGCAGGTGGTGGCCTATCCGACGCTTGCGGGGGGCGATAGTTTCGCGCGCTCGATTGCGGCGGATGTGATCGCGAAAGATGCCCGCGAAATCGTCATGGATGTGCCGATGAGCACGGCGCGAGAGCCTGCGCAGGCGGCCTATGATAAAGGTTCCGCCGAGATCGCGGCGGCGCTTGAAGCGGGTGAGGACGTGGTGTGTCTCTGTGAGGGGGACCCCTTCTTTTATGGCTCGTTCATGTATCTTTTCGCGCGCCTCACCGGACGGTTCGAGGTCGAGGTTGTGCCCGGTGTCACCTCGATCACCACCTGTGCGGCGCGCGCGGGTCTGCCGCTGGCGGCGCGCAACGAGCGTCTTACCGTGTTGCCGGGGCCCTTGCCCGAGGCCGAATTACGCGCCCGGATTGAGGGCGCGGAAAGCGTTGCCATCATGAAGGTGGGGCGGCATATGCCCAAGATCCGCGGCGTGATTGACGGCCTTGGCCTGACATCGCGGGCGGTTTACGTGGAACGCGCAAGCCTGCCGCAGGAAGTGGTTTGCCCGCTCGCGGAGGCGCCGGAAAAGGCACCGTATTTTTCTATGATATTGCTCACGAAAGGGGCCGATCCATGGCTGTGAAACCTGTTGTCTTGGCGCTGAGCCGGTCGGGCGAGGACACCGCGCACCGCGTGGCCGAGATGATCGGCGCGCAGGTGCATGGCCGCGAGGGGCGCGTGGCGCGGGCCGATGCGTTCTTTGCCAATGCTCTTGATCACGCGCGCGATCTCTTTGCCGCAGGGGTGCCGGTTGTGGGGGTTTGCGCCAGTGGCATCCTCATTCGCGCGGTGGCGCCGATGTTGTCGGATAAACGAGTCGAGCCGCCGGTGCTGTCGGTCTCGGATGACGGCGCGGTGGTGGTGCCGCTTTTGGGCGGGCATCGCGGCGCCAACCGTCTTGCGGCCGAGATCGCGGCGGGATTGGGCGGTGTGGCCGCGGTGACGACGGCGGGCGACGTGGCCATGGGCGTGGCGCTTGATGCGCCGCCCTCGGGGTATCGGCTGGCCAATCCAGAGGATGCCAAGGCGGCGATGGCGCTGATGCTGGCGGGCAAGGGGCTTCGCTTGACGGGCGAGGCGATTTTTGACGTTGAGGATACCGGCGGCGCGGTCGAGGTGATCGTAAGCGAGGCGCCCCGGCAAGGGGGCGAAGAGCGGCTGGTCTATCATCCGCAGCGCTTTGCGCTTGGGCTTGGCTGTGCGCGGGGCTGTGACACCGAAGAGATGTGGGCGCTTGTCTCTGACACGCTCACAGAGGCCGGTATCGCGCCCGGTGCTGTCGCCTGCGTGGCCTCGATCGACCTCAAGGCCGATGAGGGTGCGATGAACGAGGTGGCGCGCCGCCTTGGCGTTCCGTTCCGCCTGTTCACCGCTGCCGAGCTTGAAGAACAGGCCGCGCGGCTGGCCAACCCCTCCGAGGTGGTCTTTGCCGAGGTCGGCTGTCACGGGGTCTGCGAAGGCGCGGCCCTGGCCGTTGGTGGCGATCTTGTCGTGCCCAAACGCAAGACCGCCAATGCCACCTGTGCGCTGACCCGAAGCGCGGAACCGATCACCGAGATGCCGGGGCGGGCGCGCGGGCGGCTTTCGGTTGTCGGCATCGGCCCCGGTCAGGCGACCTGGCGCACGCCCGAGGTCAGCCGCCTTGTGGCCGAGGCCGAAGAGCTTGTGGGCTATGGCCTTTATATCGACCTGTTGGGCCCGCTCGCGGCCGGCAAGGCGCGCTCGGATTTTCCGCTTGGCGGGGAAGAGGCGCGCTGTCGCTATGCGCTTGAGCAGGCGGCGCTTGGCAAGAATGTCGCGCTGGTCTGTTCCGGGGATGCCGGGATCTATGCCATGGGCGCGCTTGTGTTCGAGCTTTTGGATCGTGGCCCCGACGAGCATGGCGTCAGCGACGCGGCCCGGCGCATCGAGGTGGTTTGTTCGCCCGGTGTGTCGGCGCTTCAGGGTGCGGCGGCGCGGGCCGGGGCGCCTTTGGGGCATGATTTCTGCACCATTAGCCTCAGTGATCTTCTGACACCGCGCGATGATATCATCCGCCGTCTTCATGCCGCAGCCGAGGGCGACTTCGTGATCGCATTCTACAACCCGGTCTCGAAAACCCGCCGCACCCTTCTGGCCGAAGCGCGCGATATCCTGCTTCAGCATCGCCCGGCGGATACGCCGGTGATGCTGGCAAGTTCGCTCGGGCGGCCCGAGGAATTCATCCGCTATCGCCGACTTGACGCGTTGGAGGTTGACGAGGTTGACATGCTGACCGTGGTTCTGATCGGGTCGAGCAATTCGCGTCTGGCACAGTTGGGCGAGGGGCCACGCATGTTCACGCCGCGCGGCTATGCCCGCAAGATTGACGGCGATCTGGCGCAGGCGCGCGTCACAAAATCCACAGGGAACGCATAGAGATGACGGTTTATTTTATTGGCGCGGGGCCGGGTGACCCGGAACTTCTGACCCTCAAGGCGGCGCGGGTGATCGGCGAATGCCCGGTCTGTCTTTATGCCGGAAGCCTTGTGCCGCCGCAGGTGGTTGATTGCGCGCCCGAGGGGGCGCTGGTGATGGACACGGCGCCGATGACGCTTGATGACACCCACGGCGTGATCAAGGCTGCGCATGCCAAGGGGCAGGATGTGGCGCGGGTGCATTCGGGTGATCCCTCGCTCTATGGCGCGATTGCCGAGCAGATCCGCCGTTTGCGCGCCGATGGCATCGACTATCAGATCATTCCCGGCGTGCCCGCCTATGCGGCGGCGGCGGCGGCTTTGGGTCAGGAACTCACTGTGCCGGAAGTGGCGCAATCCATCGTGCTGACGCGGGTGTCGATGAAATCCACCTCGATGCCCGAGGGCGAAACGCTTGAGAATTTCGCGCGCACCGGCGCGACGCTGGCGATCCATCTTGGGGTGCGTAACCTGCGCGAAATCCACCGGGTTCTGGCGCCCTATTATGGTGAGGATTGCCCGGTGGTGGTCGCTTATCGCGTCGGCTGGCCGGATCAGATGTTCATTCGCGGCACGCTTGGCGATATCCATGCCAAGGTGCGGGCCGAAAAGATCACCCGGACGGCCTTGATCATGGTCGGCAAGGTGCTGGGCGAGATCAGCGATTTCAAGGAAAGTGCGCTTTATGATCCGGCGGTGCCGCATGTGCTGCGTCCCAAGGCGAGCGCCAAGGCATCGGCGTAACGCACGCAGGATTTTTCGGCTTCTAAGGCGCTGGATGCCTCAGGTGGCCAGAACATCGCCGATGCCATGCCTGAAAACGGGCAGGGGCGGCTGTTTGACTATTCGGCCAAAGTGATCGCCGACACGGCACAGGTCGAGTGCGGCGATCATGCGGTTTTCCAGGGCGCGGTCCAATCGACAAGCGGCGCAATCGCGGCTTTGAGGCGCGCGGTATGCTCTTGGGGGACCGGCAGGATCGGGCGCGGTGGCTGTGCATCGGTCAGCGCAAGCAGATTGGCGGCGGCATAGATCACCCGCAGGCTTGCGAAGTCCTTGAACAGCGCCCAGAGCGGCGCGAACTGCGCGTCGATCTGCATGACCCTGTCAGTTTCGCCCGCTTGCGCGGCGCGGGCCATGGCCAGGGCTGGCACCGGAAACAGACCCGCCACGACGCTGAACCAGCTATCGGCCCCGGCCAAAAGGGCGCGCGCCGCGCACCAGTCGCCGCTATAGCCAAGCGTGAAGGGCGCCGCGAGATTGGTGCGCAGCAGGGCCAATTCCTCAGCTATGCTGCCTTGAGCGGGTTCGGGATTTTTCAGCGCGACGATGGTGGGGATATCCGCCAGCCGCCTCAGCAGGGGCAGGGAAAACTGGAAATGGGTCGTCGAGGGGTTGTTATAGATGCAGAGCGGCAGGTTGGTTGCGCTCGCCACAGACTGGAAATGTTCAAAGACCTCATCCTGGGTGAGGGGCGTATAGGACATAGGCGCAAGCAAAAGCCCCCTGGCGCCGGCCTCTTGTGCGTCGCGGGCAAGGGCGATGGCCTCATCTGAGCGCAGAGCGCCGATGCCGGCCAGAATGGGGGTTGAACCCGCCACGGAAACGGCCGCATCAATCGCACGGCGGCGCTCGGCGCGGGTCAGATAGGCATAGATGCCGGTGCTGCCCATCACACAGATCGAATCTACGCCCGCCGCAACGCCGCGTGCAACAAGCGTCTGAAGCGCGTCGGTCTCAACCTTGCCCGAAGCATTCGCCGGGGTCAGCGGAAAGGCCGAGAGCCCGGCGAACAGGCTGGCTTGTGTCATCGCGGGCGTCCTATTGCAGATCGCTGAATGCCGATTGCAGCCGTTCAACCGCCTCGGCAATCTGGGAGCGTGGCATGCCGATGTTAAAGCGCAGGAAGGTTTCGCCGCCGGTGCCGAAGGTCGAGCCATAGTTGACCGCGATGCGGGCATCCTTGTTGACGCGCTTCTTGTATTCCTCGCGGGTCATGCCGGTGCCCGAGAAATCGACCCACGACAGGTAGGTGGATTCAAGCGTCATCGAGGAAATGCCGGGAATGGCGTTAAGGCCGTCGTCAAAGAGTTTGCGATTGCCGTCGAGATAGGTGACAAGCTCGTCCACCCAGGCGGCGCCCTCGGGGCTATAGGCGCCGGTGGTCATCGCCACGCCGAAATCGTGGCTGGCCAGGGACAGCGCCGACATGCGGGCCTTGAGCTGGCCGCGCAGCGTATCGCTCGGCACGATCATCTGGCCGCAATGCGTGCCCGCAATGTTGAAGGTTTTCGACGGCGCGGTGAGCATGATCAGCCGGTCGGCGATGCCGGGATCGGCGAGTGGCATGGCCGTGTGTTTATGACCGGGAAAGACCAGATCGTGATGCACTTCGTCCGAAATGACCAATAGATCGTGGCGGCGGGCGAAATCAGCGACGGCGCGCAATTCGTCCTTGCTCCAGACCCGACCGCCGGGATTGTGCGGCGAGCAGAGGATCAGCATCGTTTCCTTGCCGGTCATCATGGTTTCGTATCTGTCGAAATCCATCTCGTAGCGCCCGGCAGTGTTGACCAGCGGGCATTCGAGCACAGTGCGGTTCGCCGACCGGATGACCCGCGCAAAGGCGTGATAGACCGGTGTGAACAGCACCACCGCATCGCCGGGATTGGTCAGCGTGTCGACGGCAATGCCGACGCCATTGCAAAGCCCGGTGGTGGTCATGATCCAGTCGTGCTCGATCTCCCAGCCGTGGCGGGTCTTCATCCACCATTGAATGGCCGAGGTGTAGGGCGTGTAGTCGCCGAGATAGCCGTAAATACCGTGCTCAAGCTTGGCGCGCACCGCGTCCTGCACGCAATCGGGCGAGCGAAAGTCCATGTCGGCCACCCACATCGCCAGCCCGTCATCGGCCGGAACGCCATAAATGTTCTCCATCATGTCCCATTTGTTGGACAGGTGGCCGCGCCGGTCGATGATCTCGTCGAAATTCATTGGTGCTCTCCTATAGGCTGCGCGCGCAAGCTAGCCGAAATGGCGTTGGGCGCAAGAGGCGTTGCAGAACTGGTCTTCATATCCTAAATGACCCATATGAAACGGCCGATCCTGATCCACCCCGACCCGCGCCTTAAAAAGGTATGCACGCCCGTGACCGATGTGACGGACGCGTTGCGTGAGCTGTCACGAGACATGCTTGAAACCATGTATGACGCGCCGGGCATCGGTCTGGCCGCGCCGCAGGTCGGTGTGCTTGAGCGGGTGATCGTGCTGGATTGCGTGAAGGGCGAGAATGAAACCCCGCGCCCGATGGTGATGATCAACCCCGAGGTTGTCGCCGTGTCGGACGAGACCAATGTCTATGAAGAGGGCTGTTTGTCGATTCCGGATCAATATGCCGAGGTGACCCGCCCCAAAGAGGTCGAGGTGCGCTGGGTTGATATTGACGGCAAGGAGCACAAAGAAGGCTTTGGCGGGCTTTGGGCGACCTGCGTGCAGCACGAGATCGACCACCTCGATGGCAAGCTGTTCATTGATTACCTCGGCGCGATGAAGCGGCAGATGATCACCCGGCGGATGCAAAAGCTGAAACGCGAAATGGCACGGGGCTAGCGCGGTGGCGGTGCGCCCCTGTCTGCCCTGGCCCGACAAGCGGCTGCGCAGTGTCGCGACGCCGGTCGAGGTGATCGACGACGAGGTGCGCGCGATCTGGACCGATATGATCGACACGATGGAGGCGGTGCCAGGCGTCGGTCTTGCGGCGGTGCAGATCGGCGTAATGCGTGCCCTTGCCGTGGTCGATGCCAGCGAGAGCCGCGGCAAGGCGGTGCGCATGGCCAACCCCAAGGTGCTTCACGCCAGCGTGCAATTGCGCCCGCATGCCGAGGCAAGCCCGAACCTGCCGGGGCAGTCGGCCCTGATCGCGCGGCCCCGCGCGGTGACGGTGCAGTTTCTCAACGAAGCGGGTGAGCTTGAGGAGCGCGATTTCGTCGGGCTTTGGGCGACCAGCGTGCAGCACCAGATCGACCATCTGGCAGGGCGGATGTATTTTGACCGGCTGAGCAAGGTCAAACGGGACATGCTTTTGCGCAAGGCGCGAAAGCAGGGCTAGCCACGCCGCCTGCGGTAGGGGCGGACCAAGAAAATTCGGCGAATTTTCTTGGTGATTGAGTGTTTTTGGAAAGATGAAAGGGGCGGTCATGCGTGTGGTTTTCATGGGGACGCCCGAGTTTTCCGTACCGGTGCTGGAGGCGCTGGTGGCGGCGGGTCACGACGTTGTCGCGGTCTATTGTCAGCCGCCGAGACCCGCCGGGCGCGGCAAGAAAGAGCGCCCCTCGCCGGTGCAGGCGCGCGCCGAGGCGCTTGGCCTCGAGGTGCGACATCCGGTCAGCCTGAGGAGCGGGGAAGAGGCGGAGGCCTTTGCCGCGCTCAACGCCGATGTGGCGGTGGTTGTGGCCTATGGGCTTATCCTGCCGCAAGCGATTTTGGATGCGCCCGCGCGCGGGTGCCTGAACATTCACGCAAGCCTTTTGCCACGCTGGCGCGGGGCCGCGCCCATTCACCGCGCGATCATGGCTGGTGATGCGCAGACCGGTGTCTGCATCATGCAGATGGAGGCCGGGCTTGATACCGGGCCGGTCCTGCTGTGCGAGGCGACAGAGATCGGCACGCAGGAGACCACCGGCGCATTGCACGATCGTCTTTCCGCCATGGGTGCGCGGCTGATTGTCGAGGCGCTGGAGCGGCTTGATGCGCTTGAGCCAGAGCCGCAGCCTGAGGCGGGCGTCACCTATGCCGCCAAGATCGACAAGGCCGAGGCGCAGGTCGATTGGAGCCGCCCCGCGTCAGAGGTTGACCGGCTTATCCGGGGGCTTTCGCCCTTTCCCGGTGCCTGGATCGAGGTGAACGGCGTGCGGGTGAAACTGCTTGGCTCGGTGCTGGCGACGGGACAGGGCGCGCCCGGTGAAGTGCTGGATAGCGAGCTGACGGTGGCCTGTGGCACGGGTGCAGTGCGGCTTTTGCGCTTGCAACGGGCGGGTAAGGGCGCGCAGGATAGGGGCGAGTTCTTGCGTGGAATGGCCCTGCCTGTCGGCATGGTTCTGGGCTAGGGGGCGGTTATGTTTCTGCAACTTTTCGGCACGGTGGTGATCGCGGGCATCGTTGGTTATGTGTCCGAGAAAAGCGGCTTTACGCGCAACGGGTATGTGGCGTCGATCATCATTTGCGTCGGCGGGGCGTTCCTGTTCTATTTCATGCGCATCATGTTCGGGTTTCGCTTTGGCGCGCCGGGGATTGATGCGATCATTTCCTCGATCGGCGCGCTGATCATCGTGCCGACGCATTGGCGTGGCAGAAAGTAGGGCGACATGGGGGTTATCTATCTCATTATCATCGGGGCCGCGGCCGGGTTTCTGGCGACAAGGATGATGAAGGTCGAGGCCGGCATCGTGCCGACCGTTCTGATCGGGATCGCGGGTGCGCTTATCGGCGGGCTTGTGATCCGGGTGCTGCTGACGGTGACAGGCTTGCTGGGCGGTTTGATCGGGGCGGTGCTTGGCGCGATGTTGCTGATCTGGCTTTATCAGACCTATCTGGGGCGGAAGTAGGGGCTCATCTGAGGGTTTGGGGCTCTGGCTGGGCGGTGTGACTGAGCCCGGACTGGCCCATTGGATTGCCTGGTTTTTTGCATCGGTGCAAGAGTGTAAACTCTTCGCCCAATGCGTGGTCCTGCGAGGTTCAGAATGAAGGTTGATGGCGCTTGTCTTTGTGGGCAGGTCACATACGAGGCGGGAATCGACCCCGATAGAGTGGCAATCTGTCATTGTGCCGACTGCCAGGTTAATTCAGGCTCTGCCTATGGGGTGGTCGCGAGCGTAACCGACGGGCAGTTTCGACTTATGACCGGGACGCTCAAAGAATACGAGAAAATGGCAGAGAGCGGGCGCATACGTCACCTGAGCTTCTGCCCGGACTGCGGTACCAGAATCCATGCCCGCACAAAAGGCGACCCCACAGCATTTTTTGGTTTGCGGGTGGGTACGATACGACAACGGGCCCAATTGAAGCCAAAAGTTCAGGTCTGGTGCGGATCGGCCCTTCCGTGGGTTTTCGACTTGTCAGTGATCTTGCGACATGACGCTCAGGATTGACAAGCCAATGGCCCTGAGAACCGCGAGCTGATGTCTGGCGGCAGCTTCACACGCGCGGTGGACGGCTGCGATAGACGGGCAGGCGCCAGCCAAAGGTAAGAGAGCCTGCACGCAGGGCCCATGTGACAAGGGCGCAGCCGCCAAGGATAACGAGCACCTCGCCGCTAAACTGGCTTAGCGTGACGGCGGTAAGGGCCCCCCCGAAGGCGGCGCTGACGTAAAGCTCGCCTTGCTTGAGCACAAGCGGCACCTCGTTGCAGACCACATCTCGCAACAGCCCGCCCATACAGCCGGTAACAACGCCCATGATCACCACGATCGCGCCGGGTTGCAGCATGCTCATCGCGGCGGCCACCCCGGCAGGGACGGCGACGGCAAGCGCAAAGCTGTCGAGCCAGAGCAGCAGGCGATAGCGGCTTTCCACCAGATGCGCGGTGAAAAACACCACAAGCGCGGCACCGCAGGCGATCAGGATATAGTTGGGATTGCCAAGCCAGAACACCGGGTTGCGATCCAGCAGCACATCGCGCAGCGTGCCGCCGCCGACCGCCGTCAGGCTGGCGATAAAGGCAAAGCCGACGATATCAAGCTGTTGGCGGCTGGCCACCAACGCGCCGGTCAGCGCGAAGATCAGCACCGAGGCATAATCGAGCAGGATCAGCGGGCTCATGTGCGGGGTTTGCCGGGTTTGAACGGCTCCATTCCGGCGCGGGCCAATTCATCGGCGCGCTCGTTCTCGGGGTGCCCGGCGTGGCCCTTGACCCATTCCCAGGTGACGTCGTGGCGGGCCTGGGCCTCGTCCAGGCGCTGCCAGAGTTCGACATTCTTGACCGGTTTGCGGGCGGCGGTTTTCCAGCCGTTGCGCTTCCAGCCATGGATCCAGCCGGTGACGCCGTTTTTGACATAGGCGCTATCGGTGACGATGGTGATCTGGCTTGGCTTGGCGAGGGTTTCAAGCGCGTGGATCGCGGCCAAAAGCTCCATCCGGTTGTTGGTGGTGAGGGCCTCGCCGCCGGACAATTCACGTTCCTTGACGATCTTGTCGCCCTCGGTCGCGCGCAACAATGCGCCCCAGCCGCCGGGGCCGGGATTGCCCGAACAGGCGCCGTCAGTATAGGCATAAAGCTTAGCCATGGGCGGAAATCGCAATCCAATCGGCCATTTCCCCGCTCAGCCCGGTGTCGCGACCGGTGGCAGAGGAAAACGGAATGAAACCGGCGGCGATCAGAAGCGTTTCAAGCTCGTCGGCGGTGTAATAGGTGTAAAGACGGCCAAGGGTGTCGCGATGCGCACCGGTGCCGGATTTGAGCGCGATATGCAAGAGCCCACCGGGTTTGAGGGCCCGATGAAGCGCCGCCAAGTGGCGTGGCATGTCGGCGCGCGCTGCGTGCAAAAGCGAGAAATTGGCCCAGATGCCGTCATAGGCGTCTTCTTCGGTAATGTCGTCGAATGTGGCGAGGCGGGCGGTCACGCCCGAAGAGTCGGCCGCCAGTGCCACCATTTCGCGCGAGGCGTCGGTGGCCGTCACGCTCAGGCCCGCGCGCGCCATATGCGCCGCGATGATGCCGGGGCCACAGCCGAGATCAAGCACCTGCGCCCCCGTTGGCAGGGCGTCGATAAAGCCCGCAAGCAGCGGATCCGCGCCCGCATCGGCGGTGACGGCGGCATATTGATCCGCCATCGCATCATAGACGCGCAGGGTTTCGCTGTCGGGGCTCACGCGAATACTCCGATCGCAAGGCAGATCACCACCACGGTGGTGAGCAGAACGCGCAGGCGCATCCACCATGGCGGGGTGGCACCGTGATGCCAAAAGAGCCAGTCAAGACCAAGCAATCCGACAAAGCCGGTGATCAGGGAGATGCCTGCGCTGGTCGGCCCGCCGCCGGTCATGAAGAACGCCCAAAGCGCCGGAAGCACCGACAGAATATAGCCGCTGGTGGCGCGCGCGCCGCTGAGTTGTGCGGCAAAGCCCCAAAGCACGCCGGACATGAACGACAGGATCACCGCGCCGTAAAACAGCATGACGTAAGGCCCGGCAAAGCGCGGCCCGATGGTCTGGGCCGTCCATAACCCGAGATCGGGCAAGACCACGGTCACCGCCCCCCAGAGAAAGGGCAAAAGACCGGCAAGGCCAAGGACAAGAGGGGCGCGGGGGATCGTGTTCATGGCCGGCACCATAGTTTGTGATCCCTCCTTGGCAAGAGCGCGTTGCGCGCGAAAGCCTACTTTGTCATCCGTCCGCCGGGCAGTTGGTGCGGATCGGTAAAGGCCAGCACGTTGGTGCCTTCGGCGCGCAGGCCAAGCCGGGCGCAGACCGCCTCGGAGGCGGCATTTCCCGGTGTGACGCCGGTAAAGACTTCGGTGAAACCATAACGCTCCTGCATCTCGATCACGGCCATGGCGCCAAGGATCAGGGCAAGGCGCTGGCCGCGCCGCTCGGGGAGGGTGGCAAGCATCCCCCACCAGCATTGCCGTTGTCCCTTGGGGTGGTCCGGGTGCCAATAGCTGGCCGCCCCGGCACAGGCGACGCCCTTGCCGGTCTGATCAAGGGCCACAAGGCCAATGCCGGGTTTGCGGACACCGCGCAGGACGGCGCCGGACGGCGGGAGAACGCCGCAGGCCAGCGAGACATCTGCGAGCTGCGCCATGGCCTCGGCCGGGGCGTCCCTGTCGACCCGGATAACCGTCAGGTCCTGCGGCAATGGATGGAGATCAAGCAGGGTCCGGGCGGTTTGGGTGGCCTTCTGCGTTCCAAGCCAGCGGGCGTAATGCGTTATCGTGAGGTTGCGGCGCTGGGCCTCGGCTTGCCAGTGGCCGATATCGCCATCCTCGACGGCACCGAGCGCGCTATTGCCTTGCAGGGCAATCAGCGCCGCCAGCCGGTCCATCGCCTGCGCATCGGTGTCGGCCAATCCGACGCTACGGCCATAATAGGTCATCCGCAGATCGGTATCGGTGAGATCGAAAAGCGCGCGACCGCGCCGCAGAACGGATATCTGGGCCTCGGTGCCGAAATAATCCTGCCCGGTTGATGTCATCGCGCCTTTCCTTCCCCGTTTGTGACGCGCAGTATTGCACGGGGGCTCGATATAGCGAAGCCCGCAATGGCTGCGCGCCGGTCCGGTTCAGGCCGGGGTGCGCAGGACGCGGGGCACCTTGAATTCGACGTTCTCGGTGGCGGTTTCCACCTCTTCGATCGTCACGTCATAGCGGGCCTCAAGGGCCGCGATCACCTCGTTCACAAGCACCTCGGGGGCCGAGGCGCCGGCGGTGATGCCGATGCTCCTGATGCCCTCAATCGCGCGCCAGTCTATATCGGTCGCGCGTTGCACAAGCTGGGCATAGCCACAGCCCGCACGCGCACCCACCTCGACCAGGCGGCGCGAGTTGGACGAGTTCGGCGCGCCGACCACAAGCATCGCCTCGGCCTTTTGCGCCATTGCCTTGACCGCCTCCTGGCGGTTGGTGGTGGCGTAACAGATGTCTTCCTTGTGCGGCCCCTTGATGGCCGGAAACCGGGCCTGAAGGGCGGCGACGATATCGGCGGTGTCATCAACCGAGAGCGTGGTCTGGGTCACGAAGGCAAGCTTTTGCGCATCACGCACCGCAAGGGCGGGCACATCGGCGGGGGTTTCCACAAGCAGAACCTCGCCTTCGGCAAGCTGGCCCATCGTACCAACGGTTTCGGGGTGGCCTGCGTGGCCGATCATGATGATCTGCAATCCGGCCTCGGCATGGCGCTCGGCCTCGATATGGACCTTGCTGACAAGCGGACAGGTGGCATCGACGTATAGCATCTGGCGCGCACTGGCCTCGGCGGGCACCGATTTTGGCACGCCATGGGCGGAAAAGATCACCGGGCGGTCATCGGGGCAATCGTCAAGCTCCTCGACAAACACCGCCCCCTTGGCGCGCAGATCATCGACCACGTATTTGTTATGCACGATCTCGTGGCGCACATAGACCGGCGCGCCCCATTTCCCGAGCGCCATTTCGACGATCTTGATGGCGCGGTCCACGCCGGCGCAAAACCCGCGCGGGGCCGCGAGGTAAAGGGTAAGGGGTGGTTTGGTCATGCGCGCCTCCTGTCGGGGTCAGAGGTAAGGCTTGCGGCGCGCGGCGTCCAGTCTTGATGGGCGTCGCTCAGGCGGTTGTCTGCGCGGTCAGCCAGGCAAGCACAATATAACGCCCGGTCTTGGCGATGGTGACAAGGATCAGGAAAAGCCAGGGCGGGGTGCGCATCACGCCCGCGATCACCGTAAAGGCGTCGCCAAGGGGTGCCCAGCTTAGCAGCAGCGTCCAGACGCCCCACTTGGAATACCAGCCCTCGGCGCGCGCCATCTGGCCGGCGTTGAAGGGAAACCATCGCCGGTCGCGGTAATGCTCGATCCAGTAGCCGAGCCCATAGTTGACCACCGCCCCGAGGGTGTTGCCGATGCTGGCCACGATGACCAGCCACGTAAGCGAGGCGGTGCCGCCCAGTTGCAGGCCGACAAAGACGATCTCTGATTGAAACGGCAAAACTGTGGCGGCCCCGAAGGCCGCCAGAAACAAACCACCCAATTGCGCGAAAACGCCCAGATCCGCGCCAATCATTGGCGGCGGGCCTGGGCGTCAACTTTGGTGCGGCGCAAGATTGGTTCAGTCCTGACCTGCGTAGACCTCTTCGCGCTCTTGGCTGACTTCGCGCGGCGGGCGCCCGATGACATCCTTGAGATCCTGCAACTCGATAAAGTTGTCGGCCTGACGGCGCAGCTCGTCCGAGATCATCGGCGGCTGGCTTCGGATGGTCGAGACCACCGAGACACGCACGCCCTGACGTTGCATGCTTTCCACCAAAGGGCGGAAATCGCCGTCGCCCGAGAACAGAACGATATGATCGACATGCGGCGCAAGTTCCATTGCATCCACAGTCAGCTCGATATCCATGTTGCCCTTGACCTTGCGACGGCCCTGGCTGTCGGTGTATTCTTTTGCCGGTTTGGTGACCATCGAATACCCGTTGTAATGCAGCCAGTCGACCAGAGGCCGGATTGGCGAATACTCGTCATTCTCAAGCAGGGCGGTGTAATAGAACGCGCGCAGCAATTTACCGCGACGCATGAACTCGGTACGCAACAGCTTGTAGTCGATATCAAACCCAAGAGCCTTGCCGGCCGCATAGAGGTTTGATCCATCGATGAACAAAGCCAGTCGTTCATCCTTATAAAACATTTCAAATGTCCTTCCGAAGTATAGTGTCTTGCCCGGGGGGTCGTGTGTGTGAGTGGTGAGGCAGGACAGACGTAGAGAAATTAATTAGATGTCTTATTCGTGACACACAAGAGCATGATACATTTCGAAAGGATAGGGCGTTCATGACATTCAATCAACAATGCTTGATCGCTATGGGTGGAAATATGCCGTCCGGGCTTGGCGGGCCTGCTGAAACGCTGCGCGCGGCGATGGACATGCTGCGTCACGATGGCGCAGATGTTGTCGCGTCAAGCAGGCTTTTCAGCACCCCCTGTTTCCCCGCTGGTGCCGGGCCGGACTACGTGAATGGCGCGGCGGTGCTTCGGTTTGACGGGGATGCGCAAGAGGTTCTGGCGCTGTTGCACCGGGTGGAGGCGGCATTCGGGCGGGAAAGGGTGCGCCGCTGGGGGCAACGCACGCTTGATCTTGACCTGATTGCACTCGGCACTCAGGTCTTGCCCGATGTTCCCGGTTTTGAGGCCTGGCGTGATCTGGCGCCTGATGCGCAGAGCTTGCGCGCGCCCGATCAGCTTATCCTGCCGCACCCCAGAATGCAGGACCGCGCCTTTGTGCTGGTGCCTCTGGCCGAGGTGGCGCCGGGCTGGGTGCATCCGGTCCTGGGCAAATCCGTGCAGGAGATGCTTGAAGCCTTGCCGCAAGCGGAGAGGGATGCCGTTGTTCTGCTCTGATTCTCTGCTTGTAAATCCTGTATTGACGGCCTAAATACAGGGCTTCTTGCACACCTGCCCCTAATATCCGGAGGTCAAATGGCCCGCGTTACCACAGAAGATTGCGTTGATAAGGTCCCGAATCGGTTTGATCTGGTAATGCTTGCCGCGCATCGCGCGCGTGAAATTGCGGCTGGTGCGCCGCTGACCGTGGATCGTGACAATGACAAGAACCCGGTCGTGGCCCTGCGCGAGATCGCAGAAGAAACCCAGTCGGCGGATGACCTGCGCGAGCGTCTGATCGAATCGAATCAGAGCCAGATCGAAGTTGACGAGCCCGAAGAAGATTCGATGGCTCTGTTGATGGGCGGCGAGGCAGACAAGCCCGAGGCCGATGATATGTCCGAAGAAAAGCTTCTGCGGGCACTGATGGAAGCACAGGGTCAAGGCTGAGCCATAGCCCCCACCCAGAGCCAGGGGCGCAGATCAGATGATCGCCGTTGACGACCTGATCACGCTCGTTCGGGATTATAATCCAAAGACCAACGAAGCGTTGATTCGCGCGGCCTATGATTATGGCCGTGCGATGCACGAAGGGCAGTTCCGCCATTCGGGCGAGCCTTATTTCACGCATCCCGTCGCCGTGGCCGCCATTCTGACCGAACAGCGGCTGGATGATGCCACCATCATCACCGCGCTTTTGCATGACACGATCGAGGATACCAAAGCGTCGTATCAGACGGTCGAGGAAAAGTTCGGGCGCGAGGTGGCCGATCTTGTCGACGGGGTCACCAAGCTTACCAATCTGCAACTCAGCAGTTCCGAAACCAAGCAGGCCGAAAACTTCCGCAAGCTGTTCATGGCGATGTCCAAGGATCTGCGGGTTATTCTGGTCAAGCTGGCGGATCGCTTGCACAACATGCGCACGATCAAGGCAATGCGCCCGGACAAGCAGGCCCAGAAGGCCCGCGAGACCATGGATATCTTTGCGCCGCTGGCGGGCCGGATGGGCATGCAGTGGATGCGCGAAGAGCTGGAGGATCTTGCCTTTCGCGTGCTCAACCCAGAGGCCCGCGCCAGCATCATCCGCCGCTTTATCACCCTGCAAAAAGAAACCGGCGATGTGATCGAGCGGATTACCAATGACATGTGTCACGAGCTTGACAAGGCCGGGATCACCGCCGAGGTGTTCGGCCGCGCTAAAAAGCCCTATTCGATCTGGCGCAAGATGCAGGAAAAGGAGATGGGCTTTTCGCGTCTCTCTGACATCTACGGGTTTCGCGTCGTGACCCAGAGCGAGAATGACTGCTACGCGGCACTCGGAGCGATCCACCAACGCTGGCGCGCGGTGCCGGGGCGGTTCAAGGATTACATCAGCCAGCCGAAATCAAACGGCTATCGCTCGATCCACACCACCGTGTCGGGCCGCGATGGCAAGCGCGTCGAGGTTCAGATCAGAACCCGCCAGATGCATGACGTGGCCGAAACCGGGGTTGCGGCGCATTGGTCGTATCGTGACGGGGTGCGCAGCGAAAACCCCTTTGCGGTCGATCCCGCGCGCTGGATTTCATCGGTCACCGAACAGTTTGACGCCGAAGAAGACCACACCGAATTCATGGAAGCGGTCAAGCTTGAGATGTACGCCGACCAGGTGTTCTGTTTCACGCCCAAGGGCGATGTGATCAAGCTTCCGCGCGGGGCGACGCCGATTGATTTCGCCTATGCCATTCACACCCGGATCGGGCATGTGTGCGTCGGCGCCAAGATCGACGGCATGCGGGTGCCGCTCTGGACCCGGATCAAGAACGGACAATCGGTCGAGGTGATCACCGCCGAGGGCCAGACGCCGCAGGCGACATGGCTTGATATTGCCACCACCGGCAAGGCCCGCGCCGCCATTCGCCGTGCGCTGCGCGAGCTTGATCGCGACCGCTTTATCAAGCTGGGGCGTGAATTGGCGCGCTCGGCGTTCGAGCATGTTGGCAAAAAGGCCACCGACAAGGCGCTTGAAGCGGCGGCGCGTACGCTGCGGCTCAAGAACGCAGAGGAAGTGCGCGCGCGCCTTGGCAGTGCAGAGTTGACTGCGCATCAGGTTCTGAACGCGGTTTACCCTGATCTGGTGCCCGATGCGGGCAACGAGGTGGCGCGTGATCTTGCGGTGATCGGCCTTGAGGCGGATCAGAGCTTTGAGCGCGCGCGCTGTTGCCAGCCGCTGCCGGGCGAGCGCATCGTCGGCATCACCTATCGCGGGCGTGGGGTGGTCATTCACGCGATTGATTGCGAAACCCTGTCGGCCTATGACGATCAGCCGCAGCGCTGGCTTGACTTGCATTGGCACAACGGAACACACCCTGCGGTTTATGCGGTGACGCTTGATATCACGATTGGCAACGATGCCGGCGTGATGGGGCGGATTTGCACCTTGATCGGAGAGCAGAAGGCCAATATCTCGGACTTGACCTTTGTAGACCGGAAACCAGATTTTTACAGATTGCTTATAGATGTTGAATTGCGCGACGCCGAACACCTGCATGGTGTGTTGTCCGCGCTTGATGCCGAAACCGACGTCGCCGCTATTGAACGCTATCGTGATCCGTCCCGGTCCGGGGCTATGCAGAGCCATGAACCCTAGGAGCCCGACTGTTGGTTTTCAAACGCCGAGACAAACGCCCCTTCTGGAAAGTCATCTCTGACTTTCTGTGGCCCCGTGGTGGGTGGGCGCGGGCGTTTACCTATGTCAAGCACCGCCTGCATCGTCTGCCGGATCCGCCACACCGGATTGCGCGCGGGATCTTTGCGGGTGTTTTCACCACGTTTACACCATTTTACGGGCTGCATTTCGTGGTGGCGGCGTTTCTGGCCTGGGTGCTGCGCGGCAGTATCCCGGCGGCTCTTTTGGGCACGTTCTTCGGCAATCCGCTGACCTATGTGCCGATTGGTGTGGTGTCGCTGCAGACCGGGCATTTTCTGTTGGGGGGCACCGGCCCGGGCGAGGATGAAGTGCGCCGCTCGCTGGGCGGTAAATTCCTCGATGCGGGGGACGATCTGCGCGACAACTTTCTCGCGATGTTTTCCGAGCGCGAGGCCGACTGGTATAGCCTGCATGTGTTCTATGACGAGGTGTTTTTCCCCTACATGATCGGCGGGATCATTCCGGGCATCATCACGGCGCTGATTTGCTATTACCTCAGTCTGCCGGTCATTCAGGCCTATCAGAACCGCCGCAAGGGCGCGCTCAAGGCAAAATGGGCGGCGCTGAAGGAAAAAAAGGCGCTCAAGGCTGACGCCAAGCCAAAACAGGACTAGGTTCGTCTCGAGTCGCGTTACAACAAAGGAAAAGCCGATGTCGTTTGAGGGCAAACTGCGCCTTGGCGTGAATATCGACCATGTTGCCACGGTGCGAAATGCCCGCGGCGGGGCCTATCCCGATCCGCTGCGCGCGGCCAAGGTGGCCGAAGCGGCCGGCGCCGATGGCATCACCGCGCATCTGCGCGAGGATCGCCGCCATATTTCGGATGCGGATATCGATGGGCTGATGGCGGGCCTCAGCGTGCCGCTCAACTTCGAGATGGCCGCCACCGCCGAGATGCAGGCGATTGCCCTGCGCCACAAGCCGCATGCGGTCTGCATCGTGCCCGAAAAGCGCGAAGAGCGCACCACCGAGGGCGGGCTTGAAGTGGCGCGTGAGGAAAACCGTCTTGCCCATTTTATCGCCCCGCTGATCGAGGCCGGCAGCCGGGTGTCGATCTTTATCGCCGCCGACAGCCGTCAGATCGAGGCCGCCGCGCGCATCGGCGCGCAGGTGATCGAGCTGCATACCGGGGCCTATTGCGACGCCCATGCCGAGGGCCGCTTCAAAGAGCGCGACACCGAGCTTGCCGCACTGCGCGAAATGTCGACCTATGCCCATTCGCTTGGTCTTGAGGTGCATGCCGGGCACGGTCTTAACTATGAAACCGTCAAGCCGGTCGCGGCCTTTCCCGAGGTGGCCGAGCTCAATATCGGGCATTTCATCATCGGCGAGGCAATCTTTCGCGGCCTCGGCCCCGCCATCGGCGAAATGCGCCGCCTGATGGACGAGGCGCGGGGAGGGCTTTGACCTTCGTTTGATAATTTGTTGGGTAAAAACTAGATGACGCGACTTTTTGCATATGTCCGATTTCCGATGAAAATTATACTTTCCACATCAAAAGCGTTTCTCGCCTTGGTGATGGTAATGTCATTTGCCCTGACTGTCTTGACCGTGACATCTTCAACTGTGTTTGGTGTATTCTCTAACGCCGTCGAGGCCGTGGCCGGGGCGCGCACTGTTCGGGCTAGGCACGTTGCGACTGTGAGTGACCTTAAAACGCGTAATGACGAGTTTGGCCGAAGAAATTCCCGTCTCAAGGCTGATAATAAACTGCTCAAGGGTAAGCTAATGGATACTGGCGTCACCTATCGCGGTGCCAAGCGCAGCGTGCGCGAGGCGGTCAAAGATACCAGCACGCGGGTAAGCCGGAGAGTGGCGACAGCTTCAGCGCGCAATGTCGGCTCTATGGCAGGGGAGGCGATGCCTGTGATCGGAGTAGGGGTCATAGTTGCGGCAACTGCCTGGGAGCTTCATGATGCCTGCGAAATGATCAAGGATCTCCATGAACTCGATATCGCCTTTAATCCGGAAGACGCGATCGACGCGCGCGAGGTTTGCGGAATGCAGGCCCCTACGAACGCAGAGCTATGGCAAACTATCCGTCAGAGCCCCGGTGATGCTTGGAAACGCGTAAGGGGCTTATATGACAATCTGCCGGATGTATCCTTCACGGGTACATATGAACGTATGATCGGGCTCGCCTGCCGTTGGTTTACCTGTGGTGAAGCCGAGGTTATGGCGCAATGATCCTTGGTATCGGCACAGACCTTGCCAATATCGAGCGGATTGCGCGCACGCTTGAGCGCTTTGGCGACAGATTCCGCAATCGCGTCTTTACGCCCGTCGAACAGGCCAAGGCCGAGCGTCGCCGCGATGTTGTCGGCACCTATGCCAAACGCTGGGCCGCGAAAGAGGCCTGTTCCAAGGCGCTTGGCACCGGTCTTCGGATGGGCATCGCCTGGCGTGACATGGCCGTCAGCAATCTTGAGACCGGCCAGCCCGTGATGGAGGTCACCGGTTGGGCCGCTGAGCGTCTGGCCGAGATGACACCGCCGGGTCATGCTGCGATCATTCATGTCACGCTGACCGATGATCACCCCTGGGCGCAGGCCTTTGTGGTGATCGAGGCCCGCCCGATTGCCGGCCCTGCGGCTTGACACCCCGCCGCATGCACCGCATGTAGCCCCAAACCTCTTATTCAGTTAATTTCGGAGACACCGATGGCATCTGACGCCAAACCAGGAAATTCCATCGTCGAGACGATCAAGACGGTGTTCTGGGCGCTCGTGATTGCGGGCCTGTTCCGCACCCTGCTGTTCCAACCGTTCTGGATTCCCTCCGGGTCGATGAAAGACACGCTTTTGATCGGCGATTTCCTGTTCGTCAACAAAATGGCCTATGGCTATTCCTATGCGTCCTGCCCGTCGATCCGCTTTGCCGGGCTTGATATCGATGCCAAGGATATCTGTGGCTTTCTGGATGGCGACAACACCCGCATCCTTGGATCAGAGCCAGAGCGCGGCGACATCATCGTGTTCCGCCAGCCCACCGATGGCACCGATTTCATCAAGCGGGTGATCGGCCTGCCGGGGGATCGCATCCAGATGAAGGATGGCGTGCTGCATATCAATGATGTCGCCGTCAAGCTGGAGCCTGCACCGGATTTCGTCGAAGAATTCAGCCGCCAGGGCCCCATGGGCATTCGCCCGCGCTGTGAAAACGGGGTTGTGGGCGAGGGCGGTGCCTGCATCAAGTCGCGCCAGATCGAGACATTGCCGAATGGCCGGTCGCACAGCATCATCAACATCGGTGATCAGCGCGCCGATCACACCGGCGTCTTTACCGTGCCCGAGGGGCATTACTTTTTCATGGGCGACAATCGCGACAACTCGACCGACTCGCGCTTTCCGGCGGCGGTGGGCGGGGTTGGCTACGTGCCCTACGAGAACCTGATCGGCCGCGCCAACCGGGTGATCTTTTCCTCGGCGGGCTCTTCCATGCTGGCCTTCTGGACATGGCGCAGCGACCGCTTTTTCACGAGGCTCGATTGAAGCTTTCAAGCGACATGAAAGCGCTTGAGGCGCGGTTGGGCTATCAGTTTTCCAAGCCCGCACTTCTGGTGCGGGCTTTGACGCATTCCTCGATGTCCTCGCCGACGCGCGACGACAACCAGCGGCTTGAGTTTCTGGGCGACCGGGTCTTGGGCCTTGTCATGGCCGAGGCGCTTCTGGCGCATGATCCGGGCGCGACTGAGGGCCAGCTTGCGCCGCGCTTCAACGCGCTCGTGCGCAAAGAGGCCTGCGCCGATGTGGCGCGGGAGGTTGATCTTGGGGTGGTCTTGAAATTGGGTCGCTCCGAGATGATGTCAGGCGGGCGACGCAAAGAGGCGCTGTTGGGCGACGCGATGGAGGCGGTGATTGCCGCCGTTTATCTTGACGCCGGGTT
The DNA here is from genome assembly GCF_900142625.1 of Roseovarius marisflavi. Taxonomy (GTDB): domain Bacteria; phylum Pseudomonadota; class Alphaproteobacteria; order Rhodobacterales; family Rhodobacteraceae; genus Roseovarius; species Roseovarius marisflavi. The sequence continues at coordinate 46,436 of NZ_FRBN01000023.1, forward strand.
CGAGGGCGCGCGCGATCTGGTACTGCGGCTCTGGGGCGCGCGGGTCGGGTCGGTCAAGGATGATGCGCGCGATGCCAAGACCGCGCTTCAGGAATGGGCGCAGGCGCGCGGGTTGCCGCCGCCCGATTACATGGAAACGCGCCGCTCGGGGCCCGATCACGCCCCGCAATTCACCATCGAGGCAACGCTTAAAACCGGCGAAACCGCCGAGGCAACTGCCGGATCAAAACGCCACGCCGAACAGGCGGCGGCCCGTGCCCTTTTGGACAGATTGGATAAACACACATGACCCGCGCCGGTTTCATCGCCTTGATTGGCGAACCCAATGCAGGCAAATCCACGCTCTTGAACCGGATGGTCGGGGCCAAGGTGAGCATCGTCACCCACAAGGTGCAAACCACGCGGGCGCGCATTCGCGGCGTGGCGATGGAGGGCGAAAGCCAGCTGGTCTTTGTCGACACGCCGGGCCTGTTCAAACCCCGCCGCCGCCTTGATCGCGCGATGGTCGCGGCGGCCTGGGGCGGTGCGGCGGATGCTGATGTGGTCGTGCTTCTGGTCGAGGCGCATCGCGGCGTCACCGAAGGCGTCGAGCGCATTCTTGAGGGCCTCGGCGATATCGCCAAGGGCCGCAAGGTGGCGCTTGCCATCAACAAGATCGACCGGGTGCATTCGCCGGTTCTTCTGGCGCTGACCCAAAAGATGAACGCCCGCTTTCCCTTCGTCGAGACCTTCATGATCTCGGCGGAAAAGGGGCACGGCGTCGATCATCTGCGTGCCTGGCTGGCCGAGCAGATGCCCGAAGGCCCCTGGCTTTACCCCGAAGATCAGATCGCCGACCTGCCGATGCGGATGATCGCCTCCGAGATCACCCGCGAAAAGCTGACCCTGCGCCTGCATCAGGAATTGCCCTACCAACTCACGGTCGAAACCGAGAACTGGGAAGAGCGCAAGGATGGCTCGGCCAAGATTGATCAGGTCGTCTATGTCATGCGCGACGGCCACAAGGGCATCATCCTCGGCAATCGCGGCGAGACGATAAAGGCCGTATCCAAGGCGGCCCGCGAAGAGCTTGAGGAATTCCTAGACCGGCGCATCCACCTGTTTCTACAGGTCAAGGTACGTCCCAACTGGCTTGAGGAATCCGAGCGCTATTCCGAAATGGGCCTCAATTTCAAGGACGGGAACTAGGGTCATGCCCCCGGGCTTCTTCTTGGCAAAAATACTCCCGCCGGAGGCGTCCGCGCGCGCGACAGGCACAGCTGCCTGATGGCGCGCCTGACTGCCTCTTTCTGGGTGCAGGCCTATCTGGCGCGTCTGCGGCTTGCGGATATCCCCGCCTTTGTCGTGGCCCATGGCGATGACACCGGCGGCGCGGTTCTGGTCAAGCTCAACACGCTCGACGGTCAGGCGCGCGCCTATCAGCGGTCGTTCGATCTGATGACTGGCGCCCGGGCCTGGGTGGTTCTCGCCGAGGGCGACGAGACCGAGGTTGACGCCGCCATCGCCCGGCAGCGCGGGTTTGACCCGGATATCTGGGTGATCGAGGTCGAAGATCGCGCCGGGCGCCACCTGCTTGATGAGCCGGGTCTGTCCGACTGAAACGCCAAGGGGCTTGGCAGGGCGCATCGTCTGGTGTGAAATGGCGCGATCGGAGGGCAGGGAACGGGTGATGGACTGGCGCGATCAGGGGATATTGCTGGCAAGCCGCAGGCACGGTGAAAATGCCGCCATCATCGAAGTTCTGACGCCCGAGCGCGGGCGCCATGCCGGTGTGGTCCGCGGTGGGGCCTCGCGCAAACTTTCCCCGATCCTGCAACCCGGTGCCCAACTTGATCTTGAATGGCGCGCGCGGCTGGAAGATCACATCGGCACCTTCCGGGTCGAGCCGCTGCGCTCGCGCGCGGGTACGGCCATGGGCGACAGGCTGGCGCTGGCGGGGCTGAACGCGGTGACCTCGCTGTTGCTGTTCTGTCTGCCTGAACGCGAGGCCTGCCTGCCGCTTTACCGGCGCACCGAGACATTGCTTGACCTGCTGGATCAGCCGGAGATCTGGCCGCTGGCCTATCTCAACTGGGAATTGGCCTTGCTGGAAGAGATGGGCTTTGGCGTTGATCTGCGCGCCTGTGCGGTGATGGGGCCGCAGGCCAACGACCTGTCGTTCGTCTCGCCGCGCAGCGGGCGTGCCGTTTCGCGCGCCGGGGCGGGGGAGTGGGCCGATCGGTTGCTGCCCCTGCCGCCCTGCATGCTGGGGCAGGGCCCGGCCCCTGATGCCGAGATATTGCAGGGGTTCGATCTGACCGGGCATTTCCTGCGCAATCATCTCGCCCCCGAGCTTGGCAACAAGCCGCTGCCGGATGCGCGCCAAAGGTTTGTTGACCGGTTTGTGCAGCGCGCTCACCGCCCCTGACAGGCCGCCTTGCGGGGCGCGCGGTTACCTTGCGGCGGAAAAGATCATCTCGCGCCCGGCGTCATTGCTCAGGATAAGGATATCCCCGACCACTTCGACAAGGGTCATTTCCGCCAGGGCGCGAAAATAGCGGGCTTCGGCGTCAAATTCGGGACAGGCGCGTTTTGTGGCCGCAATGCCCGTGGGCGCGAACCACGGATAGGGCGCGGTCTGCTGGCCCGAATAACTGTTGCAGGGTGCCTGCCCGGCGATCTGGCCTTCTTCGGGCAGGATCAGCGTGGCACGGGCGCCAAATGGTCGCCCGTCGATACTTTGCAGGGTCCAGGTCGCGGCATCCCCGCCGTAGCCGGTCACGGTTTCGTCCTTGCAGGCGCCAAACAGGGAGAGCACCGAGAGGAGAACAGCAAACCGCATCCGGGCTACCGGAGCGCCAGAACCAGATCGACCAGCGAGCCGATCGCGTCTGAATTCTGCGCTGCGTCACGGTCGTGCAGATCTTCCATGCCGATGGCACTGGCGTAAATGATGCGCGCCATTTCGCCATTGTCGATGCCACAGGCCGACAAAAGTCCGCGCAACTGCTGCAGCCGCGCCTCGTCCACCTCGGCCACCACGGTGGCGCAGCCGGTGTCGTCGCGCGCCCATGCACGAATCGCGGGCTCGGCGCGCAATGCGGGGGTATCGCTGCTCGATGTTGCGGCAATCATCTGAGCCGTTGCGCGCAGGCGCGTGGCGTCGGTCGCATCCGCCTCTGCGCAGGTCGCCAGTGCATGGCGCGCTGCGGCCTCCCATAAATCCAAAAGGGCAAGATTATAGGCGGGCACATCGGTGAAGTGCCAATAAAACGACCCCTTGGTCGCCCCGACGCGCCGCGCCAGAGGTTCGGCCCCAAGCGCCCCAGGCCCCTCGTCGCAAAGCGCAGAGAGCCCGGCCACAAGCCAGTCGGTACGGTTCAATCGGGGGCGGCGCTGTGTGTTCATCCTTCAGGCATACGCCTCATGCTGCAGTGCCGCAAGATGCCCTTCTGTCACCCTTCGTCGCACCATGCACGGGGCGTTATTCGTTGAGCGGCGGCGGTGCCGAGTATTTTTGGAACGGTGAAAGGGCTGGATTGCCTCTTTTTGCGTGATAGGTAGAGCGCATGACATTGAATTCCGCCACCCCCGCCTTTGTCGATCATCTGCGCGCAGAACTGCCTGCCGCCGCCTTTCGTGAGGCGAGCCCGGCCTATCTAGAAGAGCCGCGCGGGCGTTGGCAGGGACGCGCAGGCGTCGTTGTGGCACCTGATTGCACCGCCGATGTGGCCAAGGTCGTGCGCGCTGCATCTGAGGCCGCTGTGCCGCTTGTGCCCTATGGCGGCGGGACCGGGCTTGTCGGCGGACAGCTTTGCCCCGAGGGGGCGCTGCCGGTGATCCTGAGCCTTGAGCGGATGCGTGCGGTGCGCGGGATTTTCCCCGAAGAGAACGTCATGGTGGTCGAGGCCGGTATGATCCTTCAGGACATTCACGAGGCCGCGGCCAGGGTTGACCGGATTTTCCCGCTAAGCATCGCCGCCAAGGGCAGCGCGCGGATCGGCGGCAACCTGGCGACCAATGCCGGTGGGGTGAATGTGCTGCGCTATGGCAATGCGCGCGATTTATGTCTTGGGCTTGAGGCGGTGTTGCCGGACGGGCAAATCTGGCAGGGTCTCAAGCGGTTGCGCAAAGACAATACCGGGTATGATCTTAGAAACCTTTTGATTGGGTCCGAGGGCACGCTTGGGGTGATCACCGCAGCCGCTCTCAAGCTATATCCGCGTCCCGCAGGCGAGGGCACGGCGGTGATGGTTGTGCGAGACCCACGCGCGGCGCTGGATTTGCTGGCACTGGCGCGCGATCACATGGGCGAGGGCGTCAGTGCGTTTGAGCTGATGCATCGTCAGGGGCTGGAGTTTCTGGCGCAGGAATTGCCCGATATTCGCCAGCCGTTTGAAGAGCGCCCGGAATGGTTTGTGTTGATCGAGGTCGGCCTTGCCCGCGGGCTTGACCCGGCGGGCGCGCTTGAGACCCTGTTCGGCGAGGCGATGGAGGCGGGATTGGTCAGCGATGGCATGATTGCCCAATCCGAGGCACAGCGTCAGGCCTTTCGGGAGGTGCGCGAACAGATCCCCGAGGCCAACCGGCGCGTCGGGTCGGTCAGTTCGCATGATATTTCCCTGCCGATGGGCGCGATTCCCGAATTCGTCGAAAAAGGCCGAGAGGCAATCGCCGTTTTGGGGGCGTTCAGGATAAATTGCTTCGGCCATCTTGGCGACGGCAACCTGCATTACAACATCTTTCCGATGCCCGGAAAGACCCGCGCCGATCATGACGCCGAGCGTGACCTAATCAAGCGGGCACTGCACGATCTTGTGGATGAGATGGGCGGTTCGGTCTCTGCCGAACATGGTATCGGGCGGCTCAAGGTTGATGACCTAGAGCGCTATGGTGATCCGGCCAAACTCTCGGCGATGCGCGCAATCAAGGCCGCACTTGACCCAAAGGGGATCATGAACCCCGGCGCGGTGTTGCGCGCCGTCTAAGGTTATGCGGTCCAGGTCGGGTGAAACCGGCCCGCGGGCGAAAGCGTGAAAATCTCGGCGCCGGTTCCGGTGACCCCTATGGAATGCTCGAACTGCGCCGAGAGCGACTTGTCACGCGTCACCGCCGTCCAGTCATCGGCCAGAACCTTGGTTTCCGGGCGGCCCAGATTTACCATCGGTTCGATGGTAAAGAACATGCCCTCTTCGAGGGCCGGCCCGGTGCCCGGACGCCCATAGTGCAGAACGTTGGGCGGGGCGTGAAACACCCGGCCAAGGCCGTGACCGCAGAAATCACGCACCACTGACATGCGGTGCGCCTCTACATAAGACTGAATCGCGTGGCCGATATCGCCAAAGGTATTGCCGGGTTTGACCGCCTCGATCCCCTTCATCAGGGATTCATGCGTGATCTCGATAAGCCGCTCTGCCTTCCGGCTCAGCTTACCTGCGACGTACATGCGACTTGTGTCGCCAAACCAGCCATCGACAATCACCGTCACGTCGACGTTCAGGATGTCACCGTCTTTCAGCAATTTGTCGCCCGGGATGCCGTGACAGACCACGTGGTTGACGCTGATACAGCTGGCGTGACGGTAGCCCTTATAGCCGATGGTGGCCGATTTGGCGCCTGCCTCGTTGACCTTATCCTCGATCATCTTGTCGATTGCGCCGGTGGTTTGGCCGACGAAGACGTGGTCGGCGATCTCATCGAGAATGCGTGCGGCCAGTGCGCCGGCCTTGTGCATGCCGGCAAAATCCGAGTCCTCATGAATTCGGATGCCGTCTCGGGTCAGTCGTCCCTTGTGTGTGTTCACGTCTATGCCTCGTGCCGTCTTGATCTGTTAAGCCCTGTTTAGGCGGGATTGCAGCAAAGGGCCAGAGGGTGCGGCATGCTGGGCTCATCTAGGGCCTCGCCCATGCGCATGTATCCTTGGATTGCGGGAATTTGTGCCTTTCGCGGTGCTGTTGGTGCGTTCAGGCCTGACCGAACGGAGCGCGCTGGCGCGCGCACTTTGGTCCTCGTCAGGCGATGCCTTCCTCAGAGATGGGGGAGGCGTGACGCGCAAAACGGCTTTGGCGCGAGGGAGAGCTGATATGAGTATTTGGGGAACGGTGAATGTGAGCGCGCTTTGACTTTCATCTTTCCGTAAATACTCAAGTGGCACTGCTTTGGCGGCGATAGGGGGCGGATCATTTGACAGGCACACGCGTGCCAAGTGTGACCGCCTTGGGGGTGATTCTGGTGCCATAGGCAAGCACTTCGACACCTGCGGACCTGGCGTTGGCGAATGCGGCGGCGTAGGTGGGGTCGATATCCGCTGCGAGTGTCATTTCTGCGCAATCGGTGCGCTGGATCAGGTAGAACAGGACGGCGCGGTGACCGATGCGCGCCATTTCGGCCAATTCACCAAGATGTTTCGCGCCACGCGCCGTCACGCTATCGGGGAATTCGGCCAGGCCTGTGGTGCGTGACAGGGTCACGGATTTCACCTCGACGTAGGCGTCGGGCAATCCAGTGTGTTGCAAAAGGAAATCAATTCGGCTCTTGGTGCCGTACTTTTGCTCCGGGCGCACGGTGCCATAGGTGGCGAGTTCAGGAATGTCGCCCGCCTCAAGGGCGGCGCGCAGGGCGCGGTTGGGCAGGCTGGTATCGACGCCGGTAAAATGTCCATCGGCATGTTCGACGAGTCGCCAGCCGTATTTGAGTTTCTTCTTCGGATCGTCATTCGGCTCGACCCATATTTTAAGGCCCGGTTCGGCCAGACCCATCATGCTTCCGGGATTGGCGCAATGGGCGGTCACCTCGCGGCCATCCTCAAGCCGGATATCGGCAAGAAAGCGTTTATAGCGACGGATAAGCACGGCGGACACAAGAGGGGTTTGAAAGCGCATGGCAGCAGGCCTATACCGGGTCATGGATCTGTTCAAGGAGGCCCGTATCATGCCCAACCCAACCGCCGCCATGCTTGTCATCGGGGATGAGATCCTGTCGGGGCGCACGCGCGATGCGAACATGCATTACCTTGCCACAGAGTTGACCAAGGCGGGGATCGACCTGCAGGAGGTCCGCGTGGTGAGCGATGACCCGGACGCCATCACCGCTGCGGTCAAGGCGCTCAGTGCGGGGTATGACACGGTCTTTACCTCGGGCGGGATCGGGCCGACCCATGATGATATCACGGCCGAGAACGTGGCGCGCGCCTTTGATCGCCCGATTGGCATCCGCGAGGATGCCCGCGCGCTTTTGGCCGCGCATTACGCACGCTCCGGTCAGGAATTGAACGAGGCCCGCCTGCGCATGGCGCGCATTCCCGACGGGGCCACCCTGATCGACAACCCGATCAGCACCGCGCCGGGGTTCAGCATCAAGAACGTGCATGTGATGGCCGGGGTGCCCTCGATCTTTCAGGCAATGCTGGCCAGCATCCTGCCGACATTGACCGGGGGCGCGCCGGTCTTGTCGCAAACCCTTGAGATCAACCGGGGCGAGGGCGATATCGCTGGCCCGCTTGGCGAATTGGCCGCGCGCTATAGCGACCTTTCCATTGGCTCTTACCCGTTTCAGCGCGATGGATGCTATGGCGCCAATATCGTCATTCGCGGCCAGGACGGGAGCCGCGTTGACGCCGCCATGGCCGAGCTTGCGGCGATCTTTTCCGCATGACCCCGGACGTGCACACCCTTTACGACGTGGTCGAGGGCACATGGCCGCCCGTCGCCATATCCGAGCTTGACGATTGGGTGATCCGTGACGGGCAGGGCGGCGGCAAACGGGTGTCGTCGGCCACTGCGCGCCAGTCGGTCACGGCTGATAAGCTCGCCGTCGCCGAGAGCGCGATGCAGGCGCTTGGCCAGCCCCCGCTTTTCATGATCCGAGGGGGCGACGCGGCGCTTGACCGGATGCTGGCGGATCAGGGGTATGGCATCGTCGATCCGGTCAATATCTACGTGACACCTATTGTCGACCTTGCCAGGCCGACGCCGCCCACCAGCACCTTTGCCATATGGGAGCCTCTGGCGATCCAGCTTGATATCTGGGCGGCGGGGGGCATCGGGCCGGGCCGCATCGACGTAATGCGCCGTGCGCAGGCCCCAAAGACCACCATCTTCGGGCGCGCCGAGAACCGCCCCGCCGCCACTGCATTCTGTGCCATCCATGACGGGGTCGCCATGGTCCACGCGCTTGAGGTTCACCCCCAAAGTCGGCGCAAGAACATGGGCCGCCACGTGATGCAGGCCGCCGCCACATGGGCCGCGAGCCACGGCGCAACCCATATGAGCGTGGTCTGCACCCAGGCCAATATAGGTGCAAACGGCCTCTACGCTTCCCTCGGCATGACGCTTGTGGGACAGTATCACTATCGACAAAAGGCATGACGCAAATGAGAAAACCACACCAGACCACCGCCCTTGACCTGCCGATGGTTGACCCTCTGCCGCCCGCCACGCAGAAATATTTTGACGTTTGTCAGGACAAGCTTGGCATGATCCCCAATGTGCTTCAGGCGCATGCCTTTGACATCGAAAAACTCAACACCTTTGCCGCGCTTTACAACGAGCTGATGCTGGCCGATAGCGGGCTAAGCAAGCTTGAGCGCGAGATGATCGCCGTCGTGGTCAGCTCGATCAACCGGTGCTGGTACTGTCAGGTGGCCCATGGCGCGGCTGTGCGTCAGCTTTCGGGTGATCCGGCGCTGGGCGAGGCGATGGTGATGAATTACCGGGTCGCGCCGCTTGATGCGCGCCAGCGGGCGATGCTTGATTTCGCCGCCAAGGTGACCACCGCGAGTGCTTTGATCGAAGAGGCTGACCGCACCGCGCTGCGCGATGTTGGGTTCAGTGAGCGTGACATCTGGGACATTGCCAATGTGGCGGCGTTTTTCAACATGACCAACCGGGTCGCAAGCGCCACGGGCATGCAGCCCAACCCCGAATATCACGCGCAGGCCCGCGAGGGGTGATGCGCGCGCGGGTGGCCCTTGTTCTGGCGCTGGTTCTGCCGCAGGTCGGCGGGGCGCTGGAGCTGTCTTTGCCGATCAATGCGGTGATGAGCGCAGAGATCGTCGAAGAGGCCGACACCTTTCTTTTGCCCACCAGCCCTTTTGCGAACGGAACCTTGCCGCGCGCCCGGCTTGAGGGGCGCGTCACACAACAGGCCTGGCGGGTCACCGGGCAGGGCCTTACCACGCTTCAGGTTCTGAAGCCGATGCGCGAAGAGCTTGAAGCGGCCGGGTGGCAGATCCTTTTCGAGTGTAGCGATCGCGAGTGTGGCGGGTTTGATTTCCGCTTCAACGCGCCGATTCTGTCGGCGCCAGATATGTTCGTCGACCTGTTCGATTTCCGCTATTTAGCGGCGCGTCGGGGCAATGACGGGGCGGGTCTTGAACATGCAGCGGTACTGATAAGCCGCTCTGGCGAGACCGGTTATGTCCAGATCAGCCACATCACCGCGCCCGGCGCGGCGGGGTTGGATACCGCGCCTGACGGTCCTGTTGCACAGGGGGGTGACGCAGGGACAGCCACCGCCAACCCCCTGGCGCAGGCGCTGCTGGAGCGTGGCCATGTGGTATTGCGCGATCTTGATTTTGCCTCTGGCGCGACGGCGCTCGGGCCGGGGCCGTTTGCCAGCCTTGCCGCGCTGGCCGAGTTTCTGAACGCTGACCCCACACGCCGGACCGCGCTTGTGGGCCATACCGATAGCGTTGGCGCGCTTGACGCCAATATCGCCCTGTCGCGCGACCGCGCGCGTGCCGTGCTTGAGCGCCTTGTCGAGACCCACGGCGTTGCCCGAGCACAGCTTGAGGCCGAAGGCCTCGGCTATCTCGCGCCCATCGCCAGCAACCGCGACCCGGCCTCGCGCGATCTGAATCGGCGGGTCGAGGCGGTGTTGCTCGACACCCGTTAACGAGCATTTTCTCGATCACGCCGCGTGGATGTGTCAGGCAACCCTGACTCCAACCCGACCGTCATCGCGATCTGCCTGAAGGTCGGCAATGCGGGGGCGGTTTCAACGGGTCGATGCAACACTTTAATCTTTTGAGAGAGATGGAGTGATCATCATGAAGTATCGTCGCCGCATATTCTTCACGGACAAA
>NZ_FRBN01000065.1 GCF_900142625.1 Roseovarius marisflavi
TGTCCGTGAAGAATATGCGGCGACGATACTTCATGATGATCACTCCATCTCTCTCAAAAGATTAAAGTGTTGCATCGACCCGTTGAAACCGCCGCGCATAGCAGACCTTTGTTTTTGGTGCAGCATGGGGGACGTTGAACCTGAGCTGTGAATGGCAGCTTTTATGTCTTTGACAGGATTCCCTTGCAGGTGCAGCGAATGCACACTTTCCGCCCCACTTCGCCCAGATTACGCGACAAAATCGGCGCAGACAGAACCTCAAATATGCCTCAATGGATGAAGGGGGTAATTGAATTGGCTATTCTGCGGGCGCGCAGTACAGGCATAGCCATTTGATGCAAATCACAGCAGGCTACGAGGAAACGGATAGGAATGAGATCGCACCGTTCGTGGTGCGTCACATCTCTTCCGGTCCTCCGACATGAGGACAAGCGAGGTCCGATGCCTAAACGCGCCATCCCTCTCTTTCTGGCCATGACCTTCCTCATCACCTGGGGGGTTGTCGGCTTCTACGTGCTCGCTCCCGAACTGGCGTCGAGCTGGTTTGGACCAATCAGCGGTTTGCACCCGCTCTTCTTCCTCGCCACTTGGGCACCCGCCATCGCCGCGATCGTTCTGGTCCTGTCCTATGCCGACGGCGCAGGGCTGAGGCGCTTCTTGTCGCGGCTCTTGCTCTGGCGGGCGCCCTCGGGCTGGGTGGTCTTCGTGCTGATTGGCTTGCCACTGGTCTTCATGGCCGGATCGCTGGTCAAGAACGGCCCGGTTCTGGCGCCGCTACCGCCTGACGGCGCCGGTCCGATGGTCGCGGTCATGTTCATGATGCTGTTTCTCGGGCCCATCGAAGAGTTGGGCTGGCGCGGTGTGCTGCAACCCCTGCTTCAGCGCCACATGGCACCGATATGGGCCGGTGCGCTGATCGGGGCAATCTGGGGGTTCTGGCACCTGCCCGCCTTCTATCTTGCAGGCACCGTCTTCGGCGGCTGGAACTTCCTACCCTTCTTCATCGGCAACGTGGTGTTGGCCGTGCTGGTCACGCCGATCCTGAACCGAACCGGGGGCAGCCTGCTCTGGCCGATGCTGTTTCACTGGCAGCTGATCAACCCGTTCTGGCCTGACGCACAGCCCTGGGACACATGGATTCTCGCAGTCGTCGCCCTTGTCGCCATCTGGTGGAAACGCGAGACGATGTTCACCCGCGAGGGCGCCGTGACGCAGGTCATTCCATCTCTGCCGCAAGCCGCTCCACAGGTGGCAAGGTGAGCGCCATGCGGACCGCCCTTGCACTGGCCGCGACGGTCCTTTCGCTTCTCGTCACGGGGTCGGCTCAAGCGGAGGACGAAACGGGCCTCTCGGGCCGGTTGCACGACACGCTCGAAGCTTTCCGCGACCGCTACGATTTGCCAGGCGCGACGGCCGCCTTCGTTCTGCCGGACGGGACGGTTGCGAGCGTGGCGACGGGCCTGGCGGATGTCGAAGCGGGTCGGGCCATGATAGGGTGGACCACTTAGCGTAATCGCGGGTGGCGCTTCTTTTCGACCAAGAGCTGCTGCTTCAAACTGTTCAAACAGAAACTGATTGGCCAAGGCTCAAATGAAAAGGAGAACTGCTATGCCATGTTTTGCCGCTCTGGATGTCTCGCAGGAGACGACGGCCATCTGCGTCGTCGATGACGCTGGCACCATTATTGCAGAGAAGACAGTCGTGACTTGCCCGGAAATGATCACAAGCTTTCTGGCGGACGCGGTAAGGTGTGCTACCCGGCGCGAGGCGTGGGCACGGCTATGCCGACACGCCTTCCATTCAAATAAATTCCGTTAACTGATAGGGTGATGGCCAAGGAAACATCTTCTTGCGCCTTTTGACCGGACGGTCACGGCGAGATTTTCTTAAGAGGCTGATGTGTTGGAACTGATATGCAGCAGAAAAATCGTAAGGTTGATGCTTTTGCATTTGCTTCTGCTCTGCGCAGCACCACCACTCGCAAGTGCCGGAAGTGACGCGGCTGCACCCCTCTCGCGGCCCGCCGGATTGATGTGGAACCGGACCGGTTTGCCCGCCGTGTTTCCCCTTCAGGTCAAAACGCCGCCTGGTCAGGATTATTTCCTGACCTTGATCGATCAAAGCACCGATAAGGCTGCCTTGGCCGCCTACATAAAGGGCGGTGCGTTTTTCAAGGTTCTTGTCCCGCCGGGTGTCTTCAGGCTGCGCTTCGCCTCCGGCGATGTCTGGCAAGGCGAAGACGATCTGTTCGGGCCGGGAGTAAAGACGGATGTTTTCGAGCTGCGCAAGCCTCTGGCCTTTGAAACGCGAGGACTGGGTGTCAAAGCTGGCCACGTCGTAAACCTGTTGGAGCGCCGACCTGGTCGGATTGCGCAAACCACGCTCAAGGATCAACTGATTTGCCAATCCTTCAGACTTGGCATTCCGACACCGATCTATCCTGTCTCACAGGAAGGGCGCAGCAAGGGCATGTTCCACCAAGGGCGGATCGCGGCGCGGCCCGGACAGACGGCGGGCTTTGATCGAGATTTTGTCGCCAAACCGGGAAATCCCGCCGATCGTTTCCCGTCTTTCACGAGGCCGGGCTATGACGTGCGGTCGCGATACTGCGGATGAGCGATTATTGCGTGCAAGTAGCGATTTTAAGGTAGTCACATACCATTGAAGCCTCTGCTATTTCCAAAGGGGAAACGGATAGGTAGCCACACCCACTCAACCACACCTCCATATGTGCAGAGGCAGAAATCTATATGGCTAGATAGCTATATAAAGACGTGCATGGGGGTTATTGTTCGAGGCTGGAGGAGAAGCACAAGACAGGCGACGAACGGCGCCGAAGATGCCTCCTTCGGTGTCAGAATGCTGTTACGTGAGCACAGAGATTGGTGTGTGGTAGGCATAGCGGGTTGGTGATGGCCTACAAACGGCTCGAAGATAACAGCTTCACATGGCCCGCGGTCAAGAACGGGGTGATGCGCCTGGAACCGGCCCAGT
>NZ_FRBN01000008.1 GCF_900142625.1 Roseovarius marisflavi
TTGAACCGTCCCAGTCCGCTACGCTTCAATGTGGCGTGACGGGATCGGCGAATGGACCGTGTCGCCCGCAGATGTGCCAGCAACTCCTTCTTAAGTACGCCACGCGTCTGGATAAACAGGCTTCGATAGATCGTCTCATGTGAGACCCGTTTATCTTCCTCATCAGGATGTTTGCGCATCAACCAGCCTGCAATTTGTTGCGGGGACCATTTGCGCGTCAGCTTGGCTGATATCGCCCGACAGAGATAGACTTTGCCTGCCAACTTGCAGGGCTTTGGGCGGTGGGCACGGTCCCAGGCCGCGGCATCTGAGGGCGCTGCACGGTAAAGTTTGGCGCCACCATTACGCCTGACCTCGCGACTGATTGTGGATGCAGGTCGCTTTAATGCTTGGGCAATTGAACGCAGGGAGGCCTGCGCACGCAAGCCTCTGGATATCTCCTCTCGCTCGGCAAGTGTCAGAGCAAGCCGGGACCGGACGCGGTCCGGCGGGCGAATGCCGCCACTGCGAGCAAGGAGCGGATAGATCGAAGACGACTCGCGATCAAACAGCCGCCCAATCGAACTCATCGACTCTCCGCGTTGCCAGCGATCCCAGATATCTGACTTCTGTTTGTCCGTGAAGAATATGCGGCGACGATACTTCATGATGATCACTCCATCTCTCTCAAAAGATTAAAGTGTTGCATCGACCCGTTGAAACCGCCCCGCAACTCGGTCATCGGCTTCAATAAACTTGCTGCGCTGTGGATGAACGGCCGCTTTTCGTTCTGCGGCGCAGCTAACGATTTTAGGCGACCGCATTTCTGCACTTGCGAGCGTCAGCGCAGGAGCACTTCCGCTAAGGGCTCGAGGCCGCCGTTCCGCCTCAAGCTGACCAACGACCGCTTCAGACTGTTGAATGTCCAACTATCAATACAACCTGCTGAAACGGGTGAATTATCTGCGCCTCAGGAATGTCTGCTTCCGGAACGCAGTCCAAACTCGACCCGCTGCATCGCCGCAAGGCAGCTCCGAGCCCTTTGTGGACACTCAGCCAAATTCGACCGCGCGCCACTCTCAGCCTATAACTCCCCTTAATCGCGCTTGAGCTAAAGCCAATTCTACCAGTCTATCCCAGCCAATCTAATGATCCCCGATGTTGGGTGCTTTGTACTCGAAATTGCTGGGTGACGGTACGTCCGCCACCATTGTTGCCAGCTCTCTATAGCTGATCTATGCTTCGGAGCATGCGCTGTCTTGTAATCCTGGTCTGGTTGTTCCTTGCACCACAAGCTTGGGCGAGTGGAGCGTGGGAGGAGTTTTGGTCCGCCGACGGCACGATCATCCGCGGATGGTTGGCAACGCCCGAGGATGACGGGCCGCATGCCGCCGTCGTGATGATGCATAGCTGCTTCGGTCTAGTTGAGGGGGCGGACGAACTGGCGGCCCATGATAAGGCATGGGCGGATATTCTGACCGATGGCGGCTATGTCGTCCTTGCGGTCGATAGCTACACACCGCGGGGCGCAGGCTCCTTGTGCCAGGAGAGAGACCGCCCGGTCCTCGCCCGTGCTGAGCGGCCTTGGGATGCGATAGGCGGGCTCCAGTTCTTGCAGGAGCGATCCGATGTGATCGACGACAAAATCGCCATCATGGGCTGGTCGAACGGGGCGATCAGCTTGCTCTGGACAGTCAGAGATGGTGCCAGCGCCGCCACCGCGCTGGATGGGCCCGATTTCCGCACGGCTGTCGGATATTATCCCCTGTGCAATGACGTCCTGAGCCGCATGGACAACTACTTGCCGAGGATACCAGTCCTGATCCAGATCGGTGCCGATGATGACTGGACGGACCCCGAAAAGAAAATATAGATTTGATGGTTTCTGCTGCCTCCTGATAGTCAGATTCCTTCACAATCAGGCAATCGTGCAAAGGCCAAGCTGGTATCCGATGTGGCTAACGACGGACAGAAGGGCGCGACTAGATGACTATAGATTGCACAATTAGCGTAAAATATGAAATAGCGACTGCCCTCCTGTCGAGTTTGCCGATCAGTCCGCGGTAATGGCGCGCTTTTCTCAATGTGCTTGCGGCCAATCAAACCAGCAATGCTATCGGTGCGCAGTCGAGTTCGTTATCCATGAGATCGGGTGGAATCCGGGTTGCGAATGCTTTTGCCAAGGAAAGCCATTTTGCGGGAAGGGTTGTGGTTCAATCCGAGATGAATGGGCCACGGCTTTTGCGATGGCTGATGCACCCCATGCGGAACTCGCGCGTCAAAGATGGATCAGTCGAGGCCAAATTCTAAAAACAATCTGGCTTTGTCCCGTAGAAGGGCCAGCGGTTGATATTACCGATCAGGTCATGTCTGGTCGCTTACTTCGCAGCGGCGAAAGTTATGGTTATTTGTTTGAGCCTGACGCTCAAAAAGCAGCATTAGCCCTTATTGATGAAGTCGAAACGGATCCCATCAGTTTCGATGCTGCACTTCATTTGGTGTCAGAGGAAATAAGGCTAGGCAAAGCGGTTCCTTATGCGCTGCGCGACTGGGTCGCAGATGTCCTTGTCGGTAAATTGAAACGCCCGAAACTGAATGGGAAATATAAATCGGCAACTGAAAAGCGTGACAGGCTAATTGTTCAGCTGATCAAAGATGTCATGGAGGCAACCAATCTCAGCCCGACAAGCGGCCGACGTGAGCATGGGCAAAGCGCGTGCAATGCGGTCGCAGACGGTCTGCAGTTGTCTAGGCTTCAGCCCGACAGCTACGAGTCGATAATAAAAATCTGGGGCCGTCGAAAGGACTTGTCGGGATTCAATTCTCTCGAGCGTGTGTAAAAACAGGTCGTAGATACTACAAACGACAGCGTCAAAAGTGGGTTTTACGTTGGCTTCAATCGCAACCGATTGGAGTGAATTGTAATGCCCGAGACCTACCTGTCCGACCTTCAGCTTTCAGCCCGCTATGGCGTCCATCGCACAACGCCTTGGCGCTGGTACAACGACGACGAGACTTTCCCCAAGCCAGTGAAGCTGTCGCCAGGCTGCACGCGCTGGAAACTGTCTGAACTTGAAACGTGGGAAGCCAACAAGGCTTCCAGCGTCGCCTAAGAAAAAGCCCCGCCATTTCTGGACGGGGCTAAGGCATCTGTTTCTAACAAATTCACGATAGCCTTTCCCGTCCTCTGGCGCAATCAAAGAGGAAAAACCGTGACTGAAGCTGAACGAATTACCCGCGCATTAAATGGACACTGGTATGGCCGCTATGGTGTGGCCTTCTGCCCAGCTCATCGTAATACCCGCACTCCAGCCCTAAGCATCAGAGAAGCCGAGGACGGACGCTTTCTGGCCCACTGCCATGCTGGCTGTGCCTTCTTGGCTATACTGGGGGCCCTACGTGGCTCAGGTATGGTGGAGGGCAGCGGAAACTACACTCCGCCAAGCACCACAAATCTGGCAAAAATCCGTGCCACAGAGGAAACCAAGGCCGTCAAGCGTGAAGGTCAAGCTCTTGGGCTGTGGCGTAAGGCGCTGCCGATTAACGGCACCATCGCCGAAACCTATTTGCGTTCACGTGGAATCGTCTGCCAACTTCCGGATGTGCTACGGTTTCATCCGGAATGCTGGCACGGCCCGAGCGCAAAGCGTTTGCCCGCGATGGTGGCACGGGTGGAAGGCTGCAAGCGAGTAGCTGTGCACCGCACCTACCTGCGCTCTGATGGTACGGGCAAAGCGGCGGTTGAACCCGCCAAAGCCATGCTGGGAGCTGTCGCTGGCGGTGCCGTGAGGCTCACGGATGCGCCAGGGCCGCTTGTAGTGGCTGAGGGCATCGAAACCGCTCTGAGCCTTGCAAGCGGACTTCTGCGCTACCCCGCGACTATCTGGGCGGCGCTTTCGACGTCTGGCATTCGCGGGATGCGACTTCCGTCTCGACCGGGGCGGCTGACCATCGCCCCCGATGGCGATGAACCGGGCCGGATCGCGGCCCATGCTCTGGCCGAGCGCGCGCAGGCCCTCGGCTGGCAGGTTTCACTTTTGCCCATCCCTGATGGCCGCGACTGGAACGATATTCTGAAAATGGAAGGCGAGTTGCATGACCGCTCCTGAACCAATCCCATTCAAGCCTGAATGGCCCGACCCTGCACCGCGCCTTCTGCGTTCCAATTTGCCCCCCGCCCCGGCCTTGCCTCTGCAAGAGGTGTTGGGGCCCCGTATGGCACATTGGGTATTGAATGCCGCCGAAGCCAAGAGTGCTCCACCTGACTACGTGTTCGGGGCGCTGCTGACAGTAGTAGCATCAATCATCGGCAACACCCGCTGGGTTTCCCCCTGGAAGGGCTGGGTCGAACCGCCTGTCATCTGGACCATATGCATCGGCCTGCCCAGCGCCGGAAAAAGCCCGGGAATTGACGCAATGTTGCAGCCATTGCGACAAGCCGAACGCCCGTTGCGCGAGGCGGCAGAAGCAAAGCACAAGACATGGGATGAAAAGGCCGAAGTTGCCACGCTGCGCGAACAGGCGTGGAAAGACTCTGTGAAAAAAGCGATCAAGGATGGCGTTACGCCGCCAGACAGGCCAGAGGGCTGCGACCCTGGTCCGGCACCGCATACCCCCCGGCTGGTGGTGAACGACGCCACTATTGAACGCTTGGGCGCGATACTGGCGCAGCAACCACGCGGCACCCTGCAAATGCGTGACGAACTGGCCGGTTTTCTGGAAGGGATGCAGCGTTATTCCGGTGGCGGCTCGGATCGTCCATTTTGGTTGGAAGCCTATGGTGGCCGCGGTTTCACGGTCGAACGCATGGGCCGTGAACCGCTGACAATTGACCGGCTCAGCATTGGCGTGATGGGGGGCATCCAACCCGACCGGCTGAAAGGCCTCTTGTTCAAGTCGGCTGATGACGGGCTTTTGGCGCGCTTTCTCCCCATCTGGCCAGACCCTGCGCCATTGCGCCGTCCAGCTATCTGGGTCGATGAAAGTTTAATGGAAACCACACTGGAGCGCCTTCTGACGCTTGATTTTGTGGCCGATGAAATGGGCGAGACAAATCCACGCTTCCTGCATTTCACGGATGGCGCGCAAAACCTGATGGATGATTTCCGGGCTGCGGCGCGAGGCTGGGAGCAACAAGCCGAAGGGCTGATGCTGTCCTTCCTTGGCAAGTTGCCCGGACTGGCTGCACGGCTGGCGCTGGTTTTGGCCTATCTCGACTGGGCTGCCGAAGGGGCTGAGGAGCCTCACGAAATCACGGTCGAGAATTTCGGGCGCGCAGCTCATCTTGTTGAAGCCTACTTCGTGCCCATGGCGCGCCGGGCATATGCCGACGCAGCGGTGTCCAAAGACGAACGCGCGGCACGTCGCATCGTCGCAAGCATTCGGGAAAAAGGTTGGGCGCGGTTCACGTCGCGTGACGTGCAGCGCCTCGATCGCTTGGGACTACAAAAGATAGCGGAAATCGACCCGGCGCTGGCAATGCTGGAAGAGGATGATTGTATCCGCGCCATTTCCCAGCCAGCCCCCCCGCAAGGCGGCAGACCGCAGCGGCTCTTTCTTGTGAACCCGGCGCTTCATGGGGGCGGAAAATGACACAATGGCTGGCAGCCGCGAAGCGCGCAAGCGAGGCCGAGACAAAACTGACAGAACCGACAAAACCCAACCCAAGGCAGAAAGATAAGGGGGAGGATACTACCAAAAATGACGTTTTGTCAGTTTTGTCAGTTTTGTCTGAGGCAAACGAGACCACAGCAGCAAAAGTCACTCAGGCCGAGAGTGCAGAGACAGAGGCTTTCCCACATGGTGTTTCAGTCGCGGGCAGGCCGCTCACTTGGACGGGTCGCGTTGTATCGCTCCAGGAGTGGCGCCGACTGACACACTGGGAACGCAATGGACCCGGTGGACGGCGTTGGTGCGGCATCAAGCGCGCATGGGAGGACGAAGCGTGACAGGCGGCAATCCTTGGTTACCAATATTGATGCCTTGGTGATTGGTGTCTGACGTCAGACAATCGTTAAACTCATCGCTAGAACTGACGGTGTGGCGCGGATCTTTGATGTTCAATCAACCGTTTGGTGCGATCTAAAGGTTTTCACAGGATTATACCTTTACAGGGGCGATTGGTTGATAGGGCTTTGTCTTCTAACAAGTCCTATAATCGCTGCTGTATCGTTTGGTTTAATTGCAAAACGCAATAAAATATCAGGCGGGTCAAGCTCAAACACACACAGGCCCGAAATATCCGAAGTTGTCGTTAGAGTGTTCGATAGCGGTCGTTTAAGTGTACGCAAATGATGTTCGCTACGTGCAACAAATGATGTTCGCTAATGTCCTGTAAGTCATTGACAACAAACAATGTTAGTCTGGAAAAACCGCCCGTTTGCCATGGCAAAACGCTGGCAAAGTTCTGCCAACCATAACCATATATATCCCCCCTAACCCACCGCTGGGGAGATTTGAAAATTTGAAATTTTTGAAGATTAGAAGGCAACCTAGACGGCCCACAAAATAGGCCAGCCGACACAAGATATTGTGGGTCTCGACGTATTGTCCCATCATGTGATATATTATTGCCTATTGCATACTTTTTCTGGTGAGCGAGCAGGATGGCGAGAAAACCAGCGGCCCCAAAAAAGGCCCCAGCCAAAAAGCAAACACGAAAAGCGCCCGCCGGAAAGGCGGCTCAAAAGGCGCCCACAGGCCTCACAAAACAGCAAGAACACTTCTGCCGGTCCTATGTCGTGCATCACAATGGGGCTAGGCCCGCAAGGGACGCAGGCTACAGTGCGAACACGGCCAGAGAGCAGGCATACGACCTCCTCACAAATACTCACATTCAGCGGCTCATACAGAAGCTCCAGAAAGAATGCGCAGAACGACTGCAAATCGAGCAGGATCAGATTGCCGACCGCCTCTGGCGCACAGTCACAGGCGACGTGAACGATCTGGTGCAGGTCAGCCTACCCTAGATGTCTCAGACACGCGCCTAGCTCTGTCTCACCCGCTGTATGACGGTGCCAAGCAGACGAAAGAGGGCGTGGAAATCAAAATCGCTGACCGGGGCAAGGCTCTCGACCAGCTCGCGCGCATTTTGGGCTTCTACAACGACAAGCTGGAGCTGACAGCCTCGCAGGAGCTTCTTGATGCCGCGCGCCGGATCAATGCCAGCTCGCCGCCTCTCGATCCCGGTTACATGGCCAAGAACGCCGCGCGACTTGTTGAACACGGCGACTGATGGCGACCAAGCGGGGTGAAGCAAACTACCATCAATCAGGTGCTACACCACCACCCCCTATGTGCGCGCAATTTGAAGAACTGAAAAGGCGAAGTCAGACGAGATTCTGGTAGCCTAAGGTTGCGTCTGCGTCTTGATGCATCGTGATCCATTTGTTCAGCGTCGACAACCCGACGCCTAAATCTGACGCCAACTGCTTACGCATCAGCCCACTTTTCAACGCGATCCGCACCGCATCTTGGCGGAATTCGTCCGTCCGTTTCAGTCCCATAGTTTGTCTTCTTTGTCGCAGTAAATACTATCAAAGGCGCGGCCTCAAACCGCGACAGATCCACCTTCGTCCCGCACAGCGATCGGATGCACAGCCCACAAAGGCTGGACAAATGACCGCAACATACTTCTATACGTACCGCAAAATAATTCCTCTAAAAAATAGGAGCCGTCCACAAATTACAATACCCCGTCAGCCCGCAAATTCGGTGCGCACGGCATCGGTATGCTGGCCCAGAACGGGCACAGCTCCGGGCTGCTCCACCACACCATCGGCAAGCGCGCCAGGTGCCAACATGCGCACAGGGCCAGAGTGGGTGTCCACCTCAACATAGCGGTTCTGCGGATGGCTGGCCAGATCGTCCATCGTGCTGACGCGGCCATAGGCGATACGCGCAGATTCGAGCCGCTTGGCCATCTCGTCGCGGGGCATGCTGCTGAAGATCGGGCGTAACACCGCGTCCAATGCGGCGCGATGCTCAACACGGTGCGAATTGGTATCAAAACGCTCATCCCCGGCGAGATCAGGCAGGCCGAGAATATCTGCGCAGAACACGCGCCATTCGCGATCATTCTGGATCGAAATCAGCACATCCTTCCCGTCGGCGCCGGTATAGGCGCCATAAGGCGCAATTGTCGGATGATGCAGACCGTTGCGCACAGGCTCTTTGCCACCGTATACATATTGCAGATAGGGCACGTTCATCCAGTCGGTCAACGCATGAAACAGCGAGATCGAAAGGTGCCGCCCCTGCCCGGTAATGCCCCGACCGATCAATGCCTGAAGCACCGCCTGATAGGCTGTCATGCCTGCTGCGATATCGCAGACCGACACGCCTACGCGGGTAAGCCGGTCCTCAGTGCCGGTGATCTGCGACAGCCCGCTTTCGGCCTGCACCAGAAGATCATATGCCTTGAGATCCTTCCAAGGGCCGTCTTCGCCATAGCCGGAAATCGAGACCGTGATCAGACGCGGATAGCGTTTGCGCAGTTCGCTCTGATCAAAGCCCAGACGTGCGACGGCACCGGGCGCAAGGTTCTGAATAAACACATCTGCCTTGGCCAGCATCCGCCCCATCAGCGCGTGATCTCCCGGATCACGCAGATCAAGGCAGACCGATTCTTTGCCCCGGTTCAGCCATACGAAATACGCACTTTCACCGTTTACAAGGTGGTCATAATCGCGGGCAAAATCGCCCTCTGGACGCTCCACCTTTATCACCCGCGCGCCCGCCTCGGCAAGACGACCGGACAAATAGGGCGCAGCCACTGCCTGTTCGACCGAAAGCACCGTCACTCCTGCAAGATCATCCGCCATTCCATTATCCGCCTGTCCAATGCCAGCCCCGATGATGCCTTATCGCGGGGCCGTCCGGAAATAGTCCTGCGCAAGGAGTGTCATAGGCCTGGGCTATGCCCGCCAGGCAAGGTTGCTGGCCGGATGACGCTACGCCATGTACTATAACGTAACGCCCGATTGCCGGAGTATTCCCATGCCTACCCTGCCAGTCCAGATGAACCTGCCCCTTTTTGTGCCCGCTGACCGGCCCGAACGCGTGGCAAAGGCGGCTGCCGCAGGCGCCGACGCCATTATCGTCGATCTGGAGGATGCGGTAGCGCCAAGCGCCCGCGAGAGCGCGCGCGCAG
Source organism: Roseovarius marisflavi (assembly GCF_900142625.1). Classification (GTDB taxonomy): domain Bacteria; phylum Pseudomonadota; class Alphaproteobacteria; order Rhodobacterales; family Rhodobacteraceae; genus Roseovarius; species Roseovarius marisflavi. Next base: position 9,131 of record NZ_FRBN01000008.1, read on the forward strand.
GCTTGACCGATGCGTTGCAGGGAGTGACCTGCGCTATTGTCCTGCGTATCAATGCCGTCAGGACCAAATGGCACGAGGCCGATCTGGACATTGCCGCCAACCTGCCCTTAAGCGCCATCATGCTGGCCAAGGCCGAAAGCGCAGCTGCCTGTGCAAATGTCGCCAGCGCCACGCTCACGCCGGTGATAGCTCTGGTCGAAACCGCGCGCGGTATAGAGCAGCTCAACGAGATTGCAGACGCGTCGTTTCGGCTGGCCTTTGGATCCATCGACTATGCCGCCGATCTGGGTATGGGCCACACCCGGCAATCGCTTCTGAGCGCGCGCTCGGCGCTGGTGCTGGCCGCGCGACTGGCAGGTCAACCTGCCCCGTTGGACGGGGTGACGACCGCCATCCATAATGATGCCCTGATCGAAGATGACTGCCGCCACGCCGTCGAATTGGGCATGGGTGGCAAGCTTATCATCCACCCCGCGCAGTTGACCGCGGCGCGGCGTGGCTTTGCCCCCTCGCCGGACGAGCTCTCATGGGCGCGACGCGTTCTTGACGCAGCCAAGGGCGGCGCGGCGGTACAGATAGACGACGCCATGGTCGACGCGCCGGTAATTGTCCGCGCCAAGGCGCTGGTCGCCCGCGCCGAGGGACTAGCATGAGCCGACGCATCCTTGAATCCCACCTGATAGACAGTATCGCGAACGCCCTGCAATACATATCCTATTACCACCCGCCCGACTTCATCACCGCAATGGCAGAGGCACATGCACGCGAGCAAAGCCCGTCTGCCAAGGCCGCCATCGCCCAGATCTTGGTGAATTCGCGCATGTGCGCCGTTGGTCATCGCCCGATCTGTCAGGACACGGGCATTGCCAATGTCTTTGTCGAGGTGGGCGTCGAGGCGCAGACCGATTGGACCCGCCCGTTGCAGGAGATGATCGACGACGCCGTGCGCCGGGCGTGGGCGCTGGAAACGAACCCGCTGCGCGCCTCGGTCGTGGTCGATCCGCTAGACACCCGACGCAACAGCGGTGACAACACCCCTGCGATGATCCAAACCACGCTGGTTGCCGGTCGCAACGTGCATGTGACAGTCTCCTCCAAGGGCGGCGGGTCGGAGAACAAGACCCAGTTCGCCGTGCTGAACCCATCGGCCAACCTCGCCGATTGGGTGGTCGAGCGCGTAGCGCAAATGGGCGCAGGCTGGTGCCCGCCCGGCATGCTTGGCATCGGCGTCGGCGGCAGCGTGGACAAGGCGATGGCAATGGCCAAAGCCGTATTGAACGAGCCGATAGACATCACCGATCTGCGCGCGCGCGGACCACAAAACAGGATCGAAGAGATGCGGCTGGACATCCTCGACCGGGTCAACGCCCTTGGCATCGGGGCGCAGGGTTTGGGCGGCATCACAACCGCTCTGGACGTAAAGATCGCGACCTATCCGACCCATGCCGCCTCGATGCCTGTCGCTCTGATTCCTAATTGCGCCGCGACGCGCCATGTGCAGTTCACCCTGACGGGCGACGGACCCGCCAATTTTACCGCGCCTGACCTATCGCTTTGGCCGAAAATCGAGGGCAATGGCCCGATTGGGCGACGCCTGTGCCTGGATCATCTGGGCGACGACGTCTTGGGCAGCCTGAAGCCGGGCGAGACGCTGCTGTTATCCGGCAAGCTCTTTACCGGGCGCGACGCCGCGCATAAGCGCATGGTCGAAACCCTGCGCGCCGGTAGCGCATTGCCTGTCAACCTAAAGGGCCGCGCGCTTTATTACGTGGGCCCGGTGGATGCCATTCCCGGAGAGGTTATAGGCCCTGCTGGTCCCACCACATCCACCCGCATGGACAAGTTTACCGAAGAGGTTCTGGAAGCGACGGGCCTCAAGGTGATGATCGGCAAGGCCGAGCGCGGCGCCGAGGTCATAAAGGCTATCCGCCGCCATGGCGCGGTCTACCTGATTGCAGTGGGTGGCGCGGCCTATCTGGTGTCACAGGCGATCAAGGCCTCTCGGATCGTGGCTTATGACGATCTCGGCATGGAGGCTATCCGCGAATTCACGGTCGAAGATATGCCAGTAACCGTCGCTGTCGATACACAAGGCAACTCGATCCACGAAACAGGCCCGCGCCAATGGGCACGAGCCTGACTTTACCTGCGCTCAGCAGAGATCAGATCGTGCGCCCGCCATCGACCTCAAGCACTACACCAGTGATGAAATCGGCATCGTCAGAGGCCAGATAAAGCGTTGCATTTGCGATGTCGCGCGCCTCGCTCAGGCGCCCCATCGGGATCGTCGCGATGAATTTCGCGCGGTTCTCGGGTGTGTCGGGCATGCCCATGAACTGCTCCAGAAGGCCGGTCGCGCCCATCACCGGCGCCACACAGTTGACGCGGACGTTGTCCGGCGCTAGCTCGACCGCGAGCGACTTGGTCATCAGGTTCACCGCGCCCTTAGACGAGTTGTACCACGTCAGCCCCGGGCGTGGACGAATGCCGGCGGTCGACCCTATATTGATCATCACGCCGCCCCCCTGGGCTCGCCACATCGGCACGCAGGTCTTGGTCATATGAAAGATCGACAGCACGTTTACGTCGTAAATCTTACGGAATGTCGCCTCGTCGGTTTCCATCAGGGGGCTGTTGGCGTTGGTCCAGCCGGCGTTGTTAACCACGATGTCCAGACTGCCGAATGCCTCGGTTGTTTTCGCGACCGCATTTGCCACCTGCGCGCCGTCCGACACGTCGCAGCAGATTGCGATAGTCGCATCGCCGAGGCCATCGGCCACGGCCTTCGCACCATCTTCGTTCAGGTCGACGATCGCCACTTTGGCGCCTTCGGCAACGAACAGCTCTGCGATCCCCTTGCCAAAGCCTGAGGCTGCCCCCGTCACCAGTGCTGTCTTACCCTTCAGTCTCATACTCGAATCCTCAGTCATGCTTGTTAATGATTGTCTTGATATGCGAAAATTCCAACAAGGCCGCAAAGCCCTTTTCGCGGCCATGGCCCGACTTGCGCACGCCCCCGAAGGGCAATTCGATCCCGCCCCCGGCGCCAAACCCGTTTATATAGACCTGCCCCCCGCGCAGCCTTTTGGCAACGCGCTGTTGGCGCGCGCCATCGCGCGTCCAGACCGAGGCCATTAGGCCATAATCTGTATCATTGGCGATACGGATCGCATCCGCCTCATCCTTGAAAGTCATGGCACAAAGCACGGGACCAAAAACCTCTTCTTGAGCGATTTTCGATTGCGGATCGACCGGGCCAAATAGCGCGGGCGCAACATAATAGCCACCCTCAGGTGCACCCGGGCGCACGGTGCCGCGCGCAATCAGCGGCGCGTTGGCCTCGTCTATATAGGCCTCGACACGCTTTTTCTGCCGGGCCGATATCAACGGACCCAACGCCGCCTCTTCTACGTAGTCGGACGCCTCAATGGCCTCAAAACGCTGTTTGAGGCCCGCTACGACCTTGTCATAGATTCCCTCCTGAATCAGGATGCGGCTGCCGGCCGAGCATGTCTGACCGCCATTGGTGATGACCCCGCCAACGAGAAAAGGCAGCGCGGCCTCGATATCGGCATCTTCGAACACGATCTGAGGGGATTTTCCGCCCAGCTCCAGTGTACAGGTGATGTAGTTTTTCGCCGCCGCGATCTGGATCATCTGCCCGACCTCGGGCGAGCCGGTGAAGGCGATGAAATCAAGGCCCGGATGTTCTGACAGCGCCTTGCCCGCAACATCACCGCGCCCCGTTACCACGTTGATCGCGCCATCGGGAAACCCGACCTCGCCCGCCAGCTCTGCGAGGCGCAGGCAAGACAGGCACGCATCCTCGGCCGGTTTCAGCACTGTAGAATTTCCCATTGCCAGCGCCGGCGCAAGGGAGCGTGCGAACATTTGCGACGGATAGTTCCACGGAATGATACAGCCTATGACGCCATAAGGCTCGCGCACGACCTGCACGTTATAGCCCTCCAGGAAGGGGATCACCTCGCCATGCACCTTGTCGGCTGCGCCGCCGTAGAATTCGAAATAGCGCGCAGCGGCGACCATGTCGGCGCGCGCTTGTTTTAGCGGCTTGCCGTTGTCCCGGCTCTCCAGCTGCGCCAGTGCTTCGGCCTCATCCAGAATACGCAGGCTCATTTTCTGCATCAGTCGACCGCGTTCAGCGGCGGTCAGCCGACCCCATTCGCCGTGATCAAATGCCGCGCGGGCGGACTGAACGGCGGAATTCACGTCAGCGGCTTGAGAGGCCGCAATCGTGGTAAATACCTCGCCGTCAATTGGCGAGCGGACATCCATCACATCGCCAGAGGCGGCAGGCATCCATTTGCCGCCGATAAGGTTAAACGGTTTGGGCAGGGTCATCTCGTTCGACATCATGCCGACTCCTTCTTTTGGTCAAGCGACCCCTCGGCCACGGCGCCGCGTTCGATGACGAACGTATGGCTGGCAAAACCGCGCAGCAATTCTGGGTTCGATTCAGTGATGATCAGGGTGACATTCCTGTCGGTGTCGCGCAGATCGCGAAGCGCATCGGCATATCGCTTGGCCAGTGCCGGGGCGAGGCCCTGAAACGGCTCGTCCAGCATGATCAGCTTGGTTCCCAGCATCAGCGCACGCCCGAGGGCCACCATCTTGCCCTGCCCGCCCGACACGTTGCCGGCAGGGCGGTCTGCCATCTCGCGCAGTTCGGGAAGGATATGATAGACCCGGTCGAGACGTGATTGCGTCGTGGCGATGTCAAGCCGGGCGACCTGCGCAGGCAGCAGGATATTTTCCTCGACCGTGAAGGCCGAGAAAAGGCGGCGATCCTCCGGCGCATAGCCAATACCAAGGCCAGGACGCTTGGCCGGGGTCATCTCGGATATGTCTTGTCCGTCGAAGCGGATTTCGCCGCTAACGTTGGTAAATCCCATCACCGAGCGCAGCAGAGTCGTCTTGCCTGCGCCATTGCGTCCGATCAGGGCAACCGTGCCAGATGCGGGAATAGTGAAATCCAGACCGCGCAAAATAGGGATATTCCCGATCGCCGCGTTCGCATTGTGAAAGCTCAACATCAGACCACCTCTCCGATAACGTCACGGATTACATCGGGATGCTCCAGAATCTCTTGCGGTGTTCCGCGCATTTCGATCTTGCCCATGTTCCAGACGGCAACCTCGTCGGCGTATTTCTCGACGATGCCCATGTCATGCTCGACAAAGACGGCGGTCACTTCTGCCTCGGTCAAGGCCCTGACCAAAATCTCCATCACCTCGAACTTTTCCGAACTCGCGACGCCCGATGTCGGCTCGTCCATCAACAAAAGCCGCGGCTTGAGCGCCAGTGCGACCGCGATGTCGATCAGCTTGCGCTGACCCTCTGAAAGCTCATCCACCTGCTGGTGGGCGACGTCGGCGCAGTTGATCATCTCCAGCAGATGCATCATTTCAGTGCATTGGGCGACATCATTGAGCGCACGGATCGGGTTTTTCAGCCGATCGCGAGCGGCGACGGCGATCAGCAGGTTCTCCAGAGCTGTATGCTCGGTAAAGAGCTGTGGGATCTGGAACGCGCGGGCAACACCGAGGCGCGTGATGTCGCGGGGTGACATCGGCGTGACGTCGCGGCCCTCGAAATAGACCTTCCCCTTGGCGGGTTTGATCCAGCCGGTGCAAATGTTAAGAAACGTAGTCTTGCCCGCACCATTGGGGCCGATGATAGCAAGGTTCTTACCGGCATCAATTTGTAGTGTGACGTTATCTGCGGCGACGACCCCGCCAAAGCGGATCTCAAGTCCCTTGGTTTCCAACAGATGGGTCATTCGCCCTCCTCCTTCTTACCCGCGGCGCGGTCCATCAGGCCGTTGTAGATGCCGGCGATGCCTCCGGGCGCGAACAGGATGATGACCAGCAAGAAGATACCCAGCACCATCTGCCAGATATCGCCAGCGAAGGCCGAGGCATACGTGCGCACGATCTCATAGATTGCCGCGCCCACAAGCGCGCCCGGCACCGAGCCTGCACCACCGAGAACGGCGATGAACACCATCTCGCCCGAGCGGACCCAAAACGCATATTCAGGCGTGACGACACCCTGCACCAACCCCATGATGATACCGCCAACGCCGCACAGAAAGGCCGACAGCACATAGCCCGTCAGCATGACACGCTGGGGCGACATGCCCAGATATTGCAGCCGGGTCTCATTTGTCTTGAGTGTGCGGAAAAGCTGCCCGCTGGGCGATTCAAGCCAGCGCATCGAGAACCAGCCAAGGCCAAGCGCCAACACCAGCGCAAGGTAAAACATGACCAACTCGTATGCGCCCCGCTCAAGCTCCATCCACAGGACCGTAGGCCGCGGCAGGCGCATGCCATCTGCACCGCCCGTATAGTGATAGAATTTCTCGAGGATAGACCAAAAGATCATCGAGAATGCAAGGTTCAGCATCGCGAAGAATATAAAGCGGTAGCGCGTCACAAAGAGGCCAACGATGACGCCCGATAGGGCGGCAGCGATAATGCCAAGCAACAGCACGACAACCAGATCGGCCCCCGGCAAAAGCATCAGCGTGAACGCACCGCCATAGGCCGCAATGGCAAAGTAGAGCGCGTGACCAAAGGACACCTGACCGCTGCGCAACAGAACGGTGATGCCCATGACGGCAATGCCCTTGGCGAGGGCCAGCGTCAGCAATACTTGCAGGCCGGGTGTCGCGAACGGCACCAGCGCCAGCAGGGCCAGAAGAATGATGGGGATTATGATACGGATAGACATATACTTATCCCTCCTCAGATTTTGCGCGCCGACGGGCTGCCAAAGAGGCCTTCGGGGCGAACCAGAAGCACGGCAACCATGATCACATATGGGACAAGCACCTGCGTTTCAGGCCATACATAGACAGCAAAGGACCGGCCAAGGCCGATCATAAGGGCGGTTAGCGCCGCGCCTTCGATCTGACCCAGACCGGCGGTCGCGACCACGGCGAAGGACAGCACGATCATGTCTGCCCCGATGCCAGGCAGAATAGATGTGGTGGGCGAGGCCAGAGCGCCGCCAAGGCCCGCAAGCCCAGCCCCCACGATAAAGGTCAGAAGGAACACCTTGTCGGCGTCGATGCCAATGGCCTGCGCCGCCTCGCGGTCTTCTGTAGTGGCCAGGATCACCTTGCCCGCCACCGTACGACGGAGGAAAAAGCGCAACCCTAAGAGCAGTACGACCGCTACGATTGGCAAAAGGATGAGCTGATAGACAGTGTAGTTAACGGAAAACACCCGCACATTGCCCAAGAGTTGCAGTGCCGTGGACTGAAAAATAGGCTGCGTGCCCCAGACGAGGCGCTGGACATCCTCGAGGATCATGAAGATAGCGAAAGTGACCAATAACTGTAACACCTCGGGCTTATGATAGATGCGCCGTAGAAGCAGCCATTCCAGCGGACCGCCGATCACAGCGCCGATCAGGACAGCCGAAACCAGCATGCACGGAAAGGCAAAGATAGGCGGCAATCCGGCTGACACGATGAAAGTGGTAAGCGAGGCGGTCAGATAAGCCCCCATTGCATAGAGAGAGCCATGCGCAACGTTCAGTATGCGCATTACCCCAAAGATCAGCGTTAGGCCGACGGCGACGATAAAGACGAGCGCCGCATAGGCGATGCCGTCGAACAAGGCGAGCAGGAACAAAGTCAGATTCATTTGGATCCACACTGTTTCATGGCGGCAGGTTCTGTCTTGACGCGCGCCGCAGGAAAAGGTCAGGCGGCGGCGCAAACGGGGCCTCCGACCAGCGGAGGCCCCGGCATTGCACGTGGCGAGATCAGTTCTCGTATATGTCGACGGTCAGGGTATCAACCCAGCCCGGCTTGAGCGAGCTCACCCAAGCGACTGATTCCTCGCCCACTGGCGCCGTCAGTTCGGCACCGTCGAAGATCATAATATTCTCAAGCGTGGCAAACGGAAGATCACCGCCTTGCACAGACATGCCAAGAAGCTGGGCCTCAATGCCCTGATGATCCGAGCGCAGCGACACCGGACGGCCCAAACCCTGGAACTCCAACCCTTCGAAAGCCGCGATAACCTGATCCTCGGTTGGCCAGTTGCCGCTATTCGCCTCGGCGGCCTTATCGTAGGCGGCCTGCAATGCGGCGAGGCCTTGGCTCATGTGAAAGACGGGATAGATCGCCTTGGCGCTAGTCTTTGCCTCGAACTTGGCCATAAACGCCTGGAAGTCTGCATCATCGCGCCGTTCGGGGTGGTTCCAGTAGTGATCGCCGCGCGCGCCAATTATGTGGCCCGATGGCAGGCTGCTGCCCAGACGCTCAAGCGAACTTTCGGCCAGCGGCAGAACGAAGGTCGAAGTATTGGTCAGGCCGCGCTGCGAGGCCTGCTGGACGAAGGTGTCCAGGTCGCCACCCCAGGACGTCGACAGGATGATATCCGGTTGCAGCGCCTGAAGACGAGAAATCTCGGTCGAAAAGTCGGGCGAGCCGAATTTCGGGAAGAATTCGCCGACAACTTCGACATCCGGTCGCAGCGCCTTCAGTGCGGCGCTGAAGATGTCCCAGCTGTCGCGGCCCCAAGCATAGTCCTGATTGACGACGGCGATGGTTTTGAAGTCGGGCGCGACCTTGAGCAGATAGGCGACAGTGGCCAGCATCTCGGTGCCGGCATGGGCCTGACTGCGGAAGACATAGTTGTACTTCTCGGCCTCGAAAATCTTTTGCGTACCGCAATCCCACATGATGTTGATCACCTTGAGATCCTCGGCCAGCGGCGCAATCGTCTTGCAATTTCCCGACGATATCGAGGCCAACATCGCATCCGCGCCATTTTCGACCATGCGGCGGTATTCGGTGGTCAGCACCTCGGCACCGGCGCCCTCGTCGATGAACGTCAGCTCGAGCGGAACGCCCTGGATGCCGCCATTGGCATTGATATCCTCGGCCATGATCTCGGCCGCGTCCTTAGCGGGCACGCCAAATACCGAAGCGGGGCCGGTCAGGAACGCGGTCACGCCCACCTTGAGCGTCTCGGGCTTGTCCTGTGCAAGTGCCGCAAGCGGCATCAACGCGCATGTTGCGGTTGCCATCAGTAGTTTCTTCATTGGTGTCTCTCCCCTGTTAGCTTAAGTTTATTGGCCATTCCGTCAGGCGGGCTGGCCTGATTTTCGATCCGTTTGTCTCGATCGGATTGATGATCTTCTCTACCATACCCTTGATGAGCGCATGGATCAGATGATGATCAATCGTCCTCCCTAAAGTCATGAAACACTTTGGATTACGCAGAATATACCATAGCATACGCATGATCGGAGGGCCGCGACTAATAGTTTGTGCCTTAGCCCGCCATAGCGCACGCCTATAGTCCGCGGAGCGGAGAACCCTTTTGCAGTACACTTGTTGAAAGCATGTATATTCTAATCCGGCACCGGATCACGCGTCGGACGCGATATGGGAGAGACCACATGAAAATCACCGCAGCCGTGCTGATGCGCGACGGAATTACATCGAACTTTGCCAAAGAGAGCCCGCTGGAGGTGCGCGAAATCGACCTCGCCCCACCGGGACGCGGCGAGGTGTTGATCCGCGTGGCCGCTGCCGGTGTATGTCATTCGGATTTGTCCGTGATCAACGGAACCCGCCCCCGTCCTCTGCCGATGGTGCTTGGGCACGAAGCGTCAGGCTATGTCGAGGAAGTCGGCGAGGGCGTTGATGATCTGGAACCGGGCGATCATGTCGTGTGCATTTTCGCCCCCGGCTGCCGCAACTGCAATCCCTGCGCCGAGGGCCGCCCGGCCCTGTGCGAGCGCGCGGCCAAGCATCATGGCGCGGGCGAGTTGATGACAGCTGCGCGGCGCCTTTCGATGAATGGCCAGCCGATCAATCACCATGTTGGCGTGTCGGCATTCGCCACCCATGCGGTGATGGACCGCCGCTCGCTGGTGAAGGTGGATCATAAACTGCCCGCTAGTGTTTCGGCCCTGTTTTCCTGCGCGATGCTGACTGGCGCAGGCGCTGTGTTCAATACCGCACGCATTCTCCCCGGCCAGAGCGTCGCGGTCATCGGGCTGGGCGGCGTCGGCCTTGCCGCAGTCCTTGGTGCGGCGGCGGCGGGCGCGGGGCGCATCATTGCCATCGACCCTTTCGCTGCCAAGATGGACGCCGCGCGTTCCATGGGCGCGACCGACTGCATCACGGCAGATGAGAATACAATTCAGGCCGTGCGCGATCTGACCAATGGCGGCGTCGACTGCGCCATCGAACTCGCGGGTTCGGTCAAGGCGCTCGAGACGGCGTATGAGATCACCCGGCGTGGCGGCCTGACCGTGACCGCGGGCCTGCCTCACCCAGATCAGCGTATGGCCCTGCCCGCGCTAAAACTGGTGGCCGAAGAACGCACCCTGAAAGGCAGCTATATCGGGTCCTGCGTGCCACAACGCGATCTGCCGCGCATGTTCGCCCTCTACGAACTGGGCAAACTGCCGGTGGAAAAGATGCTCAGCCACCGGGTCAGGCTGGACGATATAAACCTTGCAATGGACCGGCTGAATGATGGTACCGCGATCCGCCAGATCGTTGAATTCGACTAGGGTCCGCCCATGCGCCAACTTGACATTCCCATAGGCGGGCCTTCTAGCTGAACCCATTCTGCGCAAAGGCTCGCCTATGGACATCCGTCAAATGCGATACTTCATCGCGATTTCCGAGTCACCGTCTCTCTCGGTGGCTGCCAATACTCTGGGTGTGGCCCAACCCTCTCTGTCGCAGAATGTCGTGCGCATGGAAGAGGAACTTGGCGTGCGCCTGGTCGAGCGGAGCCCGCGCGGCACGGTCCTGACCGACGACGGCACCCTCTTTCTCAAACATGCGCGGATAGTCTGCGCCGCATTCGAGAACTGCCTCGACGAAATGCGCGAGGCCGGTGGTGCCCTGCGTGGCAAGGTCAGCTTTGGGATGCCGTCATCCGTTTCGATGGTCATGTCCGTGCCTCTGGCCGAAACTGTGCGCGTCGAATTCCCGGATCTTCGTCTGCGCGCGATCGAAGCGATGAGTGGCTACATCAAGACGTGGATCGATGACGGGACAGTCGATATCGGTTTTATCTACGACTTGGCGAGGGCCGATCATTTCCGTACAATCCATGTCCTGAATGAGCGTTTGTTCTTTTTTTCTGCCCCGGATGCATGGCCCTTGGATACGCCCCCCGGAACGCCGGTGCGCCTGCGCGACCTGCAAAAGCTGGAGCTGATCCTTCCCAGTCCGTTGCACGGCCTGCGAAAGACGATCGAGGATTACGCCCAACCGCGCGGTGTAAAGCTGAACGTGACGGTCGAAATGGACGCGATGACCCAGATTAAGGAGTTGGTCGCGCGCGGATCAGGCTATGCCATCTTTGCCCCCGCCGCTGCACATGATTTCGCCACGCGTGGCGATCTCGTCAAATCGCCGATATGCGATCCGGACATGGTGCGCCCCGTCTATCTGGCTAGTAACCCCGCTCGCAAAAGCAGCCGGGCCTGCCGCGCCATCGCCCAAGTGACGCTGGACGTCGCGCGGGATCTGGTCCGGCGCGGCATCTGGGAAGGCGAGTTGGAGGCATAGCGCAAGTGGTAACCGATGAGTCTGTGCCTAGTTTGGGTAAGACAGACCAACCAGACCCTATAGCGGCATCACGGTCATGCGACCACGCATAAGGTATCCTGTAATCACGCCGGTCGAATGACAGCTTCCAGCTCCGACATAGGTTCAGTTCGTGGATGCAGCGAATGACCGCTCGCCTCATCGCTCATGAGCTGCTGGAGCAGGTGCGCAAAAATGCTACTGTCGACTGGCACAAGAAAGAGAGCGCCCGGGCACGGATGCGCATTTTGGTAAAAGGCATTCTCAAGAAATACGGCTATCCGCCCGATCTTTCACTTGAGGCCGTCCAAACAGTTTTGGAGCAGGTCGAAACATTGCTAAGGGAAATCACATAGTCACATCTGAGTGATTCTGGCTCATTGGCAGTTGCTCGGGTGATGGTGAATCGTTTAATGGCATACGTAAACGTGTCGTAATCCGTAGCACGCAAGCGCAATCCAGATGGCGGGTTTTTGGGCGGGTTGCGTTAAGGGTAAAAATTAATATCTTTTATTAACAGTTATTTATAACTTTATTTGGAGCGTATAATGAAATCCACCTGTCTAGCGATTGCCCTTACCGGCCTTGCCCTGCCCGCCTTTGCGGTTGAATTGGGCGCTACCGACAAGGCGATCAAACTGGCGATCAATGATTGGACCGGGCAACAGATCACCACCCATATCGCAGGAGATATGCTTGAGGCCGCTGGCTACAAAGTTGAATATGTGCCTGTCGAATACGACGCGATGTTCCGCGAAATGATCAAGGACAACGTCGACGGCGCGCTTGAAATCTGGCGGGCCACGGCGGTGATCCGCTTTACCGATTACCTGCGCTCGAAGGATATCGTCGAGATCGGCGACCTTGGCATTTCCCCGAAAGAGGGTCTGGCCTATCCCGCCCATATGGAGGCAAAATGCCCCGGCCTGCCCAATTGGGAAGCGCTGCGCAGCTGCGCCGATGCCTTTGCCACCAATGGCGCGGCGGAATTGCTCGACTACCCCGAAGATTGGGAAGGCCCCGGCGCCGATTTGATGACGGCGTTCGATTTGCCCTTTACCGCCACTCCTGCAGCCTCGGAAGAGGCGCTTGTCGATGCTCTGGTCAACGCCAGCAAGAATGAAACGCCGATTCTGGCGACATTCTGGAGCCCGCATTGGGCCGTTGCCGCTTATGACCTGCGCTTTGTCGAAATGCCCGCAGGCGAGGCCGAGTGCCATGAGAACCCGGCATGGGGCGCGAACCCGAACGAGGTTGGGGATTGCGATTTCGTCAGCACCGAGGTGGTCAAGGCCGTCGTCAAGGACTTCAAGCGCACATGGCCCGCCGCCTACAAAATCCTCGAAGCCTATCAGATCAGCAACGAGCAACAGCAGGCGCTGATGGTCGAAGTCGAGCGTGATGGCCGCCCGGTGGCCGATGTGGCTGCCGATTGGATCGCTGCCAACGAAGAAAGCTGGCGCTCCATCGTCGACACCGCCACTCAGTAAACCCCGAGATCGCAAAAGACATCGGCCGCGCATATCATTGCGCGGCCGTTTTCGTTTTAGCGCCCGGTTTGCGGTAATCGCGCGGTGCTAGAACCGCTCCAGCAGCCGCTTGAGGTACTCCAGCTCGACATCCGGGCGCGCACCCTCGCCAGAGCGGCGGCGAATTTCGTCAAGCAATTCGCGGGCGCGCCGATAGACATCCTCGCCCTGCAACAGATCATCCTGCGTGCCCGCCTGACGGCCCTGACCGGGGTTGCGGCCCAGGGGGTCAGATTGTTGTTCGCCCGCCTCGCCAAAGGCTTCGCCCTGCCCGCCGGGGTTTTGCTGTTCGGCCATCGCCTCGCCCATGTTGCGCATGCCCTCGCGCAGCGCATCCATCGCCTCGGCCTGATTGTCGATGGCATCGGCAAGATCGTCATTGCGCAGCGCCTCTTCGGCGCCTTCCATGGCGCGACCGGCGCGTTCAAGCGCCTCGCGCGCGGCCTCTCCGGCCTCGCCGCCAAGCTGTGGCAGGCCCTGACTCTGGCGCTCCAACTCCTGGCGCAGCGCCTCTTGCCGCTCGGCCAGCGATCCGGCTTCGCCCTCGCCGTCATGATCCTGTTCGCCGCCGCCCTGCCCCGGTTGTTCGCCGCCTTCGCCGCCGCCCTGGCCTTGCCGGCCGTCATGGCTCTGGCCGCGGCCCTCACCGCCATTGCGGCCCTCATTGCCCTGCGACTGACCCGATTGCGCACCGGGGTTGAACTGTTCCTGCAAATCGCGGAACGCCTGATCCGACAGGCCCTGCTGCTCGCGCAGCGTATCGGCCAGCCCCTCCATCGCCTCTTGCCCCGGCGACTGGCCAGTCTGGCCCTGGGTGACCTGCATGTTTTCCATCATCTGCTGGAACTCTTCCAGCGCCTGCTGCGCCTCGGCCATGCGGCCCTGTTCCATCAATTCCTGGATGCGGTCCATCATGTCCTGCAGATCCTGCTGGGTCATCTGCATGGTGTTCTCGGCGCTCTGCTGATCACCCTGTTCGGGGTTTTCGCGCTGTGCCTGCTGCATCTTCTGACGAAGATAATTCTGCGTGGCATCGCGCAATTCCTGCATCAGGCGGGCGATTTCCTCTTCGCTGGCGTCGTTCTTCATCGCCTCGCTCAGGCGTTCCTGCGCCGCACGCATCCGCTCCAGCGCGTCACCGACATCGCCATCCTCAAGCAACACGCCCAGATCCCAGAGCGCCTGTGCAATCTCGTCGCGCTCATCGCCGTCAAGACCATCGCTCGCCGTCATCGCCTCTAGCCGCCGCAGGATCACCCGCATCCGCAGATAGGCCGCCTCGGAGCGAAACAGGTTCGGGCCCGGCTTGTACGAAACCGCGCGCAACACCTGTGCCACGCGGGGGGCATTCTGGCGCGACCACAGAAGATCACGGCGCTGTTCGATCACCGCCGCAGCAAGCGGATTGAAAAACCGCCGCGCCGGAAGTGTCATCTGCATCGGTTCTGCCATGCCCTGCTGGCCGATCGCATCCTCGACCCGCACATCAAGCACCACCGGCAGATGCGCCCAAGGGTGCTCTGACAGGTTCTCGATCAGGGTTTCGACAAACTCGGCGCGGTCGCCTGCAATCGGCATCGGCAGGTCAAGCTCGATCGGCGCGCGCGGTTCCGGTACGACGGCAAGCCCGTAGCGGCGATCGACCTGCGCCAGATCAAGCGCAAAAACCGCGCGGCCGCCGGTCACGCCGTAATCATCGCTGGCCTGAAACGGCTGGCTCATCTGCCCGTCAAAGGCGGTCTTTGCGCCCTCTTGCGACAGGCTCACCATCGGCGCCATATCCGGCGTGGCCTCGACCTGCCAGCGGCGCCCGCCGGGGCCATCAATCCGCATTTCGCCACTCTGGCGCAGATCAAAGCGATGCTCCGCATCGGTTGCCGCACCGATATTTTCGGTCCGCTGCGACACCGTTTCGGCAAGGCTCAGCGCGCCGACCTCGCCATAAAATCTTAGCGTGATGCGGCTGCCGACCGGCGCGCGCAAGGTCTCGTCCTGATCGTTGAGATAAAGGCTCGGCAGGCCGGTATAGGCGGGCGGCTCAACCCAGCCCTCCCACGTGGGGCCGCCGGCAAGCGCCGCGCCATTGCTGCCGCCCGGCACCATCTGCGCCACCGATCCGGCGCGCCAGACCGAGCCGAACAAAAGCGCCACCACCAGCCCCAAGAGGGCGATGTAACGCAAACCGAACGGGTCTTGTCGTGACAGTTTCAGGTCGGGTTCGACCGCTTTCGCCTCTGCGGCACGCGTCGCCATCCGCGCCAGATGCGCCTGCCACAAGGCTTGCGATCCGGGATCACCCGCGCCAATCGCCAGTTCATCCGCCAGCGCCGCCAAGGGTCGCCCCGGCAGGGCCTCATCCAGTCGCGCAAGCGCTTCGGCCCGGCGCGGAAAGCGAAACCGCCGCGCGCCCTGCAATGCAAATACCAGAACCGCCAGCCCGCCCAGCATGAGAACCGACCAGACCACCTCGACCGGCGCAATGTCCTGAAGACCAAGCATGAGCATCGCCGCGCCCGCCGCCAAAAGGCTCCAGACCGGCCAGAATGCCCGCACAAGCCGCTCTGCGATCAGCCCCGCCCACGTCAGGCTAAGGGGCCGCCGCAACCGGGCCAGAACCGGCGTCAGGGGGTTTTGCGTCTTTGGCATGCGCCGCACCATTCCTCGGCCCGACGCGCCCATCGCGTCAAAGCCATTCAGGGATGGTATCTCGATTTATGATCTCGTCAAAGGTTGGTCTTGCGCGGATCACGGCAAATTCACGCCCATGCACCAGAACTTCGGGGATCAGAGGCCGCGTATTATACTCGCTCGACATCACCGCGCCGTAGGCTCCGGCACTGCGAAACGCCACGAGATCACCATCCTTGACCGGCGGCATCATCCGCCCCTTGGCGAAGGTATCGCCTGATTCGCAGACCGGGCCAACCACGTCATAAGGCACCTGCTCGACGCCGGGGGCCGGTTCAACCACCGGAACGATATCGTGATGCGCGTCATACATCGCCGGGCGAATGAGATCGTTCATCGCCGCGTCGAGGATCAGAAAATCGCGCCCCTCGCCGGATTTCACATAGATCACACCGCTGACCAGAATGCCGGCATTGCCCACCACAAGACGCCCCGGCTCGATCTCGATCTCACAGCCAAGATGGCCCAGCGTTTCCTTGATCAACCGGCCATAATCGGTCGGCAGGGGCGGCGCATCGTTGCTTCGGGTATAAGGAATGCCAAGGCCCCCGCCCAGATCAAGCCGCCGGATATCATGCCCCTCGGCGCGCAGCGTCTCGGTCAATTCGGCCACCTTCTCATAGGCCTGCCGGAACGGCTCAAGCTCGGTCAGCTGGCTGCCGATATGCACGTCGATCCCGATCACCTCGAGCCCCGGCATCGCGGCGGCTTCGGCATAGACCTCTCGGGCCCGCGAAATCGGAATGCCGAACTTGTTCTCTGACTTGCCGGTGGCGATCTTTGCATGGGTCTTGGCATCGACATCCGGGTTCACGCGAATGGTGATCGGCGCCTTCACCCCAAGCTCAAGCGCCACGGCATTGAGCGCCGTCATCTCGGGCTCGCTTTCCACGTTGAACTGGCGAATGCCGCCCGTGAGCGCCATGCGCATCTCGTCGCGGGTCTTGCCGACACCGGAAAACACGATCCGCTCGCCGGGCACACCGGCGGCGCGCGCGCGGGCATATTCGCCGCCCGACACCACATCCATTCCGGCCCCAAGTGCTGCCAGCGTCCTGAGGATCGCCTGATTGCTGGCGGCCTTCATCGCATAGCACACAAGATGATCCATCCCGGCCAATGCCTCGTCAAACAGCCTGAAATGCCGCGTCAGGGTGGCCGTCGAATAGCAATAAAACGGCGTGCCCACCGCGGCCGCGATCTCGGCCACCGGCACATCCTCGGCACACAACTCGCCGCCTTGATAATTGAAATGATCCATCGACCTACCCCAAACTCCGTCGGCTTGACCCAATGACATGGATACAAAAACCGACTTTCATCTTTCCAAAAATACTCAAATTCCGCCCTGCCCACCCGGACGTGCGCGCAAATAAAGATAGAGCGGCAGGCCGCAGCTGACGCCGATGCAAAACGTCGCCGGAATTGCGATCAGGCCAAGCCACATGCGCCGCTTGACCACCTCCGCCGCAATCCACACCGTCAGCGCAATCGCCGCAATTGTCAGATCCCAGACAAGCCCGCTTGACGCCGCATTCGCGTGCCATGCACCAACCATGCCCATGAGGTCATAGCCATTCTCGCCGAACCACTGCAGGAAATAGGCCATCGGATGAATCGTGCCCCAAACCGCGAGGGCCAGAAAAATCCACCTCAAAGCCCAAGGCCCACGCCGACATTCACATTGCCAAGCACCGCGCCGACACTGGTCGTGGCGCGCACACCGCCGTTGCTGCTGACGCCGATGTTGGTGCCAAGCGACGGGCGCACCGGCTCGCCGTCAACACCACAGCCTGCCACGATCAAAAGCGCAAGCACTGCCAGAACCTGTTTTATCATCCCAACCTCTCTTTCCAGCGGGCGATCTGTTCGCGCACCCGCACCGGCGCGGTACCACCATAGCTTTGCCGCGAGGCCACCGAATTATGCACCCCAAGCACATCATAGACCGATACGCTGATTTCGCCATGCACCGATTGCATGTCCTCAAGGCTCAGGTCCGGCAGATCACAGCCCTTGGCCTCGGCCATGGCCACGAGGCTTCCGGTGACGTGGTGGGCGTCGCGGAACGGCATATCCAGCACCCGCACAAGCCAATCCGCCAGATCGGTAGCCGTGCTGAACCCGCTGGCCGCCGCCACTTCAAGGCTGGGGCGGTTGGCGGCCATATCCTTGACCATGCCTTCCATCGCCGCGAGCGCCAGCATAAGGTTGTCGGCAGCGTCAAACACCTGTTCTTTGTCTTCCTGCATGTCCTTGGAATAGGCCAGCGGCAGGCCCTTCATCACCATCATCAAGGCCACGTTGGCCCCGAAAATCCGGCCCACCTTGGCGCGGATCAATTCGGCGGCATCGGGGTTTTTCTTTTGCGGCATGATGCTTGACCCGGTCGAAAACCGGTCCGACAACATCACAAAGCGGAACTGCGCGCTTGACCAGATCACCAATTCCTCGGCCATCCGGCTCAGGTGCATGGCGCTGATGCTGGCCGCAGCCAGAAATTCAAGCGCGAAGTCGCGATCACTCACCGCATCAAGGGAATTCGCCGACGGCCGGTCGAACCCAAGATCGCGCGCCGTCATCTCGCGATCAATCGGAAACGACGTGCCTGCAAGGGCCGCCGCCCCGAGCGGGCATTCGTTCATCCGCGCGCGCGCGTCGCGAATCCGGCTCAGGTCACGACCGAACATCTCGACATAGGCCATCATGTGATGGCCCCAGGTCACCGGCTGGGCCACCTGCAAATGGGTGAACCCCGGCATCACCCAATCGGCGCCCGCCTCGGCCTGTGTCAAAAGCGCCCGGATCAGCGCCTCAAGCGCAGCGGCCACCGCATCAAGCTGATCGCGCACCCAGAGTTTGAAATCCGTCGCCACCTGATCGTTGCGCGAGCGGCCTGTGTGCAACCGCCCCGCCGGTTCACCGATGATATCCTTCAGACGCGCCTCGACGTTCATGTGAATATCCTCAAGCGCGGTCGAAAACTCGAATGTTCCGCCCTCGATCTCTGACAAGACCGTGAGAAGGCCTTCCCTCATGGCGTTTGCATCACTATCACTGACGATACCTGTTGCCGCCAGCATTGCGGCATGGGCCCTGGAGCCGGCGATATCCTGTGCCGCCATCCGCTTGTCGAATCCGATCGAAGCATTAATTGCCTCCATGATCGCATCCGGTCCGGCGGCAAAGCGGCCGCCCCACATCTGGTTCGAGGTCTTGTCAGTCATCGTTCACGCCCTTCGGAGGGATTTATGAAAATCATTCGTCAGATCGTCCTTTATATGGCCCTCGCCCTTGGTGCAAATGCCGGCTTTGCCGAAAGCCCGACAACCGCAACGCTTGAGGCCTTGCGCGATGGCGACATGAAAAAGCTGAACTTCCACAGCGCGCCCGAAACCGTGCCCGACACCGCCTTTGAACGCGGCGAGGGCGGCACCGGCACGCTGGCCGATTATCGCGGGCAATATATCCTGCTGAACTTCTGGGCCACATGGTGCGCGCCCTGCCGGGTTGAAATGCCGATGCTGTCCAACCTGCAAACCGCTTTGGGCGGAGACGACTTCAAGGTCGTGACCATTGCCACGGGCCGCAACGCGCCCACGGCGATGCAGAAATTCTTTGACGAAATAGGTGTCGACAACCTGCCGCTGCACCGCGACCCCAAAAGCGCCCTGGCGCGGCAAATGGGGATTTTCGGCCTTCCGATCACCTTGATCATCGACCCTGAAGGGCGCGAAATCGCCCGCCTGCAAGGGGATGCGCATTGGGATTCGGATAGCGCCAAGGCGATCCTTCAGGCCCTCATCGACGGTGCCGGGGCCAGCTAGCACCGGCCGACCGTTGACGACACCGGGGCAAGAATTCGCCGCGCCGCAGGTCGGCCTTGGCCGCTTAACCTCAAAGAATGACATCCTCAATCGTCTTGGGGTGCTCGGTGATTGGCTCATAGCCACCCTCGGTGATGATAAAGCTGTCACCGACCTGCGCGCGGAAATCCGCGACGCTGACAGAACCATCGACCGCAAGCACCATGCCCGGTTGCAGGATCGTGCTATCGCCGGTCACAAGCTGTGGCTTTTCCAGAAAGCTGTACCCGGTCGCGCGCCCGCAGCGGAAGGGATAGTCGTATCCCGCGCCCTGAATGACCTCTGCATAGGCGGCGTGCACGCTTTCGGCGCTTACACCGGGGCGCAGGGCGGCAAGCGCGGCCTGTTGGCTGGCAAGGGCGACCTCATAGACGGCGGCCTGTGATGTATCCGCGATCTCGCCGATCCAGAAGGTCCGGTCAAAGCCAAGCTTGAAGCGGTGAAAATTGGTCATGCCGCAAAAGCACAAAAACACCGGCTCGCCGCGCTGCATCACCCGCGTGCTGGCGCGGTGGTGGGTTTTGGTGATCTCGGGGCCAGAGGCCATGATCTGCAGGAAATGCGTGTTGGGCGACATATCGGCATCGTCATAATGCGCGCTCAGCAAGGCGGCGGCCTTGCGCGTGCCCGCCTGCGTCGTGGCAAGGGCGACCTCGAATTCCGCCACGCCCGCGCCAATCGCGGCGCGCCCGGCGGCCATCATCGCGGTGGCGACCTCTCCGGCGTGGCGGGCAGGCTGTAATTCCTGCGGCGTCTTGATCATCCGCATATCGGCGAGCAAGGGCGTGACATTGCCCAGCCTCGTGCCCTCGACCAGCGTACCGAGGTAACCGCGCACAAGCGGCGGCATGTGATCGGGTTCAATCGCCACAGAGGCCGCGCCTTTCAGGGCGCCCGGCAGTTCGGCGCGCCACTCCTCGCCCGCACCATCATTCCAGGCCGCTATCCGATCCACCTTTGCGGCGGCTTCGGCCATCGCCAGGTCGATCACCGGCGTGATCAAAAGGGTGTCACCCTCGCGCGGCACGATCAAAATCGTCGGGCGGCCAAATTCCATATGCAGATAGTCGTAATACCCGTTGAGGTAATAAACGTTGTCATCATCGGTGATCAGCGCCACGTCGATCCCGGCCTCGGTCATGCGCGCACGCAGCGCGTTCATGCGGGCGCTATACATCGGCGGCTCCTTTCAGCTGCTGCTCGGCCAAGGCCACCCAAAAGGAGGATCCCGGCACGAGAGCCGCGTCGTTGAAATCGTAATCAGCGGAATGCAGCGGTTGCGCATGGCCCTCCTCACCCCCGTTGCCCATCAGCACGAAAGCCCCCGGCACGGCCGCCGCCATATGCGCGAAATCCTCCGAGAAAAGCTTGGGCGGGCAATCGCCATCCACCGCATCGGCGACACCCTTTGCGGCCTCGGCGGCGGCGCGGGCCGCTTGCGGCGCGTTGATGGTGGGCGGAAACAACGTGTTATAAGAAACCGTGGCGGTGACGCCATGCGCGGCCGCAATGCCCGCCACGATCTGGCGCATCGCGGCCTCGATCGCGGTGTTGGTGGCGGGGGTCAGCGCGCGGCAATCCCCGCGCAGCGTGGCGCGCCCGGGCAAGACATTGCGCCGCCCGTCGGTGACGAATTCGGTGACCGAAACCACGCCGTTTTGCGCCGGGTCAAGCTTGCGCGCTACGATGGTTTGCAGCGCGGTCACAAGTTCGGCGCCCACGGTGATCGCATCGACGCCCATATGCGGCAGGGCGGCATGGCCCCCACGCGCGGTGATCTCGATTTCAAACAGCGATTCAGCGGCGGTGATCGGCCCGGCGCGGGTGGCGAAGGTGCCCACCGCCAGCCCCGGAATATTGTGGATGCCATAGACCTCATCCACCGGGAAACGGTCAAAAAGGCCGTCGGCGATCATTGCGGCGGCGCCTTCACCGAATTCTTCGTTGGGCTGAAAGACAAACATAACGCGACCCGAGAAATTCCCCGCTTCGGCAAGGTATTTCGCCGCTCCAAGGGCCATCGCCATATGCCCGTCATGACCGCAGGCATGCATCTTGCCGGGGTTGGTCGAGCGATGGGAAAATCCGTTCGCCTCGGTGATCGGCAGGGCATCCATATCGGCGCGAATGGCGATGCTGCGGGTGCCATTGCCCTTTTGCAAAACGCCGACAACGCCGCTTTGGCCGATCCCGGTATGCACCTCAAGGCCAAAGCCTTGCAGCAAGTCCGCGACCCGCGCGGCGGTATGGCCGAGATCGAACTCAAGCTCGGGGTGGCGATGGAAATCGTGTCGCCAGCCGGTCATCAGATCGCGCAGGTTTTCGGTTTTATGCATCACGGGGCCACCCTTTTTCCCGCCACCCTGTCGGAATTTGCAATTCCGCTCAAGCCTTATGGTCAAGACCTGCAAATCCGGCGTAAGCTCCGGGGCAATGAGACCACCGGAGGGGCCAGCCATGAAAACCGTCATCGTCACAGGGGCCGCGCGCGGGATCGGCCTTGCCACCACCAAGCAGTTCCTCGATCAGGGCTGGCGCGTGGTTATGGTCGACCGGGACGAACCGGCGCTTGAACAGGCCGCGCTTGGGCTTGTGGGGGTTGATCCGGTGGTGTGCGATGTGTCACAGCCCGATCAGGTGGCGCAGATGGCGGCGCATGTCACCGCCACCAGCGAGAGCGTCGATGCTTTGGTCAACAATGCCGGCGTTGCCGATTTCGGCCCGATTGCCGAGACCGATTTTGCCCGCTGGCGCACGGTGATGGAGACCAACCTGGATGGGGTGTTCCTGACAAGTCAGGCCCTGCGCGAGGGGCTGTGTGCCGCGCGCGGCGCAATTGTGAATATAGCCTCGATTTCGGGTCTGCGCGCCTCGACCCTCAGGGTGGCCTATGGCACCTCTAAGGCGGCGGTCAAGCACCTGACCCAGCAGCAGGCGGCGGAGTTGGGCGAATTCGGTGTGCGCGCCAATTGCGTCTGTCCGGGGCCGGTCGCGACCAAGCTTGCCATGGCCGTGCACAGCCCCGCGATCATCGCGGCCTATCACGATGCCATTCCGCTGAACCGCTATGGCACCGAGGATGAAATCGCCTCGGTGATCACCTTCCTTTGTTCGGACAAGGCCAGCTATGTGACCGGCCAGATCATCGCCGTCGATGGCGGGTTCGAATCCACCGGAATCGGCCTGCCCGATCTGCGCTAGGGGCGGCTGTTCGCGCGCGACAGCACGCCTCGCGGCGGCGTCACCAGTCGAGTTGCTTGCCCTTCAGGACCTCGAAGGATTCAAGCCGGTCACCGTTCACCCAAGCATAGCCGCCGTCATCGGTGCGCACCAAAAGATAGGGCGTCCAGCCGGTGCTGCGCCACCAGCTTTCGTATTCGTTGGTGTCCTGATTTACCCGCCAGCGACCTTCATCGGCGCGCCCGCCTTCGGTTGCATAGGCCGTGGTTCCATTGGCATCGAAATACTGGCGATAGCGGGTGCCGGACCATGTGCCGACAATCGTGTTGCCGGTCAGAAGGGTGGAAATCTCCTCTGCCGTGGCAGAGGTGGGGCTCGCCGCGACGGGCAGGCAGGGCCCCAGCGTGGTTGCCAAAACAGCGGCGATGAAACATCTTCGGCGCATGGGTGGTCCTCTTGCTTAGACTACCCCCAGTGTTGCAAATCCCGCAACGAGACGCGACTCAATTTTACCGGGTCTCGCGTACCGCGATCTGACGTCAGGCCGGTGAAATCAGAATGGCGCGGAAATCGTTGACATTGGTCAGGGTCGGGCCGGTCACCACCTGATCACCGATGGCCCCGAAAAATCCGTGTGCATCATTCGCGGCAAGCGCCTTTTGCGGATCATATCCCGCCATGCGCGCCTTGCTCAGCGTATCCGGCCCGATCACCGCCCCGGCCACCTCTGCGGCGCCATCAACGCCGTCTGTGTCACAGGCAATCGCATGAATGCCCGGCGCGCCGTCGAGCGCCAGTGCCAATGCAAGCGCATATTCGGCGTTTGGCCCGCCGATCCCGTCGCCGCGCCGGGTTACGGTCAACTCGCCGCCGGATAGCAAAAGCACCGGCGTGGCCCCCGCGCCAAGGCTCGCCTGCACCGCAAGCGCTGCTTTGGCATGGGTGCGCGCCACGTCGCGCGCTTCACCCTCAAGCGCATCGCCGAGGCTCTGCGCCGTGATCCCGTGCTCGCGCGCCAGATCGGCGGCGGCGGCCAGAGATTGCGAGGGCGCGGCGTAAATCACGTTCTCAACCTTGCTCAGGCGGATGTCTTCCGGGGCGATCACCCCGCTTTGCCCCGCCAATGCCGCCTGCGCTGCCTCTGGCACCTCGATCCCAAACCGCTCGAGAATCGCGCGCGCATCCGCAGGGGTGCTGGTCTCGCCCACAGTCGGGCCCGATCCGATCTGGCCCGGATCATCGCCCGGCACATCCGAAATCATCAGCGCCAAAAGACGCGCCGGATAGGCGGCGGCGGCCAGCTGCCCGCCCTTGACCCGGCTCAGATGCTTGCGCACCACGTTCATCTGGCCAATCGGCGCCCCCGAGGCCAGAAGCGCTGCGTTCACCGCCTGTTTCTCGGCCAATGTCATCTCGCCCGCAGGCTGCACCAAAAGCGCAGAGGCCCCGCCAGAGATCAGTGCAAGCACCATGTCGCCCTCACCAAGCCCCGCCACCAGACCAATCATCCGCGCGGTCGCGGCAAGCCCGGCCTCATCCGGAACCGGATGCGCGGCCTCGACAATCTCGATCCCCTGACAGGGGCGCGCGTAGCCATAGCGCGTGATCACCAAACCCTCGCAGGGGCCATAGACGGCCTCGACCGCCTCGGCCATGCGCGCGCTGGCCTTGCCGGCACCGATCACCACCAGTCGCCCCTCGGGGCGTGGCGGCAGGGCGCGATGCAGGCTTTGCATCGGATCGGCCACGGCCACGGCCCGGTCAAACAGGTCGCGCAAAAATGTCAGCGGCTCGGGCAGCTTGGTCATGTCATGTCCTCAACGGCATTTGATCACGCGCACCCTAGCGGCCTTGGGTCATGGGCAAAAGACCCTGCTCGACCCCGGGCCCATTTTCATCTTTCCCGAAATACTCCCGCCGGAGGCATCCTGCCCCTGCCATTCGCGCGACGCTGCGCTATGGGCGCGTTCAGCTTGACAATCAAGGGCGCGCGCGCGACAGACGCGGCCATGATGACAAGCTTTCTTCAGGTGGCGATTGGCGGTGCGCTCGGTGCCAGCCTGCGCTATGGTGCGACCCTTGCGCTGTTGCGCGTGAACGGGCCCGGCTTTCCCTTGGGCGTGATCACTGTCAATGTTCTGGGCTCTTTCCTGATGGGGGTTTTCATGGTCCTTTCTTTCCACCGCGATCTTGGTCATCTCAATCCGTTTGTGATGACCGGAATTCTTGGCGGTTTCACAACGTTTTCCGCCTTTTCACTTGAGGCCTATACCCTTTTCGAGCGGGGACAGTTCGGCGCGGCGGCGGCCTATGTGCTGTTGTCGGTCACGCTGTCTCTGGCGGCGCTCGTTCTCGGGGTATGGCTGGCACGGATGGTATGGGCATGAGCAGCGTACAGATATTAACGGTCGCGGTGGATGATGGCGATCAGCGGCTGGACCGCTGGTTGCGGCGCATATTCCCGCATCTGGGGCAGGTCCAGATCGAAAAGCTTTGCCGCAAGGGCGAGTTCCGCGTCGATGGCGGGCGGGTCAAACCGGCCACGCGGCTTGTGGCGGGCCAGCAGGTGCGCATTCCGCCGCTGCCAAGACCGGGCGACAAACCCGAGGTTTATATCTCGCGGGTCAGTGCCGCAGACGCGCGGATGATCCAGTCCTGTGTGATCTATCGCGACGATCACATCATTGCGCTGAACAAACCCCCCGGCCTGCCGGTGCAGGGCGGCAGCAAGCAGTCGCGCCATGTCGATGGCATGGCCGAGGCACTGACCTTCGGGATGGAGGAAAAGCCGAAACTGGTGCATCGGCTCGACAAGGACACATCGGGCGTTCTGCTTTTGGCGCGCACCCGCGAGGCGGCGCGCGGGTTGACGGCGGCGTTCCGGCATCGCGCCACGCGCAAGATCTACTGGGCCGCTGTCGCAGGCGTGCCCAACCCGCGGATCGGCACGATCCGCTATGCCCTGGTCAAGGCGCCCGGTCATGGTGCCAAGGGCGAGGGTGAAAAGATGATCTGCGTGCATCCGCGCGATGTCGACGCCACCCCCGGCGCCAAGACGGCCACCACCGATTACGCGGTGATCGAGGCCGCAGGCGGGCGCACCGCCTGGATGGCGCTTATTCCGGTCACCGGGCGCACCCATCAGCTTCGCGCGCATATGGCCGAGATCGGGCATCCGATCATCGGCGACGGCAAATACGGCGGCTCGGGGCAGGAAAACCTTGGTGATGGCTGGGGCGCACAGCTTGGCGGCGACATCAGCCGCAAATTGCACCTGCATGCCCGCTCGCTTACCATCGAGCACCCGGTCAGCAAGGCGGTCCTGCATATCACGGCGCCTTTGCCCGAGCATATGCAGCGCACCTGGGACATGTTCCAATGGATCCCGAGCGAAGCCCCCGATGACCCGCTTGAGGATATGGCATGACGGCACCGCTGCGGCTTGTCATCTTTGATGTCGACGGCACTCTGGTCGATAGCCAGGGCGATATCGTCGCGGCGATGACCCATGCGTTCGCGCGCGCGGATCACCCGGCGCCGGATCATTCTGCGGTTCTGGGGATTGTCGGGCTGTCGCTTGACGTGGCGATCCCGCGTCTGGCGCCGGGTTTGCCCGATACGACCCATGCCGAGATCGTGCAGGCCTATAAGGATGCCTATATGGGCCTTCGGGCGCAATCGGGCGTGGCGGCATCTTCACCGCTTTATCCGCATGCGCGCGACACGCTTGAGGCGCTGCATGCGGTGCCCGAAACCCTGCTTGGCGTGGCCACGGGGAAATCCATGCGCGGGCTGGACAAGCTATTGGACGGTCACGCGCTTCGCCATCTGTTCGTCACCCGTCAGGTCAGCGACCACCACCCGTCAAAACCGCACCCTTCGATGATTCAAGCGGCCCTGTCCGAGACCGGCGTCGCGCCGGAAAACGCGGTTATGATCGGCGATACCAGTTTCGACATGGAAATGGCGCGTGCCGCCGGGGTGCGGGGAATCGGCGTAAGCTGGGGCTATCACGCCCCCGAGGCGCTTGGCGCGGCGAGCGCGATCCTGAACGACTTCCGCGATTTGCCCGGCCTGCTTGATCAGCTTTGGAGATAACGAGATGAGCGCATGGAAAGCCAAGCGGTTCTGGAAAACCGCAACCGTGACCGAGGCAGCGGACGGCTATGGCGTAGAGCTTGACGCGCGCCCCGTGCGCACCCCGGCCAAGGCGCCCTTGGTGGTGCCGACCCGCGCCCTGGCCGAGGAAATCGCGCGGGAATGGGACAGCGTGGACGACAAGATCGACCCGTCGAAAATGCCCTATACCCGCTCGGCCAATGCGGCGATCGACAAGGTCGTCCGCCAGCACGCCGAAGTGGCCCGGATGATTGCCGATTACGGCGATGCCGATCTTGTCTGTTACCGGGCCGAAGCGCCCCAGGAATTGAGACAGCGTCAGGCCGAGGCCTGGGACCCGCTCTTGGATTGGGCCGATTCGGCCCTTAGGGTTAAACTCCTTCCGGTTGTAGGAGTTGTGCATTTCCCCCAGGATCCGGTGGCGCTTGCGCATCTGCATCACCGTGTCGAAGCGCTGGATTCTTGGGCACTTACCGCGTTTCACGATCTCGTGAGTCTGAGCGGATCACTGGTGATCGGCTTTGCCGCCCTGCATGATTTGCACCCGGCTGAAACGCTCTGGGGGCTGTCCCGGGTGGACGAAACCTGGCAGCAAGAGCAATGGGGTAGCGATGAAGAGGCGCTCTTCATGGCGTCACGGAAAGAAAGTGACTTTCTGCACGCCAAGCGCTTTTATGACATTTCGCGGGCCGGTGCCGCGCCACGCCAGCCGAGGTTTACCTAGGGGAAACACTTGGTTTTGCCAGTGTTTTTCGTGAACTATGACTTGACGTTTCGTGATGAATCCACACAAACTTGCGGGCACTGATAGGGGCACTCACCCCATTAACAGTATGACACCGGCCAATCAGGGCCGAACGAACCACTCTTGAAGGGTGGACAATCAGGAAGAGGTAAACATGAAAAAAACCGTATTTTTGGGTGCGCTGACTGTCGCTGGCCTTGCTGCTGGCGCCGCTGCTGCCGGCACGTTGGATGACGTGAAAGCGCGCGGCAAGCTGAACTGCGGCGTGACCACAGGTCTGGTTGGCTTCGCAGCCCCCGACGCCAACGGCGTTTGGGAAGGCTTTGACGTTGGCGTGTGCCGCGCCGTTGCCGCCGCCGTTCTGGGCGATGCCACAGCCGTCGAATTCGTGCCGACAACCGGCAAGACCCGCTTTACCGCTCTGGCGTCGGGTGAAATCGACATGCTGGCGCGTAACACCACCTGGACCTTCTCGCGCGACACGGACCTCAAGTTCGATTTCGTCGGCGTGAACTATTACGACGGCCAGGGCTTTATGGTTCCCAAGGCGCTTGGCGTGACATCGGCCAAGGATCTGAACGGCGCGACCGTTTGTATCCAGACCGGCACCACCACCGAGCTTAACCTTGCGGACTTCTTCCGTAAGAACAACATGGAATACGAGCCCGTTCCGATCGAAACAAATGCTGAAGGTCAGCAGCAGTACCTTGCCGGTGCCTGCGACACCTATACCACAGACGCGTCGGGCCTTGCCTCGACCCGTGCGGCATTTGAAAACCCGACCGAGCACGTCATTCTGCCCGAAATCATCTCGAAAGAGCCGCTTGGCCCGCTCGTGCGCCACGGCGACAACGAATGGGGTGATATCGCGCGTTGGACTTTGAACGCTCTGATCGCGGCCGAAGAAATGGGCATCACAAGCGCGAACGTCGCTGAACTCGGCGCAGCCGCTGGCGGCAGCCCGGAAGTGAACCGTATCCTTGGCACCGAGGGCAACCTTGGCGAGATGATCGGCCTTGACGCCCAGTGGGCCATGCGCGCGATTGCCGCTGGCGGCAACTATGGCGAACTGTTCGAAAAGAACATCGGCGAGAAAACCCCGATCGGTCTGGCCCGTGGCCTGAACGCTCAGTGGACCGATGGCGGCATTCTCTACACGCCGCCTTTCCGCTAAGACCTGACCAGAAGAGGGCGCGGACATTCCGCGCCCTCTTTTACTATGCGACCAGTTAAAAATCGGCCCACGGCATAATATGCCGATAAAAATCAGGGTCGACCAACAGGGAAATCCCAGATGACAACGATGACCGACCCT
Organism: Roseovarius marisflavi; assembly: GCF_900142625.1. Classification (GTDB taxonomy): domain Bacteria; phylum Pseudomonadota; class Alphaproteobacteria; order Rhodobacterales; family Rhodobacteraceae; genus Roseovarius; species Roseovarius marisflavi. The sequence continues at coordinate 38,169 of NZ_FRBN01000008.1, forward strand.
CCCAAGGCGTCGTTTCAGCTATCTATGCTGATCTACGACACCCGGTATCGCTCTTACACATTTCAATTTATCGCTCTTGCCCTTCTGATTGCGCTTATGGCGTTTTTGGGCATCAACCTTGTCAAGAATCTTGCCGAGCAAGGTCAGAACATCTCTTATTCGTTCCTTGGCGAGCCGGCAGGCTATGACATCAACCAGCGACCGATTGAATACGATAGCCAATCCAGCCACATGCGCGCCGCCCTTGTCGGGATGATCAACACGCTGATCGTTGCCTTTCTCGGCTGCATCACCGCGACGATCTTTGGTGTGACCGCAGGTATCTTGCGTTTGTCGCCCAACTGGCTCGTTCGCAAGCTCATGGCGATCTATGTCGAGGCATTCCGCAATGTGCCGATTCTGATCTGGATCCTGATCATTTTCACCATCATGACGGCGGTTCTGCCGCCGCCAAATGCGTTTCGGGGCGACAATGCGACGTCCAGCATGTTCATGGATGCGGTCGCCTTTACCAATCGCGGCGTCTATACCCCGACCCCGATCTGGGGCAGCGGATCGCTTGTGGTGGTGCTGACCTTCCTGGCGTCGATCGTCGGAATTTTCATGTACCGCCGCTATGCCACCAAGCTTTTGTATGACACCGGTAAGCTTTTGCCGACAGGCTGGCCATCGCTGGCCATTCTGGTTTTGCCGACGCTGATCATGTTCTTCATCCTCGGTCAGCCGATCTCGCTCGACTATCCCGCACTCAAGGGCTTTAACTTTCAGGGTGGCTTGCATATTCGCGGTTCGCTGATTGCCTTGTGGTTCGCTTTGGCGATCTACACCGGGGCCTTTATCGCAGAAAACGTGCGTGCCGGTATTCAGGCGGTGTCAAAAGGCCAGACCGAGGCGGCGGCGTCGCTGGGTCTTCGGCCCAAGCGGATCATGAACCTTGTGATCCTGCCGCAGGCGCTTCGGGTGATCATCCCGCCGCTGATCTCTCAGTACCTCAACCTGACCAAGAACTCGTCGCTGGCCATCGCCGTTGGCTATATGGACCTGACCGGCACACTGGGGGGGATCACCCTCAATCAGACCGGTCGCGCGATCGAGGCGGTTTTGCTTTTGATGTTGTTCTATCTCACCATCAGCCTTGCGATTTCGGCGGTGATGAACGTCTACAACAACAGCATGAAACTAAAGGAGCGCTGAGCCATGTCACATGAACAAATCGGATTCGTGCGCACCGAAATGCTTCCGGAATCGGCGCCGCCGCTGGCGTCCACCGGGATTGTGAAATGGCTGCGCGAGAACCTTTTCTCGTCTCCTGCCAACAGCCTTCTGACCGTGGTTTCCGTTCTGGTCGTCTATCAGATCGTCACCTCTGCGGCGCCATGGTTCTTTAACGGCGTCTGGGACAGCCCGAGCCTGACGGCTTGCCGCGAGATCCTTGACGGCAAGACCGGCGGCTGTTTCGCGGTGCTGAGCGAGCGCTGGAATCAATTGCTCTTCGGCTTCAAATACCCCTCTGAGCTTTACTGGCGTCCGGGGCTGGCCTTTGTGCTTTTGTTCATTGCCGCCGCGCCGCTTTTGTTCGGCAAGGTGTTTCCGCGCAAGATGCTGATCTTTACCGGGCTTTACCCGTTCATCGCCTTCTGGCTTATCTGGGGCGGGCCTGTGTCCACGCCGGTCTTTGCCCTGCTGGGGGTTCTGTTCGGTGCCTTCGTTTACACCAAGATGGTCAAGACCAGTGCCGGGATCGCGGTAATCGTGTCCTTCGTCGCGGCCTTGGTATTCTGGATCGTGTCGGGATATCTCTCGGGACCGTTCGAAAACATCATGGCGCTTGAGGCGATCCCATCGCGGGATATGGGCGGCTTTATGATCAACCTGATGCTGGGCGTGATCTGTGTGTCGCTGTCGGTTCCCCTCGGTATTCTGCTGGCGCTCGGGCGTCAGTCGTCGATGCCGATCATCAAATGGATCTGCGTGGTCTTCATCGAGTTCATTCGCGGCGTGCCTTTGATCACGCTGCTGTTTGTTGCGAACGTCGTGCTGGCGTATTTCCTGCCGCCAGGCACAAACTTTGACCTGATCCTGCGGGTGATCATCATGATCACCATGTTCTCTTCGGCCTATATCGCCGAGGTGATCCGGGGCGGTCTTGCGGCCCTGCCGCGTGGCCAGTACGAGGCCGGCGACAGTCTGGGGCTTGATTACGCGCAATCCATGCAGCTGATCATTCTGCCCCAGGCGCTCAAGATTTCGATCCCGGGGATCGTCAACGTGGCGGTGGGCCTGTTCAAGGATACGACGCTGGTCTCGGTTATCTCGATGTTCGACATCGTGGGGATGATCCGTGGCCCGATCCTGTCGTCATCCGAATGGAACGGCGTCTATTGGGAACTGTTCGGCTTTGCCGTCGTTCTGTTCTTCATCACATGCTACGGCATCTCGCAATATTCTCAGTGGCTGGAGCGTCAGCTTCAGACCGATCATCGTTAAGGAGGCCCAGTATCATGGCCGCAGAAAAACAACTGAACGTCTCGGACGAGGTCGCCGTCGAGATCAACAAGATGAACAAGTGGTACGGGTCCTTTCACGTGCTGCGCGATATCGACCTGACCGTCTATCAGGGCGAGCGCATCGTGATCGCCGGGCCGTCAGGCTCGGGGAAATCGACGCTGATCCGCTGTATCAACGCGCTTGAGCAGCATCAGAAAGGCTCGATCACGGTGGATGGCACGATCCTGTCCAACGACCTCAAGAATATCGACAAGATCCGGTCAGAGGTTGGCATGGTGTTTCAGCACTTCAATCTGTTCCCGCATCTGACGATCCTTGAAAACTGTACCCTGGCCCCGATCTGGGTGCGCAAGACGCCCAAGAAAGAGGCCGAGGAAATCGCGATGCATTTCCTTGAAAAGGTCAAGATCCCCGAGCAGGCCGACAAGTATCCCGGTCAGCTTTCTGGTGGTCAGCAACAGCGCGTGGCGATTGCTCGCAGCTTGTGCATGCGTCCGCGCATCATGCTGTTTGACGAACCCACCTCGGCACTTGATCCGGAAATGATCTCGGAGGTGCTCGACACCATGATCGAGCTGGCCGAAGAGGGCATGACCATGCTTTGCGTGACCCACGAAATGGGTTTTGCGCGCAAGGTTGCCAATCGTGTGATCTTTATGGATCAGGGCCAGATCGTGGAGCAGAACGAACCCGAAGAGTTCTTTAACAACCCGCAATCCGAGCGGACCAAGTTGTTCCTGAGCCAGATTCTGGGGCATTAAACCGACACTCCTGCGCCGTTTGTCGATGTGGGATTGAGTATGTTTGCCAAGAAGAAACAGGGGACCGGTTTTCATGCCGGTCCCTTTTCTGTTGCCTGCGTTATAGGGTTTGGTGGGCGCGTAGCCGTCTGCGGCTTTTCAGCCACGCATCGCCACGGCCTGCACCTTGATCTTTGCGCCATAGGGCAATGCCGCGGCCTGATAAATCGTGCGCGCGGGCGGGTTTGTGAACAGCGCGCCATAAAGCGCGTTTATGGCCGCGACATCGCGGGTCATGTCGATGAAGGCGATGTCGACATAAACGATATCAGAGCGTTCAAAGCCCGCATGTTCAACGATGCGGAACAACAGCTCGAACGCGCGCTCGGCCTCTTCGTGCGCACTGCCGGGGCGATAGCCGTCGTCGTAGGTCGCGAGCTGTCCCGAGATGTGACAGGTGTTGCCAACCACCACCGCCTGAGAAATTGGCGAGGGTGGCACCGGCGTGCCGGGAACCTGAGTGATATAGTGTTTGGCCATGCTCTTTGGGTTACCTTTTTAGAGGGCGCCGGACATTCCGGCGCTTGACAGCGCTAGTCTGGATGAAATCAGGTGATGGCGGAATGACGTAAAGATATCAAAATCGGACAGCATCTGATGCATGACGCCTATCCTGTTACGGTTGTTACATTTCCGCAGGCTTTGCTTTTGGATATTGCCGGGCCGGTGCAAGTCTATACCACTGCGAACACGCTTGCGGGAAAGCCGCTCTACCGGGTGCAGCTTGCGGCCATGCCGGATATGCCAAACCCTGCCACCGATAGTGGCCTGTGCCTGTCGCCGACGCTGGATTTCACCGGGGACTTGCCGCGCGGCGATCTTTTGGTGCCGGGCGGGCCGGGGGTGGATACGCTGATTGGCGACGCCGCCTTTCCCGCCACATTGGCCCGACAGGCCGCGCACCAGACCCGGCTTGTCTCGATCTGCTCGGGGAGCCTGCTGAGTGCGGCGGCGGGCCTGTTGGATGGCAAGGAGGCCACCAGCCATTGGGTGCGCGGCCCTGACCTGAGCGCGCGGTTTCCGGCGGTTCGCTGGCGCCCCGATGCGATTTTTACCATTGACGGCGCGATCTGCTGTTCGGCCGGGGTCACGGCGGGGATCGATCTTATCCTTGCGCTGGTCGAGCGTGACCATGGCAGCGCCCTTGCGCTTGATATTGCCCGCGAGATGGTTGTCTATCTGCGCCGTTCGGGGGGCCAGACGCAATACTCCCGCCCGCTGCAGGCGCAACAGTGCACCGGGCCGCGCATCGCGCCGCTTTGCGCGGCTATCGCCGATGATCCCGTTGCCGGTTGGACGGTGGGGCGCATGGCCGAGGTCGCCAATATGACGGATCGCACGTTGCACCGGCATTTCCTGCGTGATCTTGGTCAAAGCCCGTCAGCCTATGTGATGACCTTGCGTCTTGATCTTGCCCGGAGCCTTCTTGATCAGGGTGCGCGCAATCTGGCGCAGGTGGCACGTGCGGCAGGGTTTCGCAACGAGCAGGCCATGCATCGTGCGTTTTCACAGGCGCTTGGCATGCCTCCGGGGGCCTACCGTGATCGCTTTTGCGGGCGGGGCGTAGAGGCGGATTAAACCCAAGCCTTCTGGCGCGCCCTGAGCTGTGCAATCTGGTGGCGCAGATCATCGTCAATCGCGCCGTTGCGTGGGGCATCGCGCAGGGTATCGACCAGATGATCGGGGCGCGTGCCACCCTGGCGTGTCCAGCTTAGGGCGGCGAGAACCGCGCGGGCGGGTTCGGGCAGGCGGGCGGGTATCTGATGCCCGTTCAGCGTGGCCCAGACCCCGGCCCAAAGCCGCCCCACCGTCCAGGGATTATAACCGCCCCCACCCAGAACCAGAAAGCGCGGGGCGAGCGCACGCAGCGCCTTGACCGTGGCCCAATGGGCGTTGTTGGACAGCTCCAGCCGCGCCAGCGGGTCCTCAGCGACCGCATCGGCCCCGCATTGCAGCACGATCGCCTCTGGCCGCATCGCCTGAAGAGCGGGCAGGATCACCTCATGCAGGGCCATGGCAAAGCCGCTGTCGTTGGTTCCGCGCGCCAGCGGCAGGTTGATTGCCTGAGCGCCCGCGCGGTCGTCAAGCGCGCCGGTAAAGGGCCAGCGGCGGGCCTCGTGCGTCGAGATCATCAAAACACGCGGTTCGCCGTGAAAGGCCGCCGCCACACCATCACAGTGATGCGCGTCGATATCCACATAGGCCACACGTGCCAGCCCCTGCGCGAGGAAGGCCTTGATCGCCAGAACCGGGTCGTTGAGATAACAAAACCCGCCAGCGTGATCGGCCATGCCATGGTGGGTGCCGCCGCCGGGGTTATAGACCACACCGCCTTGCGCCAATAGGTCTGCGGCCAGCAGAGAGCCCCCCGCCGACGTGGCGGGTCGGCGAAACATTTCGCCAAAGATCGGGTTTGAGAGCGTACCCAGCTGATGGCGCGCGCGGGTTTCAGGGCCGACGGCGCCATCGGTCTCGGCGGCTTGCAGGGCCGCGATATAGCGCGGAGTATGAAAGGCCATCAGGGCGGAGGGTTTGGCGCGGGGGCTGTTGATATATTGTGCCTGCGTCAGCCAGCCCATCGCCCGGCTCAGGTCAATGACAGTGGGCACGCGCGGGATGCTGAGCGGATGGCGAGCGCCATAGCTTGAGCCGCGATAAATCTCTGATCCGATGAACAGTGGGGCCTGCATCGCGCGCGGGATCTCAGATCAGGTCGCGGGGGATCACGAAGGCCTCGACCTCTGCGGTGCCGGGCCTGAGGTCGGCCCAATCGGCAATCTCAAACCGCGCTAGAAGGGTCGCGCCGGTGGGATAATCATTAAAGCGCTCGTGGTCGGGGGGATCGGCCACAAGATCTTCGGCCAATTCCGCGATGCCGGGATTATGGCCAATCATCAGGACGGTCTTGCCGATTGCGCCTTGCAATTCGGCAAGCATCTCTTGCGCTTCGGCAAGGTAAAGCGATTTGAGGAGTGTGGGCGGCGTCGAAAGCCCCATAAGGCCACAGGTTTCCTGCGTGCGCTTGGCTGAGGAACACAGGATCTCGTCGGGGAGGAGCTTGCGCGCCTCTAACCACTTCCCAAGCGCCTTGGCCGAGGCCCTGCCGCGAGCGTTTAGCGGGCGGTCATGGTCGCGCTGTCCGGCGCTTCCCCAGTCGGATTTTGCATGCCGCATCAGGATCAGGTGACGTGTCATCGAAAGGCCCTCATGTGAAAGGCGGATTGCGCCGTCTGTCGCCCATAGCTCTGGCTAAGGGGGCAGGCACGGCGCACCGCGCACCCTTGATCCATACAGTCGTTTTCGCGCCGGTCCAGATCATTCTTGCAGCGCGGCACGTCATAATGATCGCCTTGCAACGCGTCCACGGGACAGGCGTCACGGCAGGGCTGTGTGGCGCAGGTATCGCAGGGCGAAGGGCTGGCGGGCGGCAGCGGGATGCGCTCTGCAAAGGCCAGTGCCCCGCGATAGGATACCATCAGCCCGGCGCGGTCATGCACCAGAAGGCCTACAGGCGAAAGATGCGCGCGCCCGCTGCGTTTGGCCCAGTCGATGAAGGGCTGATAGGGGGGGCCACCAAAGGGAAAAACGGCCCTTGCGTCAAGAGCGCGGGCCAGATCGCCAATCACCCGCTCTGACCAGCGGTTCATCGGGTCAGGCGCGCCGTCACTGTATTCGGGCGAGGCGGTGAAATGCGTCCAAAAGCCGGGCTCGTCGGGCCCGAGCAGGATCAGACTCTGCATGCCGGGCAGTTCACCGGGGCGCAGGTGCAGCGCGCCGAAGGGTGCAAGATGCACGGCGGCGGCAAGGGCGCTTAGCCTGTCATGCATTGTCATTTACTCCGAAACGGCAGGGTCAGCGACCAGCCAAGCCGTGAGGGGCGGTCATCCTGCCATTGCAGGCCGATGGTCATGGCGTCATGGCCCTTGGTCGGTTGGGCGATATAGGTGCCGAACATCCGGTCCCAGATTGACAGGGAAAACCCATAATTGCTGTCATGTTCGTTGCGGATATCGGAATGGTGGACGCGGTGCATATCCGGCGTGACCAGCACCCGGCGCATGATCGCATCAAGCCAGAGCGGCAGGCGGATATTGGCGTGGTTGAACATGGCGGTGCCGTTCAGGATGATCTCGAACAGGATGATGCCGATGGCGGGCGGCCCCAGGAGATAAACAAGCCCTATCTTAAGCAGCATGGAAAAGGCGATCTCGACCGGGTGAAAGCGGATCGCGGTGGTCACGTCGATATCGCGATCGGCATGATGCACCCGGTGAAACCGCCACAGAAGCGGCACCTTGTGGGTGATCAGGTGCTGCGCCCAGATGGCGAAATCAAAGATCAGCACCGTCGCCACCACCGTCAGCCAGAGCGGCAGATCAAGCGCGTTCATCAGGCCCCAGCCATTGGTTTGTGCGTCCACTGCGGCGCCCACGGCGAGAAGGGGCAGCGCGAGCGCCAACAGGCGCAGCGTGAGTGAATCAAGAAGGGTCATGGCCCAATTGGTGATCCAGCGGGTGCTGCGCGGTTGCGTCCGGGCGCGGCGCGGCACAAGGGCCTCGATCACCGCAAAGAGGGTGAAGAGGCCGGTAAAGGCAGACAGGCGAATGAGGGCTTCGTGCTCCATGATCCAGAGCCTAGCGCAATTGCGCCGCCGCACAAGGCCGCGGCGTGCGCCGTCGCGCAAATGTCCGGTTCAGGCGCGGATCAGCGAGCCGGCACCATGTTCGGTGAACAGTTCCAGAAGCGTGGCATTGGGCGCACGGCCATCAAGGATCACCACGGCGCGCACGCCGCCCGCAATCGCGGCAAGCGCGGTTTCGGTCTTGGGGATCATGCCGCCGGCGATCACGCCATCGGCGGTCATCTGGCGAATCTGGCCCGGTGTAAGCTCGGTCACGACATGGCCCGAGGCATCGCGCACCCCGTCGATATCGGTCAACAGCAAAAGCCGGTCCGCCTTGAGAGCCGCGGCAATCGCGCCGGCGGCTGTGTCGCCATTGATATTGTAGGTTTCGCCGCCCCGCCCCGCACCAAGCGGCGCAATCACCGGGATCGCATCATCGTTGAACAGGGTATGCAGGAAATCGACATTGATCTCGCTCGGGTCACCCACAAGCCCAAGATCGGGGCTGGCAGGGTCGCAGGTGATCATGTTGGCATCCTTGCCCGAGAGGCCGACCGCCTTGCCGCCCTGACGGTTGATCGCCTGAACGATGCGTTTGTTCACCCGCCCGGAGAGCACCATTTCGACCACTTCCATCGTGGCCTCATCGGTGACACGCTTGCCGTTGACGAACTCGGATTTGATATCGAGCTTTTCGAGCATCTGGTTGATCATAGGCCCGCCGCCATGCACGATCACCGGGTTCACGCCGACCTGTTGCATCAGAACGACATCGCGCGCGAAGGTATCCATCGCCTCGTCGCTGCCCATGGCGTGACCGCCAAGCTTGATGACGACAATCGCATCCGTGTAGCGCTGCAGATAGGGCAGCGCCTCTGACAGGGTGCGGGCGGTGGCGATCCAATCGCGGTTCATATCTCTGGTCTTCATCTCTGTTGTCCCTTGGCCCTTGCGGTTATCCCCGCAAGTCGACCCTCATGCAAGTGCCCGCGTGCGAGCGCTATTCCAGCGTAGCGATGGTGGCGCGCAGGGTGGCGATGCCTTCGCCCTTTTCGCTGGAGGTCAGGATAAGTTCGGGAAAGGCCGCCGGATGCGGGGCAAGACGGCTGCGCACCTGCGCCAAAAGCGCCTCGCGGTCACCGTCCTTGATCTTGTCGGTCTTGGTCAAAACGCATTGAAAGGTCACGGCGGCGCTGTCGAGCAGGCTCATGATCTCTTCGTCAACGGGCTTGATGCCGTGGCGCGCATCGACAAGCACGAAGGCGCGGCGCAGGGTCTGGCGACCGGACAGGTATTGCTTGAGCAGGGCCTGCCATTTCTGAACCACCGCAACCGGCGCATTGGCAAAGCCATAGCCCGGCAAATCGACAAGATAGTGGCTCTCGCCCATGGTGAAATAGTTGATTTCCTGGGTCCGGCCGGGGGTGTTGGAGGCCCGCGCAAGCGCCTTGCGCCCGGTCAGCGCATTGATCAGCGTCGATTTCCCGACATTCGAGCGTCCGGCAAAACACACCTCAAGCCGGTCAGCGGGCGGCAGGCCGGACATATCAACCACGCCCTTGAGAAAGTTGATCTCGCCGGCAAACATCTTGCGGCCAAGCTCGGATGTGGCGTGATCGGGCTCGTCGGCGATGGGAAAGGGAAGCTTCTGCATCATAGCACCTTAACGCTGTCGCCCACGGTGATCCGGCCCGTGGTCGTGACCTCGGCATAAATGCCAAAGTTCTGATGATCCCAATACGTGTTCAGCGCGTCCAGCGTATCCAGATCACGCAGGCCGGTCTTGGGGTTCGCGGTGGTGGCAAGGCAGCGCTTGATGGGTTCTTTCACCGTAAGCTCTGCGGTGCCGATCCTGATGGTTTTACCGATCCAGTCAAATTCCTGCCAAGGCTCAAGACCCTCAAGGTGCAGATTGCCGCGCCACCGCAGGGCAGAGATATCATCCACGCCCATTTTCTCCGCCAAATCCGTGTTGGACGCCAGATTAAGCAGGCTCACCGAGGGGTAATCGGTATCGGTCATTCCGCGACCCTCGAGTTTATAAAGGCGCGCTGGCTGTGCGCGGTTCGCATCCATCAACGGGCGCACCCAATCGAGAAGCCTGTCCTCTTCGTCATCGGGACGAAAGGTCAGGTCGGGGCGGTCCGGGTGGCTAAGGGTCAGTGTGCCGGTCGCCTCATCGCTGCTGGCATTGATGGCCATCAACCCAGCGGTTTTCGAGCCGCGCGAAAAGTTGACACAGGCGGCCCATTCGCCGGGGGGCACATTAGCGGCGTCATGCGCCACGGCCCAACGGCGATCCCACGGCATCGCCTGCCCCCTGGTCAGGGTCACGGTGGTCAGCGCCTCACGCCCATGCGATTTGATGGGGTGGCGCCAAAGGGCGCTGACCTTTGCCATTACTTCTTCTTGTCCGCTTCGGCCTTGGCCCCGCCGCGCTTGAAGCTGGACAGGATATTGCCAAACACATCCGGCTTATACCCCTGGCTGCGCATGATCAGGTACTGCTGGGTGAAGGTGATCGTGTTGTTGGCAATCCAGTAGATCACCAGCCCGCTGGCAAAGCTGCCGAGCATGAACATGAACACCCAAGGCATCCAGGCAAAGATCATCTTTTGCGTCGGATCGGTCGGGGCCGGGTTCAGCTTTTGCTGAAGCCACATCGACACACCAAGGCAAAGCGGCAGGATGCCGATGAAGATCAGCGCGAGGATCGAGCCCGGCTCTGGCGCGGCCCAGGGCAGAATGCCCCACAGGTTATAAAGCGACGAGGTGTCGGGCGCCGAGAGATCCTTGATCCAGGCGATCCACGGCGCATGGCGCAGTTCCAGCGTGACGAAGATCACCTTGTAGAGCGAGAAAAAGATCGGGATCTGCAACAGGATCGGCAAACAGCCCGAGGCGGGGTTCACCTTTTCCTTCTTGTAGAGCGTCATCATCTCTTTTTGCAGGGCCTGACGGTCGTCACCCGCGGTTTCCTTGATCTTCTCCATCTGCGGCTGAAGCTCTTTCATCTTCGCCATGGAGACATAGGATTTATAGGCCAGCGGCAGCACGAGCGCCTTGATCAGAAGGGTCAGCGCGATGATCGCCCAGCCCATGTTGCCGATCAGTGCATTGAGCCAGTGCAGCACGGCAAAGATCGGCTTGGTCAGGAAAAAGAACCAGCCCCAGTCGATCGAATCGAGGAAACGGTCAACGCCTTCCTCGTCCTGATATTGCTTGATCGTCGCCCATTCCTTGGCACCGGCAAACAGGCGGCTATCGGCGCTTGCGGTTGCGCCCGGTGCAACGGTCTGTGTCGCAAGCACGGTCTCGGTCTGATAAATCCCGCGCTGAGGGTCGAATTTGCTGACGGCTTTATAGGGGTTGCCGGGGCTCGGGATAAGCGTGGCCATCCAATAGTGGTCGGTGAACCCGATCCAGCCACCTTCGGCAACTTGCGTGACACTGGCCGGGGCACCTTCGCGCGGGTTGAAGGCATAGTCCTCGACATCGTCATAATCGATTTCGCTCAACTCACCATCGGACAAGGCGATCAGGCCTTCATGCAGGATGAAGAATTTCTTGATGTCCGCGGGAATCCCATGGCGCGCGAGAATGCCATAGGGGGCAAGGCTGACCGGGGCGTTACCGGTGTTTTCAACCGATTGGCGGACCGAGAACATGAAATCCTTGTCGACGCTCAGCTCGCGGCGAAATTTCAGGCCCGCGCCATTGTCCCAGGTCAGGATGATCGGGCTGTCGGGTGCAAGGGTTTCACCGCTCTCGACGCTCCAGATGGTGTTGGCACCGGGAACGCTCTCGCCGGTCAGGCCGGCGCCGGGCGCCCAGCCATAAAGCGCATAAAAGGGTTCATCGCTGCCCACCGGCGCCAGCAGGCTGACGATGTCAGAGTCGGGCTCGATGGTTTCGCGATAGTTTTTCAGGAACAGCTCGTCGATGCGCCCGCCCTGAAGGGAAATCGAGCCTTGCAGGCTTGGCGTGTCGATGGTCAGGCGCGGCGCGCTTGCCTCGGCTACGACGGCTTCGGTGCTTGTGGCATCGGCCGTGGTCACGTCACCTGCGGCGGCCACCGGTGCGGTGGCGTCCTGAGGGGCGGTGGCGACTGGCGCGTTCGGATCGACTACCGGTGTTTCGGGCGGGGGAAACACCACGAACCACACCAGAATAACGATGAAACTTAGCGCAGTCGCAAGGATTAGGTTCTTGTTCTGATCATCCATGTCCACTGACCACTTCTTTGTTGCATGTCAGGGGCGGTTCAACAGAGTGCGGATCAAAAGGTCAAGCGGATTCCGGGTTTTGGGCCGAATGCGCGGGGATTCATCGCAGGCTTTAGCCGGTGATGCGGCCAATAACCGGCGGCGCGTGAACTTTGGCCTGATGGGTGGCGATCCAATCGGCGGTTTCATCAAGCGGCATCGGGCGGGCAATGCCATAGCCCTGGACGTGGCCACAACCAAGCTGCGCCAGAATCGTGTGTTCGCCCGCGCTCTCGACACCTTCGGCCAGCGTTTCCAGCCCCAAACGCTCTGCCATCGAGAGGATCGCCGAAATCATGCGCTGTTGTTCGACGTCGCGGTCGACCTTCATCACGAACGACCGGTCGATCTTGAGGCGGTGCACCGGAAACCGGCGCACTGACGAGATTGACGCATGACCGGTGCCGAAATCATCAAGGTCGATCAAGCATCCCATTTCGGCCAGGGCATTTATATTGCGCGCAACCGTGTCATCCGGCGATGTGGCCACAACAGTTTCCAGAATCTCTACGGTCAGACGCTTTGGCGCAACGTTGCAGCGGTCAAGTTCCCATTCGACCTTCTCGGCCAGACGCGGATTGCGAAGCTCGTCGGGCGAAAAATTCACGCCGACATGGGGAATGTCAAAGCCGATGTTGTCCCAGGTCTGGATCGCCTTGAGGGCATTGCGCAACATCGCATCGCCAAGTTGTTCCAGCCGCCCGGTAGAGGCAAGCACCGGGAGGAATTCCGCCGGCAGCATCAGGCCAGCCCGCGGATGAACCCAACGCGCCAGTGCCTCAAAGCCGCTGATCTGGCCGGTGTCGGTGGAAATCTGAGGCTGAAACCAGCTTACGAACTGGCCGCTTTCAAGGGCTTTTTCCAATTCATCGGCAATCCGGTGGGGCGCGGTGCCGCGCATGCCCCGGCTGTAGGCACGCACCTTTGACGGGCCGTGGCGCGAGGCGTCTTTCAGGGCCGTGATGGTGGCATCAAACATCGATTTGCCGCTGCTGTTTGGGGCGTGCCCGTCAAGGCAAAGACCGATGGAGACCGAAATATAGGCGGTCGTGGTGCTGATCGAAATCGGCTCTTCGACCGTGGATTGCAGACGCTCGGCCAGTTCCAGGGCGGGTTCAAGCCCGAACTGGCGCACCGGGGCAAGCAGAATGCCGATCTGGCCGTTTGCCAGGTTGAACAGCTGATCAGAGCTGCGCAGCGCGCGGGCCAGCCGGTCAAGACAGCGGGTGGTGATCATATCGGCTGTGGCGCGGCCATAGCGGTTCAGCAGCATATCAAAGTCGTCTATCTGAATGGCCATGCATGCCGATTGAAGCGATTTCTTGCGCGCCCGCGCCAGAACACGGTCAAGCTCGTTTCGCATCAGGTTGGTGTCGCCGCTATCTGGCACCTGAAGCTCAATTGTCTCGCCGACCGTGCGATGTCTGGGGTAAAATACCAATAGTATCAGGGGTATAGCCAAAACAATCGCCGCCGCCCCAAGCCAATAGGCGGCCAAGACAGAGGCGGATAAAAAGGCCACCGATTGCGGCCCGCGAGAGGCCTGCGAAAACGCGAGTCTTGCGTTGTGAAACAGGGACTTGAGATAGATGTGCATCGCGGATCCTGAGCTTTTGCAGATCAGGTTAGCGTGCATCGGTTAATGAAGTTTGGGCATCGCCTCGGGATTTGCGTCAAGTTTTATCGAGTTGGTCTCGAGTCCTGCAAAATCAAACAGCTTCGGATCAAGAAGATGCGAGGGGCGCGCATTCATCAGCGCGCGGAACATTACCTGGCGGCGACCGGGTGAATTGGCCTCCCATCCGTCAAGGATCTGCTTGACCTGCTGGCGTTGAAGGCCGTCCTGGCTTCCGCAGAGATCGCAGGGGATGATCGGATAGTTCATCGCGCGGGCAAAGCGGTCGCAATCGGCTTCGGCCACATGCGCGAGCGGGCGATAGAGGAACAGGTCGCCCTCTTCATTGACCAGCTTGGGCGGCATCGTCGCCAAGCGCCCGCCGTGAAAGAGGTTCATGAAGAAGGTTTCAAGAATATCGTCGCGGTGATGGCCAAGAACCACCGCCGAACAGCCTTCTTCGCGGGCAATGCGGTAAAGATTTCCGCGCCGCAACCGTGAACACAGCGCGCAGAATGTGCGCCCGGCGGGAATCTTGTCCATGACGATGGAATAGGTGTCCTGATACTCGATCCGGTGGGGCACGCCGCGCGCCTCAAGGAACGCTGGCAGAACTGTCGCGGGAAAGCCGGGCTGGCCCTGATCAAGGTTGCAGGCCAAAAGATCGACCGGCAAAAGACCGCGCCATTTCAGCTCGTAGAGCACCGCCAACAAGGTATAGCTGTCCTTGCCGCCCGACAGGCAGACCAGCCACTTCGGTGTTTGCCCGCCGTCGGCCTGACGCGCGCCGGGCTCGATCATGCCATATTGCTCGATCGCCTCGCGGGTCTGACGGACAATGCGCTTGCGCAGCTTTTTGAACTCGGTGCTAGACGGAGCGCCGGAAAAAAGGGGGTGAATATCGTCATGATCATCAAGCATAGCGAGGCTTTAGAGGCTTTGCCTGCGCCGGGCAAGAGGTGTTGCGGCATGCCAGACAGTACCCGCTCTGGCCCAGTGCGGGGCCGGCGACCGGGTCAGGTGAGCAAATCCCACCGGCACAAAGGCGCTCTCGGCCTTGGTGGGCATTGCTGCTGTCCGTCACCCCCGCCCGATATAGGGCATCTTGGTCGCCATCACGGTCATGAACTGGACGTTGGCCTCGGGCGGCATCTGCGCCATGTGCAGGACCGAACGCGCGGCCTCATTGACATCCATCATCGGCATCAAGGTCGCCTCGGGGTTTTCCGCCAGAATGCGCGCATTCAGGTCATCGACCAATTCGGTCCGGGCATTGCCGATGTCGATCTGACCACAGGCGATATCAAAGGCGCGCCCGTCAAGAGAGAGGCTCTTGGTCATGCCGGTGATCGCGTGTTTGCTGGTGGTGTAACAGATCGAACCGGGGCGCGGATTATGCGCCGAGAGCGAGCCGTTGTTGATAATCCGCCCACCCTGTGGGTCCTGGTGGCGCATCTGTGCGAATGCCAGCCGCGCGGCGATGAACATGCCCCGGACGTTGACGTTGATCACCTGGTCAAAGGCGTCGACATCGACCTCGTCAATCGGCGCAGAAGGGCCGAACATGCCGGCATTGTTGAACAGCGCATCAAGCCGGCCCGCCTTGGCGGTAAAGCCGTCAAAGGCGGTCTGCATAGCGCCCGGATCGGTCACGTCGCATGGCAGGGCGGTGGCGTTTTCATGGCGGTCAGCGATGTCTTCAAGCACGTCGGCGCGGCGCGCGATAAGGCCGACCTGCCATCCCGCGTCAAGAAACACCTCTGCCGTGGCCCGGCCAATACCCGAGCTTGCCCCGGTGATCACGATGGATTTCATTCTTCTTCCTCCAGTTTCAGCGGCACAGGTGCAGTTTTAAGATCGTCCACGCCCAGGGGAACACTCGGTTTTGACAAACGATTGCGCACCACCCAATGAAGCCGCTCTTCGGCGCGGGTGATCGCCACATAGGCAAGGCGCTTCCAAAGTGGCTGACCGGCCTCGGACCGGCCCATGCGCGCGGCGGCATAGATATCGGGGGAAAACACCTGAACATCGCGCCACTGGCTGCCCTGGGCCTTGTGGATGGTCACCGCCGCCCCATGCAAAAAGGTCGCCCCCATATTGGCGGCAAAGGGGATAAAGGGCTCTTCCTCGTCGGGCTTTTCGATCTTGATGATGCTGGCGGCGCTGACCTGCGGGTCTTCGGCGCCGACTACATGCAGGCGCGAAAACCCCGTGCGCCGACCTGGCCCGAGATAGACAACCTGCGCGCCCTTGATGAGACCGCGCGCCTCAAGATCGAGGCGTTTCTTGCGGTGTTTGAGGGGCAATTCGATGCCGTCGCAAATCAGCGGCTCGCCGGGCAAAAGCTCGGTCTCGGGGGCGCCATGAACGGCGCGGAATGCATTGATAAGGCGGATGCGGGTGGCATTGCGCCAGACAAGAACCGGGCTCCGGGCCATAAGATCGACCTCGACACGCTGTGCCCATTGCACGCGTTCGTCACGCGCGGCGGCCTGTTCGATCATCCTCTCGAAATCGTAAAATTCAAGGGCCGGGTCGGCAAGCGCATGCGCCAGATCAAGGATAGGATTATCCGCATCCTGACGATGAACACGGCTCAACTCGAGGCGCGCGGGCGCAGGCAGTTTTTCAAACACCATCCCGCCCTCGGATTTCACCGGGGCAAGCTGTGCCGGATCGCCAAACAGCAAAAGCGTCGGGAAAATATCCTTGAGATCGTCAAGCTGCTTTTGGTCAAGCATGCTTGCCTCATCGACAAAGCCAATATCCAGAGGGTCTTCGCGCCGCTTCCAGCCGGTAATGAAATCCGAGCCGCGCAAGCCAGCCGCAGCAAGGGCGCCGGGAATGGATTTCTGCCCCTGATAAAACGCCAAGGCGCGGTCAAGCGCCAGATCGGTCAGCCCTTCGATCTCGGGGCGCTCGCCCTGCCCCGCCAGCCACTCGGCGATCTTTTCATATTCGGGGTGATAGACCGGGGTATAAAGAATGCGGTGAATGGTGGTGGCCGGCACCCCGCGCAGGCGCAGAACGCTGGCCGCCTTGTTGGTCGGGGCAAGAATGGCAAGGGTGCGCCGATCCGGGCGCTTGCGCCCCTCGTAATCGCCCGAAACAATATCAACACCCGCCTCTTCGAGCGCGTGATAAAGCGCCGCGAGAAGCAGGGTCTTGCCCGATCCGGCCTTGCCCACAACGGCCATCACGGCCTGTTTTCCCTCTTGCAGCGGGGTCAGCATCGAGTCGTCAAGATCGACACCTGCGCCGCGCAGCATCTGGGAAATGCGGTCATGCGCTTCGGCCTGATCGGGAGAGTATGTAAGCGCCTGATTTGTCATGGCGCGACCCTAGCGTCACGCCCCGCCCGGCACCAGCGAAAGACGCAGATTTAGGGCGCGCTTTGCCTCAGGCGGACAGCGCCGGCGTCGCGCCGACCGCGCGCCGGAACCAAAGCTCCGATACCTCGGGCGAGAGGCCCGCCCGCTGAGCCACTCGCAACCGCGAGTCATCGCGAAAGCTCCAGAGGCCAACGCTGATCTGATCCCGCCCTTCGCCCATTGAGCCGACAATCGTCGGGGATGCGCCAATCATCCGGTAAATCCGCACCATCCGCGCATCGAACACGCCGACGTATTGCTTGATGCCAAAGCCGCGCATCACCTCGCCGCCCGCCAGCATGAGCGCGCCGGCCACATACGGCGCCGCGCCGCGCGCAAGGCAAAAGCGGGTGCATTCCCAAATCTCAGGGTCCGAGATCTTTTTGCCCCCGGTCAAATGGCCGAAATACTCGTTCACCATCACCCGGCCAGTCGTGGGCAAAAGCCGCATTGATCCGCCATGGCGCCCATCCGTCCCCTGCCAGATCACATAAAGAGGGTTCAACGCATCGTATTCGTCACGCTCTTCGCCCGAGGGGGTCACCGAGACATCCCAGCCAAGGCGTTCCCTGAACTGATCCGCGCGGTCGCGAAACATCGTGTCGCGCAGGCGTGGGTACTGATCCAGATCCTTCGCAAAAATATAACGCAGCATGAAAGCCCCCTCGTTTGTCTGCAATAGGGCTAGCGCGCAATTCTTAAGGGCCGATTGCCCCTGCGTGCGGTGCAACACCCTGGCTCTTAAAGGGCCTTGACCTCGCGCCGGGGCCTTCCCTATTGCAGGACCAACAGATACTGTCTGGCAAAAATACCGGGGGGTGCCTTTTGGGCAGCACCCCCGACATCAGGGGAAGCGGCACATGGCGCATATTATTGTCGTCGGAAACGAAAAAGGCGGCGCGGGCAAATCAACGGTGTCGATGCATGTGGCATCCGCGCTTGCGCGCATGGGCCACAAGGTCAGTGCGCTTGATCTTGACCTGCGCCAAAAGACCTTTGGCCGCTATTCCGAGAACCGCGCCAAGTTTATCGAAAAATCCGGGCTCGACCTGCCGAGCCCGCGCTATCACGACCTGCCCGAGGTGGATCAGGATCAGCTCAAGCCCGGCGAAAACGTCTATGATCGCCGCCTTTCGGCCGCCGTGGCCGAGCTTGAAACCGACAGCGATTTCATCATCATCGACTGCCCCGGTTCGCATACCCGGCTAAGCCAGGTCGCCCATAGCCTTGCCGACACCCTGATCACACCGCTCAACGACAGCTTTATTGATTTCGACCTGCTGGCCCATATCGACAGCGACGGCAAGAAAATCCTCGGCCCTTCGGTTTATTCCGAAATGGTCTGGAATGCCCGGCAATTGCGCGCGCAGGCGGGGCTCAAGGCCATCGACTGGATCGTGGTGCGCAATCGCATGGGCGCGCAACAGATGGTGAACAAGAAAAAGATGGGCGAGGCGATTGATAATCTGGCCAAGCGCATCGGCTTTCGCGTGGCGCCGGGCTTCAACGAGCGGGTCATCTTCCGCGAGCTGTTTCCGCGCGGCCTTACCCTGCTTGACCTCAAGGATATCGGGGTAAAGGGGCTTAACATCTCGAACATCGCCGCGCGCCAGGAATTGCGCGACCTGATCAAGGCGCTGAAGCTGCCGGGGGTCGAGGTCACGTTCTGATCGACCCGGCCTAGATGCGCGGCTGAACTGCGAGTCTTGCGCGTTTGCGAGAGCGCAGAAGGATCAGATTCGACACGAACAGCACGCCGATCACCACCACCCCGCCGGTGATCGCCCAGGGGCCGGGGTCTTCGCCCACTACCCACCAGACCAAAAGCGGCGCAAGCACCGATTCCAGCAGGATCAGAAGCGCCACCTCGGCCGAGCTTATGTAACGCGGGCCGAGGGTCAAAAGACAGGTCGAGACGCTGATGAACGCGCCATGCGCCAATATCAGGGGCCATTGGTTTGCAAACACCGGCCCCGGCGTGGCCATCGGCCACATCACAAGCGACGCGCCCAGAAAGGCCAGCGGAATGGCCGGGATCATCGAGGTGGCGCGCACCTGTCGCGCGGCGGTCATCGCGGCGGCAAAGCTCGCCGAGACTGCCAGCGCCACCAGATCCCCCTGCCAGCTCGCGCCCTTGGTCTCGCCCGATCCCCAGGCGATGATGCCAAGGCCCACAAAGACCCCCATCATCGTGAACACCATCCGTCGGCTGATCGGCTCGCCCAGGAACACCCGGCTGAACACGGCGGCGAAAACCGGCATCGAAGCGATGATGAAGACCACATTGGCAACGCTGGTCCAGCTCACCGCAAGCACAAACCCGGGCGCGGTGGCCGCGATAAGAACGGTATAGATCAGCCCCGGAACGCCGGTGCGTGCAACACTCGCAAAGCCGCGCGTGCCCTCAAGCGCCAGAACCCCGATCAGGATCACCGTGCCCGCCGTCACCCCGCGCCAGAAAGAGATCGTCGGCGCATCCGCCGCGATCAACCGCACGAAAAGCGAATCCGGCACGACGAAAAGAACGCCAAGCGCGGTGATCAAGAGGCCTTTGAGATGCTCATTCATGGCCCAATGAGTGGCGGCAATTTCTGCCAAAGTAAACCCTGCCGCCCCCTCGCCAAGCCGGGGCAACCCGGTTTATGCTGGCGAGGCCTCAGCAAAGGAGCCGCCCCATGCCCGCCCCCAAAAATCCCTTCAAGGCCGACCTCGCAAACGGCGAGATGCTCTATGGATGTTGGGCGGGCTTTGGCGATCCTTACGCGACCGAGGTGCTGGCCACTGCCGGGTTCGACTGGCTTGTGATCGACGGCGAGCATGCGCCGAACGATCTGCGCAGCATCAGCGCTCAGCTCGCCGTGCTGTCGGGCAAGCACAGCCACCCTGTTGTGCGCCTGCCGATGGGCGAGGATTGGGCGATCAAACAGGTGCTTGATGCGGGCGCGCAGACCCTGCTGATCCCGATGGTCGAAAGCGCCGATCAGGCCCGCGCCCTGGTGCGCGCCATGCGCTATCCACCGGAGGGCATTCGTGGCTCTGGCGCGGCGCTTGCCCGGGCCTCGCATTTCTCGACAATTCCCGATTACATCGCCACCGCCAACGCGCAGATGTGCCTTTTGGTGCAGGTCGAAACCGTTGACGGCATCGCCGCTCTGGACGAGATTCTAGAGGTCGAAGGCGTTGACGGCGTCTTTATCGGCCCCTCCGACCTTGCCGCCGACATGGGCCATTTGGGCGACAGCAGCGCGCCGCCGGTGGCGCGCATCATCAAGGACGCACTCAGCCGGATTGCGGCCTCGGACAAGGCTGCTGGTATCCTTGCGCTCGATCATGCCACGGCACAGAAATATGCCGGTTGCGGCGCACAGTTTCTGGCGGTCGGGATCGACGTCGTGATGCTTGCGCAAACTGCGCGCGCAACAATGGCGAAATGGCGCGATGATGGCTGACCTCTGGCTTTTGGCCGATGTCGGCGGCACCACCACCCGTGTCGGCCTTGCGCGCGACGGGCGGCTTGACCGGGACAGCACGGACAGCTTTCGCAATGCCGATTTTTCGGGGCTCTGCGATATCCTTGATCACTACCTGAACCGCCACCCGACCCCGCCAAGCGCACTCTGTGCCGGGGTTGCGGGGCCGGTGCGGCGCGGCACGGCGCAGCTGACCAATCTTGACTGGTTCATCGACAGCGCCGAGCTGGTAAACGTGACCGGCGCGCGGGATATTCACCTGATCAACGATCTGGCGGCGCAGGGTTATGCGCTGGATGATCTGGACCCGGCAGATATCACGCCGCTGATCGACGGGACCACGCCGCCACCAGATAGCGCGCGCATGGTCATGGGTCTTGGCACCGGCAGCAATATCGCCGTGGTGCATCGCACGCCCCAAGGCCTGCTCATACCCCCCGCCGAGGCCGGTCACAGCAGCCTTCCGCAGTGTGACGGCGCCATCGGCGCCCTGATCGCCGGGCTTGCAGGCAAGGACGCACACCGCCCCGTTGAGGCGCTGCTTTCCGGGCCGGGCCTTACCCGCCTGCATGCCCATTTTAGCGGTGACACCCTCACCCCGAAAGAGATCATCGCGGCGCATCGGGCAGGCGATGCCGGGGCCTGCGCCAGCCTCACGGCCTTTGCGCGGCTGTTGGGAACGGTGCTTGGCGATCTGGCGCTCAGTCACCTGCCGATGGGTGGGATTTACCTGATCGGCGGCAGCGCAAAAGCTAGGACATCTTCGCCATTGGCCCACTTCCACAGCGGTCCCGGCTCTGCCATAATGCCCCCAACCAACAAAAAAAGAGCAGCGGCATGAACGATCTTCTCTCCTCCGCCACCACATCCGATTATGATGCCTCCTCGATCCAGGTACTCGAGGATATGGAGCATGTGCGCCTGCGCCCCGGCATGTATATCGGCGGCAAGGATGATCGCGCGCTGCATCATATGGTGGCCGAAATCATCGACAACTCGATGGATGAGGCGGTCGCCGGCCATGCCACCTGGATCGAGGTCGAACTGCATGAAAACGGCCATGTCACCGTGCGCGATAATGGCCGCGGCATTCCGATTGATCCGCATCCCAAGGACCCCAGCAAGACCGCGCTTGAGATCATCTTTTGCACTCTGAACGCGGGTGGCAAGTTTTCCGGCGACAGCTATGAAACCTCGGGCGGTCTGCACGGGGTTGGCTCTTCGGTGGTGAATGCCCTGTCGGATCATCTTCGGGTCGAGGTGGCGCGCAATCGCGAGCTTTACATGATGGAGTTTTCGCGCGGCATCCCGCAGGCGCCTCTGGCCAAGATCGGCGCGGCACCAAACCGGCGCGGCACCTCTGTGACGTTCCACCCGGACCCGGAAATCTTTGGCTCTCTCAAGCTCAAACCGGCGCGGCTTTTCAAGATGTCGCGGTCCAAGGCCTATCTGTTTTCCGGTGTCGAAATTCGCTGGAAATCGGCGATTGCCGATGGCGAGACCCCGCAAGAGGCGGTGTTCAAGTTTCCCGGCGGGCTTGCCGATTACCTTGGCGAAACCCTGAACGGGGCCACCACCTATGCCGAGCGCCCCTTTGCCGGCACGGTTGATTTCAAGGACAAGTACAACGTCCCCGGCAAGGTCGAATGGGCGATCAACTGGACCCCCTCGCGCGATGGCTTCATTCAGTCCTACTGTAACACCGTGCCCACCCCCGAGGGTGGCACCCACGAGGCCGGGTTCTGGGCGGCGATCCTCAAGGGCATCAAGGCCTATGGCGAACTGGCCAACAACCGCAAGGCGGCGCAGATCACCCGCGAAGACCTTGCCACCGGGGGCTGTGCGCTTGTGTCGTGTTTTATCCGCGAGCCGGAATTTGTCGGCCAGACCAAGGACCGGCTTGCCACCACCGACGCCGCCCGCATGGTCGAGGGCGCGGTGCGCGATCACTTTGACAACTGGCTTGCGGCCGATACCAAATCGGCGGGGGCGATCCTTGATTTTCTGGTGCTGCGCGCCGAAGAACGGCTTCGTCGCCGTCAGGAAAAAGAAACCCAACGCAAGACCGCCACCAAAAAGCTGCGGCTGCCGGGCAAGCTCACTGATTGCTCGTCCAACACCCGCGACGGCACCGAATTGTTCATCGTCGAGGGCGATAGCGCGGGCGGCTCTGCCAAGATGGCGCGCAACCGGGTCAATCAGGCGCTTCTGCCGCTCAGGGGCAAGATCCTCAACGTGCTTGGCGCGGCCAGTTCCAAGCTTGGCACCAATGCCGAGATTTCCGACCTGACACAGGCGCTTGGCGTCGGTCTTGGCAGCAAGTTCAACCTTGACGATTTGCGCTATGACAAGATCATCATCATGACCGACGCCGACGTCGACGGCGCCCATATCGCGGCGCTTTTGATGACGTTTTTCTTTACCCAGATGCGCCCAATGATCGACGCGGGCCACCTCTATCTTGCCTGCCCGCCGCTGTTCCGGCTGACGCAGGGGGCCAAGCGGGTCTATTGCATTGACGAGGCAGAGCGCGACGAGTGGCTGGAAAAGGGCCTTGGCGGCAAGGGCAAGATCGACGTCAGCCGGTTCAAGGGTCTGGGCGAGATGGACGCGAAGGACCTCAAGGAAACCACGATGGACCCGAGGTCACGCAAGCTTATCCGGGTGACGATAGACGAGGACGAACCGGGCGAAACCGGCGACCTTGTCGAGCGTCTGATGGGGAAAAAGCCGGAATTGCGGTTCCAGTATATCCAGGAAAATGCACGGTTTGTGGTGGAGCTGGATGTATGATTCAGAAAGTCGATACATTCGAATATTTTCGAATAAGTAATGTTAAAATTGAAATTGATCGACTTGTTAGTATTCTCGATTCAACAGGAGAAACGTCAATCACATTGGAATGTGGCGACACAATTTATGAATCCCTTGAAGAGATAAAGTTTAACAAATCCGCAATTGTTATTCCGTTTAGGGTTGAATGCGACGGAACAACCATCAGCTTTGATCCTTTCGAGGTTTCTATTTCCGGCAAATCGAGCTCATCACATCGACAGAAAGCGTTATCAAAGGAATTGGAGGCCTACGTTCCGCTGCTATCTAAACGTCCAGTAATTACCTTGTTGGTGGGTATGTTCTTCATCCCATTTGGGCTTCTGTGGCTCTTTGATTATTTTGATTTTGAAAGCTCAACAAAATTCTTTGGAGCTAATTTAACGGACATTGCGCAAGTTTGTTTAAATCTCCTGTCAGCCGTTGCTGTGTCAATGCTTTATATGTTTCACTGGACTAGGGTAAAACTTTATAGCTCAACGAATGGTTTCTGGGGACGCCATAAAGAGCAGATTGCGGTGGGTGTCATAGTTGCGCTAGTTACAGCAGCGTTTTCCTATTTCGTTGGTCTTTGATTTCCGCTCTGGCATTATCACACCCAACTCGCTTCACCTGCAATACCCCGCGCGAATAGCACCGGAGGTGCCGCGCGATCGCCGGGCCGCCCGGACGGCCTGGCGATATTGAGGGCTTGCGCTCCGTCGAGAGGGCTCACAGGTTTTGCAGGGATAAAGCGGCATTCACTGTCGTTGCATCGCCAGACCGCGGCCCTCTGGTGCGCGTGGCGTGGGGCATCCGCCTTGTGGAATAGGCTGTCACAAAACCCTCATCAAAGGCGGGTAGTCCCTGCGCGAGGCTCTGCGGGTGCGCACATAAACGAACATTGTCGCGCGCACGCCGAACATTAAATTTGACCAATCGGAAAATAAACCGCAAGCTATGCCGAAATACGAAAACCGGAATCAATCTGACCAAAAGGGGATGTCATGACACTGCTCGCAAACCGTCTTAAACTGGCCACTTCCGTGGTGGCCTTGACCATCGCAGGGCTTGCCCAAACCGCCAGCGCCGACACGCTGCGCCTGTTGACATGGGGCGGCTATGCGCCCGAAGACGTGGTCGCGGCCTTTGAGGCCGAAACCGGCCACACCGTCGAGGTGACCAAATCCAACAACGAGGAAATGATCGCCAAGCTGCGCGCCACCGGCGGCGGCGGCTTTGACCTTGCCCAGCCGAGCCAGGACCGCATCGCCGGCCCGCAGGCCGAGTTTGGCATCTACAAGCCGATGGACCTGTCGAAAATCGACGAGAGCCAATTCATCCCCTCGATGCTTGCCGCCACCAAAGGCAACACCACCGTCGATGGTGAGGTTTACGGCGTGCCGCATGTCTGGGGCACCAGCGGCCTTGTGGTCGACACCGCCAAGGCGCCCGGCGTCAAGGATTACACCGACCTCTGCAACGCCGATGTGGCGGGCAAGGTTTCCTATCGCCTCAAACGCCCGACGCTTATCGGGTTTGCCTTTGCGATGGGGCTTGATCCCTTTGCCGCCTATGGCGACGAGGCCGCCTACAGCGCCGTGATGGAAAAGGTCGAGGCCAAGCTCAAGGACTGCAAACCCAATGTGAAGACCTATTGGGGTGGCGGTGACGAGTTGATGAACCTCGTGCGCTCTGGCGAAGTGGTGGCCTCGATGGCATGGGATACCGGCGGCTGGAAGCTGAATGCCGACAATCCCGACATCACCTTTGTCGCGCCTGCCTCGGGGGCGCTTGGCTGGATCGATACCTTTGTTCTGCCGGCCAAGGGTGGCGCGGATCAGGCCGCCTATGACTGGATCAACTTTGTGATGCGCCCCGAAGTCGCCGCGCAGATCACCGCCGTCGCCGGCAATTTCACCGCCTCGAAAGGCGCGGATGAATTTGCCTCGGACGAGTTGAAAGCCCGCTATCAGGCAAGCTTTCCGCCCGAAGCGGTGGATAACATCAAGTGGTATCCGCCCGTCCCCGCCGGTCTTGAAGTGATCGAAGGTGGCGTTCTTGACCGGGTGCAGGCCGCCAACTAAGGCGCGCGCCATCCCTTTGCGGCACCCGTTTTCGCGCGGGTGCCGTTCCTTTTTGATTCATCCCCCCGGAAATGCCATGACCCCCGATCTGGAATGCAGCGCCCTGACCAAGCGGTTCGACCAAAGCCTTGCCGTTGATGACGTCTCGTTCTCGGTGCCGCCGGGGTCGTTCTTTTCCATTCTCGGGCCGTCGGGCTGTGGCAAGACCACGATCATGCGGATGATTGCCGGGTTTTTGCCCCCGACCAGCGGCGACATCCGGATCAAGGGTAAATCGGTGCTTGATGTGCCGCCCAACAAGCGGCCGGTGAACATGGTGTTCCAGCATCTTGCGCTTTTCCCGATGATGAACATTGCCGACAACATCGGCTATGGCCTGCGCCGCAAGGGCATGGCCAAGACAGAGATCACCCGCAAGGTCGGCGAGGTTCTGGATCGTATCGGCCTTCCGGATATTGCCAACCGCAAGGTTGACGAGCTTTCGGGTGGGCAGAAACAGCGCGTGGCGATTGCCCGCTGCATGGTGCTTGAACCCGATGTGTTGCTGCTGGATGAACCGCTTGGCGCGCTTGATCTCAAGCTGCGCGAGCATATGAAGATCGAGCTCAAGGCGCTTCAGGCGGCGTTTGACACGACCTTTGTCTATATCACCCACGATCAGTCAGAGGCGCTTGTGATGTCCGATCAGATCGCGGTGATGAACGCCGGGCGCTTTGAACAGATCGGCACCGCGCAGGAGCTATACTATCGTCCCGACACCGCCTTTGTCGCGGGGTTTGTCGGCGACAGTAATCGGTGGGCCGGCAAGGTTGAAACGGTTGAGGGTGGCACGCTTGCGCTGCGCACCGATGGCGGGCTTTTGATGCGCGCCACGGCCCATGAACGGCCCCTCGCAACCGGGGATCGCGCCGAGATATTCGTGCGCCCCGAGGCGATCCGCCTTGCGCGCTCTGACGCCGATCTTGCGCATTTTGACAACCGGTTAAGCGGTCAGGTGACCAGCCTTTTGTTCAATGGCGCGGCCAGCCGTATCCTTGTGCAATCAACGCAAGGCGGCCCCGAGATCGAAGTGACCCTGCCGCAATCGGGCGAGTTTTCCGATGTTGGACGCGGCAACGCGGTGCATATCGGTTGGTCCGGGGACCAGAGCAACTGCTTTGCCCTGCGCGGGGCCGCGTGATGCAGGCCGGGACCCGCCTTGGCTTTATCCTCTTGCTGACGCCGCTTTTGCTGTGGCTGACACTGCTGATCATCATCCCGCATATCGACATGCTACTGCTGTCACTGCGCGAAAGGGTCGGCGTCGGGCAATATGCCACCAGCCCGGCCAATTACCTGACCTTCTTTGGCGAGCCGCTTTACCTGCGCACCTTCATGCGCACGGCGGTGATGTCGGTGCTGGCCACGGTGATTACCCTTTTGATCGCCTTTCCGGTGTCCTTCTACATCGCCAAGATTGCCAAAGGGCGGGTGCAATCTTCGTTGTTTCTGCTCTGTCTCGTGCCGTTCTGGGTGTCGGAGCTTGTGCGCACCTTCGGATGGATGATCTTGTTGCGCGAAACCGGGTTGATCTCGACCTTGCTGCAATATCTTGGCCTCGCCTCGGGGCCGGTCGAGATGCTTTACAATGATGCGGCGATGATGGTGGGGCTTGTCTATACCTCGATGCTGTTCATGGTCGTGCCGCTTGTCACGACGCTTGAAAGCCTTGACGACGCGGTGATCGAGGCGGGCTATGACCTTGGCGGCAGCGGCATAAGCGTGCTGCGCGAGATCATTATCCCGCATGCCACGCCGGGCATCGTATCCGGGTCGATCGTGGTTTTCATGCTTAGCCTCGGCAATTACCTGACGCCGACCATGCTTGGCGGCAAGGATAGCCTCTGGTTCACCGAGCTGATCTATTCGCAATTCATCGTGCGCTTTAACTGGGAATTGGGCGCGGCGTTTGGGTTCATGCTTTTGATCCTGTCGTCGGTGATTGTCTGGGGCATGCTGCGCGTGACCGGTCAGACGCTTGAAAAGACAATGGGTTGAGGGGGGCGATGCGATGATACCTTCGATGCCGCAACCGCGCGCCTACCGGCTTATCTATACCGGGTATATCGTGCTGTTTTTCGTCTATCTCGGCCTGCCGCTGGCGGTGGTTGCGGTGTTTGCCTTCAACGATAGCCAGTTTCCCTCGCTGCCTTGGGAAGGGTTTACCTGGAACTGGTTCTTTGGCGATGCGCGCCCGCAGATCGGTGCGTTTCACGAACGCCCGATCCTGCGCGCGATTGCCACCTCGGCCTTTGTGGGCTTGTCTGTCTCGGCGCTGTCGCTGGCGGTGGGAACGACCAATGCGTTTCTCTTCAACCGGTATCAGTTTCGCGGGCGTGGCCTTTTATACGTTCTGATGCTCTTGCCGCTGGTCATTCCCGGCATTGTCCTTGGCATCTCGATCCTGGTGTTCTCAAGCACGGTTGCGAACGGTGCATGGGACGCCGTGAAGTGGGATATCACCGCCCTGCGCCCCGGCCTTGTTCTGGTGGTTCTGGGGCAGTTTTCCTTTATCACCACGATTGCCACGCTGGTGATCGCCGCCCGGCTGCAAAAGTTTGACCGTACGCTGGAAGAGGCGGCGTTGAACCTTGGCGCGGATCGACTGACGGCCATTCGCACGATCACCCTGCCCTATCTCATGCCCGCGATGATCGGGGCGTTTGTGGTGGCGTTCCTGATGAGTTTCGAGAACTTCAACACGACCTTGATGCTTGTCGGCTCTGACGCGCCGCTGACCATCGCGATGTTTGACCGGCTGAAAGAAGGCTCTACTCCGCTTCTCAATGCCGTGTCGCTGTTGCTGATGCTCGGCTCGTCCTGCCTTGCGCTGGTGATGATCGCGTTTCAGCGCAAATCCTGAACCTCGGCCGCCCTAGCCCTGCTGAATGCTCTGCAAATAGGCCATCAATGCCGCCAAGGGGCGCGGGGTCGGGGTCAGCACACCGTCACCCACATCCACCGGCACGGTTTCGCCCTTAAGCAACAGGCCGAATTCCGGCATCTCCTGACCGGGAAGGCCGGTGCGGTCATAACCGTCAATGACCGAGAGCACATGCGCGCGCGGAAATTCTCCGCCGGGCGACAGTTGGGTCAGATCGGCAGGCGGCGGGGTCATGCCTTTGGCCCAAGGCCCGTCGCCTTTGCCGCCTGTGCCATGACATTGCGCACAGTTCTCGGCGAAAATCGCGGCGCCCTCGCTGGCGTCGGGCATTGAGGCGCTTTGCACACATGCGGCGACCGCCGCAATCAATCCAAATCCGATCAGATATTTCATCACGCTCTCCCTGCCATTTTAATAACCGCCCTGTCATCGCATCGCATTGATCTCGCGCAAGCAAACGGGCGTTACCCGCAGTCTAGCCCTGCGATGAAACAGGCGCAATGAAAGGCCGCCTCGCTCAGGACAGATCACCTGCCAGGCCCCGGTCGATCAGGGCGACGGTTTCCTTGACCCCGTAAAGCGCGATGAAGCCGCCAAAGCGCGGGCCCTGGCTTGCACCCAAGAGCACCTCGTAGAGCGTCTTGAACCAGTCGCGCAGCGGATCGAACCGGTCACGACCAACACCGTAGACGATGCTTTGCAGGGCTTCGTCGTCAAGCGGGCCGTCATAGGCGGCCAGCTGATCGCGCAGATCAATCAGCGCCTCGCGCTCAAGGTCATTCGGCGCGCGATAGGTTTTCGCAGGCGCCACGAAATCCTCGTAATATTTGACCGCATAGCCCGCCGCCGCATCCAGATCGGGGTGGGTTTCGGGGCTGGCATCGGGCGCATAGCGGCGGATAAAGCCCCAAAGCGCCTCTTTGTCATGCGCCGAGGCAACCGAGGCCAGATTGAGCAGCATCGAGAACGACACCACCATATGGCTTTCGGGCACGTCGCCGCCGTGGATATGCCAGACCGGGTTGTTGAGCCGCGCCGCCGTATCCTGCGTCGCGTAGGCACGCAATTGCTGGTGATATTCGTCGACCGCCTTGGGGATCACATCGAAATGCATCCGCTTGGCGGTTTTGGGCTTTTGGTACATGAAATACGACAGGCTCTCGGTGGCGGCATAGGTCAGCCATTCGTCGATCGACACGCCATTGCCCGAACTTTTCGAAATCTTCTGACCGTTTTCATCCAAAAACAGCTCGTAGGTGAAATGCTCGGGCGCGCGGCCACCAAGCACCCGGCAAATCCCGTCATAGATCGGGGTATTGGCGGAATGGTCCTTGCCGTACATCTCGAAATCAACACCAAGCGCGGCCCAACGCGCGCCGAAATCGGGCTTCCATTGCAGTTTGACGTTGCCGCCGGTCAGCGGAAGAGTCCATTCGCGCCCGTCTTCGTCATCAAAGGTGATGGTGCCCTCGGCGGCGTTCACCTCTTTCATCGGCACATAAAGCACGCGACCGGTTTCGGGGTGGATCGGCAGGAAGATCGAATAGGTCTGCTGGCGCTCTTCGCGCAGCGACTTGAGCATGATCGCCATGACCTTGTCATACTCGCGCGCGGCGCGCAGCAGAACCTCGTCAAAGCGGCCAGAGCCGTAGAATTCGGTGGCCGAGATGAACTCGTACTCAAACCCGAAGGTATCAAGGAACCGGCGCAGCATGGCGTTGTTATGGGCGCCAAAACTGTCGTGGGTCCCAAAGGGATCGGGTACGCTTGTCAGCGGCTTTTGCAGATGCTCGGCAAGTGCCTCGGGGTCGGGCACATTGCCGGGCACCTTGCGCATGCCGTCAAGATCGTCGGAAAAACAGACAAGCCGCGTCGGGATATCGCTTATGACCTCAAAGGCGCGCTTGATCATCGTGGTGCGCGCCACCTCGCCAAAGGTGCCGATATGCGGCAGGCCGGACGGGCCATAGCCAGTCTCGAACAGCACATAGCCCTTTTCCGGCGGCGCCTTTTCATACCGTTTGAGCACGCGGCGCGCCTCTTCAAAAGGCCAGGCTTTCGAATTCATAGCAGCGTCGCGCAGATCAGACATCGGGTATTCTCCAGGATTCGCCCTGCCGAAACACCGACAAGGCATCACCGCTACCTATTGCCGGGGCGGGCAACAGTCAATATTCTGCACCGCAACAGCGCAAGCCTGAAAGGCCACCCAATGACCGAGCAGATCGAACATTCTCTTACCCCGCAAGATTGCCTTGTGGCCGTCATGATTGCCGTTTCGGCCTCTGATGAAGACATCCGCACCGCCGAATTGGTAAAAATCGAAAGCGCCGTCAACAATCTGCCGATTTTTGCGGATTACGATATGGACCGGGTTGGCGTGGTCTCACGGACCGTGTTCGACCTCTTTAGCGTCGAAGACGGGCTTGATGCGCTGTTTGGTCTCATCCGCTCGGATTTGCCGGAACGGCTTAACGAAACGGCCTATGCTCTGGCCTGTGACGTGGGTGCGGCGGATGGCAACCTCAATGAACGCGAGCTGCGGCTTCTGGAAGAGCTGCGCTATGAGCTCAACATCGACCGGCTTCATGCCGCCGCCATCGAGCGCGGTGCACGGGCACGTCATATGACCTTATGATCCGCGCGCTCGCTACGCTTGCCGTTGCTCTGCTGCCGCTCGCCGCATGGGCCGACAGGGTTGATGTGCGCATTGATCTTTCGGATCAGGAAATGACCGTCTCGCTTGATGATCAGCCGCAATATGTCTGGCCGGTCTCGACCGCGCGGGCGGGCAAATGCACGCCCATCGGCACCTATGGCGTGCAATCGATGAAGCGCATGCATTATTCAACGCTCTACAAAAACGCGCCGATGCCGTGGTCGATCTTTTTCAACGGCAATTACGCCATCCATGGCACCACCCAGATCGACCGCCTTGGCACCCCGGCCTCTGCCGGTTGTGTGCGCCTGCACCCCGAGAGTGCCAGAACGCTGTTTGACATGGTGCTTGAACATGGCCGCGCGAACACCGTGATCCGGATCGAGGATTAAGGCGCATTTCCCGGTTTCCCTTTCGGGGCATTCGGTGGTTAACTATGCCAATACACCAAAAGAGGTTTTCAGATGCGCTGTGTCTTCGTGAATATCCGCTGCAAGCCCGGCACGTCCTATCGCGTTGCCGAAGAGATCGCCCTGCGCGAGATCCATTCCGAGCTTTATTCGATCAGCGGGCCGTTTGATTTGTTGCTCAAGCTCTATATCCCGGAAAACGCGGATGTCGGGCATTACATCAATGAGAACCTGCTTGATATCGACGGGATCGAGCGGACCGAGACCACCCTGACCTTCAAGGCGTTCTAGCTTATTATCTCAAAGCGGGTCACATCGACCAGCCCCCGATCGGTGATCTTGAGCGCCGGAATGACCGGCAAGGCCAGGAACGCCAGTTGCAAGAACGGTTCCTGCAAACCGACCCCAAGCGATTTGGCCGCCGCGCGCAGGTCAATCAGACGGTCTCGCACCACCTCAAAGCTCTCAAGGCTCATCAGCCCCGCCACCGGCAGGGCCAGTTCGGCCAGAACCTCGCCATCGCGGACCACGACAAACCCGCCTTCGATCTCGCCAAGGCGGTTGGCGGCGCGCGCCATATCACCGTAATCGACGCCGACGCAGGCGATATTGTGGTGATCGTGACAGACGGTCGAGGCAATCGCCCCCGCCCTGATACCAAAGCCGCGCACAAAGCCGGTGGCGATATTGCCGTTCTTGCCATGCCGCTCGATCACCGCGATCCGCGCCAGATCACGCGCGACATCGGGGCGCTTGTCACCGTCCTTGATCGCGATGTCCTCATTCAGGTGTTCGGTGATGATCTTGCCTTCGATAATGCCGATGACATGGGTTTCCTCGCGGTTGCCCGCGCTACGAAAATCCTCTGCGCTCACCTTGGCGGCCTTGACCGACCCGCGCGCCACCGGGGCCAGCGTGGCGCGCGCCTCAAAGGCCGCCGGATCGGCCAGTTGCCCGGCGCAGAGCACAAGTTGCACATCGCAGGCCTCAAGCGATTTGACCGCAACGATATCGGCGCGTTTGCCGGGCGCGATCACGCCGCGATCCTTAAGGCCGAACGCCTCGGCCCCCGACAAAGACGCCGCGCGGTAAGCCGCCAGAACCGGCGTGCCGCGTGCGATCAGGGTTCGGATCATGTGATCAAGGTGGCCTTCTTCCGCGATATCAAGCGGGTTGCGGTCATCGGTACACAGGCACATGTAAGGCGCTGTAGTATCTGTCAAAACCGGCTGAAGCGCGATCAGGTCCTTGCTCACCGATCCCTCGCGGATCAGCACGCGCATGCCTTTCTGAAGCTTCTCTCGCGCCTCCTCGGCGGTGGTTGCCTCATGCTCGGTGCGGATACCCGCCGCACAATAGGCATTCAGGTCACGACCAGAGAGTTGCGGGCAATGCCCGTCGATATGACCGCCCTCAAACAGCGCCAGCTTGGCCATCGCTCCGGGATCACGATGAATGACGCCGGGGTAATTCATGAACTCGGCAAGCCCGATGCCCGAAGGATGCCCCATCACCTCAGCAAGGGCCCCTGCGTCAATCTCGGCGCCCGCCGTTTCCATGTCGGTCGAGGGCACACAAGACGACAATTGCACCCGGATATCCATCACCGTGCGGGTGCTGGCCTCTTGAAAATAGCGGATGCCGTCAAGGCCGATGACATTGGCAATTTCATGCGGATCACAGATCGCGGTGGTCACCCCGTGGGGCGTGACACAGCGGTCAAATTCAAACGGCGTGACAAGCGAGCTTTCGATATGCAGATGGGTGTCGATAAAGCCGGGCACCAAGGTCATGCCAGTCACATCCAGCACCTCGCGCCCCTCGTAAACCGCGCCGATGCCCACGATGGTATCACCGCATATCGCCACATCGCCGGGGATCATCGCGCCGGTCACAAGGTCAAACACCGTGCCCCCGCGCAACACAAGATCGGCCGGGGCATCGCCCCGCCCCTGTGCAATCCGCGCTTCCAGCTCTGCCATGGGTCGCCCTCCGTCTGTCTCGCGTCAAGTGTCGCGCAGCACCGTCACCGCCACAACCCCAAAGCGAGACAGCCCGTCAGGGCTGGCGAGCGCCGGTGCCCCTTACGAGCGCCGCCGCCTGCGCCGTCCGCCGTCGCCCTCGCCATCCTCGCCACGCGTGTTGAAACTCGGGTTCGGCAGGGTGACGATCTTGGCCAACTCCGGGAACGGATCGGTCTTGTGCGGGATCGCATTGGCGGCCACGAAATGCTCCTGAAACTTCGGCTCGATCGCGGTTTCGACCTTGGTGATCTCCCCGACCACCCGCTCGATCTCGGCGCGCGCGGCGACATTGCAAAGCGCGATCCGCGCCCCGGTGCCCGCCGCATTGCCCGCACTGGTGACCTTGTCCAGCGGCACATCGGGGATCATGCCAAGAACCATCGCATGTTTGCTGCTGATATGAGCGCCAAACGCCCCGGCCAGCACGACGCGATCGACCTTGTCGACCCCGCGTTCATCCATCAACAGGCGCGCGCCGGCATAAAGCGCCGATTTCGCAAGCTGAATGGCGCGGATATCGCCTTGGGTCACGGTGATGCGCGGCCCGCCCTGATCGGTGGCGTCACAGATAAGATAGGCATGGGTGCGGCCCTCGGCGATCATCCGGTCCGTGCCTGCCGCCTCGGCCGAACCGATAAGCCCGCTTTCGTCGAGCAAGCCGGCCATGCGCAACTCCGCCACCGCTTCGATGATGCCAGAGCCACAAATGCCGGTAATGCCGCTACCCTCGGTGGCCGAATCAAAGCCGTCTTCGTCTGACCAAAGATCGCTTCCGATCACGCGAAACCGCGGCTCCTTGGTGACCGGATCAATCCGGATGGCGTCAATCGCGCCGGGGGCGGCGCGCTGTCCGCTTGAAATCTGCGCGCCCTCGAACGCCGGGCCGGTGGGCGAAGAACAGGCCAGCACGCGTGTCTTGTCGCCAAGCAGGATCTCGGCATTGGTGCCCACATCGACAATAAGCACCAGATCCTCGGATTTGCCGGGCTCTTCGCTCAGCGCCACGGCGGCGGCATCGGCCCCCACATGCCCCGCAATACACGGCAGGATATAGACCCGCGCACGCGGATTGATCACGCCAAGATCAAGCTCTCTGGCATCCATCGACAGGCTGCCCGATGTCGCAAGAGCAAACGGCGCCTGTCCAAGTTCGACCGGATCAATCCCAAGCAAAAGGTGGTGCATGACGGGATTGCAGACGAACACCGTCTCGACGATCAACGCCGGGGCAATACCCGCCTCCCTGGCGATTTCCTCGGCCAAGGTGTTCAGCGCATCGCGCACCGAGGCGGTCATTTCCTTGTCGCCGCCGGGGTTCATCATCGCATAGCTGACCCGGCTCATCAGGTCTTCGCCAAAGCGGATCTGCGGGTTCATGATGCCCGAACTTGCCACCACTTCGCCGGTTTCAAGATTGGTCAGATGCGCCGCAACCGTGGTCGAGCCAAGATCGATGGCAAGCCCATAAAGCCCGCCTTCATGCAGGCCCGGCCATATCTCAAGCACCCGCGCCGATGTGTCATTGTGCGATTTGTGAAGCGCCACTGTCACCTGATACTTGCCCTTGCGCAGCACCGGCTGAAGCTTGGACAGCAGGCTAAGGTCGGCGTGAATTTCGGGGATTTCCCATTGCTCGCGCAGCGCCCGCGCCAGCCGTTCCAGATCGCCGGTCGGCTCGTGCATATCGGCCTCGTCGACCTCGACGAAGTATAGCTTGGTTGCCGGGTCCATCTCGATCACCCGGGCCGAGGCGGCTTTGCGTACCACCTGTTTGTGAACCTGGCTTTCGGGCGGCACGTCGATCACCACATCGCCCATGATCTGTGCCTGACAGCCAAGGCGACGACCGGCCTTGAGGCCACGCTTGTCCTGATACCGCTGCTCGACACTGTTCCAGTCCGACAGCGCCCCATCCTGCACCGTCACGCCATGCTTGGAAAACTCGCCATAGCCCGGCGTGATCTGGCATTTCGAACAAATCCCGCGCCCGCCGCAGACAGAATCAAGGTCAACGCCCAATTGCCGCGCTGCCGTCAAGACCGGCGTTCCCTTTGGGAACCGCCCGCGCTTGCCCGAGGGGGTAAAAACGACAAGGGGATCATTCGACATTTGGAGAATCCTGTTCATTGGCCTGCGTCATGCGGCCTGAACATAAGCCATTCGCGCGCCGCGAACAGCCCGCAACCGTCAGAAAATATCCCCTTGGCGGCATCCCATGCCCCCGGCGCCTAACGCCATGGAATTTCCCAGCCAAAAAGCCAGATCGCCAGCGGCACCGGCGCCGTTGCAAGCGCGATCGTCAGAACAGTGGCTGGCACCCGGAAAAGCCCAGACACGCCCGCCAAAAGCGCAATCCCGCCGCCGCCGCCAATCACTGAATTGCCCGGAATATTGATCAATATCGCAAGCCCCAGATAGCGAAACCGAAGCACATAAGGGCCAAACCGCGTCGGCAGCTGCGATTGCAGGAAAACCACCCGCCCCTTGGGCGGCAGATCCTCGAACCGCTTGAGCAACCGACAAGCCCCAGTCAAATGCAGATCCAGAAACACCCGGTGCAACCACCGATAAGGCACCTTGCACCCCGCCATATAGGCAAGCGAAAGGCCAAGAGTGGTGGCTATCCACACCATCGGCGCCACGCTCGGCCCGCTGAGCGCCAGAACCGAAAGGCCGATCTCGACCCCTGGCACAAAGGGAATGGCAATCATCAGCGCATAGAGAAACAACACTGCAAGCGTGAGGCCTGGCATCGCCCAGCTATACTGACTTGCCGAAATCCATGCCTCTGCGCGGTTAAACACCTCATGCAATGCGATCACCACCACAACAACCACAAGCAGGCGCACAAGCGTGCGCATGAGGCCCAGTTTGACCGGGGGAGGCTCAGGCATCACTTTTCGGGAAGGGGGGTGTTCATCCATGACCCAACTCTAGGCGCATTGCCCCGGCTTGACCAAGTAAATCACAAGGCGATCACGGTCTTTTCAACCAATCGAGAACCGCCTGCCGATCGCCATCCAGCTCGGGCGCCGGTGCGCGAGTCTTGGGATCATTCAAGCCGCTGATCTTGATCGGATTTCCGGCAGTCACGAAGGCCGGTTTTCCAGCGTGATCCAACACGTCAACGACCATGTTGCGCGCGAGGATCTGCGGGTCCTGCAACACCTCGGTCAGGTTCTGGATCGGCCCAGTCGGCACGCCCGCCGCCTCCAGGGTCGCTATCCAATACGCCTTTGGCTCTCCCAGAGTGACCGCCTCGATCAAGCGCTTCAAAAGACGGTTGTTGTCACAGCGCGCCGGATTGGTGGCAAAGCGCGGATCATCCGCCAAAGGCAGGCCGAGAACCTCGCACAACCGGGCAAAAAGCGCGTCATTGCCGGCCGCGATCACGAACAGACCGTCGGCGGCGTGAAAGGTTTCAAACGGGGTGATCGACGGATGCCGCGCGCCCGATGGCACAGGCGGCGTGCCGGTGACCGTGGTCAGCGCAATCGCGTGCTCCAGGATGGCAAGCTGGCTGTCAAGCATCGCCACATCCACCTTGCGCCCAAGACCGGTATTGGCGCGATCAATCACTGCCGCCAGCACACCCTGCGCCAGGAACATGCCCGCCACGATATCCCCGATAGAGGCGCCCACGCGCACCGGATCACGATCCTTCTCGCCGGTGATCGACATCACACCGCCACGCGCCTGCACGACCATGTCATAGGCCGGGCGCAGCGCATCCGGGCCGGTATGTCCAAACCCGCTGACCGCGCCATAAATCAAACGCGGGAACCGCTCATGCAGCGCCTCCCAGCCAAGCCCGAGCTTTTCCATCACGCCGGGGCGGTAATTCTCGAGCACAATATCGGCGCGCGCCAGAAGCTGGTCAAAAATCGCGCGATCTCCTTCGGCTTTC
The DNA here is from genome assembly GCF_900142625.1 of Roseovarius marisflavi. Lineage (GTDB taxonomy): Bacteria > Pseudomonadota > Alphaproteobacteria > Rhodobacterales > Rhodobacteraceae > Roseovarius > Roseovarius marisflavi. The sequence goes on from NZ_FRBN01000008.1 coordinate 75,646, forward strand.
AGATCAAGCGCAATCGACTGCTTGCCATGATTGATGGCAGCAAAATAGGCACTCTGGCCACCCTTGAAGGGCGGAAAGCTGCGGGTGTCATCGCCAGTTTCGGGCCGCTCGACCTTGATCACCTGCGCCCCCAGGTCGGCGAGGGTCATGGACGCGAATGGCCCGGCAAGAACATGGGTCAGATCCAACACGATCAAATCCTGCAACGGTGCGCTCATCGGCGGCTCTCCTTCAACGATCGCTGACAGGGATCAATCTCGCAGACCCCTCATCTTCTTCTTGGCAAAAATACTCTCGCCGAAGGCGGCCTGACCTCGCCCCGCTCAATCGCGGCGGATATCGGCCCCAAGCCCGGCCATCAGATCCTCGAAGATCGGGAACGAGGTGGCGATCGGGCCGGCGTCATCGACGCTGACAGGGCTTTGCGTGGCCATGCCCATCACCATGAACGACATGGCAATCCGGTGGTCAAGATGGCTGGCGCAGGTCTGGCCGCCGGGCACATTGCCGTGGCCAAGGCCGGTGACAATCCACCAATCGGGACCATCCTCAACCTCAACGCCGCCCGCGCGCAGGCCTGCGGCCATCGCCTCGATCCGGTCGCTTTCCTTGACGCGCAATTCCTTGACGCCGAGCATCACGGTCTTGCCTTGGGCAAAGCCGGCCACAACCGACAGGACCGGGTATTCGTCGATCATCGAGGCCGCCCGCGCGGGCGGCACCTCGATGCCCTTGAGGTCGGGCGAAAAGCGCGCGCGCAGATCGGCGACGGGCTCGCCGCCCTCTTCGCGGGGGTTTTCATAGCTAAGGTCAGCCCCCATCTCGCGCAGCGTGGTAAAGAGGCCCGCGCGCGTCGGGTTAAGGCCGATATTGGGCACAAGCACATCCGAGCCGGGCGTGATGATCGCCGCACAGACCGGAAAGGCCGCCGAGCTTGGGTCGCGCGGCACCACGATGGTCTGGGGGATCAATTCGGGCTGGCCGGTCAGGGTGATGACGCGACCTTCGTCCGTCTCTTGCGTGACGATCTCGGCCCCGAACCCGGCCAGCATCCGCTCTGTGTGGTCGCGGGTTGCCTCCTGTTCGATCACCACCGTCTGGCCCGGCGCATTGAGACCCGCAAAAAGCACAGCCGATTTTACCTGCGCCGAGGGCACCGGCACGGTATAGCGCACCGGCACCGGATTGGCCGCGCCGACAATCGTCATCGGAAGCCGCCCGCCCGTGCGCCCGACCGCCTGCGCGCCGAACAGCGCCAGCGGATCGGTGACCCGCGCCATCGGGCGTTTGTTGAGGCTGGCATCGCCGGTAAAGGTGGCCGTGATCGGACAGGTCGCCATCGCGCCCATAATCAGGCGCACGCCGGTGCCGGAATTGCCGCAATCAATCACATTTTCAGGTTCGCAGAACCCGCCGACACCAACGCCGTGCACATGCCATGTTCCGGCCTCGTCGCGGGTGACTTCGGCACCAAAGGCGCGCATCGCGCGGGCCGTGTCGAGCACATCCTCGCCTTCCAGCAGACCCGTGATCACGGTTTCGCCGACCGCCAGAGCGCCAAGGATAAGCGAGCGGTGCGAGATGGATTTGTCACCGGGCACATCCGCCTGACCGCTTAACGGCCCGGATTTGTGCGATGTCATACGAATGGGGGTGGCGTGGCCAAACATGGGTGTGCCTCTTGGAAACGTTGGGTTAAGCGCCTGATAGCGCAATCACGGCCCGGCGTCCATGACCCGTGAGCGCCGCGGTTTCGGCCCGCCGAAGGGATGCCTCCGGCGGGAGTATTTAGGGAACGATGAAAGTTACGCCCCCCCCCGTAGGCTCAGGCCTGCGCGGCGATGATGATGAATTCAACCTTGTAGTCGGGGGTGGCCAGCTTGGCCTCGCCACAGGCGCGGGCGGGGGCGTGGCCGGGGGCAACCCAGGCATCCCAGACCGAATTCATCTCGGCGAAATCAGCCATATCCGCCAGCCAGACAACCGCCTGCAGGATGCGGGTCTTGTCGGATCCGGCCTCGGCCAGAAGGGCATCGATCTTTTCAAGGCAGGTCCTGGTCTGATCGACCACATTGTCGCCAGCGGTGCCGACCTGTCCGGCAAGGTAGACGGTGCCGTTGTGGGTGACGATCTGGCTCATGCGGTCGCCGGTGTGGTGGCGGGTGATATCGCTCATGGGGCGGTCCTTTCGGTTGGTGTGCTTTGCCCTTTCTAGGCAGGCCACCCGGCCCGCGCCACAGGAAAACGACGCAAGGCCGCGCTATTGCGCTAGTTCCACCACCGCGGGCGGTCGTGGCGCGCCATCCAGCCGCCGATGCTGAAGTGATCCCGCCGGATCAGCAGCAGCAAGGCAATGAAGGCGCCAAGCACCGCGAGGTCAATCACCTGGTTGCGATTGATGGGAAAGCCGCGGTCATTGATCGCGAAGGGATCAAAGAACCCTTCCCAGCGGCGCAGCACCGTGAACAGGTGCATGATCAGCAGGCTTGCGTAAGAGAAATACCGCAGCACGCCAAATGCCACCAACAAGCACAGCGCGATCTGAACCCCGCCGCCTACATGAACCTGCGTCAGGCTGACATCGACACCGTCAAAATGCCGCGCAAGGTTCTGGTATTGCTTGGGCGTGATGATCTTATGCGCCGCCCAGAGAAAAATGAACCACGCCAGCCCAAGCCGAAGGATAAGCAGGGCAAGCGCGTCCAGTTTGTCTTGCGGCGATAAAATGGCCTTTGGGTCCACGACGATCACTCTCTTGATATCTGCGCTATGCTGCCCTCAGCCCTATCGAGGCCACGCGATACAAGCAAATCACAGCTTGGCGAGAGAGTGCTTCATTCGCGCATCTCGTGATCCAGCCGGGTGACCCTTTGGCACCGCCCTCGGCGGCCCTAGGCAAGGCCAAGAAGTCGTTTCTTGTTATGCGCCCACTTCATGATCGTCATATCGAAGGTCAGCGCCATCAAGGATACACAAATCCCCAGAACGAAGTTTTTACCAAGATCAGTTCCGGCCAGAGTGCGCTGCAATTCCTGCCCAAGATCTTGCGTGCCGATGAACGCGGCAATGATTACCATGAAAAAGGCAAACATGATTGCCTGGTTGAACCCAACTGCCATTGTCGGCAAGGCAAGCGGCAATTGCACATTCCAGAGCTTTTGAATGCGGGTGGCGCCGGCCATATCCGAAGCCTCGGTCATTTCCTCAGGGACCGAGCGAAGCCCCTCAATCGTATAGCGAATAAGCGGCACCATCGCAAAGATCAGGATCGAGAAAATCACAGCAACGTCAGTGATCCCAAACAACATGATTGCAGGGATAAGGTAAACAAAGCTGGGGAATGTCTGCGCCGTATCACAGACCAGCAGAATGCGGGTTGCCCATTTCTCTTTTCGGGCCGCGATGATCCCGATCGGCAGACCGATCAACGCCGCAAGCGTTACAGCCGAAACAACCGAGTAAAGTGTGATGATCGCCCGATCCCACCATCCCGAAAGCGCGACAAACGAAAAGAAGACGACAGCGTAAATCGCTTCTCTGCGCCCCGCCAGTGCCGCCGCGAAAGCGGCTACCAGAAGGATGAATGCAGGCGTCGGAATAGACAGCATGAAATTTCGGAACGGGATCAGCACCTGCACATTCAGGAAAGCGCGCAGAAACCCAGTCGTTGCTTTCACCCACTCAATGTTGAGGAACGCCTTGATCAAGGTGTCGAGTTCCTTGCCCTGGCTAAAGTCCTGGCCCCGCCCAATTTCGGCAAAAAGAGGGACTACCATTGAAATCAACGTAAGCCCCCCGAAAAGGGAGGCGCCAACAATCAGCATCTGGTGCCGCCTCCAAAAGGGCGTTCCGCGTTCAAAATGCTCGGGCTGTTTGACAACCCAGGCCTTTGACATTCGATCAAGCATCACAGCAAGCAACACGATCGTCACGCCGATCTCGAACGAACGCCCCAGCTTGAAGCTGCCCATCATCGCCAACAGTTTCGCACCCAACCCGGGCATCCCGATGAAGGCCGTCAGAACGACCATCGCAAGGCAAAGCATGATTACCTGATTAACCCCGACAAGAATCTCGGTTCGGGCCGAAGGGATATAGACGTGACGCAGCATCTGGAATCTGGTGCAGCCGCTCATCTTGCCGGCCTCGACGACTTCGGGCGACACCTTTTTGAGACCGAGGGAGGTCATCAAAATCATCGGGGGTATGGCATAGATGGTCGTCGCGACCGCTCCTGCCGTTGGGCCCACCTTAAAGAAGATCACTGCCGGCAAAAGATACGTAAAGAAAGGGAGTGTCTGCAGCACAGACAAAACAGGTTTGACCACCCGGTCGACCCAGGCATATTTCCATGCGGCGATACCGAGGGACAAGCCGATGACAAAGGCAAGCGGCGCCGCGATTGCCAGCACCGACACGGTTTGCATCGTAATTTTCCATTGCCCGATCAGGGCCGTCCAGACCATTGTGCCGCCGCCTAAAAGCGCCAATTTCCAGCCACCGAGATAATAACCGATCACGGCGATCACAGCAGCCAGCGCAGTCCAAGGGATCGGTCCAAGATTCGGGAAACGGCGTTTGCCAAAGAAAAGGTTACCGGAAACGTCCAGCAACCATTCAAGGCCTTCTGTCAAAAATCGGGTGAGCGCCAGAAGCCCGAGATCATCCTTGATGAACGTGAAAGCGGCGTCCAGCCATTGGGCGAAATTCGGGATCACAGCTTCGGGCAGCCGATGCAGCCAGCCCGGAAGTAGGCCGGAATACTGCAGAGCCGTCAGGACGATGGCGATACCAACGAGAGCCGCCGCATTTTGACCGTTTCTAAAGGAACGGCGCTCGGTTGGCAAAGTTGTCGCTTCGGCGCTCATGTCTCTGACCCGAGCAAGATATCAAGGGCGTCCTTGCGTGGCATGGCACCGATGATGATTTCGTTCTGCATTACCGGGATCATATCGCGCGCATCGTTTACCAGCATGCGGGCCATGTCGTGCACGGTTGCCGAAGCATCAACGGGGGTGCCTTCGCCGGTTTCGTTCGCCAGTGCCAGAACGCCCGCGTGGACAACGCGGGCTTTGTCGACGTCTTCGGTGAATTTACGGACATAATCCGTCGCTGGATGCTGCACGATCCGGTCGGGCGTGTCGCATTGCTCGACGGCGCCGTCCTTCATGATGGCAATACGATCGGCAAGGCGAAGCGCCTCGTCAAAGTCGTGTGTGATGAAAACAATCGTCTTGTTGAGCAATTTCTGGAGACGCAAAAATTCGTTTTGCATTTCCTTGCGGATCAACGGATCCAGCGCGCTGAATGGCTCATCCAGGAACCAGATATCCGGTTCAATCGCGAGACTGCGGGCGATGCCGACACGCTGTTGCTGGCCCCCGGAAAGTTCGCGCGGGAAATAATCTTCGCGGCCTTCAAGGCCGACAAGTTTCACAACCTCAAGCGCACGTTCGCGCCGGGTGTGCTTGTCCTGGCCACGCATTTCTAGCGGAAAGGCTATGTTTTCCAGAACACTGCGATGCGGCAACAAGCCAAAGGATTGAAACACCATGCCCATTTTGGACCTGCGCAATTCAATCAAATCCTTTTCTGCCAAGGACATGATGTCCTGCCCTTCGACGGAAATTGTCCCGCCGGTGATGTCGTGCAGCCGCGAGAAACACCTTACCAGAGTGGATTTTCCCGAGCCGGACAGGCCCATTATCACCAGCATCTCGCCTTTGTGGACATCAATGGACACGTCTTTTACGCCAGCGATGTATCCAGCGGCGCGGATCTCATCAAAAGTCATCCCGGCGGGCATGGATTTCAGGAACCCCTTGGGATCAGGGCCGAAAATCTTCCAGACATTCTTACACGAAATAACGGGCGTATCGGCTGGCATGGCAATCCTTTCAGATGAATTCCCCCGCCCGGCGGGCCGGACGGGGTTTGGTCAAACATCCGAAGATGAGCTTAGTTGAGCCAGGTGGCCCAAACGTCTTTGTTGGCTTCCAGCCATGCTTCAGCAGCTTCTGCCGGCTCCATCTCGTCAATGTCGACGAACTTGGCCATTTCAGCGATCTGAGGGTTGGTGAAGCTGATTTTTTCAAGCACGGAATAGGCGCTTGGCCATTTGTCGGCCATGCCATCCCAAGCGGCTTTTTTCAGATAGCCGTTCGCTGGATTGCCACAGTCATAAAGAGCGTCTGGATTGGGGCCGATGGATGGATCTTTGTCACAGCCCTCAACCCACTCCGGGAATTCCACGAATTCGCCGGGCCAAACAGCCTCGGCAAAATTGGGCGTCCAGTTAAACACAACGATTGGTTTCTTGTCTGCTTCCGCCGCACCGATCTCGGCCCAAAGCGCGGCCGCCGAGCCTGCGTTCACCACCACAAAATCCATGTCGAGCGCCGCCACACGTTCCTGACCATGCTTGAGCCAGTCAACCGGGCCGTCCAGATAACGGCCCTTGTCGCCCGTTTCAGCCGTTGCAAACACGGCGGCGCAGTCATTGAGCGCTTTCCAATCAGGCAGGCCAGGACAGGCCTCCTTGGTCCACATCGGATACCACCAGTCTTCGCGCGTCACGGCGTCGTGGTCGCCAACATCGACGATCCCGCCTTTTTCCATTGCGGCATTGAACGATGCGCCAAATGCGCCTTCCCAGACTTCCATTTCCAGGGTCACGTCGCCCAGACGGACGGATTCGTAAACCGCCTGGCTGTCGGTTGTGACGTATTCAACGTAGTTGCCATTCTCCTCAAGCAATTGCCCGACGACGTTGGACATCACAATTTGGCTTGACCAGTTGTGGACCGGTATCACGATCGGATCGCTACTGTCCGCGGCGAGTGCGGCCAAGGGGGCCATCGCAAGCACTCCGACTGTCAAAGTTGTTGAAATTTTTTTCATTTTTTATCTCCCTGTTGTTCACTCTTGGCCTCAGGCGGTGTTTCCCCTCCTTCAAGACCGGCGTTTGAATCCAAACTCAGCGATTCCATGGACCGCTGTTTGCGGCTGGACAGAGTGTCGCACAATTTTCCTGGGGATCAAATTTTTTTCTTACGAAGGCCTAAATTTTAACCGTTCCATCCCCATACTGGACGTAAATGTCCGACCAGGGTTGTCTGTCCATCTTTTTCGCCGTTCATTTAATTCGCCGCTCATTTTAGGGATCAAGAGATCGCAGATGTGACAGATATCAGGGCCGTCTGAGATCGTCTTCCCAGTCGGGCACGTTATTGATCAAAATGGTCGCGACTCTCGTAAAAACCATGCGAAGCTTGTCGATATGTGGGCCCTTGTGGCCTTCATCATCGAGAGCCTTGTTCATGCAAAACAGCCAGTTTTCCGCATCGGCCTTACGAATGGGGACATGGGCGTGCATCAGCTTCACATCCATGTGTCCATGCTTTTCCTTGTAATAGGCACGCCCCCCCATAAACCCCGACAAGAAATTGAACTGTTCCACCCTGGCGTGGGCCACACCGTGACCACGGGCATGAAGCCTGCGCAGATTTGACCCCTCTGGCAAAGTTTCAATCAGGTCATAGAATGCCTCGACAAGCTCGCGCAGCCGGGCCTCTCCGCCAAAGTCATCAAGCGCGCTCATTGGGCAACCAAATGATTGCCATCGCGCACCTCGAAAGGCGTGGGAGGGGTTGATTTACTGACCCAGAACCATTGCCCGCCATATTCCATGACAAACCAGCCCTTCCACTCAGTGTTACCGGGCCATCGGCTTTGATATTCCTCGCCTTCGACCCGCCAGTCCCCACGCGCTGACCTTGCGTTATCCTGCGCGAAAATCGTGATGCCGTCTGTGCCGAAGTATTGCCGGTATCCGATACCGTCCCAAACACCCACCGCGGTATTGCCTGACAAAAGAATCTCGATCTCGGCGCCACGGAGCTTGACCGACTGTGCCTCAGTCGACCCTGCCAGAAGAGCAAATATCAAGGCAAAGCGGATCATGAGCGTGGGCGTTCTTTCATGGGGTCATAAGCCGCGAGGTTCTCGGCCACCCTGGCAGGCAGACGCATTTGATGGCCATCAAGTTTGCCAATTTCCACTTCGGTCCCGACATCGGCATGGGCCACATCAATCCGCGCAAGCGCGATGTTCTTTTTCAACAAGGGCGAGCGCATCGAAGAGGTGACTTCGCCAATCTGCGCGCGTCCGATGTGAATACAATCGCCATGCGCCACATCGACATTGCCGTCAATTTCCAGCCCGACGAGCTTTCTCATCGGATGTTCCTTGCGTCGAATCAGGGCATCGCGCCCGACAAAATCATCCGTTTTCGACTTGAGCGGGCAGGTGAAACCGATCCCCGCTTCAAACGGGTCCGTCTGGTCAGAGAAATCATAGCCGGCGAAAATCAAACCCGCCTCGATTCGGACCATATCAAGCGCCTCCAATCCCATCGGCGTCAGCCCATGCTCCTGCCCCGCCTCCCAGATGGCATCAAAGATTTCGGCGCAATCCTTGGGGTGACACATGACTTCATAGCCAAGCTCGCCAGTATACCCTGTCCGGCTCACCACAAACGGCGTGCCCGCTTCGTTGCGCAGACGCGCGGGGGTAAAGCGGAACCAGCCAAGCTGATCAAACTCGGGGTTATGCGGCGCGGTCCATACGAGTTTGCGCAACAAATCGCGGCTTTCGGGGCCTTGCACCGCGACATTGTGCAGCTGATCAGTTGACGAGCGCACAAGAGCCTTCAGGCCATTCTTATCCGCCAGTTCGCGCAGCCATTCTCCGCCATAATCCGACCCACCGATCCAACGGAAGTTGTCTTTGCCAAGGCGGAACACCGTGCCATCGTCGATCATGCCGCCATGCTCATAGCACATCGCTGTATAGACTACGCCGCCAACCGGCAGGGTTTTCATGTTGCGCGTAAAGGCGTATTGGCACAGCGCCTCTGCATCGGGGCCTGTAATCTCGAACTTGCGCAGAGGTGACAGGTCAAGGATCACACATTTTTCCCGGCAAGCGTGGTATTCAGCGATTGGGCCTGCGGTTGCAAAACAATTTGCCAGCCAATAGCCGTTATACTCGATGAAATTCCGGGTGTGTTTTGCAAAGCTATCGTGGAAACCGGTTTGCTTCGTCATTTTTGCCTCTGAATCTGGGGTTGCGCGGATCGCAATGGCGCGCTGAAACGTTTCCTTGCCGCTGTAGGTACGGACGTGAATATCGGTCGGGTTCCAACCATTCGCTGCGGTAGTGTCATCGGGACAGGCGCTTGAGACGCAGACGATGTCGGTCAAGGCGCGCAACAAGACATAATCGCCCGGGCGGCTCCAGGGCTCGTCGGCATACATCACCCCGTGATCATCAAGGAATGTGTTGAAGAAGAAGTTGATTGCCATCCAGCCCGGACGCCCGGACACATTGTACTCTGCCAGCGCGTGGTTGAAGTTGTCCGAGCAATTCACATGCCCCGGATAGCCAATGTCATCATAGTATTTCGCGCTGCACGCCAACGCAAAGGCGTCATGTCGCCCGCAGGTGTCCTGCACAACCTCTACAAGCGGGACCATTTCCTGATCGTAGTATTTTGCATGCAATCCCGGCATGGGATAGGCGTGCCCCATCAGAGTGCGGGTCGTTGTTACGTCGAGGGCATGTTCGATACCCTTATCCAGCTTGCGCGCCGAGAAACACTCAAAATCCGTGCATTGGCGCCCGTCCACATCCAGAATCTGGATGTAGTCTCCGGCTTTCACAAAATAAGCTTCAGCCGTTTGACTATGCACCCGGATATCGGCAACCGGCTCGGCCAGAGGATCGGGCAGTTCGAAACGGATCTGCGGATTAAATACCGCCCGCCTGATCATCACAGTCAGCGGCGATGCTGTGTCCTGTCGCTCAAGATCCATCGCTGCGGCGGGGGCGGCAATGATGACGGCACCTTTGCGGGACACAGTAAATTCGGCGCTCGTTTTGGCAGGCGTCGTACCCTCGAAAAGATGCACGGCCGGCGCCGAGGCAAGATCAATGCCGCGCGCCTCAAGGCCCATGCGCAGACCGCGCAGCGATCTGTCCTGCGATGTCAAAAGCGCCTTAAGCCCGCGCGCGTCACCATTGGCAGTTGCGCCAATAATACCGGCATCGATCCCGCCTTTGTCATCGCTCGCCACGATCTCGCAGCGCTGGCCACCTTCGTCATTCGTGACGGTCAGTCGATCCCCCGCATCAACTGCGATGAGCACGGCGCCCTGCCCTTCGACAACATAGCGTTCGGTGCCGCGGGGCAGCGAAAAGACCGAGGGTTTGATGATCGAACTGGGCTTTGGCGGACCCGGTCGAACCGTAGGATAGCTATCAAGCACTTTGTTCCTCCCAGATGCATGTTGCATGATTGGAATAATTGTTTAACCGTAAGAATACAGCGCCAGACCCGTACAGCAAACGAATTCGGACATAATGAACACCCATCAGATGAATTTTGCTTTCTGGGTCCCGTTTGGAGGATCGGCAATCGGGTTTTGCCCTGCCTTTATCGGCAGATTGCGGGGAATTTTTGGAGTGGTTTTTATTTTTATCTCATTTTCAACGCTCATGATTCGCCTGTTTCGGAAGGAACCGTGAGCTCGCTTACCCTCGGCCTGGTCGCAGCCCTGTGTTGGGGATTTCACGATATTTGCGCGCGCTTTCTCAGCCAAAGATCTCCCATTAGCGCTTGTATCTTCACCGTCCTGCTGACGGGTCTCGTGCTTCACGCCGGATTGACGATCACAACAGGCACACTCGTGATGCTACCGATACGAGCCGTGTCTTTTGCCCTCGGTGCGGGCGTCTTCTTTGTGGTCGCGACATACGGATTGTACCACGCTTTCCAGCGCGGACCGGTGCGGCTTGTCGCCCCGCTTATTGCAGGCTACCCGATTTTATCGGTTAGTTGGGCCGCGTCTCAGGGCACGCCAATCAGCCTGTTTCAATGGGCCGCAGTGGGTTCAGTCGTCACAGGCGTCGCCATCGTTGCAGCGCTGTCAGATACCAGCACCGACGAAAGCCCGCCCAAAGGCCCGACCATCCTTTATGCCGTCATAGCTGCCATTGGGTTCGCAGGCACCTTCGCCCTTGGTCAGAAAGCCGCCGAAATAAGCCACGAAATGCCAAGCACTCTTGTGTCGCGACTGATGGCTTTGGGGCTGGTTGTTGGGATTCTGCTGATGCTCAAACACCCTTTCTGGCCGGGCAAACGTGCCTTGCCCTGGCTTGTCGCCATGGGGATAGCCGATGGCATTGCATTGCTATGTGTCCTGTCCGCAGGGCGACTGCCTGACGCCAAATACGCGGCTGTCTCGTCGTCTCTTTTCGGGCTGCTGACGATCTTGCTGGCCTGGGCTTTCTTGAAAGAGCGCATGAACACGGCACAATGGGCAGGCTGCCTTATTGCATTCGCAGGCGTTGGATATCTGGCGCTTTAGTCCGCAGGCAAGCACGTGTCGCACACTGCAGCCATCTAAAATGCGAAGGAGGCGGCCTGAGCCGCCCCCTTCTGTCGTTTAAGGGAATAGGACCCTAGTATCGTTCAAGAGTCTTGGCGACCTTTTCGGCATCCCCAATCTTTTTGGCCTTCTCCAGATGCTCGCCTTCGCGGACAAACTGAATGCGGTGCCACCCTATCCAGAAGATAACCCCCACGATAACCATCGGGATCTCCCAGCCTTGCATCGGGTAAACCGGGCCAACTTCAGCCAGATCAACCGCCCAGCTATCATAACCAATCGACATATCTGCTTACTCCTTTGTTCAGGTTTTCTGGGCCAGCGCAGCTTTATCAGCCGCGATGATCTCGGATTTGGCATCCTCATAGGCATGGTGCTCGGCGTAATCGAGGCCTTGCAGTTCCACCTCTTCGGGGATGCGCAACACGCCCATGGCAGATTGAATCTTGGACACGGCCCAACCCGGCGCAAAGCCCAGAACAAAGAACATGATGAAGGCACCGATTGCCTGACCCAGCGGGTTGACCGTTGCATAGCCTTCATAGGGCGAACTTGGTGCGCCCCAAAGCACAAAGCCGGCGATGATCAAACCAACAACGCCGGAGTACCCATGAACCGCCACAGCACCAACTGCATCGTCCAGTTTGAACTTTCGCTCAACCCAGTAGTGCAATTTATAAACAATGACGACGCCGACGGCGCCAACGATCATCGCCTGAACCGGATGATAAAGGTCATTGCCGGCCGAGGCCGTGATGATCCCGGCAAGACCGCCCGAGAAGGTCCAGAACGCATCGCCTTTGGACACCACATAAGCCGCCATCAGGCCACCGGAGAGTGACATCAGGAAGTTAAAGGTGATGGCCGACAGGGTGGTTGGCGCCAGATAGATATTGGTCGCGGTCCATGTTGTTCCGACAATCTGGCCGTCAATCACTTCGGGTGAAATGATCGGGACGTTACACGCCGCATAAAAACCCCAGAAGCCCGTATAGATCAGGAAGATACCAATCGTGAGCATCCACGGATTATGCGGAGGGATATCGCGCGGGGTTCCATCAGAGGCAAACTTGCCGATCCGTGGACCAAGCACCATGATCACACCCAGAGCATACCCACCCGCGATTGCGTGGATCACGCCCGACGCATAGGCATCGTGATACCCCAGAACCTTGACCATCCAGCCATCCCAGTGCCAACCCCATGCCGCGTCAATGATCCAGAATACTGAACCAATCAGAACCGCGTGAACCCATAGCGCCGAAGACCGTATCCGTTCGATGACCGAGCCGGACACGATTGACGCCGCCGTCCATGAAAACAAAAGGAAGGCTGCCCAGAAGACACCTGTGATCCGGTCTTCGAGGTTGGTGGCCATATTCGGTGACCAGGGGGTGTTTGCGGCACCAGCATCAAAATCGATTGATCCGCCGAAAATGTAGAAATTGGGGAATGCCCAATAGATCCACCAGCCAAAGAAGAAGAACGTAACCGTAACCAATGGGATGATCATGACGTTTTTCATCAAGGTGTGCATGTGATTGCGTGCGCGGCTGGCGCCGACTTCATACATGCAAAATCCAACATGGATCAAAAACATGAAAACAACCGTCACCCAATAGTAGAACTCGGTAAACACTGTCGTTAGTGCATTTAGGTTTCCGTCCACAGCATACTCTCCCTTCGTTGTTCGAGGCACTTGTTGCCTCTTATTAATAATTTTTTCATGTAGAATGCTGCGGAGGAAGATCATCTGTCAACGACTTTGACGCAAATTTAATACGCAACTCAGGCTATCGATGACGTTTTGAACAGAAATATTTACCTGTGAGGAAAAAAAGTTGCACTGATTTGTTGCTTTTTGTGGCGACCTGAGGCTGAATACCCGGCAAGAGAACAGAGTCGGAAACACAGGAGAAACACATGGCCATTCTTTGGAGACATTCCGCGTTAGCGCATCGGCACGCAGAAATTGGCGGCGAGTTGGAAGACTGGAACGGAATGGGCACGGCATGGTTTTATGACCATACCCCCGAACGCGCCAAGGCAGATTACGAGGCGGTTCGCACCAAGGCCGGCCTGATGGATGTCTCCGGCCTCAAGAAGGTGCATGTTGTCGGTGCCGACGCGGCTTATGTCATTGACCGCGTCACAACCCGCAATGTTGAAAAGATTGCACCGGGCCGCTCGACCTATGCCTCGATCCTCAACGCCGACGGCAAGTTCGTCGACGACTGCATCATCTATCACATTGCCGTCAATTCCTGGCTCGTGGTTCACGGGACCGGCATAGGAATGGAGCAACTGGCAAGTGTGGCTGCTGGCAAGAATTGTGAAATTCTGTTTGACGATGACTTGCACGACATGTCCTTGCAGGGGCCGGTTGCCGTTGACCTGCTGGCCAAGGAAATTCCGGGCATCCGTGACCTGGCCTATTTCGGACTGATGCAAACCCGCCTTTACGGTCGCGACGTCATGATCTCGCGTACCGGATACACCGGCGAGCGGGGCTATGAAATTTTCTGCCGCGCCAAGGATGCAACCCATCTCTGGGACAACATCCTGGAGGCAGGGAAAGACATGGGCGTGCGTCCTGTGCAGTTCAGCACCCTCGATATGCTGCGGATTGAAAGCTATCTGCTGTTCTATCCCGGCGACAACTCTGAAACCTTCCCGTTCGACGATGAACCATGCGGTGACACCCTGTGGGAGCTTGGTCTGGACTTCACCGTATCCCCGGGCAAGACCGGATTTGTCGGAGCCGAGAACCACTATGCGATGGAAGGCAAGGAGCGGTTCAAGATCTATGGCATTCAGCTGAGCGACAGCATGGCACAGATGGATATGGGCGCGCGCGTGATGCGGGACGGCAAGGACATTGGTGTGATCACCTATGGCCTGTCATCCGAGTTGAACGGCTATAGCGTTGCGATCGCACGCATCGCACCTGATGCGGCCAAGCCCGGCACAAAACTGTCTGTTGTGCAACTTGATGGAACAGAACTTGCCGCGACGGCCGAAGAGATGCCATTCTACGACAAGGACAAATCGATCCGCACCGCCAAAGGCTGAGACCTGCGGGCGCGGGAAAGCCACCGCGCCCTCTTCCATTCCAAGGGACTGAAATGTCGAAGTTTACCTTTCCAAAAAGTATCACAAGCCGACCCGTTTACGGCACACTTGAACCCCGCGAAGGGTCGGCTCACCTTATGATTGCCGACGCGGAGGGTGCAGAGGCGATTCTTGATGTCGCCACGCCAGAAATGATGGCCAAAGCGCATATTATCTATATCCCGAAAGGCGAAGATTTCGAAGACAGGCTTCGCGCGTTGAAACCGGCTTCGTTTTATGCGGGTCCATCCTATGCCGCGGCGCAACCGCGCCTGCACAAATTTCTGGCCGATGCAAAGATGGGCCTACAGGTCTATCTGGCCGGCACCGAAGGCCTCATCGGGCAAGCTCAGAGCGCGGCGATGGCTGCGGGCATCCCGCACACCGCTATTCAGACCGAACATCGCGGGAGTGTGGCGCGCCGCATGCAATGCGTACACTGCAAGGGGATCACCGAAGACGTCGAAACCGATCCGTTTGTCTGTTCGCATTGCGGATTGAACCTCTTTGTACGCGATCACTATTCGCGCCGTCTGGCCGCGTATCAGGCCGTGTGCATCGACGCCGAAGATCCGGGCAACGTGCCCGAACCCAAGGGGATTTACGAATGAGCGGGGCTGATAAGATTGCCGTCACTGTCACGGATATTGTACCGCTGAACGAGCTTGTCACGCGGTTTGAATTCAGGCGGACGGATGGCGGCCTGCTGCCGACGTTTTCAGGCGGGGCACATACCGTCGTGGAAATGCGCGACGGAGATATCACCCGAATGAACCCTTACTCGCTGATGTCTGATCCGATGGATCAGACAGCCTATTGCATTTCGGTGCGCCGCGACGACGAGGGGCGCGGTGGCTCGCTGTTCATGCACAATAAGGTGGCTGTCGGCGATGAGATGGTGATCTCATACCCCGTGAACCTCTTCAGCCTTGATTTGCGCGCGAAAAAGCATCTTTTTCTTGCCGGCGGCATCGGGATCACGCCGTTCATGGCACAGATCAAGCAGCTTGAACGGTTCAACTGCCGTTGGGAGCTGCACTATGCCTGCCGCTCAAAAGACCTTGGCTCTTATGCAGATGAGCTAAGCGCGCACCACCCGAATGAGACCCACATCTACTACGACGATCAAAAGCAAGCCATTGACCTGGTCAACCTTCTGGATGGCCAACCGCTGGGAACGCATGTCTATGTCTGCGGGCCAAAGGGCATGATCGACTGGGTGCGCAACACCGCCAAGGCCGAAGGCTGGCCACGCGAAGCGATCCACTATGAAGAATTCCTTGCACCCAAACCGGGCAAGCCATTTGAGGTCAAGCTGGCCATTTCAAACAAGGTGATCCAGGTCGGCGAACAGGAAAGTCTGCTGGAAGCTATGGAACGTGAGGGCGTCGACGCGCCCTATCTGTGCCGTGGTGGCGCCTGCGGGCAATGCGAGACGCGGGTAATTGATTACGCGGGAAACTTCATCCACCGCGATCACTGGCTGGACGACGCCGAACATGCCAGCGGCGAAAAGATCATGCCCTGCGTCAGCCGCTTT
This sequence comes from Roseovarius marisflavi, assembly GCF_900142625.1. GTDB lineage: Bacteria > Pseudomonadota > Alphaproteobacteria > Rhodobacterales > Rhodobacteraceae > Roseovarius > Roseovarius marisflavi. The sequence goes on from NZ_FRBN01000008.1 coordinate 91,747, forward strand.
GAAGGAAAAACTCTGGTATTGGACCGCTAACGCGCCATACCGCGATAGGTGGCCTCTGGTTTTCGGATTTTTGAGGCGACAGGAGAGAAATACATGACCATTCAATTCAACGACGAAACCTTCCGCGATGACTACTCCTTTCATAACTCGGAATGGGCCATCAAACGGTTTCCATTTCCGTTCCACGAAGACAGCTACATGTATTCGGTGAACATGGAGCAACATCGCGGCGGGCCAGACGGATCGGTCTTTGAAAAGCGGTTCGATGTCGACGAACACTATGTCTCCGAGATGAAAGACCGCGCGCTGGTTCTGGCAGATGATCCGCTGCGATGCCAATCATTGCCGCATATGACATTGGCGGGCTGGGACCTGCTTGAATTGATCATGGTCAGCAAGTCCGAGGATTATCCAGACCTGTTTGAGTTGCATCGCGACGGCAACGCATGGCGGTGGATCAATAAACCCCTGGGTATTGATCACAGCTTCACATTTCTTGACGAGGCCACCTTGCCCTATGGCCCGATGGAATACATCACACGGCAGGCACAGGGCGACTTTGCCGTGCTGGACCAGCGCGATGACAACCTGTGGATGGACGCAGGCATGGTGACGACCCAGGCCGACTGGTCGCTTGATTTCGACATCGGTATGAATTTCTTTGAATGGCACGCCCCGGTGCCGCTGGCCCATGAAAAGGGTATCTTCGTGCGGGCGCTCAAGTTTCTTTTGAACATCCAGCAAGGGTCGCCCGCGCGGCGCCTCAACTGGACGATGACGGTCAATCCGCTGCTTGATACCTCGCCGGAGAACTATCACAAATGGGGCATCCAAAAAACGACGCTGACGCCTGAAAACATCGGGGCAAAGCAACACTTGCGGGTGGAATTGCAGACCTTCTTCCGCCTGCCCCGCTCGAACGCTCTGGTGTTTCCGATCCGCTGCTACCTCTGCAGCTTTCAGGATCTGATGACGGTGCCCAAATGGGGGCGTCGGCTTCACCGTGTGATCCGGGATTTGCCCGATGAACTGGCAACCTACAAAGGTTTCATCGACAATCGGCCGTTGATGCTGGATTACCTGTCGAAATTTGATGATGGCTTGCCCACATCGCCCGGAATCTGGCCTGACCTGGATGTTGAACCTGCCCTGCAAAAATAGCGCAAATGCAGGGGGTCACGCAGTTCATCCGAGGCGCGCGTGTTCTTCTGGTCTTGCTCGCTCTGGGCCAATCGGCGCATGCACAGCCCTGTCGGCTTGCTTTGGTTCTTGCGCTTGATGTGTCAGGATCTGTTAATTCGGCAGAATACGCTCAGCAGGTCAACGGATTAGCCGCGGCCCTGAATGATCCGGATGTCCGTGCGTTGATCATAGCTGGAACCGGCGCAGCAGTGTCACTGGCTGTGTTTGAATGGAGTTCGCGCAATCACCGGTATGTCATCCAACCCTGGACCACTTTGGACAGCCATGTTGCCTTGGACCGCGCCATTCTGCGCATTCGGTCGCATCGAAAAATACGCGCCGGTTTGAAAACCGCACTTGGCACGGCTTTGTCGGTTGGGGCAACGATGTTGCAGGACAAAACCAATTGCTGGCAAAGCACGATTGATGTGTCCGGCGACGGCAAGAACAATATCGGGCCCTCACCAGCAGATGCATATCGCTTGCCAGAATTTGAGCGGATTACCGTGAATGCCCTGGTTATAGGTGACCCATCAGATGCCCCTCGGGCCAATTCCAAACAGGCATTGCTGGACTATTACGAACGTGAAGTCATCCACGGCCCGGGATCGTTTGCAATGATGGCAAATGGGTATGAGGATTATGCCAACGCGATGCGCCGCAAGCTGATGAAGGAACTGGCCTTGCCAGTGCTTGGATGGGCTGACTTCTAGCTTTGCTGTGTGTGACTGATGAGGGGTTCAGATCCAACGCGGCGACCGCGTCAGATCTGCACCGGCTAAGCGTGGAGGCCATTAGCCGGTGCAACCCCAGATAAGAAGCCTCAGGCTTGCTTTTCGGTTTGAAGATAACTCTCAAGACTATCGTCAAGCGCGTCGACCCAAGGCGTGTGATGCGCCGGGGCCATGGTGCCGGTCATCGGGCTGACATAGCCGTGGTTCCGGAATTCCATGATTGCCTGTTTCTTGTGCTTCTTCCATTTGAAGAACGCGTCGTTTGACGCATCAATATCAAAGGAAGGATAGTCGGTTTCATCAATCAGTTCAGCCGTATAGCCCCCCTGATATTTGATACATGCATAATCATCTTCCAGGGCATCTTCTTCTGCCTGGCGCCGTTTCCAGTCGGCTTCCATCTCGGCGGCACCCGGCAAATCAATCAGGCCCATGATCGCATCGCGTACCCACCAGGCCTGAGCATCGAACATGTTGAAGGTGTACCACTGGTCCTGCATCCCGAGATAGAACATGTCGGGGTTGCCGGTATAAACCACGCCTTTGTAGAGATCGTTTGCCGCCAACCGATTCGCGGTTTTGAGGCGCAGATCGTCCGGCAGGAACGGGAAATGGTGGCGATATCCGGTACAAAGAATGATCGCATCGACCTCTTTGGATGTCCCGTCAATGAAGTGCGCGGTATGTCCATCCACGTGATCAAGCGCAGGAACCTCTTGCCAGTTTTCAGGCCAATCATAGCCCATTGGCGCGGTACGATGGGCCACCGTGACCGACTTGCAGCCGTATTTCCAGCACTGGCTGCCGATGTCTTCGGCAGAATATGAGGTGCCGAGGATCAGGATATCCTTGCCCTCGAACTCGCGGGCTTCGCGGAAATCATGCGCGTGCAGGATGCGGCCCTGGAACGTTTCGAACCCCGGATAGTGGGGAACATTCGGAAAGCTGAAGTGACCAGACGCGACAATCACGTGATCGAAATGTTCACGGGTTTCGCTGTCGTCTTCGCAATCGCGAGAGGTGACCTCGAATCCACCGTCGATTGCCCGGACATCGCGAACCACTGTATTGAATTTAATGTACTTTCTGACATCTGCCTTTTCCACCCGGCCTTTGATGTAATCAAACAAGACGGCGCGCGGGGGATAGCTTGCGATGGGTTTTCCAAAATGCTCTTCAAAGGAATAGTCGGCAAATTCCAACCCTTCTTTCGGGCCGTTGGACCAGAGGTAGCGATACATCGACCCGTGGCACGGGTTGCAATGCTCGTCTACGCCGGTCCGCCATGTGTAATTCCACAGGCCGCCCCAATCCGACTGTTTTTCATAACAAACGATGTCCGGGATCTCCGCACCATTTGCCGCGGCCGATTGAAAGGCGCGAAGTTGTGCAAGGCCGGACGGTCCGGCCCCGATGATGCAGATACGCTTCTTTGACATATTGTTGTCTCCCTGGTTTGAATGGAACCAAAATTATTATGTGGTTCTTTTTGGTTCCCAACATTGAGCCGATTCCTATACCAATATGTCAACACCAATTAGCACCTGCCGCGATATTTCTGTCTTGGCCGCCACCGAAGAGCGTGTAAAAGAGCATATGGAGTCATCAAGTTTTGCACAGCGACTGGCCGTTTCCGGCTCGATGCCACGATTGTCGGTGGGGATGGCGAAAACTGTTGATATCGGTTTTCTCGCGCCGCTTTCTGGCCAGGTTGAATCCTGGGGATTGCCCGGACTTCACGGGTGTCGCATTTGGGAACAGTGGATCAACAACGCAGGCGGCCTTTTGTTTGGCGGGCGACGGTATCCGATTTCCATACATGCCCATGATTGTGGCAGTGATCCCAAAGAGGCGCTCGAAGGCGCCAGGGAACTGGTGCAGACCCACGACATCAAACTGATGATGATGCTTGGCGGTGACAGCTTTGCGGCTGTGTCAAACTTTCTGCGGGATCGGCGTATCCTGACATCGACGCTCCTGCCAAGCGATCTGTCGCCAGACACCCCCTATCTGATTGCGCCCAGTGAGGTGCACCCGATCTATGTGGTGACCGGGGTTGACTGGCTGGCGCGGCAGCGGCCCGAGCTAAAGACCGTGGCACTTTGCGCTCAGCAGGATGGCATGGGCCTGCCGTCTTTGGCGACCTATCGCGCGGCCTTTAGGGCGGCCGGGATCAAGATCGTCAAGGAAACGCAATACCCTGCCGAAGGCGGCGATGTTGCCGCGATCGTACAGCCGATGCTGGATCAAAACCCGGATATTCTGTGCTGGTGCACAAGCTATACGCCGATGGTGCACGCCATGACGGAATATGCTTTTGCGGCCAATTACAAAGGCCAGATATTGACCTGTACGCTGGATCACTACGAAGCGCTTGTTGCAAAAACCAGCCCTGAGTTCATGGAGGGCGTTGTCTTTCAGTTTCCTGATTTCGACGATCCGGCGCTTCGGGAAAAGGCGTTCTTTTTCAACCAGCCCAACGTGTTTTATGAAGAATACAACAACCGCTTTCCCAACAGCTGGAGCGCGGTGAGCTGGGAGTATGCGGCGATTCTCGACATCTGGCATGCCGCTGTCGAAAAGGCCGATACCGTTAGCCCGATGTCTGTTCTGGCCGCGATGAAGCAGCTGGGCCACGTCACCCACGCCTTTGGCCACGCGGAATGGTGGGGGCAGGATGTGTTCGGAATCGACAATGCCCTGATCGGCGATTGGCCGGTGGTCACGGTGCAGGATGGCAAGGCACGGATCGTCGAATTCGGGTCGATCCCGAAATGGCTGGCCGCGCATAGCGACCTGTTGAAATCCGAGATGACAAATCTGGGCCAGATGTGGGAACAACGCCTCGGCCGCTCTGTTCAAAGCCCCGCGCTTGGCACCCGCAGCATCAAGGTCTGACGCCGCCTTACAGGTCCTGTAGCAACAGTTGCTGTTCTTCGACCAGGTGCAGCTTTATGAATTCTACCGCCGATGCGACGTCCCGCGATGCGATGGCATTGAACAGCGTATTGTAGCGCTTTTGATAATCCTGCATGCGTTTGGGCGTCAGAGCACGACGGCGCAGTTTGTTGCGAAAACTCTGACGATAGGTCTCGATGGCAAGGTTATAGCAAGAGGCAAGAAGCGGGTTGCCCGTACCCTCGGCAATCTGGGTGTAGAGACGCTCTTCCAGCTCGATGAAGTCGTCCACACTGGTTTGAACGGCCTCAATTTGCGATAGCGTATTGGACAGTTCGGTGATCATGCGGGGCGTCATGTTGATCACGGCCAGGCGCACGATTTCCGGCTCAAGAATACCGCGCACCACCAGATGGTTTAGCGGGCTGGTATCATCGGCAACGGTATTGGTCTCCACATTGCGCGGCGCGTTGGATTGGTACGTGACAAAACTCCCAGAGCCGGCGCGCCGACGGATGACATCATGGGTTTCCAGAACATCAAGCGCCTCTCGCACCGTGTTGCGGGCAACGCCAAGTTCGGTGGCCAGGGTGCGTTCGGACGGCAGGCGCGCGTCCAGAGTGTATTCATCTGACTTGATCCGCGCGAACAGCGTATCAACAACGGTCTGCACCGTTGCGCCAATTGGCTGTTCAGAGACAATTCTGGCGGTCTTGTCAGCAATGGGCTTGTTCATCTTCACCTCGAGTCAGTGCACGCATCATAGCCGTTCTCACGTCTGGATTGCACCGAGCAAATTCCTGGCACCGAAGACTGGTGGATTTTTGGTCACCCGTCTCATTTGCCTGAAAATAGGGATAACCTTTGGAATAAAAAAGGGAAAACAAAGTATTGGTTCAAGAAAAAGGACCAAATTTAGACCAAAAATAAGAGATATGGTGAATTAAGGACCGATTTTCTTTGCAGAACCTAGAATGTCTGTTAGCGTTCGTAACCAAAGAGGACCAATTTTCACTAAGCGGTACTATTTTTCACTGAGCCGGTACGCATTTAAGAATGGTCCTCAAGAGAATCGCCCAAAAAGATGGCGACAACATGGGAGAAGAAAAAATGCTATCCAAGATCGTAAAGTCGGGTTTGACGCGCCGAACCTTCCTGCAATCAACGGCGGCGGCTGCCGCCGCAAGTTCTTTGCCGCGCATGGCGCTTGCACAGGACAAGGTCATCAAGATCGGGTTTCTGGCCCCTTTGACCGGTGCTGTTGCGGCCTGGGGTAAACCGGGTCTCGACGGGTGCGAAATCTGGGCCGAGCGGGTCAATGCCGCGGGTGGCATCAAGTTGAGCGACGGCGACTACATGGTCGAATTCGTCGGTTACGACAACGAATATGACCCCGCCAAGGCGCGCACCGGCGCCACCAAGCTTATCCGCGAGGATGGCGTCAGCTTTATCATGATGCTGGGCGGCGATACATGGCCGGGCGTACAGCCTGTGGCGGACAAGACAGGCATGCTGTTCTCGACCCTGCTTCCGTCGGATCTGTCGCCTGACACGACAACGCTCATTGCCCCGGCCGAAGTTCACCCGATCTATAACGTGACCGGTGTTGAATGGCTGGCCGAGAACAAACCTGAGCTGAAAACTGCCGTGATGTGCGCGCAGGATGACGCGCTTGGCCTGCCCTCCGTGGCAACCTATCTTGCCGCGTTCGAGGCGGCAGGCATCGAGATGCTGGATGAGCCCCTCCTGTTTGACCCCGCGACCACCGATTTCGCCCCGGTCGTGACCAAGCTGATCGCCGGAAATCCCGATATCGTGTGCCTCGATACGTGCTATTCGGATTACGTGCATCCCATTGCCGAACAGCTGTTCCAGCAGGGCTTCAAAGGTCAGATCATCAGCTGCACCGCGGATTTCTATGACCAGATGATTTCCAAGACCTCGGAAGAGTTCATGGAAGGCTTCGTCTTCCAGTTTCCTGATTTCGACGATCCGGCGCTGAATGCGGATAACATCAACTTTAGCGACCCCAACGGCTTTTACGCCGAGTTCAACAAGCGCTTTCCGGGTCAATGGGGCGCGGTAAGCTGGGAATACGCCTCGATCATGGATCTGTGGAAGGCCGCCGCCGAAAAGGCCGGATCGGCAGAGCCCGACGCCGTGATCACCGCCATGAAGGACGGCCAGGGCAAACACGCCTTTGGCGACGCCGATTGGTGGGGTGAAGAGCTGTTTGGGATCGACAACGCGCTTGTCGGTGACTGGCCGGTTGTGGCGATTGAAGGTGGCAAAGCCACAATCAAGGAGTTCCGCAATATTCCGGCGTGGTACGAAAAGCACGGCGACCTTCTTGTGAAGCACATGCAGGCCTATGACCAGATGTGGAATCAGCGCGGCTGATTTCTGCAACGGCGGCACAGGTGTCTGTGCCGCCGCGTTTTCTTGACATGAAGAGATTTAAACGATGCTGGACCTTCTCGCGCAGACCGGCCTGAATGCTGTGTACGCTGCTAGCTATATCTCGCTTATCGCCGTGGGCCTCGTGCTTATATTCGGCGTTATGGGCGTGATCAACTTCGCCCATGGCGAGCTTTACATGGCGGGCGCCTATTCGGTCGTGCTGTTCTATTCCGATTTTGAACTGCCGTTCATGATTGCCGTGGCGGCGGGGCTGTTGTTTGTCGGCTGTCTTGGTTTGCTGATGGAGCGGACGCTTTTCCGCCCGTTGAAGGACAACCCGCTTGGCGGCTTGGTGGCCTCGATCGGTTTCCTGATGATCATGCAGGCCCTGGCCAGCATGGGGTTCGGCGTGCGTATGGAGCATATTCCGCCGGTCACGCAGCATGTCATCGAGTTTTCCGAACGCGTGCGCCTGCCGATGGCCCGCCTGTTCGTGATCATCGCCGCAGTGGTTTTGCTGAGCGCGCTTTGGATATTCCTGAAGAAGACGCGGTTCGGCTGGGCGCTAAGGGCCGCCGCGCAAGACCCGGAAGCGGCGGCACTACAGGGCATTTCAATCAATCAGACCGCCCGCATCGCGATGTTCATCGGCGCAGGGCTGGCCGGAATCGCCGGGGCCCTCACGGCCCCCTTGGTTTCGGTCAATCCGCATATGGGTCATTCGGTCATCGTCACGGCCTTCATCGTGATCATCGTCGGCGGGGTCGGGTCATTGGAGGGGGCGGTCATTGCCTCGGTCGTCTATGCGATTGTGCATACCTTCGTGACCACCTTCTTTGACGGGGTGATTGCCGACATCACCGGGTTGAGCCTGATGTTGCTGGTACTCATCGTCAAGCCGACGGGCCTGTTCGGGAGTGCTGATCGTGCGTAACTTTTTGATCTTTCTGGCCGGCGCTGCAGCCCTTCTTGCCTTGCCCCACGGCCTTAGCTTTTCGCAACAGGAAATTCTTGTTTTCCTGACGATCAACATCCTCTTGGTCTCGTCCTACCGGTTGCTGACCCTGACGGGTGAATGGTCGTTGGGGCATGTCGTGATCATGGGTGTCGGCGCCTATGCCTCGGCGCTTCTTACCAAGAAGCTTGGGGTTTACGTGCCTGTCAGCATCTTGCTCGGCGGGATAATTTCTGCGCTGCTGGCCGTCGTTCTGTCATTCCCTCTGTTTCGGATGAAGGGGTTCTATTTCCTCATCGGCAGCTTTGCCGCAGGTGAGATTATTCGGCTTCTGTGGAAGCGGTTTCGTGATCCCTTTGGCGGAGCCAAGGGCATCAAGGGAATCGACCCGATGCCGGATTTCTCGATCGGCATCTATGATTTCGATTTCTTCGAGCCGGTCAGCTATTACTACCTTGCGGTCGTGGTTGTCGCCGCGTGCCTGTGGATCCTCTGGCGGATCGAGCGAAGCCCGGTCGGCCTGACGTTTCACGCGGTCCACTGGCAGGATAAACTGGCCGAGGCCTCGGGTGTGAACCTGCGCGCTTATCGGACCCTTGCCTTTTCGATTGCCAGCGGCTTTGCCGGCATCAGCGGCGGCCTGCTTGCGCATTATATCGGTACGATCAATCCCAACAGCTTTGATGTCGAAGTCATGGTGTTTGTCCTGACGTGGGCCATCGTCGGCGGCACCAGCACGTTTTACGGGCCGATTCTGGGCTGTATCGTCCTGACGGTTCTGAACGAAATCGTCCTGCGCGAATTGGGGTTCGAACAGATGCGCCCGCTGATTTACGGCGCGATCATGATCCTGTCGATCCTGTTCATGCCCAAAGGACTTGAGAGCGTGGTGCAGAAGATTTTCAGCCGGAGGGCCAAGCCATGACCCAGTTTCTTGAAGTTGATAATTTGACAATGCGCTTTGGCGGTTTGACGGCGGTTGATGGGCTTAGTTTCAAGGTGAACCACGGTGAAATCCATGGGCTGATCGGCCCCAACGGCGCGGGCAAGACGACAACCTTCAACATGATTTCCGGCTTTTACAAGCCAACCGAAGGCCAGGTAAGGCTTCGGGGCGAGGATATTTCTGGCCTCAAGATGCACGAGGTCGCGCGTCGTGGCGTGGTGCGCACGTTTCAGCATTCGACACTTTTTGCCGAGTTGTCGGTGTTGGATAACGCCCTGGTTGGTACCCATATGCCGTTTCGCCCAAACATCTTTGCCGCCATCATGGGATGGGACAAAGAGGATCGGAGGGGGGCCGAGGCGCGCGCGCTTGAGGCGCTTGAATTCTTTGGGTTGCTGCACCTGAAAGACAATCTTGCCGGCGACCTGAGCCACGGCCATCAACGCGCCCTTGGCATGGCCGTCGCCTATGCCAGCCACCCCGACGTGATGCTTCTGGATGAACCGTTTACCGGCATGAACCCGGAAGAGACCCGCCAGATGATGGGGTTGATGCGCAAGCTGCGCGATGACGGCATTACGATCCTGCTTGTTGAACATGACATGCAGGCGATCATGGGCCTTTGCGACACGATCACCTGCATGAGCTTTGGCAAGTTCCTCGCCGAAGGCGGTCCCGAAGAAATCCGCAATCATCCCGCCGTGATCGAAGCCTATCTTGGGGGTGCGCGCCATGTTGCTTGAGATGAAGGACGTTTCGGTCAGCTATGGCAAAGTATCCGCCGTGCGAAACCTGTCCCTGAACGTGCCCGAAGGCGGGATTGTCACCATCATCGGCGGCAATGGCGCGGGCAAGACAAGCACCCTGCGCGCGATGTCGGGCATGGTGCCGCTGGTCGGTGGTGAGATCTCGTTCAGGGGCGAGCGCATCGACGGTCTGACCTCGGACAAGATCGTTGCAAAGGGCATCGCGCATGTCCCTGAGGGGCGGCGCATTTTCCCGGACATGACCGTCGAGGAAAACCTGCGCACCGGCGCCTTTCTGCGTCGCGACAAGGCTGCCGTCGAGACCGACCTGGAATCGGTGTTCACGCGCTTTCCGCGCCTCAAGGAACGCCGCCGCCAGATGGCCAAGACCATGTCGGGTGGCGAACAACAGATGCTGGCGATTGGCCGGGCCCTGATGAGCGCGCCCAAGCTGTTGTTGATGGACGAGCCGTCAATGGGGCTTGCCCCGGTGATCGTCGAGGAAATCGCTGTCATCATCGAAGAGATCAACGCCCAGGGCCTATCGGTGGTTCTGGTCGAGCAGAACGCAGAACTGGCGCTTGAACTGGCGGACCACGCCTATGTTCTTGAGACAGGCAACCTTGCACTGGAGGGACCAGCAGATGAGTTACACGGAAATGAACATGTTCGTGCCGCGTATCTGGGGATTTGATCTTGGCTCGACCCAGGCAAAGGTCGCCCGCCAGGCTGGCTGGACCCGCGCCGATATCCTTTGGGAAGGGTTGATGGAGGCCGCGAATACCGCCTGGCTCAAAGGCGATCAGAAAGCTGCGGCAAAGATGTTTCGTCGTGCCTTTTGGGTCGCCAGGCTGGCCTTTGCGCGCAACGATCTGCGGCAAGCCACGGTCCAGCTGAACCTGGGCATTTTGGCTCGGAAAACCGGGCAGAGCGAAAAAGCACAGGGCTATCTCAAAAAAGCCGCCCACCATTGGGACACTCATGCCGGGGCAAACATTGCAGCGATGCAAATTGCGCCGCGTGCACGCAGTTCACTGTTTCACCTTCGGATGGAGGCTTTGCACCGGGACACCTACCACGACAACTTCCGGGCGCGCGTGGGTAAGATCGCAGACGAAATTCGCAGCGCCATTGACAACCTTCAGCGGGATCAGGCCGTCGGTTGCCGCCTTTATGCCCGTTGGCTTGGCGAGCGGCCGAACGTCTATGATGATACCCGAAAGGTTCTGGGGGCATGCTTGCTGGTATTGGACCCCTAGGCGCGTAAAAGGCAATCAGCCCGATTTTTGCGCCCGGATCGTCATGCCAGATTGCGCTTGAAATAAGTCCAGTCTAGACTGTCAGCATGGCAATCCCGGTCGAAACCTTTTTCCTTGCTCCCGACGCACAGGGCACCCTGCAGGCGCAGATCCAGCAGATGATCGCGCAGGGCATTCTGTCGGGCCGGTTTCGCAAGGGCGAAAAGCTTCCATCCTCGCGCAAACTGGCCGGCCATCTCGGGGTGAGCCGAATCACCGTGACGCTGGCGCTGACCGAATTGCAGGCCAACGATTACCTCGAGGCGCGGGATCGCTCGGGCTATTTCGTGTCGCAGAACGCGCCGGAACCGCCCGCCTTTGGTGCCCCGGGCCCGGCACGCGATACGATTGACTGGTCACGTGCGCTTGGCCGTCGCTTTACCGGTGGCGACACCCCGGAAAAGCCCCAGAACTGGGCGAGCTATCCCTATCCCTTCATCTATGGCCAGACCGACCCCTCGCTGTTTGATCATGCCAACTGGCGCCACTGTGCGCTTCAGGCCCTGGGCCAGAAGGATTTTCAATCGCTGACCTCGGATTACTATGATCAGGACGATCCCAAGCTGATCGAATTCATCGCCCGCCATACCCTTCCGCGGCGCGGGATACTGGCGCAATCGGATGAAATTCTTGTCACGATGGGGGCACAGAACGCGCTTTGGCTCACGGCACAGGTTCTTTTGACCCAGCGGCGCACGGCGGTGATCGAGAACCCGTGCTACCACGCTCTGCGCGATATTCTGGTGCAATCGCGCTGTCATCTTACGCCGATTGATGTGGATCGCGACGGCCTGCCGCCCGAGGCGTTGCCGGATCATGCCGATGTGATCTTCACCACGCCAAGCCATCAGGCCCCGACCAATGCCACCATGCCGCTTGCGCGGCGCAAGGCGCTTTTGGCCAAGGCAGCGGCGATGGATGCGCTTATTGTCGAGGATGATTACGAGTTTGAAATCTCGTTCCTGCGCGCACCCCTACCAGCTCTTAAATCGCTCGATTCCGAAGGACGTGTGATTTATGTCGGCAGCTTTTCCAAGTCGATCTTTCCGGGTTTGCGGCTTGGCTATCTGGTGGGGTCCAAATCCTTTATCCGCGAATGCCGTGCCCTGCGGGCGAGCGTGCTGCGCCATCCGCCGGGCCATATCCAACGCACGGCGGCCTATTTTCTGTCGCTTGGCCATTACGACAGCCTTGTGCGCCGTATGGGTCAGGTGTTCACCAAGCGCCGTCACGCGATGGAGACCGCCCTTGCCGATCACGGCCTTGGCGTGGCCGGGCGCGGGGTGTTTGGCGGATCGTCGATCTGGATGCGCGCCCCCGAGGATGTGGATATAACCGAAGTCGAACCGCGCCTGCGTGACGTCGGCGTGCTGATCGAGCCGGGCCATCCGTTTTTTTATGGCACCAATCGTCCGCGCAATTACTACCGTCTGGCCTATTCCTCGGTCCCCGCAGAGCGCATTGCGCCGGGGATTCAGCGATTGGCGAGGGAATTGGAGAATGCACGCGGTACCGGTACGGATCGTGGATAATCACCCGAAAATCTCGCGAAATAAACGGCTTGACCGCACAATCACCGCAAGTTTGACCCCATTCAAACCTTTCTTGCTATTCATTATTGAGATCGGTATTCTCATTTTCCAAGACGTCTGGATATACTCTCGGACCCTTTCTGGCCCTAGAAGCCCGGGCTTCCGGGGGTTAGTTTCAGCCCAGATTTCCCCTTCAGGTGCCGTTCAGCACCGCGACCCAAGGATGTAGCCCATGAAAATGACCACCGAAGAAGCCTTTGTAAAAACCTTGCAAATGCACGGCATCCAGCATGCCTTTGGCATTATCGGATCGGCGATGATGCCAATCTCTGACATTTTCCCGAAAGCGGGCATCACGTTCTGGGATTGCGCCCATGAAGGCAGCGCCGGCATGATGTCTGACGGCTACACCCGCGTCACCGGCAAGATGTCGATGATGATCGCCCAGAACGGCCCCGGCATCACCAACTTTGTCACCGCCGTGAAAACCGCCTATTGGAACCACACCCCGCTGTTGCTGGTGACCCCGCAGGCCGCCAACAAGACCATCGGTCAGGGTGGCTTTCAGGAAATGGAACAGATGAACCTGTTCGCCGATTGCGTCGCCTACCAGGAAGAGGTGCGCGACCCGACCCGCATCGCCGAGACCCTGAACCGCGTAATCATGCAGGCCAAGCGCGCCAGCGGCCCGGCCCAGATCAACATCCCGCGCGACTTCTGGACGCAGGTGATTGATATCGAACTTCCGGCGATTGTCGAATTCGAACGCCCCGCTGGCGGCGACATGGCCCTTGCGCAGGCCGCAGAGCTTTTGAGCACCGCCAAGTTCCCGGTGATCCTGAACGGTGCCGGCGTGGTTCTGGCCGGTGGTATCGACGCCTCGCGCGAGTTGGCCGAGCGTCTCGATGCGCCGGTTTGCGTTGGCTATCAGCACAACGATGCCTTCCCCGGCGCGCACCCGCTTTTTGCCGGGCCTCTGGGCTATAACGGATCCAAGGCCGGGATGGAGCTTATTTCCAACGCTGACGTGGTTCTGTGCCTCGGCACCCGCCTGAACCCGTTTTCGACCCTGCCGGGCTATGGCATTGATTACTGGCCCAAAGACGCGAAAATCATCCAGGTCGATATCAACGCCGACCGCATCGGCCTGACCAAGAAGGTCACTGTTGGCATCGTTGGCGATGCCAAGAAAGTTGCAACCTCGATCCTTGCAAAACTGTCGGACACTGCCGGTGACGCAGGTCGCGCAGACCGCAAGGCCCTTATTGCCAAGACCAAATCCACCTGGGCACAGCAACTGTCGAGCATGGACCACGAAGAAGACGATCCCGGCACCAACTGGAACCAGCGCGCCCGCGCCGACAAGCCCGACTGGATGAGCCCGCGCATGGCCTGGCGCGCGATTCAATCCGCTTTGCCGCGCGAAGCGATCATCAGTTCGGACATCGGCAACAACTGTGCCATCGGCAACGCCTACCCAAGCTTTGATCAGGGCCGCAAATACCTTGCGCCGGGTCTGTTCGGTCCCTGTGGCTATGGCCTCCCGGCGATTGTCGGTGCCAAGATCGGCCAGCCCGATGTGCCGGTTGTCGGCTTTGCCGGTGATGGTGCCTTTGGTATCGCTGTGAACGAGCTTACCGCGATTGGTCGTGGCGAATGGCCCGCCATCACGCAGGTCGTGTTCCGCAACTATCAATGGGGGGCCGAAAAGCGCAACTCGACCCTGTGGTTTGACGACAACTTTGTCGGCACCGAACTTGATACACAGGTGTCTTATGCCGGAATTGCCCAGGCCTGTGGCCTGAAAGGTGTGGTTGCGCGCACCATGGAAGAACTGACCGCCGCCCTTAACCAGGCGATCAAGGATCAGATGGAAAACGGCAAGACCACCCTGATCGAGGCGATGATCAATCAGGAACTTGGTGATCCCTTCCGCCGTGACGCGATGAAGAAGCCGGTTGCAGTTGCCGGGATCGACCCCGCCGACATGCGCCCCCAGCAAGTCTGATAGGGAGGGCGGGCCGGAGCCAATGACAAAAGCACCCCTTGATCTGTTGCTGTCAGAGGCACCGGCCACCCGCCCCACCATTTCCTTGAGCGAAGGCAGTGATCCCCGCGTTGTCGCGGGGGCGCTTGCCGCCCGCGATGCCGGGATCGCCGATCTGATCCTTGTCGGCAGCGGCGATGCCGTTACCGCAGAATTACAGGCCCAAGGTGCGAGTGCGGGCGACGGGATCGCCATTCATGATCCCGCCACCTCGCCGCTGACCGCCGATTTTGCCGCGGCCTTTCATGCGCTGCGCCGCCATAAGGGCGTCGATGAAGACGCGGCGCGCAAGGCCGTTGAAACTCCGCTGATCTATGCCGCCATGCTGGTGCGCGAAGGCCATGCCGACGGCACCGTCGGCGGCGCTGTTGCCACCACATCGGATGTGGTTCGCACCAACCTTCAGGTGATCGGCAAGGTGCCTGACGCCGCCATGGTCTCAAGCTTTTTCCTGATGTATCCGCCGCAAAACGCCGGTGGCGATGCCCGCGCTATGCTCTATTCCGATTGTGGACTGGTGATTGATCCGACCTCTGACGAGCTGGCCGGAATCGCCGCCGCCTCTGCTGCCTCATGTCGCGCCCTTTTACAGCAAGAGCCGAAAATCGCCATGCTGTCATTTTCCACAAAGGGCAGCGCGCGCCACGAGATGGTCACCAAAGTCACTAGGGCACTGGAACGACTGAATGCCGATCACCCCGATCTTGAGGCCGACGGCGAATTGCAATTCGACACTGCCTTTGTGCCTGCCATCGCCGCCAGCAAAGCGCCCGGATCAAACGTTGCCGGTCAGGCAAATGTCATGATTTTCCCCAACCTCGATGCGGGCAACATCGCCTATAAGATCACCCAGCGTCTGGGGGGCTATACCGCCATCGGCCCGATCCTTCAGGGCCTTGCCAAACCCGCCAATGATCTTTCGCGCGGCTGTGTCGTCAATGACGTGACCCAAATGATTGCCGTCACCGCTCTTCAGGCACTGGCCATGCAGGGCTAGCGGAATATCATCGGGTGAATTTCGGTTTTTCCGGGACATGTGTTCGGAAAAGCCAAACAAATGAGAAAACGGTCGCGGCGGCGCAGAAACTGCCTTAGCGTGAAGGCCGCAAGAACAGGGATTTCGTATGACCCATCACCAGCCAACGATTGATACCTCGCCGAAAGTGTCGGACGAGGTGCGCAAGACCACCTGTTACATGTGCGCCTGCCGCTGCGGCATCAATGTGCACCTCAAGGGCGGCAAAGTCGCCTATATCGAGGGCAACCGCGACCACCCGGTCAACAAGGGTGTGCTCTGTGCCAAGGGCTCTGCTGGCATCATGCAGGTCAACGCCCCCTCGCGCCTGCGCGCACCTCTGAAGCGCGTGGGGCCGCGCGGCTCTGGCGAATACGAGGAAATAAGCTGGAACGAGGCGCTTGAAATGGCGACTGGCTGGCTTGCGCCGATCCGCAAAAAACACCCTGAAAAGCTGGCGTTCTTCACCGGGCGCGATCAAAGCCAGAGCTTTACAAGCCTCTGGGCGCAGAGCTTTGGCACGCCGAACTATGCCGCGCATGGCGGCTTTTGCTCGGTCAACATGGCCGCTGCGGGCATCTACACCATGGGCGGCGCGTTCTGGGAATTCGGTCAGCCCGATTGGGATCACACCAAGCTTTTCATGATTTTCGGTGTCGCCGAAGATCACGACAGCAACCCGATCAAGATGGGCATCGGCAAGATCAAGGCGCGCGGCGCCAGGGTTATCGGCGTCAACCCGATCCGCTCCGGCTATAACGCCGTGGCCGATGATTGGGTCGGGATCACACCGGGCACCGATGGTCTTTTCATTCTGTCGCTGGTGCATGTGCTGATCAGCGCGGGCAAGATCGACCTTGATTACCTGTCGCGCTATACCAATGCGCCGGTGCTTCTGAACGGGGATGAAACCTCGCCCGAATTCGGCCTGTTCCTGCGCGATGATGATGGCAAACCGCTGGTGATTGATCGCAACACCGGCAAGCTTGCGGCGTTCGACACGCCCGGCATCCGCCCTGATTTGCATGCCACGCACCGTGCGGCGGGCGTCACCCATCGCCCCGTCATGCATCACATGGCCGAACGTTACCTTGATCCGCAATACGCCCCCGAGGCGGTCGCCGAACGGTGTGGCATCACGCCCGAGAAAATCCACCGCATCGCCGCCGAGATCGCCCGCGTCGCCTTTGACGAGGCGATCACGCTTGATCATGAATGGACCGATTTCCGCGGCGAAAAGCACGCGACCATGACCGGTCGCCCGGTCAGCTTTCACGCCATGCGCGGAATCTCGGCCCACTCGAACGGGTTTCAGACCTGCCGTGCGCTGCATGTGCTGCAAATCCTTCTCGGCACGGTCGAGGTGCCCGGCGGTTTCCGCTTCAAGCCGCCCTATCCCAAACCGGTCAGCGCCCACCCCAAACCGCATTGCAAGGTCAAGCCCGGCGCGCCGCTTGACGGGCCGCATCTTGGCTATGCGCAGGGGCCGGATGATCTATGCCTGAAAGACGACGGAAGCGCCGCGCGCATCGACAAGGCCTATACCTGGGAAAACCCGATGTCGGCGCATGGTCTGATGCATATGGTGATTTCCAACGCCCATGCCGGCGATCCCTACAAGATCGACACGCTGTTCATGTATATGGCCAATATGTCGTGGAACTCGTCGATGAACACCGGCGGCGTGATCAAGATGCTGACCGATACCGACGAGAATGGCGATTACGTGATCCCGCGCATTATCTATTCGGATGCGTATAGTTCGGAGATGGTCGCCTATGCCGACCTGATCCTGCCCGACACCACCTACCTTGAACGCCACGATTGCATCTCGCTGCTGGATCGCCCGATCTGCGAGGCCGACGCCGCCGCCGACGCGATCCGCTGGCCGGTGATCGAACCCGACCGCAATGTGCGCGGGTTCCAGTCGGTGCTCTGCGATCTTGGCGCGCGGCTTGGCCTGCCCGCCTTCACAAACGCCGATGGCGGCCAGAAATACGCCGATTATGCCGATTACATCACCAGCCACGAACGCCGCCCCGGCATCGGCCCGCTCGCCGGTTTTCGCGGCGCTGCGGGGGATGAAGCCGGTCGCGGCGCGCCCAACCCCGATCAGCTGGACCGCTATATCGAAAACGGCGGCTTTTTCGTCAATCACATCCCCGAGGGCGCGAATTACTACAAACCCTGGAACACCGCCTATCAGGACTGGGCCGTCGGCATGGGCATCTATGACGCGCCCCAGCCCTATATTTTCGACCTCTACGTCGAACCCCTGCGCAAGTTTCAGCTCGCCGCCGAAGGCCATGGCGAGCGCCAGCCGCCCGAGCATCTGCGAGAGCGGATCAAGGCAACGCTCGACCCGCTGCCGATCTGGTATCCGCCGTTCGAGGATGACCATGTCGACACCACCGAGTTCCCGGTGCATGCCCTGACCCAGCGCCCGATGGCAATGTATCACTCCTGGGGAAGCCAGAACGCCTGGCTGCGCCAGATCCATGGCCATAACCCGCTCTACCTGCCCACCAAACTGTGGGAAAAGAACGGCTTTGCCGACGGCGATTGGGCGCGCGTCACCTCGGCGCATGGCGAGATCACCGTGCCGGTGGCGCATATGGCGGCGCTCAACGAAAACACCATCTGGACCTGGAACGCGATCGGCAAACGCAAAGGCGCCTGGGCCCTCTCCGAGGACGCGCCAGAGGCGACCAAAGGCTTCCTGCTCAACCACCTGATCCATGAACTCCTGCCGCCCAAGGGCGATGGCTTGCGCTGGACCAACTCCGACCCGGTCACCGGTCAGGCCGCCTGGTTCGACCTGCGCGTGAAGGTCGAAAAGACCGATGCCCCGACTGAGAGCCAACCGGCGATGAAACCGCTTAAATCCCCGGTCCCCCAAGGCCCCGATCACCTCGAATGGAAGGTGGGCAAATGACCGGCTCTACGTTTCTTCTTGCCCTAAATATCCCGGGGGGGTCGCGCTCTGCGCGACGGGGGCAGCGCCCCCAATCCCCGCTCACACCGCGCAATTCCGAGGTGGTCCAATGACAACCCTACCCACACAAACCACCCGCAAGCTGGGCCTCGTGATCGACCTTGATACCTGCGTTGGCTGTCACGCCTGCGTGGTGTCGTGCAAAGGCTGGAACACCGAGAATTACGGTGCGCCTCTCAGCGATCAGAACCCCTATGGCGCCGATCCTTCGGGCACCTTCCTCAACCGCGTTCACAGCTACGAGGTTCAGCCGCTGGCCACCTCGACCATGCCGCACCCCGCCGCGCAACTGGTACATTTCCCCAAATCCTGCCTGCATTGCGAAGACGCGCCCTGCGTCACCGTCTGCCCCACCGGGGCAAGCTACAAGCGGGTCGAGGATGGCATCGTTCTGGTGAACGAGACCGACTGCATCGGCTGTGGCCTCTGTGCCTGGGCCTGCCCCTACGGCGCGCGCGAACTTGATGCCGCCGAGGGCGTTATGAAGAAATGCACGCTCTGCGTTGACCGCATCTATAACGAAAACCTCCCCGAGGTGGATCGCGAGCCCGCCTGCGTGCGCACCTGTCCGGCCGGGGCGCGCCATTTCGGTGATTTCGCCGACCCCGACAGCAATGTCAGCAAACTGACGGCCGAGCGTGGCGGCATGGATCTGATGCCCGAACAGGGCACCAAACCCGTTAACCAATACCTGCCACCCCGCGCCAAGGATCAGCTCGACCAACCCAAACCGGTTGGCGAAATCGACATTCTTGCCCCCTTCCTGGCCCCGGTCATGGACGAACCCAAGGGCTTCCTTGGCTGGCTCGACAAAGCTCTGGAGAGAATCTGAGATGCATCCCGCTCCTTCTGTCATCGTCTTCACAACCCTCTCCGGTCTTGGCTTTGGCCTTTTGGTATGGCTCGGGCTCGGCATGCCTGCGGTCACCGGCTGGGTGGCTTTTGCCTTTTTTGTCATCGCCTATGGTTTGGCTGTCGGCGGGCTCCTGGCCTCGACCTTTCACCTTGGCCACCCCGAACGCGCCATGAAGGCGTTTAGCCAGTGGCGCTCAAGCTGGCTTAGCCGCGAAGGCGTCTGCGCCGTGGGTGCTCTTCTGGTGATGGGGCTCTATGCCGCCGCCCTGGTGTTTCTCGACACCCGGATTGCGATCCTCGGGTGGCTTGGTGCGCTCTTGTCGCTTGCCACCGTGTTCACCACCTCGATGATCTATGCCCAGCTTACGACCATCCCGCGCTGGAAAACCCCTCTGACGCCCGCTTTGCTGGTGGCAATCTCTCTGGCTGGCGGCGCGCTTCTGGCCGGTCAGGTCAGCGCCGCGCTGATCCTCTTGCCGGTAGCGGGGGTGATACAGGTGCTCTGGTGGGTGCGTGGCGACGGCGCCTTTGCCGCCAGCGGCACCAATATGGCAAGCGCGACCGGGCTTGGCAGCATCGGCAGCGTGCGTGCCTTCGAGGCGCCACATACCGGGACCAATTACCTCATGCGCGAAATGGTGCATGAGGTCGGGCGCAAACATGCCCAGAAACTGCGCGCGATCGCGCTTGGGCTTGGGTTTATCCTGCCGGTGCTGATGCTGCTTGTGCCATTCACACATGCCATGGCTCTGTTTGCCGTCACGAGCCATGTGGCAGGCATCGTCGCCTCACGCTGGTTGTTCTTTGCCGAGGCCGAGCATGTGGTCGGCCTCTATTACGGCAAGCGCTAGGCGGCCCGAACGCGAGGCCGCCTGTCAGGGCGGATGAGCGGGCCGATCACGCCCAGCCATCCGTCCATTCATCGACCTTGGGTTCGATCCGCCGCTTGCGAAACCGCATCCAACGCACCCGGATCGCCCAGAAAAGCGCCGCCAGAACCGTCAAAAACACGATCTTGAACCACGGGATGATCCTGACATCCGGACCATCCACCGCCCAGACACTGACCGCATTGGGATAGATCGACAGGAATTCATTGCGCCAGCCATAGTGGCGCACCACCACCCATTGCGGCTTGGCATCGTTCTTCTTGGAAATAAGATCCGATGCTTCGGCCTGAAGATTGCTGGTGTCGAACTTGAAATAGGGCGGCCAGCCCCAGCCGGTATCCTCGTTTCGATAGATCATCGGCTTGTCATTGGTGCGAAAGGCCTGAATGAAAAACACATCGCGCACGGTCACATCGGTGGCCTCGCCGGTGTCGGCATTGGACCAGAACATCGCATTGCTGCCCGGATCGACCCGCTTTTCATAGGTGTCGGTGATCCGCGCCACATCGTGCTGTGGCAACGTATAGTGCAGAAACGCAATCACCAGCAGCCAGAACAGCCCTCGTATCGTCCATTTCACATAGCCCATTGCGGCCCCCTTACATAAAATTCGTAAAATAGATGATCGCCGCGATCATCGTGATCGGCACGATATAGACCAGCCAGATCAAACGCCGCCTGAGCGAGTGCTGATATTGCGCCATTCCAGTCTCTATATAGGCATCCTTGTCGCCGGGCCTACCCGTGTCCTGCCAGTCTTTCAGTAATTTGCGCCGCCGCACCGATCGCGAATAGAGGGAAATGCTGACATAAATCACTGTCAGGATGATAAAGCCAAAGATAACCAAACGCAGCAATGCCAACATCTTTGTGTTTCCCCGATCCAAAACCGCGACTCGCGACCAAAGTCGCAGCAATCCTGACGCGTCTTAACGCAGAATCATGCTAGGGTGCACCCTGCACCAGCTAAAAAGGAGACTTCCATGTGTGACGCATGCATCATCAACGCGGTCAAAGACAGGATGCTGTCGCGCCGCGCCTTTTTCACCGCAACTGCCGCCGCTGGCGCCGCGACCGCGCTCGGGCCCTTCACGGCGCCCCCGGCCATGGCCGCCGGTCACGGCAGCGTCGAGGATCTGACCCATACCTATGACGCCGATTTCCCAACCTATTTCGGCGTGCCCGGCATTTCGACCGAACAAAACTTCAATTTCGCCGAACACGGGCTCAACCTGATGACGCTGACGGTGAACGAACATACCGGCACCCATGTCGATGCGCCGCTGCATTTCTCGGCCGATGGCGCCTCGGTCGATGAAATCCCCCTTGGCACTCTGGTGGCGCCGCTCTGCGTCATCGACATTACCGCCAAGGCCGCCGAAAGCCCCGATGCCCAGCTGACGCCCGATGACCTCAAGGCGTGGATCGCCGCCAATGGCGATATCCCCGATCATGCCTGTGTCGCGCTCTATTCCGGCTGGGGCGCCAAGACCGCCACCGACGCCTTTCGCGGCTTTGATGGTGAGAAACAGCACTATCCCGGCTTTCATGTCGAGGCGGCGCAGATGTTGCTTGAAACCGGGGCCGGTTCGATTGCCAGCGATACGCTCTCGCTTGATCACGGCATCTCGGCAGATTTCGCCACCCATTACGCCTGGCTTCCGGCGGGTCGTTTCGGGATCGAATGTCTCGCCAATCTTGACAGGCTGCCGGCCTCGGGGGCGACGATTGTCGTCGGCGCGCCCAAGCATCGCGGCGGCACCGGCGGGCCTGCGCGAATCTTCGCGATGGTCTGATACTCAACCGCACAGCCTGACAGGCTTGTGACGTGACATTCCATCCAAGAACCTTAGGGTAAGGGCATGATTTTCGCCCTTACCGGAGGCCCTATGCGCTATCTGCTTGTCCTGTTTGCCCTTCTCTTTCCCGGTCTGGCCCCGGCAGCAGGACCCGAGGCCGAAACAGCACGCTGTCACGCGGAAATCCCCTGCCCGCTTGGGGATCGCTCCTATCACGTGAAAGAGCCGGATGATTGGGATGGCGTCACGCCGCTTCCGGTGCTGTTGCATTTTCACGGCTGGATGCGACAGGGCGCGCTGATCGTGAAACATGGCCGCATTTCCGGCGCGACCCGGCGGCGCGGGGTCTTGCTTTTGGCGCCCAACGGGGCCGGAAAGACCTGGGATTTCTGGACCTCCGACACAGATGACGTCGATTTCGCCGCCGCCGTGATCGAGGACGCGGCCAAGCGCTATCCGATCGACCGAAGCCGAATTTACGTTTCGGGCTATTCCTATGGCTCGGCGATGGCGTGGCGCTATGCCTGTGAAAACGGCGATGGCGTTGCCGCGCTTCTGGCTGTCTCGGGCACCCTGCGCCAGTCAGAGACCTGCCCTGCCGCCCCCGCCGAGGTGCGCCATGTGCATGGCACCTCGGATAATGTGATGGGTTTTCCATTCGGGCCGGGGGGCGACACGACCTATCCGGTCAAACTCTGGCGTGACACGCTTGATTGCAACGGCCCGCCGCGCGACCTTGGCACCTGGGATGTGACCCGGCATGATACCTTCAGGCGCAGCCAATGGACCGATTGCAACGGTGGGCAGGTGACGCTTGATGTGCATAAACGCGGCCATTTCATCCCGCGCGGCTGGATCGCGCGGCAACTGGACGAGTTGCTGGATCTGCCGCACGCCTATCCCTGATCCCGTGCCTCGACCGTTTTTCGCAGCAATGGGATGACCTTGCGCGCAGAACCCTCTATGAGCAGGCCTGACATCCCTGACCTCACGGGCCCGACCGCATGACCAAGAAGCCCGCCAAGATCAAAGTGCCGCTTTATTCGGCCACTGACCGCGACAACCTGCGTTGGCTTTGGAACAGATACCTGAAACAGCGCTCGCCCTGGCTCTTGCTGGTGCTTGTCATGATCCTTGTGCAGGGCGTGGTCTATCAGCAATTCCTGTCGATCACCGAAAGTGGCCTCAGGGTGATTTTCGACAACGGCACGGCGCGTGAACTGGGCATGGTCTGTCTTGCAGTGTTTTTTCTCTTCGCTGTGCGCGGCGCCATGGGCTATCTCGTGCCGCGCATCACCGTCTGGGTCAGCAACAGCGCGATCTTTGAAATGCGCCGCGATCTGATCGAGCACATGATGGATCTGGATCTTGCCTATTTCGAGCGCACCAAACCCGGCGAGATCATTCAGCGCCTTGTGACGCAAACCCAACAGCTTGGGCATTTCATCGGCCTCTCTACCGCCAACGCCCTGCGCGATGCGGTGACGGTGGTGATTGTGTCGAGCTATCTGATCTACAAGAACCCGGTGCTGTTCACCGCCGCCGTTCTGGTGCTGCCGTTCATCATCTGGGTGATGAATTTCGTCTCGACCCGCGTCAAACAGGTTCAGGGCGAGGCCGAACATGCGCTTGGCGATTACATGAGCGGGATCGAGGAAACCGTGAGCGGCATGCGCACGGTCAAGATATCGAACCAGGAAAAAGTCGAGGCCGCGCGGCTTGAAAAAGGCACCGGCAGGATTCGCGATCTGGCAACACGGGTGCAGCTTACGCAGGCCCTCGTCATGCCCTCGATCGACCTCAGCTCGGCCTTTGTCTATGTGCTGGTGATCGGCGGCGGCGGCTATATGGTGCTTAGCCCGAATTTCGACATGGATGGCGCGGGCATCATCACCTTTCTGCTTGGCATGGTGCTTGTGTTTGATCCGGCGCGCCTGCTGGCGCAATACCTTGGTATCCTTCAGGCGCATGTGGTTTTGCTTGATCGGGTACGCAGCCTGTTTCACGAAAAACCAAGCATCACTGATGCACCGGGGGCGGTTACCACGTTTGACACCGGCGGCGATATCGCCCTCGATCAGGTACGGTTTTCCTATAGCCCGGAACAGCCGCTGTTTGACGGGCTGTCGATGACCTTCAAGGGCGCAAAGGTCTCGGCCATTGTCGGCGCGACCGGGTCGGGCAAAACCACGATCCTGTCGCTGTTGTCGCGGCTTTACGATGTGCAGGGCGGCCAGATCACCATTGGCGGCACGGCCATCGACAAGGTCAAGCTTCACGCGCTGCGCGGGGCCTTTTCGGTGGTGGCGCAGGATATCGTGATCTTCAACAATTCG
The DNA here is from genome assembly GCF_900142625.1 of Roseovarius marisflavi. Classification (GTDB taxonomy): domain Bacteria; phylum Pseudomonadota; class Alphaproteobacteria; order Rhodobacterales; family Rhodobacteraceae; genus Roseovarius; species Roseovarius marisflavi. The sequence goes on from NZ_FRBN01000008.1 coordinate 116,375, forward strand.
ATCTGGGAAAACATCCGCTACGTGAACCCAGAGGCGACGGATGCCGACATCTGGCAGGCCGCTGAAAACGCCGAGATCGCCGATCTGATCCGTGCGCGCGGTGATGCGCCGGTTGGTCCCAAGGGCGCGCAATTGTCGGGCGGTCAAAAGCAACGCATCGCCATCGCCCGCGCCTTTCTTGTCGATGCGCCGATCCTTTTGCTGGACGAGGCCACAAGCGCGCTTGACCAGGGCACCGAGGCGCGGATCAAATCCGCCCTGACCCGTCTGACCCAAGGGCGCACGACGATTGTCGTGGCGCATCGCCTGTCGTCCATTGCCGACGCCGATAGCATCTATGTGCTAGAGGCCGGCGCGCTTGTCGAGCAGGGCAAGCATGACGATCTGTTGAAGAAAAACGGCTATTACGCCCAGCTTTACCTCGCCCAAAAGCAAAGCTACGCCGCGAGTTAACGCAGGCCGTCTTCGCCGATTACCTCGGCCAGGCTCAGCCCGCCCATACGGTCGTGTATGCGACCGCCACGCGCCATCGCGAGGATGAACAAAAGCTCGTCGACGCGAGGACCATCGGCGAGGCCCACCTCCATCCCGTCAAAATGGCTGCGCACATAGGCGGCGTTGATATGGCCAAGCGGCACGTCAATGCGCGTGCCCGGTCCGCCCTGTTTCATCGACGAGGGCACGATTGCCCTGGCCTCGCCAAGGCGCGCGCGCATCGCATAGCCCCCCGGCACATGCCAAAGCGCGGTATGTTCAAGCTCGCCACGCTCGCCCGCCATTGCGGCCTTGCCATAGCCATCAATCCCGTCAATCCCGCCCATGGCCTCGATCAGCCGGTCAGTCATCATAAGGCCAAGCGGTTTGAGATCCTCCATCGCCGATTGAAGGTCGTCCGTGTACCCGCCCGCAAAGGGATTTTTGACCAGAGCGGCAATCGCCCCCCGGCGCCGCGGATGTTCGGGCGCGGGGCCGCCATCATGGTGAATCTCTTCAATGAAGATCGCGGTCTTGCGCAGGGTGAAATCAGGCATGCATAAGCTCCGTTCCAGTCAAGGTTTTCACGGGCAGATCGCCGACGATCCGGCATTGCCCCTTTAGCATCAGGACCGCCCCGGCAATCAATCCGGCCCCAAGACACGTCTCGGCGTAGGTAACCCCGGCAACAAGCGCACGATCCACCTCGGCGCGCGTCAAGCGGCCCACCACACGCGTGACAAGGCGCGCGCCAAGGTCGCTATCGGGGGATACCTCGCAGGCCGCGAGGCGCGTCACCTCGGGATGCCCTGGAAGATCGACCGCATTGGCGATCATCGTGGCGGCGGCATCGGCTTCTGCTGCAGAGGCCGCAAGCACCGTCACACTCTCGGCAATGCCGCGCGAGAGGCTGCGCCCGCCACGCCCAGAGGTGGCAATTCCGCGCACCGCATGATCATGACCAATCGTAAGCCGCGCCACCGGATCGGCGGCGACAACGCCATGCATCACCTGACCCGCCGTGAGACGAAAGGCGATATCGCCGCCATTGTTGACATAGGCCTTGGCGATGCCGGGGCCGTCGCAAAGCGCCGCAAGAATCTCTTCGGCACCGGCGCCGGCAACGGCAGCCATGGGCGTAATGAAGCGCGGCGCAAAAGGCGCCACCGCGCGCGCCATACGGCGCGCAACGCGGCCCTGTGGCATTGGCCCGGTATCACAGCGCAGGTGCGGCAACTCATCTACAAGCTCCTGCAAGAGGCCTTTGAACCGATCCGCCGCACGGGCAAATCCCGCCTCTTGTCCCGGACCGTCGGCACCGACAATCATATCAATTGGCCCGTGATGCAGGTGAAGCCGCCCACCCGAAATACGCATGATCTGCGGCCCGGTCATTCGCCCTGCTCCGGCGCGCGGCCAACAGCGCGGAAGGTCGAACCATAATCACCGCCGGTTTCCAAGATGTCCGCGATCGAGCGCACCGCCCCGTCATGCCCGCCAAGCGCGCGAAACTCCGCGCGTGGCAGGGTAAATTCAAGCGGTGCCACAAGCGCCGGGGTCGGCACATAGCCAAAGCTGCCCTCGGGCATCGCCAGCACATCCACCATCAGGGTGATCCCCCCGCCGGGCCAGATATAGGCCGCCGCCCCGCCACAGGTCACGCGTGTCCTGCGCGCCTGAACCGAGCGGGTAAGGCGCACCGGATTGCCCGTCACGCCAGAGCGCAGCGAGCCGCCAGCCCCGGCCTGAAACATCACCGTACAAAGCGCCGCTTCACAGTTTTCGGCAATAAGATCGACCGACGCACGCAGCGCCTCGGGCAGCGGCGCGGGTTGCGGCACAAGATCATCGTCCAGCACGTAAAACCCGTGATGCTCGCCTGTGGTCGAGACCATCAACAAGGTAAGCCCCGGTCGCGCGCCCTTCTTTTCCCACCAGGGATTAAGGATCCTCAGCGGGTCTTCGATATCGGTCCCGCCCCAGCCGCGCCCCGGCCCGGCCACCTGAAAATACCGCCCCGGAGTCGAGCGTCGCCCCTTGATACGAATGCCGGTATCGGGCCAGCCTAAAACCTTGCCGGCCTGATGCTCGCTCACAACACCGGTGATGTGGTCATCGACAACGACCACCTCATCGACAAGCCCCTGCCATTGGCTTGCGAACATCCCGATGGTGGCCGAACCACAGCCGACGCGCATGCGATCCTCGCGCTGACCATCGACGATCGGCGGCTGACCGGCCTCTACGATCACGCTTGCGCCGCCGTCGATGTCCAACTCCACCGCCTCGCGATTGCAGAGCCGCAAAAGGGCGTCACAGGTCACGCGGCCTTCGGATTTGCTGCCCCCCGTCAGATGCTCGACCCCGCCAAGCGAGAGCATCTGGCTGCCGTATTCTGCGGTGGTGACATGGCCGATCGCCTCGCCGTTCGCGCGCACGGTTGCGGCCTCGGGGCCAAGGTGGCGGTCGGTGTCGATCTTCACCTTGACGCCGCAATAGGAATAGATCGCCTCGGTCACCACGGTGACGAAATCGGCGCCCTCAACCTCGCGGCTGACGATAAAGGGCGCAGGCTTGTAATCGGGATAGGTGGTGCCAGCGCCAACCCCGCTCAGGAACAGATCATCACCGCCAATGTCGCCATCCCAATCGGCATTGAGGAATGGGCGCACTTCGCCGCCGACCTCAACCCTACGGTCAAGTATGGTGATGGGATCACAGCGGATGATCTTGCCGCCCTCATTGGCATAGCGATCACAGGCGCCGACCTTGCCGGGGGCGATATAGCACATCACCGGGCAGGCATCGCAGCGGATCTTTTCATCGCGCGTACGCCGCTCGCTCATCCCCTTGCCTTTCGGATGGCTGCCAATACCCGATGCGGAAGCGCCGGAAGGTCGGTGATCCGCGCGCCGGTGGCATGGCGGATCGCGTTCAGGATCGCGGGGGCGGTCGGGATCAACACATGCTCGCCCAGCCCCTTGGCGCCCATCGGCCCCTCGGGGTCGGGCACCTCGACAAAGATCGTGTCGATCCGGGGCATATCCCCGGTGGTCGGGATCAGGTAATCATGCAGGTTCTCGGTACGTCCCGGAATGTATTCTTCCATCAGCGCAAGCCCCAAACCCTGGGCCACGCCGCCTTCGACCTGGCCTTCGGCCAAAAGCGGGTTGATCACCCGGCCAAGATCATGCGCTGCGGTGATCCGGGTCACCTTGACGGTGCCAAGCACACTATCCACCGAAACCTCGGCGATCTGCGCGCCATAGCCGTAAACCGCATAGGGCGCGCCTTGACCGTCCGCGTCCAGCGGTGTGGTCGGCGGGTCATAGGTTTCCTCGACCATGAGGGCATAGCCATGCGCGCCCGGCGTGAGGGCACCAAGATCAATCCGCCGCTCGCCCGCGCCATCGCTGACCACAAGCGTTTGCCCGGTGAGGGACAGCCGCGCATCGGCGCCCATATTGCTCAGGCCCAGGATTTGTGCGCGCAGCGCACGCCCCGCAAGCCAGGCCGCCTTGCCGGTCACATAGGTCTGGCGCGAGGCCGAGGTCTTGCCGCAATCCGGCGTGAGGGCGGTATCGGGCCCGACAAGATCGAATGCCGCCAGCGGCAGGCCCAGAGCATCGGCGCAAATCTGCGGGATCACGGTATTGGCGCCCTGCCCGATATCGGTCGCGCCCTGATGCAGAGACACCCGGCCCGCCGCCGTCAGGCCAAGGCGGATGGTCGAGGGGTTGGCCAGCCCGGTATTGCCACAGCCATACCAACAGGACGCAATCCCCACGCCATGGCGCATCACGCCGCCTTTGGCGTTGCCCTCTTCGGCGCGGCGGAGCGCGGCTTGCCAAGGCTCTTGCAGGGCCTCAAGACAGGCGGTGATGCCGACGCCCTGTAACACCTGACCACAGACCGTGGCCTGTCCGTCCTGCAAGGCGTTGAGGCGGCGAAAGGCAAGCCGGTCGATGCCGGTTTTCTCGGCCAGATCATCATAAAGCACCTCTTGCAGGATCGTCGCCTGCGGCACGCCAAAGCCCCGAAACGCGCCGGAAATGGGGCTAAAGGAATGGCGCGCACTGGCCGAGGCAAGATAGGCGGGCACGAGGTAGGGACCAGAGGCATGCACCGGCACGCGCCCGGCAACCGTCGGGCCCCAGCTTGCATAGGCGCCGGTGTTGAACTCGCCGTCAAATTCCATCGCGGTAACGCGCCCTTGCGCATCCGCACCAATGCGCGCGCGCATTTTCGAGGGGTGTCGTTTGGTCGAGGTCGCCATCGAGTCCGCGCGGCTCAACACCATCCGCGCCGGGCGCCCGGTCTTGAGTGTCACCAAACCGATAAGCGGCTGCACCGTCAGATCAAGTTTCGCCCCAAACCCGCCGCCCGCCGCCGCCGGAATGATCCGGACGTCCTCGGGCGGCAGGCCAAGAACGCGGGCCGTGTCGTCGCGGTCCATGATTGGTGCCTGGGTACAGGCCTGAATGACAAGCTGACCGCCCTCTAGCCAGGCAACGCCGGCCTCGGGCTCGATATAGGCGTGTTCGATATAGGGCGTGCTCACTTCGCCCTCGGCCAGATGCGTGGCGGCGGCAAACCCGGCCGCAAGATCGCCGCGTGCGACACGGCCGGTGACCAAAAGGTTATCGGCGCGGCTCGCATGGACAAGGCGCTCGGAGGACGGCTGCCATCTGACCGGAAATCCTGCCAGATCAAGCTCGTCGATCACCGACGCCTCACCCGCGACAAGCGCGACCGCCTCGCCGCGCATGCGCACCTGGGTTTCGGCCAGAACCGGCTGATCGGCGAAGGCGGGCAACACGCCAAAGCGGTTCTCCCCCGGCACATCATCGGCGGTAAAAACCTGAACCTCGCCCGCCTGCGCCGCGCACCACGCCGCAATATCACCAAGAGCAAAGGTCATCGGCGCATCCGGCGCACGCACCGCACGCACCAGCAGCGCCCCGTCCGGCACATGATCGGCGCCGTAGATTTCCGTACCGCAAACCTTTGGCCTGCCATCAAGCCGCTCTACCCGCGCACCAACCGCGTGACCGGCGGCGGGCGCAGGCCGTGGCGCGCCGGGGGTAGCGACATCAAGAATGGCCTCGATGATCTTGGAATAACCGGTACAGCGACACAGCACGCCACCAAGCGCTTCTTCGACCTCGGCGCGCGTCGGGGTCTCCACGCGGCTCAACAATGCCTTGGCCGCGATCAGCATGCCCGGCGTGCAAATCCCGCATTGCGCCGCGCCATGGCGCAGAAACGCGTGTTGCAGCGCCACCATATCAAGGCCCTCAATGGTGGTCACCGCGCGCCCTGCTGCCTGTGCGACAGGCGTAAGACAGGCACAGACCGGCGCGCCGTCAATCAGCACGGTACAGGCCCCGCAATCGCCCGCATCACAGCCAACCTTGGTGCCGCGCAGGCCCAGATCCTCGCGCAAAACCTCGGAGAGGCGCCGCCCTGGCGCAACCGGCAGGGCAACCGAGGCCCCATTGACCGTCAGGGTCAGACTGTCGAAAGTCCGGTTCATGCCGCCGCCTCTGCGTCGCGCGTCACCAGATCGTTCACTGCCCGGCGGATAAGCTCGACAGCGGCCTCGGCGCGATAGGTCGCATCGGCGCGAATATCGTCAATCGGGGCAATATCCGGGGTGATCAGCGCCGCCTCGACCTGCTCGATCAACCCCGCATCGGCGCGCGCGCCGATCAGCGCGGCCTCTTGGCGGGGCAATCTTTTGGCCACCGCGCTACAGGCGCCAACTGCCAAAGCAGCGGCGCGGATATGGCCGTTCTTGATCTCAAGGCGCGCCGCGACCATGGCGATGGAAATCACCAGATAGGCCCGCGCCCCGAGCTTGAGAAACCGCGACTCTCCACCGGTTTGCGATCTCGGGATCAGAATCGCCGTCACCATTTCGCCGGGTTCAAGCGCGGTCTGGCGCACCCCGGTAATGAACGCGGCAAGCGGAACCCGGCGTGTACCGGCAAGCGCGGCAATCTCGACCTCGGCGCCCAGCGCCAAAAGGCAGGGCACCCCATCGGCGGCCGGCGAGGCGTTGCAGATATTGCCCGCAAGCGTACCCGATGTCTGAATTTGAACCGAGCCAACCTCTCGCGCGGCCTGTTTCAACATGTCGAAACCGGGGGCTAGATCGGCGCGCAGGATATCAGCCCATGTGGTCGTCGCACCAATGCGGATATCATCGCCCTCGGGCTTTATCCCGCGCAGCGCCGCAATCGCAGTGATATCAAGCACCGGACCGCTGAGTGCACGCGTATCGGTTGCCGGAAAGAGATCGGTACAGCCCGCCGCAATGCACAGCCCCGGACGTGCCAGAAGGCCAAGCGCCTCTTGCAGAGAGGTGGGGCGGTGATAGGGGCTCATGCGCTCTCCGACATCAAGGGGCCATCGGTGGCCACGCCTGAATGGTGCGGCAGCGTCGGCGCCCCTGTCAACATGACAGTTGCCGGTTTCACCCTAGGCGGTCTCGGACGGGTCTTCCATCACGGTCGGCTCTTTGAGATAGCCAAGCGTTTGCGGGCAACGCTGATCGAGGAAATACTTGGCCAGCACGCGCGCGAAAACATCATCGCCGCCAGCCGCCTCAAACAGCGTCGCACAGGATTGCAGCTTCAGCGCGTCGATGCCGCCCAAGACCCGCTCGGCGGTGACCCCTTCAAGCCCCATCATCGCCTCGTTGATCTCAACAAGACGCGGGCCAAGCACCGGATGGGCAAGATAGGCCTTCGCTTCATCGAGATCCTTGATGCTGTAATGAATGGCAAACCTCGATCGGCCCAAACCGCGGATTTGCGGCAGGACAAACCAGGTCCAGTGGCTTCGCTTTCTGCCGTTGAGAATTTCGTTCAGCGGCTGCGGCCAGATCTGGTTCTGGGCCTCAACGAACCGTTCGACATTTATGGGCGTCTCAGCGTCTGTCTTATCAATTGTCATTTCAATAGTCCTGGCAAATTTAAACAGTGGTCCCGCGCAGCACTCACGCGCTATATTATATCCGGCACCGGCATCCCGCAGGATCGTTGCACAGAACAGTGGCATCCTGCGCGCTGCACCTTCAGAGCAATCCTACCAGATTACCATCCCTGAATGTTGCGAAAGCCCATAGCCACGCCACTCTTGAGACGCAGACTATCCCAAGTTGTCCCTTTGGCGCAATTAAACTGCGCGTTGGGAACGGCAAGATCACCTGTGCCGACCTGCCCACCGGAGGCGCGGGTAAAAGGCTATGCGCCTCTTAGGTCTTGCCATTGCCGCACGATTTCGGATGGGTCTGAGGCCAGGGGCTCAAATGCGTGCAGGGCGGCCAAAGCCTGGCAATCCAATGTCACATATTGGTGGTCCTGCGCGTCCACAGGCCTGAGAGTGACAGGCATTTGGGCCGCCTCGGCGAGGGCCAGCATGGACACCGGCTTCGGCGCCGCGATATTGAGCACCTCAGGCACATCGGCGCGGTTGTGGATCAATGACCGAAGAATGCGCGCAAAGGTCCGTGGCCCCATATAAGACCTGACAGGCGTGCCACCATCATGGAAACGATCAAGCAGGATGGTTTCACCGGCGGCCAATGCGGCCCCTGTAAGCAAGAGCGCATCCGCCCCCGAAACATTGCCAATGCGCAGACAGCACAGCTTTAAACCCAGAGCGCGGGCCTGCGCGCGGGCCGTGGTTTCCATGTTGTATTTGGATCGCCCATAGTCGGTGACGGGCCGCGGGGTGTGATCCTCGCGGAATGGCTCGTCCTGGTAGGTGCCATAAACCGCAGAGGTGGAGGCCAGAAAAACAGATGCGATGCCCAGACGGGCGGCAGCCCTCAGGCTGGCCGTTGCGATTGCGGTGTTGAGGGTGAAATCGGCATCTGGCTTGGGCACAATGCCAGAGAGCACAATCAAACAGTCATACGCGCCACCAAGCCTTAGCGCGTCAGGCGGATCCTCGGTAATATCCCACAGCAGGTCATCGGGGCGGTCTGGCTGTGCTTGCCGTGTCTGAAAGACAAACTCTATTGCATCGCCTTGGCTGGCGGAGGTATCGGTAGCCCAGCAACGGCGCAGCATGGTTCCGATGCGGCCACTGCTGCCTAAAACCAGAACGCGTGTCGGTGCCATCCGGGTTCCCCCCTCTATACGCAATGCCGCGCGGCGGCGCTGGCTTGCCTTCCAAGCGGTCCGGTTTGCATACCTGTCCCCTGCGTCCTTGAATGTGCCGTTATGGCCGTCATGAGTTGCCCCTGCGCACGGCCCTGGCCCAAACCACCCGTCGCCTCAAAGCTCTTGCAAAATCGCCTTAAGCCCTGCTCTCCAGTCCGGCATCTCAATGCCCAGGTGGTGTTTGGTTGCGCTGCAATCAAGCCGGGAGTTGAGCGGTCTGGTCGCCGGTGTAGGGTATTGTGCAGACGGGATGTCCGCTACGCTGCACCTCAGGTCCGCCTGCTCGAATACCGCGCGCGCCACATCGGCCCAGCTTGCAAAGGGGCGCGCCTGATAGTGGTAGGTGCCGCTTTTGGAGGGGTCCATGCGCAGCTGCTGCGCGATGTCCAGACAGGCGGCAGCAATGTCGCGCGCGCAGGTAGGGGCACCGATCTGGTCGGCCACAACGCTCAGCGTCTCCCTTTCCGCACCAAGGCGCACCATGGTTTTCACGAAATTATTGCCATGGGCTGAGACCACCCAGGAGGTGCGCAGGATCGCATGGGGTCCGCCGGCAGCACGCACCGCGTTTTCACCCGCCAGCTTGGACCTTCCATAGACATTTTGTGGATTGGTGAGGTCAGTGACCCGCCAGGGCGTCGTTCCCGATCCGTCGAAAACGTAATCGGTCGAGATGTGCACCAGCGGGATGCCCGCCTCTGCGCAGGTCTGCGCCAATTCCTCGACGGCACATGCATTGACCTGAAAGGCCCGCGCCTCATCCTCCTCGGCGCGATCCACTGCCGTATAGGCCGCGGCGTTGATCACGGCATCGGGGCGGTGGGCAGCGATGGCTGCGGCCAACGCGCCGGGGTTCTCAAAATCTGCCTGCGCACGGGACAGGCACGGCCCCGCCCCCAGAAGAGCAAGCTCGATCGCGATCTGCCCGGACTGTCCGAAAACCAAAATCATAAATATCCGCAGGCCCAGTTGTTGTATCGGATGCAACAATGCATGGGCGCGCGCGGAAAAGACAATCATAAAGTATGGATCACATTGATAATGTCGGCCTCGGTGGCACCCTTGTCAAAGACAGGTCTGTCGTTATCTTTGACCCATGCCGCAACGGCGCCCTTCCACTGATCCTGCATGGGTCTGGGCAATATCGCCCGCTTGCGCCAGCCCGCTCGACAGGTGCATCTGGCCAATACCATCCATGCCCGAGGTTGCAGCGCGCCGCGCAGCACTTGTGACAGGCGCTGCTTTATGCAATTTTGCAGGAGTGCAGAGACCCGAAAACAGATCTTGAAATGACGCAGACTGTTGATAAAAATGCACAAATGACTCCTCGCGAAGGTTCCCTGATGCTGACCGTAACGCCTACGAATCTGCCCGATGTTCTCCTTCTTGCCCCGTCTCGTCACGGTGATGACCGCGGCTTTTTCTCGGAATCGTGGAGTGCGGCACATATGGCAAGCGCGGGGCTTAAGTTTGATTTCGTGCAGGACAACCATTCCTTTTCAAGACAGATGGGCACCGTGCGCGGCCTGCATTTCCAGGCGCCACCGCAAGCCCAGGACAAGCTGGTGCGCTGCGGGCGCGGCGCGCTTTACGATGTGGCCGTCGATATTCGCCGCGGCTCGCCCACCTACGGGCACTGGACAGGGGCCGAGCTGAGCTTTGAAAACGGGCTGCAACTATTGGTGCCCGCCGGGTTCGCGCATGGCTTTATGACGCTGACACCCGATTGCGAGATCATCTATAAATGCACCGACACCTACGCGCCCGCGCTGGAAGGGGCCGTCGCATGGAACGATCCCGACATCGGCATTGCGTGGCCGCTGGCAGATGCCGCAATCTTGTCCGACAAGGATAGCGCCGCCGCTCCGCTCAGCGCGCTTGAAAGTCCCTTTACCTATGAGGCCCGCCCGTGAAACTTCTGGTCACCGGCGGGGCCGGTTTTATTGGGTCGGCCGTGGTCCGTACAGCCATTGCGCGCGGGATCGAGGTCATCAATCTCGACAAGCTTACCTATGCTGCCTGCCTGGATAATCTCGCCTCCGTGGCCGACAGCCCGCTCTATCATTTCGAGCAGGCGGATATCTGTGATGCGGGCGCGCTCTGCGATATCTTTGCCCGCCACGCCCCCACCCATGTGATGCACCTCGCCGCCGAGAGCCATGTTGATCGCTCCATCGACGGGCCGGATGCGTTCATGCAAACCAACATCATCGGCACCTTCCAGCTACTGCAAGCCGCGCGCACGGCAGGCGTGGCGCGGTTTCACCATGTCTCCACCGATGAGGTGTTCGGCACGCTTGGGGCCACTGGGCAATTTACCGAAACCACGCCCTATGATCCCCGCTCGCCCTATGCCGCCTCCAAGGCGGCCTCGGATCACCTGGTGCGCGCCTGGGGCGAAACTTACGATCTGCCGGTGGTGCTGAGCAATTGCTCCAACAATTACGGACCCTACCATTTCCCGGAAAAGCTGATCCCTGTGGTGATCCTCAACGCGCTTGCGGGTAAGCCAATCCCGGTCTACGGCGACGGGATGAACGTGCGCGACTGGCTTTACGTCGAGGATCACGCCGACGCCCTGCTGCGCGTGCTATCGGACGGCGCCACCGGCCGGAGCTATAATATCGGCGGCGAAAACGAGCGCACGAATATTGATCTGGTGCGCCACATCTGCGCGCTGCTGGATGCCAAGCGCCCGAAAGATACGCCCTATGCAAAGCAGATCACATTCGTCACCGACCGCCCCGGTCACGATGCACGCTATGCCATTGACCCCACACGCATGCGTACAGAGCTGAACTGGCGCCCCAGCGTGACCATCGAAGAGGGCCTCGGGAAAACCGTAGACTGGTATCTGGAGAACGCCGCATGGTGGCAAGCGCTGCAAAAGCGTGACGGTGTGGGCGTGCGGTTAGGCAAACGATAGGCCCTCGCCCGCAACTGGGGGTCGCCGCAGGCTGTTTGCGGCCCAATCATGCGCTGCGTTATCGCAGGCGGCTGGGCAGATGGGCAGCGGCATGACGGTCCTGTACCGGTCGGATCGTGCCCTGCTGACCTATAAAGGATACCGTAACTTGCGAAGATATTGCCGCCGCATTTCGCACAGAACGCATTTGATCGACCCAGCCATACAGGGCGACAAGACGCTGGACCGACAGCCCCGCGCCCGTCATAGTCCGCCCCGGCACAGTTGCCTGAACCATCCGAGTGAAAATAGATAAAACGAGGCCCGACATGAGCAAACGCAAAGGCATATTATTGGCCGGAGGAACCGGGAGCCGTCTGCATCCCGTCACCCTCGGCGTCTCCAAACAGCTGCTCCCGGTCTATGACAAGCCGATGATCTATTATCCGCTGTCGGTTCTGATGCTCAGCAATATCCGCGAGATCGCCATCATCACCACGCCACAGGATCAAGAGCAGTTCAAACGCATGCTCGGCGATGGCGGCCAATGGGGTCTCTCGCTGCACTATGTCACGCAACCCAGCCCTGACGGACTGGCGCAGGCCTATACGCTGTGTGAGGATTTTCTGGACGGCGCGCCCTCTGCCATGGTTCTGGGGGACAATATCTTCTTCGGACACAGCCTGCCAGACAACCTTGCCCGCGCGGGCAGCAAGGAAACGGGCGGCACGGTGTTCGGCTACCGCGTGGCCGATCCCGAACGCTATGGCGTTTTGGATTTCGACGGCAATGGGCAGGTCCGCGAGATCATCGAGAAACCGGCCAAGCCCCCCTCTCCCTTTGCGGTTACGGGATTGTACTTTCTCGACGGCTCAGCGCCTCAACGTGCCCAAACGGTCACACCCTCAGCGCGCGGCGAATTGGAGATAACATCGCTGCTGCAAACCTACCTTGAGGACGGCCTGCTGGACGTGGAGCTGATCGGGCGCGGCTATGCCTGGCTTGACACGGGCACCCACGCAAGCCTCCTTGATGCGGGCAACTTTGTTCGCACCCTGTCCGAGCGTCAGGGCCAGCAGGTAGGTTGCCCCGAGGAAATCTCCTGGCGCAAAGGCTGGATCAGCGATGCCGCTCTGGCCGCGCAGGCGGATGCCTTGGGCAAAAGCGACTATGGCGCCTATCTCGCGCGATTGCTGGCCGAAGGCTAGGATTTTGTCGCCTGCGGCGGCACTGACGCGCGGTTGGCGGATTGCTGAATCCCAGAGGCCGCGCCATCTGCCGCCGCCTCGAATGCGGGGGGCGCCGACAGGCCAGTTCAGGCTTCGCCGGGATTGGTGCCTGACGAAATGTGTTGCACTCTCGGGGCCAGGCCAACGCAGCCGACGAACGGACGTTCAGCCGTCAACATTGCCGCGTTGGGCGAACCTCTGTCGCGTTTGAGTTTGGCCGCAAACCCAAACGACATCTGGTCAATGCAACAGATCCGCCTTTGCAAAGGTGCCTGCGTGCTTGCTCCGCAGGCGCATCCGCGTCAACCCGGCTGCCTGCTCCAGGAGAGGCGCGCAGTCGCTTGACCCGGCGGCCCAATAGAATACCCTGCGCGCATCCGCAGCCTTTCCAAGGAATACCCATGACCCAACGCCTGCATCTGGTTCTTGTCGGCATATTGACCGCGCCGGCCGAAAAGTTGGGGTAATCCGAAATGAGCCGCTCGCTCAGCCTTGCGGCATATCTCGCCTATGCCCGCCGCACCGGCAAGCCCGGCGTCGTGCCCGACATCCCCCGCCCCGGGGGGCCGCTGATCTGGGCCCATGCGGTGGATGCGGCGCGTGCCGACACGCTGGTGCATCTGGCCGAGCGCCTCGCGCAGCAACGTCCCGGCGCGCATATGGTTCTGACCACCTCCGGGCCTGCGCCCGAACGCCTCAAGGCCGGGGGGCCGGTGATCTGGCAACCGCTGCCCGAAGATTCGATTCCCGCCGCCGAGGCCTTTCTTGACCATTGGACGCCCGATATCGTGCTCTGGACTGGCGGCGACCTTAAACCTGCGCTGCTGATCTGCGCGGATAAGGCGGATATCCCGCGCTACCTTGTGGATGCAGACGAGCCGCTTCTGGAGCGTCCGGCCTGGCGTTGGTTCCCGGATATGCCGCGTGCGGTTCTGGGCGGGTTTGTCACCATCCTCGCCCGCTCCGAGGCCGCCGCGCGTGTCTTGCGCCGCTATGGGGCGCCCGACAGCATCGTTCACGTCACCGGTCCCTTTCAGGAGGGCACGATGGCGCTGGCCTATAACCACGCCGAACGCGAAGAGCTTGCCAGCCTGCTGCGCAGCCGTCCGATCTGGCTTGGGGCGATGATACAGGTGGCAGAGCTGAACACCCTGCTCAGCGCCCATCGCGACACAAGCCGACTGGCCCACCGCAGCCTTTTGATAATCGTGCCCGATAACCTTGACGACACTCCCGCGATCCGCGAGGTGCTTGACGCCCAGGGCTGGCGATATGTGGTCTGGTCCGAGGGCGAGCTTCCGACCGAGACGACACAGGTCATTCTGGCCGATACGCGTGGTGAAATGGGGCTTTGGTATCGGCTGTCACCGATCACCTTCATGGGCTCGTCGCTTGTCTCGGGGCAATATGGCCGCGATCCCAACGAACCGGCGGCGCATGGCTCTGCCATTCTTTACGGCCCGAACGTCGGGCGGTATCTGAACCGCTATTCGCGCTATGCCGAGGCGGGCGCGGCGCGGATCGTGCGCGATACCGGAACATTGGCCGCAGCGGTGCAGCGGTTGATTGCACCCGATCAGGCGGCAACCATGGCGCATGCAGCATGGGATGTGGCATCAAAGGGCGCGGCGGTGACGGATAGCATCCTTGATCTGTTACTTGACCGGTTGGATTTATTGGAGGCGAAGCGATGAAAGCACCCGCATTCTGGTTTCGGCCCCGCAAGCGGCCGGGCCTCAAGGCGCGCCTTCTGACACCGCTCGGTGCGCTTTATGCGCGCGCCATCCGGCAAAGGCTGGCGCAGGGCGAGGGCTGGCGCGCGCCGGTGCCGGTGATCTGCGTCGGCAATATCAACGCTGGCGGCACTGGCAAAACCCCGACCGTGCTTGCGGTGATATCCCGTCTGCATGCGAGGAACAAAGAGCCGGTGATCCTGTCGCGCGGCCATGGCGGCGCTCTGGGCGGCCCGGTCGAGGTCGACCCGCGCAATCACACCGCCGCCGATGTTGGCGATGAGCCGCTCCTTGCGGCGGCTTTTGGCCCGACCTGGATATCGCGCGACCGCGCGGCGGGCGCGCGCGCGCTTTTGGCCGCAGCGCAGGAGGAAGACAGTGACGAGGTCGATTGCATCGTGATGGATGACGGTTTGCAGAACCCCGACCTGATCAAGGACATCTCGATTGTCGTGGTGGATGCGGTCAAGGGTTTTGGCAATGGCCGTTGTATCCCCGCAGGGCCACTGCGCGAGCCGGTCAAGGCGGGCATGGCGCGCGCTGACCTGTTGCTCTCGATCGGTCCGCAGAGCGCGCAGGAGCGCTTTGTCGCAGAGTGGGGCAGCGACATCACCGTGCCGCACCTGAGAGGGCAGCTTGAGCCGCTCAAGACCGGGATGGAGTGGAAGGGGGCCAAACTGCTGGCCTTTGCGGGCATCGGGCATCCGGGCAAGTTTTTCGCCACCCTGCGCAGCCTTGGCGCGACCTTGGCCCGTTGCGAGGCGCTTGAGGATCACCAACCGCTCTCGCCCGCCTTGATGACGCGGCTTGAACATGAGGCCAGCGTTCTTGGTGCACAGCTTGTAACCACGGAAAAAGACGCGGTGCGCCTGCCGCCCGATTTCCGGCGCAAGGTTCTCACCCTGCCGGTGCGTTTGATTGTCGAGGATTGGGGGCCGTTTGACGCGGCCCTTGCGCGTGTCGGGCTAGACTGACCCGACACGCAGGGGGCCGGTTATTCGGCCAGTTTTTCGTCGATGATCGACTTGAGGTCGGCATAGTTCATGTTGCTGTATTTCTTGCCGTTGATGACCAACGTCGGGGTCGAGGTGACATCATCGGCCTCGGCGTTTTTCTGATACCACGCGACCAGCGCCTTGGCTTTTTCGCTATCGGTCATGCAGGCCTCGACCTGCTCTGGGGCGATACCCGCAACCTTGCCGATGCGGCGCAGGTTATCGGCGATTTTCGCCGGCTCGCCATCGGTCCACTCGCGCTGTTGGGTATAGATCATGTCGGAAATGCCAAAGAATTTCTCGGGCCCGGCACAACGCGCCACCATCGAGGCCCAGAGGCCAAAGCGATCGAAATAGACGTCGCGATAGATGAAGGTCACCTGATCGGTATCGAGATACTCGGCCTTTAATTCCTTGAACGGACCCTTGTGGAAGTTAGCGCAATGCGGACAGGTAAAGGACGCATATTCGACGATCGTCACCTTCGAGGTCTCGGCGCCAAGCGTCATCTCGACGATGCCCGAGGTATCGACATCCGCCGCCTCTTGCGCCGAAACCGCGCCAAGCGGCAGGTCGGTGGCGGGCGTGCTCCCGGTGCTGCCCCAAAAGGCCGCGCCTGTCACCACGGCAAGGCCAACAGCCCCGATTGCAATCAGTTTATTCATCACTCTTCCCTTTGCAGTTCAGCGTTTCGATTTGGATATAACGTTTCGCCCCAGAGATTCCAGCGCTTGGCGCAAACCTTCGTCGCCCACGGGGGCGACAAGCTCGGCGGCGACCGCCTGTGCTTCGGGGGCATGGTCGGGGCCGGATTTGGCCTTGGGGCGGTGGGTAAAGTCGACCTGGCCCTCGGCAAAGCCGGTCGGCGCGGTCTGGGTGATGCGCAGGCGAGAAATGGCGTTATAGCCATAAACGGCATTCACTTTTTCGCGCAGCCTTTCCTTCTGCATCTCAAGCATCGGCGCCTGCGCGCCGGTGGTCAGAACACTAAGCGTCGCGCCCATCCCCTGACGGCCATAGGATATCTCGACGGGCCGGGCGATGGCGGCGATGTCTTCGCCCACGATCTCGGCCCAATGGGTCAGAAGCCGCGATTGCGCAAAGCCACGCGTCTCCGAGGCACGGCGAATGCTGTGCTGAAGAAGCGACGAGGTGCGTTTGAACCCCGAAGATTTCGCCTTGCGGCCGACCATGGCTGGACTCCTGTTCAGATGGTCTATTTTAGGGCATGTAACGGGGCATACCAGCCCCAAACCTTTGGCGAGGATAAAACATGCGTGACACCGCCGATCCGCTGGACTTGCTGCACTGGTATGACGCCAATGCGCGCGATTTGCCGTGGCGCGTATCCCCGGGCGCGCGGGCAAGCGGCGTGATCCCCGATCCCTATCGCATCTGGCTGTCCGAGGTGATGTTGCAGCAAACCACCGTCGCGGCGGTGCGGACCTATTTTGAGCGTTTCACCACGCTCTGGCCAAGCGTCACCGATCTTGCCGCCGCCGAAGATGGACAGGTAATGGGCGAATGGGCCGGGCTTGGCTATTACGCGCGCGCCCGCAACCTGTTGAAATGCGCCCGCGCCGTGGTGGCCGATCATGGCGGGGTTTTCCCGGTAACGCGCGAGGGCCTGCTTGGCCTGCCGGGCATCGGGCCCTACACGGCGGCGGCGATT
Source organism: Roseovarius marisflavi (assembly GCF_900142625.1). Taxonomy (GTDB): domain Bacteria; phylum Pseudomonadota; class Alphaproteobacteria; order Rhodobacterales; family Rhodobacteraceae; genus Roseovarius; species Roseovarius marisflavi. The sequence goes on from NZ_FRBN01000008.1 coordinate 133,557, forward strand.
TCGGCGATTGCCTATGACCTGCCCGAGGTGGTGGTCGATGGCAATGTCGAGCGGGTGATGGCGCGTGTGCATGACATCCACACGCCTTTGCCCACCGCCAAGCCGGAACTGACCCGCGCCGCCGCCGCCCTTACGCCAGAGGCCCGCGCGGGCGATTACGCGCAGGCGGTGATGGATCTTGGCGCGACGATCTGCACGCCCAAATCCCCGGCCTGCGGGATTTGCCCGTGGCTGAGCGCCTGCGCGGCGCGCGCGGCGGGTACACAGGCCGAGTTGCCCAGGAAACTGGCCAAAAGGCAAAAGCCGACCCGGTTTGGCATCGCCTATGTGGCCCGGCGCCACGACGGGGCGCTCTTGCTGGAACGCCGCCCCGACAAGGGGTTGCTTGGCGGCATGCTCGGCTGGCCCGGAAGCGATTGGGGCGACGCCCCCACCCCGGCCCCACCGCTAGACGCCCCCTGGCAGATGCTTGACGAAGAGGCGCGCCACACCTTTACCCATTTCCATCTGCGCCTGCGCATCGCGGTGGCGCATGTCGACAAGGATACCGCGCCCGAATTTGGAGAATTCATGCCAAAACATGCGTTTCGACGCAGCGACCTTCCCACCGTCATGCGAAAGGTATTTGACCTTGCGCAAGGCACACTGACAGATAGGGCCTAAGTTATGCGCAATCCCCCATGTCGGAGCCTGTCATGATCCCCGCCGCCCAAGTTTCCAAATTCCAGCGTGCCCTTCCCTTTGCGATGTCGCTTTTGCTGGTGCCGATTGCGCTGATCGGGGCGTTTTACGGCGGTTGGACAGTGATCCTCTTGCCGCTGATCACATGGTATTTCTTTTCCATTCTCGACGCATTTCTCGGGCTTAACCTTGAGAACGCCGATCTTGAGACCCGCGAGGATCAGCTAAGCTGGTACAAGGCGATCACCCTGATCTGGGCGCCGGTACAATTTGTGCTGTTGTACTGGATGATCTGGTACGTGACCGGGCCGGGCGATGCGCATCTTTCGACCTTGGAAACGATCCTGTTGTTCTTTGGCGTCGGGGTGATCACCGGCACCGTAGGCATCAATTACAGCCACGAATTGATGCATCAGAAAGACAGGGGCGAACGGTTCATGGGCGACGCGCTATTGGCAATGGTGCTTTATTCGCATTTCCGGTCCGAGCATTTGCTGGTGCACCACCGCTATGTCGGCACGCCGCGCGATCCGGTGACCGCGCGCTACAACGAGGGATTTCACCGCTTCTTTCCGCGCGTTCTAAAGGGATGCCTTGTCTCGGCGTTCAAGGCAGAAAAGGCGATGCGGGCGCGGCGCGGCAAGCCCTGGCATGACCTGAAAAACCCGTTCCTGAAATACTGGGCGCTTCAGGGGTTCATGCTGTTGCTTGCCCTGCTGATTGGCGGCTGGATCGGGCTTGCGCTGTTTGTCTGGCAGGCCATCGTCGCGATCTGGCAGCTTGAGCTGGTCAATTACGTCGAGCATTACGGCCTGACCCGCAAACACCTTGGGGACGGCAAATACGAACACGTCAAACCCCAGCATAGCTGGAACGCGGCGCAGATGGCGTCGAACTGGTTGCTGATCAACCTGCAACGCCACTCGGATCATCACTACAAACCCGACCGCCGCTTTCCGCTATTGCAGACCTACACCGAAGCCGACGCGCCGCAATTGCCCTATGGCTATCCGGTGATGACAATGGCGGCGATGGTGCCGCCGATCTGGCGACGGGTGATGAACCCGCGCGTGCGCCGCTGGCGCCAGATGTATTACCCTGAAATCACCGACTGGCGGCCCTATAACAAGGCCCTCAATCCGCGGCCGCGCTAGGCGGCGGATTGATCCGGCAGGTGCCCGGTTTTCATGTAGAGAAGACAGCCCTCGTCGGAAAACGGGGTGTGCTCTGACATATCCGGGCTGCGCAGCCATGTACCCGCCGGATAGGTGCCGTGCTCATCCGCAAGGGTGCCTTCGAGAACGTAGATTTCTTCGCCGCCCTTGTGCGCATGCGCCGAGGCGCGCGCACCCGGGGCAAAGCGCACGAGGCGCACGTCTTCGTTCACGGCGCTGTGCAGTGGCAGGACCGAGACACCTTCGCTGGCGCTTTGCGCAAACTCGGCGGTCGTGGTGTCGATGTGAAACTGCACTGTGTCCGACTCGGCAAACTGATGCAGCTTTACAAGGATGGTACAGCCCTCTTTGGTATGCGGCTTGTGGCTTGTGCCGATCGGATTGCGCACATAGGTGCCCGCCGGGTAATCGCCGGTTTCATCGGAAAACACGCCCTCAAGCACGAAAAACTCTTCGCCGCCGCCGTGGGTATGAGCATCGAAATAGGATTCGGGCGCAAACCGCACGATGGTGGTGGCGCGGGCCACCTCGTCACCGATCCGGTCAAGCATCATCCGCTCGACCCCCGCCGCAGGGGATTTGACCCAGTCATAGTCATCGGGGCGAATCACGACCCGCTTTGAAAAGTCGGCATTGAGGCGCATGTCATTTCCTTCGGTTCAGACCTGTAACCTTGTAGGTGGGCCCCTGAAAATCAAGCCCGGCAAATGAAAAAGCCCCGCAGGCGACACCTGCGGGGCTTTAAAATCATATCACCAGGGGTGTGATCAGTGGGTTTTCTTGCCCTTGATCGGGGCCCAGATCCGCTTGTTGGTGAGATAGAGCAGCACCGACAGCAGCGTCAGGAAGATAACCCCGACCAGACCTGCATGCTGACGCGCCATCATCTTGGGCTCGGCGGTCCACATCAGGAAGGCGGCGACGTCTTCTGCCGACTGCTCCAGGGTTGCTTCGGTGCCGTCGTCAAATTCAACGTCGTCCCCCCAAAGCGGCTGACCCATGGAAATCCAGCTACCCGGAACGGTGTGACCACCATGATCGTCCTTGCAGGATTCAGGGTAACCGCCCGCGGCGAAGGCCGCGTTATAGCTGCCGGGGAAATCCTCGGGGGCGCATTCGGGGGCCTCGTGATAGCCGGTCATCAGCGAATAGATGTACTCGGGGCCACCCATGCCGTTGAACAGCTGGCTCAGACCAGAGCCGTAGGGGCCGTGAAAGCCCGCACGTTTCTTGGCCATAAGCGACAGGTCCGGCGCGTTCTCAAGCGCCGAGCCGGGGAAATGATCGGCCGGGATAGCCGGGCGGGTATCGTCCAGCTCCTTGTCGAACACTTCGAACTGCGAGGCGAACGCACGCACCTGATCGCCGGGAAGATGCGGGCCACCCTCATCGCCAAGCGTGCGCAGCGGGACATATTGCAGCCCGTGGCAGGCCGAACAGACCTGAGTATAGACCTTGAGGCCACGCTGAAGCTGGTTCTGGTCGAACTTGCCAAACGGCCCCTCGAACGAGAACGCGATATCTTCGACATGCGCTTCGGCACCTGCGGCCCATGCGCCACCGGCGGAAAGGGTCAGGGCAGCAAGCGCTGCAATGCCTGTTTTCTTGAACATTGTCCTGTGTCCTTTCTTATTCAGCGGGCGTTTCAGCTTTGCCATAATGCGCATCGAAATCGTCTTCAATGGTGGCAGGCTGAGCCTCGGGTTTCTCGATCACACCCAGAAGCGGCAGGATCACAAGGAAGTAGGCGAACCAATAGGCGGACGCGATCAGCGAGATCGTCGAATAGGGCGGTTCCGCCGGCATCGCGCCGACCCACATCAGAACGACAAAGTCGATGGCCAACAGCCAGAACCACCACTTGAACATCGGACGATACCGGCCCGAGCGCACCGAAGAGGTATCAAGCCAGGGCGCCAGAGCCATCACGGCAATCGCGCCGAACATCGCCAGAACACCGAAGAACTTGGCGTCAACGATGCCGCCGGTGATCCAGCTGGCAAACATCACCACCCAAACGTCGGCGGTAAAGGCGCGCAGGATCGCATAGAATGGCAGGAAGTACCATTCCGGCACGATATGCGCAGGGGTCACAAGCGGATTCGCTTCGATATAGTTGTCGGGGTGGCCAAGATAGTTTGGCATAAAGCCAACGATGGCAAAGAACACCACGAGGATCACCGCCAGGGCGAACAGATCCTTGATCACGAAGTAGGGCCAGAACGACACGGTATCCTTGTCCGCTTCGGCCTTGGAGCTGCGGCGCACGTCAACACCGGTCGGGTTGTTGTTGCCCGTGGTGTGGAACGCCCAGATGTGAAGCGCGACCAGCGCGGCAATCACGAAGGGCAGCAGGTAGTGCAGCGAGAAAAAGCGGTTCAGCGTGGCGTTGCCAACGGCCGGTCCGCCCAAAAGCCAGGTCTGGATCGATTCGCCGATGAACGGGATCGCTCCGAACAGGCCGGTGATCACCGTGGCACCCCAGAATGACATCTGGCCCCAGGGCAGAACGTAGCCCATGAACGCGGTGCCCATCATCGCCAGGTAGATCAGCATGCCGATGATCCATGTGATCTCGCGCGGGGCCTTGTAGGACCCATAGTACAGACCACGGAAGATGTGCAGGTAAACGGCAACGAAGAACAGCGAGGCGCCATTCATGTGCAGATAGCGGATGAAATGTCCGCCATTCACGTTGCGCATGATGTGTTCGATCGACGCAAACGCCATATCGACCTGCGGCGTGTAATGCATCGCCAGGACGATCCCGGTGACGATTTGCAGCGCCAGGCAGAATGTAAGAACGATGCCCCAGATCCACATCCAGTTCAGGTTCTTGGGTGTGGGGATCATGATGGTGTCATAAAGCAGCCCGACGATGGGAAGGCGCGAATGCAGCCATTTTTCACCGTTCGTCTTGGGCTCGTAATGATCGTGCGGAATGCCGGACATAATTGTGTTTCCTTATCCCAGTTTGATCGTCGTCTCGTCGACGAATTCGGCCAGTGGCACCGGCAGGTTCTCGGGTGCGGGCCCTTTGCGGATCCGCCCGGCAGTATCATAGTGCGACCCGTGACAGGGGCAGAACCAGCCGCCGAAATCACCGGCGCCATCGCCGATCGGAACGCAGCCAAGGTGGGTGCAAACCCCCATCTGAACCAGCCATTCACCGGCCTCATCCAGGGTGCGGTTTTCGTCGGTGGCGGGTACTTCACCGGCAACGTTGCCGTTGCGCGCGATCGGATCGGGCAGGCTGTCGACTTCGACGGCGCGACCGGCTTCGATTTCTTTTTCGGTACGGCGGCGAATGAACACCGGCTTACCAAGCCATTTGACCGTGATCTGCGTGCCCGGCTCAACACCGCCCACATCAACGCGAATAGAGGCAAGCGCCTGCACATCGGCCGAAGGATTCATCTGATTGACCAGCGGCCAGATGGCCGCACCGGCGGTAACAGCACCAGCGCCTGCGGTGGCGTAGTAGAGGAAATCCCTACGGGTGCCTTCGTGATCGTCTGCGTGGGACACGAGGTTTACTCCATTTATCAGCGCCGCTATCGGCCGCATACGGGTTTCAGGCCGCAGGATTCCCGCAACCAGTCTGGGCCGGTATTTAGCGGGGCTTTCAAGGGCAGTCCAGTGCGCAATGCCGCTGATTTGATCAAGGGGCGCAAGTGTCGCGCTTGAAATGCGGAAAAACCGAACCAAAGGGCGCCAAAATCACCCGTTTTGACGGTCTCAAGGCCGTTTCACCCGCTTTCAAGTCTGAAACGGCCCGCGCAACAGCAAAACGGGCCGAATTACCTTTGCGCGCGAAACTTGAGCTGACCCTGCTCGCAAATGTACAAAACGCCGGTTTTCGGCACGAAACGCACGAAATTACGGCCCTGTCTACTCAGGCGCAGTCGCGATCATGCTGTCGCGCTTGGCAAAATCGGTATACCAATCGGCCAGGGCCTCATTGCCAACACGCCACCCGCGCGCATCATGCCGAAAATCAAGATAGCCCAAGGCACAGCCCATGGCGATGTGGCTCATGTCCAGAGGCCCGGCCAGATGGCTCATCCAGCGCGCATTGACCGCCGCCAGAGCGCGCGATGCCTTTTGCCACTGGCCCTCGACCCAAGGCGCATATTGCATCTCTTCGGGACGAAACCGCGCCTCATAGGTCATCGACAGGGCCGCCTCCATGATCCCTTCGGCCGTCGCCTCAAGCGTCAGCACATCCCAAAGCCGCGCCTCCGGGTACACATTGCCGCCCGCACGATGATCCAGATAGCGGGTGATCACCCGGCTGTCATAGAGCGTCGGCCCGTCGGCGCGCACCAGCGCCGGGATTTTACCCAACGGATTGGCCGCCGCCGCCTCGGGGTTGGTATCAAGCGGCGTGGTGGCAACATCGACCATTTCGACATCGGCAACCTGAACGGTCTCATGCAGCAAGACACGAACCTTGCGCGCGAAAGGCGAAAGCGGCGAGAAGATCAATTTCATGATGGCGTCCCCTGATAAACTGTCAGCGCGACGTTAGGCACGCGTCCTGCCCCTGTCCAGAGGTCGCGCATGAAACGCCCTGCACTTTCATCTTTCCATAAATACTCATCAAACCCATCCGCGCCACCATCGCCGGGCGCAAACATGGGCGCGACAGGCCGAACCGGTCAGGCCGCCGTCAATTGCGTCCCGCGCACGCCCGTCACCTGCGCCGATACGATCTGGCCCTCGGGGTGGTCGCTGTCAAAACTGACTTCGGTAAACTGCTCGGTCCGCCCCATGCGCGCGCTTTCCATCAGGACAGCATGGGTGCGCCCCTGCTGATCCTGCAAATGGCGGGCCACCTGCGCCTCGCCCGCCGCGCGCAGGCGCGCCGCGCGGGCCTTGATCGCGCGCCCATCCACCTGTGGCATCCGCGCCGCAGGCGTGCCGGGGCGCGGCGAATAGGGAAACACGTGCAGCCACGTCAGATGACACTGCTCGACAAGGCGCAGCGAGTTCTCGAAATGCGCTTCGGTCTCGGTCGGAAACCCGGCGATGATATCGGCACCGAATGTCATCTCGGGGCGCAATTTGCGCGCCTCTTCGGTAAAGCGGATCGCATCGTCGCGCAGGTGGCGCCGCTTCATCCGCTTGAGGATTAGGTCATCGCCGTGCTGAAGGCTCAGATGCAGATGCGGCATCAGGCGCGGCTCGGTGGCGATCGCCTGCATCAGGTTCTCATCCACCTCGATCGAATCGATGCTGCTGATCCGCAACCGCGCCAGATCCGGCACCAGCTTGAGGATTCGCATCACCAGATCGCCAAGCTTCGGCAGAGCCGGAAGATCAGCACCCCAGCTTGTGAGATCGACCCCGGTCAGCACCACCTCGTTATAGCCCGCGCCGACAAGCCGTTTGATCTGATCGACCACCACGCCCGCAGGAACAGAGCGCGAATTGCCCCGCCCGAACGGGATTATGCAAAAGGTACAGCGATGATCACAGCCGTTCTGCACCTGAACATAGGCGCGGCTGCGGCTTCCGAACCCGTCAATCAGGTGTCCGGCGGTTTCGGTCACCGACATGATATCATCGACCAGAACGCGCTCTGTCTCGCCGATGAAATCGGCGGCAAGCCTGCCCCAGGTGCCGGGCTGCATCTTTTCAGTATTGCCGATGACCGCGTCGACCTCAGGCATGGCGGCAAAGGTTTCCGGCTCGGTCTGGGCGGCGCATCCGGTCACGATAAGGCGCGCGTCGGGATTTTCGCGCCGCAGGCGACGAATTTCCTGACGCGCCTTGCGCACCGCTTCAGAGGTCACGGCGCAGGTGTTGATCACCACCGCATTGCCAAGCCCGGCCTGCCCGGCCAGCTCTTTCATCGCTTCGGTCTCATAGGCGTTAAGCCGACATCCGAGCGTGGTGAATTTTGGCACAGCGGTCATGGATGCGCCGCCAGAAATGCCGACGTCAGAACACCGCTCGCCACATGACAGGTCGCCCCGGTCATCCAGACGCCATCGTCGCGCCACTCGACCTCAAGCGTGCCGCCATCAAGGTCAATCCGCACCTTTCGGCCCGTCAGGCCCCGGCGCGCCGCCGCCACCGCCGTCGCACAGGATGACGAGCCGGACGCCAGCGTGACGCCGACGCCCCGCTCCCAGACCCGCATGCGAAGGTGGTTTTCGCCGACAAGGCTTGCCACCTGCACATTTGTGCGCTCGGGATAAAGCGGATGATGCTCATAACGGGGGCCGAATTGTTCAAGCGGTATCGCCTCGGCATTTTCGACAAAAAAGGTGCAATGCGGATTGCCCATGCCGGTGGCCGTCGGCCCGCCTTCAATCGGCAGTTCAAGCGTGTCCATTTCCTCAGCCAGCGGGATATCGCGCCAGTCAAGCTGTGGCTGGCCCATATTGACCGAGGTCAACCCATCGCCCGCATCCACCGCGTAAAGATCGCCACGCGCCGTGGTCAGATGAAGCCGCGCCTTCCCAGATTCGTCCATCAGGTGGCGCGCGATACAGCGGGTGGCATTGCCACAGGCCGCCGAGGTCGAGCCATCAGCGTTGTAAAACGTCAGATGTGCATCGCCCGCGCCCGCTTCGATCACCGCAAGCTGATCAAAACCGATTCCCTTGTGGCGATCCGCAATGCCCATAATAAGACCCGGTGACAGATCGAGGCCCTGCGCACGCGCATCCAGCACGACAAAGTCGTTCCCCAGCCCGTGCATTTTCATAAAGGGCAACCCGGTGTCGCGATAATCAGTCATTTGCGGGCATATAAACCCAGCTGTCAGACGAATCCAGCATATCCCACGAATTACTTGCACTTTCGGGGTTGACCCCCTGCACTGCTCTTTCTAGACACCGCCCCACGCACTGACTCTTTTCAGGTTGGACAACCAATCAGGATGCGGCAAGGTGCAGCCAGTCCTAGCTTATGACGTTTTTAAGTTTAAGACTGCGACGATGGTGGGCGTAGCGTCCCCCAACATATGGTGAGAGCCGGTAGCTCAGCTGGTAGAGCAACTGACTTTTAATCAGTAGGTCCAGGGTTCGAACCCCTGCCGGCTCACCAATATTTTCAATAACTTAGAGGCAAATTATCGGATTGTCGCTTGCTTCGTGTCACCACGTGGCCAAGCTTTTGACACTACTAGTGGAATCTCGCTGAACACTTTTTGCTCGCACTGAATATTTCCAAAGAGATCGAGTGTCACTTTATCAGCGCCTCGATCTCTTTCTCTTCCCGCACCAAGTCGTTTATCGCTTTGCGCATCTCGACATATTCGCGCGAGCGAATGCCATGCTTGTAAGCGGGATTCGCTTTGCCAGCGCCGTGTCCGCCGCCTGCTCCGTGAAACCTGCAAACGGCCCAGCCCTTCACCGCAGGCCCCTTGCATCGCTCACCAGTCCTTTTTGATGTGGCCATGCACCTAGGGGCCGCATGGGCCTTGCTCATGGGGTTGGTGTCACTTTTCTTCATGGCCTCTCCCCCCCGGCCTGAACATTGCCAACAATTGCCTGACCGCCTTCTTCGACATTCACGTGCTGCACCGTAACTGTCTGCTTGCCTCCGTTTCTGTGCTTGCGCAGAGCTTCGACCTGAGCGGCATAGGTTCGTGCCAGCTTATTATATGCCCGTTCGTGTGCCTCAAACTGAGGTAATTGTTCAGCATTTGCCATGCGTCCGCCCTGCCGGATCAGGGCGATGTGCGTTGTGGCCATATGGACAGCCAGCATACGCTCAATGCCGTCACGTGGGGCAATCTCCCGGACGATCGCAGGCAGAAAACCCCGCATATCTTTTGCGCCGTCTTCGGCCTCTGACCTATTTAGTGTGAGATACCCATGGCAAAGTAATGCCTCGTTCACTGCCGGGCTTTCACTGCCAAAGATTCTGTTCAGGGCGTCTTCGCCGTGCTGGAAGACATGCAGTGCACCATCTTCGTCCCGATCGAAGGTGAACAGATCATGTCTCGGCGGTTGGTCCGTGACCTTTTCGATTTTTCCCATGCCATAATCCTTGTTGAGAAACACGCGTCAGGTTGGCTATTTGGGACTAATTAGGTTTTGCCAATTGCCTCGCGCCTTCCGCTATAACGGTATCATGATACCACACGTGAGGCGAGTGTTGAACAGGGGCTTGGCGTGATGTCTTGCTTGATTTTTGATTTAGCGAATGGCTGCTCAACGACGGTTAGCAGTCATCCGACAAAAACACTCAGATGACCGCCTCGAGCCCATAGCGGAAGTGCTCCCGTGCTGAAGCTCGCTCACGCAGCAATCTGTAAGCCAAAATTGTTAGCTGCGCCGCAGAGAAGAAAGCCGCCATTCATTCACAGCGCAGCGAGATTTGGCATGTCTAGTTCCGCTGTGCGGGACATTTCAGACCTTCGCCTAGGATGCTCGATGCAAAACCGTGCCAAAATCCGGTGCTGTGTGTAGGGCTTCAGCGAAGGTGATCGGCAAGCCAATCGAGCGTGCGCCGGATCGACTGGTCACGGGCGGCATCGTTGGTTCCGAAGTGGATTTCTATAAGACCTGTCTCTTCAACGTCGTTCACAGCCATGAACGGACGAACAGGCGTGTCAGGAGCGTCGAACAGGTGAAAGGATTGATCGTAAGCCTCGAGAGCCATCTCGCCGCCGCGCGATCGTGTCTCTGAGACGAGTGAGCGGCATGGTTCAGGGTCTGTCCAGTCATCATCAGCACCGATCTGGACAAGAACCGGAACCCTCGGCAAGTAGTCGTCGATCCGACTCACGACGTCATTGCATAGGGGATAATATGCGACAGCCGTGCGAAAATCCGGCCCTTCCAGCGCGGTGGCGGCACTGGCGCCATCCCTGACTGCCCAAAGAAGGCTGATCGCCCCGTTCGACCAGCCCATGATGGCGATCTTGTCGCCGATCACATCGGATCGTTCCTGCAAGAATTGAAGCCCGCCGATCGCATCCCACGGACGCTCGGCGCGGGCTAGGACCGGACGGTTTCTCTCTTGGCACAAGGAGCCAGCGCCCCGCGGCGTATAGCTGTCGACCGCAAGGACGACGTAGCCGACATCGGTCAGAATATTCACCCAAGACCTGTCGTGCGCCGCCAGTTCATCCTGATCATCAACAGGGCCAAAGCAGCTATGCATCATCACGACGGCGGGATGCGGACCGTCACCCTCGGGGGTTGCCAACCATCCGCGGATGATCGTGCCTTCGGCCGACCAGATCTCCTCCCATGCACCATTCGCCCAAGCCTGTGGCGCAAGCAACATTCCGATTAGGATGACAAGACAACGCATGTTGTAAAGCTTAGATCAGACTTGGAAACCTGACAAGCATTGCGGAGCTCTTTGCTTTATCCAGGTTCAAGCGGCCGGCTGGACAACACAGGCGGATATTCCCATCGCACACTGGGCTACAAAGCTATCAGATGCTATCATTTGAGATCAAATGAATATGTTGGGGTGGACCAAATGCGAATTGCAACAATGGCGACTGGTGGAATCGGAGGCTTCCTTGCAGTCAAGTTGGGCAATAGTGGGCACCAGGTCGCAACAATAGCGCGAGGCGAACACCTTGCATCTATCTTGGAGAATGGGCTGGCTCTAGATGGCCCATCGGGTGTTGAGTTTGTGCAGCCTTGGATTGCAACATCTGAGCCGTCCAATGTCGGTCTGGTCGATGTGATAATCTTTGGCGTCAAAGGCGATGCGCTTGAAGCCGCAGCGCGAGCATGCTTGCCGATGTTGGGGCCAGACACTGTTGTTGTACCGTTCCTAAATGGCGTCGAGGCATCCGACCGGTTGCTTGAGTTTATTCCCGAAAGGAATGTGGCCAATGGGATGGCCCAGATTTCGACGACAATCGGCTCACCCGGGATTATCAAGCAAACTGGTGAGTTTAATAGGTTCACCTTTGCAGAACGTGACAGTCAACCGTCTAACCGCATCAACGCGTTGAGAAATGCAATTAACGAAGCCGGATCATCCGCCCCTCCAACGGATGATATTGAGCGAGATGTCTGGTCGAAATTTGTACTGTTCTCTGCAGTATCTGGTGTAACTGCCGCAGGGCGATGCATGATGAAAGATGTAATGGCCTATCCTCAGCTTGGCGCACTATTTCGTCAGGTCGTGACAGAAACTGCTTCAATCGGTCGAGCCTCGGGGGTAGCGCTTGACCCCGAGATTGAAGAAAAGACTTGGACTATGGCGAGTTCCCTGCCGCCAACAATGCGGGCATCGACAGCAATAGACCTTGAAAATGGCCGCGCTCTTGAAATCGATTGGGTGTCGGGCGCAGCAGTGAGGCTAGCCAGAAGGCTTGGCGTAGATGCACCTGCAAACCAAGCACTATATGCACTTCTTCTTCCTCACAAAAACGGTATGTAGTCGGCCGCTTTTCGCGATTGCGGACGCTCGTTGTTTTTTGTGCAACGACCGCGCCGCCGCTCAGACCTGCCGCTCCCTGAAATTACGATTAATGTCCGGTTACACTTCGGCAAAGGCACTGATTTAGTACGTCTGCTTCGGGCGGCGGTTTCAACGGGTCGATGCAACACATGCATTGAAACGCTCGGCGGGTGTTTCGTAGTTGAGCGTTTTTCGGGGTCGTTCGTTGAGCTGCCTT
>NZ_FRBN01000002.1 GCF_900142625.1 Roseovarius marisflavi
CAGAATATCCATGAGCGGCAAGGGAAATTGTTACGACAATTCCATGGTTGAGACGGTCTTCAAATCCATCACGGCAGAGCTGATCCGGCGCACCCGCCGGGACATACGTCGCCAGGCAGAGGGCGCGACATTCCAGTATGTCAACGGGTTCTACAATCCACGGCGGCGGCATTCATCGCCGGGAGGCAAAAGCCCCTTGGCCTTCGAACGAAAGGCCGCCTGAGTGAGTTGAGAAACCGGACCGCAAGCGTGACAAGACCATTAAACTGGAACACCCGATGCGGGCTTTCCAGAGCCAGGTCGCGACAGGGCCTTGAATTGCTCTTGGCTGCGGCTTGGCATTTAGGGAGATTTGACCAACTTGGCTGACACAGTCGTCCGGAAGTTTGGGTCTGTTTGTATTTGAAATCGCTTGCGCTCATACCTCGACCACTGCGTGGGGCCTCGATGTTCAGGCCGTTTGGTCGTCCTATGGCCCTTTCAAGACGGCCAAAGGCCTTTAGCGGCTATGAAAGGCAGCCAAGCCAGCAAAGGAGGATGTCATGTTTCACAAGGACAAGATGAAGGCAGGACTGAGGCCGCAATGAAGGAATGGCAGGTCTGCAGACTTTGCTGCGGTTCAGGCTATCCCTGTATGTGGGTCACTCGTATTGAATGATTACGGATTCAAAGTTTTCTTTGCTTATTACCTTCGTATGATGACCTTTCCCGTGTCTGTCTTCCATGTGCCATACATCGCCCGGGCCAATGTCGCGGAAGTCACCGTCACTGGCGGTCACCCTTACTGTGCCCGAGAGACAAATGAGCTTTTGAGCAACCGGCGTTGGATGAATTGGCTCGTTCCATCCTGACCTCAGTCTCAGGAACATCGTCTGTTTCACCGGTTCCGGGTCGGAGATTTCGATATTCTGAGCAGGCGGCGCAAAGCTGCGTTCGTCCAAAGTTACTTCGACATCTTCCCAGTGGCTTTCGCCGTCATCATCAGAAAAAAGCCTTAGAAATTTCATTTTATCAAACCCCATTCTGACTCTGCCCCCTTGCCCCTTGTCTGCTTGACCCTTGCCTGTAAAAATTGTCATGTCCAACGCAATCGCAAGACTTTCCATGCCCATTTGCGCTTCAAGGGTCACAAGCCAGAACACGTCGTTATATTCCTTTATATTCCTTTGCATCCAATCGTTGGTATCTGGACAAAGTCGGACAGGGATGTTCATTTCCATTTGAACACCTCTTCTGGAACAGGGAACAAGCGCAGATGGCACGTAGCGTTATCATCGAAGAATTTGGCGGTCCGGAGAATATGAAAATCGTCGATCGCGAGGTTGGTGATCCGGGGGCTGGCGAAATCAGAATCCGACACAAGGCCTGCGGGCTCAACTTCATTGACGTCTATCAGCGCACCGGTCTCTACCCGCTTGACCTGCCGCATGCCCTGGGGATGGAGGCGGCGGGGATCGTCGAGGCCGTAGGCGATGGGGTAACTCACCTCAAGCCCGGGGACCGGGCCGCCTATGCGTCCATGCCACCGGGCGCCTATTGCGACGCACGCGTCATGCCTGCCGCTCAGGTCTGCCCCCTGCCCGACAGCATCTCTTTCGAGGAAGGCGCCGCCATAATGCTTCAAGGCATGACGGTGGAGTATCTCTTTCACAGGGTCTGGCCGCTCGAAGCGGGCGACAAGGTCTTGTTCCAGGCGGCAGCCGGCGGCGTCGGACTTCTGGCATGCCAATGGGCAAAATCCGAGGGCATCGAGCTGATCGGCACGGCCGGGACGGATGAAAAGTGCAAGCTTGCGCTGGAGTACGGCGCGGCACATTGCATCAACTATCGGGAACATGATTTTGTGCCAGAAGTAAAAAAGCTGACCGGCGGCGCAGGTGTCAGCGTCGCAATGGATGGAGTGGGCAAGGACACGTTCGGCGGCTCGCTCGACTGCATCCAGCCACTCGGCATGATGATCTCCTTTGGCAACGCATCAGGACCGGTTGATCCGGTCAGCCTTCTCACCCTTGCAAGCAAGGGTTCGCTGAAGCTGACGCGCACCACGCTCTTTACCTTTTTGGCGGATCATGCGCGCTGTCAGGATATGGCAAAGCATCTTTTTTCCAAAGTCGAAAGTGGCGCCATCAAGGTCAAGATCGGCCAGACATATCCGCTTGAACAAATCGTCGATGCGCATCGCGCACTCGAGAGCCGCCAAACAACGGGATCGACTGTCATAACACTCTGATCGTTCGGGCCCAGGAATTGGGCTGACGTCCCGGAGAACGGTTGCAACGGGCCGGGAGCGGAGATTTCGATGGGCAAGCTCCGCTCGCCCACTGCATCGAGCGCACCTTCAGATGGCCAGGGCGCTTGCTGGCTGCGACGACACGGAAAATCGAACGTCAGCAGCGCACACCGCATAGCGCGCGCCCTGACGCCCCAAAAAGGTCCATGCAAAATGCCGGAAAACCCGAAGGCCACAGCAAGTCCCGCCGCGCCTGCCAGGTTTCCCGGATACACAATTCCCCAGCTTCGTAGCAATTGGCGAGCAGATATCTTTCGGTCAACATCTGCCATGACCATCAGAGCGTTTCCGGTGAACAACTCTGCACCGCCAACAACGACCAGAAAAGACCCGGCGAAAACATCACGCCCCCATGCATACGCGGAGAAGGGCTTGATCAAGCAACCGGTGGATTTTTTCTCTTGAACCGGCGGGTCTGCCGGACACGCCCCGTTGATGCTATGTTAGGCTTCAATGGCAGAAAGCCACTGCAAAGGGGAAAGAAAATTGCCACATGTTGACCTGAACGGAGCGCATATTCACTTCACTGACACAGGCGGCTCAGGAGAGGCGATCGTATTTTCACATGGCCTCTTGATGAATGCGGCCATGTTTGACAAGCAGGTCGCCCATTTCCGAGGTCGCTACCGTTGCATCGCGTTCGATCACCGTGGTCAGGGACAGAGTGGAGTGACCGACGATGGATACGATATGGAGACGCTGGCGGCAGATGCGGCGGCGCTCATCGAGCACCTTGATGTCGCTCCGTGTCACTTTGTCGGGCTAAGCATGGGCGGATTTGTCGGTATTCGGCTGGCCGCTCGGAACCCGGGCTTGTTGAAAACGCTGACCCTGCTCAATACGTCTGCCGACCCTGAGGCGATAGAAACCGGACCGAAATACCGGATACTCAACCTTGTGGCCCGTTGGGTAGGGCTGTGGGCCGTTGTTGGCCGTGTGATGCCAATTTTGTTTGGGCAGACTTTCCTGAAGGACGCGGCTCGCATGAATGAGCAGAAGCGGTGGCGTAAGGCAATTTCCGGCAATCACCGCATTGGCATCACGCGGGCTGTAACGGGTGTGATCGACCGTGACGGCTGCAGCGATCTTCTGAACGAGATCAGGATTCCAACCGGCATTGGGGTCGGAGACGAGGACGTCGCCACGGAGCCCAGTAAATCAGAACGCATGCATGCGGCGATCAAGGGATCGGAACTGGTCGTTTTCAGGCACACGGGCCATTCGTCGTCCATCGAGTCGCCGATGCAGGTAAATGACCTGATTGAGCGGACGATCAAACGCCTGAAATAGCGGAACTGCGGAACAAAGGCGCATGTCGGAAAGTCGCGACACCGTCAATGCCGGGCCCCGAATTTCGGGGCGCTAAAGGAATGGCGGCACTTTGAAAGCTGCACGGCTGCATCTGCGTATGCGATGAGCTTCTGGTACCCGAACGCGTTCACTTTTGGCTCGAAGCCGCAATTCTCCCAAGTCCATCCATTGACCACTCTGCGGGACGAGGTGCTTAGCCATTCCTCGCCCGAGGATCAGAACTTACCAAAGTTTGGGTGGCCGCCATAGCCGCGCCTCAGCACCGGCACCAGATCGTCCTGCCATTGGCCGGTCAAGGTTGCCTGGATCGTATGTGACCTCTGCGGTTTTCACGGATTGATATTGAATAACACTTCGAAGCCGCTCATGGTCCGCTCAGATCAAGCAGACAATTTGGAGGGTAGGATGAAATACTGTTCTGTTATGTTGATAGCGTTGATGGCCTTTTCCCCCGTCGGACAAGCTGCGGCGCAGCCGAAATCCAAGATTGGCGATTGCCCACCGGGGCTGGCCAAGAAAAACCCGCCTTGCGTGCCTCCCGGCCAAGCCAAGAAGATCTATCGGATCGGCGACAGATACGACCGAAACGACTATCTGAGCGATTATGATCGGCGGCGATACAACTTGCCCAGGCTACCCCGCGGACAAAGCTACTACCGCGTTGGTGACAGCTTGATCCGCGTCGACAATGAAACACGCGAGGTCCTCGAACTGATTGAGGCCGTTTCCAGAGTGCTAAACTGAATTCTGTGGGAACGGCCTGACCACGGACAAAACGGTCGTTGGCCACAAACGGTCCTTAGCCACAATAGCTGCGGCTTCAGCTTTCATTTGGACTCGACACAAAAACACCATGCTGAACGGCGGCGCGGCTAACTGCTGTGACGCCGGGGCATTCCAAATGTAGAAACGACGACCGCAAGGCGTTTTGTGGGCATGCGCGAGAGCGAAGTGCAAAATGACAGCCTTCGGGCGACCACATTTGAGGACATCACGACACCTCGCGCCCAGCTATATGAGTGTCTCCATCACAATGTGCCGCAGGACAGACACGGTTACTCCAAAACATCAAAGGGATCGACTGCAGCCAGGCCACGTTCTGTCAGCGCAAGTATCGCGCCGCCGTCAGCCCTTCAAATGAAATCTCCGGTTCTTTGCCCAGGACCACATCGGCCACCGCCCTGCCCGACCCGCAGGCCATCGTCCACCCCAGCGTTCCGTGGCCGGTATTCACGAACAGGTTGTCATATTGCGTCGGCCCCAAAACAGGCGTGCCATCTGGTGTCATCGGGCGCAGACCGGTCCATCCTTCGGCGCGCGAGATGTCGCCGCCCTTGGGAAAGAGATCGCCGATCACATGTTTCACCGTATCGGTGGCATGCGGGCCGAGACGGTTCGAATAGCCCGCAATTTCCGCCGTGCCAGCAACGCGGATGCGATCGCCGAGGCGGGTGATGGCGACCTTATGGGTTTCGTCCATGATTGTGGATTGTGGTGCAAACGCGTCGTCGGTGACAGGCAGCGTGACGGAATACCCCTTGACCGGATAGACCGGCAGTTTGACCCCTATGGGATTCAGCACGTTCACCGCATAGCTGCCCATGGCACAAACATAAGCATCCCCCGTAATTCGCCCGGCGATTTCAGTGTCCACGCCCGCTATCTTGCCATTCTCGATTGCGATGGATCTGATCGACTGTCCGTATTGGAATTCAACCCCCATTTCCGCGCATTTATCGGCCAGGGCCATGGTGAACAATCGGCAATCCCCGGTGCGATCTGCGGTCAGGCGCAGGCCGCCGACAAACTTGTTACGCACCTCGGCCAGGGCCGGTTCAACCTCTATGCAGGCGTCCCGGCCGAGCACCTCGTAGGGAGAGTCGTATTCGGCAAGGATTTCCTGATCCGCCTTTGATCCCTTCATCTGCTTGGCAGTGCGGAAAAGCTGCAGGGTGCCCTGCGCGCGGCCATCATATTCAATGCCTGTCTCGGCAATCAGCTCTGGCATCACGTCGCGCGAATAGTTCGACACCCGCACCATGCGCCCCTTGTTGATGCGATAACTGTCGTCGTTGCAATTGCGCAGCATCTGGGCGCACCATTTCCACATGGTTGGGCTGATCAGCGGCC
Source organism: Roseovarius marisflavi (assembly GCF_900142625.1). Lineage (GTDB taxonomy): Bacteria > Pseudomonadota > Alphaproteobacteria > Rhodobacterales > Rhodobacteraceae > Roseovarius > Roseovarius marisflavi. The sequence goes on from NZ_FRBN01000002.1 coordinate 5,732, forward strand.
AGATGAACAGCGGGCGGCGCTTCATGAACAGCCATTTGATTGCCTTGATGGGTATCCCCGGCGCTGCCCAAGGCGAGGTCATGCCATAGCTCAACTCTCCCGCGTTCGCATAGCTGGTTTCCAACCCTGGCCCGACCTGACGATCTATGACCACGACGTCTGCGCCCTGTTTGGCCAGATAATACGCGGTGGTAACGCCGATGACGCCCGCCCCCATAACGACAACTTTCATTTGAAATGCCTTTCGATTGTGTTCACGCTAGAATGCTCCGTCTGACGACAGGGGGCAAGGTGTGTGGGTGATTGGTCCGGCGATGTCATCCGCGAGTGTTGAAACGCTGGCTCAAATGGCAATGGGCACATGGCGCCCCAGTGAACATACGCCCTGCGAATCCCTGCGAGACCGGCTATCCTTGCAACAAAGGCCTCCGACCCTGGCACAGAACGAAAATGCTCCGCGTTGATCCGTTGCTTCAGGTCAAAGGGGGGACGCTGCTGTTGACGTCGTGACGCGTTTACAGGTCCAGAGCCTGGCCGCTTTTCCTTGCCCGCATGCGCCGGTCTGCTAGGACTGTCCAAAGAACCCGAAGGTCAGGTCCGTCTGATCACGGAAACTACTCCAGGGCGGCATACACCTGCTCGCGCCGAGCCTGGTGTCACTCAGCCCGAGGTTTTTGGCTTTAGGTCGAGAGGTTGACCAGGAATGAACATTTTCAAAAGCTTTGGGGACACTCGCCGTGACTGCCCGGCAGGAAAAATCGCAACAAAGTCTCCTGCGACGATGCTCCTGGAGAGAGTTCGGATGGTTGCTCTGGGTTGCGTTCTCTGGCCTGGCGCCAGTTTGGCGGATCCGCTGCCGTTGCTGAACCTTGATCCGGCGGCAACCACGGTCTCCGGCTTGTCCAGTGGCGCCTTCATGGCGGTGCAGTTGCAAGTTGCATTCTCATCAGCAATCAGCGGGGTGGGCATTGTTGCAGGCGGGCCATTCAATTGTGCCGATAAATCAGTCTGGCGGGCGCTCTATGTGTGCATGAACCCGTTTTGGGACGGTCCCGATCCGGCTGAGGCGATTGCCAGCATGCGGACGTTGGCTGAACAGGGCAAAATCGACCCTCTCGATGACATCGACCCTGATCGAATCTATCTGTTCCACGGCAAATCCGACCACACCGTGGCGCGCGCGACGATGGACGCCCTGAAGGAAACCTATCTGTCACTGGGCATACCGGAAATGGCCATCAATTATACGGTATCGGTCGATGCAGGGCATGGTTTCGTCACCGAACAGGCGCTGACCGCCTGCGCAAAGACCCAGCCTGATTTCCTGATCGATTGCGATATTGACCAAGCGGGGGACATTCTGAACTGGCTCTATGGTGAGCTGTCACAGCCGATCGCGCCGCGCGACTTGGGGTTGCTCACATTCGATCAGTCGCTCTATACCGAGGACGTCGCGGGCATGGATAGCAAAGCCTTCGTCTATGTGCCTGTCGCCTGTACAGAAGGCGAAGTCTGTCGTCTGCATATTGCGCTGCATGGATGTAACCAGGGTCGCGAGACCATGGGCGAGGATTACGCACGGCTTACTGGCTATAACGGCTGGGCTGAAGCGAACAACATCGTTGTTCTCTATCCACAGGCGGTAAAAACTCCATCACCTTGGTATAATTGGTTCGCGGGAAATCCGAAGGGGTGCTGGGACTGGTGGGGGTATTCAGCTTCGGATTACCTGAGCCGCACGGCGCCGCAGCCTGCAGCCATCTCGCGTATGGCGGGCGCGCTAGGGGTGGCCTTGGGGCGTTGATCTGTATGTTCAGAGGTCGGATTGTGCCCGCTACTGATCTGAGACTTCTTGCTGGCATTATCAGAGGAAACCGACGTGAGACGGGCCGGGCAGAATTGTAGCGCCTGAAGATGACCAAAGCTGATCCAGTCAGCTATTTCAAAACGAGCCGCGAGATCATCCACTTGGACCAAAGCCAGGACGACTACCGTAACTTTCCTGGCCTCCATTTTCGACAGGTCCATTCATCTTGTTGTCCTTCATTTGCAGAAGATCGCACGAATAACGGTTCGATTGCGCTCAGTCATGCGCGGATCGCCATTATCCCACGCCTCGCGGATTTCCCGAAGCCATCCCAATCATTTCCCGCAACCGGAGTGCCCATGATCTCGACCAAGGCATGCGCCAGGCTATTGCCCGCCACCGGCTCAAGGGCCAGGCGCAGCAGATCAGCTGCATGCTCTTTGTATGGGGACGACCGAATGGCGACCTTCCGGAGACACCAAGCAGCGGGGCCACGCAGCCTGGCGTATGCTCAGGCGGTTTGAACCGACCGGCCCAGAGCGCAGGATTTCACCGGGTTGGGTAGGTCAGGCGGGTCTTGCCATCCACCTCTTCGATCCTTACGCGAAGGGGCGTCGGGCGGTCGGCTGTTGCCTCGATTTCGTCGCAGGTTTCGGCATCGGTGTGGCAGAGCACGATGCTGCGCCCTGACAGCTGCCTTATCCGAAACGACAAGGCCAGCTCTGAATGGATGTCGGCCGCTACAACGCTGCTCAGCGCCGTCACATCGCCGTACACCAGAACAGGGCCTTCGGCCTGTTGGACGGCCGTTGCCATGGCGCGGGTTTCGGCCTGCCAGTCGCGATAGACGGTGGTCTCGATCACCGTTTTCAGAATGTACCACAGGACAATCAACACCGTCAGACCACGCGCCAAACGGGCCGGCAAACCAGGCGTGTCACCAAGCAGTACAGCAGCGCGCACAACAATGACCGCATAGAAAACCCAGACGAAGGTAAAACTGCGCACCGGAACTTGGACGCCAAGCTTAAGGCTCTGCGATGCCAGAATCGCGATGCCAAGCCACAGCCCGGCATGCAGATAGAGCGCCTCTTTCGGGGCGAGGCGGATCAGAACCAGAGTGGCGCCTGTCAGGGTTGCCAGATGAAAATACACGATCGTCGTCGTGTTCCAGCTCAGCGTCTGAATCAGTGTTTCAAACGTGTCCACCACCTGCGGCAGGTTCCTGGCCATATCCCCGAGGCCGGTCGCCGGGGTTGCATCGCGCCAGTCGGCCAGAGGAATTCCAAAAATGCCATGCACCTGCCAATTGATCGCATAGGTGATCAGAATCGCTGTGACGAAACTAACGACAAACAGCACCAAAAGCCCGATCAGATCACGCAACGACCTGTTTTCGGTACGAAACAGGCAAACGGCCAACAGGATAATCGGATAGGTCGTATAGGCCATGAAGCTGGCGATCACAAACGGCGGCAGCAGCGCCCTGTGCGCCGCGCGCGGCATCCGCAAACTGAGCACTGCATAAAGCGCCACAATGGCAAGCCCCGGAATCAACGTATTGAACCAGAGCGAAATCATTGTCGCCGGAATTGAAACCAGAATGAACAGCGCAAGCACGCCCGAGAACCAGCGGTTCGCGTTCTGCCCCATCGCGGCCACGGCAAGGGCTGCGGCCACGACAGCCCAAAGGATTTGATAGACCGCAAAGTTAAACCACGCGGGGGTCACGATTTCGCGCAGGTGCCAGAGATAATTGAGCCAGCGCCCTTCATGCAGGGTCTTGTTCCAGAACCATTCCGGCTCGGCAAAAAATGCCGGATAGTCATCGTGGCGTATCATCGGGTCAAGAAGGTTCGGGAGCGAGATGACCAGAACACCAAGCAGGGCGACGATAGTGATCGGCAAAAGCGGAAGCGCCGCGCTTTGCGGCATCGGGTTTGCGGTTGCGGTGGACTGGATCGCGGCGGCAGTCATGCCGCGGTCGCTTTGCCACCTGCACGGGCTGCGATGATCGCGGCACGGACCTGCGCGATGCGCGTGACGGTGCCCTGCGGCAGGTTCGACACGACACCACGGCGCAAGCGCCATAGGACGTCGCCACCGTTTGGCACCGGCGTGCCCTGTGCGACTGCATGGTCAAGCACGTCACCGGGCAGGCCTTTGCGCCCGGCGTCATTGACATAGAGGATCGCGTTATAGCGATACCAGGGCTCGATAGAACGATCATTCTTCAGATGCGGGCGCAGACAATCATAGGCGTGATAGCCGCGCTCGGCAAAAAGGTCCTGCCAATAGGACAGCGGTTGTTCATTGACGTGAAATTCACCGCCCTGCCCCACCACCGCCGCCGAAAACAGAACCCGGTCCGAGGCGCGCGTCAGGCTCTCGACCAGGGTTTTGGATGCGGCCTTGGGCAAGTGTTCCCCGACCTCAAGGCTCTGCGCGAGGTCAAAGCGGCGATCCGTAACAACCGGCGCTGTCAGGTCGGCGGCCATGAAGCTGTCTTCGGGCACGGCAAGCTGTGCGCGGTTGACATAATCGCCGTCAACGGCAAGCACATCGCGCACGCCGGTCTTGCGCCATTCGTCAAGCCAGACCCCCCTGCCACTGCCGAGATCCAGCACCGATTGCGGTTGCAACCATGGCCCAAGACGGCCCAGCAACGCCTGCGCAGACCGGCGCGCGCCCTGGTCGATGTAATCAAAGAAGGTATCGGAATAGATATGTGTCATGATGCGTTGTTTCCTTGGAAATGCTGACCGGAAAAGACCCAAAGGGTCATAAGCACGAAATTCTGAACAGGCAGGATGACTGTCACCGTCACGGCGGCAAGCCAGTCTGCCAGCCCCATCTGCGGCGCGATCACCCCGGTGATCACGGCCGATGTGACAAAGCCAAGGGCGATCATCACGCCAAAGCGGACGATCTGCGCAGTGTCGGCCATGCGCCGCCCAAAGGTGAACCGCGCCTGACCTGCATATTGAACCAGGACGGCAATACCAAAAGCCAGGGCGTTTGCACCGGCCTGTGGCAGGCCGAGCCCCTGAAGCGCCAGGTAAAGCAGAACATAGACGCCCGCCACCGCAACGCCGATAACGCCAAAGCGCAGTATGACACCCTTGCGGCGCATGCTCAGGCCAGCTTGCGCAGCGGCACGGTTTCGGCGCCACGGGTGTCTTCGGAAACAAAGTAAAGCGGGCGGTTCTTGGCCTCGATATAAAGGCGGCCGATATATTCCCCCAAAATCCCGAGGGTCAGCAATTGAACCCCGGAAAACAGGCTGATCGCCAGCACAACCGACGCCCAGCCAGGCGCGGTCTGATAGAGGATCAGCGAGCGCAGCACGTAGATCATCATCAAAGCGGAAAAGCCAAGGCTGGCGAAGGACATCCGCGTCGCAAACTTGAGCGGGCGCGTCGAAAACGCGGTCATTGCATCGGTGGCAAAGCGGATCATCTTGCGCAGGGGGTATTTGGTTTCGCCCATGGCACGGGGCGCACGACAGTATTCGATACCGATCTGGCGGAACCCGGCCCAGGCAAACATGCCACGCACGAAACGGGCGCGCTCGGGCATCGACAGGACAGCGTCAAGCGCCTTGCGGCTGACGAGGCGAAAATCGCCGGTATCGCGCGGGATATCAACATCGGACATCGCGTTGAGCGCGCGATAAAACACCCAGGCGGTTGCGCGTTTGAAGATGGTTTCGCCCTGACGTTCGCTGCGACGGCCATAGACCACGTCATAACCGCGATCCATCATTCCCATCATATCGCCCAAAAGCTCGGGCGGGTCCTGAAGGTCGGCATCCAGCATGAAAATACGTTCGCCCTGTGCGGCCTCTAGCCCGGCGGTCAGGGCAACCTGATGGCCGCGATTGGCCGAAAGCCGCAGGCCGCGCAGCTGGCTGCAGGTTTTGCGCGCTGCTTCGATCTCGGCCCAGGTGCCGTCGGTTGATCCATCGTCAACCAAAAGGATTTCGGCCCGTTTTCCATAGGGCGCGACGACCTTTTCAAGCCGTGCCACCAGATGAGGGATCGACTCTTCTTCGTTCATGCAGGGAACAACCACGGAAACAAGCATCGGCTTCGCCTTTTCATTCATTCACGACACCAGACTAAAAATCGAATGTGTCTTGAATAAGAATTGCTTTGGTCCAATCTGGGGCATCGGTTACCGACCGCGACCGCGCCCCGCGCCAGCCCAAAAGCGCGGCCCTGAAAAGCGTTACGCGCAAAACGCAAACCTGTGCTACAAAAAACACGCAGAGCGAGTCAGCTTGGCGCTCTTGCGCAGGGCTGGCTCTTTTCGGTCAAAACAAGTTCCTCCGGATGGAGGGCAGATTTCTATTGGGAGGTAGAGAGATGACCCTGAGACCAGACCCCACCTTTCACGCATCCGCCAAGCTTGCGATGCAGGCCCCGGTCGAGAATTACGCCTTTACGGTGATGCTGAGCCCGGATGGCTCGCAATCCGACGGGATCGCGGTTGTCGATCTCAAACCCGGTTCCGAGACCTATGGGCAGATCGTGCATCAGGTGATCGTGCCCAACAAGGGCGACGAGTTTCACCACTTTGGCTGGAACGCCTGTTCATCGTCCCTGTCGCCGCTTTCGGGCCACGCGTTTCTTGAGCGCCGCTATCTGATCGTGCCCGGCATCCGGTCCTCGCGGATTTATATCATCGACGTGAAAGACCCCCTCAAGGCGCATATCCACAAGACTATTGAGCCAGAGGAACTCTTTGAAAAGACGGGCTATTCACGCCCCCACACGATCCATTGCGGGCCAGAGGGCATTTATGTCTCGACCCTTGGTGGCGGTGGCCCCGACGGCACCGACGGCCCTCCGGGCATCTTCATCATGGATTGCGAAACCTTCGAGATCATCGGTCGTTACGAGATGGATCGCGGCAAGCAGGACAAGCATTACGATTTCTGGTGGAACCTGCCGCAGGATTACATGGTCAGCTCGGAATGGGGCCTGCCGCCGCAATTCGAGAATGGCATCGTGCCCGAGGATCTTCTGAGCAACAAATACGGTCATTCGATCCACTTCTGGGATTTGCGGGCGCGCAAGAATATCCAGACCATGGACCTTGGCGACAATCACCAGATGGCACTTGAAATCCGCCCGGCGCATGATCCGACCAAATCCTATGGCTTTTGTGGCGTGGTGGTGGATACCACCAACCTTCAGGGCGCGATCTTTACCTGGTGGCGGGATGATGACGGCGTCTGGCAGTCGAAAAAGACGATCACGATTGATCCCGTTCCCGCCGATGCCGATGATCTTCCCGACCTGCTTAAGGGATTTGGCGCGGTGCCGCCGCTGGTCACGGATATCGACCTGAGTTTGGACGACAAATACCTCTATGTCGCCTGCTGGGGCCTTGGCGAGATGCATCAATACGATGTCAGCGACCCGATGAACCCGGTCCTTGCCGGCAAGGTCGAGCTTGGCGGCATCGTTGCCCATCACAAGCACCCCAACGGCGGCGATTTCGCCTTTGGCCCGCAGATGGTCGAGATAAGCCGCGATGGCAAACGGGTCTATTGGACCAATTCGCTCTATTCCACCTGGGATGATCAGTTTTATCCCAATGACGAAGGCGGCCAGATGGTAATGGCGCATGTCGGGGAAAACGGCGGTCTGACGCTCGATAAGGATTTCTACATCGACTTCCCCAAGGGCCTGCGCGCGCATCAGATCCGCCTTGAGGGCGGCGATTGCTCGACCGACAGCTTCTGCTACCCGTCGGTTTAAATGATCCCTGATCCGTCCTCGGTGACGGCCCTCTGGGGGGCCGTCGTCTTTGCGGGCGTCTATCATGGCATCAATCCGGGCATGGGCTGGCCGCTGGCGGTTTCGGCCGCCCTGATGGAGCGACGCCATGGGGCGCTTGCCTCGGCGCTCGCGCTTTTGGCGCTTGGGCATTTCCTTGCGATGCTGGCAATCCTGTTGCCGTTCTCGATGATGGTGGTCTTGCTGGAATGGCAGACCAGCATCCGCATCGGTGCCGGTCTCATCGTGATCGCGATGGGGGGCTATCTTCTGATCAACCGACGCCACCCGAGAATTCTCGCGCGCATCCATCCGGCGCGGCTTGCGCTGTGGTCGTTCCTTGCGGCGATGGCGCATGGGGCGGGGTTGATGCTCTTGCCGATCTTTCTGGGGATTTGCACGGCCAATGGCGGCGAGACCGGCCATGTGGCGGCACAAAGCCTGATGACCGGCACGCTAAGGACGGCCTTGCTCGTGGCGGGGGTGCATACGCTTGCGATGACGCTCGCGGGCGGGGTGATCGCGACGGTGATCTATTTCTGGCTTGGCCTCAAGTTTCTGTCGCGGGGCTGGTTCAACCTCGATCTGGTCTGGGCGCTCAGCCTTGTCTGCGTCGGGGTTTTCGGCATCTGGTCGGCGGTTCAGGGGCACTGACCTCGGCCTATAAACGCCAATCGGCCCCGCCCGGAGTTTCGGGCGAGACCGCGTTTTAAATCTTGGAGTCCTGCCTAGGCCTGCGCCGCCAGAAACGCGTCGATCCCGGCCTGAGCGACATCGCGATCCTGCGCCGGTGTGCCAGAGCTGACGCCGATACCGCCGACAACATCGCCATCAACCACCACCGGAAGGCCACCGCCAACCACCATCAAGCGCCCGCCAATCGCCGAGGCGATGCCGTAAACCGGCTCGCCGGGCTGGCTGACCTCGCCATATTCGTGGGTCGCCTTCTTGGCGCCCGAGGCAGTAAAGCTTTTGTCGATGGCAATGGTGATCGAGGTCACCTTGCCGCCATCCATCCGTTCGAAGGCCACAAGATTGCCGCCCTCGTCGGTGATCGCGATGCACATCGGCACGCCGATCTCTGCCGCGCGGGCGCGCGCGCCCGCAAGCAGAACACCCGCATCGCCAAGATCCAGTCTTTTGATCGTCATCATATCGGTCTCTCCTCAGGCGGCCTTGGCCACACGGCGTGCGGCATGCAACAGCGGCTCGGTATAGCCCGAGGGCTGTTCCACACCCTTGAAAATAAGGTCGCGGGCGGCGTTGAAGGCAACCCCGTCAAAGCCCGGCGCCATCGCCACATAGGCCGGATCGCCCGCGTTCTGGCTGTCGACCTTGGGCGCCATCCGGCGCAGCGAGGCGTCGACCTCTTCGGGCGTACAGATCCCATGCACAAGCCAGTTGGCGAGATGTTGCGCCGAAATCCGCAGGGTTGCGCGGTCTTCCATCAGGGCCACATCATTGATGTCGGGCACCTTGGAACAACCGATCCCCTGATCGACCCACCGCACCACATAGCCAAGGATCGACTGACAGGAATTGTCGAGCTCGCGCTGAACCTCTTCGCCAGAAAGGTTGCGCCCGATCATCAGCGGCGGCGTCAGAAGGTCGCTGCGCGAGGCCTTTTCACGACCCTTCAACTCTTGCTGAAGCGCAAGCACATCGACCTGGTGGTAGTGCGTGGCATGCAGCGTGGCCGCCGTCGGCGAAGGCACCCATGCCGTATTGGCGCCCGCAAGCGGATGGCCGATCTTGACCTTGAGCATTTCGGCCATGTCATCGGGCTTGGCCCACATGCCCTTGCCGATCTGTCCCTTGCCGGACATCCCGGCGGCAAGCCCGGCATCGACATTGCCGGCCTCATAGGCGGCCAGCCAGATCGCGCCTTGCATCTCGCCTTTGGGGATGACCGGCCCGGCCTGCATTGAGGTGTGGATTTCATCGCCGGTGCGATCAAGGAAACCGGTGTTGATAAAGACGCAGCGGTCTTTCACCGCCTTGATACAGGCCAGAAGATTGGCCGAGGTGCGGCGCTCCTCGTCCATCACGCCAAGCTTGACGGTATTGCGCGCAAGGCCGAGGATATCCTCGACCCGACCATAAAGCGTGTCGGCAAAGGCAACCTCTTCGGGGCCGTGCATCTTGGGCTTGACCACATAGACCGAGCCCGCGCGCGAATTGCGCGTTCCGGTACGGGCCAGATCATGCATCGCGGCGGCCACGGTTACGGCGGCATCCAGCATGACCTCGGGGGTTTCCTGCCCATCCAGAAGCACCGCATCCGTGGTCATCAAATCCCCCACATTACGCACCAGAAGAAGCGCACGGCCCGGATGGGTCACCGGATTGCCCGCCGGGTCAAGGTAGTCGACATCGGGGTTCAGGCGGCGGGTGATCACCTTGCCACCCTTCTCGACCTCTTCGCTCAGATCTCCGCGCATCAGGCCAAGCCAGTTGGCGTACACCAGGCACTTATCCTCGGCATCCACGGCGGCAACCGAATCTTCGCAATCCTGGATCGCGGTCATCGCGCTTTCCAGACGGAGATCCGAAATGCCGGCCGGATCGTTCTTTCCGATCGGCGATGTGTGGTCGATGACGATCTCGATCAAGAGGTCATGCACCCGCAAAAAGACGTTGCCGTTCTCTTTGTAGCCCGCGAATTGGCCCGCATCGGCAAGACCGGTGGCCGCGCCGCCGGTGCTGATGGAAAGCGCGCCGCCTGCAACCTCAAGCGCCGTGACATCGGCCCATGATCCGGCCGCCAGCGGGGCAACCTTATCAAGATGCGCGCGCGCCCAAGCGATAACCTTTGCCCCGCGCGCGGGATCAAAGCCTTTGCCCTCTGGCTTACCCTCAATTGCGTCGGTGCCATAAAGCGCATCATAAAGGCTGCCCCAGCGGGCATTGGCGGCATTCAGGGCAAAGCGCGCGTTCATCACCGGCACAACAAGCTGGGGCCCGGCGATGGTGGCGATCTCGGCATCGACATTCTGCGTGCTCACGGAAAACGGGTCGGGCTCGGGCACGAGATAGCCGATTTCGCTCAGGAATGCGCGATAGGCCTCGCCGTCAAGCTGCTGACCGCGCCGCGCGATGTGCCAGGCGTCGATCTTTGCCTGTAAATCCTCGCGCTTTTGCAGCAGGGCGGCATTGACAGGCCCCAGCTCGCGCAGCATTGCGGCGTAACCTGACCAGAACTGATCCGCCGTGACATTCAGCAGGATGTCGTTCTCGATCAGCGCGGCAAGAGGTTCGGCAACTGACAGGCCGTGGCGCTCAACATAAGTGGTCATATCCGGTCTCCTTTTATTTGGCTCGGGGGGTAACGCGGGATCGCGGAACATGTAAGGAAAGGAAAAATGTTTTCCATTGTATGGAAAGGTATACCGAAGTGATTAACCCAAAGACAGAAGGCGTTCAATCCGTTGCGCGCGCGCTCAGGCTTCTGAAAATCCTGAGCCAGAATGACGAAGGCCTGCGGGTGAGCGACATTGCCCGTCAGGCCGGGCTTGCGGTATCGACCACGCATCGGCTGCTGACCACGCTGGAGCTTCAGAATTTCAGCCAGTTCGAGCCGGATCGCGCGCTCTGGCATGTGGGGAGAGAGGCCTTTGCGGTCGGCTCTGCCTTTGGGCGGAGGCATAATTTCGTGGCCCCTGCACTGCCTTATCTGCGCCGGTTGCGGGATCTGACGCGCGAGACCGCCAATCTTGGCATCCTGGATCATGACGAGCTTGTGACCATAAGCCAGGTGGAAAGCCGCGAGATCATGCGCGCCATCTCGCCGCCGGGCGGGCGCGTGCCGACATTTTGTTCGGGCATGGGCAAGGCGATCCTGGCCACCTGGCAGGACGCCGATATCGCCGCTTTCGTGGCGCGCACCGGGTTTCACCCGATGACCAAACGCTCGCACCGCAACCTGACCACGGCGATGGTTGATATCAAGCGCATCCGCGCGCAGGGTTATGCGCTTGATGACGAAGAGCATGTGACCGGCCTGCGCTGTCTTGCGGCGGTGGTCTGGTCGGCGCAGGGTGAAGCGGCCTGTGCGATCTCGGTCTCGGGGCTGGCGGCGCGCCTGCCGGAGTCGCGCCTTGATGCGATCGGCAAACAGGTCGCCGACGCCGCGCGCGAGCTTACGCAAAAGCTGGGCGGCACGCCCCCGGCTTAGGCCTCGCTCAGAAAATCCGCCAGAAGCATGTTGAACAGCGCGGGTTTTTCAAGGTGGGCGGCATGGGCCGTGCCCGGCACCACCGCAAGGCGCACATCCGGCAGCCCCTCCCATAGCGCCTGAACCTGAGGCCAGCGATAGGACCGGTCGCCATCGCCCCAGATCACAAGCGCGGGCATGCCCAGTTCGGCCAAGGCCGCGCGCCCGTCCCAATGCGCCATCGCATCCAGCGCCGCCAAAGCGGTGGCGGTGCTGGCCTGACGGCCAAGGGCGGCCACCAGATCAAAGCCCTGCCCCGCCGCGCCCTCGCGAAACCAGGTGGCGCCAATCCGGGCGATGGTCTTTTCCACCCCATCAACGCGCAGGCGCTCGCGGGAGGTCTCGATCGGCTCGAAACGGTTCGGCATCATGCCAAGCGGGCCAGTGCCATAAAGCACAAGCCGCGTGACCCGCTCCGGCACGAGCCGGGCCATTTCCTGTACGATCATGCCCCCCATCGAGTGGCCCAGAAGGGTGAACTCGGTCACGCCAAGCTCATCCAGCAGGGCCAGAACAGCATGCGCAAAATCACCTATCCGATCCGGGCCTTGCAGCCCCGCGTTCCCACCACAGCCCGGCAGATCGGGCGCAATCACATCAAAGCCCGGCGCGAAATGCGCGATCATGTCCTGCCATTGATCGGCCCCGCCAAGATAGCCATGCACCAAGACCAGCGGCGAGCCCGACCCGGCACGCCGATAGCTCTGCGGCACGGAAATCGGCAGGTCGCTCAGCGCATCTGATCGGGCAGCCATAGGGCGGTCTCCGGCAAGAGGATAAGAAGGGCAATCAACGCCACAAGCGCGCCGATGAACGGAAGGCAGCCCATGATGACATCGCCGATGGTGACCTGCCCGCGCCCGATGCCCTGAATGACATAAAGGTTGAGCCCCACAGGCGGCGTCAGCACCGCGATCTCCATGGTGATGGTATAGACCACCCCGAACCAAATCAGATCAAACCCCGCCGCCGACATCAGCGGATAGATCGTCGGCAGAGTGATGAAGGTCATCGAGACCGGCTCGAGGAACATCCCCAAGACGATGTAGAAGGCCAGCACGATCATCAGCACCACATAGGGCGAGAGATCAAAGCTCAGGAAGAGTTCGGTGAATTGCTGCGGCACGCGATAATAGGTCAGAACAAAGCCGAACAGCACCCCCGCCGACAACAAGAGGCCAAGATAGCCCATAGTCCGCATGGTCGCAAAAAGCGCCTCTTTAAAGCCCTGCCAGGTGAGCCCGCCCACCCCGAAGGCAAGGGCGACGGTCAACAGGGCGGCAACGGCGGCGGCCTCGGTCGGGGTGGCGATACCGGCGTAAATCGCGACGGTGATCACCAGACCGATCAACAGGATCGGGCCGACGGTGGCTAAAATCTGCATCAACGGCATGCGCATCGCATCTTCGCTGTTGGGGATGTCCTGCGGACGCAGGATGCCCCAGACCAGCACCACAAGAACGAAGGCCGAGACAAGCACCAGCCCCGGAATGACACCCGCGATGAACAGGTCGCCAATGCTCTGGTCGGTGACAATGCCGTAGAACAACAGGATCAGGCTGGGCGGGATCAGCACCGAAAGCGTGCCCCCCGCCGCCAGAACCCCCGCCGACAGGCGTTTGCCATAGCCAAGCCGAAGCATTTCCGGCAAGGCCACGCCGCCAATCGTCAGGGCGCCCACCATGGACGAGCCGCAAACCGCGCCAAACCCGGCGCAGGCCCCGATGGAGCCGTAAGCAGCAGAGCCGCGAATGCGCACGCCCTGATGCAGGAATTGGTAAAGGTTCGGGCCGATGCTCGACTTGCCGATCAGCTCGCCAAGGAACACGAAAAGCGGCACCGCCAGAAGGATATAGTCGATCCATACCCCCCAGAGTTTAAGCTGTGACGAGACAAGCGATGTCTCAAAGCTCTGGATTTGCCAGAGGAACGGCAAGGACGCCGCCGCCAGTGCGAAAGGGATCGGCAAGCCGATGGCGATCAGCAACATCAACAGACCCAAAAGGCCAAGGCCGACTTCATACCATTCCATGTCAGATCTCCGATTTCAGGTCGCTGGCCGGTGTCACCACCAGCCGTGCCAACCGCAAGGCCGCGTAGATGGAAAACAGGATCAGCGCCGCAGTCCCCGGCGCCCAGAACGCATAGCGCGGCCAGAGCAGGATTTCCGATGAGGCGCCGGATTTGAACGCCCCCGTGGTGGCCTTGATCGCCGCGAGCGAGAAAAACAGCCCCACCGCCAGCATCAGCCCCATATTGAGAAGAGCAAAGCCCTTGCGCACCGCTGGCCGAAACCGGTCGGTCAGCATCGTGACGCGCGGATAGGCATCCTCGCGCAGCGCATAGGCGAGCCCGGCAAAGGCCACAGGAAACAGCAAAAGCGCGGTTGCCTCGGTGACCATCCGGTCGGGTGCGTTCATCGCATAGCGGGTGAAAACGCCATAGCTGATCCAGACCATCTGTATCAGGACGATGACGCCCCCGAGAGCGGCCATAAAGATCACCACGCGTTCAAACAGCGCGATCATACGAGAGAGGGACATGCGACTGCCTCCGTTTTTGCGGAACAGGCCCGCCCCGGCATTGCGAGGGGCGGGCCGACTTGGCGCGACTTAAGGTGCGTGCGAGGCGAAAAGCGCGCGGATATTGCCGGCAAGTTCCGCGCCACAGGCCGCATCGACCTCTTTGTCCCAGGTGCCCTGCACGCTGTCGATCAGGGCCATGCGCTGTTCCTGCGGAATGGAAACGGCGGCGCCGCCACCCTTCATCACCGCATTGCCGACGCGCTGATCAACCCAGTCTTCATAGCGCGGCTTGAGCCAGGTTTCGGTCTCGCTCGCCGCGGCCAGAACGGCGGCCTGTTCATCGGCGGTCATGCCGTTGAACTTGTCCATGTTCATCATGTAATTGACGTTGCCGTAAAACAGGTTGGCGTTGACCATATAGGGCATCACGCTCCAGAGCTTCCAGCTTGAATAGGTGGCAACGCCCATGTTGATGCCGTCAACCACGCCACGCTCGGCGGATTGGAACACCTCTTTGGGGGCCACGAAAACCGGCTGACCGCCCCAGGTTTCGATCATCAGGCTGACCAGCGGCCCGATCGAGCGCACAAGCTTGCCATCGAGCTTGCCCAGATCCTCGATCCCATCCTCGAACCACCATTCCTGGTCGTAGGAATAGTTCGAATTGAACACCGGCATCAGATTGACCTTGGCCGCCTCGTCCTTGACCAGAGCGGCATAGCCCGCGTCAAGCTCGACCTGGTTTTCAAGGTCAATCGCCACCGGGTAAAGCGAGGTCACGCGATAGCAGGGCAGACGCTCGTCGGCGGGAATCCAGCTCATGTCAGAGACGCCGCCCTGAACCGCATCCACACCCTCGGACCAGCCATGCAGCGTGGACGAGGGGAAGATTTCAACCTTGACGCTGCCGCCGGTCTTTTCGCTGACCAGCTCGGCAAAATGCACGAAACCGTCATAGCGGATATCGGCCTCGTTCACATAGGTCGACAGGCGGATCACGGTTTCGGCCGTTGCCGGAAGGGCGGTGGTTGCGATTGCGGCGGCGGCGATCATCGGGGCCAGCGCTTTGCTTGTAAGTGTCATAACTTTCTCCTGTTGGTGTTGCGCAATTGGGGTTTGACCGTTGATCGGCCTTATTTTGATGTTTCAAGCCTAGGCAAGAGCGGCGTAAAAATGCCAATTCAAACATAGTCTGAAACCATTCCGATCTTGCATAACGCGTAAGATCACCGCATTCTGATCGCGATACGCGAGGGGATGGGTGATGGATATCAACTGGTTACGCGACTTTGTCTGCCTTGGGCGCACACTCAATTTCACCCGCGCGGCGGAAGAGAGAAACATCACCCAATCGGCGTTTAGCCGTCGCATCAAGTCGCTGGAAAACTGGCTTGGCGAGCCTTTGATTGATCGCGCGACCTATCCGGTGCGCCTGTCACCCGGCGGCGAGGCGTTCTTGCCGATTGCCCAGGATACCATCGCTCAGCTGACCGAGGCGCGACAGGCGATCCGCCAGACCGCCAGTGCCGACGCCCGGTTTCAGCGCTTTGCGGTACTGCATGCGATCTCTCTCAATTTCCTGTCGCCGCGCCTTGGCGCGCTTGAGGCGGCGCATCCAGATCTGCGCACGCGGGTGATTTCCGACAGCCTCTCGACCTGTTGCCAGTTGCTCGCCGAGGGGTCTTGCGAATTCCTGATGTATTACCGCCATCAGGACGTGGCGCCGGTGATGGACGAGACCCAATTCGTGCGCAAGGATATCGGCCGCGAGACATTGTTGCCGGTGGCCGAGGCCAGCGTCGCGACGCGCAAGGGCTGGTATCTGCCGGGCAAGACCGGGCAGGACATTCCCTATCTGTCCTATGACCCCAACACCTTTCTGGGCACCGTCGTTGATCAGATCATCGGTGATCGGACCACCTCGCTTGTGCAACGCTACCGGGATGCGCTTGCCGAGGCGCTCAAGCGACGCGCCATGGGCGGCAGCGGGGTGGCGTGGCTGCCCGAAAGCTCGGTCACACAGGAATTGGCCAGCGGTCAATTGGTTCGCGTGGGCGGGCGCGATTGGCAGGCAAGGATGACGATTTCGCTGTTTTGCTCGCCCGACAAGCTTGACGAGACCGGGCGTCTGATCTGGGAAAGCTTTCCCGAGATATCCTGGACTTATTGACTTGGCACGTTCGAGACGCTCAAAACCGGTTGCCACTTTTAAGCAAAATGCCTAGGCGATCAGCGCCGACAGCTCTTTGCCGGTGGCATACATCGCCTCGCGGTATTCAAGCGCGCGCGCGATATCAAAGCGTTGCGTCGGCGCGTGAAACGACAACGTGGCCATCAGCCGGTTGTTGATATCCCAAAGCGGCACCGCAAGTGCGATCATATCGGTCAGGAATTCCTCGCGGTCGAGCGAATAGCCCTGCTCCCTGATGGTTTCGATCTCGGCCAGAAGCCGGTCGATATCGGTGATCGTGTTGGGCGTTCTGGCGACAAGATCGGTCGCCGCCAGATACCGCTTAAGATGCGAGGGCACCAGCGAGCTCAGGTACATCTTGCCGCTGGCGGTGCAATAGAACGGCACCCGCGTGCCAACCTGAAGCTGGATGCGCAGGGGCCATTCGGTCTCGACCCGCTCGACATAGATCATCGCATCGCGATCCGGCAGCGCGATATTACAGGTCTCCCCCACCTCGCGGCTCAGCTTTTTCAGGATCGCCTGACGGGCGGTTCTGATCCTGAGCGACGACAGGATTCCTCCCGCCATCGTGCGCAGCCGCGGGCCCGGCGAATAGCTTCGCCCGTCAAGGTCACGCTGCACAAAGCCTTCTTCCTCAAGCGTCATGAAGAGGCGGTGAATGGTCGGCTTGGGCAGGCCAAGCTTTGCATTCACCTCGGTCGGGGTCACCGGCACGCCTGCGCGCGCCATCTCTTCGATCACTGTCAACAGTCTCAGGTTCGTCGGGATGGTATCGTGTTTGTCCCCGTCCATGCCCCGTCTTCCATCAATGTTGTGGCAATAGCACGGTCGAGAAGAACGGCACCAGAGCCACCAAAATCCACACGGCTATCAATACGATAAGATAGGGCACCGTATAGCGCAGCAATCTGAAATAGGGAACGCCGGTCACCCCGGATGCGACATAAAGGTTCAACCCGTAAGGCGGGGTGATGAACCCGATCGACGCGCCGACAAGGAAGATCACCGAAAAGTGGATCGGATCAATCCCGACCGAGGCCGCAATCGGCGCCAGAATAGGGGCAAGGATGATGGTCACCGGCAGGCTTTCAAGCACCATGCCGGAAAAGAACACGATCACCATCGAGGTGAACAACACCGCGTGATAGCCGCCCATCGAGGTCACGAAATCGCCGATCACCGCCTGTGCGCCAAGCAGCGACAGGATTTGCTGCATCACCACGGAAATCGCGATCAGCGGCGCGAGGATGCCCGAGATCTGGGCCGAGCGCACGACAATCGAAGGGATATCACGCAGGCGGAAGCCGTCAACCACCAGCATCGCGGCATAGGACCGCTCGACCGCAGGCAGATCGCGCTGACCGCGCATCAACTTGTTGAGCGGATAGCTGACCAGCCCGGCGATGACGCAAAAACCAACGGTCACGCCGGCCGCCTCGGTGGGGGAAAACTTGCCGGTGTAGATGCCCCAAAGGACAAGGCCGATGGCGAAAAAGCCAAGCCATGCGCCAAAGGCGGTCTTGAGAACCCGGTTGAGTTGCAGCGGGATAAGGTGGCCCCAGCCGTTCATCCGGCAGATCACCCAACAGGCGAACTGCATGCCGATGACCATCATCGCGCCCGGAAGGATACCGGCCACGAACAGCTCGGAAATCGGCAGGTTCATCAGGAACCCGTAAACGATGAAGATGATCGAGGGCGGGATGATGATCCCGACCGTGCCGCCCGCCGCCGCGGTGGCCGCGGAAAAGCGTTCGTCATAGCCGCCCTTGACCATTTCAGGATGCAGCATTGAGCCAATCGTCGCCGTTGTGGCGCTGTTGGAGCCCGAGATCGCAGCGAAAAGCCCGCAGGCGCCAAGCGCCGCCATCGCAAGCCCGCCGCGCATCCAGCCAAGACAGGCATAGGCAAAATCCGACAACCGCCGCGCGATCCCCGATTTGTTGATCAGATCGCCCGTCAGAATGAAAAGCGGCATCGCCAGAAGCGCAAAGCCCTTGCTGAACACGTTCAGCAATTCGGCCCCCATATTATCAAGCGTCAGCCCCAGAACAAAGGAACAGCCGATGACCCAATAGGCAATCACCAGGAAAACCGGCACGCCCATCATGAAAAAGAAAGTGACCCCAAGCGAGATCAACGTGACCCATGTACCGTCGGTCATGCCGGCTCCTCCCCGATGATGGCCTGCTTGATCAGCGGCTCACCTGATTTGTATCTGGCGATATCTTCCAGCAGGTTTTCAAGCACCCGCGCACTCATCAGCACGAAGGCCACCGGAATGGTCACCAGGAACCACCACAGCATGACATTGTCGGTGCCGCTCACGATCTGGAAATTGGTGGCCGAAAGCGCGGTCACCCGCATCGTGGCCGTAAAGACGATGACGCAGAACCCGAACCACAACACCGCATCAAGGGCGAGGGTAATCATCTGGCCCAGACGGGGCATCATCGTGCGGAACTCGGCAAAGCTAAGGTGGGTGCGAAGACGCACGTTATAGGCACAGCCATACCAGGCCATGATCATGAACAAGAGCGGCGGCACCGTGGTCGACCAGGGCACCTGTTGGTTCATGGCAAAGCGGCGGAACACTTCGACAAAGATGATCGCGGCAATCAGAAGATAGCTATAGACCATGATCGTGCGTTCCAGATGCTTGTCCAGAAGCGGCACACGCTTGTAGAGCCAGAGCACAAACATCGAGCCCAGCAAAAGCAGGATACTGCCGAACACCCAGGCCCCTTGGGTGCGCAGGGCCTGATTGATTTCCCAAGAGTCGTTACTGGCAAAGGCCGGAATGATGGCCCAGGCTTCGGACAGAATGGACATCCGCTATGTTCCTTTTGGCTGTGGTGCTTATGGCCGTGCATCTGGGCCGGCGCGGGTCTCCCGCACCAGCCCTTGTTGACAGTATCGGGCGTGGCTTAGCCTTTCCACCACCGGCGCGGCTCGACATTCTCGGGCAGCATGTCGGCGGGCACTTCGCGCGCGACGTCATAGATTTCCTGATAGGTATCAAGACCACCCGACCATTTGTTGAGGCGATCGCGCCATTCGGTCCAGAGCTGGGGCTGGAACTCGGGGCTACACATTTCCTCGGCCATCTTGATCTGATCGTCGGCGAGGAAGGCGTTGCGCACGTTGTTCTGCGCAAAGATCGTGCCGGGCAGTTGCGGATCGCTAAAGCCGACGGTTTTGACAAGCGCCGCCTCGTTGGCCGCCTGCACGTGAACCTGTGCCCAATAGGCCGATTCCATCACCGCGTCCTGAAGATAGCCCTCAAGCCCGTCGAACACCGAAGCGTTCATCGAGGTATGCTCGGTGCCGCAGAAGAACTTGAGATCGACGCACTGGCTGACCACCGGGGACATGTTGGCATAGGCCACGGCCGAGGCCCATGTTTCGGCGCCATCAATCAGGCCCTGCTTGAGACCATCAAGGGTTTCTTCCCAGGCCACCGGCACCGGGTTGAGGTTCAGCGCCTGCATCGCGATGCGGCCAAGCTGTGTGCCGGTGACGCGGTTCTTGGTGCCAAACAGCTCTTCAAGCTTGGTGACGGTCGGCTTGTTTTCCCAGCTCAGGCCGAGCTGAATACCGCGCAATTCGCAGTGGCTGAAGAGGAATTTCAGCCCGTGACGCTTTTCAAGCGGGTCACGCAGGACTTCCTGGCTCTTGGGGTGATACATGAAATGATACTGCGACGCGCGGCCGGGGAACATGAAGGCGTAATCGAGCACGTTGAGATAGGGCGCGCCACCGGCCGAGTTCTGGGTCGAGGCCGCGTAGATGTCGACAATGCCCTGCTGGGTTTTCTCAACGCAGGAGAGCTGGCCGCAAATCTGGTTGTCGCCGATAAATTCGATGCGGATTTCGCCGTCTGTACGCGATTCAAGGTCGCGCGCGAATTCAAGGGCGCCTGCCCGCTCGATAAGAAGGTTACGGGCATTAAAGCCGGCCGCGCCGAATTTCAGTGTATGCTTGGCGGGCTTGGAAAAGCGCCGCTCATAGGTCGATTCGGCGGCTGTTGCCAGATTGGCAAGGCTCATCGCGCCACCAAAGCTGCCGGCGGCAAGCAAGGTCGAGCTCATGCCGTAACGCCCCGCGAGACGGAACAGGTCCCGCCGCGAAATCTGGCCCATTTTATGATTGATTCCCATTGTCATTCCTCCCTGAATTCCATTTTTGAGACTCTCAGTATCAAAAAAGGCTAGTATAGTTCTGGCAATCTGCATAGACTTTTTTTCAACAACCTGCAGGAGGGCGCGTTTTGCAAGCGGATTATATCGTCGTCGGGGCCGGATCGTCGGGCTGTGTCATTGCCAACCGGCTGAGCGCCGACCCCAAGGTGCGGGTCATTCTGGTCGAGGCTGGCGGGCGTGATCTCAATCCGTGGATCCACATCCCGGTCGGGTATTTCAAGACCATGCACGACCCGAAACTTGACTGGTGCTACAAGACCGAGGCCGATACCGGCCTGAACGGGCGCCGCCTTGACTGGCCGCGCGGCAAGGTGCTTGGCGGCTCGTCCTCTCTGAACGGCTTGCTTTACGTGCGAGGACAGCCGCAGGATTACGACCGCTGGCAGCAGATGGGCAATCGCGGCTGGGGCTGGGATGATGTTCTGCCGCTGTTCAAACGCTCCGAAGATCAGGAGCGCGGCGCGGATGAGTTTCACGGCACCGGCGGCAACCTGTCGGTGTCGAACATGCGAATCAGCCGCCCGATCTGTGATGCCTGGGTCAAGGCGGCAGAGGCGGCCGGCTATCCGTTCAACCCCGATTACAACGGTGCGAGCCAAGAGGGTGTCGGCTATTTTCAGCTCACCACCCGCAAGGGGTTTCGCTGTTCCTCGGCGGTGGCGTTTCTGAATCCGGCGCGTGAGCGCAAGAACCTTACGATTCTGACCCATGCGCAGGTCAGGACGCTCACCTTTGAGGGCAACCGCGTGACCGGGCTTGTCTACCGCGACCGCGCCGGCAGCGAGCATACGCTCAGCGCGGCGCGCGAGGTGATTCTATCGGCCGGCGCGATCAACTCGCCGCAAATCCTGATGGTGTCGGGGCTTGGGCCTGCGGATCACCTTGCCGATCATGGCATAGAGGTGCGCCGCGATCTTCCCGGTGTCGGCCAGAACCTCCAGGATCATCTACAGGCGCGCCTTGTATTCAAATGCAACCAGGCAACCCTGAATGACGAGGTGCGCAGCCTGGTCAACAAGGCGCGGATCGCGCTGAAATACGCGGTGTCGCGCTCGGGGCCGATGGCGATGGCGGCAAGCCTTGCGACCGGGTTCATGCGCACCGGCGATCATGTGGACACGCCCGACATCCAGTTCCACGTTCAGCCCTGGTCCGCCGACAGCCCCGGCGAGGGCGTGCATCCGTTTTCGGCGTTTACCATGTCGGTCTGTCAGCTGCGCCCCGAAAGCCGTGGCCAGATCCGGCTTGCCTCGGCTGATCCTGTGACCTACCCCAAGATCCACCCCAACTACCTTGCGACCGACACCGATTGTCGCACCGTGGTCGAGGGCATCAAGATCGCCCGCCGGATCGCCAGACATGCGCCGCTCAACGCGATGATCTCATCCGAGTTCCGCCCCGACGCGAGCCTTGATATCGACGATGACGCAGGCACGCTTGACTGGGCGCGCAACTTCTCGACGACGATCTATCACCCGACCGGCACCTGCAAGATGGGTCAGGGCCCGGACGCGGTGGTCGACGAGCGCCTGCGCGTGCACGGCATCACCGGATTGCGGGTGGCCGATTGCTCGATCATGCCGGAAATCGTGTCGGGCAATACCAACGCCCCCGCGATCATGATCGGTGAAAAGCTCTCGCAGATGGTGCTTGAGGATCATCAGCATCACGCAGTGACCGCCTAAGGAGCGGTTAACGAAATTCCGCTGCTTCAGGGGTTTAGGTGCTGTGATTGCCCTGAGGCCTACCCGCCCGGATCTCGCCATACGCGAGAGGCCGACTGAAATGGTGCGGTCGGAGAGACTCGAACTCTCACGGGTGTTACCCCACAGCGACCTCAACGCTGCGCGTCTACCATTCCGCCACGACCGCACGTGATCAGGTAGTTTCGCGCCGTATAAGCAAACTGTCCGGGCTTGTGAAGGGGCAAAACACATTGCCCCTCCGGTTTTTTATGCCAGAGGTATTTGCCTCATTCCAAGGTAAAGGTCGGTAGCGTCGAAGCCGGTTGGACCGCCTGTGAACCGCCCGTGTTATTTGCCCCGTCAGAGGGGAACGCCGCCTTGCGAATAAGGGCCGTCCGCCCTGCATCTCCGGGGGCAAATGCCGACTCTGCACCACGCTCCAAGGCCTCTACCGATCCCTGATACCATGCCAGTGCCAGATCAGGGCGCCGCGTCGTGCCAAAGCCCTCATTCAGATGATGGCCCATCAATTCCGCGTAAACCTCTTCGCCGAGCGCCGTCAGCAACAGTGCCGAGCCGAGCGCCACATTCATGTTGTCGATGCGGTATCCCACTGACAGACAAATCTTGGCCGTTCCCGAAAGTTGAGCCGGTGATTGGCCGGATTGCAAAACGAATCCGCGCACGTCACGCACCACCTCGTCCTTGGGGCTGAGCGACAGGGCCGCCACGTGATCGCGCATCGCCGGACCAAAGGCGCGGCATTGCTCCTCCAGTTGCGCAGGCGACACGCCTTTAAGGCTCGCTGCCATGGTCTCACCTTCGGCAATCGCATACGTCCGGGCGAGACAGAACTGTTCATTCAGCGCAAAACGCGCATCGGTCAGAGAGGCCGCAGTCACAAATCCGCCGTTCGAATTGGTCAGCAAACTGATTTGATTGCAATGCGAGGCCAGTGATGGACCATCCCCGCCCGACGCCATCAGATTGGGCAACGCCGCCAGCCCGAGATCGGGCTGTGGCACCTGTGCCTCTTGCGGAATCGCGGCCATTACAGGGGCTTGCGCCGCTGGAACAGGCGCCGGAGCCGCCGCATAGGTCTGCGGCACGCCGACCGCCTCGTCACGATAGGCATGCAAAAGCCCGCGTGTGCCCTGACCGCGTTGCGCAATTAGCTGCGTGGTGGCGGCGCCACTGCTTTGAGCGCGGTAATAAGAACTGATCAGAAACTGTCGCTCGTAATCGGCCAGATAACCGGTGACCGGATAGCCCATATGCGCCTGAAATTGCGAAACGGCGTTGCGCGTGTTGCGCCCACGCACGCCATCCGGCGTGCCCGCCGGAAAGCCGAAGTAATTGAGTGATGTCTGTTCTTCACGCACTTGCTGGCGCGCCACCGAATTGACCGGGGCCCGATAGGTTTGGCGCGGTGTACTTCTGGTCGCGCGGTTACGCTCACGCGCCTTCGCGCTCTCGTTCACGATGACCCCGCTCACGGCACCGCCAACAAGACCGCCCACAAGACCATCGGCGAAATCCGCAGCGGCGCGCGTTCCGGGCATCGCAACCATGCTGGCCGCCACCGCGCTCATTACAAATCGCTTTGTAAACATTTCTCATTTCCTTTAGTCAGACTCAGTAAAACCGCCTTCGATCATAGCACAGCTTTCCCTCAGGCCCTGAGCAGAGTCTCGCCTTGCCCCTTAAGAACCCCATCGCAATTGATAAAAACGGCGTTGAATGGCACCGCTCCGAGGGGTTTGTGCCCTATCTGACGGCGGTTGCCGCGATGGAGGCGCGCGCCGAGCGAATCGCAGCGGGCGAGGCCCCAGAGGCGATCTGGCTGCTGGAACACCCACCTCTTTACACCGCCGGCACCTCGGCCAAACCCGCCGATCTGACCGACCCGGACCGCTTTCCGGTCTATCCGTCCAAGCGTGGCGGGCAATATACCTATCACGGCCCCGGCCAGCGTGTGGTTTACGTGATGCTCGATGTGGGCAAGCGCGGGCGCGATGTGCGCCGCTTTGTGCAAGACCTCGAGGAATGGGTGATCGCGACGCTTGGTGAATTCAACGTGACCGGCGAAATCCGCGAGGGCCGGGTCGGCGTCTGGGTCGCGCGGGATGACAAGCCGCTGACCGTCACCGGACAGCGCGCCGAAGACAAGATCGCCGCCATCGGCATCCGCCTGCGCAAGTGGATCAGCTTTCACGGCATCTCGATCAACGTCGAACCCGACCTTGATCATTTCACCGGCATCGTGCCCTGCGGCATCACCGAACATGGCGTCACAAGCCTTGTCGATCTCGGCCTGCCGGTGGGGATGGACGATCTGGATGTCGCCTTGCAGCGCTGCTTTGTTAAGACCTTTTGACGGGGCGGCGCGCCGCCTAATGCAAACTTGACGGTTGCAAGACCGTGTTGTCGGGCTATGGTTGTTCTGAGAGGGACAGACCAAACCGCTAAAGAGGTATCTTATGAAGACAATTCTTGCAGCTTCCGCCACGCTTATCGCGCTGAGCCTTCCCGCACTGGCCGAGGGCGACGTCGATAAAGGTGAAAAAGACTTCAAAAAATGCAAGGCCTGCCACATGATCGCATCCGACAGCGAAACGATCGTGAAGGGCGGCAAGACCGGCCCGAATCTTTACGGTGTGATTGGCCGCACGATAGGCTCCGCCGAGGACTTCAAGTATTCTGACGGTCTGGCCGCCAAGGGCGAAGAAGGGCTTGTCTGGGATGAGGACGAGCTTGCCGCGTTCATCACCGACCCCAGCGGTTACCTTGGAAGCCGTTCAAAAATGTCCTTCAAGCTTCGCAAGGGCGCCGAAGATGTGGCGGCCTATCTGGCGACCTTCTCGGAATAAGTTGCTCTACGACAAGGGCTATGAAGTGCTGCGCAAACCTGCTTTACGCAGCACTTTTGCATTCTGACGATCAGCAAAGCTGACTATGGAACTGCAGCCCGGCGGGCTGTGTCACTGCCGGCCGAGTCGCGAGTTCAAAGGCAATCTTTTCGATTTTAACCGGCGATTCACCTGACGGCGCCCATAATCGACATTTGCCAGACCACCTCTGCCCCCTTTGCAGTGGCCTGTGGCGTCAATCCGCAAGGGGGTGCGACAAAATTCTTTGATGTGGATCAAATTCGCGCATTGCCGCGCCCGGGCATCCGCTCTAAAACCAATAAGGATCACAGGCGTGTGAGACTGGCTCTCACCTCGCGCCCAGCAACACACCAGCAGGAGGCAAACAATGGCAGATGCAGCCATTCACGGCCACGAGCACGAAGATCAGCGCGGGTTTTTCACCCGTTGGTTCATGTCCACGAACCACAAGGATATCGGTATCCTTTACCTGATCGTTTCGGCAATCGTCGGCCTGATTTCGGTTCTTTTCACCGTTTACATGCGGATGGAACTTATGGAGCCGGGCGTTCAATACATGTGCCTTGAAGGCGCACGTTTCATCGCTCAGGCCACGGCAGATTGTACGCCCAACGGTCACCTCTGGAACGTCATGATCACCTATCATGGTGTTTTGATGATGTTCTTCGTTGTTATTCCTGCGCTTTTCGGGGGCTTCGGCAACTATTTCATGCCGCTGCAAATCGGCGCGCCGGATATGGCTTTCCCGCGGATGAACAACCTGTCGTTCTGGCTTTATGTTGCGGGCACCTCGCTTGGTGTGGCCTCGCTTCTGGCGCCGGGCGGCAACGGTCAGCTTGGCTCGGGCGTGGGCTGGGTTCTGTACCCGCCGCTGTCGACTACTGAGGCAGGCATGTCGATGGACCTGGCGATTTTTGCCGTGCACGTGTCGGGCGCAAGCTCGATTCTGGGCGCGATCAACATGATCACCACCTTCCTGAACATGCGCGCACCGGGCATGACCCTGTTCAAGGTGCCGCTGTTTGCATGGTCGATCTTCGTCACAGCCTGGCTGATCCTGCTGTCGCTGCCGGTTCTGGCGGGCGCGATCACCATGCTTCTGACCGACCGTAACTTTGGCACCACCTTCTTTGACCCCGCAGGCGGTGGCGACCCGATCCTCTATCAGCACATCCTGTGGTTCTTCGGTCACCCCGAGGTTTATATCATCATCCTTCCGGGCTTTGGTATTATCAGCCACGTGATCGCAACCTTCTCGCGCAAGCCGATCTTTGGCTATCTGCCGATGGTCTGGGCCCTGATCGCGATCGGTGTTCTCGGCTTCGTCGTCTGGGCGCACCACATGTATACTGTCGGCATGTCGCTGACCCAGCAGTCTTACTTCATGCTGGCGACGATGGTGATCGCGGTGCCAACAGGCGTGAAGGTGTTCAGCTGGATCGCGACCATGTGGGGCGGCTCGATCGAGTTCAAGACGCCGATGCTCTGGGCGTTCGGGTTCCTGTTCCTGTTCACCGTTGGCGGCGTGACCGGCATTGTCCTTAGCCAGGCGGCTGTGGACCGGGCCTATCACGACACCTATTACGTGATCGCGCACTTCCACTATGTGATGAGCCTTGGCGCCGTCTTCGCCATCTTTGCCGGGATTTACTTCTACTTCGGCAAGATGACTGGCCGGATGATCCCCGAGTGGGCGGGCAAATTGCACTTCTGGGCGATGTTCGTCGGTGCGAACCTGACGTTCTTCCCGCAGCACTTCCTTGGTCGTCAGGGCATGCCGCGCCGCTATATCGACTATCCCGAGGCCTTTGCCTTCTGGAACTACTGGTCGTCGGTCGGTGCGTTCATCTCCTTCGCCAGCTTCGTGTTCTTCTTTGGCCTCGTGATCTACACGCTGATGCGTGGCGCCAAGATCACCGAGAACAACTATTGGAACGAATACGCCGATACGCTGGAATGGACCCTGCCCTCGCCGCCGCCCGAACATACCTTCGAGCAGCTTCCCAAGCGCGAAGACTGGGACAAGGCCCCGGCCCACTAGGCCCCGGCAGATATGCACAGACACAGGCCCCGGAGACATCCGGGGCCTGTTTTCGTTGCGGGAGGATGAGCGTGGGTTTCACCCACCCTACCCATGCCCCTGCCGCAGTCGCCTGCCTATTCGTCGCATTCCCCCATTCACCCCAAGGCGCGCACATGTTATGCCGCCGCCATGGGCACAGACCGCCCGAAGACCCCGGAGCGCCCTATGAGCCATGAAATCCGCCTCGCCTTTGAACACCCGTCCGAGCGCGCCCATGCGACCGCGCCCGACGGCCCGCTTGACCGCATCTCTGTGCGCGATCACACGGTCGAAGTCGAGATCGGCGCGTTTCAGGCCGAACGCGGCACCACCCAACGCATCTCGTTCAGCGTCGTCGTCGAGGTCCGCCCGATCACCGATGCGCTTGAGGATGATGTCGACCGCATCCTGAGCTATGACAAGGTGACCGAGGCCATCGCCGCAGAGCTGGCCGCAGAGCGCCTTAACCTGCTCGAAACCCTGGCCGAGCGGATCGCCGAGCGGATCCTGTTCGAGCCACAGGCCGTCCGCACCTTTGTGCGCATCGAAAAGCTTGACCGCGGCCCCGGTGCCCTCGGCGTTGAAATCGTGCGCTCGGTGGATGACCTCAAGACCAAACCTGCCAGCCCGCATGCCGACACCACGCCGCATCCGCATGTGGTGTTTTTGAGCAACCCGGCGATCCGCTCGCCAAATCTTCCGGCCTGGCTTGATCAGCTCAATGCACGCGCCGAGCCGGTGATCCTCTGTGTCGGTCGCGCCGACCTTGATGCGCCACAGACCGGCCACCGCATGACCCAGCGTCGGGTCGACCTCCTGGCGATGGAACAAAACGCCTGGGTGCTGGGCGGGCGCGATGACCGCTGTGTCGTGGTCGCCACCCGGACCGAGCTTGACTGGGCCATGAAGAACGGCCAGATCAGCGTCTGGGCGCCCTCGAAAATCGTGCTTGATGCGGTCGACGGGCCGGGCGTTGCCACCGATGATCCGGTCGCCCTTGCGGCCTGGTTCGCGGGCCATATCGAGGCCTCTGATCTTTTGATCATCGGCGAGGCCGCGCCGGTATCCTGCCCTGTGACTGTCCACCTTCAGGATATCGCGCAATCGGGGCTTTGAGCATGACTTCCCCCTACGTCCGCCCCATAGCGCGCACCGATCACGCCCGCCCCTCCGGCGCATTGCGCCTTGCCGGGGGGTGGTGCTGGTTTGACACGGTCGAGGTTTTGCACCGGGATGCACCGTCTTATCTGATGCCCGCAGCCGACCTGCCCGAAGACGCGCTAGAGCGCCTGACCGCGCCCCGCGCACCGCTTGCCGGGATCGGCTTTGACGCGCCGCGGATCATGGGCATCCTCAATGTCACCCCGGACAGTTTCTCTGACGGCGGTCGGCATTTTGACCCTGCCATCGCCATCGCCCATGCCCGTGCCATGGCCGATCAGGGCGCGGCGATGCTCGACGTGGGCGGTGAATCAACCCGTCCCGGCGCCGCGCCGGTCGAGATCGAGGATGAGATCGCGCGCACCGCGCCGGTGATTGCCGCGATCCGCTCAGAGATCGCCACGCCAATCTCGATCGACACCCGCAAGGCCCCGGTCGCGCGCGCGGCCCATGGCGCGGGCGCCGACCTGATCAATGATGTGGCGGGGCTTACCTTTGACCCCGATCTCGCGCCCTACGCCGCGCGCAGCGGCCTGCCCGTCTGTATCATGCACGCGCAGGGCACACCCGAAACCATGCAGCGCGACCCGCACTATGACAATGTGGTGCTCGACGTCTATGACTGGCTTGCCGCGCGGATCGACGCGCTTGAAAGCCTCGGCATTGCACGCGCCATGATCATGACCGATCCCGGCATCGGCTTTGGCAAGACGCAGGCGCATAACCTTGCGCTTTTGCAGAACCTGTCGCTGTTTCACGGGCTTGGCTGTCCGATCCTTCTTGGGGCCTCGCGCAAGCGGTTTATCGGCGATCTAAGCCAGACCCCGGTTGCCGCCGACCGCGTGCCGGGGTCTTTGGCGGTGGCGATCTGTGGCGTGGCGCAGGGCGTGCAGATGCTGCGCGTGCATGACGTGACCGAAACCCGCGCCGCTTTGCAACTCTGGCAGGCGGCCACCTATGGCGCTTTAACCGCGCCCGAATAACCGCCTGAGCGCGCCATATTGGCTAAGCGCGACCCCGCAGAGGATCAGCGACAGCGCCAGCAAAAGGCTTGTCGGCAGCGGCTCTGACAGGATCAGCGCCCCAAGAACCACCGACCAGACCGGTACCTGGTAATTCACCAGCGACATGAACACCGGCCCCGCCGAGCGGATCACCAGAACCCGCAGAAGGCTTGCCCCCGCCGTGGGCACCATGCCGAGAAAGATCAGGATATAAAGGGTGTTGCGATCGGTTGCGGGCGGCGCGCCCTCAACCCAAAAGGCCGCCGCGATCACGATCACCGCCCCGATCAGCAAGGTCACCGCATTCAACCCGATCGGATCGACCTTGGGCAGGCCGCGCATCTGAACCGAACTTAGCGCATAGCACGCCGCCGCCCCGAGACAGGCCAGACGGCCAAGCGGCTCCATTGTGTTGCCCGTGGTTTCAAAGGCCTGCCCGCCGATCAGCAGGACGACGCCGACAAAGCCGATCACAAAGCCGACGCTCTTGCGCAGGTTAAGACGCTCGCCCGGCACCATGAAATGCGCCAGCGGCAAAACCATAAGCGCCACCGCCGCCATCGACACCCCGGCAAAGCCGGAGGTCACCGATTGCAGCCCCCAGCTTAGCAGCATGAAGGGCACCGCGCTGCTCAGCGCGCCAATCACCAGAAGGTTGAAAATATTGTCGTTTCCAAGCGGTTCCTCGAACAACCTGAAGCCGCGCAAACCCCAGATTGCAATCATCAACACGGTTGCAAACGTAATGCGCGCCGCCGCGAGCCAGAACGGCGTGATGCCCTCAAGCGCGAGTGACATCACAAGGAACGTTCCGCCCCAGACGAACCCGAGTGTGCCCACCATGGCCCAGCTTTTTCCGGTGATCTCAGGCATTTGCACGACCTTCCTTGGGGCTGAAACGAAAAGACCCCGGCGATGGGCCGGGGTCAATCCAATTCACGTCACGACAGGTCGACCCTGCGTAGGGTGGGTGAAACCCACGCCCGCTTAGTTCTTTTCCTGATCTACCAGTTTGCCGGCCGAAATCCACGGCATCATGCCGCGCAGCTTGGCGCCGGTGGCTTCGATCTGGTGCTCGTCATTGATACGACGGGTCGCCTTGAACGACGGCTGGCCGACAACGTTTTCAAGCATGAAGTCACGCACGAATTTGCCATTTTGAATGTCGGTCAGAACCGCCTTCATCTTCGCCTTGGTCTCGTCATAAGGCAGGATGCGTGGGCCGCTGACGTATTCGCCATATTCCGCAGTGTTCGAGATCGAGTAGTTCATGTTGGCGATGCCGCCTTCATAGATCAGGTCGACGATCAGCTTCACTTCATGCAGGCACTCGAAATAGGCCATTTCCGGGGCATAACCGGCCTCGACAAGGGTCTCAAAGCCCATGCGGATCAGCTCTACGAGGCCACCACAGAGAACCGCCTGTTCGCCGAACAGGTCGGTTTCGCATTCCTCGCGGAAGTTGGTCTCGATGATACCCGAGCGGCCGCCACCGATCGCCGAGCAATAGCTCAGGCCGATTTCAAGCGCTTTGCCGGAGGCGTCCTTGTCGACGGCAACAAGGCAGGGCACGCCGCCGCCTTTGGCATATTCGCCGCGCACGGTGTGGCCGGGGCCCTTGGGCGCCATCATGATGACGTCGACGCCTTCTTTCGGCTCGATCAGGCCGAAATGCACGTTCAGGCCGTGGGCGAATGCAATCGCTGCGCCGGGCTTGATGTTCTCATGGACGTATTTCTTGTAGGTCTCGGCCTGAAGTTCGTCGGGCATGGTGAACATGATCACGTCACACCAGGCCGCTGCTTCGGCGATGCCCATAACGGTCAGGCCTTCGCCTTCGGCCTTCTTGGCGCTCTTCGAGCCTTCGCGCAGGGCGACGACAAGGTTTTTCGCGCCCGAATCCCGCAGGTTCAGCGCATGGGCGTGACCCTGGCTACCATAGCCGAGAATGGCGACTTTCTTGTCTTTGATCAGGTTGATATCGCAGTCACGATCATAATAGACGCGCATGGCGTTCTCCTTTTGGGTTGGTCTGGGCGCAGCATAGACGCCGGGCCCCAAAATTTCGGACAAAAGTCATTACTTTCCCGTTATTTTCGTGGTATTCATTCGCATTATATCAATTTTGGTAAAATTTCATGCTTGATGACACGGATCGTCGCATTCTGCGCCACTATCAACACGACCCCAAGCTTGGCCCTGCTGACCTGGCAGAGCTGGCCGGGGTCACGCCGGCCACCTGCGCGCGCCGTCTGGACAAGATGCAGGCCTCTGGCGTGATCCGCGCCAATCGCGCGGTGATCGACTGGCGCGCGCTTGGCTACGAGGTTGAGGTGTCGTTGCGCATAACGCTTGATAAAACCCAA
The DNA here is from genome assembly GCF_900142625.1 of Roseovarius marisflavi. Taxonomy (GTDB): domain Bacteria; phylum Pseudomonadota; class Alphaproteobacteria; order Rhodobacterales; family Rhodobacteraceae; genus Roseovarius; species Roseovarius marisflavi. Next base: position 37,628 of record NZ_FRBN01000002.1, read on the forward strand.
CCGCGCGCCTTTGATGAATTCATGCAAGACGCGAGGAAAGTGCCGGATGTGGTTGAAATTCAAACCTTTCTTGGCCGTGTCGACCTGCGGCTTTCGGTGATTGCGCGCGACATGGCGCATTATCAACAGATCTATCGCAGTGCGATCCTGACCCTGCCCCATATCGCCGATATCGAGGCGCTCATGCATGTGGCGCGGATCAAATCGGATGAGGCCCTGCCGCTATGATCGAGCTTGATACCACCGACCGCCTTATCCTGCGCGCCCTCACGCAAGACGCCACGATCAGCGCCAGTGCCCTCGGTCGCACGCTTGGCCTGTCGCAACCCGCCGCATGGCGGCGCATCCGGCGGCTTTACGACAGCGGGGTGATCAAGGGCCAGCGGCTGGATCTCGATCACGAAAAGCTGGGCTTTGGCGTGACCGTCTTTCTTGGGGTCAAACTTGCCACAAAGGGCCGGGTCAGCCTTGAGGATTTCGAGCGCGCGGTTTCGGCCATCCCCGAGGTGCAGACGGTCGAGCATATCCTCGGGCTTTATGATTACCGCCTGCGGGTGGTGGCCCGTGATATCTCAGATTTTGAGCGGGTTTTGCGCCGCAGAATCATGATGTTGCCGGGCGTCGGTGATGTCGAAGCGAACGTTCTTTTAAGCGAAGAACGCCGCCCCGGCCCGATCGGTTAGGCCATAAGCCGCAGCGCCTCTGCCTCGAACCGCTTGAGCGTGTAGCGCGACATGTCATAGTCGCAGTCCTGCGCGCCCAGATCAGGAAACAGCGCAATGATTTCATCGCGCTCAACCGGGGTCACCGCCTTGAGCGATTGCTGTCCGGGATAGAGGCTCTCGACCGGCGAGCCCTCGGCAAAGACGATCTGATGGCTGTCACAGAGGAAATGCCAGTAAGACACCGTTTCGCTGGGTACGATACGGATCGTGCTGTCGTTGACCAGATGTTTCGCCGCGACCAGAACCTGAGACTCACCGAACAAAAGCTCTGCCTTGGCACCGGTGACCAAAATCCGGTGGTTCTGTGACACCCAAAGGTCGCGCAGATTACCGATCGCCCCGCGCCGGATAAGGATCGGGGCATTGGCGCCCAGGCCCGAGACCGTCGTGCCCCCGATCCAGCGGATCGGCTGTGGCCCGTCATCAAGCGTATTCACCAAATCACCGCTGCGCAGGGTCTCGACCGCCTGCGGCCCTGTGGCCGTCTCGATCAGAGTGCCCGCCGCGAAACAGACGATAACGTTTTCGGTCAGAATGTTGAGATCACTTGAAAAGCTGCCGTCTGCGGCTTCGTCAGGCGTAATAACGCCATCGCCATTCAGGTCGATATCTTCGTTGGTCGGCACCCGAAACGGACCGCTCGCGGCGCCCAATGCCCCCAGAACATCAACACCGGACACCAAAGCCAGTTGATCAAGGCTTGGCGCATCCGGGTCTGTCGAGGTCAGGGATGAGGCGTCAAACTCAAGATAGCGGTCGCCCATTGTGTTGCGGCCCACGTCGATATTGGCTCCGCCTCCCGGCGGCGCTGTATATTCATATTTTGAAATATCATTGAAATAATCAGAGGCCGTATCATAGACGGTCACCCCGACAATCACAGAATCCCCGGTCAAAACACCATCCGCGGTTGCACCTTCGACGTGAAAGACAATGATGTCATCCCCGTCAAACACGGCCGTGCCGTCATGGATCATCAACTCGCCGCCATTGCTGGCGTTCGTGTTGGTCTGTGGGTCGCCAATGATGCTGAAACCGTTCAACAACAGCGTTGTATCGGCCATATCTACCCTTATCTGCCTCAAGTATTCAGGTCTTGCGCCCGAATTTATTCAAATTTTACAATCTGCCTTTCCTCAATAAGGCGGAAATGTGGCGCAAATAAGGCCGCCTCTCGCTCAGGATAGAGTAGACTTGCCCAACCCAAGGAGGCAGGTTAGCCCTTAGCCGAACGAACAGGAGATACCTTGATGACCGCCCTACTCGACACGATCGATCCCGATGGCCTTTTGGAATATTCCGTGGTCTTCACGGATCGCTCCCTCAACCATATGTCCGCGTCTTTTCAGCATGTAATGCGCGATATCTCATCCATGCTCAAAGAGGTGTACAACGCCGATGCGGTGGCGCTTGTGCCCGGTGGCGGCTCTTACGGGATGGAATCTGTGGCCCGCCAGTTTGGTCGTGATGCGCATGCTTTGATCGTGCGCAATGGCTGGTTCTCGTTTCGCTGGACCCAGATTTTCGACGCGGGCGGTTTTGCCGCCGACACCACCGTGTGCATGGCGCGCCAGACCGGCAATGGCGCCGTCGCCCCCTTTGCCCCCGCCCCGATTGACGAGGTCACCGCGAAAATCCGCAAGGCCAGGCCCGATGTGGTGTTTGCGCCGCATGTGGAAACCTCGGCCGGGGTGATCCTTCCGGAGGATTATATCACTGCGCTCGCCAGTGCCGCACATGAGGTTGGCGCGCTTTTGGTGCTTGATTGCATCGCCAGCGGTTGCGCATGGGTGGATATGAAGGCGACCGGCGTTGATGTGCTGATCTCGGCGCCGCAAAAGGGCTGGTCGGCCTCGCCGTCGGCTGGTCTTGTGATGATGTCGGAGCGCGCGGTCGAGCGGATGGCAGATACGACATCAGACAGCTTTGCACTCGATCTCAAGAAATGGCATGTCATCATGCAGGCCTATGAGAATGGCGGTCACGCCTATCACGCCACCATGCCGACCGATGCACTGCGCGCGTTCCGCGACACCATGCTGGAAACCCGCGAGTATGGCTTTGAAAAACTGCGCGCCGCGCAATGGGAGCTTGGCAATGGCGTGCGCGCGATGCTGGCCGACAAGGGCGTGAAATCGGTCGCCGCCGAAGGCTTTGGCGCGCCGGGCGTGGTCGTGAGCTATACCGACGACCCCGACATTCAGAACGGCAAGAAATTCGCCGCCGAGGGCATGCAGATCGCCGCCGGGGTGCCGCTTCAGTGCAACGAGCCCGAGGGCTTCAGAACCTTCCGCCTTGGCCTGTTCGGGCTTGATAAGCTTTACGATGTGCCCGCAGCGCTTGGGCGCTTGCAAACCGTCATGGACAAGGTGCTTTAACCGCGCGCGCCAAGACCAAGTTGCATCAGCGACTTGCGCACCGGGGCCAGCGAATAGATCGCGTTCAGCCCCATGGCGCGCGCGTCCCGCAGGGGACGGGCGCGCATCATCGAGGCACGGTTCAAAAGGTCGATCCCCGTCACCCGTGCCTTGATCTCCATGTGACGACGGCGGTGATAGGTCTCGAGCATCGCCCGATCCCCAAGCCGCTCTGGCGCGGCCTCCGCCAGCTCGAGCAGCACCCGCATATCCCCCAGCGACATGTTAAGCCCCTGCGCGCCGATGGGCGGCACCACATGCGCCGCCTCGGCCACAAGCGCCACCCGCTCGCCGTAAAGCCGCTCGGCGATCTGGCTGATGATCGGCCAGACCGTGCGCCGCGACGCCAACGTCAGAGGCCCGAAAAGGTGGCAGGACCGGGTGTTCATCGCGGCCTCGAATTCGGCCTCGGGCAAGGCGGCAAGGCGCGCCACCTCGGGCCCCTCTTCCATCCACACCACGGCCGAGGACGGCCGCCCCTCGTGATCGGGCAAGGGCACCAGGGTGAACGGCCCGCCCGAGCGGTGGATTTCGGTCGACACATTGCCATGCGGAATCGGATGCGTCACCGCAAAGGCCAGTGCTTTCTGCCCGTAACGCGTTGTTTTCACGTCAATCCCCGAGGCCTGGCGAATGGGTGAATTGCGCCCGTCGGCGGCGATCACAAGCCGGGCGCGCACGCGGCTGCCGTCGCTCAGGCCAACGCGCGCCTCGGCCTCTCGGGTGAACAGCGTCGTTGTGCCGGTGCCGGGGCGAAAGGTGACGTTTGCGAGGCTTGTCAGATGCGCCACCATCTCGCGCCGCAAAAGCCAGTTGGGCAGGTTCCAGCCAAACGGCTGATCCGAGATATCGGAAGCGTTGAATTCCTTGGTGATGCGCGGTTCCGGCGTCTCGCCGCCGGCATCGACGATCCGCATCACCTCAAGCTCCGAGGCGAAGGGAGCAAGCCGTGCCCACAACCCTGCGCGCTCCAACAGCGCCTGAGCGGGTTGCAAAAAGGCGGTGGTGCGCAGATCAGAGCCGGGGGCTTCGCGCGCGGTAACCGGCGGGCTGGGATCAACGCAAAGCACCGAAAACCCGGCGTTTCCAAAGACAGCCGCAGCCGTCAGCCCCGCCACGCCCCCGCCCGAAACGACGATATCAACCTCTTGCATCTGCGCGCCCTTTCCTTGGTGGCCGCCGGTCCTAGCCGCGTGAAATCAGCAGCAAGCCGACCCAGATCACCGGCACCATGATCACCGCCGGGATATAAAGACCCGGAACGCCCCAAAGCGCAATGCTGGTGCCCCAAAGGGCGAGAAAAACCACCACGCCCAGAAGGATCGGCACCACCAGGGCGGCATCGGAATCACGCGGGGTTCCACCGGCGGTGGGTTTTGAAGTTTGGGTCATATCCGTCCTTTGCGCATCATATTCCATATGCAGATATGGCGCAGGTCACAGATGGCAAAGGCACATTTCGCCGCAGCAAGCCCGCCTAGATCAGACGCGCAAGAAAGCCGCCAAGGTCATCGGTATGATGGTGAATATGCGCCGCCGCGTGGGGGGCGGGGGCGACATGGACGGTGCGCATCCCCATGGCATGGGGCGCAGCAAGGTTGCGCTCTTCATCCTCGAACATGGCGGCGGTTTCGGGCACGACCCCATCAAGCGCGAAAATGGCGGTAAAGGCCTCGGCCTCGGGTTTGGGGCGAAATCCGGCATGCTCGACGCCGTAAACCGCATCAAACACCCCGCTTAGCCCGCGCCGGTCAATCACCCGCTCGGCGTAGGGGCCGCAGCCATTGGTATAGACGATCTTGCGCCCCGGAAGCGCGCGAATGCAGGCCGCAAGATCGGCGTCAGGATCAAGGTGATCGAGCGATATATCGTGCACCTGTTCAAGATAAGGCCCCGGATCGATATCATGCAGCCGCATGAGCCCGGCCAGAGTGGTGCCATGATCGCGCCAATACTGATGGCGCAGATGGTCGGCCTCGGCGCGGGGCACGCGCAGGGTGTCCATCACATATTGGGTCATCCGCGCCTCGATCTGGTCAAACAGACGCGCGGCGGGCGGATAAAGGGTGTTGTCGAGATCAAAGACCCAAGTGGTGACATGACTGAAAAGCGGCTTTGGCATGGGCGCACCATAGGGTGGCGCGACAAAGGGCGCAATCTGCCAAGGCTTGATCCTGCGGGTAAAGCGCGCGTAAGGTTTCACACCACACAACAGACCGAAACGGACATGCCGATGAAACCCCAGCCGACCGATGCCTATTCGCTTATTTTAGAGGCGATCGATGTGGGCATTTTCAAGCCCGGCGACCGGCTTGTAGAAAGCGATCTGGCCGACCGCTTCGGGGTATCGCGCACGCCGATCCGCGAGGCGCTGCAACGGCTGGAAACGCAATCCATGCTGACACGTGACGGGCGCAGCCTTATCGTGTCATCGCTGGATTATAACCAGCTTGCAGAGCTTTACGTCGTGCGCGCCGAACTTGAGGGGCTGGCGGCCAGTCTTGCGGCGCGCCATGCAAGTGCTGAAGAGGTACGCGTTCTGCGCGACATGGTCGAAGATGATCGCGCCCTTCTGGGTAAGCCGTCAGAGCTGGCCCGCGCCAACCGGCGGTTTCACAAGCAGATTCACCTGTCATCGCACAACCGCTTTCTTGTGCAGCAACTGGATCTTGTGCACCGCTCCATGGCCTTGCTGGCAACCACCTCGCTTGCCGCCGAGGGGCGCGACGAGGATGCGTTGAAAGAGCATGATGCGATCGTCAGCGCCATCGAGGCACGCGACGGCGAGGCCGCAAGCGAGGCCCTGCGCGCCCATATTTCAAAGGCCTTCGTGACTCGGCTCAAGCTTGACTCCGGCGAGGTCAAATCCACCGTCTGAGGTGCGTTTGCCGCCCGCGGTGATCGAGAGGCCATGGGTCGTCTTGTCCCAGTAGAACGGCTTGAACACCAGTTCGTAGAGCGCCTTATAGGCGGCAATCGCCCCGAACGGCGCATAGAAATGCATGCTCGGCGCCCAGGCCATGAGATGTCTGTGCTTGCGTCCCGACACCGCAATCATATGCACCGTGATGTTGAGCGCCTCGACCATCAGGAACAGGCTGCCGATTGCGCCAAGAGTGGCCCGGCTCAACACCGGATCAAGCGGATGCGGCAGGCCCAAGAGCACAAGCCAGAACGACCATAGAAACGGGGCCAGCACGAATTGCGAGAGCGCCGAGACAAAATGCGCCTGAAACCCCCAGAATTTCCGAGGGCCCAATTGCCGGTAAAGCAGCCTTGGTCGGCGCATATGGACCAGATAAGTGGTCATATAGCCCTTGAGCCAGCGAGACCGCTGTTTGATCCAGGGCCAGGGGCGACAGTTGGCCTCTTCTTCGGTCACCGTATTCACCATTTCCGTGCGATAGCCATGGCGCGCAAGGCGAAAGCCAAGATCGGCGTCCTCGGTCACGTTATGAGCATCCCAGCCGCCGATACTCTCAAGCACGTTGCGCCGGAAATAGAGCGTCGTTCCGCCAAGCGGGATGGCCAGACCAAGCCGCGCCATGCCCGGAAGCATTACCCGAAACCAGGTGGCGTATTCGATGGTAAAACACCGCGCCAGCCAGTTTTGCCGCGGGTTATAGTAATCCAGCACCCCCTGAAGGCAGGCCACATCGTCTGGCACCTGTTGAAATTTGCGGGCCACCACCGTGATCTGATCAGGGTCGGGGGCATCTTCGGCGTCGAAAATACCGATGATGTCGCCTTCGCAGAAATCCAGCGCATAGTTCATCGCGCGCGGTTTGGTGCGGGGTTTGCCATCGGGCACGACCACCGGCCGCACCCAGGGCGGAAGATCGATCTCTGCCAGCATTTGTTGCGTCAGCTCGTCCTCTTCTTCCAGCACCAGAATGACATCCAACAGGCATTTGGGGTATGTCAGGCGGCTCAGCCGCGCAATCAGGGCATGGGCGATTTCGGTCTCACGGAACAGCGGCACAAGGATCGACACCTTGGGCAGTGGCGCCTTGGGGTTTTGCGGCACCTCCTCTCGGTCGGTGTCATGGGCCATATGGGCGACAAAGGCGGCCGTTTTCATCCCCGCCGAGACCAGAAGCGTGAAACAGGCCCAAAGGGCAAACACCCCGAACACCGCCACCGGAAAGGCAAGGGCAAGGGCCGCGACGGTCGCGATCATCGCCAGCGTGAACCGCAGACGCCGACCAATGCTGCCGCCCCATGTACGACAGCTTTCGGTCTCGGGTACGCGGGTTTCCGCCATCAGGCGCAGATGGTCACGATGCTCGTTCGCGACCCGGTCCTGCAGCGCGCGGCGCGGCGCAACGACCGCATGCGCCCGGCGCAACCCGTTCGGCATGATCTGGCGCAGCGCCTCAAGGCTGTCCGGAGAGCCGGAGGCCATGACCGGCTTGGCGCCTTGCCCCTCAAGAACCATCGCGCCATGTTTCAGCAAGACCCGTGGGTCAAGCCCGGTTTCGATCGCCTTGGCCCGGGTAACCTCATCCGCCGACAGGCGCTGTGTGGAAAGGCGCCGGGCATGCGCGCGCAACAGGTCGTCTTCACAGGCCAGCCCTTCGGCCTCAAGAATGCGCGCCATCGAGGTATCGCAGTGCCGACCGACCATTTCTGCAAGGGCCGCGTCCGATTTGGTAAGTTTACCGGCGCGCACCAATTCGCGTGACAGAGGATTCATCCGCGCCGGGCTTGCCCAGCCCTGCACATTGACGTGCCTCAATTCTGAGATACCCATGCCTGTGTCCTTCCCCGTCTTCTGGGGATGACGCTAGCGCACGGATGGTTAACGAGGCTTTAATAACAGGTTAACAACGGGTTAAAATGAACTGTTTCTAAACAGTAATTAACCGGCCATTGACGCCGCAAATCGCTCGAACAGGTAAAAGCTGTCTTGCGGTCCGGGACTCGCTTCCGGGTGATGCTGCACCGAGAATACCGGACGATCCTGCATGCGGATACCGCAGTTGGAGCCGTCAAACAGCGACACATGTGTCTCAAGCACCCCGGCGGGCAAGGTCTGGCTATCGACGGCAAAGCCGTGGTTCATCGAGGTGATCTCGACCTTGCCGGTCTCAATATCCTTGACCGGATGGTTGGCGCCGTGATGGCCGTGGTTCATCTTGACGGTCTGCGCCCCGAGTGCGAGCGCAAGCATCTGATGCCCAAGGCAGATCCCGAACACCGGCAGGCCAGAGTCAAGAACGCCGCGGATCATCGGCACCGCATAGGCCCCCGTGGCCGCCGGATCACCGGGGCCGTTGGACAGGAACACGCCATCGGGACCATGCGCCAGAACTTCTTCGGCGGTGACGGTGGCGGGCATGACCGTCACCTCACAACCGGCACTTGCCAGACAGCGCAGGATATTGCGCTTGGCGCCGTAATCAATCGCCACAACCTTGTGGCGGGCATCGGTCTGACGCTTGTACCCTTCGGGCCAGGCCCACCGCATTTCATCCCAGCGGTAAGACTGTGCACAGGTAACCGTCTTGGCAAGGTCCATGCCCTCCAGCCCGGCAAAGGCCCGTGCTTTCGCGACCAGAGCGGCGGTGTCGAAATTGCCCTCGGGATCATGTGCAAGGGCGGCATGCGGCGCACCCTGCTGGCGGATCGCACGTGTCAGGCGCCGGGTATCAATCCCGCCGATGGCGATGCGCCCGCGCCGCGCCAGCCACTCGGCCAGATGCTCTTGCGCGCGCCAGTTGCTGGGCTGGGTCGGGTCCCACTTCACGACCATGCCCTCGGCCACCGGATCGGCGGTTTCGTCATCCTCGGGGGTCACCCCGGTATTGCCGATATGAGGAAAGGTAAAGGTCACGATCTGCCCGGCATAGGACGGGTCGGTCATGATCTCCTGATAGCCGGTCATGGCGGTGTTGAAACACAGCTCTGCCGTGGTGTCGCCAGTGGCGCCAAACCCATGGCCGTAAAACAGCGTCCCATCCGCAAGGGCCAGGCAGGCGGTCGGGCGGGTCTGGGGCGCGTGGGCCATGGCAGGGATTCTCCGGATCTGTGCAAATTGGCGCGAACCTAAGGGGGGGTCCGGGCCGGGTCAAGGCACTAGATGGCCCAGTTTGCAGGCGAATACCAGCCCCCCGCGACCGCCCGACAACAGTTGCCTCTTCCGCGTGATTTGGATAGTCTCCGGCACTTGTGACAAACCATTGGGATGGAACGAAATGGAATTGCGGGACCGCATCACTCAGGCCCTTAAACAGGCGATGAAAGACAAGGACGCGGCGCGCCTTGCAACGCTGCGGCTGATCAGCGCGGCAATCAAGGATCAGGAAATCGCCGGGCGTGGCGTCGATGGGGCGCCCTGTGTCGGCGACCCTGAAATCATGGCGATTCTGGCCAAAATGACCAAACAGCGCAACGAAAGCGCGCGTGCCTACGAAGAAGGCGGCCGCCTTGATCTGGCCGAACGCGAACTGAGCGAGATCACCGTGATCGAGGAATTCCTGCCGCGCCAGCTTGACGACGACGAAGTCGCCGCCGCCATCGACAAGGCCATAAGCGACGTTGGTGCCACCACGATCCGCGACATGGGCAAGATCATGGGCAAGCTCAAGGAGCGCCACGCCGGTCAGATGGATTTCGGCACCGTCGGCCCGCAGGTCAAGGACCGCCTCGCGTCTTAACCCGCCATTGGCGTCGGCGGGCGCAGGGCATCGGTCAACTCGCCGTAAAGCACCCTGCGCTCGCCCTCGGACAAAAACGCCCCGATCTCGACCTCGCGGCCCTTGCCCTTGAGCGTGATGTAATGCGCGACCGGCCCGCCGGTGGGGTGCAGGCTCGCCTTGGCCCAATAGCGGTTACACTCCCAGTCCTGCACATCGCCGCGCGGATTGGTGCGCACCAGATGGATCATCTCTGGCCCGATTTCGAGCACCTCGGTGATATTGGCGCTGCGATACGAATGCTCAAGCCCCCACCAGACCCCGGCCAGCGCCAACATCAGAAACGGCAACAGCCCCCAGAGCACGACCGTGCCAAGCAGCGGATAAAGCGGCACGGTGATCAGCGTGAAGGTCGCCAGCACAAAGGCCGCAAAGCCACGCCGCGGCAAGGACCGGTGCGGCCAAAGCGTCAGCCGGGTCTGTGGGTCGTCCTGCGATGATGTCCATTCATAAGGCATGCCTTGTTTCTAGCCCATGCGTCGCGTTTGAAAAGAGGGCGTGTGCAATGACTGCGCAATCCGTCAGACACCTTGGCAAACCCTGTGGCGCCATTTCGCCGGATCAGGCCTAACCCCGTTTTCTTCTTGCCTAAAATATTCTGGGGAGTTTGAGGCGCAAAGCCCCTCATCCAAAAAAACAAGCGCGCCGCAGGCGCTCAATTCCTGAAAACCACCAAAATCACAATTTGCGCGGAGGGCCTGTAAGCCGGATTTTGTCCCGGGGGTTGCCCCCCTTGGATGACCATTCATCTTGAGACGCTGTTGCCAACGCCCCTCTAGCTGCCAACCCGGACCACTGGGCCAAGACGTGCCTGCGGGCGGTATCGGTTGCCCGACCTGCCGCGCGCGCGGTCCCTATTTGGCATTGCTCCCGGTGGGGCTTGCCGTGCCGGTTCGGTTGCCCGTCCCGCGGTGGGCTCTTACCCCACCGTTTCACCCTTACCCGTACGCAGTCTCCCTTGGCGAACCGCAGGTGCGACGGGCGGTTTCATTTCTGTGGCGCTTTCCCTTGGGTTACCCCAGCCGGGCGTTACCCGGCACCGTTGTCTTGTGGAGTCCGGACTTTCCTCGAAACCCTTGCAGGTCCCGCGGCCATCCGGCCCTCCGCGCGAGATTGACTTAGGCGCTCGGACGGGCGCGGTCAACCGGGAAGCGTGCGGCAAGGTCCTGAAGGGCGGCGCAATCAGCCGCCTCAAGCGGTCCCCTGGCACTGGGGCGAAAGCGCAGGCGAAAAGCGGCAAGAATGGTCTCGAGATCCTCCGCGCCGCTTGAAGGATAGCCAAATCGTTCGGCCGCCGCGAGAAACGCCCCTGCCCCGGTTTCAGGACCGGTGTCCGCCCTGCCCGGCTCGGGCCAGACCGACAGGCCAGCACGCGCCAAGCGGCGCCAGTCAAACCGCGCGCCGGGGTCAAACTTGCGCGCCGGGGCCATGTCGGAATGGGCAATCACCCGCTCGGGCGGGATGGGCCAGCGGGTCATGATCGCGCTCATTAGCCCCTCAAGCGCATGCATCTGCGGCTCGGGGAACGGATGCGCGCCGGTATTGGCCAACTCGATCCCGATCGAGCGTGAATTGACGTCCACAACCGCGCCCCATTGCCCCGCACCGGCATGCCAGGCGCGCTGTTCTTCCTCGACCATCTGCCAGATTTCGCCGCGCTCCGAGATCAGGTAATGCGCCGAAACCTCTGCGCCCGGGTCACACAACCGCGCGAGCGCCGCCTCGGCGCTTTGCATCGCGGTGTAATGCAGCACGATCATATCGGGCAGCGCACCTAAGCGCCGCGCGCCGAAATTGGGCGAGACCTGCCAAGCACATGTAGGGTGGGTGAAACCCACGCCGCGCCCCTTTACCTGCCAACCGCCTTGCGGAAGGGGACCGGGTTCCAGCCACAGGCATAGCCATCACCATCCGGGTCAAGCCCAAGGCGGTCACGCTCGGGGCCGCCGCGCTTGAGAAACTCGACCTGCGCCAGATCGGGCGAGGCATATTCGGCGCAGTTGCGCTCGAACTTGCCGGTCTTGTTGAGACCAACACGGCGATAGACCAACGTGCCTACGGGATGCTTGGTGGCAAGCGCATAGGCCACGATATTGGGGCCCACATCGCCGGGACGATTACCGACGGCCTCGGGGGCAACCACCTGATATTGCGCACGGTTTTGCGCGATCCGCGAGGCATCATCTTCGATCGAGCGCTGCTCGCCGACGGCCTCGAAACTGTTCTCACGCGAAATCCCGGCTGAATTCATCACGCCCTCCGGTGCCGGATTGGACGGGCTCGCCTGAAGGATCGGCTGACCGGAATTGGCGGCGGTGGCCTCAAGCGCGGCGCGCGCATCGGCGGCAACATCCGCGCCCGGCTGTGCCGAGGTGGCACCGGGCGGGATGGCGCCCAGAGGCTCCGATGAGACCGCGTTGGGGGCCGGCAGGGCATTGCCCGCCAAGGCGGCGTCACGCGCGGCCTTTTCACGCTGGTATTGGCTATAGTCCTGAAAACCGACACCCGCCCCGCTATCGGGTACGGCGGGCGCACAGGCCGTTAGGGCCGCAAGGGCGACCGAGCCAAGGATCAAACGCATCTGCTATTTCCTGCCATAAGCTGTTTTGCGGGCCGTTTTACCACCATTTTCCGGGTTTGGCCACAAATCCCGCCGCAGTTTCCAACGCATAGGCGGTGTTGAGCAGATCACCTTCTTCCCAGGGCCGCCCGATCAGTTGCAACCCAAGCGGCAGCCCCTGCGTGTCGATCCCGGCGGGCACGGAAATGCCCGGCAGACCGGCAAGGTTGACGGTGACGGTAAAGACATCGTTGAGATACATCTGCACCGGATCGGCGTCTTTCATCTCGCCAAGGCCAAAGGCCGCGCTTGGCGTGGCCGGGGTCAGGATCGCATCGACGCCTGCGTCAAAGGCCTGATCAAAGTCGCGCTTGATCAGCGCGCGCACCCTGCGGGCGCGGTTGTAATAGGCGTCGTAAAAGCCCGCCGAGAGAACATAGGTGCCCACCATCACGCGGCGCTGAACCTCGTGACCAAAGCCCTCGGCGCGGGTTTTCTCGTACATCTCGGTGATGCCATCGCCCTGCGCCAGCTTGGCGCGGTGGCCATAGCGCACCCCGTCATAGCGCGCGAGATTGCTTGACGCCTCGGCCGGGGCAATCACGTAATAGGCCGGCAGCGCGTATTTGGTATGCGGCAGGCTGATATCACGGATTTCGGCGCCTGCGGCCTTGAGCATCGCAGTACCATCGGCCCAAAGCTGTTCGATCTCGGCGGGCATGCCCTCCATCCGGTATTCTTTCGGAATGCCGATCACTTTGCCTTTGATATCACCGGTCAAGGCGGCCTCGAAGTCGGGCACCGGGAAATCGGCACTGGTCGAATCCTTGGGGTCGTGGCTGCACATGGCGCTTAGCATGATCGCCGCATCGCGCACCGATTTGGTCATCGGCCCGGCCTGATCGAGCGAGGAAGCAAAGGCCACCACGCCCCAGCGGGAACAGCGCCCATAGGTCGGCTTGATCCCGGTGATGCCGGTAAAGGCGGCCGGCTGGCGGATCGAGCCGCCGGTGTCGGTGCCGGTCGCGGCAAGGCAAAGATCCGCCGCAACGGCCGAAGCCGATCCGCCAGACGAGCCGCCGGGAGTCAAAGCCGCGTCATCATTTCCGCGCCGCCAGGGGTTAACGGCATTGCCATAAACCGATGTTTCATTGGACGAGCCCATGGCGAATTCGTCCATGTTGAGCTTGCCCAGCATAATCGCGCCCGCATCGAACAGGTTCTGGGTGACGGTCGATTCGTATTCCGGCTTGAAGCCTTCAAGGATGCGGCTGGCGGCCTGGCTTGGCACGCCCTTGGTGCAAAACAGGTCCTTGATCCCGAGCGGGATACCGCACATCGCCGGGGCATCGCCCGCCTTGATCCGGGTATCGGCGGCGCGCGCCTGTTCGCGGGCGATATCAGGGGTGTGATGCACAAAGGCATTGAGCGCCCCGGCGCCTTCGATCTGGCTCAGGCAGGCCTCGGTCAGCTCAAGCGCGGTGACATCGCCCTTGCGCAGGGCATCGCGGGCCTCTGCAATCGTGAGTGTGTTCAGATCAGCCATTATTCCACCACCTTCGGCACCGCAAAAAAGCCCTCGCGCGCATCGGGCGCGTTCGACAGAATCTTGGCTTGTTGATTGCCATCTGTAACCACATCCTCGCGGCGTTTCAGGCGCATCGGCGTGACGCTGGTCATCGGCTCGATGCCCTCCACGTCGACTTCGTTGAGCTGTTCAATGAAACCAAGGATGGTGTTGAACTCCTCGGCAAGCGCGGGCAGCGCGTCCTCAGTCACACGGATGCGGGCCAGCTTGGCCACTTTGGCGGCGGTCTCTCGGTCGATCGACATGGGTCTCTCCGGTAATCCTGTTGCCCAAGCGTTTAGCGCCCGAGACCATTGGGCGCAAGCATCTGAGCGCGCCAAAACCCCGCTCGCGGATAAGGATCGCCCAGAAATACGCCGCTTGGCCCTTTCCTATGGCGCAAGTCTTGCTAGTCTTTGCAAAACTGGAAAAAGGGAGTGGCAGAATGAAGATCACATGGCTTGGGCATTCATCGTTTCGGATCGAGATCGCAGAACTGATTTTGTTGGTCGATCCCTGGCTCAACGGCAACCCGATGTTGCCCGAGGACAGCCACGACGCCGCGACCGAAGGCGCAACTCATATCCTGTTGACCCACGCGCATTTCGATCACGTCGCCGATGTTCTGCCACTGGCGCGCAAACAGGGCCTGACCGTGGTCGGGCAATATGACCTGATGGCGCATTGGGAGGCGCAGGAAAAGATCGAGGTTATCGGGTTCAACAAGGGCGGCACGGTCGATCTTGGCGGGGTCAAGGTGACGATGGTACATGCCACCCATTCAACCAGCTTTGGCACGGATGCCGGTCCGCAGGTGCCCGGCACCGAATGTGGTTACATGATCGCGGGCGAGGGTCACGTGATCTATGTCTCTGGCGACACCGATGTGATGGCCGACATGGGCGTGTTTCACGACCTGCACCAGCCCGATGTCGGAATCCTGTGCGCGGGCGGGCATTTCACCATGGATATGCGGCGCGCGGGCTATGCGGCGAAAAAGTTCTTTGACTTCAAAACCGTGATCCCCTGCCATTACCGCACCTTCCCGATTTTAGAGCAATCGGCCGAAGAGTTGGTCACGGCTCTGCCCGGCGTCGATGTGATCGAGCCGCAGGTGATGGAGCCGATCACGCTCTGACAGTGCGGCAATCGGGGCATGGGGGCGCTGCCCCCGCCCAGGAAAATTCGGCGAATTTTCTTGGGCCCCCCGGCGTATTTCTGGAAAAATGAAAAGGATCAGGTGGTGCGACGGCGGCGCTGTGGTTTGGGGCGTTGCGGGCTTGCGGGTTTGCTGGGTTTTTCTACCTCGGGCTCTTGAGGCATGCCAAGCTGATCGCGCAGCACGCGCGGGCGGATTTCCTCGACTTCGCCGGGTTTGAGCTGACCCAGTTGAAACGGCCCGTAAGACACCCGGATCAGCCGGTTCACCGAGAGGCCGACCGCCTCCATCGCGCGGCGGATTTCGCGGTTCTTGCCTTCGCGGATCGACACCGTGATCCAGGCATTGGCGCCCTGCTGGCGATCCAGCGTCACCATCATGCCCTGAAACCGTTCGCCATCGACCGTGAGGCCCTTGCGCAGCGGCTCAAACGTGGCATCGGTCGGACGGCCATTGACGCGCACGCGGTAGCGGCGCAGCCAGCCGGTTGAGGGCAGTTCGAGTTTGCGCTTGAGGCCGCCGTCATTGGTCAGCAAAAGCAGCCCTTCGGAATTCAGGTCAAGCCGTCCGACGCTCATCACCCGAGGCAGGTCTTCGGGCAGATCATCATAGATCGTCGCGCGCCCCTGTTCGTCGCGGTTGGTGGTCACAAGACCGGTGGGCTTGTGATAAAGCCAGAGCCGCGCCGGTTCGGGCGCATCCAATGCGCGGCCATCCACCACGACCTTGTCGGCGGGGGTCACATTCAATGCGGCGCGGGTGATCTTGACGCCATTGACGGTCACGCGGCCGGCCTCGATCAGGCGCTCGGCCTCGCGGCGGCTGGCGATGCCGGCGCGCGCGATGACCTTGGCGATCCGGTCGCCTTCTGGGGGTTTGGTGCTCATGTGTCATCGCTTAGCCTATTCGCGGGACTTGCGAAAGTGGTGATGGCGGGGCAAAGACGCCCCATGACGTTCAAAAGCCATATGATGACTGCGCTGGAGGAGGCGCGCGCCGCGGCCCTGCGCGGCGAGGTGCCGGTGGGGGCCGTGGTGGTTGACCCAAACGGTCAGGTCGTGGCAAAGGCGGGCAATCGCACGCGCGAACTGAACGACCCCACGGCCCATGCCGAGATCCTCGCGCTGCGCGCCGCCTGCGCGGCCAAGGGCAGCGAGCGGCTGGTGGGGCATGATCTTTATGTCACGCTGGAGCCCTGCGCGATGTGCGCCAGCGCGATTGCCGGGGCGCGGATTGCGCGGCTGTATTATGGGGCGAGTGATCCGAAATCCGGCGGTGTCGCGCAGGGCGCGCGTGTGTTCACCCATCCGCAATGTCACCATGTGCCAGAGGTTTATGACGGGATTGCCGCGCGCGAGGCGGAAGAGATGCTGAAAGCCTTTTTTCAGGAGCGGCGCACGCCTGAGTGCTAGAGGATCGTCAGCGCATCCGCCAGAAACGGGTGGCGCGCAATCGCCGGATCAACCACTGCCTGACGCAGGATCGGCTTTAATGTCTCGGCCAGGGTTGCTGGCATATCCTGTAATATCCCCTTGCGGGCGGTCACGCTGATGGTGCGGGTCAGCGGTGCCATCGGCAATTCCAGAACGTCGATCTGATCGGCAAAGCGGCGCGCGCGCATCAGGGCCAGCGGCGTCATGATGCTCCAGCCGGTGCCCTGCCCGACCAGCGCCAGAATGGCGTGATAGCTATCAAGTTCGAACCGGTGCGGCAGCGTCAGGTTTTGGCGCGCCAGATGCGACGAGATTAGCCGCCCCATGTAATGTCGCTGTGTATATTGGATCAGCGGCAGGCGCTTGAGCTGTCGCAAGACGTCGCCGTCCTTGTCGATCACCCCTTTGGGCGCGGCCACGGCAAAACCTTCGCGCAGGATCGGGTGAACCTCGACCCAATCGGTTTCGGCGCCAAATTCGGCGGCGACGATCATATCAAGGGCGCGCGCGTCAAGCTGGTCATAAAGGTGATGACTGGCGCCGGTTTCCAACAGGAACTGACAGCGGGTCAATTCACCGGCCATATGGGTCAGAAGCTGGGGCGTGACATCGGCCTCAAGGTCTTCGATCATGCCAAGACGAAAGCGGGTCAGGGTCGAGAGCTGCGACATCGCAAGCTCCGCGCGCGCCTGTGCGGCCTCGTTCAAGATCGCCTGCGCGCGGCGATGCATGATTTCGCCCGCAGGGGTAAGCCTGATCGGGCGGGCATTGCGTTGCAGCAACGTGGCCCCGACCGCGCCTTCAAGATTGGTGAGCTGCTGGCTGACGGCCGAGGGGCTTGCCCCAAGGCGGCGCGCCGCGGCGGAAATCGAGCGTTCATCGGCTGCGGCCATGAACACCTCGATCCCCCAAAGGGTTATCCGACCGGGGCTTTCAACCATCCGTGGTTACTTGCCAAGCTTCGACAGCTTTTCCTGTAATTCGGCCAGCTGTTTCTTGATGTCGCCAAGGTTGTCGTCTTCCGGCTCGTCATCCCTGGACGCGGATTGGCCGGGCATTTTTCCAAGGCCTGTGATGCCACCGGTCATGGCCTTCATAAAGGCCTCTTGCTGGGCGCGCATGGCCTCCATTCCTGGCATGGCGCCAATCGGGCTTGCCTTGGTCATGTTGTCCAAAATCTTGGATTGACCATCGCGCAGCATCTCAAAGCTGGCAGCCAGAAATTCGGGCACGACGCTTGTGGCCTGGGTGGTATAGCTGCGCACCAGATCGTTGAGCACGTTGAGCGGCAGAACGCTTTCGCCGCGGCTTTCATGCTCGGCGATGATCTGCAACAGATACTGGCGGGTAAGGTCGTCGCCGGATTTCAGGTCGATGATCTGAACTTCGCGGCCATCACGGATAAATTCCGAGATATCTTCCAGCGTGACGTAATCGGATGTCTCGGTATTGTACAACCGGCGGCTGGCATAGCGTTTGATCAGCAGCGGTTTTTTAGTGTCGGCCAAGGGTTATCCTCCCGGAAAATGCAGCGCTGCAGCGTAGCTTAGACGCAACTGCGGCAAAAAGAAAGAGCGAGCCTTTCGGCTCGCCCTTCGCAGTCCATACCCGTCAGGGAGGGGTCTGGGTATGTAACCTGCTATTACTTGGCCGCTGCGGTGGCTTTCTGGGTCGCTGCAGTGACGTCTTCCGCTGCCTTCTTGACGGCTTTGGTTGCGTCGTCCTGCATGGATTTGCCGGCCGACATCATCAGCTCAACAGTTTCCATCTGCACTTTTTTCGCGATTTCAGCGAAAGCGGCCATGTTCTCGGAAGCAACTTCGGCGTTGGCCGATGCGAAATCGGTGAACGCTTTGGCGTAATCAGCGGGCTCTGCCTTGGCTTTGGTGATGTCGTTCAGCTTGGCAAGGGTTTCTTTGGTCCACTTGCTGGAGATCTCGGCCGATTTCTCGGCAGCCGACAGAGCCACACCCGAGAGCTTTTCGCTCAGAGCAGCCTGGTTCTTGAAGGCATCGTCCATTGCTTTGGTGTCAACGGGGAATGCGCCCATGATGTCTTTCATTGCGCTGTTGAAGTCTTGTGTCTTAGCCATTTGGTAAGTCCTTTCGGTTGAGCGGCATTGTTTGCCGTGTTCTGTATTCTGGAGCCAGATATACATGCCGCACTGCAGCATTTCAAGTTTTTTCTGCAGTGCAGCAATTATTTCCTCAACCAGACCGAAAAGTCTTTTAAAATCCCTCACTTGCTTTGACGCGGACATAGGTTCCGGGGGCTGGAGCCAATGGCGGATGATCCGAATCGCCCGGCTGGCGGGCGGGAATCATCTTGCCCGAGCGCTTTTTGAGCCAGCTTTCCCACCGCGGCCACCATGAGCCCTCGTTAAAAGTGGCCCCCTCCAGCCAGTCATCGGCTGACAGGCTCAGGTCGTCATTGGTGTAATGGCCGTATTTCTTCTTGGAGGGCGGATTGACGATGCCCGCGATATGGCCCGATTCCGAGACGATAAAGGTCCGGTCCTTGGAGCCGGTCTGTTGAAAGCCGCGATAGCAATCTTTCCAGGCCGCAATGTGGTCAGTCTCGCAGGTGATTGCCATAAGCGGCGCTTTCACGTCGCTGATATGAAGCTTTTCGCCCAGAATCTCAAAGCCGCCCTCGATGAATTCGTTCCGCTGGCACAACCCGCGCAGATATTGCGTCGTCATCCGGCCCGGAAGATTGGCCCCATCGCCATTCCAATAGAGCAGATCAAAGGCAGGCGGGGTTTCCCCCATCATATAGCTTTTGACGGCCGGCTGATAAACCAGATCCTTGGAGCGCAGGAACGACATGGTGCGCGACATGATGAACGAGCGCAGCAGGCCCTGTTGGGCGACTTCCTGTTCGATCCCGTCGATGAAATCATCCTGAAGAAAGGGGGTGAACTCGCCCTGCTCCGAAAAATCCGTAAGCGCGGTAAAGAAGGTGGCGGATTTAATCGACTTGTCGCCGCGTTTCTCAAGCAGCGCCAGTGTCAGATGAAGCGTCGTGCCCGCGATGCAATAGCCCACCGTGTTGACCTGTTTCTCGCCGGTGATCGCCTTGACCTCGGAAATGGCGGTCAGAAAGCCCTCTTCTATATACTCATCAAGGCCCACATCCGCATAGCTTGCATCGGGGTTGACCCAGGCCACCACGAACAGGGTATAGCCCTGATCGGTGAGCCATTTGATCATGCTGTTCTGGGCTTTGAGATCGAGAATATAGAACTTGTTGATCCAGGGCGGAAAGATGATCAGCGGCGTCGTGTGAACCTCTTTTGTTGTCGGCGCATACTGGATCAGCTCCATCATGCGGTTGCGATAGACCACTTCGCCGGGGGTGGTGGCGATGTTTTCACCAAGGACAAAGGATGTCTCATCGGCCAGCCGCACCACAAGCTCGCCCTTGTTGGCCTCCAGATCCGCGATCAGGTTCTCCAACCCCTTCACAAGCGACGCCCCTTCGGTTTCCACCGCACGTTCAAGCGCATCGGGGTTGGTGCCGAGAAAGTTGGTCGGCGACATCATGTCGATGATCTGATGCGCGAAATAATCCAGCCGCCGCTTTTCCTTGGGGTCCAGGTCATCGACATCACCTATCGCGCTCTGGATCGATTGCGCGTTCAGGGCGTATTGCTCTTTAATGTAGCGAAAATAGGGATGTGTCTTCCAGAGCGGGTTCGAGAATCGCTTGTCGCCTTCAAGAATGTCGGGCTTGTCCTCAAGCTCTGCGCCATCGCCGCGCAGCATCAATTGCTGGGCATCCACGAAATGGCGCACCGACTTGCCCCAGTATTCAAGCTGTTGCTCGTAAATCTTACCCGGATTCTCGATCAATTCCGTCCAATAGGAGCTGGCTGCCTTGGCAAAAATATCCTGCGAGGGCGTGCTCAATGTCGGATTGGCCGGTTTGCGCGAGGCGAGCACCTGAATCAGGCGCTGCGACAGCTGTTCGACTTTAGCGAGATTTTCATTCAACTTTTCGATATTTTCGCCTGCGACATCGTCTTGCATTGCCATTTATACAATTTCCCTTTAATTCTTTCTGCTATGCAGCATAACGTCGTCAGGCCGGAGGGGCAGTGCGACGGATGGAACCGGGCTGATCTGCCATTATAGAGGCTTACCTGCCTTAGTAGGAGACGAAACTATGCGTTACATGGCGACTTACGACCTGATGGAAACCCTCCGCAATACCAATCAATGGCTCGGTGCTTCGGCTCTTTCAATGGCATCCTATCCTGTTTTCAGCATGGTGCCAAACCCTGCTTTGAACTGGATGGCAGCTTGGGGAGAGGTGACGGAGCGCACGTTCCAACGCATGGTCACCAAGCCCGACTGGGGTATCGACACCATCACCGGCGACGACGGGCGTGACCATATCGTCACCGTCGAAACGACCGTGCAACGTGCTTTTGGCGACCTCATTCACTTCAATGTCGCAGGCCGCGCACCGACGGCGCGCCGGGTTCTGCTCGTGGCGCCGATGTCGGGCCACTATGCGACGCTTCTGCGCTCTACCGTGCGCTCGCTTTTGCCCGATTGCGACGTCTATGTCACCGATTGGCACAATGCCCGCGACATTCCGGTCTCGGAAGGCAAGTTCGACATTGAAGATTACACCGTCTACCTGATGGATTTCATGCGCGAGCTTGGCTCGGACCTGCATGTGATCGCCGTCTGTCAGCCCGCGCCGCTGACCCTTGCCGCCACCGCCTATCTGGCCGAGCTGGACCCCGACGCACAGCCGCGCACCCTGACCCTTATCGGTGGCCCGATTGACCCCGACGCAACCCCGACAGATGTCACCGACTTTGGTCGCCGCGTCACCATGGGCCAGCTTGAAGAAACCATGATCCAGCGGGTCGGCTTTCAGCGCAAGGGCGTTGGCCGGATGGTTTATCCGGGCCTTCTGCAACTGGCGTCTTTCGTGTCGATGAATGGCGAGCGCCATGCGCAGGCCTTCTCGGATCAGATCGCCCGCGTCGCGCGCGGCGAGGCCGGCGATCACGATGCCCACAACAAGTTCTACGATGAATATCTGGCCGTGATGGATATGCCTGCGGAATTCTACCTCTCCACGGTCGAGCGGATCTTCAAGGGCCTCGAAATTGCCCAGAACCGTTTTGTCGTGAATGGCCATCAGGTTGATATCGGCAAGATCACCAATGTCGCCGTGAAAACCGTGGAAGGTGGCAAGGATGACATTTCGGCGCCGGGCCAATGTGTCGCCGCTCTGGCGCTTTGCACCGGTCTTCCGGATGAGAAAAAGGCCAGCTATCTTGAGCCTGAGGCCGGCCATTACGGCATCTTTGCCGGGCGTAGCTGGCGCAACAACATCCGCCCGCTGGTGCTTGATTTCATCGACGCCAATTCGGCGGCCCCTGCCCCGGCAAAAGCCGCCAAAGCGACACCCAAAGCGGCCAACAAGAACCTCGCCGCGAACGGTTGACCCCATCCTTATAACAAAAGGGCCGCTGATCTTCTCAGCGGCCCGATTTGTTTGCACCCGCAAAATGGTGCTCAGGCATCCACCCGCTTTTGCAGCACGAACGGCTGTTCCAGCCAGGCGCGCAACGCAGCAGTCGTCGCCTCGGGCGCTTCCATCGGGGGCAGATGGCCCGCCCCCTCGATCACCGACAGGCTTGCATAGGGAATCAGGTCGGCCATGAAGCTGTGGCGCTTGACCGGCGTTAGCCCGTCATGGCGCCCGCAGAGCACCAATGTCGGCACCTTGCAGCGCCTGAGCACCGATTGATAATCACGCCTGCGCTGTAGTGCCCGAACCTGGCGCACAATCGCATCAGCGCCAATATTCTCTGCCATTTCAGTAAGATGCGCGGTGATCGCCGCGCGCCCAGTGCCCGGCGCCAGATATTCCGGCAACAAGAAACTCTGCACCGCATCGGCAAGGCTGCCCGAGCGAAGCTTGATGATAAACGGCTCATAAGCGGTGGCCGATTGCGGTGTCTCGGCAAGCGGATTGGTATCCATCAGCGCGATCCGCGACACCCGGTCTGGGGCCCGGCGCAAAATCTCCATCGCGACAATCCCGCCCATCGAAAGCCCCGCCAGCGCAAAGCGCCGGGGCAGCACGTCAAGCAGGGACGATGCGATTTCCTCAACCCGGTCGCCGCCCGTAATCGGGGCCGTCGTGACCGCCGTGTCGCGGCTCAAATCCGTCAATTGCTGTGTGAAAAGCCGCGCGTCGCACATCATGCCGGGCAAAAACACCACCGGATCATGGGTCATGAAACATCCTTTTACTCGATCCCGGACCAAACCGGCTCGCCCCAGATTGACACCAGATCGAACCCTATGGTCAAGCCAATGCGCCCGCGCGGGCTATAATATGCCGTTGATCCAGCCCAGCATGAGCGCGATGGCGCCCTCGGTATTGCCGGGCGACATGATATCGCCCGCAATCACATGGGCATAGGCGTCGTCCCCCGGCGCAAGCGCGGGGCGCATCCGGGTCACCGGCCCGCCCCAGCCCTGCTCGATCCCCGCCGTCAGGTCGGGGCGCACCACCTTGTCGTCATCCGAATAGTAAAACAGCGCCGGGACCGTCACATCGCCGTAGTCAAGCCCGCGCGCATGGGCCACGATCTCCGCCATCGGAAAGACCGCCGCGCTTGGATATTCGGTGGTCCATTCGGCGGCCTGCAACCGGCTGCGCGGTTCAAACTTGCGCCGCTTTCCCGCCAGAAGCGGCAGCCAATGCCGCGCGCCCGGAAGCGTCAAGAGCGGCGCCATCGGATTATTGATCCCGAAATTGGGCGAGACCATGATCACCCCTGCCACACCCTCGCGCAGCGCCGGGTCATGCAGCGCGGCGGCAGCGATGGTGGCGCCGGTCGAGGTGGCAAGCACGATCACCCGCCCCCCAACCGCGCGCGCCACCGCCAGGGCCTCGGCGGCGTCATTCATCCAGTCTCTGACGGTGGCCTCGCCCATGGCATCGGGCGTGCGGCCATGGCCGCGAAACCGGGTGTAGACAAGGTTGGCGCCAAGCGCCTCGGCCATGCGATCCGGCACCGGGCGGATTTCCTGGCTAGAGGCGGAAAACCCGTGCAGATAGACCACTGAAATCGGCGTACGCGTCTCGGCCTGTCCGGCCCAGATCACACGCTTCTGGCTATCGGGGCGGATGTCGGAATAGGCGGATTCAACGCTTTCGAGGTAAACGCCGACGCCTTTGCCAAACTTGCGCGACTCGAACGGCGCGGGCGCGGCGATCTCCTCAATGGGGGCCAGCACGAAACCGGCGATGGCCAGCAGGACAAACGCCAAAACCGCCCGCCCAAGCCATTTCAGCGCCCCGCGCATCAGAGCCCCACTGCCCCGGCAAGAACCTCTTCGACCGAGCGCGCAATAAGCGCGAGACAGGCAGGATCAGAGAACCGATGATCGGCCCCATCGACCAGTGTAAGGCGCATATCCGGGCCGGTTGAGTGGTCCAAAAGCCGCATTGCAACCGACATATCCACATCTTTATCAGCATTTCCTTGCAAAAATCGAACACCGAACGGCAAATTCAGCGGATCGCGCAAAACCAGGTGATCGCGGCCATCCTCAATCAGGCGACGGGTGATGATATAAGGCTCGCCATACTCGCTTGGCAGGGCGACTTGCCCTCTGTCGGCCAGTTCGGCGCGCTGCGCGTCGTCAAATCCGCCCCACATGGAATCTTCGGTAAAATCCGGCGCGGCGGCGATGGTGACAAGCCCGGCCACACGGTCCGGCATCGCGCGCGCGAGCAGCAAGGATATCCAGCCGCCCATGGACGAGCCAACCAGAACCTGCGGGCCATTCGTCAGCGCGGTGATCGCCGCCTTTGCATCCGCCGCCCAATCGCCAATGCACCCCTCGGTGAAGGCCCCCGACGATTGCCCATGACCGGAATAGTCAAACCGCAGAAAGGCACGCCCGGCCTTGCGGGCCCACTCCTCAAGGTAAAGCGCCTTGGTGCCCTCCATGTCGGATTTGAACCCGCCCAGAAACACCACGCCGGGGGCCGCGCCGGGGCTCTGGTGATAGGCCAGCTTACGGCCCGTGTCGGTGATCAGATAAGCGGGATCGGTCATCGCATCCTCCGTCGTTTCATCGCGCGATCATGCACCGCGACGCGGCGACGGGCAAACCGGTATTTGCCCCCTAAACGTCGACGGATCGCAACGTCAGGGCAAGGCCGCCGCCAAGGAACGCCATCGCCGCAAAGCCCGCAAGTGCGCCGGTCGGGCCGATGAACGATAACGCGCCACCAAAGACCCCGGCCAGCAACAGGATGATCCCGATGGCGGTATTGGCCAGCGCGGCGTTTTGCGAGCGTTTGTTTTCGTCCGACATATCAACAAGGTAGACCGATCGCGCCTGACGCCCCCCGTGATAGGCAAGCATCAAGGCAAACAGGATCGCCGGGATCACGCCGGGGTTGCTGGCAAGCCCAAGACCCTCGGCAAAGATCGCCGCCAGCATGGCACATCCGGCGCCGACCCCGGCCAGCAGAAGCACCTTCGGGCTATGGCGATCGGCCATCCGCCCCCAGATATAAGAGCTGAGGAACGAGGCCCCCGAAGAGGCAAGCACAAGCGCCCCAAGGGTGTTGAGCGCCGCCCCCCCCTGCGCCGACAAAAGCACCAAATAGGGCGGCGCCAGAGCGGTTGAGACCAGCAAACCGCGCACAAGGATGAAGCGGCGCAAATTGGCGTCATTGCGCAGGATCGCGAGGTATCCGCGCGCCGCACTGGCGGTTTCGGGCCTGCTGTCGTCCTCATTAAGCTGCGCCAGGATGATCGCCGCAAGCCCCCAGGCCAGCGCCGCCACCCCAATGGCGCCGACGATCGCGACGCGCGTCTGCAAAACCCCGGTCAAAAGCAGCCCCGCAAACACAAGCACCGCCGCCGCCGAAACCGATCCGCCAAGCCCGGTCACAGCCCCGCGCCGCGATTGGCCGACGGTTTTTCCAAGGATATCCTTGTAAGACACCGAACAGGCCGCACGCGCCAGTGCCAGCACCGCCAAAAGCGCGCAGATCACAAAACCCGCGGGCCAGCCCTCAAGCACAAGTGCCGCCCCGGCGATCAAAGCGGCCGCGCTCCCCTGCACCGCGCTTCCCGCCACCCAGACCCAACGCCGCTGGCGCAATCGTTGCATCCGGGCGCCGAACACAAGCTGCGGCAAGAGAGCACCCGCCTCGCGGATCGGCACAAGAAGACCCACGAAAACCGCCGGTGCCCCCAGAATGCCCAGAAGCCAGCTCAGCACCAGCTTTGGGTCAATCAGGCCATCGGCGATCTTGGTCAGCGTAATGGCCAAAACGTGGCGGCGTGCATTGCGCGCCTCGCCACCGGTCATGTCAGAGGAGACAAGCCGCGCGGTCAGGTTTTGGACGAGTGTTTTCAAAGCGCCCCCGGAGCAAATCAGCCCCCGACATACGCCCCCTCACGCGGACGGTAAAACACTTTCTGGTTATGCAAGCGCCCCAGAAGATCATGAATCTGGCGCAAGGTCTCATCCCTGTCTGCGGCACTGTCACCGGTCTTGTCAACCTGTGCGGCCAACTCTGCCTTGGTATGGCGCAGCGAGGTTTCGATCAGGTCCATATCTTCAACGGTCAGTTCGAAATTTGAATTATAGGTCGGCATGCGATGCGCCCCTTTGGTTGAGTGTTTCGCGAAATATGGAGTGATTCCCATATGCGGCAAATTAGGCATCATTTGCGACAAGTCCATTAATTTTTTCAAACTGCGTCAATGTGTTACGAATATTCTTTGTATGCAAAAGAACACGGTCAATCCAGGCAGTCAAAGCGCGGCGGCGGGTCTTGACGCGCGCGCCACCGGGGGGCATACGGTCCTGATTGACCCGCAACCGGGCGCTCCGTGGGCGCCAAACCGACGAGGAGCCGCACTATGGCCCAGATTTCCCTTACTTTTCCCGACGGCTCTGTGCGCGAGTATGCGCCCGCCATCACCCCCGGCGAGGTGGCCGCAGACATCTCGACCTCGCTTGGCAAAAAGGCGATTTCGGCCTATGTCGATGGCCAGCACTGGGATCTGCAATGGCCGATCACGCAGGACGCGCGCATCAGCATCAACACCCTCAAGGAAGAGACCCCGGCGCTTGAGCTGATCCGTCATGACCTTGCGCATGTGATGGCGCGCGCCGTGCAGGAGCTTTGGCCCGACGTCAAGGTCACCATCGGCCCGGTCATCGCCAATGGCTGGTATTACGATTTTGACCGCGCCGAGCCGTTCACGCCGGAAGATCTGGGCCTGATCGAGAAAAAGATGAAGGAAATCATCAACCTGCGCGACGCTGTGCGGACCGAAATCTGGGATCGTGCCCGCGCCATCAAGCATTACGAGGACAATAACGAGCCCTTCAAGGTGGAGCTGATCGAGGCGATCCCCGGCGACGAGCCGCTGCGGATGTATTGGCATGGGGCCTGGCAGGATCTCTGCCGTGGTCCGCATTTGCAAAACACCGGTCAGCTTCCGGCGGATGCGTTCAAACTGATGTCGGTGGCCGGCGCTTATTGGCGCGGCGACAGTGATCGCAAGATGCTTCAGCGGATCTATGGCGTGGCCTTTACCGGCAAGGAAAAACTCAAGGAATACATGACCTTCCTTGAAGAGGCCGAAAAGCGTGACCACCGCAAGCTTGGCCGCGAGATGGACCTCTACCATATGCAGGAAGAGGCGCCGGGCCAGATTTTCTGGCACCCCAACGGCTGGAAAATCTACACCACGCTTCAGGATTACATGCGTCGCAAGCAAAACCGCGATGGCTATGTCGAGGTGAACACCCCGCAGGTGGTCAACCGCAAGCTCTGGGAAGAATCCGGCCATTGGGACAACTACCAGGAACATATGTTCATCGTCGAAGTCGACGAAGAGCACGCCCGCGAAAAGACGGTGAATGCGCTCAAGCCGATGAACTGTCCCTGCCATGTGCAGGTGTTCAATCAGGGCCTCAAATCCTACCGCGATCTGCCGCTGCGGATGGCCGAATTCGGCAGCTGTAACCGCTATGAACCCTCGGGCGCGCTGCATGGGATCATGCGGGTGCGTGGCTTTACCCAGGACGACGCGCATATTTTCTGCACCGATGATCAGATCGAGGTGGAAACCAAGAAGTTCATCGAATTCCTGGCCGGGATTTACGCCGACCTTGGCTTTAACGACTGGACGATCAAGCTATCGACCCGCCCGGAAAAGCGGATCGGGTCCGAGGAAAGCTGGGATCGGGTTGAGGCCGCCCTTGGCGATGCCTGCAAGGCGGCCGGGTATGGCTACGAACTTCAGGACGGCGAAGGCGCGTTTTACGGGCCCAAGCTTGAATTCGTTCTGACCGACGCGATTGGCCGCGACTGGCAGTGCGGCACGCTTCAGGTTGACCCCAACCTGCCCGAGCGTCTGGATGCGAGTTATATCGGCACCGATGGGGCCAAGCATCGCCCGGTCATGTTGCACCGCGCGGTTCTGGGCTCGTTCGAGCGCTTTATCGGCATCCTGATCGAGGAACATGCGGGTAAACTGCCGTTCTGGCTTGCGCCGCGTCAGGTGGTTGTCGCCTCGATCGTGTCGGATGCGGATGATTATGTGCAAGAAGTCACCGCCAAGCTCGTCGCGCTTGGCGTGCGCGCCGAAGCCGATGTGCGCAACGAAAAGATCAACTACAAGGTCCGCGAACATTCGCTTGGCAAGGTGCCGGTGATCCTGGCCTGCGGCATGCGCGAAGTCGACGAAAAAACCTTGTCCGTCAGGCGCTTGGGGGAAAAACACTCCAGCGTTCAGACGCTGGAAGAGGTCGCCGTGGCGCTTGCAAAAGAGGCCACGCCGCCCGATCTGACGTAATCCCTGCCCCGCGCGCCTTTGAACGGGCGTGCGGGGAACGCGTCAAAAATGCGACTTGGGTTCGTCCGGCTTGCCCGCGGCAATCGCCAAAACACCGGCCAGCCCGGTAAAGCCGAGCGGGAACATGGTAAACACGCCAAACCCGAAGGCGTAATACATCAACCCCGCCGAGATCAGCAGCAAGATACCACCCCAAAGCGCGCGCATCTTGGCCATGGCACCGCCGGCGATGGCCAGCAAGGGCGCCAGAAAGCTTGCGGTGCGGATCAGGGCCGGGTCGCTGACCTGCTGGGCCAGGCCTTCGATCTCGCCAAAGTGGTCGATGGCCTCGGTATAGCCATAGCTGAAAAACCCCACGAGGATCGCCAGAATGCCGCCGATTATCCCCAATACCATCGCTGCGCTGCGCATGACCGCTCCTTACTAAGTTATTCGTGTATATAGGGATTTTCGCGCACTATCCAAGAAGCGCCGTTTGCGTGTCGCTGCCCCAGCCAAGATAAAGCGTGCCGTTTGCGTCAATCAGCGGGCGTTTCATCAGGGTTGGGTGCTCTGCCAAAAGGTCAAGCGGGGCACGGGCGCGTTCAGATTCGCTCAATCCCCGCCAGGTTGTGGACTTGCGATTGACCAAAGCCTCCCCAAATTGCGCAAGCGCGGCGGCCATCACGTCTTGCGGCACACCCTCGGATCGCACATCGCAAAACTCTGCACTCTCAAGCGATTTCAACGCCTTGCGGCAGGTATCACAGGTTTTCAAACCGTATAGGATCATCACAGGCCCCTCTTTTGTCGCCTCAATAACGGGCAATTTCCCGCCCGTCACGGAGTTTCGCTTGATTTTTACAAAGGCAATGCAATCATTCAACCTGTGACGCATGGCATCGCGGGCGACCTCTTTGCCCCCGTCCTGCGCCATATGGCCCGGCATAATCCCGGGGAAGAGCGACGAAAAGGAGAAGCGGAATGCCAACTGGCACCGTGAAATGGTTCAATACGACAAAGGGTTACGGATTTATTGCCCCCGATGGCGGCGGTCAGGATGTGTTTGTGCATATCTCTGCGGTCGAACGCTCGGGGCTGACGGGCCTTGCCGACGATCAGAAGGTCGGGTTCGAGCTTCAGGAAGGGCGCGACGGGCGCAAGATGGCGGCGGATCTGACGCTGCTCTGAGCGCCTTTTGGGCTGTGAAATGACAAACAGGGCGCGCATGCCGCACGCCCTGTTCAGGATAGGTTTACGCCCTGTTCAGGATAGGTTTACGTGATCGCCCCGGATCAGTTGCAGCCTTTGGCCCCCACCGGGCAATCGAGGTGCGCGCGTGCGCTGACCTGTGTCGCGCGGTGGTGACGGATTTTCTTGCGCACCGGATGCGCCTTGACCTGTTGATAGGATTTCACTTGGTTCGGCTGGCCGCAGCAGATCACGCCGTTAAGCGATACCGGCTGAAGCCCGGTTGGGCAATAATTTGCACCGCTCTCATAGGCATAAACACGCGGCCCCTCGGCAAACCCTGGGGATGCAAAAACGGCCAAGGCAAAACCGGCGGTAAGTGAGGAAAGTAAACCCATAAGACCCTCGCAACTATGGTTAATAACCCGAATTAATTACCAGATATGGTATAGGACAAAGCCACCCTGTCAAATTTTTAACACGGAGACACTGTGTTTTCAAATCGGTATGGTTTGCGTGAACCGCAGAGTCATAGTCATACGCACCCGTGAGATGGCAAAACTTGCTCTGCTTCGCCACCTTTCAGGTCAAGCGGATTGGGACAGGCCGGGGTCCTCCCGGCGCCCTTACCTCAGGCGCGCGCCTCGCGGATCAGCCGCAAGATGTCCTTGGCGGCCTCGGGGATATTGGTCCCGGGGCCGAAGATGGCCTTCACACCCGCTTTTTTCAGAAAGTCGTAATCCTGTTGCGGAATGACGCCGCCACAGATCACGATGATCTCGCCCGCATCCTTTTCGCGCAGCGCCGCAATCAGCTTGGGCGCCAGGGTCTTGTGCCCCGCCGCCTGAGAGCTGATGCCGACCACATGCACGTCGTTATCCACCGCATCCTGCGCGGCCTCGTCCGGAGTCTGAAACAGCGGGCCAACATCGACGTCAAAGCCGATATCGGCAAAGGCGGTGGCAATCACCTTGGCACCGCGATCATGGCCGTCCTGGCCCATCTTGACCACAAGCATCCGGGGGCGGCGGCCCTCTTCTTCGGCAAAATCCTCGACCGATTTCTGGATCGCGGCAAAGCCTTCGTCGCCCGCATAGGCGGCGCCATAGACGCCGGCCAGGGTTTTTACTTCGGCGCGATGACGGCCGAATTCCTTTTCAAGGCTCATGCTGATCTCTCCTACGGTGGCACGGGCACGCGCGGCCTCGACCGCGCCTTCCAGAAGATTGCCGCCCTCTTTGGCGCGGCGCGTTAGCTCGTCAAGCGCCGCCTGACAGGCGGCCTCATCACGGCTGTCGCGAATGTTTTTCAGGCGGACGATCTGGCTCTCGCGCACGGCAACGTTGTCCACATCCAGAATGTCGATCGGGTCTTCCTTGTCCTTGCGGTACTTGTTGACGCCGACGATCACCTCGGTGCCCCGGTCGATCATCGCCTGCCGCGTGGCGGCGGTTTCCTCGATGCGCAGCTTGGGCATGCCGGATTCAACCGCCTTGGTCATGCCGCCCATCGCCTCGACCTCTTCGATCAATTCCCAGGCCTTGTCGGCCAGATCAGCGGTCAGCTTTTCAACGTAATACGACCCGGCCAGCGGATCGACCACATTGGTGACGCCGGTTTCTTCCTGCAAGATCAACTGCGTATTGCGTGCAATCCGGGCGCTGAATTCGGTCGGAAGGGCAATCGCCTCGTCAAGCGCGTTGGTATGAAGGCTTTGCGTGCCGCCCAACACCGCGCTCATCGCCTCATAGGCGGTGCGGATCACGTTGTTATAGGGGTCTTGCTCCTGCAAACTCACGCCGCTGGTCTGGCAATGGGTCCGAAGCATTTTCGAGCGCTCGTTCTTGGCGCCGAACTCGGTCATGATGCGGTGCCACAACAGACGCGCGGCGCGCAGCTTGGCCGCTTCCATGAAAAAGTTCATGCCGATGGCAAAGAAAAAGCTCAGCCGCCCGGCGAACCTGTCAACATCCATGCCCGCCTCGATCGCGGCGCGCACGTATTCGCGACCGTCCGCAAGGGTATAGGCCAGCTCCTGGACAAGGTTCGCGCCGGCCTCTTGCATGTGATAGCCCGAGATGCTGATCGAGTTGAATTTCGGCATCTCGTTGCTGGTATATTCGATGATATCGCTGATGATCCGCATGCTGGGCTTGGGCGGATAGATATAGGTGTTGCGCACCATGAACTCTTTCAGAATGTCGTTCTGAATGGTGCCCGACAGTACGCTTTTGTCATGGCCCTGTTCTTCACCGGCGACGATAAAGCTGGCCAGAACCGGGATCACGGCGCCGTTCATCGTCATCGACACGCTGACCTTGTCAAGCGGGATGCCGTCGAACAGGATTTTCATATCCTCGACGCTGTCGATGGCCACGCCGGCCTTACCGACATCGCCTTCAACGCGGGGGTGGTCGCTGTCATATCCGCGGTGGGTGGCAAGATCGAAGGCCACCGAAACGCCCTGCTGGCCCGCAGCCAGGTTGCGGCGGTAAAAGGCGTTGGATTCCTCGGCGGTGGAAAAGCCGGCATATTGCCGGATCGTCCAGGGCCGCCCGGCATACATCGTCGCCTTGACGCCGCGCGTAAAGGGCGCCTGTCCGGGGATCGTGCCCATATGGGGCAGGTCCGCGACATCGTCTTCGGTATAAAGCGGCTGTACCGGGATGCCCTCAAGGGTGTTCCAGGTCAGATCGTCCAGCGGGCGACCCCGCAGCTCTGCTTCGGCCAGTTTACGCCAGTCGTCTTTCTTCTTCGTCATTCGGATGTCCTCTTGTCGTCTGGCCGATGGGCGGGTTTTGTCCCGCCTTCACCGGTCCGGTTTCCTCTGTCAATCGTGCCAGACCATCGGCCCCGGCACTCAGCCAGAACAGATCGTCGGAATAAGCCTCTTGCAGGGCCAATGTCTGATATCGGTCAAACGGGCGCCAACGGCCCGTGCCTTCGCCAAGACGCGCGGCATCGCCGCCCCGCGCCGTCACCAGTTTGCGCAGCTCCTCCAGATCGGGCGCGCGGTTCAGCCATTCACGCGCCGCTTTGCGCGGCGGGCTGTCGATGCCGGTCATCTGGCGCAGCTTCTCTTCCGGCAGACCGGCATAGACCTCATGCGGCAGAACGAGAATTTCCGCGCCGGGCACGGCACAGGCCAGATCGGTGATCACATCGCGCCAGTGGCGGTTCACCGTGACCAGCCGGCCAAGATCGTCCGGGCCAGGCACCCGGTGCCCCCGTCCCACCGCAAAGGCCATCGCCGAGGACCACCAGGCATCCTGACCGCGCACCGAAACGGCAACGCGGGTAATGCGCCTGTCAAATGCGTTGGCAAAGCGCGCCATGCGATCCCCGATGCCGCCATAAAGCCGGTTGTCGCGCAAATTGCGGCGCGGCGCACCGATCATGTTCTCGTCACTGACAACAAGCTGGCGAAGCCCTGCCGCCTCGGCCCTGTGAAGGCGGAGAGCGATGCGACCGCGGGCACGGTCAAGCTGCTCCGTCGCCGTACGGCGCCCCGCCACCGGAATAACCCCGGTCAGCACCCCGTCGCGCGTCACATCCGGGCTCCAATATCCAATTCCCTGCGCTTCAAGCACCTTGCGATTGGCGTTCATATAATGCTGGAAGCTGGTCGAGGCGGTTCTGTGCGCCCCCAGATGCAGGATGATTTCCATATCAATACGTGCCTTTCGCCCGATCGCCGCGTCTTGCGGGTGATTTCTTTCAACCCCGCCACTCTGCTCGCGAAATCCTGACCATGGCATTAATCGTAAAATTCTTCGGACCTGCCGAAATTGCCCCTTCGCAATTGCGGTCATCCCCCCTATATCTTGTTTGGTAGGAGAACCGATGAAACCCTTATTATTCCTTGTTTTTATGGCATTTACTGCCACAGCAGCCATCGCGCAAGACGCGAGCCAAGACCCTGTGGACAGCCCCATCATTGACGGGACAACCACAAATTTGAATGAATTTCTATGGATTAAACGACCGCTTATTGTCTTTGCCGATACGCCCGCAGATCCTCGATATGTGGAGCAGATGGGATATATCACCGAGCGGCTCGATGTGCTGGAAGAACGCGATGTGGTGGTTTTGACCGATACCGATCCTGCGGCCCGATCCGAACTGCGCAAGGCCCTGCGCCCGCGCGGGTTTTCTCTGGTGCTGGTGGGCAAGGACGGGGTCATATACCTGCGCAAACCGGCGCCCTGGCGGGTGCGTGAAATCACCCGCAGCATCGACAAATTGCCGGTGCGCCAGCAGGAATTGCGCGACCATACAGGCGGAAGCTGAGACCGGCGCGCCATCTATCCGGCCCCCATCGCAACAACCAGAAGCCCTGATCTCGGCTCGAGCAGCATCAAGGCACCACTCTCCTTTTCATAGGCAAGGGTTGCGCCGGTGGTGACGATCGCATGACGAAACGCGCTTTCGGTGATCTCGCCCATGCAGGCGCGCGCCTCAAGGCCTGCGCGGCGCATTTGCATTCCGACGGCGCGGTCGAAATTTGCAAGCGCGACCATTGACTGATCCGGCGATTGCCCCGCGCGCGCCATCGCCACGACCCCGCGCGCAGCAAGCACGCGCCCCATCTCGCCAACGTTATCGGTCAGCGGCATGGCGGCCTTCACCCTGCCGCTCTTGACCTGGTACACCCCTGCCGCGCAGTCTCGCTCGGCCTTGAACTCAACCGTTTCGCCAAGGCTGAACCATTGTTCAAGCCGATCTCTCTGGGCCGCCTCTTCATCACGCGCGCAGGCCGAAACCAGCGCCATAAGCACCAGCATAGACATCGCATTACGCATATGAGCGGCGACCCCGATCATGATTTATTCGAACTCCATGATCACATCGTCAACCGCAAGGCTGTCACCGGGGGTCGCGTTAAGCTTCGTCACAGTAACCTTTTTCTCGGCCCGCAGGATATTTTCCATCTTCATCGCCTCCACGGTGCAAAGCGCCTGACCTTCCTGCACCTCGTCACCGACGGCGACGTTGACCTTGACGATCAGACCCGGCATCGGACAGAGCAGCAGTTTCGATGTATCAGGCGGCAGTTTCTCAGGCATTAACGCGGCCAGTTCGGCCTGGCGCGGGGTGCGCACATGCACCTTGAGGTCGGCACCGCGCGAGCGGATCCGGAAACCGCCCGAAATCTTGCCAACCTTCAACACCAGCGGCTTGTCATCAACAATCAGCGTCGCAAGCTGATCGCCCGGCGTCCAGTCGCTTGTCACCCGGAGGCTGTCACCATCCTCAAACTTGACGTTAG
The DNA here is from genome assembly GCF_900142625.1 of Roseovarius marisflavi. Classification (GTDB taxonomy): domain Bacteria; phylum Pseudomonadota; class Alphaproteobacteria; order Rhodobacterales; family Rhodobacteraceae; genus Roseovarius; species Roseovarius marisflavi. The sequence goes on from NZ_FRBN01000002.1 coordinate 72,504, forward strand.
CGCCGGATTTGTCGGCATCAATCGTCACCGCAAAGCTGTCGCCCTGAAGCGACACAACCCAATCGTCGCCGACGTGGCGTTCATGGTTGTCCATGCGGCCCGACACGCGGGTGCGTCGGATTTCGGCGACACGGTGCATCGCCGCACAGCTTGCCGCAATTGCGCGCAACGCATCAACTCCAAGGGTAACCCCTTCAAATCCATCGGGATATTCTTCTTCGATAAAGGCGGTGGTCATCTCGCCAGCCACAAACTTGGGGTGATCCATCACCGCGCTCAGGAACGGCAGGTTATGCCCGACGCCTTCCATCTCGAAGGCATCAAGCGCATTGCGCATGCCCTCGATCGCCTCGGAGCGGGTGTGGCCCCATGTGCACAGCTTGGCAATCATCGGATCGTAATACATGCTGATTTCGCCGCCCTCAAAGACGCCGGTATCATTGCGCACCACGGCCCCCTCGATCGCAAGCTCCTGCGGCGGACGATAGCGGGTCAGACGGCCAATCGAGGGCAGGAAGCCACGATAGGGGTCTTCCGCATAAAGCCGGCTTTCCATCGCCCAACCGGTCAACTTGACGTCGCTCTGTGCCATCGCAAGCTTTTCGCCGTAAGCGACGCGGATCATCTGCTCCACAAGATCGACCCCGGTGATCAGCTCGGTCACCGGATGCTCGACCTGAAGGCGGGTGTTCATTTCGAGGAAATAGAAGTTGCGCGCGCCATCGACGATGAATTCCACCGTCCCGGCCGAGGCATAGCCCACCGCCTGGGCAAGCGCGACCGACTGATCGCCCATCGCCTTGCGGGTGGCTTCGTCAAGGAACGGGCTTGGTGCCTCTTCAATGACCTTCTGTTGCCGCCGCTGGATCGAGCATTCGCGCTCTCCCAGATAGATGCCGTTGCCATGGCTGTCACAGAGCACCTGAATTTCGATATGGCGCGGTTGGGTGATGAATTTCTCGATGAAAATCCGGTCATCGCCAAAGCTGCTGGCGGCCTCGTTCTTGGAACTTTGAAAGCCTTCACGCGCCTCGTCGTCATTCCAGGCGATCCGCATGCCCTTGCCGCCGCCGCCGGCACTGGCCTTGATCATCACCGGATAGCCGACCTCGTTGGAGATCTTGACCGCATCCTCGGCATCCTCGATCAGGCCCATATAGCCCGGAACCGTGCTGACGCTGGCCTCTTGGGCGATCTTCTTGCTGGTGATCTTGTCACCCATCGCCTTGATCGCATTAACCGGCGGCCCGATAAAGGCAACACCCTCGGCCTCGAGCGCCTCGGCGAACTTGGGGTTTTCCGACAGAAAGCCATAGCCCGGATGCACCGCCTCTGCGCCGGTCCGGCGGATGGCATCCATCACCTTGTCGATCACGATATAGGATTCACTGGCCGGTGCGGGACCGATATGAACCGCCTCATCGGCCATCCGCACATGCAACGCATTACGGTCGGCTTCCGAATAGATCGCCACCGTCTTGATACCCATGGCGCGCGCGGTTTTGATCACCCGACAGGCGATCTCGCCACGGTTTGCGATCAGGATCTTCTTGAACATCTTGGGTCCCTTCTTTCCGGTTCTTGGCCGCACGTCTGCGCGCACGGATCCTGCATAAAAAAGACCACCGACGCGCTATGCGCCGATGGTCCGGGTCTCAGCATCGCACGGCACGGGCAAAAGGCCCGGCGCGCGGCTTGAATTCTTTTTAGTTACAGCGGCTTGGGTAAGCCTGACAATAAACGACATTGCCCGCAGCACCGACAGCGGCCCCAGTGATGACGCTTCCGCCAACCACAGCGCCGGTGACCGCACCGGCACCGCCGCCCAAAAGCGCCTGTTCGGGCACGGTGTCACCACAGGCCGCAAGCGCCGTGAGGGCAAGGGCCGAGAACATCGGGATAACTTTGCGTTGAATTGTCTGCATGTTGGTTCGTCTCCTGAAATACGCGACTGGATATCACGCCCAGTCAACGCCATATCATAAGTGCCGTCAAAGCGATCATCTATTGCGAAGCGCTGATCGGCAAGCCACCGCCGAGACGCGCAGCCGCCCATCCTCAAAGAAAAAACGGGCGGCCTGTGCCAGCCAGCACAGCACCGCCCGTGAAGGGAAGGGTAACGGATCAGACGTTTGGTCAACGCCCCTTGGGGAAGGGCTTCCATCACCTGTGTTACATTGCCGATATCATGCGCTCTGGCCAAGCTGAAAACGCGAGATACAACCGCATCGGCTGTATCTCGCGCGTTTTTACAACCCATGGGCAATTTCACGCCGACCAGCGCCATCACTCATCCCCCCGGTCGCTGAACGCTTCGGGAAAAGAGGACCGCGCCACAGCCACATCAATCACCAGTAAAGCGTCATAGCTTTCAGGGTCAAAGCTCTCTTCAAAGGCTTTCACCTCGCGCCCAAACAACCAGGCCAGACGCCCGGCATCCAGATTGCCACGCTCAAACGGCTGATCGCCAAAATGCTCCCAGAGCGCACGCAGAAAGCCAGCATCGGCGCGCCGGTCTGCGGGCTTGCGGTCGCGAAACCTCTCGCGCTCGGTCAGCGGTGTGGCGCCCTTGGGGTTGGCGCGGCGAATAACAAATTGAAAATCCGTGCCCGGAAGACGTCCGGGAAAACCGCGGTGCTTGATCATGACAGGGCCCCAAATGCGGCAAAGGGGGCCGTGGTCCATCCCGCAGCCGCCTGCGGGATGGACGAGTGCCTATTGAATGGGTGCGGCCTATACGCCGCCGCCAGACCCCGCGCCGGCGCCCGGTCCAGGACCGGCACCCGAGCCCGGCCCAGCCCCCGGTCCAGGCCCTGTACCTGGGTCCGTACCCGGATCTGTACCCGGGTCCGTACCCGGATCTGTACCCGGATCTGTACCGCCTGTGCTCCCCGCTGCGGCGCCATTGGCGCCACCACCGTTAACGATGTCAACGCCGGAAGCAGCGGCTGCCGCTGCGGATTCTGGCGAGACACAGAGATCGCCAGACAAGACCATGTTCTCAGGACAAATGGCTTCGCCATATTTTGTGAAACCTGGCTGAACACCGATAGGCGACGGCGGTTCCTGCTGGCCACAGGCCACGAGTCCGCTAATTGCGGCGAAACAGAATGCAGTTTTTGCTTTATAAAACATTTATCTTCCTCTTGAGGCTTTGTTCGGTGCCCGTGTTTGAAATCACCGACAGATTGAGTATCCGAATCCAGAAGAAGCGTGTATTGACCTAGGTCAATTATGTTTATCCTCTTGGCACATTGTGCCGAAAGCGAGACAGGCGATGTCGCCTGTCCCGGTGCAACCTTGAAAAGGTTACTTGTATTTACCGGTGATGACCGGCTCGACCGAAATCGGCTCGGGCTCGACAACGACGAATTCTTCCTGTGCGGGCTGTGCACAAGCCCCGACAAAGGCCACAAGGCCAATTGCGAGGACGCTCTTGATACTGTTCGACATGTATGTCTCCTGTCTCTCTTGTCTACGCAAACGGAGGACATTGGGAAATATGCCCCTGTCCGTCCGAATGGCGAGGTTAAGGTTACCTTGGTGTAACCAGCGCCCACCATACCCGAATTCCGGAAAAATGAATACGCGCCATTGGCGAACACCCGCTCATGTGACGTCAAAGCCTCATTCCGGTGTTCACCTGAACTATGTCTCTCAACATCTTGTGTTTGCATTAAAACATCTCCCAGATGCAGACCCCGTCTTGCACGCTATAGGCTTCGAAAACCTGTGTTACCTCGGGGTCAAACACCCCGAATTCCGACGGCCTGTCGGCCAGTGATATAACGATCCGGCTCGGCATTGGCCCGATCCCCGGAAGGCGCGTCACGGCGTAGGTCTGACAGAGGTAATCCATATCCGCCACGACCGCCTCAAGTGCCGCCTCGCCGCCCGTAAACCCTTCTGCGACAAAGCGAAACCGATAAGCAAGCCCCCCGCCCGGTCGATCCGTCAGCACCTCCAAAAGCCGCGCCTCAAGCCCCGATGGCAGCAGCAGCGCCTCCTCCTGCGCCGCCGCTGCCTGTTGCGCAAGGCAAAGCGTCAAAACCAGCCCCGCGATCCTCATCTCGCCCTCCGCATCCAACGCGCACGATTGGCCGGACTTTCAAGCACCGCGGCGATCCTTGCCTCGGCATCGACCCGGTCAAACCGGCCCTGAACCTCGCCACCCGCGACCACCTCAAGGCCACCGCCAGAGCGCGTCACCCGCACCGCCGGTACAAATCCGCGCAGGGCCTGCAAGGCGCGCCACACATCTTGGCGCACAAGATGCGCAAGATAGCGCCGTCCGCCCCGTGGAAGCTGCGTCGCAACCGCCAGATCAAACCGAACAGGCCACCGCCGCGCCACGATCAGCGCGCCGCCCTCTTCGACCTCATACCAGCGATCCCGGCCCATGCCCTGTCCACTTCCCCTGCTTCTTCTTGCCCTAAATATCCCGGGGGTTTGGGGGTTGGCCCCCAATCCTCCCTCGCCTTACAGCGGAATATTATCGTGCTTTTTCCAAGGGTTGGTCAGCTTCTTGTTGCGCAAGGACGCAAACGCCCGGCTCACCCGCATGCGCGTGCTGTGCGGCTGGATCACCTCGTCGATAAACCCGCGCTCGGCGGCGACGAAGGGATTGGCGAACCGATCCTCGTAATCCTTGGTATGGGCCGCGATCTTTTCGGCATCCTTGAGATCGCCGCGATGGATGATCTCGGTCGCCCCCTTGGCGCCCATCACCGCGATCTCGGCGGTCGGCCAGGCATAGTTGAAATCACCGCGCAGATGCTTGGACGCCATCACATCATAGGCGCCGCCATAGGCCTTGCGGGTGATCACCGTCACCTTCGGCACCGTCGCCTCGCCATAAGCGAACAACAACTTCGCGCCATGTTTGATCACGCCGCCGAATTCCTGGCTCGTCCCCGGCAAAAAGCCCGGCACATCGACCAGCGTCAGGATCGGAATTTCGAACGCATCACAGAACCGCACAAAGCGCGCTGCCTTGCGCGAGCTGTCGATATCAAGACAGCCGGCCAGAACCATCGGCTGATTGGCGACGACGCCGACACTCTGGCCTTCAAGGCGGATAAAGCCGGTGATGATATTCTTGGCATAATCGGCCTGAATCTCAAAAAAATCGGCCTCATCAGCGATCTTGTGGATCAGTTCCTTCATGTCATAAGGCGTATGGGCATTGTCGGGGATCAGCGTATCAAGGCTTTCCTCGACGCGGCCCGGCTGATCAAAGAACGGGCGCACGGGCGGCTTTTCGCGGTTGTTGAGCGGCAGGAAATCCACCAGACGGCGCACTTCGGCCAGGGCCTCGACATCGTTCTCGAACGCACCATCGGCGACGCTTGATTTACGGGTATGGGTGCTGGCGCCGCCAAGCTCTTCGGCGGTGACCACCTCGTTGGTGACGGTCTTGACCACATCAGGGCCGGTCACAAACATGTAAGAGCTGTCGCGCACCATGAAGATGAAATCGGTCATCGCGGGCGAATAAACCGCGCCGCCGGCACAGGGGCCCATGATCAGGCTGATCTGCGGCACCACACCGCTGGCCATGATATTGCGCTGGAACACCTCGGCATAGCCGGCAAGGCTTGCCACGCCTTCTTGAATACGCGCACCACCGGAATCGTTGATCCCGATCACCGGCGCACCGTTCTGCATCGCCATATCCATGATCTTGCAGATCTTCTCGGCATGGGTTTCGGACAACGAGCCGCCAAAAACGGTAAAGTCCTGGCTGAACACATAGACCATCCGGCCATTGATCGTGCCCCAGCCGGTGACAACACCGTCGCCGTAAGGCCGGTCCTGCTCCATGCCGAAGTCGGTACAGCGATGCGCCTTGAACATGTCAAACTCTTCAAAGCTGCCGTCGTCCAGCAACAGTTCGATACGTTCGCGCGCCGTCAGCTTGCCCTTGGCATGCTGGGCGTCGATCCGGCGCTGTCCACCGCCCTGACGGGCTTCGGCGCGGCGGCCTTCCAATTCCTGAAGGATGTCTTTCATGGCACTCCCCTTGCGATATTACGGGCACCATAGGCATTTTATGCCCAAGGACAAAGCAGAATCCCGCAAATTTGCAAAGATGTGAAAATCTCAAATGGCAAATATGTAAATTTGCGAATATCGGGCGGGTAGCATGGACTTCCCCGCGCGCGCCTTTTACGCCGACACCCATGAATCGGGAAAACAAGGTCCGGTTTCTGGACCGCTCAACGCCACCGCATATCATCACCCTGATTCTGCTGGCAGGGCTTTCGGCACTGGCAATGAATATTTTCCTGCCAAGCCTGCCGGGCATGACCGCGTGGTTTGACACCGAATACCGGCTGATCCAGCTATCGGTCGCCCTCTACCTCGGGGTCAATGCCGGGCTGCAATTGCTGATGGGGCCGATTTCGGATCGCTGGGGGCGGCGCCCTGTGATCATCGGCGGGCTGAGCCTGTTCCTGCTCGCCACGCTTGGCTGTATCTTTGCGCCCAATGTCTATGTTTTCCTGACCTTTCGCATGGTTCAGGCCAGCGTGGTCGTGGCCATGGTCCTGAGCCGCGCCATCGTGCGCGACATGGTTCCGCAGGACCGCGCCGCAAGCATGATCGGCTATGTCACCATGGGCATGGCCGTGGTGCCGATGGTCGGCCCGGCCTTTGGCGGGGTGCTGGATAATCTGTTCGGCTGGCAGGCCAACTTCTGGGCCCTGTTTGCGCTTGGCGCGCTGATCCTCTGGCTGGCCTGGTCCGATCTTGGCGAGACCGCACCGCTCAGCGGGCGCAGCCTTGCGCAACAGTTTCGCGAATATCCCGAGCTTCTGACCTCGCGGCGCTTTTGGGGCTATGCCCTGGCGGCCGGGTTTTCGTCAGGGTCGTTCTTTGCCTATCTCGGCGGCGCGCCCTTTGTCGGGGCAGAGGTGTTTGGCCTTGAACCCGCAAAGCTTGGCCTGTTTTTCGGCGCCCCCGCCATCGGCTACTTCCTCGGCAACTTCGCCTCGGGGCGCTTTTCCACCCGGATTGGCGTGAACCGGATGGTGTTATGGGGCACTCTGGCCAATGCGGGCGGGATCGCAGTGAACCTTACGCTGTTCTACCTGGGGCTTGGCACGCCGTTGACGTTTTTCGGGCTGATGACGCTGATGGGGCTGGGCAACGGCATGGTCATCCCCAACGCCACTGCCGGTGCCTTGTCCGTGCGCCCCGAGCTTGCCGGTACCGCGAGCGGGCTGGCGGGGGCACTGATGATCGGGCTGGGGGCGGCTCTCTCGGCGCTGGCCGGGTTGCTTCTGACCCCCGAGAGCGGCGCGTTTGCCCTGCTCTGGATCATGCTGAGCACCGCGCTTGCCGCGATCATGACGATCCTGATGGTGATGCGGCGCGAACGGCGCCTTGGGCTGTCCTGACGCCCACTCACGCCCGCTCACGATGTTTCGATCCCCTCTGGATACGGGCCCAAGCACCGCCTAGCTCGGGTATAAGCCCAAGCAAAAGGAGGCCCTCATGACCCTGCAAGCCACCCGCCCCGCCAAGGACACCAAGGCCAAAACCCCGCCACCTGCGCGCGTGAGCCCCCTTATGCGGCGTACTCTGCCGTTCAAATTCACCGATTGGGCGGCGATCTGAACCCGCCTGAGTCGCGACCCCACCGCCACAGTTGCGCAAAAGATGACCACATCACCAGGTTTTGAGTGTTTCAACCTTACCGGGTTAATCTATACTCCAAGCCGCACTTCAGGAGACGCCCAATGATCGAACGCCGCAAATTCATGGCCACCGGCCTCGCCGCCGCTGCCCTTCCCGCGCTTGTGCCTGCCATGGCAAGCGCCTTTGAACTTGATCCAAGATACGCCCCGCAAGAGGTGGACTTTGATCCCAAGTATGAACCTGGTCAGCTGATCATCCTGCCGCGCGCGCATTTCCTCTATTTCGTGACGGCACCGGGCAAGGCACGGCGTTACGGCGTCGGCGTGGGCAAGGCCGGGCTCGAATTCACCGGCACCGCGACGATTGCCGTGAAAAAGAAATGGCCCACCTGGCGCCCGACCGACGAGATGATCGAGCGCGATCCGGGGGCCTATGGCAAGTTCAAGGACAACGACTATGTTCAGCCGGGCGGCAAGGACAACCCGCTTGGATCGCGCGCGCTTTACCTGTTCCAGAACGGGCGCGACACCTATTACCGGATCCACGGCACGACCGAGCCTGGCTCGATCGGGCGCTCGGTATCAAACGGGTGTATCCGGATGATCAACGAGCATGTTCAGGACCTTTACGAGCGCGTGCCGACCGGCACCGTCGTCACGGTTCTGTAACCCTCTTTCACACCACGGATTGCCGCCGGTTCTGCGCCCTGCAGGATCGGCGGATTTGCATTTAACACCAGCAAACCCGGAAAATTCATCGACAAAGCGCCAATCCGCGCATCGCGTCTTGTCTCTTGATTTTTAAAAAAACTGCTCCCATATTTTTCAGTGCGACGTTACGGCTATCGACCATCTGCTCCTATCAACGGCTCAGTCACTCGATCTTGCACGACTTTGCCGGGCTGCCGCACCAACGCGGGCAGCAACACTTGAGAAGGAGACCACAGAATGGCAAGTGGCACCGTGAAATGGTTTAACGCAACCAAAGGCTATGGCTTTATCGCGCCCGATGGCGGCGGCAAGGACATTTTCGTTCATATTTCGGCTGTTGAGCGCGCAGGCCTGACCGGTCTGGCCGACGACCAGAAAGTGACATTCGACGTCGAAGCGGGCCGTGATGGCCGTGAATCGGCGGCAAATATCGCCCTCGCATAAGGCGCGATATCCTGCGTTGCGAACTGGGCCCTGCGTGGGCCCTTTTCATTTCGTGGCGTTGATCAACTCGATCACACTGGGCCCAAGCGCCTCAACGATCCGGGCCACGCCCTCGGCATTGGGGTGAATGCCGTCCGCCTGAAAATAGGCCTGAAGATCCGCAGGCGCACCCTCGCCCAGACCGGCAAAGAAATTCTCCGCGTAAAGCGTGCCATAGGCCTCTGACAGCTCCGGATAGATCGCGTCGAAATCGGCCTTGTACTCGGCCCCGTAATTGCCCGGCGCCGCCATCCCCACAAGCAGAACCTCGATGCCCTTTGCCTCGGCCACCGTGAGGATTTTCTCGATGTTGCCACGGCTCATGGCGGGGTCAAGCCCGCGCAAAAGATCATTGCCGCCAAGCGTGACGATCATCGCGTCAACCTCTGGTGTCAGGCTCCACTCCACACGCGCCGCGCCACCTGCGGTGGTGTCACCCGACACGCCGCCGTTGACAACACGCGCATCAACCCCCTGATCCGCAATCCATTTCTGCATCTGCGGCACAAAGCCCTGATCCTCGACAAGGCCATAGCCCTGGGTCAGGCTATCGCCCAATGCGAGCACCGTGACCGGCCCGGCCCAGGCGGGGCTGACAAGCATAAGAAAGGCGGCTATTGCCTTGCCCAGGGCCCGGCCGGCCCCATATGTCAGACAATCCTTATTCATCAGGCGCACCCGCATGACCTCTCCGATTTTGTCCCTTACCGACGCCACGCTGTCCCTTGAGGGCAACGCCGGACTTGTGCAGATACTCCACGGGATTTCTCTGGATGTCCACCGTGGAGAGACGGTCGGGCTGATCGGGCCGTCAGGGTCAGGCAAGTCGTCGCTGCTGATGCTGATGGGCGGGCTTGAACGTGCCACCTCGGGCAAGGTCATGGCGCTTGATCATGACCTCTCGGCGATGAACGAAGATCAGCTTGCCCGCCTGCGGCGCGACAATTTCGGCATTGTCTTTCAATCCTTTCACCTGATCCCGACGATGACAGCGATCGAAAATGTCGCCACCCCGCTCGAGCTTGCCAATCAGCCCGACGCACAGGAACGCGCCGCTCAGGAACTTGAGGCGGTCGGCCTGCATACCCGCAGCGGGCACTACCCCTCGCAGCTTTCGGGCGGCGAGCAACAGCGCGTCGCCCTTGCCCGCGCCGCCGCGCCGCGCCCGGCGATCATTCTGGCCGATGAACCCACCGGCAACCTCGACAGCAGCACCGGCGCCGCGATCATCGACCTGCTGTTTGATCTGCGCGACCGCCATGATGCCACGCTGGTTCTGGTCACCCACGACCCGGATCTTGCGGCGCGTTGTGATCGGGTGATCACCCTGCGCGATGGCCGGATCGAGGCCGCCGCATGAGCCTTGGGGTTGCGGCCAAACTGGCCCGGCGCGAGTTGCGTGGCGGCTTGCGGGGGTTTCGCATCTTTCTGGCCTGCGTCATCCTTGGCGTGGCCGCGATTGCCGCCGTCGGCACGATCCGCGAAAGCATCAAGGCCGGGCTTGTGTCGCAGGGGGCCGCCCTTTTGGGCGGCGACGCCGAGCTTGAGCTGACCTATCGCTTTGCGACCCAAGCCGAGCGCGACTGGATTGACGAATTTGCCATCCGCACCTCGGAAGTTGCCGATTTCCGCTCGCTCGCGGTGATCCCCGGGGGCGCGCGCGAGCTGACCCAGGTCAAGGCGGTCGACGGCGCCTATCCGCTTGTCGGCGCCGTCGAATTGCTACCCGAGATGCCGCTTGCAGAGGCGCTTACCGGCGCCGAGGGCCTGCCCGGCGCGGTGATGCATGCGCTGTTGATTCAGCGGCTTGGCCTTGAGATCGGCGACACATTTCGCCTTGGCACGCAAGAGTTTCGCCTGATGGCGGAACTGGTGCGCGAACCCGATCAGTCGCGCGCCGGGTTCGGCCTTGGCCCGCGCACCATCGTGGCGACAGAGGGGCTTGAAACTTCGGGCCTCTTGACGCCCGGATCGCTGTTCAAGACCAAATACCGGCTTGATCTGCCCGACGGCGCTGACCTTTCGGCGGCGGAAGAGAGCGCCAAGACCGGCCTTGCCGGGAGCGGGTTTCGCTGGCTTGATGCGCGCAACGGCACGCCGCGCGTTGCCCAGTTTGTCGAACGCCTTGGCGCGTTTCTTGTGCTGGTCGGCCTGTCGGGGCTCGCGGTGGGCGGGGTCGGCATTTCCTCGGCGCTGCGCTCTTATCTGGCGGGCAAGACCCGCGTCATCGCTACGCTGCGCACGCTTGGCGCGGATCAGCGGACGATCTTTCTGACCTATTTCATTCAGGTCGGGGTTCTGGCGCTTGTCGGGATCGCGCTCGGGATTGCCCTTGGCGTCGGCCTGCCGATTGCTCTGGCGCCGATCTTTGCCGATAGCCTTCCGGTCCCGGCGGTCTTTGCGCCCTATCCCCGCCCGATGGCCGAGGCCGCGCTTTACAGCACCCTCAGCGTGCTGATCTTTACCCTCTGGCCGCTGGCGCGGGCGCGCGATGTGCGCGCCGCCGCGTTGTTTCGCGATGCGGTTTCGGGATCAAGCCGCTGGCCAAGCTGGCCCTACCTGCTGGCCACCGCCCTGCTTGTGGCGGGGCTTTTGGGCTCGGCCATCCTGTTTTCCGGCAACCTGCGCCTGACGCTCTGGACTGCGGGCGGCATCGCTGGGGCACTGGCCTCTCTGGCCGCCGCCGCATGGCTTGTTCAGCGCGTCGCGCGCGCCCTGCGCCCGCGCCTGCGCCGACGTCCCGCGTTAAGTTGGGCACTTGCCGCCATCGGCGGGCCGGGCACCACCGCCGGGCCGGTGATGCTCTCGCTCGGGCTGGGCCTTACGGTTCTGGCCGCCGTCGGTCAGATTGACGGCAACCTGCGCCGCGCGATTGCCGCCGACCTGCCGGAACGCGCGCCGTCCTACTTCTTTGTCGACATGCAAAAGGACCAGATGCCCGGCTTTCTGGAACGGCTGGAAAGTGACCCGGCCGTGAGCCGGATCGACAGCGCGCCGATGCTGCGCGGCATCATCAGCCGGATCAACGACCGTCCCGCCACCGAGGTCGCCCCCGGTCATTGGGTGGTCGAAGGCGACCGCGCGATCAGCTATGCCGATGCCCTGCCCGCGCGCACCGAACTCACCGCCGGAACATGGTGGAGCGAGGATTATACCGGCACGCCACAGCTTAGCTTTGCCGCCGAAGAGGCCGAGGAAATCGGCCTTGAGCTTGGCGACCTGATCACCCTCAACATTCTGGGGCGCGACATCACCGCGCCGATCACCTCGTTCCGCGAGGTTGATTTTTCGACGGCCGGCATGGGCTTTGTGATGCTGATGAACCCCTCGGCGCTTGCCGGTGCACCGCATAGTTTCATCGCCACCGTCTATGCCGAAGAAAAGGCCGAAGCGGCGATCCTGAACGATATCAACGACCGCTTTCCCAATGTGACCGCGATCCGGGTGCGTGACGCGATTGCGCAGGTGTCTGAGCTTCTGGCCGGGCTCGCCTCGGCCACGTCATGGGGCGCGTCGGTGACCCTTTTGACCGGGTTCCTGGTGCTCATCGGTGCCGCCGCCGCCGATCAGCGCGCCCGCACCTATGAGGCCGCGATCCTCAAGACGCTTGGCGCCACGCGGGGCCGGATATTGACCAGCCTCGTGTTGCGCGCCGCCATTCTGGGGGCAGCGGCCGGTCTTGTGGCGCTTGGCGCGGGGATCGCCGGGGGCTGGGCGGTGAGCCATTTCGTGATGGAAACCAGCTTTGCGGTGATCTGGCCCTCGGCCATCGCGATCATCCTTGGCGGTGCGCTTGTCACCCTTCTGGCCGGGCTTGGCTTTGCGCTTGGGCCCCTGACGGCGCGGCCCGCGCAAACCCTTCGCGCGCGCGAGTAAGCCGCATTGAAACCCGGCGCGGGCAGTGGCAACTTGAAACGCCCGCATGACAGGAGAAGCCATGACAGATTCGCTGCCCATCCCGCTTAGCTCGCCGATGACACCCGCCCAGCAGGCCGCGCTGATCAATCTGGTGCGCCGTGCGGCACGCGCCGAGATCATGCCGCGATTTCGCAATCTGGCACAGGGCGATATCACCACCAAGTCGGGTCCGCATGACCTTGTGACCGAGGCAGACCACCAGGCCGAGGCGATGATTGCGCGCGGATTGCAGCGGATGTTCCCGCATGCCCTCATCATCGGCGAAGAGGCGGTCGCGGCCAAACCGTCGCTGCGCGAGGATGTCTCCGCCGCAGAGCTGGCAATTATCATCGACCCGGTGGATGGCACCTGGAATTTCGCCCACGGCTTGCCGCTGTTCGGGGTGATCATCGCCGTGACGCGCTTTGGGCGGCCGGTGCTTGGCCTGCTCTATGACCCGGTCGCGGATGACTGGATCATCGCGGATGAGGCAACGCCAACCCGCCTTGGCGCCGCCCTTGGGGCCGAGCGCCCGGCAAAGGTATCTTCGGGGGGCGAGTTATCCGATTTGCAGGGATACATGCATTTCTCCTTGATGACGCAGGACCAGCAAGAGCTTTTGGCGCCGCTTCTGCCGGGGTTGGCGCGGGTCACGGCGCTGCGCTGTTCGTGCCATGAATACCGCGTGCTGGCGCAGGGGGCGGTTGATTTCGTGATGTCGGGCATGCTCAATCCGTGGGATCATGCGGCTGGGGTCATGGCCTGCCAACAGGCGGGCGGGATTGCCATGATGCTGGATGGGCGCGCCTATAACACAGAGATCTCCGACGGCGTTCTGCTGTGCGCGGCAAATCAAGACACCTGGACCCGTCTGCGCGATCATTTCGCCGGTCTCCTGAGCGATGCCAGCGGATAAAAAACCCGTATTGCTGCCATAAAATGAACATAGCGAACTGGTATGAGGCAACAGCACCTCAGATCAATTTCACACAACAGGCTCAGGCATGGTGACCAACCGGCGACAGGCAGATGATTCCGATTTCCCCACCCTGTCCGACAAGGACAGGGCCGAGGCGATCGGCTGTCTCTATGACGTCGCGCTCGATCCGGCCCGCTATGAGGCGCTTCTGGATCATTGGGAAAGTGCGGTCAGCCCGCTGCGCGCCCGCGCCGATTTCGCGGCGCCGCGCCTGCTTGATGATCCCCAAATCGCCAGCCATTTCCGGCGTGCCGGGGAATTTCTTGACCGGATCGCCCTGACCGAAGACCCCGATGAGATCGACGCCATCCTTGCCCCCTTCGACAGGGTCGCGGCGCTTGTGTTCGATCAACAGCACTGCATTCGCGCGGCAAATGAGGCGGCGCGCACGCGGCTGAACCTCCCCGATGGGGCGCGGCTTGGCGACTTGCCGATCAACGCCGATGATATCGAGGCCGTTTCCGAAACCGTGCGGATGCTGGTTCATGACAACGACAAGGACAGCGCCGTCTTGCGGGTACGCTCGCGCGTCGAGGGCCACCTGATCGTGCTGCGTCTGCAACGTCACCTGGCGGCCGATGGCACGCCGCTTGTGATTGCCGCGTCAAACGACGTCGCCTGGCCAGAGGGCTTTTGCGATATCCTGCGCAGTGCCTTCAACCTGAGCGGCACCGAGGCCGAGGTCGTGCGCCACCTGGTCGATTGCCGCTCTGTTAGCGAAATCGCCGCGCAACGTGGCCGCTCGGTGGATACGATCCGCGCCCAGATCAAGTCAATCCTCGCCAAAACCGAAACCCATTCCCAGCTGGAACTGGTGCGCCTCGCGCTTTCGGTCATGGACATGACTAACCTGACCCTTCAATCGGCGCCCGGCCCGCGCGTGATCAGCGGCGGCGACGGCATGCTGAAGGCGCTTGATTTCAAGTCACTTGTCACGCCGGACGGGCGGCGGCTGGATTACCTGCTGCTGGGGGATCCGGGCGGCACGCCGGTGTTGTACCTTCCGCTGGACTTCGGGTTTGTACGATGGCCCGCCTCGGCAGAGGCCGAGGCCGCCAATCGCGGATTGCGCATTATCGTGCCTTTGCGCGCGGGCTATGGCCTGTCGGATATGGTTGACCGCAAGACCGATTATGATGCCGCGCTGATCGCCGACACGCTGCAGGTTCTGCGCGCCGAAAACGTCACCCGCTGCCCGATCCTCTGTATCAGTGGCGACACTTATTACGCCGTGCGCCTGACGCGCCAGACCCCCGGCATGTTCAGCGCGATCATCGCCTGTTCCGGAATGCTGCCGCTGACAGGGCGCGAACAGTACGAGCGCATGGACAAATGGCACCGCTTCATTCTGGCGGGCGCAAAATACACACCGCATCTCTTGCCCTTCATGGTCAAGGCCGGCTTTCTTCTGGCGCGCAAGATCGGCAAGCGGGGTTTTCTGCACGCGGTTTATGGCAATTCGCCCGGCGATATCTCTACCCTTGAAGAGACTGAAGTGTTCGAAGCGATCGTCACCGGATCCGATACCGCCCTGTCCGACACAAATTGCGCGCATGAAGCCTTTTCGCGTCAACTTGTTTCGGGTCAGCTTGGCGATTGGAGCGATGAGGTCAATGCGCTGCGCGGTCAGTTGCCGGTGATCTACATGAACGGCGCACAGGATCCGCAGGTGCCGCTTGCCACCTTTGAGGAATTCCGCCGCGATTACGACTGGATCGAATTCCACCTTTTCGAGAATGTCGGCCAGTTGGCGTTCTTCCGGCATTGGCGCGATGTGCTGGATCGCCTTACACCTCTTCTTGAAGAATAAGCCGAATTTTACCCTAAATAGGGTATGACAGAATCATCTTTATCACGATACCGTGATCTTACGTGAGTGGACTGGAATGACGTAATAGCGCACCCGGCCCTAGCTTGAGACTGACCGATTATTTGGTCAGCATTTCTTTTTTGAACACCTTTTTGAATACGAGTTCGGGCGGCCCGCAAGGGCCGCCTTGTTTCTTGCACACCACAAATGTTCGCTCCCGGAAACGAAAATGGCCGCAAGGGGTTACCCCTGCGGCCGTGTTTCATATCCAACCGAGGGGCGCTATTCGGCGGCTTCGGCATAATCCTCCAGCGGCGGACAGGTACAGATCAGGTGCCGGTCGCCGTACACATTGTCGACCCGGTTGACGGGGGGCCAGTATTTATCGACCCGGAACGCCCCCGGCGGGAAACAGCCCTGTTCGCGGCTATAGGGGCGGTCCCATTCGCGCACCAGATCCTCCATCGTGTGCGGCGCGTTCTTGAGCGGGTTGTTTTGCGCATCAATCCGGCCTTCTTCGATATCGCGGATTTCTTCGCGGATCGCCAGCATGGCATCGCAAAAGCGGTCAAGCTCTGCCTTGGTTTCGGATTCGGTCGGCTCGACCATCAGGGTGCCCGCCACCGGCCAGCTCATGGTCGGCGCGTGAAAGCCGCAATCGACCAGACGCTTGGCAATGTCATCCACCGTCACACCGGCACTTTCGTCAAACGGGCGCACATCGAGAATGCATTCATGCGCCACCCGCCCGTTGCGCCCCTTGTAGAGCACGTCATAGGCGCCCTCGAGCCGCTTGGCGATATAGTTGGCGTTCAGGATCGCAACCCGTGTCGCCTGGGTAAGCCCCGCGCCGCCCATCATCAGGCAATAGGCCCATGAGATCGGCAACAGCGACGGCGAGCCGTAGGGCGCGGCGCTGACCGGGCCTTGTTCGCCGCCGGTTTCAGGATGCCCCGGCAGGTGCGGCACAAGATGCGGCTTGACGCCAATCGGCCCCATGCCGGGCCCACCGCCGCCATGCGGGATACAGAACGTCTTGTGCAGGTTAAGGTGGCTGACATCACCGCCAAGGTCGCCGGGGCGGCTCAGCCCGACCATGGCGTTCATATTGGCCCCGTCGATATAGACCTGCCCGCCATGGCTGTGGGTAATCTCGCAGACCTCCTTCACGGTTTCCTCGAACACGCCATGCGTACTTGGATAGGTGATCATGCAACCGGCAAGGTTGTCCGAATGCTTCTCGGCCTTGGCGCGGAAATCCTCGACATCAATATCGCCATTGGCGGCGGATTTGACCACCACCACATCCCAGCCGACCATATGCGCACTGGCGGGGTTGGTGCCATGCGCGCTCACCGGAATAAGACAAACCTTGCGGTGTCCCTGCCCCTGCGCGCGGTGATAGGAGGAAATCGTCAACAGGCCCGCATATTCGCCCTGTGCGCCGGAATTCGGCTGCATCGAGATCGCCGCGTAGCCGGTGATATCACAGAGCTTGGCACTTAAATCGTCGATCATCTCTTTATATCCAAGCGCCTGATCTTCCGGCACAAACGGGTGCAGCAATGCAAACTCCCGCCAGCTGACCGGCATCATTTCCGCGGCCGAGTTCAGCTTCATCGTGCAGCTGCCAAGCGGGATCATCGCGCGGTCAAGCGCAAGGTCGCGATCCGCAAGGCGACGCATATAGCGCATCATCTCGGTCTCGGCCCGGTTCATGTGGAAAATCGGATGAGCAAGGTAATCCGACTGGCGATGCAGGGCCTCGGGCACCCGGTAATCGGGGGTGAAATCGGCATCGTCCATGATGATCCCGAAGGCGCGCCAAACCGCCTCGATCGTGGCCGGGCGGGTGCGTTCGTCAAGGGTGATGCCGATCTTGGTCTCGCCGACACGGCGCAGGTTCACGCCCTCGCGCACCGCCGATTGCAAAACGCCGCGCTGCAACAGGCCGACATCGACCGTGATCGTGTCAAAGAAGGCCTCGGGCTCCACATGAAATCCGGCCGCCTCAAGCCCCTTGGCAAGGCGCACGGTCTTGCGGTGAATGCGCTCGGCAATCGCCCGAAGACCCTCGGGGCCGTGAAACACCGCATACATCGACGCCATCACCGCCAAAAGCGCCTGCGCGGTGCAGACGTTGCTGGTGGCCTTTTCGCGCCGGATATGCTGTTCGCGGGTCTGCAGGGACAAGCGATAGGCGCGGTTGCCGTGGCTGTCGATCGACACGCCGACAATCCGCCCCGGAAGCGCACGTTTATAGGCATCCTTGGTGGCCATATAGGCTGCGTGCGGGCCACCATAGCCCACCGGCACGCCAAAGCGCTGCGTGCTGCCGACGGCGATATCCGCGCCCATCGCGCCCGGTTCTTTCAACAGGGTAAGCGCAAGCGGGTCGGCAATCACGATGCCGATGGCGTTTTGCGCGTGCAGCGCCTCGATCTCGGGCGTGAAATCGCGCAAGGCGCCATGGGTGCCGGGATATTGGAAAATCGCGCCAAAGACCTTGTCGGCCTCAAGATCATCGGGCGCGCCGACGATGACCTCGATATCAAGCGGCGCGGCGCGGGTCTGCATCACCGCGATATTCTGCGGGTGACAGTTTTCGTCGACGAAAAACGCGCGCGCCTTGGATTTGGCGACACGCTGCGCCATGGTCATCGCCTCGGCCGCCGCCGTCGCCTCGTCCAGAAGCGAGGCATTGGCAATCTCAAGCCCGGTCAGATCGCTGACCATGGTCTGAAAGTTCAACAGGGCCTCAAGCCGCCCCTGGCTGATTTCCGGCTGATAGGGTGTATAGGCGGTGTACCAGGCGGGGTTTTCAAAGATGTTGCGCTGAATCGCGGGCGGCGTGACCGTCCCGTGATAGCCCTGCCCGATGAGCGAGGTCAGCACCTTGTTCTTCGACGCGGTCTGCCACATGTGGTGCAGCAACTCGCTTTCGGATTTCGGCTTGCCAAAGTTAAGCGGTGCCTCCTGCCGGATCGACTTGGGCACGGTTTCATCAATCAACGCCTCAAGACTGGGCACGTCAAGACGCTCCAGCATCTCGCCCATTTCCTTGGGCGACGGGCCGATATGGCGCCGGTTGGCAAAATCATACGGCAAATAGTCGGTTGGCTTGAAAGGCATCCCAAATCTCCCTCTGACAGGCACGAGATGCCGGGCCATCATGGCCCAGCGCCCCGGCTTTCATCTTTCCAAAAATACTCTCACGCGACGCGCATTCCGCACCGCGCGATCAGACGCTAGGCGATGTAATCCTGATAGGCGGTTTCATCCATGTACTCATCCATCTGGCCAAGATCGCTTGGCTTGATCTTGAAGAACCAGCCATCGCCCAAGGGGTCGTCATTGACCTTGCCGGGCGTGTCGGCCAGCGCCTCGTTGACCTCTACGATCTCGCCATCAATCGGGGCCAGAATATCGCTTGCGGCCTTGACGCTTTCGATGACGACAACTTCGTCA
Source organism: Roseovarius marisflavi (assembly GCF_900142625.1). Classification (GTDB taxonomy): domain Bacteria; phylum Pseudomonadota; class Alphaproteobacteria; order Rhodobacterales; family Rhodobacteraceae; genus Roseovarius; species Roseovarius marisflavi. The sequence goes on from NZ_FRBN01000002.1 coordinate 91,492, forward strand.
TCCTTGGACACGAGGGTGCCGATTTCAGGCATCTCGACGAACACAACATCGCCAAGCTGTTCGCTGGCATGCTCGGTGATTCCAACCACCACTAGGTCTTCATCGACGCGCAGCCATTCGTGTTCTTCAGTAAATTTCATGCTCTTCTCCCTGATGATGTTCAGCGTTTGAAATTGGCAGGTGTAAACGGCAGTTTCGCCACTTTGACCGGCATGCGCTTGCCGCGCACTTCTCCGTAAATGACCGTGCCCTCGGTTGCCAAGGGCCTGGGCAGATATCCCATCGACATCGGCGCCTCGATCGTCGGCCCATAGGCGCCCGAGGTGACCTGGCCGACCGCCGCGCCGCCCTCGGCGTTCTCGAATAACTGCGTGCCCTCACGCATCGGCGCGCGCCCTTCGGGGCGCAATCCGACGCGGGCGCGCGCGGCGCCGTTGGCCATCTCGTCAAGGATGCGCTCCGCGCCGGGAAAACCACCCTCGCGCGCGCCGCCCGCGCGGCGCACCTTCTGGATGCCCCAGATCAGGCTCGCCTCGACCGGGGTCGTGGTCTCGTCGATGTCATGGCCATAAAGGCAAAGCCCCGCCTCAAGGCGCAGGCTGTCGCGCGCGCCAAGGCCGATGGGCTCTACGTCATCATGCGCCAGCAAGGCGCGCGCAAGGGCCTCGGCCTGTGCATCGCTTACCGAAATCTCATAGCCATCCTCGCCGGTATAGCCCGAGCGGGAAATCCACAGCTCGCCGAACTCCGACGGCAGAATGGCCACATCCATGAACCGCATCTCTGCGGCGCCCGGCACAAGCGCGTCAAGCACCGCCTCGGCGGCCGGGCCCTGCAGGGCCAAAAGCGCGCGATCAGTGATTTCCTCGACCTCGCAGCCGGGCAAGTGCGCGCGCATATGGGCGATATCGCCCGCCTTGCAGGCAGCATTGATCACGACAAACATATGATCGCCGCGATTGGCCAGCATCAGGTCATCCAGAATGCCGCCCTGATCGTTCGTGAAAAACCCATACCGCTGGCGCATCTCGCCAAGCCCCAACAGGTCAACCGGAACAAGCGCTTCCATCTCGCTGGCGGCCTGCGCATAGCCGCCCGGCGCGCGCAGGATCACCTGCCCCATATGGCTTACATCAAAAAGCCCCGCCTTGGCGCGGCAATGCAAATGTTCCTTCATCACGCCAGCCGGGTATTGCACTGGCATATCATAGCCCGCGAAAGGCACCATCTTGGCACCCAATTCCCTGTGCAGCGCATTCAGTGGCGTTGTGAGCAAATCAGCCATCTGCATCCTCCCTTACCTTTGGGCCCGGACAATCAGATGATCACACCGGCACCGTTACGACGCATTGGCCCTTAAAGCCGCGTCACGATGCCCCCTCTGTCCTTTTGCCTGAGATCGCTATCCCTTCGGCGCCCCGGCAAAAATCCGGAATCTCTTCAGAGTGTCTTGTCGTCGGACAGGTCCTGTCGCCTGAGAGTTTCCGGGGCGGTTGCTCCTTCGGCACTGGCGAGGCCAGTTCTCCCTATCCGATCTGCGTGTACGCTAGTATACTGTTTGAGCCGCTTCAAGCCTGTTTCAGGCAGGGCGGTGTTGAAAACAATGTGAACAGCGCCTCGTTGTTACAGACCAGAGCCTCAAGCGTAATCTGGTCGAGATGGGCATAGAACGCCTCTACTGCATCGACAAGCGCAAGGCGCAACCGACAGGCATCGACCAGCGGGCAGGTATTGTCGATATCGGCGAAACATTCGGCCACCGGCGTATTGGCTTCGATTGCGCGAAACACTTCGCCAACGGTGATCTGGCTCATCTCGCGGCCAAGCATGACACCGCCGTGCCGACCGCGTTGAGTGTGCAGAAACCCAAGCTGGGCCAGTTTGTTGATCACCTGCGCCAGATGGCTTTCCGAGGTATTGCAGCGCTCTGCAATCTCCGACTTGGTGACCATCCGGCCCGGATTGGTGCCGCAGAACATCAGAACCCTGATGGCGATATTGGTGCGTTTCGTGATCCGCATGGCAAAACCATTCCCTTGCTTGAATGTCACAAGCTTTGCCTGCAATGCTGGGCGCGACCATGATTCAGATCAAAGGCCCGATCATCAGCCCCCTTCATGATGCATATTTCTTTGGCTACGGCAGCCTTGTGAACCGCGCCACGCATGTTTTTGCCGAGGCCCACCCTGCACAGCTTCGCGGCTGGCGGCGGGTCTGGCGCCATACCGACCTGCGCCCGGTGGCGTTTCTGACGGTGGTGCCCGACCCTGCCAGCACCATCGACGGGCTGATCGCGGCGGTGCCGGGGGCCGATTGGCCCGCGCTTGACCTGCGCGAGGCGGCCTATGCCCGCGTGCCCGCGCACAAGCAGGTGAGCCACCCCTTGCCGCATCGCCCCGAGATCGCGGTCTATAGCATCCCCAAGGGCGCGCATGGCGCGCCAAGTATCGCCCATCCGATCCTGTTGAGTTATCTTGATGTGGTGGTGCAGGGCTATGCGCGCGAATTCGGCCCCGAGGGTGTGGCGCGGTTCTTTGAAACGACCCACGGCTGGGATGCCCCAATCCTTGATGATCGCGCCGCCCCGCGCTATCCGCGCCACCAACCCCTGAGTGCGGCCGAGCGGGTGCTTGCCGACGAACACCTTGAGCGCGTGAACGCCCGCCTGATCCGCGATACCCCCTGAGCCACAGGATATGGACACGGGCGCCGCCCCGCGCCACACTGGTGCCAAAAGGGCGTGATCTTCGTGAAACTTCAGCTTCTTTCAACCACCGGCATGACCCTTTTGCGGATGACCCAAAAGCTCTGGATAAGGGTCGCGCTCATGGCGTTGCTGGCGGTTCTGGCCTCGGCCATCGCGATCCTGTTTGAGAGCTATATTCCGATCGGGCTTCAGAACCGCTTTACTCCCGACTCGGTGCTGCCGATCCTGACGATCCTTGCTTCGGGCATGCTGGCGGTCAGCACGTTTTCGCTGAACGTCATGGTGACCGCGCATAATGCGGCCGCCGGTCAGGCGACACCGCGGGTGCATCGCATCTTGCTGGCCGACACCACCACGCATACGGTTCTGGCCACCTTTATCGGCGCTTTTGTCTATTCGCTCAGCGCGATCATCCTGTTCAAGGCCGGATTCTATCCCGACGGCGCGAGCGTTCTTGTGCTGGGCTTTACCGTGGCCGTGGTTGTGCTTGTCATTCTGGCGCTGCTGCGCTGGATTCATCACCTCAGCGATCTGGGAAGCATGGATGCCACGCTTGCTTCGACCGAAGAGATCGCTCGCGCCTGCCTTATGCGCACCCGCCGCCTGCCCTCGCTTGGGGCGCAGCGGATGACACGCGACGCGATTCTGCCAAGTGACGCCGAGCCTCTCGCGTCGCGCGCCACCGGCTATGTGCAATTCATCGACCTGCGCGCCATCAGCCAGAAACTGACCGGCGATCAGATCCGGGTCTATCTCTATGTGCGCCCCGGCGATTACGTGATCAAAGGGCAAGTGATCGGCCATGCCACCGGGCTTGGCGAAAGGGCGGAAACCCTGATCACCAAAAGCCTGACCATCGGGCGCTATCGCACCTTTGAACAGGATGCCTCTTACGGGTTGCTGGTGCTGTCGGAAACCGCATCGCGCGCCCTGTCGCCGGGCATCAATGATCCCGGCACGGCAATCGCCGTGATCTGTCGGCAGGAAAAGCTGTTGCTTGACTGGGCACATGGCACCCCCGACAGCGACACGCCGCTGTTTCCTCGGCTGTTTCTGCCGGATGTGTCGCGGCGCGCCCTGATCGAGAACACATTCGCCAGCACCGCCCGCGACGGGGCGGGCCTTATCGAGGTGGCAGAGCGCCTGCAAGACGCGCTGCACACCCTGTCAGAGGTGCCAGAGCCAGAGTTGGCCAGCGCGGCGCGCGACATGGCCGCGCGCGCGCTTGACTATGCCGATCTGGCCTTGCCGCTGGAGAGCGAAAAACAGCGGCTGCGCGACCGGAGCGATAACCCTAGCCCTTGGCCTTGATCACCTGCAAAAGCGGCAAAACCTGTGACATATCGGGCCCGTGCGCCTGACCGGTCAGCGCCTTGCGCAGCGGCATGAAAAGCCCGCGCCCCTTGCGGCCGGTGGCCTCTTTCACGGCGGCGGTCCATTTGCCCCAGGTTTCGGTGTCATGCGGGCCCTCGGGCAAAAGCGTCATCGCCTCGGCGATAAAGGCGCGATCCTCGTCGTCGATCACCGGCTCTGCGCCATCGCGGAACATCGCCCACCAACCGGCAAGATCCTTGCGCGTGGTAATGTTTTCGCGGGTCACCTGCCAGAATTGCTCGGCCTGCTCGTCGGGCACGCCAAGCTCGGCGATGGTTTCGGCCATCGCGTCAAGCGGCAGCGCGGCCAGATAGCGCGCGGTCAGCGGGAACAGGTCCTGTTCGTCAAACTTGGTCGGGGCCGCGCCAAAGCGGTCGATATCAAAGCCCTCGATCAGTTCGGCCATATCGGTGCGAAGCTCGATCGGGTCAGACGAGCCAAGCCGCGCCATCAGGCTCAGAAGCGCCATCGGCTCGACCCCCTGCTCGCGCAGATCGCGCAGCGACAGCACGCCAAGGCGCTTCGAGAGCGCCTCGCCCTGCGGCCCGGTCAACAGCGAATGATGCGCGAATTCCGGCGGGGTGCCGCCAAGCGCGGTGATGATCTGGATTTGCGTCGCGGTGTTGGTCACATGGTCCGAGCCGCGCACAACATGGGTCACGCCCATTTCCACGTCATCCACCACCGAGGCCAGCGTATAAAGCACCTGACCGTCGCCGCGAATAAGCACCGGATCGCTGACCGAGGCAGCATCAATCGAGATATCGCCGAGAATGCCGTCGGTCCAGTTGATGCGTTCCTGATCAAGCTTGAAGCGCCACACGCCATTGCCGCGCTCGGCGCGCATCGCGTCCTTCTCGGCCTCGCTCAACTCAAGAGCGGCGCGGTCATAGACCGGCGGACGCCCCATGTTGAGCTGTTTCTTGCGCTTGAGGTCAAGCTCGGTCGGGGTCTCGAAGGCCTCGTAGAACCGGCCCATCTTGCGCAGCTGATCGGCGGCCTCGGCATAGCGGTCAAGCCGCTCCGACTGGCGCTCTGTGCGATCCCAGTGCAGGCCAAGCCATTCGAGATCATATTTGATCGCATCGACATATTCCTGCTTCGATCGTTCGGGATCGGTGTCGTCGATCCGCAATATAAAGCTGCCCCCTGCCTTGGCGGCGATCATGTAATTCATCAGCGCGGTGCGCAAATTGCCGACATGGATATATCCGGTGGGCGACGGGGCAAATCGGGTGGTGGTCATGGGCTTCTCCTGCTTCGCGGTGGATGTGTCACAGGTGCGCGTCATTGTCCAGAAATCCCCGCTTTGGCACGCCCTGTGACGGTTTTTTTTGCGCGCACATGCGTCAAAATAATGTGAGCCCCTAGGAGTGTGCGCAAAATGCTCTATCATTTTCACCATCAACAGGAGGACTCACATGACCAAAACGACCCTCACCCGCCGCAGCCTTTTGACCGCCGCCGCCGCCGCACCGCTGGCCGCAAGCTTTGGCCCCGCCCGCGCAAGCGCCCCGATGATGGGGGCGTCAACCACGCGCCACAACCGCTTTGTGCTTGGCGATTGCGAAGTGACCGCGCTCTTGGCCGCGACCATGCCGCGCCCCGACCCGCATTCGATCTTTGGCCTGAACGTCAGCGCCGAAGAGTTCAACGACGTCTCTGCCGCGGCCAATATCCCCACCGATGCGGCGCAGTTCTTTTTCACCCCGACCGTGGTGAATACCGGCTCTGAGCTAATCCTGTTTGATACCGGCCTGAACCCCGATGCGATCACAAGCGCGCTGAATGACGCGGGCTATACCCCCGATCAGGTCGATGTTGTGGTGCTGACGCATATGCATGGCGATCACATCGGCGGGCTGATGCGCGAGGGGGGCGAGGCAACTTTTCCCAATGCCCGCTATGTCGCCGGCAGCGCCGAGTTTGATCACTGGGCGGCGGCCGGGAACAACCGGTTCGACAGCAACATGCGCCCGCTGGCCGAAAAAACCACGATGATCGGTGATGGCGCAAGTGTGGCCCCCGGCATCACCGCCGTCGCCGCCTTCGGCCACACGCCGGGGCATATGACCTATATGATCGAAAGCGGCGGCAAGTCGCTGTTGCTGGCGGCCGATTTTGCCAACCACTATGTCTGGTCGCTGGCCCAGCCCGACTGGGAGGTGAAATTCGACATGGACAAACCCGCCGCCGCCGCCACCCGGCGCCGCATTCTCGGCATGCTGGCCAGCGATAAGATTCCGTTCATCGGCTATCACATGCCCTGGCCTGCGGTCGGCTATGTCGAGGCCAAAGACAGCGCGTTCAGCTATATGCCAAGCAGCTATCAGCTTATGCTTTAGTCTTCATGTAATACCTTAACTATGAATCACAATTCATTGTTATAAAATGGAAATGCCCGCACCTAATATCAGGGCGAGCATTTTTCGTTGGGCTCAAGCGTCAGAGTTTTCCCGCCGCCTCGAACCGTTCCCAGGCGAATTTCAAATAGTCACTGCGAAACGAATGCCCGCCCGGATGCAGGCAGAAATCCAGGATGTCGTCACTGGCATTTCTTCCCAACTCACAGCTCAGGCCCTTGGCCTCCATCCTGCCAGCCGGACTAAACCCGCCGAGGGTCCTGTACATGTCAAGGGCTTCGCCCACGTCGCCCTGATGCGTCTCAAGAATTGCGCGCCCGGCAAGGGGCACGGTCGGGTCCGAATCGCCATGGATATGCACAAGGCTTGCCGCAGGCCTGGCGCAATTGTCCGGCGGCTCCATCCAGAAAGTGCCGGAAATCGCGGCAAAGCCGGCAAAACGGTCGGGCATGGTACAGGCCAGGTTCCAGACCATCATCCCGCCAGCGGAAAACCCCGCCGCCATGATGCGTTTGTCATCAATCGCAAACCGCGCTGTCACGTCTTTCAACACGGCCTCGACATAGGTGAACTCCTCTGACCCGTCGGCATCCATATGACGCGGCGCATAGGGAATGACCCAATCATCATCGGCTGATTTGAGGGCGATAAGCGCCAGCCCCATATCGGAAAGAACGCGCCGTAAGCCCTTGTTTTTCATCACAGCCGCCGCCGAGCCACGATAGCCATGGGCAAAAACCACCGCACCGATTTCCGAGGCACCCGACCGCCCCTCGGGCATGGCAATCCGGTAATGACGATCCCCAAGCCGACAATCCGTATCCGCCCCGCAGGCCTTGGCCAGGGTGGGCGTTGCAAGCATCAAAACTGCAAGGAAAAACGCCGGTAATACCATGAGGACTCTCCAATTTGATTGTCGCATTACTGAGCACTGGGCGGTTCGAAAGGCCAATCACAAGCACGTGCCCGACCAGCATTTGCGTTGCATTGTCGGTAAAATGATCGCCGCTTTCAATCCTTTGGTAACCTTCAGGGGCTTTCATCTAGCCATGCGTTAACTGCCCGTCCAAGGAGGCCCTCTTATGACTCGCTACATTATGCCCGTGCTTATGGGCTTTGCCCTGTTGCTGAACTCCGGCGCACAGGCGCAATCCCTGACTGAAGTCAGGACCAAGCTTCAGGTCGCTCTGCAACGTAGCCTGAGCCGCGCGATGGTCGACGGAGCGTTACCACATCTCGACCTTGAAACCGGTGAAATCACCAAATTATATCCAACCGAGAACCACGAAGTTATTCTGCGAATGAATGACATCTATGTCCTGTGCGCGACCTTGGTAACCGCCGATGGCACGGAATCAACCGTTGAATATTACATAGCTCAGAATCGCGGAAGTTACGGCGTTATTCGTACCGAGATCGATAACCACGCCCCGATTCAGTCTTTGATCGCGGCCGGTAAGGCGATCCGGCTGGAGTAGAGCAATGTCGATAACCGATAGCGCCAAGCTGCAAACGCCGACGCTCGGTCTCTACCTTAAACTAACTGCCGTGATGGTGCCAACCTTCCTGCTGTTTGCGGCCAGCGGTTTGCTATGGATGAGCGAGAAGAACCTGCTGCGCAGTGAAGAGGCCATGGCGATGCGAATCGGCAATGCCACCGCTCGTGTCGGGGGTGCGCTTGAACGCTTCAGTGACCAAAGCAATGGCGCGGTAGATTGGTCCAGCCCCTATGTAACAGACCTTATGCAAACGATGCTCGGCGATCCGGCAATCCGGTGTGTCGAACTGACCGACCCTGAAACGGGCGGAGTTCTGGCGGTGGTGCCACAAGGGCTTGGCTGTCAGGGAAGCGATACTGCCTTTTCTCTGCCTTATGAGGTTTATTCCTGGCCAATCACCCTGATGACAACCCGCTTTGACGAGCGTGAAATCGCCACCGTCAAACGCTATCAGCGTGATTTCATGCTGCTTTTGCTGGCGGGTGGTATCCTGATCGCCTCACTGGCCAATTGGGTTTCTTTCCGGGTCATCGTTGGGCGCCCCTTGCGCGCGCTGATCGGTCGGCTCGAAGAGGCGCGCATGGTGGCAGAGGCCGCAAATCAGGCAAAATCCGCTTTTCTGGCGAAGATGAGCCATGAAATCCGAACGCCCATGAACGGCATCATTGGCATGGCCGATATGCTTGGCGAGACCGAGCTGACCCGCGAGCAAGACAGCTATGTGAGCACGATGGTGCGCTCGGGCGACGCGCTTTTGACGATCATCAACGATATCCTTGATTTCTCCAAGATCGAGGCGGGCAAGCTGACCCTCGCGCAAGAACCCTTTCGCCTGCGCGAGCTCGTCGAGGATGTCACGCAGTTGCTGGCGCCGCTCGCGGCGCGCAAAAAGCTGGAATTTTTCTCTGACGTCGCGCCAGACGTGCCTGATGTCATGCTGGGCGACGCAGGGCGTTTGCGTCAAATTCTGGTAAATATCGCCGGAAATGCCCTCAAGTTTACGCTTGATGGCCATGTCGCGCTGCGTGTCTCGCAAGGGGCAAAGGGACAGTTCACCATCTCGGTCACCGATACCGGCGTCGGCATTCCCGAGGATCAGATTGAAAACGTGTTCGCCGCCTTCGAGCAGGTCGACAACACCGCCACCCGAAGCTTTGGCGGCACCGGGCTTGGCCTTGCGGTCAGCCGCCAATTGACCACGCTTATGGGGGGCACCCTTGCGGTGACGTCGCGTGAGGGGCATGGCACGTGCTTTGAAATCACCCTTCCCCTGATCCCGCAGGCAGCCGAAGGTCAGGGGCTTCGCGCCACTCCTCTGGCGCGTCGCGACGGGCCAAAACCTGTCATCTGGGTGCTTGATCCGATATCAGAGCGTCGGGCCGGGCTTGCCGCCTGCCTGCGTCATTTGGAGTGTGAGGTTCACACCGATAGCGATCCTGTGGCCCTTTTGGCCGCGAGCCGCGACACGCCCCCTGCCCTGATCCTGCTCGATAGCAGCCTTGCCAAAAGCGCGCTGCCCGCGACCGTCCCGCATATCCTGATGTCGCAGGATGGCGCGCCGGAAACCGGCGCCAAAGGCGGCCATTTGCGCAAACCGGTGCGTGAGACGCTTTTGATTGAGGCGGTGCGCGGCGCTTTGAACGGGACAATGAGAGACCCCACCAAGATTGCCGCCTTCGCGGCCTCAAATCCTGCCAAACTCGGGGCAAAAACCGGTTGGGCAGCGGGGATCAGGGTGCTGGCAGTGGATGATAACGCCACCAACCGGCTCTTGCTTGAGCGATATTTCAGCGGGTCCGGGGCTGAACTGCGGCTGGCGATAGACGGTCATGACGCGGTGGCGCAATCCAGTCAGGCAGCTGCCGATCTCATTCTGATGGATGTGTCGATGCCGGGGATGGACGGGTATCAGGCCACCGGCTTGATCCGCACCCGCGAAGCGGCTCAGGGCCTTAAGCCCGCGCATGTGGTGGCGGTCACGGCCAATGTGCTGGAACAGCACAAGCAGGCCGCGCATATGGCCGGAATGGATGGGTTCCTGGGCAAACCGTTGCGCAAGGCCGATCTGATCGCCTATGTTGAAAGGCTCGCCCCTGACCTGCGCCAAAGCCGGGCCGAGGATGAGGATGAGGATGAGGATGAGGATGAGGATGAAACACTGGCCGCAGACAGGAAAGACCCGCCCCAGACCGCCGCAGAATGATCCCCGCCCAAGATGGGCAGGCAGAGCTTAGCCTTCGGCACTGTCGTCGCGCCAGCGGTTTACAATCGGGTAGCGGCGGTCAAGCCAGAATGCCCGCTTGCTCAGTCGTGTTCCGGGGGCGGATTGAAAGCGTTTGTATTCGCTGATGTAAAGCAGGTGCTCGACCTTCTTGGCGTCTGCCAAAGAGTATCCCGCAGCCAGGCAATCGGCGATGCTGCCATCCTGATCGACCAGGATATCAAGGATGCCATCCAACACCGGGTAATCCGGCAAAGAATCGCTGTCCTTCTGATCCGCGCGCAACTCGGCACTGGGCGGCTTGTCGATCACACGCGGGGCAATCACCTCGCCAGCAGGGCCCATCATCCAGTCGCGGTGATTGGCATTGCGCCAGCGGCAAATCTCGAAGACGCGGGTTTTGTACATATCCTTGATCGGGTTATAGCCCCCCGCCATATCGCCATAAATCGTGGCATAGCCCACGGCGACCTCGGATTTATTGCCGGTGGTCAAGAGCATCTCGCCGAACTTGTTGCTCAGCGCCATCAACAAGAGCCCGCGCAGGCGCGATTGGATATTTTCCTCGGCAAGACCGGGGTCTTTGCCCTCAAAAAGCGGCGCAAGCGTGTTGGTGATCGCCGTGCGCCCTTCGCTGATAGGCACGAAATCATAGCGGCAGCCAAGGTTTTCGGCCACCTCGCGCGCATCCTCAAGCGAGGCCTCTGAAGTATATTCAGAGGGCAGCATCACACAGCGCACATTGTCTTTGCCAAGCGCATCCACCGCGATGGTGGCCACAATGGCGCTATCTATCCCGCCCGAGAGCCCCAGAAGGACCTTGGAAAATCCGGTCTTGCGCAGATAGTCGCGCAGACTGAGGACCATGGCATTGTAATCCTGTTCCATCGCATCCGGCAGGGTCGCAAGCGCGCCCGGCTCGGCGGCCCACCCCTCTGGCCTGCGCCGCAGATCAAGATGCGCGATCACCTCTTCGAACATCGGCAGTTGCAGCATCAATTTGCCGCCGGGATTAAGCACGAAACTGCCGCCATCAAAGACCTGATCGTCCTGTGCGCCCACAAGGTTGAGGTAAATCAGCGGCAGGCCGGTTTCCACCACCCGCGCCACCATCAGGTTCTGGCGCAGATCCATCTTGTCGCGATAATGCGGCGATCCATTGGGCACGAGCAGAAATTCGGCCCCCGTTTCGGCCAGCGTCTCAGCCACATCCTCGTGCCAGCTGTCTTCGCAAATCGGGCTTCCGATACGCACGCCGCCCACCGAATAAGGCCCGCCGACCGGGCCGGATTGGTAAATACGCTTTTCGTCAAACACGGTTTCATTGGGCAGGTGATGCTTGAGAACCCGCGCCGTGATCGCCCCGCCTTGCAGGATGTAATAGGCGTTATATAGCCCGACGCCCTCCAGGGCCGGGCCGCCGATCGCGATGGCCGGGCCGTCGGCGCAATCCCGCGCAAGCGCCTCAATCGCGGCAATGGCGGCCTGATGAAAGGCAGGCTTTTGCACAAGGTCCTGGGTGTTGTAACCGGTGATGAACATCTCGGGAAAGGCCACAAGATCGGCCCCTGCCTCGCGCGCGCTGTCCCATGCGCCGCGCGCCATGGCGGCGTTGCCGTCAAGATCGCCGACGGTCGGGTTCAACTGTGCCAGTGTGAGGCGAAACCTGTCAGACATATGCATGTCCCTTGCTGCTGTACCCGTCTGATTTAGCAGATCACCGCGCGAGGGAAAGCCGATTTGCCCAAAACCCGTTGTCAGCCCCTGTCGCCTCCATTAGATTTGCCGGAGCCGCCGTTCAATCAGGCGGGATAGGGCATCGGGGCAATTATGAACTTTTCACTGACACGAACCGTGATTTTCGCCATCGCGCTAGGCGGGGCCACTGCGGCCTCTGCTCAGGATGGCGAAGTGGGTGTGAAGCAATATGACGACGGCGGCACCTATGAGGGCACCTTCAAGAACGGCCTTCAGCATGGCACCGGCACCTATACCCTGCCCAATGGCTATGAATATTCCGGCGAGTGGGTTGACGGCGAGATCAAGGGCAAGGGCGTGGCGCGCTTTCCCAATGGCTCGGTCTATGAGGGGGAATTTGCCCGCGGCAAGCCCAACGGCGTCGGCAAGATCGTGTTCACCGATGGCGGCACCTACGAGGGAGCCTGGGCCGACGGCAAGATCACCGGTCAGGGCGTGGCGGTCTATGCCAATGGCGTGCGCTATCAGGGGGGATTTCGCAATGCGATGCACGACGGGCGCGGGCGCATGGAATCACCGGGCGGCTATATCTATGACGGCGACTGGGTAAACGGCGTCAAGGAAGGCACCGCCAAGATCACCTATCCCGATGGCGCGATTTATGAGGGCGCGGTCGCACGCGGCGCGCGCGAGGGTCAGGGCAAGCTGACCATGGCCGATGGCCTTATCTACGAGGGCACATGGCGCGCAGGCCAGATTGACGGCAAGGGCAAGCTTATCCAGCCCAATGGCGATATCTATGAAGGCGATCTTGTCGCCGGTCAGCGCCAAGGCATGGGCCGTGTCACCTATGAAAATGGCGACGTCTACGAGGGGGCGTTCAAAGGCGACCGCCGCCACGGGCAAGGCACGTTTACCGGCACCGACGGCTATGAATACACCGGCTCCTGGGTGGCTGGCAAAATCTCGGGGGAGGGCCGCGTGGCCTATCCTGACGGCTCGGTTTATGAGGGCGCGTTTCGCGATGACCTTGCCAATGGCGAGGGCAAGATCATCTATCCTGACGGCTCGACCTATGAAGGCTCATGGGTTGGCGGCGTGATCGAGGGCACGGGCCGCGCGACCTATCCCAACGGGCTTGTCTATGAGGGCGAATTCGAGAATGCCCGCAACCACGGTCAGGGTGTGATGACCTATGCCGACGGCTATCGCTATGAAGGCGAATGGCGCGATGGACAGCGCGATGGCAAGGGCGTTGCGACCTATCCAGATGGCACGGTCTATACAGGCGAGTTTGCACAGGGACAACGCCACGGTCAGGGGAAAATCGTTATGCCGGACGGGTTTATCTATGAAGGCACCTGGCAGAATGGTGAGATTTCCGGTCAGGGCACCGCGACTTATGTCAATGGTGATGTCTATGAGGGCATGTTCCGTCAGGGCAAACGCCAGGGCGAAGGCACGATGCGCTATGCAACCGGGCAAGAGGCCAGCGGCGACTGGCGGGACGGTGCGCTTAGCGATAACACCACCCCGGCAGAGGCCGTGCAACCGACCGAAGAGGCCCCGGTGCCGTCGGAGTGATCAGACCGCCCTGCCCGCGTCAAGATTGCCGAGGATGCGCGCCGCGCCGTCCAAAACGGCGGTTTTGCGGTCCTCGTTCATCTTCTCCCAGGTGCGATAGATCGGCCCCATGCGCGGGTTTTTCGCAAACCGATCCCGGTGCCGGTGCAGGAAATCCCAGTATAACAGGTTGAACGGACAGGCATTCTCGCCGGTTTTTTCCTTCACCGAATAGGAGCAACCCGCGCAATAATCCGACATCTTGTTGATGTAGTTGCCCGACGAGACATAGGGCTTGCTGGCGATGATCCCGCCATCGGCAAACTGGCTCATGCCGATGGTGTTGGGGGCCTCGACCCATTCAAAGGCATCGACGTAAACCGCCAGGTACCAGTCATGAACCTGGCCCGGATCAACCCCGGCCAATAGCGCGAAATTGCCGGTCACCATCAGGCGCTGAATATGGTGGGCATAGCCCTCTGCGCGGGTCTGATCGACCGCATGGGCAAGGCAATTCATGCCGGTTTCACCGCCCCAATAGGCGGGCGGCAAGTCGCGATCATGGCCGAGGTGATTGCGCGCGGTGTATTCCGGCCCCTCGTGGTAATAGAGGCCGCGCACATATTCCCGCCAGCCAATCACCTGACGGATATAGCCCTCGGCGGCGTTGATCGGCACATTCCCGGCCTGCCATTCTTCAACCACACGGGTGCAGATATCCACGGGATCAAGCAATCCAATGTTCAAATACGGCGACAAGACCGAATGATGCAGAAATTTGTCATTCGTCAGCATCGCATCCTGATAATCGCCGAACTCAGGCAAAAGGTGCTTGGCAAAATGATCCAGGGCGCGCTTGGCCTGACCGGTCGTGACGGCAAACCAGAACGGTCGCAGCGTGCCGAAATTATCGCCGAACCGCGCCTCGACCAGATCAAGCACCTCCTCGGTGATCTCGTCCGGGGTAAACTGCATCGGCGCCGGGCGCAGCATGTCAGCGCGCGCCGGTTTGCGGTTGTCGTGGTCATAGTTCCACTTGCCCCCCGCCGGTTTGTCGCCCTCCATCAGATAGCCGGTCTTGCGGCGCATTTCGCGATAGAAATATTCCATCCGAAGCTCTTTGCGCCCCTCGGCCCAGGCGCTGAACTCGTCCGGTGAGGATAAAAACCGATCATCGGGCAGGATCGTCACCGTTAGTGGCGCGTTTTCCAGCGCCTCAAGAAGACGCCATTCGCCCGGTTGGGTGGCCAGAACCTTGGTGGTGCCGTGTTCCTGTCCGCGCCGCATCAATTCTCCGACAATTGATTTGGAAGCGTCCTGATCATCCAGCTTGGTATAGGCAACCTGCCAGCCGTCATCGCGCAGGTTTTGCGCAAAATGGCGCATCGCCGAGAGGACAAGAGCGATCTTCTTGGGATGATGCGGCACATAGCGCGCCTCGTCCATGACCTCGGCCATGACCACGATATCGCTTGATTTATCCGCCGATGAGAGCGCCGACAGACCAAGGCTAAGCTGATCGCCAAGCACCAGAACCAGACGCGTCACCATGCGACCGGTTTGCCTTGCCAGTCAAAGAACTGGCCGCTCTGCGCCGGGGTCAGGCCGTCGATCACCGAAAGCAGGTTGCCGGCCGCCTCTGACGCGGCAACGGCGGGATGGCGATCAAGGTATTTCTCGGTAAAGGGCGTGCGCACCGTGCCCGGATGCAGCGCGACACAGATCGCTTGCCTGTGGGTGCGCGCAAGTTCGATCGCGCCGGTATGGATCATCTGGTTGAGCGCGGCCTTGGCGGTGCGATAGCTATACCAGCCGCCCTTGGCATTGTCCCCGATCGACCCAACCCGCGCCGAGAGCGCGGCAAAGACCGCCCGGCCCTTGCGCGGCATCAGGGCAAGGCTGTGCTTGAGCACCAGGGAAGGGCCGATGCAATTGACGGCAAACTGATCCATCATCGCAGCGGCTTCGAGCGATTTGAGGGTCTTCTCGGGTTCCGCCCCATTGATCTCAAGCGCGCCGGTGGCCACGAAAATAAGGTCAAACGGACCGGCAAGGCGGCCAAGCACCTCGGCGACCGAGGCCTCGTTGGTGATGTCCAGACTGTCGCCGCTGCGCGTCAGGCCGGTTACCTTTACGCCGCGCTCGGTGAGCGCCGCGCCAAGCGCCCGGCCAATCCCGCCCGAGGCCCCGATGATCAATGCATTGTCCATAACAGCAGAGCTAGACGGATTGCGCCGGGGTTCAAGGCCAATCGCGCCAAAGCGCAATTTCGGGGTTTTCATCCGGCGCGGCCAATCCTATAGTCCGCGCCATGACACAGCAGGATCATATGCTTTTGCCCATGACACGCGCCATTTTGCGCGCGTTTCCGGCTGCCCTGCTAGACCTAAGCCGCCTCTGAGCGTGCCAGCCCGGCGCGACCGCTCAGAGGATGTGCCTTTTCGCGCCATAGGCTTAGGACAGATAAAAAGAGACCCAAAATGACTGATCAAACGAACAACCGCGTTCCCTCGTCGGCCTCAAAAGAGCGTGTGGTGATTTTTGACACCACTTTGCGCGATGGCGAACAATCCCCCGGCGCCACCATGACCCATGCCGAAAAGCTCGAAATTGCCGGGCTGCTGGATGAGATGGGCGTCGATATCATCGAGGCCGGTTTTCCCATCGCCTCGGAAGGTGATTTTCGCGCCGTGAGCGAGATTGCCAAGAACTCGAAGAACGCCGTGATCTGCGGGCTGGCACGCGCCAACATCAAGGATATCGACCGCTGCTGGGAGGCGGTGAAAGGTGCTGCGCAACCGCGCATTCACACCTTTATCGGCACCTCGCCGCTGCACCGGGCGATTCCCAATCTCGACATGGATCAGATGGCCGAGCGGATTCATGAAACCGTGACCCATGCCCGCAACTTGTGTGACAACGTGCAATGGTCGCCGATGGATGCCACGCGCACCGAATGGGATTATCTGTGCCGCACGATCGAAATCGCGATCAAGGCCGGGGCCAGCACGATCAACATTCCCGATACGGTCGGCTATACGGCGCCGGTTGAATCCGCCGATCTGATCCGTCGGTTGATTGCCACGGTGCCGGGCGCCGATGAGGTGATCTTTGCCACCCATTGCCACAACGACCTTGGCATGGCGACCGCCAACGCTCTGGCCGCCGTCGCGGGCGGCGCGCGCCAGATTGAATGCACCATCAACGGCCTTGGTGAACGCGCCGGCAACACCGCGCTGGAAGAGGTGGTGATGGCGCTCAAGGTGCGTGGCGATATCATGCCCTACGCCACTGGCATCGACACCACCAAGATCATGAACATCTCGCGCCGGGTGGCGACGGTCTCGGGCTTTCCGGTCCAGTTCAACAAGGCGATTGTCGGCAAGAACGCCTTCGCCCATGAATCGGGCATCCATCAGGATGGCATGCTCAAGAACGCCGAAACCTTCGAGATCATGCGCCCGTCGGATGTGGGTCTGGCGGAAACCAATATCGTCATGGGCAAACATTCGGGCCGTGCCGCCTTGCGCTCGAAACTGCATGATCTGGGCTATGATCTGGCCGATAATCAGCTCAAAGATGTGTTCGTGCGCTTCAAGGAATTGGCCGATCGCAAGAAAGAGGTCTATGACGAAGACCTGATTGCGCTGGTCAATGTCGGGATTGACGGTGAAGGCGATCGCTTGCAGATCAAGCACTTGCGCGTGGTCTGTGGCACCGAAGGGCCGCAACAGGCGACCCTGACCATGGCGATTGATGGCGTTGAGCATACGACCGAGGCCACAGGCGACGGGCCGGTCGATGCGACCTTCAACGCAGTCAAAAACCTGTTCCCGCATGACGCACGTTTGCAGCTTTATCAGGTGCACGCGGTGACCGAGGGCACAGACGCACAAGCCACGGTCAGCGTGCGGATGGAAGAATCCGGGCGAATTGTGACCGGGCAATCGGCCGATACCGATACGGTTGTGGCCAGTGCCAGGGCCTATGTGCATGCGCTCAATAACCTTCTGGTGCGGCGCGAGAAATCGGGCGGTGATACGCCCGAGGTAAATTACAGAGACCTGTCCTAGGCGACATGCTCATCAGCCCCTTGCGTGGCTGCCTCGCACGAGGCGCGCACGCAAGGGCGCGATGAGGGACCGCTTCAGGCATAAAGCACCACGCCGATCAACAAGCAGGCCGCCGCAATCGCCGAGGCCGCCGTGCGCAGGTGGTTCCAGCGGGTCCAACGGCGCGCATAGACCTCCCAATAGCTGATCGTTTCCGGCGCGCTCACCACCATCAGGTCAAGCCGTTTGTTCATCGGCACATTGCCCAGCATCGTCACCAGAAACGTGCCCCCGAAATAGATCAGCCCGCCGACAATGATCCACCCCGCCGCAGGCCCGCTCATGGACATCACGCCATAGCCCGCCAGCCCCAGAGACACCGGCGCCAGGCCGAGCAATCCGACCAGAAACACCGAGCCATAAACCTCGCGGTTGATCTTTTGCATCGCCTCGATCCCCGTCCCCGGCGCAGCCCCCCCGAGCGAGCGCATGACGAAATCCGAAAACGCCAGAAACACCCCGGCCACAAGCGCCATTACAAGGGCCGCGCTCGCAAATACCGTCACTTCAATCACATGTGTCATTGATCCTGTCCTTTTGATGATGTCTCAGGCCGCTGCCTGTCCCATGGCGCGGGCCTTGCCGATCCAGCGGTCGATCTTGGCCGCATCGGCAAGCTTGACCGAGCCGAATTGCACCACGTTGCGCACCTTGATCCCGCAGAATCCAAGCACCTGATTTCGGATCACCCGGCGCGCCGGTTTGCGATAGATAAACGTGTCGATCAGCGGCGGCGTGTCCGAGGTGATCAGGGCATCCGCCGTGCGCCCGGTCAGCAATTTATCCCAGCCCATGCCGCGCCGGTGATACTTATAGGCAAACCCCGAGGTCAGCGCGCGATCCAGAACCGCCTTGGCCCGCGTCGGCATCGCCCCCCACCAATAGGGGTGCACGATCAGCACGTGATCGGCCCAGGCAAGGTTGTCCTGCCACTCCAGAAGATCCGTCTCGAGCGCCGGGGCGTCGGGGCCATACCCCTCGAACGTCGGATCAAACTGCATGGTGCAAAGATCCATGCGGCGAATTTCGGCGCCCTTGGCTTCGGCGCCCGCCTGATAGGCATCGGCCAACCCCGCACAGAGCGAGGCCGCCTTGGGGTGTGCCACCCAGATGAATATTTTCTTGGTCATGGTCTTTTCTCCGTTGACTTTACACTGCGTCAATTTACACGGTGTAAATAAACCGGAGGTTTACATTGTGTCAAGTGATAATTCGCCCACCCGCATTCGCATCCTGAAAGCCGCCTGGGAGCTTTTGGAATCAAACCCCGGCGTGGCCGCCCGCATGTCGGACATTGCGAAAAAGGCCGGGGTCAGCCGTCAGGCGCTCTATCTGCACTTTCCCAACCGCACAGAGCTCTTCATCGCCACGACCAAGCATCAGGACGAGGTGTTCGGCGTGCAGGAGATGCTCGGCGCAAGCCGCACAGCCACAACCGGGCTTGAGCGTCTCGATGCCTTTATCGAGGCCTGGGGCAATTACATCCCCAGGATTTTCGGCGTCGCCAAGACCCTCATGGTGATGCAGGCCACCGACGAGGATGCCGCCCGCGCCTGGGGCGAACGGATGGCGGATATGCGCGAAGGCTGCGCTGCGGCGATTGAGGCGCTGGACCGTGACGGCGCCCTAAATCTTGACCGCGATAGCGCCACAGACCTGCTCTGGACCTTGCTGTCGATCCCCACATGGGAGCATCTGACTCAGCTTTGCAGCTGGCCGCAGGAAAAATACATCGCTCAAATCACCGAAGTAGCACGCAAAACCCTTGTCAAATCCGCGGGCTGATTCAGCTTACGATCATATAGAACTTGCGCAGGGTCTGAGTGATTTCCCAGATCAGTTTCGTTCCCTTGGCGATGAAGAACGTGTCGCCCGCCGTAAATGTCTCGGATCGCCCATCGGCATGGGTCAGGACCAAAACACCCGAAATGACGGTCATCATTTCATGCACCGGGTAGCTCTCGATCTCGTCCCGGCACGGCGCGCATTCCCAGACGCCTGACAAAACCGACTCGTCCGGCGTGGCGAAATGGGTGTGGTTCAGCTCGGTTTGATCGTCGGTGGTAAAAACCTCGGGCCCGTTGATATCGGATGCTTCCATAACGTCCGGGTTAGGGTCCAGTCTGAAAGTCTGATCTGTCATCCTATTCGCTCCGATGCACGCCCCCTAGTCGGCCCATTCCCACGGGCGCACGAATTGCCCGAGGGTATGGCCAAGCTGTTCCTCGTCGACATTGCCGGTCTTGCGCACCTGCGCCACCAACCCGCGCTTTTTGTCGTCAACCACAAGCACCACCTCGGCCGCGATTTCGGCCTTGGCGAGGGCGGCATTATAGATCCGCGTGATGGCGCGTTTGCGCAGGTCGGGCTTGAACACCTTGCCCACGGCGGTTTTCGGCAGTTCGTCCAGAACCTCGACATATTTCGGGATCGCGGCGCGTTCGTGGACATGGATTTTGCAATGCTCAAGCAGGTCCTCGCCGGTGACGCTCCCGCCCTCGACCAGCTCGACATAGGCGCAGGGCATTTCGCCGGAATGCGCATCGGGCTGGCCAATCGCACCGGCCATCGCCACTTCGGCATGCGCCATCAGCGCCTCTTCGATCTCGGCGGGGTCGATATTATGCCCGCCCCGAATGATCAGATCCTTGGCCCGCCCGGTGATCCAGACATAGCCATCCGGGTCAATCCGCCCCAGATCGCCAGTGCGCAGATAGTGATCGTGATGGTAAAGGTCGATATTCTTCGCGGCCTCGGTATAGGTATTTCCCTCGTAAACGCCGGGGCTTGAAATACAGATTTCACCGACCTCATCGGCGGCGCATTCCACCGGCTGGCCCTCGGCGTCGGTCTTGTAAATGCGCACGTCGGTATAGGGGAACGGCACCCCGACCGATCCGACTTTCTTTTCGCCTTCCGGGGGGTTACAGGCCACAAGACAGGTCGCCTCGGTCAGACCATAGCCCTCGATCACGGTCATGCCGGTGGCCGATTCAAACCGCTTGAACAGCTCCATCGGCATCGGGGCCGAGCCGGAAAAGGCGTTGCGCACGGTGCTGAGATCGGCATCGACCTTGCGCTGCATGAGCGCGGAAACGGCCGTGGGCACGGTGATCACAAAGCTGATCTTCCAGCGCTCGCAGAGCTTCCAGAAGTTATCGAACACCCCCTCGCCGCGATAGCCCGCAGGCGTCGGAAAGACCACATGCGCGCCCGATTTGATCATCGCCATCAGGATCACGTGACAGGCAAACACATGGAAAAGCGGCAGCGGACACATCACGTTGTCATGTTCGGTAAACAGCAATGTATGACCGATCCAGCCGTTATAGATCATCCCGGAATAGCGGTGCTGCGCCACCTTGGGCATGCCGGTGGTGCCGCCGGTATGAAAATAGGCCGCCACGCGATCCCCGGTGGAATCAGGGAAATCAAGGCTCGTATTCTGGCCCGCCACCGCCTTGTTGAAATTCAGGATATCGGCATGGTGCCCGGTCGGCGATTTCGGCCGCACCAGCGGCACGATCCAGCTTTTGGGCGGGCTCAGGTAACGGTTGAGATCAATCTCAAGAACCGTATGCACGCCCGGCGCATGGCGGACCGCTTCGGCGGTTTTCTGGGCGATGTCGGTCTTGGGGAAGGATTTGAGCGTGATGACAACCTTGGCCTCGGTTTCGCGGAGGATCGCGCCGATCTGTTCGGGTTCAAGCAGCGGGTTGATCGGGTTGACGATCCCGGCGATGGCGCCGCCGATGGTGGCAATCGCGGTTTCAAGACAATTGGGCAGGACAAGCGCGACAACGTCGTTTTCACCCACCTTGAGGCTTCGGAACAGGTTGGCCGCCTGACAGCACTGATCGTGGAACTGTTTCCAGGTCAGGGTATGCGACGGATCGCTCGCCCCGGAAAACAGCTGATAGCTGACGGCGGGGCGGTCGGGAAAGCTGCGCGCCGTGTGGCTGAGCATCTGGTAAAGGGTGTCGGGTTTGTCCCGCGCCTCCCATGTCACTTCGGTCTCGATGTCGATCACGTCCTGTCGGCACGTAAAACTCATGTAGCGTCCTCCCAATCGGCCGCGCTGTCCCGCACGGCTCTCTCCCTGCGGGACAGAATGTGCGGGATTGCGGGGCGGCGCAAGTTTTACGCTGCGTTTTCGCGCAGGTTTCGACAGGCCTAGCGCTGTGCGCCAAGGCAGGTCGCAAGGGCCCGTGCCATCGCGCGCATCAGATCGGGGTAAAGATCGGGCCCCGGCGCGTGATCGCTTGCCATCGGATCAAGAACGCCATGCCCCGCCACATCGCCGAACACGCGCGTCACCAACTTTGGGTCGAATTGCGGCTCGGAAAAGACGCAGGCAACGTTTTGCTCCCGCGCCATATCGCGCAGCGCCGCCACCCGCGAAGGGCCGGGATTGGCCGCATCACCAAGCGCAATCGCCCCCGAGGCCGCAAGGCCCGACCAGACCTCGAAATACTGATAGGCGTCGTGATAGACAAGAAAGCGCGCGTCCTTGATCGGGGCAAGCTCGGCCTTGATCGCCCCCATCAGCGCATCCAGTTCAGCCTGCGCCGTGGCCGCGTTCTCGGCGTATTGCGCCGCATGCTCGGGATCGAGCGCCGCCAGCTCATCGGCAAAAAGCCCAAGCCAGCGGCGCGCGTTTTCCGGGTCAAGCCAGGCGTGCGGGTCAAGCCCCTCATGGTCGTGGTGGTCGTGGTCATGGTCGTGGGCCGCAGGGGTCTCGCCATCCTGCGCCGCGCCAAAGACAACCCCTTCGCGCAGGTCCAGAACGCGCGTCTCCTCGGCCCCCAAAAGCTCGACCACCCGCGCGCGCGACGCGAGGTTTTCAATGCCGCCATCAAGCCAGGGCGTCAGCGCCTCGCCGACCCAGATCACCAGATCGGCCTCTTCAAGCGCCGTCGCCTCGGAGGGGCGCATCGCATAGCCATGCGGCGACGCGCCCGGGCGCACGATCAACGCAGGCGCGCCCACGCCCTGCATCACCCGCGCCACCAGCGAATGCACCGGCGCGACATCGACCGCGACGCGCGGCACCTCGGCCAAGGCCATGCTGGCCAGTCCGAGGGCTCCACTCATTGCGCCAGAAAGCGCGACGACAAGACGGCTCAACATTTCGCTACCCCTGTGATAGTATAACATTTCACGCAGCTTGATAAATGTAACTCTATAACATATCAACCCCGAAACGTTGCCCCGAAAGGCCCGCCATGGATACGATCGGATTTCAAAAGCACGACCACGCCTCCTGCATGCGCGCCGCCCTTGCGGCGGTCGAGGTCTATTGCGCCGCGCACAAGCTTCAGTTCACCCCGGTGCGCCGCCGGGTGCTTGAAATCCTGCTGGCGCGGCACCGGGCGATGGGGGCCTATGAAATCCTCGACACGCTGCGCGATGAGGGCTTGGGATCACAGCCGCCAGTGGCCTATCGCGCGCTGGATTTTCTGGTCAACCACGGCTTTGCCCATAAGATCGAGCGGCTCAATGCCTTTATCGCCTGCACCCATCCCGGAGAGGATCACACGCCGGCCTTTCTGATCTGTCGCAATTGCGATGCGGTGGCCGAGGCCCATGCAGAACCCTCGCGCGGGATGCTGGGGCGTGCGGCGGTCAACACCGGGTTTTCCATCGAACAGGCCGTGGTCGAGGCGCTTGGCCTCTGCCCCAATTGCCGCAAGGGGGTGCCCGCATGCGCCTGATCGAGACCAGGGACCTGAGCATGCGCCTTGGCGGCGATATGGTGCTTGAGGGCGTCAACCTGTCGATTGAGCGCGGCGAGATCGTGACCATCGTCGGGCCGAACGGCTCTGGCAAATCGACGCTTCTGCGCGCCATCATCGGCGCCCTCGCCCCGAGTGGCGGCGCGGTCATCCGCGCGCCGGGGCTGCGGATCGGCTATGTGCCGCAAAAGCTTCATATCGACCCGACCCTGCCGCTGACGGTGACCCGGTTTCTGGGCCTGCCACGCCGTCATCCGGCCGAAGACCTGCGCGCCGCTCTGGAACAGGCGGGCCTGCCGGATCTGCGCGACCACCAGATGGCAGACCTGTCCGGCGGACAGTTTCAGCGCGTCCTTCTGGCGCGCGCCCTGATGGAGAAACCCGATCTTCTGATTTTGGACGAGGCCACGCAGGGGCTTGATCAACCCGGTTCTGCCGCGTTTTACCGCCGCATCGAAGAGGTCCGCCAAAGCCTTGGCTGCGCCGTTCTGATGGTCAGCCACGAATTGCACGTGGTGATGAGCGCCAGCGACCGGGTGATTTGCCTGAACGGCCATATCTGTTGCGAGGGGCGCCCCGAGGTGGTGGCGCAGGCCGAAGAATATCGCGCCATTTTCGGGCGCGGCACCCAGGGCGCCTTGGCGCTTTACCGGCATGAACACAACCACGATCACGACCATAGTGCCGATTGCACGCATGATCACGATCACGATCACCCACATGAGGCCGCCGAATGACCCTGCTTGACGACTTCATGCTGCGCGCCGCTCTTGCCGGGCTTGGCGTGGCGCTTGCCGCGGCCCCTTTGGGGTGTTTCGTGGTCTGGCGGCGGATGGCCTATTTCGGCGATGCGACGGCGCATGCCGCGATCCTTGGTGTGGCGCTTGCCCTGGCGTTTTCGACCTCGGTCTTTATCGGCGCGCTTGCGGTCTCGCTTGTCATGGCGATGACGGTCTCTGCCCTGTCGGGGCGTGGCTTTGCGATGGATACGCTGCTCGGCGTGCTGGCCCATTCCGCGCTTGCCTTTGGCCTTGTGGCGGTGTCCTTCCTGAGCGGCGTGCGGATCGACCTTATGGCCTATCTCTTTGGCGATATTCTGGCCGTGAGCGTCGGCGATATTGCGGTGATCTGGGGCGGGGCCGCTCTTGTGGTTGGCCTGTTGCTCTGGCGATGGCAGGCGCTTTTGACCGCCACCCTAAGCCCTGACCTTGCCTATGCCGGGGGCATCAACCCGCGCCGCGAACAGCTTGTCCTGACGCTGGCGCTTGCGCTTGTGGTGGCGGTGGCGATCAAGGTGGTCGGGGTCTTGCTGATCGCGGCCATGCTGATCGTGCCCGCCGCCGCCGCGCGCCCGCTGGCGGGCACGCCCGAACGGATGGCCACGATTGCCACGGTGATCGCCGCGATTTCGGCACTTGGCGGGCTTGGCGCGTCGTTCCGGCTTGATACGCCGACGGGGCCGACGATTGTCTGTCTCGCCGCGCTCATCTTTGCCGCGACAAGCCTTGGCGGCAGTATGCTCACCCGCCAGAGGGGGTGATCTGCGCGCTGATCCGCCGAAGAAATCTACTCCGACTATTTTAGTCGGAATTATTTATTGACTATTTTAGTCAGAAATAAGAAAACAGGCGCATCACTTCACTCGGACACCCAAGAGAGGACACCCGATGCAATCGCTCAAAGCTGTCATAGGCATGGCCGCAACCCTCGCGCTGACCACCCCCGTGCTCGCGCAGGAGGTCAATGTATATTCCAGCCGCCACTATGATTCCGACAACGCGCTTTATGAGGAATTTACTGACAAGACAGGCATTTCCGTCAACCGGATTGAGGCCGACGCGGACGAGCTTATCGCGCGCCTGACCGCCGAAGGCGCCAATAGCCCCGCCGATGTGTTCATCACCGTTGACGTGGGCCGCATGGCACGCGCCGAAGAGGCCGGCGTGCTTCAGCCCTTTACCTCGGACGTCATCAAGACCCGCGTGCCCGCGCATCTGCGCCACCCGGATGACCTCTGGTTTGGCCTGTCACAGCGTACGCGTATCATCTTTTACGCCAAGGATCGCGTCGAGACCCCGCCGCAAACCTATGAGGAACTGGCCGAGCCGAAATGGCAGGGCAAAGTCTGTATCCGCTCGTCCTCGAACGTCTATAACCAGTCGCTTCTGGCCTCGATCATCGACGCCGACGGCGTGGACGCGGCCAAGACCTGGGCGGCCGGAGTTGTCGGCAACATGGCGCGCCCGCCCCAGGGCGGCGACACCGATCAGCTTCGCGGGCTGGTCTCGGGCGAATGCGATGTGGCGGTCGCCAATAACTACTACTTCCTGCGCGGCTTTGATGGCGATGTTGACGGGCTGACCTCAGGCATCGAGGGCATCGGCTGGGTCTGGCCCAATCAGGACGGGCGCGGCGCGCATGTCAATCTGGCCGTGGCGGCGATGATCGCCGCCGCCCCCCACCCCGAGGAAGCCACCGCGCTTCTGGAGTTCCTGACCGGCGAGTTTGCCCAGACCCAGTTTGCCCGCGACAACCACGAATACCCGGTCGTTGACGGCATGGCCGGGGACGAGGGCACCGCGCGGCTTGGCGCGTTCAAGCCAGACACCACCACCAATACCTCGGCCTTTAGCCGCAATGCCGCCGAGGCGCAGGCGATCTTCAATCAGGTCGGTTGGAACTAAGGCGCAAATTCCAAGCCCCGCGCATGATTGCGGGCGGCGCGCAAATATCCTAATGTCGGGCCCAGACCATAGGGCCCGACATATTCATGACCTCCGTTCGGCTTCGACTTCTGATCCTGGCCTTGCTGCCCTTGATGGTGCTGATGCCGCTGTTGCTTTTGCTGGCCGTCAACCGCTGGTCGGCCAATTATGACAACCTTTTGATCACCAATGTGCAAAGCGATCTGCGCATCGCCGATCAATATCTGCAACGCATCCTGACCACCACCGGCAACGACGTGCGCAGCCTTGCGCGCTCGCTTGATTTCAACCGCGCAAGCCAGCACAACCCTGACCGTTTCAACCGCTTTCTTCAGGATAACCGCGCGACCCTCGGGCTTGATTTCCTTTATTTCCTGCCCGCCCCCGAGGCGCGCGAAAAGGCCGCTCTCTGGCCGGTGATTGCGGCGGCGGTGCGCGGCGGGTCGGCCACGGAAATCGACATTCTTGCAGGCGCCGATCTGGCCGCCCTGCCCAGTGGTACGGGGCTTGCGGCGCGCGCGCGCGTGCCCCTGATCGAGACCCGCGCCGCCGTGCCCACCGAGCGCACCACCGAGGATCGCGGCATGGTCGTGCATACCGCCACCGCCGTCACCACACCAGAGCGCAGCGGGGTGCTTGTGGGGGGGATATTACTGAACCGCAACCTTGATTTCATCGACACGATCAACGCACTTGTTTATCGCACCACCGGCGACAGCGATGACCGCAAGGGCACCGCGACGCTGTTTCTCGAGGATGTGCGCATCTCGACCAACGTGCGCCTGTTCGAGGGCGAACGCGCGCTTGGAACGCGCGTTTCGGCGGCGGTGCGCGGTGCGGTTCTGGATGCCGGGCGGACCTGGCTCGATAGCGCCTTCGTGGTCAATGATTGGTATATGTCGGCCTATGAGCCGCTGATCGACAGTTTCGGCAATCGCGTTGGCATGCTTTACGTGGGCTTCCTTGAGGCGCCCTTCACGGCCGCCAAGCGCAGCGCCTATATCCTTATATTTTCTGCCTTTCTGGCCATTCTGGCGCTGAGTGTGCCGCTGTTCCTGCGGCTGGCGGGCGGTATTTTCTCGCCACTGGAACGGATGACCCAGACCATGCGCAAGGTCGAGGACGGCCAGCTTGACGCCCGCATCGGGCCGGTGCGCTCACGCGATGAAATCGGCGCGGTGGCAGCACATCTGGACAGCCTGCTTGACCAGGTTCAGGAACGCGACCGCGATCTGCGGTCCTGGGCGGATTCGCTCAATACCCGGGTGGAGGAGCGCACGGCGGAATTGCGCGAGACCAATCAAAAACTGGAAACGACCTACAAGCAACTGGTGATGTCGGAAAAGCTCGCCTCTATCGGCGAGATCACCGCCGGGGTCGCGCATGAGATCAATAACCCGGTGGCGGTCATTCAGGGCAATGTCGATGTGATCCGCCAGACCCTGGGCGACGGAACCGAGCCGGTGGAAACCGAGCTGTCGCTGATCGACAGACAGGTCGGACGGATAAGCGCGATCGTGTCCAAACTGCTGCAATTTGCGCGGCCAAGCGAATTTGGTACCTTCGAGGAACAGGTGGATATCGCCATGGTGCTGAAGGATTGCCTTGTGTTGGTCGATCACGTAATCGCCAATGCGCAAACCCGGCTTTCCATCGAGATGGCCGAAGACACACCGCCTGTGCGCATCAACCCCGGCGAGTTGCAGCAGGTGATCATCAATCTTGTGGTCAATGCCGTGCAGGCGATGGGCGCGCGCGGCGCCTTGACGATCCGCCTGATGCGGCGCGATCAGGCGGGGAAAAGCGGCGCAGCCTTGATCCTTGCCGACACCGGCCCCGGCATTCCCGTCGACAAGCTGGCGTCGGTGTTTGATCCGTTCTTCACCACAAAGCTAGGCGAAGGCACCGGGCTTGGTCTCGCGGTCAGCCAAACCCTGATCCAGGGCGCAAAGGGGCTTATTTCCGTGCGCAACCTGGCCAGCGGCGGGGCGGAATTCACGGTCTGGCTTCCCGAGGATCAGGGGGTGAGCTGAGCGCGAAGAGCCGCTAAAGCCCCCAGGCCGCGCATTTGCGATCCACCGTCTTGCGCGCCACGCCAAGGCGTCGCGCCGCCTCGGCGCGGTTGCCGCCGCAGGCGTCGAGCACCGCCATGATATGACGCTGTTCCACAAGTTCCAGCGTCTCAATTGCCTGTGCGCCGCTGACGCGACCAGAGCCGGCAAACTCATCCGGAAAGGCCCCAAGGATCACCGAGCGTTCAATCAGGTTGCGCAATTCGCGCACATTGCCGGGCCAGTCATAGCGGCTCAGCTTCAACAAGACCTCTTCGTTCAGCTCAAGCGCCTGCATGCCAAGCGACTTGACGAACTCGCTCATGAAAAGCGCGGCCAGCTCGACGATATCCTCTTTGCGCTCTTTCAGGCGAGGCATCTCGATATTGACCACATTGATCCGGTGATAAAGATCGGCGCGAAAGCGGCCCTCGGCAACCGCCTGTTTCAGATCGGCATTGGTGGCAAACAGAAACCGCAGGTTCAGCGGGATTTCACGTTCCGAGCCAAGCGGCCTGATCCGCTTGTCTTCCAGCACCCGCAGCAAGGCCGCCTGCACATTCTCCGAAAGCTGCGCGACCTCATCAAGCAACAAGGTGCCACCATCGGCATGCAGCAAAAGACCGTCCATGCGGTGGCTTTCGCCCTCGACCACGCCGAAGAGCTCTTCTGCAATCCGCTCGGGCGAAATCGCGGCGCAGTTGATGGCGACAAACGGCTTTTCCGCGCGATCCGACATGCCATGCAGGGTGCGCGCGGCGATTTCCTTGCCGGTGCCGCTTGCGCCGGTGAACAGAACCGAGGTGGGCATCGGCGCCAGTTTGCCAAGCATCTCGCGCACCGCCTGAATGGGCTCGGAATTGCCCAAAAGGCGTCCGCGCGCGGCCTGTCCGCCCTCAGAGAGCGCGTGGCGCAAAAGATAGTTTTCCCGCCGCAGATACTTGCGGTCAAGCGCGCGCGCCACCGCGTTCAATATCTGATTGGCCCGAAACGGTTTCAGCACGAAATCGGTCACCCCGGCCCGCAGCGCCTTGATCGCGGTATCCAGATCGGCATAGGCGGTGATCAGGATGGTATCGGCAAAAAAGCCGACATGGCGCTGTTCCTCAAGCCAATCGAGCCCGGTCTTTTCGGGCATGATGTTGTCGAGGATCACCAGGTCGAAATGCGCCTGATCAAGGATGTCGCCCGCCTCGCGGCAAGAGCTCGCCTGCTCGACCCGCTTGCAGCGCGGGCCAAGAATCTTGACCAGGAAGTTGCGCATGCCCGGCTCGTCGTCGATCACAAGAACCGACGCAAGCGCGAGGTTTACGCCGTAATCATTGGGGTCTTCTTGCGCGGGCCTGCCACGGGCCGCGGCGGGGGTCATTGGGCCGCGTCACCAAGGCGAACAGCATCGCCCGCGCGTTGGCCCTCGGTCGTGAACCCCGCCTTCTCCACAGCATAGGGTGCGGCGGCGGCAATAATGGCGCTGGCCACAAAGGCCGTAATCATGGCTTTCATTCTCAGTTCTCCTGTTTGGCCGTGGCATCCCGCAGGTAGTCTATCATATCGCGTCGGTCCTGCGGGGCCGTGATCCGTTGCATGGGCATCTTCGAGCCGGGGATATAGTGATCCGGTCCAAGATCAAACAAAGCGTCTATCGTATCGTCAGACCAGATAATATCAGATCCGGTCAGGATCTCTGAGTAGGCATAGCCCGGCACGCTGCCGGCGGCGCGCCCGAACACCCCGTATAATGTCGGCCCCGCCTTGCGCGAGGGCGGCGGCGTGAGCGCGTGACAGATCGAGCATTTGCGCATGAATTGGCGCTCGCCGTTGCCCATCTCGCGGGGCGCGCGCAAAAAGCTGTGCTCAGAGGCGCCCGCCGGGTCATATTCGCTCAACAGGGCCACCGGCCAGCCATAGACCACATCGTTAAGGCCTCCGGCATAGATCGTCCCGCCATCGGGCGAAAACTCCAGCGCCCAGACCGGGCCGCGCTGCATGGCGCGAAAATCGCGCGCGATGCGCCAGTCATGGGTGTCGATCACCATGATATAGCCATGCCCGTCCCCTGCCGCCAATTGCCCGCTGCCCGCATGAAAGGCCAGCGACAGGATCGGGCGGCGATCAAGGGTAAAATCCGCCACCGTCTCGCCGGTCTCGGGCCGGATCACCCGCGTCGCGCCGTCAACCGCGCCATAGGCCAGCCAGGCATCATCGGGGCCAAGCATGATCCGGTTCACGCCAAACCCCTGATTGATCACGACGCGAGGGCGCATGCCCCGCTCCTGCCAGTGCCATTCGCGGACCGTGCCATCGGAGGACGACGAATAAAGCAGCCCGCCATCACGCCCAAACGCAACATCGGTCACGGCTGCGTCATGGCCACTCAGGAACCGTGGCGCGCCCCCCGCAAGCGGCCAAATCCCGATAGAGCCGTCCCAGCTTGCCGAGGCGATCCATTGCCCATCGGGCGAAACATCAAGCGCCGCGATCTTGCCCTTGTGCCCCTCAAGGCGGGTGTGATTGCCGCTTTCAGTGTCCCAGACCATAAGCGCAAAATCATCGCCGCCCGACACAAGGCGGGTCTCGCCAAGGTACTCAAGACTGATCACCGCCGCGCGGTGCCCCTCAAGCCAGCGCGGCATCCGCCCCTGCCAGAGCCCCACCGAATTGTCGAAACTGGCCGAGGCCACCTGTCCGGTCTGTTGCTGCACGGCAATGCCCATGATCGGTCCGCCATGCCCCTTTAGCGTGGTAAAATCCTGCGCTGCCAGCGGCGAGGTCATCGCCGCCAGCCCAAGAGACAACAGGCCTGTCAAAAGTCGGCCCATGGCTACTCTGCAGGGGTCGCTTTGCCTTCGGTCTGACCCTCGGCCTTGCGAATCTCCTCAAGCCAAAGGCTGTGGTGCTCGCGCGCCCATTGCTCTTCGACTTCGCCCGACCCCATTGCGTCATAGGCGCCTTCCATCCCGATCGAACCGATGTAGATATGCGCCAGGATGATCGCCATCAGAACAAAGGCCATGATCGAATGCCAGAGCGTCGCAAGCTGCATTTCCTCATGCGGCGCAAGCATGACCGGCAATTCGCCAAAGCCAATCGCCTGCGGCAGGCCGGTCTGATTGAGGATCGCAAAGGTCTTGGCGAACATCGGCAATTCGAAGGGGAACAACAGCGACAGGCCAGTCACCGAGATCGAGGCACCAAACAGGATCACCGACCAGAAGATCATCTTTTGACCGGCGTTGAACTTCTTGGCGGGCGGGTGAACGCCTTTCTTGAAGATACCACCACCAACGGCCAGCCATTTCAGGTCGGTCTTGTTGGGGATATTGTGCATCACCCACATGAAGAACACCATCACAAGGCCGATCATGAAGGCCCATGAGATATTGTTGTGCACCCATTTCGACGCAATCGCCATAGTCGAGAACATCTCGTGGCCGAACGCGGGAATAAGCACTTTGCGGCCAAACAGCGTGATCAGCCCGGTGATGCCAAGCACCACGAAAGAGCCGGCCATAAGCCAGTGACCAAAGCGCTCGACCGCCTGAAAGCGGGTCACGGTGCGGCCGGTCTTTTCGCCGTCGATGCGGATGCGGCCGCGCAGCAGGAAGAACAGCGCCAGAAGCACGATTGTACCGCCAAGCAGGTAGGCGCCATAGGTCGCCAGCGGCCCTTCGCGGAATTGCAGCCATCTCATGCCGCCATCCTGAATAAGAACACGGGCCTCGGGGCCACCGCTTGAGACTTTGACATCGTCAAGACCATAGCGCAGCGCGCGCCAGACCTCGGAATCCGATGTGCCGCCAAGCGTGCCAAGCTGATTTGCAACCCCGGCGGCGTTGTCGGGGTTGCCCGTCGCGCCGGAGCGGAATGAATCGTCAATCTTCTCGCCGCGTTGCCGGGCAAGGATATCGTCCAGTGTCTGCGCCCCACCGGTTGCCGAGCGGTCCGGCTGCGGAACCTCGGCCGCCTCTTGCGCGGCCAGGGGGACCGTCAGAAAAAGAGACACCAAGAGCGTCATGAGAATGCGGGTCATCGCGTGTCATCCTGTCTGGGAATTTCAAACATTGGTAAGGGGGGCGACGCAACCGCCGCCCACCCGATCCGAACTGCGGTTGGGCGCACCGTTTCGGGTGCGCCCCTGACCAGAGGTCAGCCGCCTTTCTGTTCGTAGGCCGTGCCCCAGCCCCAGGCACCCGAGCCGAAGCCGCGCGCCACGACACGCTCGCGGTAGATGGCCGACACAACGTCGCCATCGCCCGCCAGCAGGGCCTTGGTCGAGCACATTTCGGCACAGATCGGCAATTTGCCTTCTGCAATCCGGTTGCGCCCGTACTTCTGGAACTCGGCTGCGGAGTGGTTTTCTTCGGGACCGCCGGCGCAGAAGGTACATTTGTCCATCTTGCCGCGGCTGCCAAAGTTGCCGGCCTGCGGATATTGCGGCGCGCCAAACGGGCACGCGTAAAAGCAATAACCACAGCCGATGCACAGGTCCTTGGAGTGCAGAACGACGCCTTCTTCGTTCTGATAGAAACAATCCACCGGACAAACCGCCATACACGGCGCATCTGAACAATGCATACACGCCACCGAGATCGAACGCTCGCCCGGGCTACCGTCGTTGATCGTGACCACCTTGCGGCGGTTGATCCCCCACGGCACCTCGTGCTCGTTCTTACAGGCCGTTACGCATGCATTGCACTCGATGCAGCGTTCGGCGTCGCAAAGAAACTTTGCTCTTGCCATGTCAGTATCTCCTTATGCTGCACTGATTTTGCAAAGAGTCGCCTTGGTCTCTTGCATTTGTGTGACGGAATCATAGCCATAGGTCTGGGCCGTGTTGGACGCTTCACCCAAGACATAGGGGTCTGCCCCTTTGGGATAATTCGCCCGAAGATCCTTGCCCTCAAAATGACCACCAAAGTGGAAGGGCATGAAGACAACGCCTTCGCCCACCCGTTCGGTGACCATCGCCATGACCTTGACCTTGGCGCCTTCGGCACCCTCAACCCAGACCTGCGCGCCGTCCCGCACACCAAGGTTATTGGCATCGCGCGGGTTGATTTCGACGAACATGTCCTGCTGAAGCTCGGCCAGCCAGGGGTTTGAACGGGTCTCGTCACCGCCACCTTCATATTCGACCAGACGGCCGGATGTGAGGATGATCGGATACTCTTTCGAGAAGTCGTTCTTCTGGATCGAGGCATACATGGTCGGCAGACGGTAATCGTGCCGGTCCTCGTATGTCGGATAATCCACGACCAGATCGCGCCGGTTCGTATAGAGCGGCTCGCGGTGCAGAGGCACCGGATCGGGGAAGGTCCAGACGACGGCCCGCGCCTTGGCATTGCCGAAGGGCGCACATTCATGGGCAATCGCCACCCGCTGAATCCCGCCCGAAAGGTCGGTTTTCCAGTTGGTGCCAGGTCCGGCAACGGCATCAATCGACGCGCGTTCCTCGGCGGTAAGATCACCGTCCCAGCCAAGATCCATCAGCATCTGCATGGTGAATTCAGGGTAACCGTCCTGAATTTCAGACCCCGCAGAATAGACCCCTTCGGCCAGAAGATTGTCGCCATCCCGCTCGACGCCGAAACGCGCGCGGAAGGTCAGGCCACCCTCACTGACAGGTTTGGACATGTCATAGAGGTTGGGCGTGCCGGGATGGTTCATCTCGGGGGTGCCCCAGCATGGCCAAGGCATACCATAGTAATCGCCATCTGCGGGGCCGCCACGGGCCTGCAAGGTGGTGCGATCAAAGGTGTGCTGGTTCGCCATGTGCTTCTTGATGCGCTCTGGCGACTGACCGGTATAGCCGACTGTCCACATGCCGCTGTTGAATTCGCGGGTGATGCTTTCGACGTTCGGCGTTTCCGCATCGTCCATCTCGATGTTGCGGAAGAAGCGGTCGGCCCAGCCAAACTTGTTGGCGAACTTGGCCATGATGACCTCGTCCGGCTTGCTTTCAAACAGCGGTGTGACAACGCGGTCACGCCACTGAAGCGAGCGGTTGGACGCGGTTACGGACCCGCGGGTCTCGAACTGCGTACAGGCCGGCAGAAGGTAAACGCCATCGGTGCGGTCATGCATGACGGCGGAAACGGTGGGATACGGGTCAACGACGACCAGCATGTCCAGCTTTTCCATAGCCGTTTTCATTTCCTTGCCGCGCGTCTGAGAGTTGGGCGCGTGGCCCCACAGAACCATGGCACGCACCTTGTTGGGCTGATCCATGTTTTCCGTGTCTTCCAGAACGCCGTCGATCCAGCGGCTGACAGGGATGCCCTTGAGGTTCTGCAAGGAGGTGTCCTTGCCGTCCTTGTCCTTGATGCTGTCGAACTGACCGGCAAGCCAGTCGGCATCTTCGCCCCAGACGCGGCCCCAATGGGCCCAGGCACCGCCCGACAGACCGTAATAGCCCGGCAGGGTGTGGCTCAGAACGCCAAGGTCGGTT
Source organism: Roseovarius marisflavi (assembly GCF_900142625.1). Taxonomy (GTDB): domain Bacteria; phylum Pseudomonadota; class Alphaproteobacteria; order Rhodobacterales; family Rhodobacteraceae; genus Roseovarius; species Roseovarius marisflavi. Next base: position 125,968 of record NZ_FRBN01000002.1, read on the forward strand.
GCGCCCTGCACGTTGTCGTGACCACGGAAGATGTTTGTGCCACCGCCCGATGTGCCCATGTTGCCAAGGGCCAGCTGCAGGATGCAGTAGGCGCGGGTGTTGTTGTTGCCGTTGGTGTGCTGTGTGCCACCCATGCACCACACGACGGTGCCGGGGCGGTTGTTGGCCATGGTACGCGCAACGCGACGCAGCTGTTCACCCGGCGCGCCGGTGACACGCTCGACCTCTTCCGGGGTCCACTTGGCAACTTCGGCCTTGATCTCATCCATGCCCCAGACGCGGGTGCGGATGAATTCCTTGTCTTCCCAGCCATTCTCGAAGATGTGCCAGAGAATACCCCAGACAAGCGCCACGTCCGAACCGGGACGGAAGCGCACATATTCATCGGCATGCGCCGCCGTGCGGGTAAAGCGCGGGTCGCAGACGATGAGGGGGGCGTTGTTCTGTTCCTTGGCCTTCAGGATGTGCAACAGCGAGACGGGATGCGCCTCGGCGGGGTTGCCACCGATGATGAAGATCGCCTTGGAGTTGTGCATGTCGTTGTAGGAGTTGGTCATCGCGCCATAGCCCCAGGTGTTTGCAACACCGGCAACCGTGGTCGAGTGACAAATCCGCGCCTGGTGATCCACGTTGTTGGTGCCCCAATAGGCAGCAAACTTGCGGAACAGATAGGCCTGTTCGTTGTTGTGCTTGGCAGAGCCGAGCCAATAGACGCTGTCAGGTCCGCTTTCTTCGCGGATCTTCATCATGCCGTCGCCGATCTCGTCGATCGCCTGTTCCCAGCTGATGCGCTTCCATTCACCGCCCTCTTTTTTCATCGGGTACTTGAGGCGGCGTTCGCCATGGGCGTGTTCACGCACCGCGGCGCCTTTGGCGCAATGGGCGCCAAGGTTGAACGGGCTGTCCCAGCCGGGCTCTTGCCCGACCCATACACCGTTCTGGACTTCGGCAACGACCGTACAGCCGACCGAGCAGTGGGTGCAGACGGATTTGATCGTCTCGACGGCTTCATTGGCTGCACTCTGCGCGTTTGCACGCGTCACGGTGCCGCCCATGGCGCCAATTGCGGCCAGGCCACCAATGGCCAGGCCGGATCCGCGCAGGAACGCGCGGCGGTCGACCGACTTTTCGGCGACCTCGGACAGGATACTGGTCCGCTGGGGGCGTCTCGCAACCCCGTTGGTCTTTTTCCTAAGCATGTTTCTCTCCTCCCTTGGCAGTCCAATCGGAACCTGCCGGGTACTACGGTTTCCTCTGACAGTCGGGCCTATCGCAACCAGTCGTCAGCGGTGTTTGACCTCGTCCGGCGGTTTAGAACCGGGCGCTGTCGAGATAGGCGCGAGTATGCGCAGTGTCCTGCATCCTGTCGGATGACAGGTCAGGCTGGGCCGCCTCGGCAGCGGTCCCGCCCGCAACAGCAAAAGCCGCCGCAGCAGGCGCAGCAGTGCCGGCCAGTTTCAGAAAATCGCGGCGGCTGGTGTCGCCCTCGGTCTTCTTGGTCATAAGGGTGTTCCTCCCTTGGGTGATGACGGGTTGCCCCGCCGGTTATGCGGGCTAGCCCGCGCTCATCCGGAAGCCCTGCGCCTCGATATCCATGTAGACCCGACCGACAGCGCCGACCGAAGCATAGAAAACCGAATTGGTCGCTGCTTCCAAATCCGTGAAAAAGTGACCGGCCCAGGGGCCGATGTGCTTGCCGAAGAACTGTTTCTGATCGGCAAGGCTGGCGGGTTTGCCATAGCGCCCGGTGATCATCCCGGCCATCATCTCCATCAGGCTGGCGATGTTGTCTTCGGGTTCGTAAACGTTCTGGGCGCGCGTCATGCTGCGCGCGGCCATATCCCGGCGCAGCCCGGCCAACGGCTTTTCGTTGAGAAAGCCGGTCAGGTAGTAGCTTGCGTAGGGCAGCAATTCACCCCGGCCAAGACCGATGAACAACGCGTTGAACTCGCTTTCGACCGCGCGCGCCTTGCTGTGGCCCGCGATGCGCGCGAGCGCGCCAATCGCGGTGCCAAGGTCGGTGTCGCCGCCGCTCAGGCCCGCCGTCTGATCAAGCAGCTTCTGCTCGGGCGGACGCGACAGGATCACGCCAAGGTAGTCGTAAAGATCGGCGCGCAGGCGATCCTCTTCGGTGATCTCATGCGCGGGACTTGGGTTTTCCATCAGGGCCTCTTGGTTGGTCATACCGATGCTCCGGTCTGATCTTGAAATGCGAAACTCATACGACGGCGCGGCGGGGCCTCGTCGGCCTCTTGCGGGGCCGCCTCGGCTATCTGCCCGGTCGCGGTCGGCGCGTCGCCTGTCGCTGCGGTCTCTTCGGTCTCGTCCTCGGCCATGGCGACGGTCGCCTCGGGCTGTTCGTCCTCCAGAAGCTCTTCTTCCTCAAGCGGCGACTCTTCGGGCGGGTTTGCCTCAAGCTCGGCCTGACGGGCCATTTCCTCGACATGGGCGGTCATGCCCTTACCCACCTGATAGGCGGTCTGCATGTGCTCAAGCACCTTGGCCTTGTCGGTAAAATCTTCGCCGTAATCCAGCAGCCCGTCAAGGTTTGCCAGCGCCGGGTTCGACGTCCAAAGACGACGCAGCGCCGGACGGCGCAGCCGGTCCGGCACGGCCTTGGTCATGAAAGCGCGGAAATCATCCCCCGGCCCCATCGTATCGGGATCTGGCAATTGCAGCTCTTCCAGAAGCTCGGCATCAGTCTTTTCGGCCAATTCCGCATCGCGCGCGGCAAGGGCTTCGGCCTCGCTGGCGCGCGCCTCGGCCTCGGCTTCTGCCTCGACCTGCGCCTTGCGGCGCGACCAGAAATCCCCCCGGCTCAATGCACCCGTCCTTTGCGGACAGAGGCAGGGGCGCGGTAAACATCGCTCAGCTGGTGAATGCGCGGATCGCCGACACCATCCTCGACACGATTGACATCGGTCTTGTCGCGGCGGCGTTTCTTGAAGGTTTCTTCCTGATGATGCGCATCGACGAATTCGCGCACCCAGGCCACAAGCCCCTCGGGCATGGCGACTTTCTCGACGATCTCTTCGCCGGTGTCGGCGTAGTCCTGGGCCTCGAAGGGAGAGGCGGTGACCAGCACCACATGAAAAGGCTTGCTCGCCGCATCTGCGCCGACATTCTGGCGCATCACCACGTAGACCGAGGGCACCCGCGCCGAGATCCCCTGAAGGTAGGCCTCGGTTTCAGCGCCGTGCAAGTCCATCTGGGCGGTGGCCGCGTGGTAATCCACCGTGTCGCCGTCGCGACGCAGCTCGCGCCAATCCGCCGCGCCTGCGCCGGGCATGACCGAAACCGCGCGCCACGACCAAGCCGCCCAACGGGTCACGCCGGGTGCCCTTCGGATAACGACCCCGACGGGGATCGTGGCATAGGTCTTCGGATTGTAGATCACGCTTGGTTTTTCGTCCCTGGCTGTTTGCCTCCAGATTGGTGCAGATTTCTGACCACTCAAAGCGTTTTCTGTGTGCAATCGTCCACCAAGTGAAAAGACAGGACATTTTGGACCGAATTCCCGCACCTTAGGGATGAACACGGTCAGATTGACCGACCTGCCACTTTCGCCGCTTTGCAGCAATTGCGACAATGCGGCCATCGAAAACGAATCACCTGCCCCCGACCTGGGCCGTTGCGCCGGGTTGGCGCGATTGGAATTGCTGTTTACGACGGGGTCGAATCATGCCTACTCTGACGCCGCACTGACGCAACCAACGTTCTTCTCAACATCGCGAAAACACTGGGGTAAAAATGCCTAAGCAATTGATTTTGTGCGACTGTTCCGGCACTCAAACGCTGGATGGTGACGCCCTTGCACAGGCCACCGGTCTTGGCTGTTCGCGGGTGCATTCCGCGCTCTGCACCGATGAAATCGGGCTTGCCGCCAAGGCCATCGAGGGCGGTGACGCAATTATTTGTTGCCGTCAGGAACAGCGGATTTTCGAAGAACTGGCCGCCGATATCGGGGCCGCTGAACCGGCCTTTGCCGACCTGCGTGACCGGGCCGGCTGGAGCGATGACAGCGCCTCGAAACTACCCAAAATGGCCGCGCTTTTGGCCGAGGCCAGCCTTCCGGCGCCGCGCGAAAAGACATTGGATGTGATTTCAGAGGGTCTTTGCCTGATCATCGGCGGCTCTGACGTGGTGCTTGCGGCCGCCGAAAAACTGGCGCCCCTGCTCGGCGTCACGGTGCTTTTGACCGATGATTGCGCCCCGCCAGAGGCCCGCGATTTCGATGCGATCCGAGGCCGCATTTCCCATGCCAAGGGCGCGCTCGGGCACTTCGAGTTGACGATTGACGCGCTGCAACAGGTCAACCCGGCGGGCCGTGGCGCGCTTGGTTGGGGGGCGCCGCGCGATGGCGGTCAGACCGCCTGCGACGTGATCCTTGACCTGACCGGCGCCACGCCGATGTTCCCGGCGCCGCAAAAGCGCGAAGGCTATCTGCGCGCCGATCCCGGCAGCATAACGGCCGTCTCGGACGCGGTTTTCGAGGCCGCGCAAATGATCGGCACCTTTGAAAAGCCGCTTTACGTCGCGCTTGAACCGCTGATCTGCGCCCATAGCCGCGCCGAGCAGACCGGGTGCAGCAAATGCCTTGATATCTGTCCGACCGGGGCGATCCTGCCGATGGGCGAGCATGTGACCATCGACCCGATGATCTGTGCCGGCTGCGGGGCGTGCGCCGCGCGTTGTCCGTCGGGCGCAATCACCTATGATGCGCCCTCGCCCGACGTCACCTTTCGCCGTATTCAGACGCTGGCCTCGGCCTATCGCAAGGCGGGCGGCGACGCGCCGCGCCTGTTGGTCTGTGACCACGATCACGGCGGCCAGATGATCAGCCTTGCGGCCCGTCACGGGCGCGGATTGCCCGCCGATGTGATCCCGCTTGAGGTCGAGGCCCTGTCGGGCTTTGGCCATGCGGAAATTCTGGCGGCGCTTGCCTCGGGCTTTGCCGAGGTGGCCATCCTTGTGTCGCCGCGCACCGAGCGCGACGCGCTTGACCTTGAAATTCCGCTGGCGCAGGCGATGGCCGGTGCGGGCCGTGTGACCCTTCTGGACCTGAGCGATCCCGATGCTCTGTGCGACGCGCTTTATGATGCGGGCGAGACACCTGCGCCCTGCGCCGATCCGATCCTGCCGATGGGGAGCCGCCGACAGGTGGCGCGCATTGCGGCCAAGACTCTCACGCCCGGCGATGAGGTCCTGCCCCTGCCCGAGGCCGCCCCCTATGGCGCGGTTCTGGTCAATACCGAGAGCTGTACGCTCTGCCTGAGCTGTGTGTCGCTCTGCCCGTCGGGGGCCTTGCTTGACAACCCCGACATGCCGCAGCTGCGCTTTCAGGAAGATGCCTGCCTGCAATGCGGGATCTGCGCCACGATCTGTCCGGAACAGGCGATCACGCTGGAACCACGCATGAACCTTGGGGATTCTGCCCTGACGCAGGTCGTGCTGAACGAGGAAGAGCCGTTTGCCTGCATCGAATGCGGTGCCTTGTTCGGGGTGAAATCGACCGTCGAAAAGGTGGTTGAAAAGCTGGCCGGCAAGCATTCGATGTTCGCCACCTCGGACACCGCCAAGATGATCCAGATGTGCGATGGCTGCCGGATCAACGCCCAGTATCATTCAAAGAACAACCCCTTCGCCGGGGCCGAACGCCCCGCCGTGCGCACCACCGAGGATTACCTCAGCAAGCGCAAGGATCACTGATGCCTGATCGGCGCGCCAAGATCGGCCGGGGCAACCCCCGAGACATAGGCCATGATGGCCTCGAGATCATCAAGCGTGATCTCGACCGGCACGATTGGCGGCGGAAGGTGATCGGCGAACGGTTCGGTGATCTCTGCGACCTGGGTAAAGGCCGGGTGCGGGTTAAGCGCGAAAAAGCCCTGAAACCGGGCGCCCCAATCGGGCAGCGCGCGCAGCACCGCGAACGACGGGGTCGAGCCGATGGCGTTCATCCGGTTCTCTTCCGAGACAACATGACAACGCCCGCAATGGCGCAGCGACAGGCCCTTGCCAGCCACCGCGTCGCCCTCGAACACAAGCGCAACCTCGACCTTGTCCTCTGCCTCTGGCAGGGTGAAGGGCGCGCGCCCGTCGACCTCAAAACTCGTCAGGGTGCGCTGTCCGATCTCGGAGGTCAGCCAATCGGCAAACCGCGCCGCGCCCGCATGGGTGCCGCGCAGACGCATCCGCCATGTCGCGCCCTCGCCGATGAAAACCGCGCGCCCCTCGGTTTTGCCAAACGCCACCTCGGCTTCGCCATCGCCGGTCACGATCTCTATCCGCACGCCGGTCTTGAGCGAAAAGCGCGGGCGCAGGTAATCAAGCAACCCGCTGGCGATCAGGGCCTCGGGTGCGCTCAGGCGAAACAGCCGCTCGTCGGCCGTCGCGCTCACCGGCAAGAGCACCGCCAGACAGAAAATGATCATCCGCAACACACGGTTCGGGCTTGGGTTCCATCCTTGCATGCCCCACGTTAGAAACAGCCGCATGTCTGCGTCAACCATCTTGAACACCAAACGGAGAGACACATGAGCGAAGATTTCAACATGTCGATGCGCAAATTCCTCAAACAGGTCGGCGTGACCTCGCAGCAGGCCATCGAAGAGGGCATCCGCCGCGCGGGCGACACGTCCGGGCGCGAGTTCAGCGCCAAGGTTGTCCTTACCGTGGACGGGCTCGATATCGAGCATGTGGTCACCGGTACGATCAAGGGGCAAAACTGAGGTGGCCCTTTCCCGCGACAGCGTTCTGGACGCATTGAAACAAATCACCGATCCGGTCAGCGGCTCTGATATCGTCTCGGCGGGGGTCACCCGCGGGCTGAATGTCGAGGGTGGCACGGTGCGCTTCGTTCTTGAAATCGACCCGGCCAAGGCCGAGGCCTATGGCCCGGTGCGCGACGCCGCAGAGGCCGCCGTGCGCGCGCTTGACGGTGTCACCGAGGTCTCGGTCGTTCTGACCGGGCATTCCGCCAAGGCGCCGCCCGATCTCAAACCCAACCGCAAGGCCGAGCCCAAGGGCCCAGAAAAGGTGCCCGGTGTCAATCACCTGATCGCCATTGCCAGCGGCAAGGGCGGTGTCGGCAAATCCACCGTTTCGGCCAACCTCGCCTGTGCGCTCGCCGCCGAAGGGCGTCGCGTCGGGCTTTTGGATGCTGATGTCTATGGGCCAAGCCAGCCACGCATGCTTGGCGTGTCCGGTCGCCCGTCAAGCCCGGATGGCAAGACCATCCTGCCGATGCGCAATCACGGCGTCACGATGATGTCGATCGGCCTGATGACCAACGAAGGTCAGGCGGTTGTCTGGCGCGGTCCGATGTTGATGGGCGCGCTGCAACAGATGCTGATGCAGGTGCAATGGGGCGCTTTGGATTGCCTCTTGGTGGATTTGCCGCCCGGCACCGGCGACGTGCAGATGACCCTTGCGCAAAAGGCGCAGGTCGACGGCGCGATCATCGTCTCGACCCCGCAGGACATCGCCCTTCTGGATGCGCGCAAGGGCATCGACATGTTCAACCAGCTTAACGTGCCGGTTCTGGGCATGATCGAGAACATGTCGACGCATATCTGTTCGCAGTGCGGCCATGAAGAGCATGTGTTCGGGCATGGCGGCGTTGCGGCCGAGGCCGAAAAGCTTGGCGTGCCCTTGATGGCGGAAATCCCGCTGCATATGGATATCCGGATGGCGGCGGACGGGGGCGCGCCGATCGTGGTCTCCAAACCCGACAGCCCGCAGGCGCAGGCGTTCCGCGATATCGCGCGGCAACTGATCGATGCAGGCGTCGCATGAGCACGCCCGCCTTTCCACCGCTCATGTCGGGGCTGGCGGTGAGCGGGGCCATTGATCCGTTCGAGAAGGCCTGCGCCATGGCCAGCCTTGGCTGTGACGCGGGGCTTATCGTGCATAACATCACCGCCAACCGGCTTTTGGCGGCTTTGGTCATGGCCCCCGAGGTACCGCTTGAAGAGGCGATGGCGATGCTTCCGGCATGTGGTGTGGGCTTTCAGAACGCGCTTGGCGCCCTGGCCCCGCCCGAGGTTGCCGTGCATCTGGAATGGCCGGGCGGTATCCGCATCAACGGCGCCGCCTGTGGGCATTTTCGGGTGGCGGCGGGCGGCTCTGACCCGGCGGCCCTGCCCGGCTGGCTGGTGGTGGGGATCGACCTGCCGCTGATGCAGATCAATGAGCGCCCCGGCGACCGGCCCGATCAGACCGCGCTTTATGACGAGGGCTGTGCCGAGGTTGATCCTGTTGCCCTGCTGGAAAGCTGGGCGCGTCATACGCTCGTCTGGATCAACCGCTGGGAAGAAGACGGCGGCAAGGATCTGCATTCCGAATGGCGCCCGCTCGCCCATGACATGGGCGAGGATGTGCGCCAGAACGGCATCGCGGGCAAATTCCTCGGCGTCGACGAGCGCTTTGGCATGCTGTTGCGCGACAATGACACCACCCACCTTATACCCCTCAGCACCTTGTTGGAGTCACCGCAATGAAACTTGCCCGTGCCATCCATTTCGACGAAAGCGATCAACGCGTCTATCACAGCCCGGCGCGCACCGGTGAATGGTGTGTGCCCGGCGGCTTCGAGTTTTCCAACTGGAGCGAGGCCGACCTTACCGGCAAGGCGCGACAGGCCTTTGCCAATGGCTGGCTTGGGGTGGAAACCTTTGGCCGCGTGACCTTTGTCGCCGTGACCCAGATCGAGCAGGCCGAGATCGACACGCTGGCGCGCGCCCTTGCCCAGCATTTTGTCGATGTCTACGGCGCGCCCGACGCCGAGGCCGCCCTGCCCGTGGCCGTCGAGGAGATCATGCAGATGGTCGAGCTTTGCGAAGAGCACGCCGCCAACACCCTGTTGACGGTGGCGCGCGATCTGACCGACGCGGGGGTGCGCGAAAGCTTTCGCGCAATCGAGCCGCAGGATGCCGGAATCGAGCAATTCGCGATCCACGGCGCGCTTGACGAATAGACCAGAGACCGGCGCCGGTCAGTCCCGGTCGCCGCTCCTTTCGGCCCGCCGGGCGCGATACTCGTCAATCCGCGCCTCAAGGCGATCGGCATAGGCGGCCCGCTCGGCGTTGCTCATCGTGGCAAGGTGGTCGAGCAAAAGCCGCTGACCCAGCTCAAGGCGGTCACGAAACCCTTCGCGCTGCTCGCTCATCCGCGCCGCAACGGTGGCAGGGTCAAACGGCACCGCGCGCAGATCCGCCACAAGCGCATCAAAACCGGCACGTTGCGCCGCGCGGGTGCGCCCGCCATCGCGATAGGCACTGCGCATCTTTTCACCGATCTCGCGGCGATCCTCGTCACTCAGCGCGCGGGTCAAAGGTCCGCCCGCCATGTCAAGCCTCGAGGGGTGATGCCCGCCATGTGTGCCGCCGTGGCGCAAGGCCCAACTGCCGATCACGCCGACCACCAAAAGGTTGAATGCCAGCGACACCACCAAAAGGCCACGCACCCAAGGGCCGAGCCGGGGCACGGGCTTGTCGCCGGTGGTATTCTCCGTTCCCATCGCCATCAGAATTCTCCCCCAGCAAGATCAAACGCCAATTCCGGCGCAACATCAATGAGATAGGCGCTCTCGCCCGCGCCATCCAAAATCCCCTCCGGCAGGCTGATGCCAAGCCAGACCCCGGCCATCGCCGCCGTCGCAAGCCCGGTCACCGCGGGCCATCCGCCAAGCAGGCGATAGAGCCGGGTCGAGAGGGTGCTGCGGCGGGTCGGGTGCGGCGCGGGCCTGCGGGCGAGGGCCTGAACCGCCTGCGCGTCCTCGTCGATCCGGGCCAAGAGGGCCACAGAGGGCTCCGCGCCATGCCTGCGCGCGGCGTCAAAGAACACCTCAAGCCCCGGCATATCGTCTTTGTCACTCATCGCCATATCCCAATTCCTCTTGTCGCCCTGCAAGGGCCGCCGTCAGCGCGCGTTTGCCCCGCGCCGTCAGGCTTTCCACCGCTTCGGTGGTGATGTCCATGATCTCGGCAATCTCTGGGTTCGCCAGCCCTTCGATGTGACGCAACACAACCGCCTGTCGCTGCCGGTCCGGCAATTGGTCAAGGGCGGTCTGGAGCGCCTCGGCGCGGGCCTCGGCCTGCATGTGATCGGTGACACTTGCGCGGCCATCCTCGGGCTCTGGAATGCTGTCCAATGCAACGCCCCGCGCACGCCGACGCAGATCAATGCAAAGGTTCGCCACCACCCGGTACAGCCAGGTCGTGACCTTGGCCTCGCCCTGACGCCACTCCGGCGCGATCTTCCACAGGCGCAGCATGGCCTCCTGCGTGACATCCTCGGCCTCGGCGTGATTGCCAAGCAGACGATAGGCATGCCCCATAACGCGCGGCGTCAGACGCGCGGTCAGCGCACGCGCGGCCGACGCGTTGCCATTGGCAAACAAGACCAGCAAAATCTCGTCCGGCTCATCACTCATGGTGTCCAGCGGCATGTCCGTGTTCCATAGGTATCATACTGCACAGGAGGCGGCCCCCTCCACAAGGCCGACAGCGGTTTAACGCTGTCGGCACGCCACCTTGATCAAAGATCAGTGGTGATCATGATGACTGTGGTGATGGTGGCCATGGTGGTGATCGTCATGGTCATGATGTCCGACGTCGCGGTGATGCCCTTTGCCATGGCCGTCATACCCGCACCCTTCATACCCGCGCCCTTTGGCGCCATGATGGCCCCTGCCATGCTCGCCATGCATCCCGGCATAGCGACCGGACCCGTCTTTTTGACGCGCGCCTTTGTGCATCTTGCCGATATCGGCGAATTCCTCGGCGGAAATCGTGCCATCGCCATCGCTGTCGTGCATCTCGAACATGCGGCCCATCCGGCCCGCCTGCATCTCATCCATGGAGATCTTGCCATCCTTGTCGGTGTCGCGGCTCTCCATCATCGCATGTGCCCTTGCGGCCATCCGTTCGGCCATGCGGGCCTGCATGCGGGCGGTCATTTCTTCGGCGGAAATCGCGCCGTCGCCATCAGTATCGGCGGCCATGAACCGCTCTTGCGCGCGGGTCTGCATTTCTTCCTGCGTGACCTTGCCGTCGCCGTCTGCATCCAGCTCTTCAAAATCAAAGCCGGGGCCATGGCGCATGCCGCCCTGTCCCATTTGCTGAGCCATCACAGAGGTCGATGTCGCCGCAATCACGGCGGCAAGTATGCCTGAAGCCAAAATTGGTCTTTTCATTTTTTCTCTCCATCAAAGTGATCGTGTGTGGGTCTTAGGAACCGGGCCGGTATCGGCCAATCCTGAAACTGATACGCAACCCGCTGCGGTTTCCGTCGTGCCTTGTGTGGATTTTTTCGCAGACCGCCTTCTGCGCGTGTCTCACCTTTAGATCCCGGCTTTGCGACATGGCGACGCAAGGACGCCCTGACCCCTTTATTCGCGGCGCAATCTGCACCAGTTTGCCCAGATCAATTTCGGGGATGACCATGACCTATCAGACCGCCATCAGCACAGACCGCGCCCTCTGGCCCGCGCTTCGCAGAGGCTTTCGCCGGAAATGCCCGAATTGTGGCAATGGTCCGCTGCTGAAAAGCTATCTCAAGGTGCGTGACACCTGCACGGTCTGTCGCGAAGACTTTAGCCACAACCGCGCCGACGACGGGCCGGCCTACCTTACGATTCTGATCGTGGGTCACCTGATGGCGCCGCTTTTGCACATCGCATTCGTGCAATTTCGCCCCGAGCCGCTTGTGCTGTTCACGATATTCGCTATTGGCACCATCACCCTGTCGCTTTACCTTTTGCCGCGACTGAAAGGGGCGATTGTTGCTTTCCAATGGGCCCGGCTGATGCATGGGTTCGGAGGTGACCACTGATCCTTTGCCGCAGAAAGGGCCAGTATGACCAGCACGACACCGGATAAATCCGCCATTCGCAATGCCGCAACCGTCATCGCGTTGCGCGACCGCATGGGCGATCCGCATGTCCTTATGGGACAGCGCGGCGCGCAGGCCGCGTTCATGCCCAACAAATTCGTCTTTCCCGGCGGGGCGGTCGATACCGCCGATGCAGAGGTGCCGCTGGCGCGTGCCCTGCCCGCGATCTGCGCCGAGCGTTTGCTGGAAGACAGCAAAGAGGATCTCGCCCACGCGCTTGCCGCCGCCGCGATCCGTGAGCTTTGGGAGGAAACCGGCTTGATCCTCGGGCAACCCGGTGACTGGCCGGACGAGGTGCCCGCCGATTGGGAGGGATTTGCCGCACGCGGTCATGTGCCGGTGGCGCACCCGCTACAATTCGTGTTTCGCGCCATTACGCCGCCGGGGCGGCCGCGCCGGTTTGATGCGCGGTTCTTCCTTGTCGATGCCGGTGACATCGCAGGCGATCTTGATGATTTCTCCGAGGCCTGCGACGAGCTTTCGCATCTGCAATGGGTGCCGCTGCGCGATGCGCGCAAGTTCGACCTGCCGTTTATTACCGAGGTGGTTCTGGCCGAGGTTTCTGCCCGCGCCCATGATCCCGCACCGCCTGAATCGGTGCCGTTCTTTCGCAATGACGATGAAGAAAGCCTGTTCCTGCGGCTTAACGGAACGCAACCACCGCAATAACCGACAGGGTCACCAGCGCGATACCAAGCGCCTCTCGCCGGGTGATTTTCTCGCCAAAGAACAGCACCGAGGCGGCGAGAGAAAAGATCACCTCGACCTGACCCACGGCAAAGACATAGGCCGCGTTTTCAAGGGTGAAGGCGGTGAACCACAACAGGCTGCCCATCATGCCCGCGACGCCGATCCAGACCGCGCTGCGCCAGGCAGCCGCTACGCGCCTGACCTGCCCCGGCTCGCGCCAGATCAACCAGGCACCAAGCGCAAAGGTCTGCGCCAGCGTGACCACCGCCAGGGTGACCCCGGCACGCAACAGCGGGTCCTGGCTTGCGATTTCAAGCGTGGCGCCGCGATAGCCGACGGCGGAAATGGCGAAAAATGCCCCCGAGGCCAGCCCCAGAAACGCCGCCCGGTTCGCGATCCGGCGCAACCAGCGCCGCTCAAGGCCCGGCGTGTCCGACAGGATCAAGACGCCGACAAGCCCCAACACGATCGCGCCGAGACCAAGCGCCGAAATACGGTCGCCAAGCACGATCAGGCCGACGATTGCGGTCTGCACCACTTCGGTTTTCTTGAAGGTGATCCCCACGGCGAAATTGCGCTCGGCAAACAGCGCCACAACGCACCATGTCGCCAGGATCTGCGTCAGCCCGCCGGTCATCGCATATAGCCAGAACAGCAGCGAAAACCCCGGCAGCGGCGCCCCGGTCAGCGCAAGATAGCCAAGGGTCAGGGCCACCACCAAAGGCGCCGAATAGAAAAACCGAGCGAGCGTCGCCCCGCCAGCCGTAAGCGCCCCCATGCTGAGGCGTTTTTGTAGCATGAAGCGCAAGGTCTGAAACGCTGCCGCCGCTACGGAAAGGAGTATCCAGGCTTCCATCAGCTCGTCTTGCCCCGGATTCACCGCAATGACCAGCGCCCAAGATTTTTCGCAGGAAAATCTTATCCCAAAAATATTCGACGAATGTTTTTGTCCGGCCTTACCCGCGGCGCCATGGCCAGAGCGGATGGGGAACCGGATCTTTGGCGCGCCAGAAGTGTCGGCGGAATATCTGGGCGTAAGAGCGATAGACGTATCCCTCATTGCGCGCGTGGTACTGCGCCCGGTTCTTCGCATAAAGGTCCGGCAATTCATACCACGCCGCATTCGGGTGCGTGTGATGCACCACATGCAGGTTATTGTTCAAAAAGATCCACGCCAATGGCCCGCGATCCTCAACAATCACAGTGCGCGCGCTGGCCCGATCCACGGCGCGATGCTCCAGGAAGGTTCGAATTTTAAGGATCGACAGCCCCAGGTAAGCAGCCACCAGATAGGCCCAGAGCGGCATCGCCGACACGCCGACCCAGAGCAACACAAGCACCACCGCCGGAATATGCCAGAGCCAGCCGCGCAGGACCGCACCGTCACCGGCCCGGATCGCGCGCCAATCGGCGGCCATGAACGACACTTGACCGACCAGCGGACCGATGATCATCCGCCCCGCAAGCGTGTTGTTGGCCCGCAACACCGCCTGCATCCATCGCGGCACCCTTTGCCAAAGGGCCGGGTCAAGATAGTTCGTTTCCGGATCATCGTAAGGATCTGTCAGCACCGCATCCCGGTGATGCGCCAGATGGGTATCGCGGAACCTCTGATAGGGGATCAGCAGGCTTAACGCCGGAAAAACGAGCGCCTCATTCAAACGGCGCGCGCGAAACGGGTGACCATGAAGAACCTCGTGGCTAAGCGAAGAATGAAGCGCGATGCAAAGCCCGCATAGCCCCACCCCAAGGGGCAGCCAAAGCGCCGCAACCAAGGTGGTGCCAATCGCCCAACCCCCATAGCAAAGCAGTAGCAAGGCCAGCGTCGGCCACTCCACCGCCGCGCGGTACATCTTACTCAAGGCAGCGCCCCCAGTGGATGCGCGTCCACAGACGTTCGTACAGGAAATAGCTGCTTAGCCCGATTGCGGAGTTGATCGCGGCCATCATGCCCCCTGCGGTGAATGACCCGGTGAAGATCACCCCGACCAGGGCCATCACGGCCAAGCCGATCAGGTTCCAGATCACTGCCTTTACGACCGTGCGCTTGCGTGTCTCCATAAGCGGGCCTTTCCTTTTCAAACCCTGCGCCAAAGTTGTTCCCATTTGGTCAGGCTGACCAGTTCGGATATGGTTAACAAATCTCTGCAACTGTGATTATAATTACCGTATGAATGAAAAAATCGACAAACGCCTGCGCGCCGACCTGTTTCGCACCCGTCTGGGCGAGGCGATGCGCCTGCGTCAGAGCAACCAAAGCGCGCTTGCCCGCGCCATCGGGGTGGATCGCTCGACGATCTCGCAATTGCTCAAGGGGCCTTCGGCGCGGCTTCCCAATGCCCAGGTGGTTGGCGAATGCGCCAGCGCGCTCGGGGTCTCGGCCGATTGGCTTTTGGGGCTGACCGACCGGCCCGAAACCACCGCCGACATGCTGGCCAATACGCTCTCGCTGACCGAGGCGCCACGCGCGCTTGTGGATGAGCAGATATTTCAGTGGCACAAGGAAGCCGCCGGCTACAAGATCCGCCATGTGCCCGCCGGTCTGCCGGATATGCTCAAGACCCGCGCCATGCTGGAATGGGAGTACGCCCCGCACCTGGGGCGCAGCACCGATCAGGCGATCGGCGCCTCCGAGGATCGCATGGCCTGGATGCGCGCCGCGCGCTCGGATTACGAAATTGCCCTGCCGATACACGAGCTTGAAAGCTTTGCCCGCGCCGAGGGCTATTACCGCGATCTGCCGCTTGATCTGCGGCGCGCGCAGCTTGATCACCTGATCGCGGTCACGACCCAGCTTTACCCAAGTCTGCGGCTCTATCTGTTTGACGCGCGCCGGGTCTATTCGGCGCCGGTCACCATTCTGGGCCCGCTTCTGGCGGTGATCTATATCGGACGCAATTACATGGTGTTTCGCGACAGCGAACGGGTGCAGGCGCTGACACTGCATTTTGACCACCTGCTGCGCGAGGCCGACATCGCCGCCCGCGCCCTGCCCGGGCGGCTTGCAGAGTTGCGCGCAGCGCTTGGTTAACCGCGCTGCAACCGCACCGGGATTTCGCGCGCCAAGCGCAACAGATGCGCCATATAGGGTTTGTCGGCGTCATCCTCGCGGATTGCGGCGTAAAGGCGCTTGGTCACGCCATTCTTGGTCAGGGGCCGGGTCACGTAATCGGTGCTTGTCTTGACCTCGCGCACCACCCAATCGGGCAATACCGCAACCCCGCGGTTGGAGGCGACCAAGAGCAGGATCACCGCCGTCAGCTCGACCTGGCGAATGCTGCGCGGTTCGACCTTGGCGGGGGTCAGAAGCTCTGTGAACACATCGAGACGCGAGCGATCAACCGGATAGGTGATCAGCACCTCATCGCGAAAGTCCGCCGCCTCGACATAGGGCTTTTGCGCCAGCGGGTGCTGGCTTGAGGCGACGAAAACCGGCTCGTAATCAAACAGCGGCTTGAAGATGATCCCCGGCAGATCCTCGGGGTCGGACGACACCACAAGATCGACCTCTTCCTTTTGCAGGGCCGGCAAGGCATCAAAGGCAAGGCCGGGGCGGATATCGACATCGACCTCGCCCCAGGTCTTGCGGAAGGCTTCCAGCACCGGAAAAAGCCACTCGAAACAGGCGTGGCATTCGATGGCGATATGAAGCCGCCCGGCGCTGCCTTCGCGCAGGCCCTCGAATTCGGCTTCAAGCGCCTCGATCTCGGGCAGAATCTTTTCGGCCACCCGCAACAGGCGATGCCCCGCAGCCGACAGGCGCAACGGCTTGGAACGACGCACAAAAAGCTCGACCCCGGCCTGATCTTCAAGGCCCTTGATCTGATGGCTCAGCGCCGATTGAGTGATGTGCAGCTGATCCGCCGCCTTGGCCAAACCACCGGCCTGATGAATGGCGCGGATGGTCTTGAGATGCCGAAACTCGATATGCATATATTAGCGAACCTCATTCAAACCATGAATTTTATGAAGTTGTCTCACAAAGCGCATCCTGCAACAAGAGGACAACACGAAACCCCGAGTAGGATTAGCGCAATGAAAACGCCCCGTATTTCGTTTGAATTCTTCCCCCCCAAGTCGCTCGAGGCTTCTTTTCGCCTGTGGGACACGGTCCAGACCCTCGCCCCGCTTGAGCCGCGCTTTGTGTCGGTCACCTACGGCGCGGGTGGCACCACCCGCGAGCTGACCCGCGACGCGGTGGGCACTCTGCACAAGGCGACCGGCCTTAACGTGGCCGCGCATCTGACCTGCGTTGACGCAAGCCGCGAGGAAACCCTTGAGATCGCAGATCAATTCGCCGACGCTGGCGTGACCGAGATTGTCGCCCTGCGTGGCGATCCGCCCAAAGGCGCCGCTGGCTTTGCCCCGCATCCGCAGGGGTTTGGCAATAGCTGCGAGCTCATTTCGGCCCTCGCCGACACCGGCAAATTCATCATCCGCGTTGGGGCCTATCCCGAGAAACATCCCGAGGCCACCAGCCAGCAAGCCGATATCGACTGGCTCAAGCGCAAGTTTGACGCCGGCGCCAGCGAGGCGATCACCCAGTTCTTCTTTGAGGCCGAGACGTTTTTCCGCTTCCGCGATGCCTGTGCCAAGGCGGGAATCAATGCGTCGATCATCCCCGGCATCCTGCCGGTTGAAAACTGGACCGGGACACGCAAGTTTGCCGCGGCCTGTGGCACGCAGGTGCCCGCATGGCTTGATGATGCCTTTGGCAAGGCCATTCGCGACGACCGTCACGACCTTTTGGCAACCGCTCTTGCGACCGAGCTTTGCAGCGATCTCATCGAAGGCGGCGCGGAAGACTTGCACTTCTATACGCTCAACCGTCCCGAGTTGACGCGCGACGTATGCCATGCGCTTGGCGTCACGCCCAAGGTGGAACTGCGCCACGTGGCATAAGCCGCTTGCACGCGCCTATCGGCCCCGCCTACCTTGCGACAAAGGATCAGGAGGGGCCGAAAATGGCAGTGCGGCGCGCCACATCACTTGACGATCTGCCCGACCGGACCGACCTGATGTCGCGGTCGGGCCTAGAGTTCATGCAGGACATGATCGCAGGTCGGCTTGCCGGGCCGCCCATCGGGGCGACGCTCGGCTTCTGGCCGGTGCTGGCCGAAGACGGGCGGGTGGTGTTCGAGGGCGCGGCGGGTTTTGACGTGACCAACCCGATGCGCGGTGTGCATGGCGGCTGGTTCGGGGCGATCCTCGATAGCTGCATGGGCTGCGCGGTGATGACCCGACTGGCGCGCGGCGAGGTCTATACCACGTTGGAATACAAGGTGAATATTACTCGCGCCCTGCCGCTAGGCACAATGGTGCGCGCAATTGGGACGGTGGACCATTCGGGCCGCTCGACCGGTGTGGCCTCGGGCGAACTGCGCGGGGTCGACGACGACCGCGTCTATGCAACCGGTTCGACCACCTGTATCATCATGCGCCCTGACCCCGAGTAGCCACACTCGCCCTGCCCCCTTTTCGGGAGGGGGTGGGTGGGTGGGCCTCCTGAAAAGGGGGCAGCTAGGCGCCGCCGCCATCCTTCATCGCCACCATCGCCCGCGCGCCACCCTTCCACGACACCTTGCGCCCCTCGACACTTTCGTGAAGCCGCTCTGACGGATCAGCGCCGACAACGCGGGCGCTGCGCAACAGGAAAATCTTGCCCCAGCCGTGCCAGGATCCCACCGAAGGCGCGGCGATATCCACCTTGAAACGCCCGCGCCACCCCTCGGGCAGGCGAAGCCCGCAGCCGACCGCCTGCTCCAGCATCCAGACCAGCGGGATATTCGACAGCGGGCGCGCGGCGTGAAACCCGTCAAGCTGACCGCCGACATCGCCATGGCTGCCGCGAAACCAGACCTGTTCGACATGCCCCTCAAACCCGGGCGGACAGTTCCACAGGACCGGCGCATAGGCATTGCGGGTCTCGTCAAGCGCAAGCGCGTGAAACCCGTGCTTGGTCGTCGGGCCGAGGTGATGGTTATGAAAGCCATGCGCATCCGCCCGGAACCGCCAGAGGATCGGTATCCGCATGCCCAGGGCCTTGACCGTATCCCAGACACCGACCATCTCGATCTTGACCGATGTGTGGCAATAGGCATGCGTAAACGCCTTTCCGGCCTCACTGTCCGGGCGGCACTGATAATGGCGATAGGCGGTTCTGACATTGCGCTCGGTCGCCTCTTCGGCGCGCAAAAGGCCGATCTTGTCGATCACTCCGGCCAGCGAGCGCACCGCAAAGGCGCCGCGCGAATAGCCAAACAGGAATATCCGGTCACCGGGGCGATAGCGGCTGGCAAGATAGCCATAGGCGCGCCGGATCTGCCGGTTGAGCCCGCGCCCCATCATCACGTTGGGCGTGGTGCGCCAGTCATACCATTGCAACCCGGCCTCGTAATACAGCGACACGGCGCTGCCGGCGGTCTCGCTCAAAAGCTTATAGGTCAGCCCCGCATTGCTCTCGCAGCCCTCTGACAGGGATGACATGGTGCCATCCAGAATAAGAACATGGGTGACCGGACCGCGCCGACGGGCAAAGGCCGTATGCCCGCTATGCTGCCCCGGCCGCAGAACCCCGTATAGGGTTTTAACCCACTTGCGCCATCTGTTCATTCAGCACCTTCCATACCCTGTGCGACGTGAACGGCATATCCGCCTGTCGCACCCCCGCCTGCCAGAGCGCATCGGCCACCGCATTGGCGGTGGCGGCCATCGCCCCAACCGTCCCCGCCTCGCCGCAGCCTTTCATCCCCATCGGATTGGCGGTCGAGGGCACCGCCTCTGTTGCAAAGCCAAACATGGGAACATCATTGGCCCTTGGCATCGCATAGTCCATGAAACTTGCCGTGAGCAGCTGACCATCGCCATCGTGCACCACATGCTCGCAAAGCGCCTGACCGATGCCTTGAACGACACCGCCATGCACCTGACCTTCGGCCAGCAAGGGGTTGATAAGATTTCCGAAATCATCAACCACGGTGTAGCGCTCAACGCTGATCTGGCCGGTCTCGGGGTCAACCTCGACCTCGGCCACATGCGCGCCATTGGGATAAGAGCGCCCCGGCAGGGTCGCGGTTTGCTCATGCACCAAAAGATCGCTTCGCCCATCGGCGCGCGCCAGTTCCGCCGCCTCGATCAGCGTCGGCGTCAGGTTCGATCCCGGCGCGCGAAACCGCTCGTCATCAAAGATCACTTCGCCCTCCGCCACGCCCATTTTCTCGGCAAGGTAAGGCGTGAACGCCTCGATCATCCTCGATACGGTTGCCAGCGTCGCGTTGCTTTGCGTGGTGACAGAGCGCGACCCGCCGGTGCCACCGCCATTGGCGATCAGGTCACTATCGCCTTGAATGACGCGGATCATCTCCATCGGGATGCCGGTCTGATCGGCCAGAAAACGGGCATAGACCGTCTCATGCCCCTGTCCGTTGCTTTGAGTGCCCACATAGATCGACACGCGCCCATCCTCATGAAATTCAACCTTCGCCGTTTCACTAGGATTACCCAGAATGCTTTCGATATAGTAACACAATCCCATCCCGCGCAGCCGCCCGCGCGCGCGGCTCTTCTGCTGACGGGTGGCAAAGCCTGCGCGATCGGCAAATGCCTCGGCACGGCTCAGCACCCGGTCGAACTCGCCCACGTCATAGGTCTCGCCGGTGGAAGAGACATAGGGAAACTGCTCTGGCCGGATGAAATTGCGGCGGTGCAACTCCCATGTATCAACCCCAAGCTCGCGCGCGGAGCGGTCGATGATCCGCTCAAGCGCATAGATCGCCTCGGGGCGCCCGGCGCCGCGATAGGCATCAACCTGCGTGGTGTTGGTGTAAAACCCTTCCACATGCAGATAGGTCGCCTGCACGTCATAGGTGCCCATCAGAACCTTGGAAAAAAGGTCAGTCTGAATGGCCTGCGCCATGGTGCTGTTATAGGCGCCAAGATCACAGCGCGTATCAACGCGGTATCCGGTGATGCGCAGATCGCGGTCAAAGCTCATCACCAGATCATGTTCAAGCGCACGTGCGCCATTGTCGCTCAGCATCGCCTCGCCGCGCTCTGACATCCAGCGCACGGGGCGCCCTAAGGTGCGCGCCGCATGGGCCGCAAGAAACGTCTCGGGGTAATCCATCGCCTTGGTGCCAAAACCACCGCCGACATCGGGGTTGGTGACGCGGATCGCCTCTGGCTTCATGCCCAGAATGCGCGCCAGATTGCGCTTGGTGCCCCAGACCCCCTGGGCGTTGACCGAAACGTGAAGCCGCCCGCCCTGCATTTCGGCGAAACAGCCGCGCGGCTCCATCGAATTGGCAATGACCCGGTTGTCGGCCACGCTCAGGCGCACCACATGCGCCGCCTCGGCGATGGCCGCTTCGACGGCGGTGCTGTCGCCCATCTCCCAGTCAAAGGCGCGGTTTGTCGGCGCCTCGGGGTGCAGAGCCTCGCCGCCCGTCGCAAGGGCCGTATGCGCAGGCAGGTCGTCATAATCGAATTCGATCAGTTCCACCGCGTCGCGCGCCTGATCAAGCGTTTCGGCGACGATAAAGGCCACCGGCTCGCCGACAAAGCGCACCCGCCCCTCGGCCAGAAGCGGACGGCGCGGGGCCGCGCCCGAGGTCCCGTCGCGATTGGTGACAAGGTTAAAGGCAAGCCCCTCGGTGATGCCGTCCGCCGCCAGATCATCGGCGCCCAACACAAGGTGCACGCCCGGCGCGGCGCGCGCCGCGTCAAGATCAAGCCCGGTGATCACGCCATGCGCCACGTTCGAGCGAAAGACATAGCCGCGCAAGGCCTCTTCGGGCGCGATATCATCGACATAGCGGCCCTGCCCGGTCAAAAACCGCGCGTCCTCTACCCGTGTGACCGGCTGACTTTTCCCGAACTTTTCCATCGCCTGCTTCCCTATCCGCTCTGAACAGGGACACTAACCCGACACCCGCCCTTGTCCAGAGCGGGCGCGCCTAAACCGAGGCCACGGTCACCACATCGCTTAACCCATAGCCATTAAAGCCGGTACTCAGGCTTTGACTATAGGCCCCCATGCCCGAAATCAGCAGGTAATCCCCCTCTTGGAGATCGCCGGGCAACGCCAGCGGATCAGGCAGGCGGTCGATGCTGTCGCAGGTCGGGCCAAAGACAACGCGGTCGCGCGGCGCGGCGGTGCGCGGCGTGCCATCGGGCGCCATCACCCTAATCCGGTCAGGCGCGCCGATATCGCGCATTTCGGTCAGCCCGCCATAAACCCCGTCATTCAGGAACACTGCGCCGCAGTCGCGCACGGCCTTGACCCGCACCGCCAGGGTAAAGGCCTCGGCCACCATCGCGCGGCCCGGCTCGCAGACCAGCGCCGGGGCATTTGCGCCAAACGCCTGCGCCACCTCGGCGCTGATATGGGCAAAGATCGCCTCAAGATCGGGGGCCGACCCGACCCGGTGCGCGGCAAACCCGCCGCCCACATTCAGACGGCTAAGGCGCACGCCAGCCGCCTTCGCCACCTCGGAAACGGTGCCGATATAGGCCCCCCAAGCCGCCGGATCGGCGCATTGGGTGCCGGGGTGAAAGGTCATCGACGGGGTAAAACCGCGCTTGACCACCTCTCGCAAAAGCTCTGCTGCGCGATCCGGTCCGGCACCGAATTTGGCGCCAAAATCATAGGCTGCCCCACGCACCGGCAGGGCAAGGCGCACGCTTATCTCGGAATCCGGCGCGATATGGCCGGTCAGCTTGTCCAGCTCGCCAAGGCAATCAATCGAAAACGATCGCACGCCCATATCGGACGCCACAGCCACCTCAGCGGGCGAGCGGACCGGATTGTTGTAATGCAAAACCGCCGTCGGACAGACCCGCCTCACCGCACGCATTTCCTCGGGGCTGGCCACATCGAACGCCCAGATCCCCGCCGCTGCCAGATTGGCCAGAACCTCCTCGCAGGGGTTGGCCTTGACCGCATAAGTCACCAGCCCGCCAAACCCGGCCTGAAACCGCCGCGCCGTAGCCTGAAGCACGTCCGGGCTGAAATAAAGCACGGCCGCATCCGGCGCATGGCGCAGGATATGGGCGTGGGGACCGGGCCAATTGGGAGAATTGCGCATGGGGACACCTTTGCTGCTCTTTTCCAAGAAGCATGCCGCGATTTTACGTCGATTCATCGCGGCATTTCATATAAAATGCCTAAAATTTCCGGCATAACGCAGGCTAAGACATGCAAATCGACGAAATGGATCGCGCACTTCTGGCGCTCTTGGCGCGAAACGCCCGCCTGCCCGTGGCCACATTGGCACGCAAACTCGGCCTTGCGCGCACCACCGTTCAGGCCCGGCTTGACCGGCTTGAGACAAGCGGCGTGATCGCCGGGTATACCCTGCGCCTTGGGCAAGAGGCGCGCCCGGCCCTGCGCGCCACCGCCCTTGTCAGCATCGAACCGCGCACTGGCCCGGCGGTTCTGGCGCGGCTCGACTCCTTACCGCAGGTGCGGAGCGTTCACACCACGTCGGGGCGGTTCGACCTGATTGTATCGCTTGAGGCCACGACCACCCAAGAGCTTGACGAAACGCTCGACCGCATCGGCGAGGCCAAGGGCGTGCGCAGCTCCGAGAGCCTCATTCATCTGTCGACGAAACTGGATCGCGGCGCCTGAACCGTCATCCCCCAAGAAAATTCGACGAATTTTCTTGGGTTAAGAGTTTTCGCGGAAAAAATCTTGCCTACCGCCGCCCCAAAAGACCCGCCCGCCAAAACACCAGTATCAAGACAAGGCCGATCCCAACCAGACCGGCGCAGACAATCCAGAACGCATTCGGATTATCAACCCCCGGAATACCGCCGACATTGATCCCCAAAAGCCCGGTCAAAAGACCAAGCGGCAGGAAAATCGCCGCCACCACCGACAGCAACAACATCTGCCTGTTCATCGCTTCGGCGCGGGCATCCATGATCTGATCATGCACGACCTGCGCGCGATCCCGGATCGCATCAAGCTCTTCGGCAAGCCGGGTCATCCGCTCTGTCGCCTCGCGCAGGCGGCTGCGATCATGGGGGCGCAGCCATGCAATATCCTCGATCTCGAAGGTGCTCAGCGCGTCCCGTTGCGGCGCCATATGACGGCGCAAAACGATCGCCACGCGGCGAATGTCACCAAGATCGCGTCGGCTGAGCGCACTCAGCCCCTCGATCACCTGATCCTCAAGCACATCGACCTTTTCATTCAGCCCCGCGACCACCGGCTCGACCCGATCCGCCAACCGCAACGCCAGCCGTGCCACCAATTCGCCCGCGCCGTCGGGGCCCTGCCCGCGCTCGATGCTCTCGTGCACATCGCTCACCGCCATCAGGCGGCGCAGCTGAACCGTCACCACAAGACTTTCGCTGACCCACATCCGAAGCGACACCATATCCTCGACCTCGTCGCCGGGATTAAGGTTAACCCCGCGCAGGTTGAGCAACACCCCCTCGCCATGGGTGGTACAGCGCGGCCGCGTTTCGGGCGCCAGAAGCGCGCGCAGGATCAGCGGCTCGAGCGGCGCGCCCTCAAGCCATTCGCGCGCCCCCGGATGGGCGCAATTCACGTGCACCCAGGTAAAGCCGCCCTCCGGTGCCTGCGCAAACGCGCCGCTCTCGGTCGTGACGCTCTCTGCCGCACCTTCCGGCGCGATCCGCCATTGCCGTATCCCGTCCATGCCCTGCCCTTTATCCGTTCTGCCCTCACATTGCGCGCGATTGCCGCCCGTGTCACCCACCCAACGGCCAACAAAGTGCCGCTCAAGTCTTTCACTTGCGCGCTGCATTCGCTAGACGTCAGGCAAACCGCAAATGCGCAGGAAACAACGTCATGGCGATGGAAAAGACATTCAACGCGTCTGAGGCGGAAAACCGCCTCTATCAAGCATGGGAAACGGCCGGGGCGTTCAAGGCCGGGGCCAATGCCAAACCCGATGCCGAAACCTTCAGCATCATGATCCCGCCGCCCAATGTGACGGGCAGCCTTCACATGGGGCACGCCTTCAACAACACACTTCAGGATATCCTTGTGCGCTGGCACCGGATGCGCGGTCATGACACCCTCTGGCAGCCGGGACAGGATCACGCCGGCATCGCCACCCAGATGGTGGTCGAGCGCAAACTTGCCGCCGAAGGCCAGCCGGGCCGCCGCGAGCTTGGCCGCGAGGCCTTCCTTGAAAAGGTCTGGGAGTGGAAAACCGAATCCGGTGACACGATCATCAATCAGCTCAAGCGCCTCGGCGCCTCCTGTGACTGGTCGCGCAACGCCTTTACCATGTCCGGCGCACCGGGCGCGCCCGCTGGCGAAGAGGGCAACTTCCACGACGCGGTGATCAAGGTCTTTGTGGAAATGTACAACAAGGGGCTCATTTATCGCGGCAAGCGGCTGGTCAACTGGGACCCGCATTTTGAGACCGCGATTTCCGACCTTGAGGTCGAAAACACCGAGGTGCCGGGCCATATGTGGCATTTCAAATACCCGCTCGCGGGCGGTGAAACATATGAGTATTTGGAGAAAGATGAAGACGGGAATGTAATTTTCCGCGAAGAGCGCGACTATATCTCGATCGCCACGACGCGGCCTGAAACCATGCTCGGTGACGGTGCGGTCGCCGTTCATCCATCAGATGACCGTTATGCTCCAATCGTTGGAAAATTATGTGAAATTCCGGTTGGCCCCAAAGAGCATCGGCGATTGATCCCGATCATCACCGATGAATATCCCGATCCCACTTTCGGATCGGGCGCGGTCAAGATCACCGGCGCGCATGACTTCAACGACTACGAGGTCGCCAAGCGCGGCAACATCCCGATGTACCGCCTGATGGATACCCGCGCCCACATGCGCGACGACGGTGCCGATTACGCCACCTGCGCCGCCCGCGCGCAGGAGATTGCCAATGGCGCCGCCTTTGACGGCGCCGAGGTCGACACGCTCAACCTGATCCCCGACCACCTGCGCGGGCTGGATCGGTTCGAGGCGCGCGCCAAGGTCGTGGAAGAGATCACCCATGAAGGCCTTGCCGTCATGGTCCCCGAGAATGACCCGCGTCTTGGCAAGGCCGCCCACGTCCCGGTTGCCCCCGAAGAGGGCGGCGATCCGCGCGAGGCGTCGCTTGTGCCGCTGGTCGAGCCGAAACCGATCATGCAGCCCTTTGGCGACCGCTCGAAGGTGGTGATCGAGCCGATGCTGACCGATCAGTGGTTCGTTGACACCGCCAAGATCGTCGGCCCGGCGATTGACGCCGTGCGCTCGGGCGAGGTCACGATCATGCCCGAGAGCGACCGCAAGGTCTATTTCCACTGGCTGGAAAACATCGAGCCCTGGTGCATCTCGCGCCAGCTCTGGTGGGGGCATCAGATTCCGGTTTGGTATGGTCGTCGCCTCAAAGAAGGCGGGGGCTATGAAAATCTTAACAGTACCCGCGACCTCACTTGCTGTGCTTCTGAACAAGAAGCAATTGATTGGGCCAAGTCTAATTATTCAAATGAAAAAATCATTGTTCTTCAAGAACCGCCCAGCGACAATGATGATCCCGTTTTTTCAGTCACAGATGCCGAGTACATCTGGCAAGACCCCGACGTCCTCGATACCTGGTTCTCCTCCGGTCTCTGGCCCATCGGCACGCTGGGCTGGCCTGAGGACACGCCGGAGCTCAAGAAATACTTCCCCACCTCGGTGCTGATCACAGGCTTTGACATCATCTTTTTCTGGGTCGCCCGGATGATGATGATGCAATACGCCGTGGTCGGGCAAAAGCCGTTTAGCCATGTTTATGTCCATGCTCTCGTGCGCGACGAGAAGGGCAAGAAGATGTCGAAATCGCTTGGCAACGTAATCGATCCGCTTGACCTTATCGACGAATACGGCGCCGATGCGGTGCGCTTTACGCTGACGGCGATGGCCGCCATGGGCCGCGATCTCAAGCTCTCGACGCAGCGCGTGGCGGGCTATCGCAACTTTGGCACCAAGCTCTGGAATGCGGCGCGCTTTGCCGAGATGAACGAGGCCGTCGGCAGCGACGGACAGGTCCCGACCCCCGAGGCCACGGTTAACCGCTGGATCGTCGGCGAGGTCGCCAAGGCCCGGCTGGCGGTCGACGAGGCGCTTGAAAACTTCCGCTTCAACGATGCCGCCAACGCGCTTTATACCTTTGTCTGGGGCACGGTCTGTGACTGGTATGTGGAGTTTTCCAAGCCGCTGTTGATGGATGGCGACGCCGCCACCAAGGCCGAAACACAGGCGACCATGGCCTGGGTGATCGACCAATGCCTGATCCTGTTGCACCCGATCATGCCTTTCGTGACCGAAGAGCTTTGGGACACGCTGGCGGACAAGCGCGACACGATGCTGGTGCATGCCGATTGGCCGACCTACGGCAGCGAGTTGATCGACTCCGAGGCCGACCGCGAAATGAACTGGGTAATCGGTCTGATCGAACAGGTCCGCTCTGCGCGCGCGCAGATGCATGTGCCGGCGGGGCTTTATATTCCCGTGCTGGTAACCGAGCTGTCAGAGGCCGGGCGCATGGCATGGGAGCGCAACGAGGCGATGATCAAACGCCTCGCGCGCATCGACAGCCTGACCGACACCGAGGCCTTCCCCAAGGGGTGTGTCACCATCGCGGTTGAGGGCGGGAGCTTTGGCCTGCCGCTGGCCGATATCATCGACGTGGGCGAAGAAAAGGCGCGGCTTGAAAAGACTCTCGGCAAGCTTGAAAAAGAGCTGGGCGGTCTGCGCGGTCGCCTCAACAACCCCAAATTCGTCGCCTCCGCCCCCGATGAGGTGGTTGAAGAGGCGCGCGAAAACCTCGCGCTGCGCGAGGAAGAAGAGGGCAAACTACGCGCTGCCCTCGCCCGGCTCGCAGAACTCGGCTAAATCCTGTGCGCCCTTCCCTTATCCGGAAGGGCGCGTGTTCAGGCAAGGCTGGTCCATAAGAGTTTTGGGCCTCCGGCGGGGATATTTGGAGCAAGAAGAAGCACACCAGCTTTCATCTTTCTCTAAATACTCAAATTCAGATCGCCAAGCGCCAGAGGTCAGAAGGGCACATCATCGGTGCCCGTAATAAAGCGGGCGACGACCTTTTTGGTGCCCGCCTTTTCAAAGTCGATCTCGAGCTTGTCGCCCTCGATGCCGATGATCACGCCATAGCCGAATTTCTGGTGAAAGACGCGCTCGCCCATGGAATGCGTGCTGACCGCCTGCAGGTCGATCACGGTATTGCTGGCCTCGCGCGGCTGGCTTGTCGGGCGCTCGGCGCTGCGGGTCTGAAGGCGGCGCCAGCCGGGCGAGTTATAGACATTGGCCTCGGCAACGCGGGTCTCGAGCGTGCTGTTCATGCCCGCCGCGCCATAGCCGCCGCCATAAAGGCCCGGCGGGGTGAGCACCTCGACATGAGCCTCGGGCAGCTCGTCAATAAAACGCGAGGGCATCTGGCTTTGCCATTGACCGTAGACGCGACGATTGCCGGCAAAGGAGATCGTGCAGACCTCTTCGGCGCGGGTGATGCCGACATAGGCAAGCCGACGCTCTTCCTCGACGCCGCGCTGACCGCTTTCATCCATCGAGCGTTGCGAGGGAAAAAGCCCGTCTTCCCAGCCCGGCAGGAACACCACCGGAAATTCAAGCCCCTTGGCGGCGTGCAGGGTCATGATCGAAATTTTTTCGCCGTCTTCGCCCGCCTCATTGTCCATGATCAGGCTGACATGTTCGAGAAAGCCCTGAAGGTTCTCGAATTGCTCAAGCGCCTTGACCAGTTCCTTGAGGTTCTCAAGCCGACCCGGCGCTTCGGGCGTTTTGTCGTTCTGCCACATCCCGGTATAGCCGGATTCATCGAGGATCGTCTCGGCCAACTCGACGTGGCTCACCTCGGGCGGCTCGTATTCCACCCGCTCGATTTCGCCGCCATCATCCACAACGCTGTCGGCATCAAGCGCCACCCGGCGCAATTCGCCCTGGGTCAGGGCGGCCCAGCGATCCAACCCGTCGAGCAATTTGCCAAGTTCAACGGCGCCCTTGCCGCCAAGCCCCTTTTCGGCAAGCAGAATGCGCGCGCCCTCGATCAGCGGCACGCCGTTGGCGCGCGCTGTCATCTGGATTTTCTGCTGGGCCTTGTCGCCAAGACCGCGCTTGGGGGTATTCACGATCCGCTCGAACGCCAGATCGTCGGCGGGCGAGGTGACAAGGCGGAAATAGGCCATGGCATCGCGGATTTCCATGCGCTCGTAAAAGCGCGGGCCGCCGATCACGCGATAGGGCATGCCGATGGTCAGAAACCGATCCTCAAACGCGCGCATCTGGTGGGAAGCGCGCACGAGGATGGCCATGTCATCAAGCGAAAAGGGCCGCAACCCGCGGCTGCCGCCCTGCATCGCGTCGACTTCTTCACCGATCCAGCGCGCCTCTTCCTCGCCGTCCCAATGGCCGATCAGGCGGACCTTTTCGCCGGTCTCCGCCTCGGTCCAGAGTTCTTTGCCCAGACGCCCCTGATTGCCGGAAATCACGCTTGAGGCGGCGGCAAGGATATGCGGTGTCGAGCGGTAATTCTGTTCCAGACGGATCACCGCCGCGCCGGGAAAATCCTTTTCAAACCGCAGGATATTGCCCACCTCGGCGCCGCGCCAGCCATAGATCGACTGATCGTCATCACCCACACAGCAGATATTCTTGTGCCCCGCCGCAAGAAGCCGCAGCCACAGGTATTGGGCGACGTTGGTATCCTGATACTCGTCCACCATGATAAAGCGGAACCAGCGTTGGTATTGCGCCAGAACATCGTCATGGGTCTGAAAGATGCTGACCACATGCAACAGGAGGTCGCCGAAATCGACGGCGTTCAACTCGATCAGGCGGGCCTGATACTGACGATAGAGAGCGGGGCCCTTGCCGTCATAGGCACCTGCCTCGGCGGCGGGCAGGTTGTCGGGCGTCCAGGCGCGGTTTTTCCAGTTGTCGATAACCCCGGCAAGCGCGCGCGCGGGCCAGCGTTTATCGTCGATCCCGGCCGCCTGCACCAGCTGTTTCAAAAGCCGTAGCTGATCGTCGGTATCCAGAATGGTAAAGTTGGACTTGAGGCCGACAAGCTCTGCGTGGCGGCGCAGCAGCTTCACACAGATCGAGTGAAAGGTGCCAAGCCAGGGCATGCCCTCGGCGGGTTGGCCCAATAGGTTTCCGACGCGGTTTTTCATCTCGCGCGCGGCCTTGTTGGTAAAGGTCACCGCCAGAATTTCGTTGGGCCGCGCCTTGCCGGTGTTGAGCATATGCACGATCCGCGTGGTCAGCGCCTTGGTCTTGCCGGTGCCGGCCCCGGCCAGCATCAGGACCGGGCCTTCGATGGTTTCGACCGCCTTGCGCTGTTCGGGGTTGAGCCCGTCAAGATAGGGAGAGGGACGCGCCGCCATGGCGCGGGCCGCAAGCGAGGCGCCTTCAAAGGCGTCGGATTCGTCATATGTACTCATGGTCGCAACAATAGCGCGGGCTTGCGCCAAGATAAAGAGATGTTCGGGGATTGTTCCCATGGTATTGCGCGCCTTTACGACACGCTGGACAAGTCCCTGAAAACCCGCACAAATGCGCGCTATGGACCTGCATTCAAAATACCCCGCCTTGTCTGATCTGCGCGCCCGTGCGCGCACCCGCATCCCGCGTTTCGTCTGGGAGTATCTCGATAGCGGCACCGGGGTTGAGGCCACCAAGGCGCGCAATCGCGAGATGCTGGATCGGGTGCACCTGATGCCGTCGATCCTGCATGGTGAGTTCACGCCCGATATCAGCGCCCCGCTTTTGGGGCAGGTGCATGCGCTTCCGGTGGGGATTGCGCCGGTGGGGATGTCGGGGCTGATCTGGCCGGATGCAGAGCGCCACCTTGCGCGCGCTGCGACGCAGGCGGGCATTCCCTATGCGCTATCGACCGTAGCCAGTCAAAAGCCCGAGGACGTCGGCCCGCACCTCAATGGCCAAGGCTGGTTTCAGCTTTATCCGCCGCGCGACCCGGAGATTCGCACCGATATGCTCAATCGTGCGCGTGCCGCCGGGTTTGGCGTTCTGGTTCTAACCGTCGATGTGCCGGTGGGAAGCCGTCGCGAACGTCAGGCGCGCTCTGGCCTGACGCAGCCGCCGAAACTGACGCCGCGCCTTTTGGCGCAGGTGGCGCTGCGCCCGGCCTGGGCGCTTGGCATGGCGCGCATGGGCATGCCGCGGATGCGGTTGATTGACGATTATGCGGGCGGAACCAAGGGGTTGCCGTCGAACAAGCACGCCGGATACCTTTTGCGCACCTCGCCGGATTGGGACTATCTGCGTTGGTTGCGCGATGCCTGGGAAGGGCCGATCGTGGTCAAGGGCGTGCTAAACGGCGATGACGCGCGCGCGCTTGAGGCAGAGGGTGTTGATGCGATCTGGGTCTCGAACCATGCCGGTCGTCAGTTTGACGCCGCCCCCGCCACCATCGAGGCCCTGCCAGAGGTGCGCGCCGCGACCCGTCTTCCGGTGATCATGGATGGCGGGATCGAGGGCGGGCTGGACGTGTTGCGCGCCATCGCCCTTGGGGCGGATTTCGTGATGATGGGGCGCGGCTGGCATTTCGCGCTTGGCGCGCTCGGGGCCGAGGGGCCGGCGCATCTGGCGGATATTCTGGCGCAGGATATCAAGGCGAATATGGGGCAGCTTGGCACCAAGACCCTGTTTGACGTGCGCGACCGGCTGATCCCGACCGGGTAAGGCCCCCTACCCGCCCGGTCATGAATTTTCTCCGCCCGGCAAATACCCACTATGCCGGATTGCGCAATCCTTTCACAAATCTTACAAGATCACAGCGCTGCAACGCGGCATGCCGCAGATAACAGCGCCAAGAGACAATAACCGGGGGGACAGGCCATGGCCGAATTCAAGAAAATCCTGATTGCGAACCGGGGCGAGATCGCCATTCGCATCATGCGCGCCGCCAATGAAATGGGCAAACGCACCGTCGCCATCTTTGCCGAGGAAGACAAGCTCAGCCTGCACCGGTTCAAGGCCGACGAGGCCTACCGCATCGGCGAAGGCATGGGGCCGGTCGCGGCCTACCTCTCGATCGAGGAAATCATTCGTGTCGCCAAGCAATCCGGCGCAGATGCGATTCACCCCGGCTATGGTCTGTTGTCGGAAAATCCCGAATTCGTCGATGCCTGCGACGCCGCAGGGATCACCTTTATCGGCCCCAAGGCCGAAACCATGCGCCAATTGGGCGACAAGGCAAGCGCGCGCCGCGTGGCGATCGAGGCCGGCGTGCCGGTCATTCCGGCGACCGAGGTGCTTGGCGATGATATGGACAAGGTGCGCGCAGAGGCCGCCGAGGTTGGATACCCCTTGATGCTCAAGGCAAGCTGGGGCGGTGGCGGGCGCGGCATGCGGCCGATCAACGGGCCCGACGAGCTTGAAGAAAAGGTGCTTGAGGGGCGGCGCGAGGCCGAGGCGGCCTTTGGCAATGGCGAGGGATACCTCGAAAAGATGATCCTGCGCGCACGTCACGTCGAGGTTCAGATCCTTGGCGACAAGCACGGCAATATGTACCACCTCTACGAGCGCGATTGCTCGGTGCAGCGGCGCAACCAGAAGGTGGTTGAACGCGCCCCCGCCCCTTATCTGAGTGAGGCGCAGCGCGAAGAGATTTGCCAGCTTGGCTATCGCATCTGCAAGCATGTGAATTATGAATGTGCCGGCACGGTCGAATTCCTGATGGATATGGACACCGGCGCGTTCTTCTTCATCGAGGTCAACCCGCGCGTACAGGTCGAACATACCGTCACCGAAGAGGTGACCGGCATCGACATCGTACAGGCCCAGATCAAGATCGCCGAGGGCAAGACCCTGACCGAGGCCACCGGCAAGGCCAGCCAATACGACATCACGCTGAACGGCCACGCCCTCCAGACCCGGATCACCACCGAGGACCCGCTCAACAACTTCATTCCCGATTACGGTCGAATCGTCGCCTATCGCTCGGCGACCGGCATGGGCATCCGGCTTGATGGCGGCACTGCCTATTCGGGCGGCGTGATCACGCGCTACTATGACAGCCTCTTGACCAAGGTCACCGCATGGGCACCGACCCCGGAAGCCGCCATTGCCCGGATGGACCGCGCGCTTCGCGAATTCCGCATTCGCGGGGTCAGCACCAACATCGCCTTCGTCGAGAACCTGCTGAAACATCCGACGTTCCTTAACAATGAATACACCACCAAGTTCATCGACACGACGCCCGAACTGTTCCACTTCGAGAAGCGCCAGGATCGCGGCTCCAAGGTCCTGACCTATATCGCGGATATCACGGTGAACGGGCATCCGGAGGTGGAGGGGCGCACGCGCCCGCCCGCCGATCTCAAGCTGCCGCGTGCACCGCGCCCGCAGACCGCAGATGTCGCCCACGGGGCCAAGCAGATCCTCGACCGCGACGGGCCGCAGGCCGTGGCCGACTGGATGGCGGCACAAAAGCGGCTTCTGATCACCGACACCACGATGCGCGACAGCCATCAGTCGCTCTTGGCCACACGGATGCGCTCGATCGACATGATCGGCATCGCGCCCAATTACGCCCATGACCTGCCGGAGCTTTTCTCGATGGAATGCTGGGGCGGCGCGACCTTTGACGTGGCCTACCGCTTTCTCGACGAATGCCCCTGGCAACGGTTGCGCGACCTGCGCGCCGCCATGCCCAACCTGCTTACCCAGATGCTGCTGCGCGGCTCGAACGGGGTCGGCTACACCAATTATCCCGACAATGTGGTGGCGGCATTTGTCAAGCAGGCGGCCGAGAGCGGCATCGATCTCTTCCGCGTCTTCGACCCGCTCAACTGGGCCGAGAACATGCGCGTCTCGATGGATGCGGTGCTCGACTCGGGCAAGATTCTCGAGGCGGCGATCTGCTATACCGGGGACATTCTCGATCCGGCCCGCTCGAAATACGATCTGAAATACTATCTCGACATGGCCAAGGAACTGAAGACGGCGGGCACGCATATCCTTTGCCTCAAGGACATGGGCGGCCTGATGAAACCGGCGACGGCAAGCGTGCTCTTCAAGGCGCTCAAGGAAGAGGTGGGGCTGCCGCTGCACTTTCACACGCATGACACCGCCGGCATCGCGGGGGCCACGATCCTTGCCGCCTCCGAGGCTGGTGTGGATGCGGTCGACTGCGCGATGGACGCGCTCTCGGGCAATACCTCGCAGGCGACGCTTGGCACGATTGTCGAGGCGCTGCGCCATACCGAGCGCGACACCGGGCTCGATATCGGCGCCATCCGGAAGATCTCGAATTACTGGGAATCGGTCCGCGACCATTACGCCGCCTTCGAGAGTGGTATGCAGTCACCCACCTCTGAGGTCTATCTGCACGAGATGCCCGGCGGGCAGTTCACCAACCTCAAGGCGCAGGCGCGCTCGATGGGGATGGAGGACCGCTGGCACGACATCGCGCGCACCTATGCCGATGTGAACCAGATGTTCGGCGATGTGATCAAGGTAACGCCGATCGCCAAGACCGTCGGCGATCTCGCCCTGATGATGGTAAGCCAGGGCCTGACCTGCGAGGATGTGCTCAACCCCAAAACCGAGGTCAGCTTTCCCGACAGCGTTGTGACACTGATGAAAGGTTATGTCGGCCAGGCACCCGGCGGCTTTCCTGAGGCCATCGTCAAGAAGGTGCTCAAGGGCGAAGAGCCGATCACCGTGCGCCCCGGCACGCTGTTGCCGCCCGAAGATCTTGACGCGCGCCGCGCCGAGCTGGTGGAGCGCTTCGGCGAGAACATCGACAACGAGGACCTGATGGGAAGTCTGATGTATCCGCGCGTCTTTGCCGATTACATGGAGCATCACGCAGTCCACGGCCCCGTGCGCACCCTGCCGACGCGGACATTCTTTTACGGCATGGAAGCGGGCGAGGAAATCAGTGTCGAGATCGACCCCGGCAAGATCCTTGAAATCCGGCTTCAGGCGGTGGGCGACACCCTGCCCGATGGTGAGGTCAAGGTGTTCTTCGAACTCAACGGTCAGCCGCGCGTGATCCGGGTGCCGAACCGTCTGGCCAAGGCGCAGACCGCCGCACGCCCCAAGGCCGAGCTTGGCAATCCCAAGCATGTCGGCGCGCCGATGCCGGGCGTGGTGGCAAGCGTGGCAGCCGTTCCCGGCAAGCCGGTCAAGGCGGGCGATCTGCTGCTGACCATCGAGGCGATGAAGATGGAAACCGGCATTCACGCAGAACGCGACGCGACCATCAAGGCCGTGCATGTCACGCCCGGCGGTCAGATCGACGCCAAGGATCTGTTGGTCGAGTTCGAATAGCGGCTCATCCGCCCTGTCAGGCGGCCTCGCGACATCGCGGGGGCCCTGAAGTAGAGCCTTTTCAAGACGCGCGAATCCGAGGATGGTTCGCGCGTCTTTGCTTTGATCCGGGGGCGCGCGCGACATGCATAAAGTTCTGGTTTTCACCGACATCCATATCCTGCCCGAAGGCGAGACGGTTATCGGGCTTGATCCGTTGGCGCGCTTTACCCAGGGGCTTGCCCATGCGCTCGAACACCACCCCGATGCCGCGCGCATCGTGCTCTGTGGCGATCTTGCGCATAACGCCGCCCCGACCGAATATGCCCGCCTGAAACAAGCGCTTGCGGGCTGTCCTTTGCCGGTGGACCTTATGCTTGGCAACCACGACCGACGCGCGCCATTCCTTGCGGAATTCACGCAAACGCCGGTCACCGATGCCGGGTTTGTTCAACACTATCAGGATATTGACGACTATCGCCTGATCCTGCTCGACACCCTCAACGAGGAGGCCGATGACACCCATTCGGGGCATCTTTGTGCGCATCGTCTGGATTGGCTTGATCACGCGCTTGCAAGCGCGGGCAAGCGCCGGGTGCTGGTCTTCACCCATCATCCGCCGATGATCACCGGGTTTTCCGGGATGGACTGGATCGGGCTTCACAACCGCGCCGAGTTGATCGAGCGTCTGGTGGCGCATGGTCGCGTGGTGCAGATCATCAGCGGCCATATCCACCGCACCATTCAGGGCGCCGCCGGTGGCATCCCGGTCAGCATCTTCAAAAGCCCCTGCCACCAGATGCCGATGGCGCTTGGCTTTCAGGATTCGAGCCTGTCCATTGACGAGCCCGGCGCCTATGGTATCTTGCTGCTGCACGACGACGGGGTGATCGTGCATACCGAGGATTTCACCCTGCCGGACCAGACCCCCGAACTTTACGCTAGAAAAAGGCCATGAGAGATGATCACGCTTTTGTCCGACCCTGCGGTCTGGGCCGCGTTCCTGACGTTGACGGTGCTGGAAATCGTTCTTGGCATCGACAACGTGATCTTCATCTCGATCGCCGCCGCGCGGCTGCCCGAGGAGCACCGCGCAAGGGCGCGCCTGATCGGTCTGAGCGGGGCCCTTTTGCTGCGCATCGTGCTGTTGTTCTTCATCGCGACGCTGGTGGGGCTGTCAGAGCCGTTTGTCACGGTCTTTGGCTGGGACGTGTCCTGGCGCGATGTGATCCTGGTGCTGGGCGGGCTGTTCCTGATCTACAAGGCCAGCACGGAAATCTTTGACGAGGTCGAAGGCGAGATCACCACCGACGTCGGCCAATCCGCCGTGCGCGTCACCCTGAGCGCGGTGATCGTACAGATCATGCTGCTTGATCTGGTGTTTTCGATTGATTCCGTGATCACCGCCGTGGGGATTGCCGATCATATCGAGGTGATGATCGCGGCGATGAGCGTTGCCATCGTGGTGATGATGATCGCCGCCACCCCGATTTCCAACTTTGTCGAGGCCCACCCCTCGACCAAGATGCTGGCGCTTGCCTTCCTGCTCATGGTGGGCATGGCGCTTGTGGCGGACGGGTTTCAGTTTCATGTCGAGCGTGGCTTTATCTATGCCGCCATGCTGTTCGGCGGCGGGGTCGAAATGCTTAATTTGCTGCGCCAGAAACGCAGGCGCGCTTGAGCGACCTGAGTCCCCTCTGCGCCACGGGCTTCCCCCGCGCGAAAAAATCGGCAATGATGGGGAACGGACTGAGGTTTGCCGCCCGCTGTCATGGGCCCGGCGGATCAGGGAGGAACCACTTATGTGCCGAATTTTTGCCGGGCAAGACCCGGATCGCTATGCGCTTGAAACCCGCCGGATGCGCCTGAACGGTCAAAGTACCAGCATCCGTCTGGAAAATTCTTTCTGGGGTATTCTGGATGAAATCGCCGCAAGTGAGGGGCTATCGACGCCAGCATTTGTGTCCAGGCTTCACTCCGAGGTGCTTGAACTGCGCGGTGAGCCGAAGAACTTCACCTCGCTCTTGCGCTGCACCTGTCTTATCCACCGCGAAAGCGGGCTTGACGCCGACAGCCGCCAGATCGCCGCGGAATAACCCCAATCGGGCATGTAGTAGCGGCTTACTACCTGCCCCCCCAGAGCTTTGGTAACCTTTCCGGACCAACACACTTGATCCGGAGGGGAAAATGGCCAAAGCCATTCACAGCATGATCCGCGTCCTCGACGAGGCGCGCTCGGTCGAGTTTTACCGCAAGGCCTTTGGCCTGAACGTGGCAGACCGGCTTGATTTCGAGAAATTCACCCTCGTCTACATGTCCAATTCCGAAAGCGCGTTCGAGGTCGAGCTGACCGTCAACAAGGGGCGCACAGAGCCCTATGATCTTGGCGATGGCTATGGCCACCTCGCGGTTCTCGTCGAGGACCTTGAGGCAGAGCACGCCCGCTTTATCGCAGAGGGTTTAGAGCCCCGCAAAATCGTGGAATTCGCGCCCGACGGCAAGCTTGTCGGCAAGTTCTTTTTCATCGCCGACCCGGATGGCTATGAAATCGAAGTGCTCGAGCGGGGCGGACGTTTCAAATAATTTGCGGGCGCTTTCATGCGCCTGTTTTTTTGACCAATTGGGAGGAGAACCAATGACTGACGTGAAAACCCGAAAAGGGATGACGCGGCGCGAGCTGTTGTCGCGCACCGCGGCCGCAGGGGCCACTTTCGTGGTCGGCACCGGCTTTGTCGCCAGCACCGATGCGGCCTGGGCGCTTGAGACCACCGCGCTTAGGCCTGAAACCATGGCGACGCTGATCCAGATGGCGCGCGATATCTACCCGCATGACCATGTGGCCGACGAATATTACGCCGTTGCCGTCAAAGGCTATGACAGCGCCGAGGCCGCCCCGGCGGTCGAGCTTGGCATTGCCGGGCTGAATGCGGCGGCGATGGGCAAGGGTTTTGCCGATTACCTGTCGATCGGCTGGGAACGCGACCGCGTCGATATCCTGCGCGGTATGGAGGACAGCGCCTTTTTCCAACAGGTGCGCGGCGGTCTGGTGACCGGGCTTTATAACCAAAAGGCGGTCTGGCCGCTGTTTGGCTATGAGGGCGAGTCCTTTTCCAAGGGCGGTTACATCGACCGTGGTTTTGACGACATCAACTGGCTCTGAGCCATAGCCAACCGAGGAGGATTACCTATGGCTGCACCTTTTGATCTGAGTGATGACAGCGTGATCGTTGTCATCGGCACCGGCGCCGGCGGCGGCGTCTTGTCGAACGAACTGGCGCAACGCGGCGTAAGCGTTGTGGCACTGGAAGCGGGCGGGCGTTACCTGCCCGAGGATTATGTCAACGACGAGTGGGAAAGCTTTGGTCAACTGGCCTGGCTTGACGCGCGCACCACATCCGGCGACTGGCGCGTGGCCAAGGACTTTTCCGGCCTGCCGGCCTGGATCGTCAAGGCCGTTGGCGGCACCACCACCCATTGGGCCGGGGCGAGCCTGCGCTTTCAGGACCACGAGTGGAAGGCCGCGACCACCTATGGCCCCGTGCAGGGCGCAAGCCTGCTGGACTGGCCGATTGACGGGGCCGAAATGGCGCCCTGGTATGATCTGGCCGAGAAAAAGCTTGGCGTGACGCGCACCAATGGCATTCCCGGCCTGCCGGGCAGCAACAACTACCAGGTGTTCGAGGCCGGCGCCAAGGCGCTTGGCTATGAAGAGGTCCACACCGGGCGGATGGCGATCAACAGCCAGGAAAACGATGATCGCATGGCCTGTCAGCAGACCGGCTTTTGCTTTCAGGGCTGTAAATGGGGCGCCAAATGGTCCGCCGCCTATACCGACATCCCGCGTGGCGAGGCGACGGGCAATCTCGAGGTGCGCGCCAAGGCGCATGTGCAGCGGATCGAGCATGGCGCCGATGGCAAGGTCAACGCCGTGATCTATGTCGACGAGAATGGCGTCGAGCACAAACAGATGGCACGCGCCGTCTGTGTCGCCGGCAACTCGTTCGAGAGCCCGCGCCTGTTGCTCAACTCGGCCACATCGATGTATCCCGACGGGCTTGCCAACAGCTCGGGTCAGGTGGGGCGCAACTATATGCGGCATTTGACCGGCTCGGTTTACGGTGTGTTCGATAAGCCGGTGAAGATGTGGCGCGGCACCACCATGGCCGGCATCATGCAGGACGAGGCCCGCCATGACACCTCGCGCGGCTTTGTCGGCGGCTACGAGCTTGAAACCCTGTCGCTTGGCCTGCCGTTCATGGCGGCCTTCCTTGATCCGGGCGGTTGGGGGCGTGAATTCACAACCGCGCTTGATTCTTACGAGAACATGGCCGGGATGTGGATTGTCGGCGAGGACATGCCGCAGGAGACCAACCGCGTGACCCTGAACCATGACGTCAAGGATCAGTTCGGCATGCCGGTGGCGAATGTGCATTACTCCGATCACCCCAACGACCGGGCGATGCGCGATCACGCCTATAAACAGGGCATGGCGATCTATGACGCCGTCGGTGCCACCCGGAGCTTTCCGACGCCGCCCTACCCGTCGACGCATAACCTTGGCACCAACCGGATGTCCGAGAACCCGCGTGACGGCGTGGTCAACCGCAACGGGCGGACCCACGATATCGAGAACCTGTTCATCTCGGACGGCTCGCAATTCACCACAGGGGCGGCGGAAAACCCGACCCTGACCATCGTGGCGCTTGCCATCCGGCAGGCCGATCACATCGCTGGTGAACTCTCACGCGGCAACCTCTAACCGGGTCCGCGTCCCTCTCCCGGCGTTTTAAACTCTCCCCAAGACGCCGGGGGATATGGGCCTCTACCTCGCGGAAGATAAGACACCTCACGCGCGGCGTTTTTTGGCCGACGCCCCTGCATGCTAGCGAAAGTTCGAATCCGCGCTTCTGTGAATGGCACAGGTCCGCCGCGCAGGCAGGCACAAACCCACCGTTCATCTCCGGCCAGACGATCGGCCAGGGCCTCGGCAAACCGGCAAGCTGCCCTTCAGGAGCGAAGCCCTATTCAGGAACGCTTTCACCACTCCCGCCCATTTCAGATGGGAAGTCCTTCATTTTCGGCAGACCGTCTTTCATGGGCAAGACGGTTTCGGCATAGTTGACGTGAATGCCGGGCGTGAACGTCTGACTCGGGATCGTGGCCGCATAAACATCGATCAATCCCCAATGCGGATGGAATGTCATGAGGTGCCCGCCGCACTTTGTGCAGAACTGGCGATCACTCTTCTCAGTCTTCGCGTAGTGGCCGACATGATCCTTTCCGCGCGTAACCTCAACGTTCTCGTTCTTGAACAACGTGAAGGCATTAACTGGCCCGGCAGACCATGAGCGACAGGACCCGCAGTGGCAGTATCCCATAGCTTCGGGATCTCCCGTCACTTTGATTTCAACGGTCCCGCAAAAGCACGTTCCCTTTTGTGTTTTGGACAATTCGCACCCTCCCCTCGTAAGCGTCATCGGCGTGATGCCAACTCTCTCTTCAAGCGCGAAGCTTAGCACAAACCTGCTCCATCGCCGCCTTCTATTTCAACAGACAGACTGTCGCCCGATCATCCGACCGAACTTGCGGGGCCAACAAGGGTTCACGAACACAAGGGGTCAGGGCGCTTATTTACCGCCACCGCCCCCTCGCGTTCAATCAAGCGCTTCTCCCGTCTTCCGGCGCCTTGCGTGCCTGAACGACGCCGGGGACGCGGGGGCTAGCCCTTGGGAAGATAGGGGATGCCACCCGCCGCGTCGGTATCGTCGATCACCCAGAAATGGCCCTCGCTTCCGGCCTGACGGGCCTTGCCGAGCGGGGTATAGTCGGGATCAGTGGCAAAGGCCTTGGCCGCATCAAGGCTTGGGAATTCCACCAGGGCAATCAGGGTCGTGTCGGGCGGGGTGCCCTCAATGGTGGTGATATTGGCGCTGCGTGACAGGTATTTGCCACCGTGACGCGCCACGATCTCGTGCGTCTTGGCGGCATATTCGGGCACCCAGGCATCATCCGTGACCTTGACCTGTGCAATGAGATAGACGGGCATGTGTTTCCTCCTCCGTTGCCGGGCGCCGGGTTTCGCGCGCCCCTCTCGTGCAACAAGCCTAGCATGCGACGCGTAAAGGTGCGCGGGTGCTTGCGGCAAAGCTGTTCCTACTTAGGTCGCAGCGGTCGTCTTTCGGGTTCTGTGAAAAAAATCGACCCGGCGCGTGATTTTCCTCTTGCGGATCAGCGCCATAATTTATAAATCACGCCTCACCCAAGGACGCGGGCGTAGCTCAGGGGTAGAGCGCAACCTTGCCAAGGTTGATGTCGAGAGTTCGAATCTCTTCGCCCGCTCCAATTTTTCCATAAATTGGACGCACCGGACCCAAGTAAGGGTCAGCCGCCGATGTGACCGCGATTATTGCGGTCGCGGCAAGTCTATATTGTCAAACACCGAAACATCGCCCAGGGTCCGCGCAAGGATAAGCGCGCCCTCGGATGTGGCCAGCGTGCCAAGCGCCAGCGTGCGCCGCGCCGAGGCGCTTGCCGCCCAATCGCTCTGTTCAAAGGCGCCGATCAGCCAGCCGATGGTTTCCTCAAAGAACCGGCGCGTTTCGGCGACCACCTCTGGCGGCAGGTCGGCAATCTCGGCGCCGAGCATTCCGCACAGACACATGAGGTTTTCCTCGACCAGCGAGGCGCGCGTCAAGGCGTGCAGCCTGTCCTGCGCTGCGGTGGCGCTCTTCGGGGCCTCTTCCACCGGTCCAAGAGCCGCCATGAACGTCGCCGTATAGCGCCGCGCCACTGCGGCCCCAAGCGCCCCCTTGGTGGGGAAATGGTAATGCACGCTGGCGCTTTTGACGCCGACCGCATCGGCGATCTCGCGAAAGCTGACGCCATTATAACCCCGGTTTCGGATCATCGCGTCGGCGGTTTCAAGAATGCGGTGTTTCATGTCTTGCGCGGTCATGGCGGCCCCTCATGTGTCTACCGATAGATAGAGGGAAGTCGCTTCACGATCAAGCTCTGCTGTCGGCTTCGGTGGCTGGCCCAAACCTCAATTGCCTACCTAATGGTAGATAGTGATTGACTCATAGCGGCGCAGCGCCCATTCAATATATCTACCTACTGATAGGTTGATAGAATCGGAGATTACCATGACACCCACACCCCCTCTTGCGCTTATCGTCGGCGGCTCGTCCGGCATGGGCTATGCCACCGCCGAACGCCTGCTGAATCGCGGAGTCGAGGTCGCCCTTTTGGCGCGACCCGGCGACAAGCTTGAAAACGCGGTCAAATCCCTCGGGGCCAAAGGCGCCGTTCACAGCATGGGGATTGACCTGACCCAAGGCGACAGCGTGACCAAGGCGCTTACGGCCATCGCGGGGCGCGAGCGCCATATCTCGATGCTGGTCAATGCGGCCGGCACCTTTAGCCCCAAATCCTTTCTGGATCACGACGAGGCCGATTTCGACCATTACCACGCGCTGAACCGCGCCACCTTTCGCCTGACACAGGCGGTGGCGCGCAACATGGTGGCCCATGGTGGCGGCGCCATCGTCAATATCGGCTCGATGTGGGCGCATCAGGCGATCAAGGCCACACCCTCTTCGGCCTATTCCATGGCCAAGGCGGGCCTGCACGCACTCACACAGCATCTGGCGATGGAACTTGGCGAGCATGACATTCGCGTCAACGCCGTGGCCCCGGCCATCGTTGAAACCCCGATCTTCGGTGCCTTCATCGCGCCCGAGGACATCAGCAAGACGCTGCATAACACTTTCGATGCCTTCCACCCGATTGGGCGCATCGGAACGCCCGGCGATATCGCCGCCACGATCGACTTTTTGCTCTCCGATGCCGCCGCTTGGGTCACCGGGGCGATCTGGAATGTCGATGGCGGGGTCATGGCAGGGCGCAACTAGGGCGCTGCCCAACAGGCGCGTGGGCAAAATACGGTCAGTAACCCGCTGACCTGCGGGGGTTTTTGGGCAACGCCCGCCCCCGCTTTGCCCGCCACCGCCGCTTGGGCCTTGGCGCGCGACCCCGCAGCGATTATACACCGCCCAGCAACCAGCGGAGGCCCCATGCGCAGCGCCCAGATCAGCCGTAAAACTGCCGAGACCAATATCAGTGTCAACATCGCCCTTGATGGCACCGGATCTTATGACAATCAGACCGGGGTCGGCTTTTTCGATCACATGCTGGATCAACTGGCACGCCACTCGCTGATTGACATGAAAATCCGCTGTGAGGGCGATCTTCATATCGACGATCACCACACCGTTGAGGATGTGGGCATCGCCTTGGGTCAGGCCCTGAGCCACGCGATTGGCGACAAGAAGGGCATTCGGCGCTATGGCGCCTGCCTCTTGCCGATGGATGACGCGCTTGTGCGCGCCGCGCTTGATCTGTCGGGGCGGCCCTACCTTGTGTGGAACATGGAGTTGCCGACCGCCAAGATCGGCACCTTCGACACCGAGTTGGTGCGCGAATTCTTTCAGGCGCTCAGCACCCATGGCGGCATCACCCTGCATGTCGATGCGCTCCACGGGATCAACAGCCACCACATGGCCGAGGCCGCGTTCAAGGCGGTGGCGCGCGCGTTGCGCGAGGCGGTGGAAACCGATCCGCGCACCGCAAACGCCATTCCCTCGACCAAAGGCGCACTCTGAGCCATGACAACGGTCATCGTCGATTACGAATCCGGCAACCTGCATTCCGCCGAAAAGGCGTTTCAGAGGATGGCGTCAGAGACCGGCGCAGGCCGCGTTCTTGTCACCTCTGACCCCGAGGTGATCCGAAGCGCGTCGCGCGTGGTCTTGCCCGGTGACGGGGCGTTTCCGGCCTGTCGTCAAGAGCTGTTTGACCATCGCGGCGTGTTTGAGGCGATCGAAGAGGCGGTGATCGCCAAGGGCCGCCCTTTCATGGGCATCTGCATCGGCATGCAGATGATGGCGACGCGCGGGCTTGAATATCAAGAGACCCCCGGCTTTGACTGGATCGGCGGCACGGTCGAGCATATCGCGCCCGATGACGCGGCCCTGAAGGTGCCGCATATGGGC
The DNA here is from genome assembly GCF_900142625.1 of Roseovarius marisflavi. GTDB lineage: Bacteria > Pseudomonadota > Alphaproteobacteria > Rhodobacterales > Rhodobacteraceae > Roseovarius > Roseovarius marisflavi. The sequence continues at coordinate 169,888 of NZ_FRBN01000002.1, forward strand.
TGGAACGATCTGGTGATCGACCATCCGCACCCGTTATTTGATGGCATCGAGACCGGCAACCACGCTTATTTCGTACATTCCTATCATTTCCGCGTGGCCGATCCAGCGCATCTTTTGGCGCATGTCGACTATGGCGGGCCGATCACCGCCGTGGTCGGGCGCGACAACATCGTCGGCACCCAGTTTCACCCCGAGAAAAGCCAGAATACCGGCCTGCGGATGATTGCGAATTTCCTGAACTGGACGCCGTAAATGACCCTGACGACGGCCCGGCTGCAAGCGATCCTGAGCGAGATCACGGACCTCGCCCGCGCCAGCGACAGCCCCGGCAAGGTTGCCGATTACATCCCTGAACTGGCCTGTATCGACCCGCGCCAGTTTGCCATCGCCCTTGCCCGCCCCGGCAAACCGACGCTTGTGGCGGGCGATGCGGCGGTGCCATTTTCGATTCAATCGGTATCAAAGGTGTTCATGCTGGCGCTTGCGCTTGGCAAAATGGGGGATCGCCTCTGGGCCCGTGTGGGGCGCGAACCCTCGGGGCAAGCCTTTTATTCCATGCTGCATCTGGAGCTTGAAAAGGGCCGCCCCCGCAACCCTTTCATCAACGCGGGCGCGATTGTCACCACTGACGCGGTGCTGCAAGGCGCAAGCCCGAGCGAAGCGCTTGGGGCGCTGCTGCGCTTTGTCCGGGCGGCGGCGAATGATGACGATATCCACATGAACGAGCGCGTGGCACAATCCGAGATTGCCACAGGACACCGCAATTTCGCCCTGGCGCATTACCTGTTGTCGCATGGCAATCTTGCCAATACGCCCGACCTGACGCTTGGCACCTATTTTCACCAATGCGCGGTTGAGATGACTGCGGCGCAGCTGGCCAATGCCGGGCTGTTTCTTGTCGGCGGATCAGACGCGCCGCGCCTTGTGTCGCCACAGCGTATCCGCCGGATCAACGCCCTCATGATGACCTGCGGCCATTACGACGGGTCGGGCGATTATGCCTATCGCGTCGGTCTTCCGGGCAAAAGTGGCGTGGGCGGTGGCATCCTGAGCATCGTGCCGGGGGTTGCCTCGGTCGCGGTCTGGTCGCCGGGCCTTAACCACTATGGCAATTCCAAGCTTGGCACCGAAGCGATGGAACGCTTTGCGCGGCTCACCGGCTGGTCGGTCTTCGGACCAACAGCGGCGTCCGGTCAAACGGGCGGATGAGAGACCGATCCGCCCAGGGGCTTACCTGACCTTTTTCCAGGTCCCGCCGTCACGGCAGATCCCGAACACACAACCACTGACCTTGAGCGTATCACCGCTGAGTTTGAGCTTGGAACTATAGGTCTTGTCGCGGTCCGGCGAATAAACCTTGCCCTTGTAAGAGCCGCCGCCGGTGTTCTTGGTTTCGGAGATGATGTTGCGGCCGATGTTCTTGCTCGCCATCTCTTTACCGGACGAATCATAGGACTTCACCAGCGTGCCACAGAGGGTGGCACCGCAGGGCGCGACCTGGATCAGGCCCGAATTGCCATTATCATCGGCCGTCGTGCGCCATGTGCCCTCAAGCGGATCAGCGGCGGCGGCCATGCCTGCGCTGAACATGATCGCGGCTATGGTGAGTACAAGTTTTTCCATATTTTCAATCCTCCCGGTTGTCTCGTAAGGTGGCTTTTCCCGACTAACCTTACAATTGCCTTACCCCTGCCCCCTGTCCACATTGCAATTCGGGTTTGGCCTGTGCAAAAGGCCGTGACGTTACGACAGAAAGCCAAAAACATGATTCTTTACCCCGCCATCGACCTCAAAGACGGCAAGGCCGTGCGCCTTGTGAAGGGCGAAATGGATCAGGCCACCGTGTTCAACGATGATCCCGCCGCACAGGCGCTCGAGTTCGTGAACGCCGGCTGCGAGTGGCTTCACCTTGTCGATCTCAACGGGGCCTTTGCCGGCGAGCCGGTCAATGCCGCCCCGGTCGAGGCGATCCTTGAGCGCTGTCGCGTACCCGCCCAGCTTGGCGGAGGCATCCGCGACATGGCGACGATCGAACGCTGGCTCTCCAAGGGGCTTGCCCGGGTGATCCTTGGCACGGTGGCGGTGGAAAACCCAAGCCTTGTGCGCGAGGCCGCGCGTGCCTTTCCCGGCCAGGTCGCGGTTGGCATCGATGCGCGCAATGGCCGCGTCGCCACCAAGGGCTGGGCCACCGAGACCGATGTGATGGTCACCGATCTGGCGAAATCCTTTGAAGACGCGGGCGTTGCCGCGATCATCTATACCGACATCAACCGTGACGGTGCGATGAAAGGCCCCAATGTCGAGGCCACCGCCGCGCTTGCCAATGCGGTCTCGATCCCCGTTATCGCAAGCGGCGGCGTCAGCTCTCTGGACGATCTGATCGCCCTCAAGACTTGTGGCGCGCCGCTTAACGGGGCGATCTCGGGGCGCGCGCTTTATGACGGCGCGCTTGACCTGAAAGAGGCGCTTGCCGCCCTGCGCTAGCGGTTCCCCCCGGCCGGTGCCGGGGGCCTCGCCATTATTCGCCTGCGGCCTTGCCGGTCAGCTTGCCCAAAGCGCCGGTCATCGTCTTGATATATCCCGCATCCTCGGAAATGCCGCCAAGATCGCCAAGCATCTCCTTGGGGTCTTCATAGGCCAGCCAAGTTTGGCCCGCGCCATCCTGATAGACCAGAACTTTGAGCGGCAGGAACAGCCCCGCAACCGCGTTATCCTGAATGGCAGGCGTGCCCAGCTTGGGGTTGCCAAAGATCAGAACCTGCGCCGGGGCCAATTCCATATCAACCTTGGCAGCACCTGCCGCATGATCGACGCGGGCAAAGACCGTCGCCCCGGCCCCGGTCACGGCGGCCTCAAGCCGGTCCATGGTTGTCGCCACATCGCCCGACGAGCGGACCTTGACGATATCGTCATTGCTGGCAAAGGCCGGCAAAGCCGCAACACAGACCGCAACAGCCGCAAGAAAACGCTTCATCGTAAACTCCTTCAATTTCAAAACTTATCGGTCTTACCCTCTGGCATGTAACTACATTTGGCCATAAACATCAGCGTGAAAACACTGTAACAGCGATAATATGCTCAAAACCCGCATCATACCCTGCCTCGACGTGGCCGATGGCCGCGTGGTCAAAGGCGTGAACTTTGTCGATCTGGTCGATGCCGGCGATCCGGTCGATGCCGCCCGCGCCTATGACGCGGCGGGCGCGGACGAGCTTTGCTTTCTCGACATTCACGCCACCCATGAAAACCGCGGCACGATGTTTGACGTGGTGCGCCGCACCGCCGAGCAATGCTATATCCCCCTCACCGTCGGTGGCGGCGTACGCAGCGCCCAGGATGTGCGCGCCTTGCTGCTGGCAGGCGCCGACAAGGTAAGCTTCAATTCCGCCGCCGTGGCCGATCCCGACGTGGTCGCGCGCGCCGCCGATCAGTTCGGCAGCCAATGCATCGTCGTCGCCATCGACGCCAAGACCGTCGCGCCCGGTAAATGGGAAATCTTCACCCACGGCGGGCGCAAACCCACCGGCATTGATGCCGTCGAGTTCGCGCGACTGGTGGCCTCCAAAGGCGCCGGTGAAATCCTGCTCACCTCGATGGATCGCGACGGTACCAAGCAAGGCTTCAACCTGCCGCTGACACGCGCGATCTCGGATGCGGTGGATATCCCGGTGATCGCCTCGGGCGGCGTCGGCACACTCGATCACCTTGTCGAAGGGGTGACCATCGGCGGCGCATCTGCCGTGCTGGCCGCCTCGATCTTTCACTTCGGCACCTTCACCATTGCCGAGGCCAAGGCGCATATGGCCGCCGCAGGCATCCCGATCAGGATTGGCGCATGACCCTCGACGAACTTGCCAAAACCATCGCCGCTCGCGCCACTGCCGATCCTGACTCCAGCTGGACCGCGCGCCTTCTGGCCAAGGGCCCGGAAAAATGCGCCGAGAAATTCGGCGAAGAGGCGGTCGAGGCGATCATCGAGGCGGTCAAGGGCGATAATGCGGGCCTGACATCCGAGGCCGCCGATGTGCTGTTTCACCTGCTGGTGATGCTGCAATCGCGCGATATTGCCCTTGCGGACGTCATGGCCGAGCTTGCACGCCGCCAGGGCACCTCGGGCCTTACCGAAAAAGCCTCTCGACCCAAGGGATAATCATGATCCGCCATATCGTTTTCTTCAGCGCCGCCAATCCCGATGACGTGGACCAAATCCACGACGGCCTGATGATGCTTGCCGAAATCCCGCATGCGCACCACTTCGAGGTGGGCCGCAACCTGCAAAGCGACCCCATCGCCGGGGACCGCGTCGATCTGGTTGTTTACGCTGAATTTGAAGACGACGCGGCCATGGCCGCCTACAAGGCCCATCCGATCTATGCGGCCTGCATCGCCCGCGTCCGCCCGCTGCGCGAATTGCGCATTGCCGCCGATTTCAAGGCAAGCTGATCAAACCCACATTCTTCTTGGCAAAAATACTCCGGGGGAGTCCAGGAAAATTCGGCGAATTTTCTTGGATGGGGGCAGCGCCCCCTCTTAAAGCTTCGACGAAATCACCCCGGTGTTAAAACCGCCCATGCGCAATTCGCCGAACAGCCGCTGATATTCTATCTTGGGACAGCGGTCCATGATCACATCCACCCCGCGCGCCCGTGCGACCTTGGCCGCCTCGGCATGCTCCACCCCGATCTGCATCCAGATCGTCTTGAGCCCCGGAAAAGCCGCAAGCGCCTCATCCACGATCGGCGGCACATGCTCTGAGCGGCGAAAGATATCCACCATGTCCACATCGCCCTCGATATCACCAAGCGTCGCCACGACTTTCTGACCAAACAGCATCTGACCGGCATGGCCGGGATTGACCGGCACCACCCGGTATTTCTTGAGGGTCAGGTATCGCGCCACGTAATAGCTTGGGCGCACCGGGTTCATCGACACGCCCACCACCGCCACGCGCCGCGTGCGGGTCAGGATCTCGCGCAGATGGGAATCACTATATGTCTCGCTCATGGCGCGTAGAAAACCATGAAACTGCACCGGGCAAAAGCCGGAAAACGCGCCAGAAAAAAGCGCCCAAGCAAAAGCCTGGGCGCCAGTCGCGGAACGAGGGACAGTGATGTGAGGCGCTGAGGTTCCAGATCAACGCCTCTGATAGGTATCTAGGTACGATTCCCACAATAAAAAGGCCTTGTAATATAGCTGTGAACATGGCGTTAACAATTTTCGCGGCCAAAACGCGCGTTGAGTCAGTCAAAGATATCCTCTACCACATCCCAGATTTCTTCCAGCACCCGCCGCCCGAAGGTCTTGCGCGATTTGCGGGATTTCCGGCTGCGCCGCTCGGCGTGCTCAGAGCTGGGCCGGGGGCCACAATCCTGGCGTGGCAGGGGCATCGGCCGCCCTCGCCCCGTGGGCGCGCCAGAGCGTGTCACCGGCTTGTGCAGCGCCTTCATCTCGTGCAGCGGCGCACCGCAACTGGCACAGATCAATTCATGTCGGCCCCGGTCAAGGACGAGCGCCGCGCGGGTGCTGCAATAACTGCATGTGGCGATTTTTGGTGTCATGGCCCTGATATCGGGCAGATGTGGAGGATTTCCAACCCCTGCGGGCCAAAACTTTCGCGCCTGCCCGCGCGGCGTGCTATGATTGTGCCATTCAAAGCACAAGGATTTCAGCCAATGACCGATCTGCCAGACAGCCCCCTTCCGCCGCAACCGCCAAGCTTGCAACCCGGCCCTCAGGATTTGCCGTTTGACGTGGATCTGCGCAAGTTGAACCTTGGCGTGGGCTATGTGGCGCTGCTGTTGCCGGTGTCGCTGGCGCTGGTCACGCTCTTGACCAACACCTGTTTCAACGCTTCGATCAGCCATTATTATTACAGTCGGCTGGGCGGTGACATCCTTGTCGGCGCGCTAAGCTTCATCGGCTTGCTGCTGATGTTCTTTTACGGCTTTCGCACCACCAACCGGCTCGGTTGTCTCGGCTATGGCAAGATTGATATCGTGCTTCTAAAGCTCGCAGGGCTTGCCGGCATTATGGTGGCGTTTTCGCCCACCACCGGCTCGGGCTGTGCCTATGACGGCGCCGAGGTGGCGCGGGTCTTTTTGACGCAGGCACAGGGGTCCGAGGGGTTCCACCCGCCTGGCGGCACGGTAAGTGGCACGATTTCCTATGATTTCTGGGCCAGTTTCCCGATTTTTGGTGGCCCCGAGAATGTGCCGACCCTGCTCAAGGCGCTGCATTTTGGCGCCGCCGGGGTGATGTTCTCCATCCTTGGCTATTTCTCGTATTTCGTCTTCACCCGCGAGAATTCACCCGCCGCGCGTGCGCCCGGCAATCGCAAGGACCGGCGCAATATCTGGTATCGCGCCCTTGGCCGGGTGATCTTCGGGGTGGTGGCCGTGCTGGCAATCAAGGGCGCTCTTTTGGGGCTTGTCCTGCCCGCGGCAATGGCCGAATCCATCGCCGCCTTTTGGGACAGCCTGCGCCTGACATTCGTCGGCGAGAGCATCGGGTTGATCAGCTTTGGCTTTAGCTGGATGATCAAGGGCCGATTTATCTATGCCTTCGAGGATGCCGCCGCGATGCCTCAGGGGCGCGTAGCGTAGAGCGCCACCGCCGCCGCGTTCGAGACATTGAGCGAGCCGAAATCGCTGGCAAAATCGATCCGCACAAGCGCGTCAACGCTTTCGCGGGTCTTCTGGCGAAGCCCCGGCCCCTCGGCCCCAAGCACAAGCGCGACGGGGCGGTCACGCCGCCCCTCGACGGCGGCCTCGATGGTGGTCTCAGCCTCGCCCGCCAGCCCCAGAACGATGTACCCCATGCCCTGAAGCTCGGTGATGGCATCGGCCAGGTTGCGCACCCGCAGATAGGGCTGGCGCTCAAGCGCGCCGCTGGCGGTCTTGGCCAGAGCGCCGGTTTCAGGCGCGGCGTGATGGCGCGGGGCAATCACGGCGCGCGCGCCAAAGACCTCGGCCGAGCGCAGGATCGCGCCCACGTTATGCGGATCGGTCACCCGGTCCAGAAGCACCACGCGCGGCGCGCTCAGCCCGTCGCCAAGACAGACCTCCTGCAGGCTGCCCCAGGCCAGCGGCTTGACCTCAAGCGCGGCCCCCTGATGCACCGATTGCGGATCAAGCGGCGCGGTGAATTTGCGCGGATCGACGATCTCTGGTTCGACGCCAGAGGCGGCAATCGCTTGCGCCAGCTTGTCGGCGGCGTTGCGCGTCACGATCAGCTGAAGCTTTTCGCGCGCCGGATTCTCCAGCGCGTCACGCACCGCATGCAGCCCGAAAAGCCACACAGTCTCTGCCGCAGCCGCACGTTTGGACTGTTCTTTATCGATCACCCAGCGGGGTTTTTTCATTGGTCTGGTGCCTCTTTCCTCAGGGCGGCGACAATGCGACGCCCCGCAGCCGCTTGCAAGGCATTTTCCGGTTGACGGGTCGGCGCGGCGCTTGTAATCAGCCCTCCACGTCAGGCGCGTTTTTCGCCGGACAAGTGGGCGACAGGCCGCAAGGTGTGGCAGGGGACTGTAACTCCCTCGCGGAGACGCACGCCTGGTTCGATTCCAGGGTCGCCCACCATTTACTTTCTTAACAGTGATTTAGAACGCGAGACTTCCCGGTGCGACAAACTGGTGAGGCAACCGCATGCGTCACGCAGCTTATCTAAGCACTTCAAGACACGGAATTTTTTACTTCCGCCTCCCCATTCCCTCTGAATTGCACCCGGTAGCCGCGATCCGCGCTAACGACAGTACCGCGGACTTGTGCTGGCGCAGCTTTTGCTCACGCAGCCTCTCCTCGCACTTGCAGCGGGATTTTTGTTTAGATGCCGATCGCATCAGCAATGCGGTCATTCAACATGGCCATCAGACACAACTCCAAACCGCACTCTTTCTACATGGTGACGGAACGAGAATGGAGAAGGACGAAATGGGCCATCGCTGCAATTGGATCGATGTCTGGATTTGTTAAGACGCGCTAACATGCGTGATATACAAAACTCTCGATCCATTCGCCTTTCTTTGCCTGTCAGCCAAGCGTTGCCTAGCCGCTTCAAGTTTCAAATATGCAATGTCCAGTTGGAGCCTCGCCCGTTCACGTTTATCATAGAGCCGCCTCACAATTGAGCCAGGATTTCCAATCGCAGTCAGACCGCGTTGGCTGGCCTTTGGAAACCATGTTCTCACTTCGCGCTGCGCTAGGCTCCAAGATCTGTCTGCATCAAGATAGCGTTGATAGGTCAACAGGAGAACGCGACGTCTAGTTTCAAGATTAGCGTACATTTGTCTTCTCACTCACTTTGTTTCGGTCCGAGTATGAGATCAAGGTCTGACAATCCCTAGTGGTCACCAGCTGTTTCTTCCGAACTGCCATGAAGACCGTGGTATTTCTCAACGACGGTTCGGCGCACATCATCAGGCTGCTCCGAAAGTGCCTCCTTCAGGGCCCGCAACTCTCGACGTGTCTGATGCAGACGATCGATAAGGGTAAGAACAACCGGAAGCACATCGGTCGAGAGCGACATGTCCTTTTTTAAATCGCACAGAAGTCGGACGCGGGCGATGTCTACATTGTCGAAAACCGGCCCTGCTTCACCATGAGCGGGACGCACCCAACCTTCGCGCACCCAGAACCTTAAATCTCGCAGCGTCACGCGCTTGACGCGTGCAACAACCATATGTTCATCGAAATTCATGTTTTTCTCCGCAATTCTTCTCGGGGATCGAAACCGGCATGATCCCGCCAACGAGACGCAAGATCTTCCATCTGATCATCGATTTTGTCCGGCAACACTATCTTAAGGCGAACAAACTGATCTCCGGCTGTACCATTACCCGTTTTGACCCCTTTCCCCTTAAGGCGCAGTCGGCGACCAGAGGAGGCACCTTTCGGGATCGTCATGGACACCGCCCCAGAGATCGTTGGCACCTCGATCTTTGCACCAAGGACCGCTTCGTCAAAGGTGATTGGCACCTCGACCTCGATGTCATTACCGTCGCGCACAAAGACCTGATGGGGGCGGACGTTGACGGTCACGAACGCATCGCCTGCCGGTCCCTGCCCAATACCCGGAGCCCCCTTACCGCGCAGGCGAAGGGTCTGGCCATCCTTTAACCCGGGAGGAATTGAGATCTCAATCCCGTTCCCATCAGGCATTGTGACGCTGCGCCTTGCGCCAAGAGCGGCCTCGATAAAATCAATGTCGAGGTGGTAGCGTACATCGTGGCCGCGCGCATTAAACTCTTGCCGATAACCTCCAGCGCTGCCGCGCTGGCGACGGCCAAAAAGATCTGAGAAAATATCAGACGCATCTTCGAAACCGCCCATGCCCGAGTTGGGGTCATACCGCCGCCCGGCATCCTGACCGGCGTAGTCACGGTAATATTGTCTTTCAGCGCGCTCTTGACCGCTTGCGTCAATTTCCCCGGCGTCGAAGCGTTTGCGTTTTTCCGGATCACTTAACAGATCATTGGCTGCCGCAACGGCTTTGAATTCGGCCTCTTTGCGGGCATCGTCGGGGTGTAGGTCAGGGTGAAGCGCCTTTGCGAGTTTGCGGTAAGCCTTTTTGATCTCGTCCTGCGTGGCCGTCCTTTTTACGCCTAGCACCTTGTATGGATCTTCATTCATGGGTTCTCCAATCACTGACCGCGCTCGTGAGGCGATCTTGCGCGAACCAGTCCGGTTGCCTGTTCGCGCCCACGCAAAACCTTTTTGGAGGCACGGATCTTTCCCCCCAACTTTTTAGCAAAAAAGAAACAAGACGACCACAAGCAAGTTGCCCGGTTTTGTGGTTCAATGAGCGCCCCAGAAAGACCCGGCAATACCAGACACAAGCAGAGAAATTTGAAGCCTGTGTTGCAGCGACCCGTTGAAACCACAGGACGAAGCCGACTTTTGGCGATTATCCAGCAAACGGCAGCTAAGCTTCGAGATTTCCAAACTTCGCCATCAAACCAAATTCTGAGGACTACAAAAATCTCGGGTAAAAGGACTTCACAAAAATATGTCCAATCCGAAACATAGGTTCCAGCTTGCAGCGCGTCAAAAATGGTCAGGCAAAGTTCCGCACGATGTTTCAGTCGTTTTTCAACCCGGCTGAAACCAGTGCCGAGGTCATCAGAGCGCGCATCTCCGCATCCTCAAAGGGAAAGGCCTTGAAAAACATTGCCACCGAGGCATCAGGCCTTCGCTCCTGCATGGCCCTGGCCCAATATCGTGCCTTCTCATCATCGCCTTTGATCTTGCAGATCATCGCAGCTATGGCCCGGATGAGAAAGTGAGCGCCCGGCGCGCGGGCGCCTTTTTCTGCCCAAAGCAATGCATTGTCGTAGTCTTCGAGTTGCAGATAGGCCAATCCGCGAGCGCTTTGCATCGCATACAAAAGCGGGTCGAGTGGACTAAGGGCAATGGCTTGTTCCAGTTGTGCCAGCGCCTCGGCCCCTCGTCCCGCCATGACGTCAGCCCAGCCATGCGCATAGAAACCCTGTGCGAAATTCGGGCTAAGCTCGACGCATCGGTCGATCCAAGGCATCCCCGCCTCCGGGTCGCCCCTGAGCCAGTGTGCCCGACCTAACGTGAAATTACCAAAAGGGTCTACCGGATCGATCTCGACACATTTCTCGGCAAACCGGCGGGCGTTGTTCGCGTCTTCGTTCGTGTCGGTGCTGTACTGCAGAAAGGCTGTCTGAAAACTGGTGAAGGATCGCGCCGCATAGGCCCGAGCAAAGCCGGGCTCAAGCTGCGTCGCGCGTTCAAAATGACCTGCAGCAATCTGGTTGTCGGTCTTGTTGAAGCGGTACATGTGCTGCAAACCAAGGTGATAGATGCCCCAGGCATCCAGGTTTTCGGGCGGACACAGGCGGGCACGCTTGGCCTCGTTCAGTGGTACGTGCAGTTCCAGCGCCGATATCAAATGTGTCACAATATCGTTTCTGGTCTCATTCACGTCACTGACCGTCCCTGAGAACCGTTCGCTCCAAATCACTGCCTGAGTGCGCGTATCCGACAGTTCCACCAAAACCGCGATCACAGCGCCGTAAATCTCGACAAGTCCGGTAAGGCAGTACTTCGCGCCAAGTGTTGCGTGGATGGCGGACAAGTCCGGATCGTCGTGCCGAAAGCGGAAGGTGGATCCGCGTGAAATCACCGTCAGCCAGCGCAGGCGGGAGAGGCAGGAAATCAATTCGGCCGGAATGGCATCGGCGATGGCGCTGTAGGCTTCGGAGTATCCGACCATCCTGAACGGCAGGATGGCAATCGATGGTCTGCCGGTGTCGGCCACAGGATCAGCCGACGGCACAAGGGCGTCGGCAGTCCTGGCTTGCGCGGGCACAGTCGGATGCGCGGTCCCGACAAACCGCACCCCGCGCCCGCGCAGAGTTCGGATATACTTTTGAGTAATCCCATCATCGCCGAGGGCCTTGCGCGTCGTCTTGATCACCGTGGAAATGGCCGCTTCGGACACAATCCGCCCGCCCCAGACCTTTTCGACGATCTCGTCCTTGTCGACCATGCGGTCCTGGTTCACCACCAGGAGCGAGAGCAAGTCGAACGCGCGCGGTTCGATCGCCACGTCTTCTCCGGACTTGAGCAGCAAGCCCCGATCCATGTCCAGCGTGAAGGGCTCGAAGTCGTAGCGCATGTGTTCTCCCCGCTCACCCGCGCGCGATTCAACAGGAAAATCTCAAGTTATCCTCAAGCACTCTCCGTCACGATCTGGCAAATATAATTTATTATCTCACACATCACAGGAGAATTCAAAATGTCGATACCTTCGAAGCTTGGTGCAGGTCGTTGCATCCATGCCATTGCTGCCTTGTCCCTTGTCGGCACCACCACGATCGCCGCCGCGGAAACGGCCGAGGACAAGATCGCACGGGCGATGAGCGCAGCCCCGTCGGATATCAGTGAGGCCGCCACGATCATGGATGTGGATGGCACGATCCTGCGCGAAGGATCGAATGGTTGGGTGTGCTTGCCAGGCATAGGTCTGATCCCCGGCGACCAGCATCCGATGTGCAATGATGCGGTCTGGATGAAATGGATGGCAGCTGCCGGGTCAGGCTCTGCCTTTTCGACCGACGTCGTTGGCGTGTCCTACATGCTGATGGGCGACGCCATGGTGAACAACGAAAATCCGATGGCCACGGACCCCAACGACGGTGGCGTCTGGGTCCAGGAAGGCCCCCACACGATGATCGTTTTTCCGAACATGGACATGCTCGCGGATCTCCCGCGCGATCCGTTTGCCGGAGGTCCCTATGTCATGTGGGGTGAAACGCCGCTGGCGCATGTCATGCTACCCACCGAGGCCAAGACCGCACCCTGACAAGAATAGTGACACGAGGCACGATATCTGAAATTATTGCCCGGCAGAGCGCCAGGCGGGCCAGCGATGCAGCGGATGCATACTGCATAGTGTCGGTTTCAGGGATCGCCTCGGCGAAGCAAAGCAATGCTCCCCGGCCGCAATACCGAAGTCTGCGGCCGGAATGCAAACCACGCCCGGGCGCACACAGTGAGAGGACAATCCATGCCAGCCGACGCAGCAATCAGGATCACCAAAGGCCGGGGACGTCTTTACGACAGTGTTCTCGAGACGATCGGCGATACCCCGGTGATCCGCATCAACAACATTCCGAGTCATGGCGCCACGATTTACGTCAAGGCCGAAGCATTCAATCCGGCGGGGTCCGTCAAGGACCGGCTGGCGGTGAACATCATAGAGGCGGCGGAACGGTCCGGCGCCCTGAAACCCGGTCAGACAGTGGTCGAGGCGACCAGCGGGAACACCGGGATCGGTCTTGCGATGGTCTGTGCCCAGAAGGGATATCCGCTTGTTGTGACGATGGCAGACAGCTTTTCGGTCGAGCGGCGGCGCCTGATGCGGATGTTCGGTGCCAAGGTGGTTCTGACCCCGCGTGCGGAAAAGGGCCTTGGCATGTACCGCAAAGCAGTCGAACTGGCACAGACGCACGATTGGTTTCTGGCCTCGCAGTTTGAAACGCAAGCCAACGCCGACATTCACGAAAACACGACCGCACGGGAGATCATCGCGGATTTTGATGGGTCCCGGCTGGACTATTTTGTGAGCGGCTATGGCACCGGCGGCACGGTGACCGGAACCGCCCGTGTCCTGCGCAAGGAGCGGCCAGACACCAAGATCATCCTGACCGAACCTGCCAATGCGCAGCTTTTGGGCAGTGGTCACGCGCAGGAACGCGGCGCCAATGGCGCGCCCGCCCTCAGCCATCCGGCCTTCGAGCCGCATCCGATCCAGGGCTGGACACCGGATTTCATTCCGGCGGTGCTGCAAGAGGCAATTGACGGCGAATACTACGACGAGTTGATCCCGGTCACTGGTGCCGACGGAATCAAACATGCACAGGAGTTGGCCAGAAAAGAAGGAATATTCACCGGCATTTCGGGTGGGGCGACTTTTGCCATCTCACTGGCGGTCGCGAAAACAGCCCCCGATGGCGCCGTGATCCTGTGCATGTTGCCAGACACCGGAGAACGCTACCTGTCCACACCGATGTTCGAAAGCATCGAAGAAAACATGGATGACGAAGAGCTTGCGATCTCACACTCCACACCCAGTGCCCAGATCGGCTGAATGTGGAACATGGGGATATTTTGAAACAACGGGCAATCGCCGCGCTGGCGTCTTAGCCATTAAAAAAGTGAGGTGTTTCCCTGCTTTCCGATGATCGACGAACCGATCTCCGGACTCGTGTCGGCGTTTGTGAGCATCGTGATTTTCTGACAGAAACTTCGCGGAAAATATACTCTTGGCATATGCCAGGTTTTCTTCCTGGCCGCCGGCACGGCGCTGGCGGTGGTGCGCCATCGGGTTCAGCCCATCCCAACACCAACCATGGCCTCAGGACCAAAGAAGCGGACATCCACCCTCATCCCTTGCGTTGTCGTCTGCACCCGCTGCGATGAGAGCCTCGATGACGGTAAGGTTATTGTTAAGGCGGAAAAACCATCGAACCGATCGGGATCGTTGAACAGGGACAGGATCGTACGGCCCTGCGCTGCCGCATCGTTTTGCTCCAGCTTTTTCCAGATGCCCCTTATGCTTCGGTTCCCAGGCGGGCGGCGGTCCGGGCCAGGGCCTCGATACCGGCCCAATCGCCCGCTGTGACAAGGTCCTTGGGCGCGACCCAGCTGCCACCGGCACAGAGCACGTTGGAAAGCGTCAGGTATGTTTCGGCATTGCCCGGGTTGATCCCGCCCGTCGGGCAGAAGGTGATCTGCGGCAACGGCGCGCCGATAGCCTTGAGCGCAGGTGCCCCACCCGAGGTCTCGGCAGGGAAGAACTTGAGCATGTCATAGCCGCGCGCCAGCAGGCGCATCGCTTCGGTTGCGGTGGCAGCGCCCGGCAGCAGGGGCAGATCTTCGGCTTCGCAAGCGGCGAGCAATTCATCCGTCGCGCCGGGTGAAACGCCGAAAGTCGCACCAGCGTCCTTGGCGGCCCGCACATCTTCGGGCGTGATCAGCGTGCCCGCCCCCACATGCGCGCCGGGAACCTTGCTCATCGCGGCGATGGCGTCTAGCGCCGCAGGGGTACGCAGGGTCACCTCAAGCGCGGGCAGCCCACCAGCGACAAGGGCTTCGGCCAAGGGCCGGGCCGACCTTGCGTCATCGACAACCAGTACCGGAATAATCGGGGCCAGTGCACAGAAATCGCGTGCCAACCGGCTTGCATCGCGTGGGGAAAGGGTCATCTGGTTCAACCTCCAAAAATGGACGCGCCGGCCGTGGCCGCGCTGACAGAGTTGCGGAAGGCCGCGAAAAGCTCGCGCCCCGTGCCCACAGCGTTTGCCGACAGATCCGCCGTGACGGCGGGGCGGTCTGTGACGTCCAGGGTCAGGATGTCGAGCGCACCTGTCACAGCATCGACACGCAGCAGATCGCCGTCCTGCAGTTGGGCAATCGGGCCGCCGTCCACCGCCTCCGGGCTGACATGGATTGCGGCGGGCACCTTGCCCGAGGCCCCGGACATGCGCCCGTCGGTCACCAGAGCGACCTTTTGACCGCGCCCCTGCAGGATAGACAAGAGAGGCGTCAGGCTGTGCAGTTCGGGCATGCCATTGGCCTTAGGGCCCTGAAAGCGGACAACAACGATCACGTCACCGGTCAACTCGCCGACCTTGAAGGCCGCTTTGACCTCGTCCTGACCGTGGAACACGCGGACCGGCGCTTCGACAGCCTGATGTTCGGGTGCAACGGCCGAGACCTTCATCACCGCCGTGCCCAGCGACCCGGTCAGGCGCTTGAGGCCGCCGGTCGGCTGGAAGGGATCATGCGCGGGGCGAACGATTTTCTCGTTCAGGCTTTGCCCGGATCCCTTGCGCCAGCTCAGTTTACCTTGCGCATAGCACGGGTCTTGCGTGTAGTGTTCAAGGCCTTGCCCGGCTACCGTTTGCGTGTCCGAATGCAGCAGCCCGGCCTTCAACAGCTCGCCGATCAGATAGCCCAACCCACCCGCGGCGTGGAAATGGTTCACGTCTGCCAGCCCGTTGGGATAAATGCGTGCCAGCAGCGGCGTGACGTCGCTGAGATCGGAAAAATCCTGCCAGTCCAGAATGATCCCGCCTGCGCGCGCCATGGAAACAAGGTGAATGAGCAGGTTGGTCGATCCGCCGGTTGCGTTCAGCCCGACGATGCCATTCACGAAGGCGCGTTCATCGAGAATATCACAAACCGGGGTGTAGTCGTTGCCCAAGGCACTCAGGCCGAGGGCACGTTTTGCGCCCTCGCGGGTAAGTGCGTCGCGTAGTTCGGTGTTGGGCGGCACGAAGCTGGCCCCGGGCAGGTGCAGCCCCATGAACTCCATCAGCATCTGGTTGGTGTTGGCGGTGCCGTAGAATGTGCATGTTCCGGGGCCGTGATAGGCGGCCATCTCGGCCGCCATCAGCGCGTCGCGCCCGCATTCTCCGGCGGCGAATTGCTGACGCACCTTGGCTTTGTCGTGATTGGGCAAGCCGCTTTCCATCGGACCGGCGGGCATGAAGACCGCAGGCAGATGCCCGAAGGCCTGTGCCGCGATCACCAGACCCGGCACAATCTTGTCGCAAACCCCCAAGAACACCACCGCATCAAAGGTGTTGTGGCTGAGCGCGACCGAGGCCGCCAGCGCGATCACGTCGCGCGAAAACAGCGACAGCTCCATCCCCGCCTCGCCCTGCGTCACGCCATCGCACATGGCCGGCACCCCACCGGCAACCTGCGCCGTACCGCCGACCTCACGCGCGGCTGCGCGGATCAAGTCGGGATAGCGTTCAAAGGGCTGATGCGCCGACAACATGTCGTTATAGGCGGTGACGATCCCGAGGTTGCCCGCGCTGGTGGCTGCCAGCCGGTCCTTGTCCGAGCCCGAGGCCGCATAGGCATGCGCCTGTCCGCTGCACGACAGATGCGCCCGCGCGGGCCCTTTGGCTCGCGCCGCGGCCATGTTGGCCAGATAGGCCGCACGGGTGGCTTCGCTGCGCGCGATGATCCTGTCAGTTACGCGTTGAATAGTCTCGACCGGCTTGGTCATCTCGGGTCTCCTGCTTGGCGATACGTGCTTTTGATGCGTTTCGTCCGGATTGAATTGTCATGGTCAGGCCTCGATTTCGCGCCAGCGGCGTCCGTCCCGGTGCAACAGCATCAGCGCGTCCTCCGGGCCCGAGCTGCCAGCGTCATAGGGCGACGGGGCCTGCCGCGCCTCCTCCCGGCCGGTGAGGATCGGATCGACCCGGCTCCAGGCGGCTTCGACTTCGTCACCGCGCATGAACAGGGTCTGATCGCCGCGGATCACATCCATGATCAGCCGCTCATAGGAGTCTTGCGGTGCGGCGTGGTCACCAAGCGATTCGGCGAAGGTCATGTCGAGTGACACTTCGGTCAGCCGAAATCCGCCGGGGCCGGGTTCTTTGATGGTGTTGCGCAGGGTGACCCCCTCGTTCGGTTGCAACCGCATGATCATCGCGTTACCGCGCCGCCCTTTCATCATGGGGAAGATCATATGAGCCGACATTCCCCAAGTGGCCTGCCATTTGTCTGTACGGTTGCCTTATGCTGCCCCATAATCAAGCATTATTCTACCCCGAGCGGTGTCTGCGGTTGCGTAAACACCCCGAACTGGTTGGATCGAGCCGCGAATCCCTGCCGGGGTGTCGCGGCGGCCCTGTTTCTCAGCGCCCTGGACAGACCTGTTGAGCCGCGTTCGTTGAGTTTGAGTTGGGAACGCTGTCACGCGCATAGCGGTGGCGCTCGCAGTCGGTGGATGGCGGCAAGGATGACCCATTCGTCAGGTTGGCTACTGCGCATCAGCCTCGGCATAGAACTCCCGCCTGAAGTGGTTGACCGGCAACTTCCCGCCCCCCCATCAAGCGCAAATCTGAGGCTTACAGAGGCATTCTGGGGGAAAAAGGGGTCTAGCAGGGCCGCAACAACCAAAGCTCGGGCCGCATCCGAACAACTCACTGAAATTGAATGTTCAAAATCTCAGGCACGGAAGTATACAGCCGTTTTGAGATGGTGGAACTCTAGTTCAGAGGCGGGACCGACTTACAACATTCTTTACAACACGGGTTACAACATGGCCTTAATGACATGAAATATAGACCACTTTTCTAAATGACCGTCCAACCTGTTTGCAAAGCTGAAAGACTGGCGGCGCATCGCTACCCGATATGACAGATGCCCGCCTTCTTTGACATGAAAGGTTTGGGCAAACGCATCTGACTTTCCATTGGAAATGATGCGGCTCGAATACGCGTCGCAATGGCTGCAAATGCCAAGCAAGCGGGTTGTTTTCGTCGAATTTGAGAAGGCCTCAACTGTCATGGCAGCAGGCTTGCGACCTGTTTTACAGGATGGGCAGTACAATTCGTCGGATGCGAGAGGCGTCTTTTTGGCGCGATATTTGGCCCGCAGATATTCACGCAGCGCCAAGCCTGAGAACAACAAAGGCTTCTTGGAAGACATCACAGGCAAGCCATCCTTCACCCAATTGCGGATTGTTGCGGGGGACTTTCCGAGCGCCTTTGCTGCCTCCGAAACGTCGTATGTTAGGGCCGACTTTACCGCCATCGGGTTGGCACGCTTACTCATTTGCGTCGCCCTCAAACAGTGCGCGCACGTCCTCCACCTTCCATACCGTTGTGCGCGGTCCAAGTTTTTGAGACGGTGGAAACCGCCCATCCTTGACGCCTTGCCACCATGTCGATTTTGACACTGGAATGGGACCCGCCGGGGCCAATATTTGCGACAGGCGCACAAAGCCTGACTTTGGGAAATTGGGATAATCCATCTTTGCTCGATCTCAATTGTTGCAGTTCCAACAAAGACTGGAACGTTCAGCGACCGATGTACGGGATCACGCCAACTTGAAGCGGATCAAAAATAGATCATTGATTTCATATCATCTTTTTAATTTTAATCGTTAAACGATCAAAATCACTTCGGCTTCCAATCCTTGGAGATATGGTCTGCGCCCCGCCTCAAGTACTTTCGAATCGTATCTTCGGACATTTGAAGCCCCATTCCAGCTGCAAGTTCGTTGACTTCTTTTGGGACCGGGCTTCGTGCCGCGCTGGGATCATAACCGTAATACTCAATGACCATTGCAGCGAATAGCTGGCAAATTGAGTCAATTTCTCGCTTGTGAGGTCGTACGTCCAGCCCTTCCCCGGGACTATCAGAGGCCACCGTCTCAGGTTTCAAATAATGGGAGGAGAAGCCGGGGTGTACGTCCAACGACACGAGATCAAACCAACTAAAAAGCTCCTTCGGCCTAATGCGGCCAGCACCAGAAAACATGGGGAATTTGCGGCTAATTTGATCTCGCCGACGCAGCATATATCGAAGCGTATCCCAGAGATCGACGCCTTTGCTAAGTGAGACCGCCATTTTCCGCACTGCATCCTCGGAAAAGTGTGACGGTTCGACACCTAGCGAAAGGAATAGCGCCTCGTGGTTTGTGAAATGCGGAACCTGCGCCCAATAAGCGAAGTCAGCTATATAGTCTGGGTGACCAAAACCGCCTGCATACCAAGGTGGCTGCTTTTTTTCGATAATTCGAATTTCACTGCGTTGGTGCGTGAACCAACCATCGCGGATTTTGTTCGGATCATCCATGCCGTGGTTGACGAGTATTAAGATATCGTCGTCGGAAAAGCGGGACAACATTTGTTGGCAAGCGTACCCGCCCTGCTCCTGCTGGTCAGCGGGACTGGAAAAATTCTGTGGCATCTGATCGGCGCGCCGTTCCGCACGCGGCGGCTGGAACAATGGCAGGAGCCAGAGGCTGAACATCTATGGCGCGGCCTCACGCGCTATGAAGTTGCATGCATCATCCTTGAGCTGGAAACCGGCACTTTTGATCGCGCCGCACTCAAGGCCGCGTACCGCAATATGATGCGCCGCGTGCATCCTGATCAGGGCGGCGATGCGGAGGATGCGAAAGTCGTGAACCGCGCGCATGAGATCATCAGCAATGCGCATGGCTGGCGCTAAGTGCGGGGCACTATGGCCCCCTTCATGCGACGTCACGGGATCAACATCCATGAAATCTCACCAAAGGAAACTGCCGATCTGTTCCCAATCGGGGATCTGAACGATGTGCTGGCGGGCTTCTACATACCTGAGGATGGACGCGCCAATCCGGTTGACGTGACCATGTCGCTGGCAAAGGGTGCACGGATGGGCGGCGCCCGGTTTTTCGAAGGCACGACCGCGTCCGAAATCATGGCCAAGAATGGTACCGCAACCGGGGTTCGCACTGCTGATGGCCAGACCATCACCGCCGAAAACGTCGTAATCTGTGGCGGGATGTGGTCCCGCCAGCTGGGGGCCAGAGCCGGGATCAATCTGCCGCTGCAGGCCGCCGAGCATTATTACCTGATCACCGAAAACAACGAAGGGCTCAGCCGCGATCTGCCGGTCCTGGAAGATCCTTCAACCTACACCTATTACCGTGAAGAGGTCGGCGGACTGATGCTGGGGCTTTTCGAGCCGGGCGCAGCTCCGTGGAAACTGGAAGGTATTTTCGGTTCGGCCAAAAACATGACGGTTGGAAGAAATGTTCGTTTTTCCAACATTCTCTGGACCTGAAACTGGCTGAAAGCAGCCATTCGCAGCGTCTTGCTTTGAGGTCTGCTGAGCGGACTTAGCGGGCATTTGAGTTGCCATGATGAACGTCCGCATCTTCAATTTTGCAGGTCCTAGACCGGCTTCATTCTCTCCAACCCTGTATCAGCCGATTGGCATCATAAATTGCTGCGTGCAGGTTTCTGCTGCTGATGCAGTCACCCACTCTTGCCAGCGCAAAACCTCCGTCATTGTTCGACGAAGGGAATGCCGCTTTGCCCATTTGCATGGCGGTCTGATCTACTAAGCCTGCATTTTTCGACAATGGGCGCAAATCCTCATAAACATCGTCAAAGGGGCGCGATCCGTTTTCAACGACCACGTGGTCGACCGTTTGCGCTGCTTCCTGGGCGGTTAGGACGTTGGCCAGCGTGACGCGCAGTCGGTTGCCCTCTCGTTCAATTCTTTTCAGCTTTACGTCCGTTTTGAACGCAACGCCTTTGGCATATAGCGATTTCATTACCACGGGACGCGTGGTGACCCCGAGCTCCTGCAAACAGGTGTGATCTTGTGTCGTCAACCAGACCTTTCCTGCGACGCCCGTCAGGAAATCGGTGATCACCGCACCAGAATGCGCTCCAATTTCATCCCATATCAGAACCTCGCCGGAAGTGACGGCATTCCCCGACAAAACGTCCCAGGATGACAGCGCGTGTTCACCTCCCTCACAGTCGATCTGGTCCGGCCAACCACCCGTCGCGATGATTACGAGATCGGGTTCATGTTGCAGAATGTCCTCTCGTTCCGCAAAGGTGCCGAGGCGGACGTCGACTGCAAGCCAATTTACCTCATCCACCAGCCATTCCAGAACACCGGCGATCTGGCGCCGAACTGTCCCTTTTGAGGCAAGAAGGAGCTGGCCCCCCAACTTGTCCGACGCTTCATAGAGATGAACCTTGTGCCCGGCATGTGCCGAAACCCGCGCCGCTTCCAGGCCCGCCGCGCCGCCGCCGACAACCACGACTGTCTTTGCGTTTTCGGCTTTCGCAGGCGTGTGTCGCAACACCGCCTCTCGTCCTGTCGCCGCGTTGTGTCCGCACACTGCATCCTTGCCTTGATTAACACGGTCCACGCAGTACCCTAGTCCGACGCAGGGCCTGATGCGGTCTTCGTCCCCGCCAACGATCTTGTTGACCATATGTGGATCAGCAATCTGAGCGCGGGTCATTGCAACCATATCCACCATCCCTTCCGAAATCGCGTGACGGGCTGTTGCCAAATCGTTGATGCCACCCGCGTAGAACACCGGGATTTCGACAGCGTTTCTGATCTGCTGAGCGACGGTCAGTTTCACCGGCTGCCCATACCCCATTGGAGGCACCCACCCCGCCAATCCCAGATCGTCATAGGGCGCACCCGCAAGCGTATTGAGGAAATCCACATGACCCGTCGATGAAAGTCGTTGCGCAATTTCGACACATTCCGCAGCTGTCAGGCCATCCGGGATCAGCTCGTCACCGGTCACACGCATGCCAAGAACTATGTCGCGTCCAACTTGGGCGCGCACTGCATCAAGAACTTCAAGGGCCATACGCGTGCGGTTTTCCAGTGATCCTCCGTAATCATCATTTCGCTTGTTTGTATGCGGGGAGAGAAACTGTCCGAGCAGATGCGAGTGGCACAGGATTTCGATCCCGTCAAAGCCACCTTCGACACAGCGCCGGGCAGCCTGAGCAAAGGATGCAACAACACGATCTATGTCGCTCTGTTCCATTTCTTTTGGAATAGAGCGATGTGCCTGTTCGCGCACCGGAGATGGCCCGATCACAGGTAGCCAATCTGCACCGTCCCACCCTGTTCTGCGTCCCATATGCGTAATTTGGCACATCACAGCGGATCCGTGAGACTTCACACCATCCGTCAGATGCCTGAACCACGGGATGATACTGTCATCGCCAGCATAAAGCTGACCAAACACAGAGGGGCTGTCAGGAGCGATGTTGGTTGATCCCCCAATCATCGTAAGCGCAACCCCGCCTTTGGCCTTTTCCTCGTGATACAGGCGATAGCGATTTTTTGGGTGGCCTTCTTCTGCGTAAGATGGTGCATGGGCAGAGCTGAAAATTCGATTGCGCAATGTCAGATTACACAAGCGGAATGGCTGAAGAAGGGGATCGGGTTTGCGCATGTCAGTCGCGGCGATCAAGCATAGCGGCGACGATAACCTCTGGTGCGTCTTCTTGTACCAAGTGACCCGCGCCTTCGATCCTGGTGATGTTTCCACCGGCAATCAGATTTGCAAACGCCTGACCCCGCTCGATCGGAATCCAGTCATCCTTGTCGCCCCACAGGACATGCACATCGCAATCCATAGCGCCGTATTGGTCCTGAACCTCGTCGGTCTGTGCCTGATCCATTTGTGCAATCTGTCGATAGAACGCTGGCTGGCCGACATCACCCAACCATGGCTCCATGTAGACATCAAATGCCTCGTCAGACAGCGGCTGGTGTGCGGCCGTTTGCAAATAAGCCCGCAAGAGCGCGTCGTGCATATAGGCTGGCATTCCGGCAAAAGCCGCCTCGTGTTCGCGCACATGGGCGACAAACGGCGATCCCCACGGACGAACGACAACAGCATCAAAGATCGTCAGCTTGGAATAGCGTAGATCATTGAGGTGCCATGCGCGCATCGCGGTTGCGCCCCCAAAATCATGGGCGAGCACTTCTGGTTTATCGAGGTTCCAATGTGCAAAGAGTGCAGCCAGTAGATCATTCTGGACATTGAGAGACACATCCTGCCCGTCGCGTTTCTCTGACTTCCCGTAGCCGATCAGATCGAAGTAATAGACGGTAAAGCTGGAGGCGAGCAGTGGTGCGATGCGCCGCCAGACCTGCGACGAGAACGGCGTGCCGTGCAACAGGACCAGTGGTGGCCCGTCACCCATTTGCCCCCATGCGACTGCATTTCCATCATGATGATACGTGTTCGAAAGATCTAGCATGTCAGTCCTTGCTTCAAATGATTTCGAACTGTAAGATAGGATATATCCTATATAGGAGTCAAGCTATGAGTGAAATTGCAAAGGCGCTTTCCAGTGAACGCCGCCAACAGATTTTACGCTGGCTCGTTGATCCTGTTGCAAACTTCCCCGCGCAGCATACCGGCGATCTTGAGAAGGACGGCGTATGCGTAGGCTATATTGCGGACAAACTGGGCATCGCGCAGCCATCGGCCACATCGCAAATGAAAATTCTGCAAGAGGCTGGCCTGGTGCAATCGACGCGCATCGCGCAATGGACATTCTATAGGCGCGACGAAGCGGGTATCGCAAAAGCGCGGTCAGAGCTTACGGCACTATTGGACTAGGCGCTGCCCAATGAGTGTTCGTTCGCGGCAGAAAACCTTGATCAGAGTTCCGCGTGGCACAGAGCATGTCGCGGTGAGGGCCGTCAACGATCCAATAGACTTCGTGTTTGTGCTCGTCCCTTCGTATTCGATGATTGCGTTTGTCACAGCGATCGAGGTCTTGAGGATTTCAAATCAACTGTCGGGGCGTGGTCTTTATCGCTGGACTGTCCTGTCCGACGATGGCGCGCCCGTTGTAAGCTCGAACGGCCTTTCAGTGAGTGTTGATGGCGCTCTGCAACAGCAAGCTTTAAAGGCTCGTGTCTATGTCTGCTCCGGTGTTGAGCCATCAAAGAATACGTCAAATGTTGTGTGGAGTTGGATCGCCCGGCAGTGGGCGCATGGCGCGCATATCGGTTCGCTTTGCACAGGCACATACCCTACGTCATACAGCGGTAACACATCTGGTCCAGGCCGGTGTGGACTTGCCAACGGTACAGCGTATTTCCGGCCATAAGACCTTGTCCATGGTTGCGCGATACGCGCACCAAAGCGGCTCTCACATCGAGGCGGCGATGGAGCGGTTGGAAGGTCGGGTCAGTGGCACGCAGCCCGCTAACGTTCATAAGCTCAAGCCCAAAAATTCGGCCTGATCAGACGTCTGCGGGCCAATGATTGCGGTACAGGTCCAGACCATGGTGCTGAACACATCTAATGACCGCTCCCAGCCCGAATCGGTCATTAAGGCTTCTGTCTGAGATGGCCAAAGCGGATCTTGATGGCAGCGCAGCTGAGTGACTGAGATGCGGACGAAGCGCGAATTTGTAGACGATGAGTGAATGCCCGCTTTGGCGCATGGCACTAGGGTTTTAGAATAAGCGCATTAATCAGGATTGCTTAGAAGATGCTCTCCCGCTTCTGCTGAGGCCTGTAAGCCCTTAGTATGCTTCGGAAGCGCATCTTGTCCTTCGATCCACGGCAACCGCTCTGACCAGAAAATATGTGCAGTCGGCTGATACAAAGATGGGTCAATCAAAGTTGCTGCATAAAGGTGCGTTTCATCGGGAAAGACGTCTGTCTCGAAGGAGAGCGGTGAACCGCAGTCTTCGCAAAAACTCCGCTCCACATTCGGCGATGAACGATAGGTTTTGCGAGGCCCTGACCATACGACATGCTCCCGCTCTACACCGAACCAACTGACGTAATCGGATGATGATGCTCTTCGACAGTCTTCACAGTGACAAAGCGCCGCCCACAGAATTGGATCAGCCGCCGTCCAAGAGACCGAACCGCAAAGGCAATGCCCAGATAAGCTTTTCATGTTCTCAATTCCAAATAAAGATGAAACTTCTCACCGTCGTTACAGCGTGTCTTTGTTCACCACACCCAACTCGCCAACACGCGACACAAACCAACCCTGACCCGACTCCATTTTCAAGGATAGCAGTCATTCGTGGATTGTGCAGCATCGGTCAATGAGGTCTCTATCCCGGCATTCGCCGCACTCAGCTTGAAGGTCCGCTGTCGGTGAGCGGGCCAAACTTTGCAAATGGTACTTCCTGCGCGCAGCCGAACTTGGGGCAAGCTGCGGCAAGCGGCAGCAGCCTACCAACGCGACGGGCGCGAGCCTTCGGATTTAACACCATGGTTAAACAGAGGTTGTGCAGCTGCCTGGCCTTGGTCCAAAAAGTTGGGCTAGATTACACATGAATTACACACACTATTGTTCGAAGCTCACGGAAAATCGCTAAGTCATTGATTAAATTGGTGCCCGGGGGCGGAATCTAAATTACATATTTATCAATAGTAAAATTGATTATTTAGATATTTGTACCAACAAAAATACCAACATTAAAGTTGATTAGGACGGAATTTGGCTCGAAACCGCCCTATTACTGCTGCCAAAATCACAACAAAAAATGGTCACGCCAGCGTCAGCTTGATATGTTTCATTAATGCATTGAAAGAGTGTTTTTCATTATTTCAGAGGCCTCGCTAAAACTTGTTGGCGGGGCCTTTTTTTTCGTGTCGAGTCCTCGCGAAACTGCACATGTCGAGTTGTTTTACATAACACCAAGCAGCGACGAGTTTGACGAGATCGCACGGTGCATTCGACGGCGACAAGATCCGTGCCATTGACCAACGCTTGGGCAAGATCAAGGCGTCGATCGGCGCCCATGTCGTCTCCAAAGGCTGGAAGTCGTCGTCGACTGGTGTCTTTATCCTAAGCTTCTATGGAGCCACGTGGAATTCGGCCTATCCAATTCACGATAAAAACAGCGTCGCATCCCTCTTTGAGCCATGCGTCGGCCGCTTCGTAGCCGAGTACATGCAGCATTTGGAGACGACGGTCTCGAAAGCTTTCAGTACTGAATTGCGCGCGTCCGTGACCATCCCGGTCGGCGAGAGCATTTTCGGCTCAATCGTTCAAGATCGCGTGAAACCTTGGCCGGACGTACTGTTTACGGAAGATGGTGCCGATTTCGTTTCTCCCAACCAAAATTTGTAATTCTTAAACACGACTTGAGCTCAATTAATCACAAGCTCAAAGCTGCGCCCGCATATACGCCTTCATTGATGCTCTCGCCGCTTGTGACGCTTCCAAGATATCGCCTTGCTAGGATTTGGTTGGTTTCCATGTCACCAGCCAAGAACGCAATTCCGATTCCAAATGCGATTCCCAGAAGACCATAAATCACGATCACGAAAGCGATTATCCGACCAAGTTTAGTAAACGACATGTCTGTTTCTTCCTTTCGCGTCTTACGTTTTCAGGCGGCGGCTGCTTCCAAATCCATGGTGATCGTCTGCATGATACGGTCGGTCTCAGACAGGATTTTGATGATCTTCTGGAAATGCTTCACATCGTCAAACGATAACTCGCGCCCATTGCGGTCCTTGAGCCATTTCTGCGCCGGTTGATAGCCACCAATGTAAAAGCCCCATGAGACCTCAGGCACGTCAGCGAAATATTGGGTCTTGTTGATCCAGACTTTGCGATCTGTGAATGCGGGCTTGCCTGTGGCATAAATCGCCTGAACCTTGGGAATGAAATCTGCTATCAATGTCATAGGCTGCCCCTTTGTTTAGGGGCAGCCTATCTATTCAATTCAGGATAGAAAAGGCGTTTCACTGCTCACCTATTCTATCCCCCGTCTGACGGTGCACCGTAGTTTGCCGGAGTGACGAAAGCGTAGGAATCGCGCGCGCCGCAGGTCTAGCGGCGCTTGATTTACTGCTTGCGTTGCAGCCCTTGCTTGGCCTCAATTTGGGCGCTCACCGCAAGTACGGTAGCAAGCCGTTTTTCATCGGGCGGATGCGTGCCCCAAAAACTGAGATTGCCAGCCTCGGTGCGTGCGTCCTCGGGCCGTGCGAAGTATTGCGCGCCCTTCACCGGATCATACCCGGATGCCTTGGCAATCCGCGCGCCAAGCGTGTCGCTTTCGAGTTCGTATGATTGGGAATAGGCCCTTGACCCCGCCGCCGCGCCAAGCTCCATGTTGCGGCCTACGGCATCAGGATCATAACTCACCCCAGCGGATGCGGCTTGGGCGTTGGAGTAGGCGGTCAGCGCGCCCAAGATCAGAGCCCCGGCCATGGCCTGTTGCTTCTGTTTCTGGATGTGCCGCCCGATCAGGTGTCCATATTCATGGCTCATGACAAAAGCGACCTCATCGTCATTCTGCATATCTTGCAGGATCGGCATGGTCATGAAGATGACCGGCCTGTCCTTGGCATAGGTGAAGTATGCGTTGCGCTCTTTGGCCTTGAGATCAATGGCGACTTGAACATCGCAGTCGAACCCGTTGAGCGACGCGGTTTCCGCCTCGCAGAACTTTTCCGCCACCGGCTCGACCCGGCGGGCAACGCGTTGAAAGCGGCGCTCAGCAGTTGCATGCGAGACCGTTTTGCGGCTTGTTTCGGTTT
Source organism: Roseovarius marisflavi (assembly GCF_900142625.1). Lineage (GTDB taxonomy): Bacteria > Pseudomonadota > Alphaproteobacteria > Rhodobacterales > Rhodobacteraceae > Roseovarius > Roseovarius marisflavi. Next base: position 197,248 of record NZ_FRBN01000002.1, read on the forward strand.
GCGCTTCAACAAACATGGATTTCGCGCGCGTCGCCGAGCTCTCGTCGATATCAGGCAGGACGTAAGTGGTGCCGCATGCGCTGAGACCAAACATCAGCCCGCTTGACAGCAAGAATTTCTTCATTGTGCTTTGCTTTCCTTATGGTTGTCCAACCCCTCTGACATTCAAGCATGGCCAAAAGGTGAAGAACTCGGGGAATGAACTTGACGGTTAGAAGCATAGACCGCTTCTGTCTATCGGCTGCGACCGGCTGGCGCGGGCAGGGATCACCCTGAGGCAAGAAGAGCGCAGTTCAGCCCAGGTGAATATCGCTGAGGCGAAAACCGCCCTCAAAGAAAAAGCGGTCGAAGTGCGTGAGGAATGCATATCCAATCATGCACAAGAGCTGGAAACCCGTGGTGTCTCGCCTCCCAACGCCCGGAAGGCGGCGGACGCACGGTTCGGATCTGGTCTGTTGATTGGATCTGATCTCGTCAACCTCGAGGGGCGGCCCGCTGTTGCCGTCGCGGATCTTCTCGGGCCGCGGGGCGCAGACTTGGATGGACTGTTGTGCGCTGATCCGATCGAGCCCGACTATGACGGAGGTCGCATGGTCGGAAAATTCTACTGGAACAATGGCGACCGCCCTGGCATCCACAGTTTTGCGCGCGGTGGTCGCTTTATTGCGTTGCGCCATAGCCTCGAAAGCGCAACAGAAGCGATTTCCGAAGCCGAAGGTAACAAGGATAGGATCGTTTGCGTACTGGCACTGCTCTATGCAGATCCGCTGGAAACCGATTTGGCGCTAAAGACGGCATGCAAGACGCTTCACTTGGGCAACAAGACCAAAACCTTGAGCAATGCTGTCGAAAGCCACCGTCGTCGTCACAAGATTTCTGCGATGAAATCCTGTGACGACGCAAACAAAGAATTTGAAGGAGCCGTGGTACCGCGAGGAACAACTCTCATGCCTGAGGACTTTCCCCATGTAAGGACTGTGTCGGAGGAGAATGTTCGCCCCATCGATCATTTGGAAAATGTTGAGTATCTGCTCGATCGCTACGGCTTCTCGTTTCATTACGACCAGATTCTCAAGGAGATCGAATGGTTGCATCCAGAACTCGATAGCTCGGGAGATAACGCCAGCGAGCAGCTCTACGCAGAACTTCTGGGCCTTTGCAGCAAAAACGATGTTCCGTACCGCTCGCTTGCTGCTCACATGATTGCCATCGCCGACCGTCGGGCCATCAATCCCGTCACGGATTATCTTCGGGCCCTGGAGTGGGATGGAAAGAGCCGCTTCGATGCGATCCTGAAAGCATTCGACACTGAGGATCAAGAAATCTTTTTGATCGCGATGCGGATTTTCCTGATCCAGGCTTGTGCCGCCGCTGACCACGCCTCTGAAGCGGCACGGCAAAACAGCAATTATGTCCCAAGCTTCGAAAGCGTGATTGTATTCGTAAGCGAGCAAGGTCGCGGCAAGACCAAAGGCTTCAAACGGTTAATACCAGAACAATTGCGGCGCTATCACAAAGAAGGTGTGGAACTTGATCCTCGCAATAAGGACAGTGTGAAGAAGGCCGTATCGGCCTGGATCGTCGAGTTAGGCGAGCTCGACGGAACATTCCGTAAAGCTGACATCGCCGCTCTGAAAGCTCACTTATCAAGCGGTGTCGACGAACTGCGGATGCCTTATGCGCGCACGGCGTCGAAGTTTAAGAGGCGGGCCGTCTATATAGGTACGGTTAATGAAGAGCAGTTCCTTGCGGACGGCACCGGGAACCGCCGCTTTCTGCCAATCAAAACGGACCAGGTGCGCGTCAATTGGAGTGCCGAGGAGATCGACCAACTCTGGGCTGAGGCATGGGTGCGTTATATCGGAGGGGAGCAGTGGTGGCCGACAACAGAGGAAGAGCAGCTTCTCGCGGATCATACAGATCAGTATCGGTCGCGCTCATGGATCGAAGAAAATCTTGGATCCAAATTCGATTGGGACGCGCCGATCTCGAACGATCTCAAGCGCAAACCGGCAACGGAGATTTTTTCAGAGCTGCAAGGTATTGGACATTCGCACGCGGCCCGTCCTTCTCAGAGGGATTTGAAGGATGTAGGGCAGTGCATGAAGCGGCGGTGGGCAAGCCACCCTCAGGTAATCAAACGTGGTGGAAACTTGTACCTCAATGTGGCTGGCGTAGAACATAAAATTCACCATGAAGGCGGAAAGACGAACGGTTGGCTGGTTCCTCCGCTCGAAACCAAATGCACCCCGAAGGGATCATATCGCTCGTAAACACCGCAAAGAAAGTCTTATGACCAAAAGCCCGACCTCACCGCCCACCTTTTTGCCTAGGGATGTAGGCGCGCGCTGCAGGGGCTTGACGTTTTCGCACGCTTTTCGATGGGAAGGGGTGAAGGGTTAATCGCCTTATTCATTACGAAAAAAGAGAAAGGCTATTTTGAGCAATCAATAATTCTTTGGAAATGTTGCGGGAGGCATCCCTTCACACGCCTGCCCAGCTCCGAGAGGCTTTCAACCTCGCCGAGCGGACAAAACTGGAATACCCCCTGCCAACAGTGCCGGTCTCATTCAACAGAATCCGGTACATATTCCAGGTTCCGAAGGCGTGCTCCATACATCAGGCGGCATAGCCATTGACGAGCTTTAGGCAGATCCGGAAATCAACGAAATCCAGAGCGATTGCGAAGTGGTATCCAGTCTTGCATCGATCCTTTCTCCGACGCATAGATCTGTGACATAATCAGGCCCAAGTAAGAGGCTATCTAGAAAATCTCGAACAGCACGAACTTCGGAGAAGAGATGCGGCACCCATGGATATTTTCGACAATCATTTGTCTGCTCAGCTTAGGCGCGGTAGGGCCTTCCAAAGCTGAATGGATCAAAACCTATTATCCAATCATTATTGACACTTCGGACCCAGAAACCCTCTACTTTGATGGCGAAGTCAACTCCCGACTACCGTTGAACCTCGGACGGGCACTGGAGAAGTTTCCCAATGCCAACACTTTATTTTTGGACAGCCCGGGCGGCGACGTACACGCCGGTTTGGAAGCTTCGCGGACGATCGACCGGCATGGTCTTACCACCATCATACCTGAAGAAAGCGGTTGTTACTCTGCCTGCACTTTCTTATTTTTTGCTGGCGCTTCTCGTTACGCATACGGAGGCCTTGGCGTTCATCAGGCCCGTTCAAGTATTGAAAGCAACTTTGCGACTCAAATGCTAGCAGCAGATATTCTCAGTATCTTGAAGGACTATGATGTGAACGAAGAAGTATACAGCATCATGTTCAGCACGCCCCCCGATGATGTGCATGTTTTCACAGAGGCAGAGAAACAGAAATATCGCTTCCTCGGAAACCGCACGGAGCCCCAGAAGCGCCGCGCAGCTAAAGAAACCGTCAAACAACCGGAGACTGCGCCTCAGGCTGCAACCCCCTCCCCTCCTCGGCCAGCCGTCGCCCCTCCTCCAACTCCCTTGCAGCCAGTAATGACGCATGTTGTTGCTGGACTTGATGCAAATGGGGATGGATTTCTCGCGTTGCGTGCCGGAACCACAAGTGGTGCAAAGCGCCTCTCAAAGATGGTTGAGGGAACGCGGTTAGAGTTCCTCGGCAAGCAAGGGGTTTGGTACGAAGTCAGAACCGAGACTGGTCTTGAGGGCTGGGCTCATTCAAACTGGATAAGCAGAATTCGCCAAGTGCAAACGCCTGATACCAATCTATGCGATGCACTATGGACTGAGCGAAACTCCATTTATGCAAGAAATGGCTACTGTTTTAAAAGCGAACGAGGACAGTCAGCCTTCTCAAATGCCGGGTGCATTCAAGGTCTGTCACCGGGCGACGTTCAGCTTTCCGCGAACGAGCGAGCAGTTATTAACGAATTGATTGAACGAGAAAGACAGGCGGACTGTCGGTGAATTCACTTACGTTTTCTTTGCAATTCAGATTTTGCAATAGGCCCCAACGAAACCAGGCCAATCTATCCGTACAGTTTGATACCGCAAAAATAACTTTGCTTCTCCGATAGGAGACATCGGGCTATTCAATTCGTTGCGAATTTACTAACACCTACTTAAATTCATTAACGCATTCGGAGCGCTATAAATCATGACTGACAAACAAGGGCGACTGACAGCGGAAGAGGCGAAAGGGCTTCGTACGGCAAAAGAACTCGAGGGTCACCTCGCTTGGCTGGATACGTTTACACCAGCCGCACTGGGTGTTCTTGCGATCGCATCGGGGATCTATACGTATTTAGGTGTTTCCTCTTTGTTGGAAGATAATGGGGCGGTTTCGTTTTTTGCTGCTGTGGCCTACTCGATCGCTGTTTCAGTCGGTATATTCGTGTTCTGGAGCTACATGCTGCGCCTTCTTCCTGCCATGCGGACAGCGGGGGGCTTCATTGGGCTGACAATGTCGACGGTTGTCGGGTCCATTGCAATTATCGCAATGTCAAGTTGGCTTAACGCTGCTGCTCTTGCTGGGTCGGCCGCCGTAGAACAACATTTGGAAAACACTGTCCGCGACTACCAGTCTGCTTTGGAGCAGGCGCATGATATTGCGCTAAGCGGACAGGCGCTTGGACGTGAAGTGGAGAGGGCACGGCAGAGCTTCGAAGAACTGGCAGAGTTGGAAAAATCGGGAGACTTGTCAGGTACGGCAGGGCGCGGCGCCGTTTTTCGGGTTTTGACGCAAAAATCTGAAGAGCTAAAGAACCTTGAGGAGCAGATCGCATCGCAGCAACCACTGATCGAAGAGGCATTTGAGGACGGCAACAAAACGCTTGCACGTATGCGTGAATTGACTGTCGCACCTGGGCCCGTGGACAAGCGTTCCGTTCAGTTTTCCGAGGAAAGTGTCAAGCTTGCCGGAGTATTGTCTCGGCTCAAACAGTACAGCGTTGCATCGCTCGTGGTGAGGGCCGCAGAGGATTTGCCAGCATCAGTCGTACTACCTGAACTGGACGGCCGGAACTCGTCGGTACGCGATGCACAATCTGCTACGATCAACTCGGTTCTCGATGCACTGGACCAGCGTGGCAAGACGCTCAAGAACGCTGCAGAGGAAGTGGTGGAAATGGAGCTGCCGATCGAGACAGCCTACAATCCAATCTCAGCTGCTGATGCCGTTATCCGTTATGCCCACAACTTCGTTCCTTCCTGGGCAGGCGCTATCGCGATCGATTTGTTACCTGGGGTTCTGGTGTTTGTGCTTGCTATCGCCCAAGCCGCGATCAGGAGTGGGCGTGACGGATTGAGCATCGAAGAGACCCTCACGCTGGCAGACCTCAAGGCCGCCATGAATGCAATGAGAGATGTCGAGCTCACAATGGGTGTGGTTGATGCCGCAATTCAGGAGCGTACTGCCGAGTCAATTGACGAATGGACAGACAAGTGATGCAGCGCTTCATTCCGAAGTTCTATCCGCAAACCGGCCTAAAGTATGTACTCGTGGTACAACTGACCATGGCCGGGTTACTTATTGCGACGCATATATTCGAGATGTTCCCAAGGCTATTCAGGGAACAGGTTGAAATGCCCTCTGGTCCAGTTTCACCTGGAGACCAGCGACGCGAATATAGAACAGATCGCCCTGTACCGGACCTGGTTACTCTAAAAGGGCCAGTTGAACTGCCGATGCCAGAAAAGTTTCCTGATCGATTGAGATTTGAGGAGATTGTCGTCGAGGGTGCCGGAAACGTCCTGCTTGTCACAGGTCAGATTGAAAATGGCGATGCAAGTCGGTTCCAAATCTACCTTTCGGGTATGTCACAAGTGCCAGATCTTGTTGCTTTGCACAGTCCTGGAGGGCTTGTGTCGGAAGCCTTGCAAATCGGACGCCATATACGGGACAATGGCATGTCTTCGACCGTGCTGGCAGGCGCATTCTGCGTGTCTTCCTGTCCGTATATCCTTGCTGGCGGCGAGGAGAGGATCGTGTCGCGACGCGGAATCGTGGGCCTACATCAGCACTACTACGAACAGCCGAAATACCTGCCAGTCATTTTTGCCGTCGAGAGTATCCAGATGGGGCAAGGCCAAACGATGGAATACCTGATTGAAATGGGTGTGGATCCATCTCTCATGGTCTACTCGCTCAAGACACCCCCTGAGCAGATCTATGCGCTGGTTGAAGAAGAACTGACCGAAACGCGCATTGCAACCGAAGTCGTCGACTGAGAGCTTAATTTATGCGGATACTGATTTTAATGTTGGCATTTGCGGCGTCGCCGGTCTTTGCGAATGACGTGCAAGTGCTCCGCCCTCAGGCCGAAAGTGCCAGTTCCACTGATCAGTGTGAAGGTATCCCTGCAAAAATTGGCGAGTATGCGCGAAATCATACCCTTCAGTCGTTTCGGCCATGTACATGTAGGATCAGCGTTGAGTGAGGCATACACGGACGGACACAAGCATTCAGCTGCTAGGCCAAATTTCCATCAGCTTCCAAAGATTTTCTCATCCTCTCGAGCATTTGACCCCAGGGCGCATCATCCACACCTTCCGTCGCTCGTATTTTTTCCTCAGACAGCAGACGTGCAAGCGCCACGACAGCCTCGGGATCGATTTCGACGGCTTTGGGCTTCGGATGCACGAACGGAAGTATGGTCTTCCACGCATTGATGGCCTGGGACCGATCTCCGTCCGCTTCGGCCTCTTCGGCGAGCCGAACCAGCGCCTCAACCGGGCATTTCCCCTGCGAGAGGAGCTTCTCAGCCACAGCCTCGCTGCGCCGCGAACGGGAGCCCTTCGGCCGCCCAGCGCCAGCCCGCTTCCCGCCATGTTTGCTTGCACGCGCCATCTTGAATTCCCACAATACTTAATCAACTTCATTATACCCGCCGGGGGGCATATTGGGGAAGGAATAAAACGTATAAGCTACTGAAGGTAATATGTATTGATGATTGAAATGGTGTTTTCTTCTCGGCAGAAAATATGACCGACCGCTCGGTGGAGAGGTCATTGGTCAGTTCTCTCTTGGGATTTTAAACCCAATTCTTTGTTCTGGAAACTTGCAGAAACACTCAGAAGGGGATATCGATCAAGCAGCATCACGAGTGGAGCAACGGCTCCCGCCAACCTGCCTCAATCTGGCAAGGTGGCTTTGGAAACAAGATGCGGCCGTAAATGGCAACGAAAGGATTGAATATGAGCAATCACCCATCAAACTCAGACGCCCCAAGGACAAGTTTCCTGAGCAAAACTATGCCGCGAGCACTCACGCCGCGCCGTGAGCAACGGGTGCAACGGCTGGCCGACCTCGAACGCCTGCTCTGGATCGGACAACACGGCTCTCTAGGTCCACGAGGAATGTTGCTCAACACTTACGAACGCAACTTCCCTGTAAGTTATCTGGCAATGCAACTGGAGATCGCACGACATGGGAAACCGCCAGGCCTCGTCGAAATCGCCGAACTAATCGAACTGGGGCTCAAAACCTGGCAGCCGAGGATTGTTGACTGAAACCTGCATATCTTGCGCTACTGTTGTCGTTTTCGGGTCCTGTCCTTCGGGATCGTCTTCTTTCCTTTGCAGTCCGGGTACTTCACGCATCCAAGGAATTTGCCCCACTTGCCCTTTCGCTCGACCAGCCAGCCATCGGAACACTCTGGGCAGGCTGGAAAGGTAGCACCACAACTGCAGACTAGATTGCCAGGATGGGCTTTATCGCTGACCGGGAGGTCTTTACCGCACACGTTGCACGGTCGAAGCATCTCGCCACAGAGCTTTCGGTGCTCACACTGAAAGTACGGGCTTCCCTTCTTTGATGTTTGCGAGAGCATTCGGCCTCCGCATGCACCGCATCGGTGTTCGGCAATGCCTGCGTCACCGAGTTCGACCACTCCATAGTCGGGGTTCTCAACCAGCTCACGCGCGAAGACCGAAGGCCTCTGACGATCCGCCAGAACCGTCACGGTTTTCCGTGCTCGCGTAAGGGCCACATAGAACAGCCGCCTTTCCTCCGCATGGTCGTACTCCTCCGGCTTAGGAAGAACGAGGTCCAGCAGTGGGTCATCGACAATCTCGGACGGGAACCCCATACGGTCCGAGGCAGCTTTCAGCACCACAACATGATCGGCTTCCAGCCCCTTGGAGCGATGGACCGTCATGAACTTGAGAGAGAGGTTCGGATAGCGCATGCGCAATTGTGGCAGCTCTTCTGGACGTAAGAAATTATAGCGCCCGAGCAAGAGAACGGACGTTTCGCTTCCACTCGCGGCGGCTTCTATGTGGTCTAGGGCAGCTTTCAGCGCCTCCTCTTCACCACCCCATCCATAGTGCGCTACACTAATCGCGGACGTCTCCGTAGTGCCTGCCGGAATGACCTGTTTCGTAATTTGAGACGGGTTCTGGAGAACGAATGTGCGAGCGGGCAAAGCGATCTTGTCGACACTTCGAAATGTCCGCCCCAAATCAACCGAGCTGTGCACACCAGACTCGCCAGCGAATGTGCCGCCAAACTCTTCCCCAAAGTCTCTCATCAGGTGTATGTCTGATCCCGTGAAGCGATAAATCGACTGCCAGTCGTCTCCAACGGCAAAGACCCGCGCGTCCTCATGCTGCGCTTTGAGAGCTTTCAGAAGTCTCGCTCTTCCCTCGGAAATATCCTGGAACTCATCCACCAAAAGGTGGCGGTACGGGCTCTTGTAACGCCCTGCTTTTACATGCTCGGTCGCCCGTACAATCATATCTTCAAAGTCGATGCGGTCGCCCAGGCGGTTTTGATAGGCTTCGAGCACTGGCTCAAAGATTTTCAAGAACGCAGCGCCTCGCGCCTTGTCATGGGATTTTTCTACCCGGCCCAGACAGTTCGAGATGGTCGTCCCTGAACTTTTGAAGTGCCGCAGAAAGGTGCCCAGCACCTGCGTAAAGGCGTCCACCTGACCCATCTCTGTGAGTTGTTCGAAGACTTGCTCAGGCGGGATTGGGTTGGGTGTTGCATAGGGAGCAAGCTTTTCTTCCAGCGCCTCTGTCAGACGGCCTTCCACACGTTCGTAGCTGAAGGTTTCAATAAGCGTTGTTTGGTGTTCGGCGTGAACCTTTCGTTTCCACTCCATACCTTCGAGGTAGGCATTGCGATCAATGTGAGGCGCCGTGGTTAGCCTCGTTTCTCCGGTCGGCCCTCGGGATTTTCGAACGCCAAAGTGCTCAATATAGACACCACTTTCGGTGAGCCGGAAATCCGGTGTATAGGCGGTTCGGTTATTCTCAGGAAGGTGGTGTTCGTAGTCAGGTTCATACTCGTAGGCGATGCCATTCAAGTAGAGCCAATTGGCGATTTCCCACTCTTCGAAACTCCTTACCAAGTCGCCCTGGAGCGTTCGTAGCTCATGTGCCTCAACGTACTGGTAATATTCATCCTTGGTCTGGAAATCCCACTCACTTTTGTAGGGCCAATAGAACTCCGAGAACCACTTCAACAACAACATGCCAAGGGCCGGTTGCTTCGCGATGTCGTTGAAGAGGATGTCACGCAGCAGCGCCGTGAACTGCTTGTCGTCGCTTGCGTGAGGCGCCAAAGCTGGCGCTCCATTTTCGACCTGACGAATGATGCTGTTGCCAAGGGCGTGGAAGGTCAGTGCGTCCACCTTCGCACCAGCTCGCTCTTCGATGCGAGTGGCCATTTCGGCGGCCGCATCTTTTCCAAACGCCATTAGCAAGATTTCTTCCGGCTGCCGGATGCCACTTTTGATCAGATATGCGGCTTTGGCGACGATCACACTTGTCTTGCCAGAGCCTGCCCCAGCTAGAACGAGGGTCGCGTCTTCGTCGGCGACAACAGCCAGTCTCTGCTCTGGCGTCAGAGGATTGGACTCGATTGTGTCAAAGAAGTCTTTGAATGCGTCGAGCTCGGCGTTGGTAAACGATTTAATTGCAGCGTCGCGCGATCGCCCTGGCCCTTTTTGAAACGCCAATACTCGATCCAAGACTTTTTGCTGCTCACTTGGCAGGACACCGTTGGGTATCTCTGCAGGTAGTTTCTCGGCCACAGCATTCGCGCGCTCAAGGAATGGTTGAAGAAGGCATGCTGACGGATAACGCTTCGGCTGACCCAATCGTCCAACAGCTTCCGCTAGGGCACGGAGTTCTCCGTCCGATGCCTTCACTTGCTCGACAAAGTGCGCTCGCCAAGCCGCGTTAGCCGATGTGACGAAGTCAACTGCATCTGACTTTTTAAACCCAGCGACTTTGACCTCATTACCTTGCCTGATGGTGACCGCCACTGACGGCTTCCCCAAGGTCTTGGTAACCTGCAGGGGGTGCGTGATGTCCGTAAAAGACAGTTGTCTCGGAGCCCGAGAAAGTAGTGTCACCCCAGAATTCGAAACTGCGATGCCTTTGTACTGGTGTCCCAATAGGCCAAAAAACAGACCAGCTAGGGCGCTTCTCACTATCTGTTTCTGCTCAGTGGGGGCCATATCGCTGAATTCCTGGAGTCATGTCTTCGCGAATTTATACAGCAAAATCAGTCGATAAAAAGGCAACAGCCTATAGGTCGAAATCGAATAATTGAGGTCGTGCAAGATCCATTTTGTAGTCTGCTCACGCGGACTGCTAGTATTATTGCGCTGAGCAATTAGACCACAACGACTAGGCCAACTCGTAAGCTTTTGAAATGTTGGAAAGAGCCTCTGCCGCTATCGCGAATGACCTTAGACGTGCGGCATGATCGTGGATCATACCGGTCACCATAACTTCTTCGGGTTGGTAACATTCAATCAGGGTGGCAAGTTCGCGATGAACCGTTTCAGGGCTGCCTGTTGCCGAACAGGAAAGCGCTTGTTTCACTTGTGCAAGAACCGGTGCTGGTATCTCAGCTGAGAGATCTTCAACCGGGCGAGGGAGCTTACCTGGACGGCCAGTTCGCAAGCGGGCGAAGGCGAGCATTTGCGATGATCGAAGATACATTGCTTCGTCATCAGTTGCCGCTGCACAGACCCCAGCGGCCAACATGAAGTACGGCTTGGCAAGCCACTGGGATGGGCGGAATGTTGATCTGTATGTTGCGATTGCATCCTCAAGCATTGCGGGCGCGAAATGCGAGGCGAACGCATAAGGCAACCCGAGATAAGCAGCGAGCTGCGCGCCATAAAGGCTAGAGCCGAGTATCCAGACTGGAACATGTGTGCCCTGTCCGGGAACTGCCCGGATTTGCGCTTCTTCTGAAGCGTCGCCGAAGTACCCCAAGACTTCCGCTACATCCTGCGGAAAGTTATCATTGGCTTCCATATGCCTTCTGAGGGCGTGCGCCGTCACTCCATCGGTACCTGGAGCGCGGCCAAGCCCAAGATCAACACGCCCCGGATAAAGCGTGGCAAGTGTGCCAAACTGCTCAGCAATGACCAGAGGCGCATGGTTTGGAAGCATGATGCCCCCAGCACCAACGCGGATGGTCTTGGTGGCCGATGCGACCGCTCCTATCACGACAGCGGTTGCAGCACTGGCGATGCCCGGCATGTTGTGGTGCTCGGCCAACCAATAGCGATGATAGCCGCTTGCCTCGGCATGGCGCGCCAGGTCGACTGTATTGCTCAGGGCATCAGCGGCTGTTCCACCTTCCGGGATGGGCGACAGATCAAGCAGAGAAAAATGCTGCAATTTTGGCTCCTTGTTTTCTGTGTGCCCAATTAGGTCAAAAGAGGGCCGATCGTTACTGGCGCAGGTAGTTAGGAAATCAGCCCCTAGTCAAAACATAAGCACCGGCAAGAAAGGCGTTCTTCAAATAAACTGGCAACTTCTCGGGATACTCTTCAACTTCCTTCTTGGCGAAGTGAGCAAGGGCCACCGGACTGACAAACCGCGTGTGACACCCTTCCACGAGTTGGATTAAAGTTTCGATTTTGAAGGATATGGCTCCACCGGCCATTCTGCCTTTTTTGGCACGGGTTTTGATCACAAAGGTGTCAATTTCGTTTTCGCGGGAAAACTCTTGAAGAGCCGCTAGGAATGATCGCAGGTCGATCTCAGATGTATCGTCGTCGAGCTCAATCCGTGTGGTCTTTAGTCGAAGCATCTCGATAATGCCTTCATCATTTAGGTGAACGACGGCAAGCCGAACCTCTTTTGCCGAAATCTCACAACCACATACCACCATGTACAATTCCTTCATGTGTTAAATCCACACTACTACTCTTTTATGATCTGATAACCCAATTACCCGGTTCTGCATCTTTCAGTGTTGGGCTATCGGATTTGCGCCCAGTGAATGAGTTGTAAGGATAGTTACTTTTAGCGGCAGTGCCAAAACTCACAAATTTGCCATATCCAACGGTTTCTGATCCGGGTTCAGGCGCACTATGGATAGGTTTAATGCTGCCGCCACACTTACCCACAGAGGTGGTCCTAGATTTCCGACCAGTTTGCAGCCTTGTTAAGATGGATCATGGTTTCATTTAGGCTGCCAATCTCATTGGTTCTGTATTGCTGGCATAGGCCTCATCGGGGGTCAATATGCCGTGGGTCGAATGTGGGCGCTCAGAGTTGTAGTAGGCCAGCCATTTGCCGATCCCAGTCCGCATTTCAGAACCTGTCTCAAAAGCATTCAGATAAACGCATTCATACTTAAGCGATCGCCATAGTCTTGCCGCGTTCACGCCGCGTAGATGCGTCATAGTACCCCGGCCCGGATAGGCGGATGATCTCGGGGCTCGTCTTGAAGTAGCGAAAGGGGCTGCGTTTTGTCATCCACAGAAACTAAGTGCTCGCCCTGCCCGCCTCAACCGATTTTGCTCTGACAGTGCCCTCGCAAATACCCGGAGGGCGCGCGCTTAGCCGTCCACCAGGGACCAGAACCCGTATTTGCGGCCATGTTTCTGCCGAAGCGCTGCGACAAAACCCTCATGCGTCTGGACTGCACGATAGTCGGTGATCGCCTGCTCCGACGCCTGGCATTCGGCCAGATGGCGCGCGGCATGGCGGTAGCGCGTGGATTTCGCACCCTTCAGCGTGTCCTCGACCATCGCGCGGCGCAGTAGCGTCGCGGCCAGCGGGTGGCGCGCGTCCAGCGCCTCTGCGCCCTGGGTCAGCGTGGTGTAGTTATCGCCGTCCAGCTCATCGGCGCGCGCCAGCACAACCCGCGCGGCCCGGTCAAGAGCGGGCCAGTCGACTAGGAAACTGATCGCCGCGCCGAGGCGAGGATAGGCTTCGACAACATCGAGCGCCTTTTCCTCGGCCTCGACGTCGTCAAAATCCGGCAACAGCTTGAGGTATTTGCGCAAGGCGCGCGCGCTCAGACCCTGCTCGAACGCGGTCCAGAGATGCGCCTTCAGTTCATCCAGCTTGCCCAGACGTTTTAGGCAATCTTCATAAACCTCATCAAGGTTGGAATTGAACCTCCGGAAGGGGGTATCCGCCTCGCGCGCCATGCACCGTCGAAGAATGTCGTAGGCTTCCTGAACGCGCCCCGCGTCGATCAGACGGCGCGCCACACCGGAGGCGACGGTACCATAGGTCAGCTGCTCGGCCGAGTAGCGAGCCATGTAGGCATCGACATCACCCTGCGCATCGGCCACATCGGCAAGGATGATCGAGCAGGTTGACTGCTTTGCGCGGCGCACGGAGTCTGCGGGCGACGAGGACAGGCCAAAGCGTTCATACGCAGCCAGCTCTTCCGGTGTCGGCGGCGTGTCGGCCCATGTCTTGGTGATCTGTTTGAGATGCTCCAACCCTTCCGGACCAAGCGCCTCTGCTGTCTCCTGGATAATGCCGTCAAATTCGCCATAGCCCGCATCGGCGACCGCATCGAGGATCCGCTCGGCCAGCGTCTGCGGGTTGATCGTGACCCGGGGCGCCACCTGCCCGATCATCGTTACCGCCTCGCTAAACACATCGCCTACCGAACCGTTGCTGTCATCTGTGCGCTCATGGATCGACGGGGCGAGTTGCAGGAAGGACCAGAGAAGCTCGAACGCCTCGCCTGCATCATGCGGCGCGATCACCGTCTCGATCTGGGCCAACAGACTGTTCAGATCCTTGACCAGCGCACGCTGCTTGCGCCAGTCGACATAGCTTCGCGACCGACGCAGCGACGCAAACCGCTTGCGCAGATCAGCGACCACCTCCTTGGGGCCCTGTGCTGCGCTCAGTTCCATCCGGGCGCGACGCTGCAAGGCCGCAGACCCCTGCACCAGCTCCATCACCAGCTCAGCAAGCTTGGGCGCGCCAAGCCTTTCGAGATTGGCTTTGTTCAGTGTTTTCTTAGACATCGCGGTCACTCGGGATCAGTTCCGAGGAATCGTATCCGAAAATCACCTTGGATGACAGAGTGCCGCCGTCGAGCCGGAACATTGATTTCATTGAATATTTGTTGTGCGACTCGTCAAACGTTGACGTGGCGTTGACATGGAATGCGGACAAGCAAAAAGCCCCGCGAGATGCGAGACCTAAGGCTTTGGTATTATTCGGTAAATTTGATTGCGGGAGTAGGATTTGAATCTACGACCTTAAGGTTATGAGGCAGACACGCAACATATGTCCGTTTGTGGATGGCTGTCGGCAGACGATCTACGAAATCGAAATGGGGGCGCATTTGATCATAATAGCTTCAATCAGGGTCCGTGTAACTGGTCGAGAAAGCCACCATACCATTGCATCATTTTGGTTCGATCTTGCAGGTACTCCGCCGAATTATAAGCCGCGCGGATCTTATTGCCTTCAACATGCGCCAACTGACGCTCAACCCAATCACGGTTGAAGCCGTTTTCGTTCAGATGCGTTGAAGCGATGGTTCGGAACCCATGTGTTACCATCTGCTCTTTCGTGTAACCCAGCCGACGCAACGCGGCGTTCATCGTATTCTCGCTAATTGGTCGCCCCTTCGAACGAAGGGATGGGAGAATAAGTTTTTCCCGCCCAGTAATGGTTTGTATTGCCCGAAGAATTTCAACGACCTGGGTTGAAAGAGGGACAATGTGGGGTCGTTGCATTTTCATGCGTGCCGCCGGGATAGTGAGACGTCCCGTCTCCCAAGATACATCACACCATTCCGCGTACCGAATTTCGCCAGACCTTAAGAAGGTATAGGCGGCAAGTAGAAGGCCTGTTCGGGTTGTGGGATCCCCTTCAAAGCCTCGAATAGCGCGAAGCAGTTCTCCGATCTTTTTTGGTTCTAGCACGGCCGGATGATGAGAACGCTTTGGGACTGTAAGCGCGTCGCGCAAATCCGCGGCAACATCACGCTCCGCTCTGCCTGTTGCGATGGCGTATCTGAATACTTGGCCACTTACGCTTCTAAGACGAGTTGCGGTTTCGTAGGTTCCCTGCGCTTCAATTTCTCTCAAAACAACCAGTAGGTCAGCAGCAACGATATCCCAGACTGGTAGATGACCCAGCCCTGGGTAACTCTTTTCGAGAAGCCATTGCAGTTTGTTCAGTGTCGCCTTTGAAGCACCCTCACGCCGACGCTTGTCCCACCATTCCCTACTCACGTCCTTCCAAGTGGGGGTTGCCTCAGTTTGGGCTATTTTAGGCTTCGCATTACGTTTTTGGACAGATGGGTCGACACCCTCCGCCAAAAGAGATTTCGCCTCATCACGTGCGGATCGCGCCTTGGCAAGACCTACAATCGGGTATCGACCTAGACTAAGAAGTTTTTGTTTTCCATCGTAACGGTACGCCAAGCGCCACAACTTCGAGCCACCTGTTGTGATCAACAGATGAAGCCCGCCACCATCGCTCTTTTTATAGGGCTTCGCAGCAGGTTTAAGATTCTTAATTGCGGTGTCTGTAAGCGGCTTTGAGGACATGATTTGTTGGTATTATCTTAGGATTTGTTGGTATTGTAATAGCGCCCCACCAAAAATACCAACAAATATACCAACAAATACCTGGGATGCGGTGGCTCTCAGCGGAACGCGCTGGCACTACCCTTATGAAAATAACCATATAAATAAGGCATTTTGGGGCTAATTGGGTCTACATTGGAAGATATGATGGTGCCCGGGGGCGGAATCGAACCACCGACACGAGGATTTTCAATCCACTGCTCTACCCCTGAGCTACCCGGGCACGGGGAACGCATCAGCGTTCGGGTGATGGCCTTCTAGGCGAGGCAAAGCGGGGTGTCCAGAGGCTTTGATTAAAAAATCAATGTGGTTTCTGACGTTCTCGCGAGATCGCCTCAATTGCCTTTTCAATATCCTCGGGATCGGTCGAGGGAACGGCGTAGTCGCCGGAAAACCATTTGCCAAGATCGACGTCGGCGCAGCGCCGCGAACAGAACGGGCGATACTTGGTCTCTGTGGGTTTTTTACAGATCGGACAGGCCATCACAGCACCTCTGCAAGCGGCAGGCGGTCGCGTTTGCGCTGCAATTCGAAATGGCCCAGAGGGGTCCAGCCGACAAGGGTGGTTTCAACCGAATCCTGACGGAACGCGGCGCGCAGTGCGGTTTCGAACTGGCGGCGATCCTTCTTGGGCATCGGCGCAAGATCAAGCGTGATCTGCCCACCGAGACCGCGCAGGCGCAACTGGCGTGGCAGATCGCGGGCGGTGGCAAGGTTGGCCTTTAGGCCCGCCGCAAGGCTGGCATCGCCGCCGGTATTGACGTCCACGGCGACAAGGGCGCGGGTCGGCTCGATGAAGTAGGACGCACCGCCCGTCAAAGGCGCCTGTGGGTCACTCAGCGCCTCGACCTGATCAAGCACGCCGTGCTCTGCGAAACAGCCCTCGGCGGTGACCACCTCGGCCGCCTCGGTCCAGTCGCGCCAGGCCAGAACATGCGGCCCGTCGCCCTCGGTCAGCTTTTCGGCGCCCTCGCCGGTGGCATCGGCCAGAACCGCCGCCGCCAGATCAAGCATGGCACGGATATCTTCGGCGATCTCATCGGCCTCGGCGCCCTCGCAGGACGAGCGCAGTATAAGCCCCATATCGCTATCGACCATCTCGCCGTGCGCGATTTCCAGAAGCGAGTCGCGGACCGCCTCATCCTTGATCGAGCGCGAAATGTTAAGACCGGGGGCCGAGGGCGTGATGATGGCATAGCGGCTTTTGAACAAAAGTTTCGCGGTCACCGGCAGGGCCTTGCCGGGCTCGGCGTAGCCCGTGACCTGCACCAGAATCGGCTGACCGGGGGCGAGACCCTTGATCTGGCGCAGAAAGGCCGAGCCGTCGGGCGTGCGCAGGAACATACCGCCCTGCCCTTTGACCGGCCGGTCGGCAATTGCGCGATAGATCGCGCCGGGGCGCGGATGCTCCGAATCAATCAAAAGATCGCTCAGGCGGCCATCGATCATCAAAGCGGCGGCCTCAAACCCGTTAACGTGGTCAAGAGCGATGGTGCGGCCCTTCATGGCAGATCCTTATAAAGCGGATAGCCGGCCGCGCGCAGCAGGCCAGCGGTTTCACAAATCGGCAATCCAACGACAGCGCTGAAAGAGCCCTGAATCCAAGGGATTAGCGCGCCTGCCGGGCCTTGGATGCCATAACCGCCCGCCTTGCCCTGCCAGTCGTTGGTGGCAAGATAGGCGTTCAGCTCTTCGTCGGAAATCTGTTTGAACTTGACGGTCGTGACAACATCGCGTTCCCAGACCCGATCACCGCGCCGTACCGCGACGGCGGTGATCACCCGGTGACGACGCCCCGAGAGCATCAACAGAAATTCCGCCGCCTCGCCCGCGCTTTCCGGCTTACCGAGGATTCGGCGGCCAAGCGCCACGGTGGTATCGGCCGAAAGCACGATCTCATCCTCATCGGCCCTGACCGCCAATGCCTTTTCGCGCGCCATGCGTATGCAATACGGGCGCGGCAATTCGGCTTTGCGAGGGGTCTCGTCAATGTCAGGCGGGCGGATATCAGCCGACACAACCCCGATCTGCGCCAACAGATCCCGGCGGCGCGGGCTACCCGATCCGAGAATCAAACGCATGCAATATCAATCGCTTACTTGAAGCGATAGTTGATCCGACCCTTGGTCAGATCATAGGGGGTCATTTCCACCTGAACTTTATCGCCGGCCAGAACGCGAATGCGGTTCTTGCGCATCTTGCCTGCCGTATGAGCGATGATCGTATGGCCGTTTTCCAGCTCGACCAGGAATGTCGCATTCGGCAGGAGTTCCTTAACGACACCGGGAAATTCGAGCAGTTCTTCCTTGGCCATGGTATCTCCATAATTTTCATCCGCCCATTCGCGGACAGACGCCTAAATGGCGCTATTCCCGGTTTTTTTCAAGGCTATAATCACGATATTCGGTGATATGTGGCCGCCACGTCGCGGCCCGCCTGTTCGGACCAGTGTTTGCGGTTCAAAACCACGCCATCGGCGCGCACATGGGCAACGCGGCCAAGGTCAACCTCGGCCAGGGTCCAGCCGGGGGTGTTGAGCGTGCCCTCGCCAATCACGCCGGTAGGCGGAAAGCCGGTATCGGGCGGGCCAAAAATGCCACCCATGCCGGTGTTTTCATCCACCGCCGGCGACCACGCGGCATTCCCCACGGTTGACGCCATCACCGTGATGCACTGGGTTTCAAGCGCGCGCGCCATCGCCCCGATCCGCACCCGCCAATAGCCCGCCAAGGCCTCGGTGCAGGATGGCACGAGGATCAGGTCGGCCTCGCTTAACCCACGGGCGAGCAGGGGAAATTCGGCATCATAGCAGATCAGGATACCGATCTTGCCAAGGCTGGTCTCGAAGATTTGCAACGGCCCACCGGGCACCACGCCCCAGATCTCACGCTCGAAGCGGGTCATGATCTGTTTGTCCTGTGCTCCGCGCCCGCCGTTGGGCGAAAACAGCCGCGCGCGGTTGACCGGGCGCGCCCCCAGCGCAGGATCAAACACCGGCGCCGAGGCCGCAAGAATATGCAGGCCATAGCGCGCCGCCAGATCGGCGTGAAGGTCATCGGCATTGCCAATCAACCCCGACACCGCATGCAAAGACCGCTCAAGATCGCCCGCGATCTCTGGCCCGGCGAGCATGGCAAGCTCCATCGCGCCATATTCGGGGAAAACCGCCAGATCGGCGCCCTTGGCGGCCGCATCGGCCACCCAATCGGTGATCTTGGCGGCGTAATCGGCCCAATTGGTCAGCGGATCAAGCGGATAGGCGGCGGTTGCGATCTTCATGGTGATCTCCGGGCAGCAGGCAAAAAGACATTCACCTTGCTCGATACAGGTTCAGGGCCGCACAGTCGAGCAGGTCACCCGGCGCAATGGCCCTAAAAGTCGCGCAAAAGCGATCCGTATCCCGCAATCCGGTCGCTGACACCGGCCCGGCGCAAGACGTCCCACATCATCGCCTGATTTGACGAAATCACCCGCTTGCCAAGCCTTTGTTCCAGCGCATCCAGCATGTCGATCGAGCGCAGCGCACCGCAACTTATGAACAGGGCATCGGCATCGGGGCGATCCACGCGGGCGGCAAAATCTGCGATGAAATCAGGCCGCACCCGGATCATGTCGCTGTCTTTTTTAAGGTTCAGCCCCTGGATATTGACGATCTCAAAGCCCGCGTCGGTCATATAATCCGCCTCACGCCGGTTGATCTCGTCCAGATAGGGCGTGGCCACCGCGATGCGGCGCGCGCCGATCACGCGCAACGCCGCCATGACCCCGGTAATAAGCGATGTTGGCTCAGCGTTCGGGGCGCCTTTGCGCAGCTCGGCGAAAACCCGGCCTTCGCCGATCACAAGGCTGCCAGAGGTGCAGGCGTAACAGATCACGTCAAGACTTCCGTCCGGCAGGATGCTCGCCGCCGCCTGCGCCAGATCATCGGCCTGCGCGCGCAGGGTGTCCACCGTGATCGAATCCGGGATCGGCGCGCGGGTGAAATGTAGCCCGACGCCGGGCGGGCAGAGCGTGAACATGTCATCCTCGATGGTCTGCTCGGTCGCAAGCAGCACAAAGCCGATTTTCGCGCGCCCGTGACGGCCCTCGTCAAAGGCGGCACTCATGTCCTGTACCTGGCTATGCTGTATACACATCTAGGATAGAACTCCATATAAACCGACTTATTGCCGTATTGACGTCATATGTGTACACAGCTTACTCAAATACGGCAAGCGCCGTGACGGCCATGCGATTCGGCCCCACTGCCCCCGCAACAGGAGATCCCGTGATGCTTGAAGAAGCCAAAATTCGCACCCAGGCCCTTCAGGCACGCATGAAGGATGAGGGCATTCAAAAAGCGGTGTTCACCGACGAAAGCTCGATCGCCTATCTGGCCGGGTTCTGGGGTTATCTGGGCATCGAATTCGGCCGCCCGACCATGCTTGTGGTCGATGCCGATGACGCGCCGGTGGTCATCACCCCGCTGATGGAATCCGAAATGGTCGCCGCGATGACCTGGGTCGAGGATGTCCGCACCTGGGAAGACATGGGCCAACGCACCTGGGCGCGCGCCCTTGCCGGGGCTTTGGGCGACAAGCCAGACGCGATTTATATCGAGCGCAACACCATCCCGGCGATTGTGCGCAACCACCTTGATGACACCTATCCCGGCGTCCCGCTCAGGGATATCTCGCCCGTTCTCGGCGCGATGCGCACCGTCAAATCACCGTTCGAGATCGGTGTAATGAAAGAGGCCGGGCAAATCGCCGGCGCGATGATGGCCGCCGCCCACAACAGCCTCGCCGAAGGCGCGCCGGAATATGAATCCGCCCTTGCCGTGATCGAGGCCGGATCGCGCAAAGCCGCCACCTTTCTGACCGCAAAGGGATGGGACCGCTTTGTCTCGCCGATGATCCACAACCTGCAAATCCTGCAAAGCGGCGCCGATGCCTCGATGGTGCACCGCCGCGCCAGCGTCAAAGCCTACGAGAAATTCGACCCGGTCTATTTCTGTTTTTGCAACATGGCGCAGTTCAAGCAATACAAGCTTGGCTTTGACCGGATGTTTCATATCGGCGAGGTCAAGGACAAGGACCGCAAAGTGCAACAAGCCGCGATTGATGCCCAGCAAGCCGCGATTGCCGCGATCCGCCCCGGCGTGATCGCCGAAGACGTCGCCGCCGCCGCCAATGCCGTCTACCGCGAACGCGGCTTTGAAACCGGCTATCGCACCGGGCGCTCTATCGGGGTGGCCTATCTTGAAGCGCCCGAACTCAAGGCGGGGGACAAGACCGTGCTGCGCGCCGGCATGACCTTTGCCGTCGACGGCGGGATTTCGGTCGATGGCGTGACCGCCGGACGGATCGGCGATTCAATCGTCGTCACCGAGACCGGGGTTGATTATATCACCCAATACCCGCGCGAAATTCTGTTGAGCAAAGGCTAGGTCATGGCCGACGCCACCCTTCGCGTTGCCGTCGCCCAGTGCACGGGCGCGCTTGACGGGGCCGAGGCCCGCCTTGCCTGGCTGTCAGAGATTTTGCATGCGCGGGGCGACGCGCCGCTTGATCTGATCGTGCTGCCCGAGTTGTTTCAATGCGGCTATAACATCGGTGGTCTTCTGGCCGCGCGTGCCGAGGCCCCGGACGGTCCCTTTGCGCAGGCAGTCGCCGATCTGGCCAAAACCCATAACACCGCTATTCTCTATGGGTACTCTGAGGCCGGGCGCGATGAGCTTTATAACGCCGCGCAATGTATTGACCGGACCGGTCAATGCATCGGACAGCATCGTAAGCTCTTGCTGCCGCCGGGGTTTGAGGGCGATCATTTCACCTCTGGCACCGGCTGCGAGATGTTCGAGCTTGGCGGCTTCACAGTCGCCACGCTGATTTGCTATGATGTCGAGTTCCCCGAAAACCTGCGCCATGTGGCACTTGCCGGGGCCGATATCGTCGTGGTGCCGACCGCGCTTGGCGCAAGCTGGGGCGTCGTGTCGGAAAAAGTCGTGCCGACGCGCGCCTTCGAGAACGGCGTTTACCTCTGTTACGCCAATTATTGCGGCACAGAGAATGGTGCGGCATATTTTGGCGGAAGTTGTCTGATTGGCCCTGACGGCAAAGACCTTGCGCGCGCCGCACAAGACCCGACGCTGATCGAAGCGACGCTTGCCAAATCCGCTGTCTCGGCGGCGCAGGCGCGTTTGCCCTATCACAGCGACCGGCTTCGCCTGCCTTGGGTGAACTGAGCGTTTGCGGGTTTTCCTTTAGCCAACGCAGATCGCCTGAAGCCGCAACCAATCCTGATCGCTTAGGATGGGCGGTGGTGGCGGCGCGTCTGCAAAAGGATCGGCCTCGATCAAAGGCAAGACGGTTTCACCTGTGATATCAAGTGCATAGGCATAGGGCGTGGCGCGGATTTCCCAAGTGCGAAAGCCTGTCAAAAGAGCCTCTGGATCAAGCGGATCAGGCGGATCGGTCAACAGCGCCTCGGCATGGGCGCGCAGGGCCTCTTCGGGCAAAGCGCCGGTCGTAAGCAGGCGCAAGCTTGCCGATATCCCGCCCTGCGCCAAAAGCCTATCCAAAGGATCGCTGCCCTCGGCGCGCCGGTAGGCCGCCACGATATGGCCCGCGACGACGTCAGGCTCCTCATAATCCTCAACCAGCGCCGCATTGATCAGCACCGTCCCACCCGGCAGGCGTAAAGCGCCCGCAACGCCGCCCCGCACCACCAGAAACCGCACCGCGCCCGCCGCCTGTGGCGCAGGCAGACGCTTGGCCAGTTCAGCAAGCGCCGCCGCCCCGCCGGGGCCGCGACAGGCCGGGCCGGTGACCTTTTGCAAATGCTCAAGAAGGGACTGTCCGATCTCGGCGCGTTTGACGGCGGGCACCACGACAAGCGCATGTTTGCGCGCCGCTCCCGGCAGCCAGAACACCGCCAGCGCCACCACAGCCGCAAGGCTGGTCAGAAACCCGACAAGACGCAGCCGCCCGGGGCGTGGCCGCTGGCGCGAAATTGCCGCACGCAGCTTGTCGATGGCCTCGATCATCTGGACCTCATCCTCGGGCACCTCAAGGGTTTCACCGGGGTCACCATCGGGATGGTAAATCGCCGGATGCGCCCCCGGATTGGAGCGCGCGATGGCCGCCAGCGACCAATGTGCAAGGACCCGGTCACGGGTGTCGGTGATGGTCAGCGTCGCCTCGCCGACCGAGGCGATCACATCGATGCGCTGCGCCTCGGGCGTGGCCCGCCAGAGGGCTTGCGCCTCAAGCCGCTGGTATTTGCTGAGTGCTGTCACTGTCATCCGGGGGCTGCCCTGCCTCTTTGCACAAAGATTAGCACGAGCCGGGCGGCGCGGGCAATCGGGCTTGGTCATGCGTTCGGTGAATGGCCAGCCGCGTGGCGATGCAGGCCGGGTATGAGTATTTATGGAAAGATGAAAGAGCGCGGGCGCGCGAGCGAAGGGCCAGGCGATCAGAGCGCGCGGGCGATCTGGCGCAGCTCGAACTTCTGGATCTTGCCGGTCGAGGTTTTGGGCAAGTCCTGAAACACCACCGTCTTGGGCGTCTTGAACCCGGCAAGACGTTCGCGGGTAAAGGCAATCAGTTCGCTCTCAGAGGCCTCGGCGCCATCTTTCAGCTCGACAAAGGCGCAGGGCGTTTCGCCCCATTTGTCATCCGGCTTGGCCACCACCGCGCAGAGCAGCACCGCCGGGTGGCGCATCAGCACGCCTTCGACCTCGACCGAGCTGATGTTTTCGCCGCCCGAAATGATGATGTCTTTGGCCCGATCCGCGATCTGAAGATAGCCATCGGGATGTTGCACCGCGATATCGCCCGAGTGGAAATAGCCGCCCCGAAACGCCTCTGCCGTGGCCTCGGGGTTTTTCAGATAGCCCTTCATCACCGAATTGCCGCGGATCATGATCTCGCCCTGGGCGGTGCCATCCATCGGGATCTGGGTCATGGTCTCGGCGTCCATAGCGGTGATATCTTCCATCATCGGCATCAGGACACCGGTGCGGGCCTTGATGCCATACCGCTCGTCCTCGGGCAGCTCATTCCAGGCCTCTTGCCAGAGGCATTCGGTGACATGACCATAGGTTTCGGTCAGCCCGTAGACCTGGGTAACACTAAAACCAAGCGGTTCAATCGCGGCCAGCGTGGCAGCGGGCGGCGGTGCGCCAGCGGTGAAAACATCAACGACATGGTCAAAGCTGCGCCGATCCTCCGGCTTGGCGTTGACGATGGCATTTAGAACGATCGGCGCCGCGCCAAGATGGGTAACCCCCTCATCGGCAATCGCGCTATAGATCGCGCGCGCTGTTACATCGCGACAGCACACGACGGTGCCGCCCAGCATCGGCATAAGCCAGGTGTGGTTCCAGTTGTTGCAATGAAACAGCGGGACAATCGTCAGGTAGCGCGGATAGCGCGGCAAATCCCAGCTTACGACCGTGCCCATCGTCATCAGGTAGGCGCCCCGGTGATGACAGACCACGCCCTTGGGCCGCCCCGTCGTGCCCGAGGTGTAATTCAGCGCAAGACTTTCCCATTCGTCGCCGGGCATGATCCAGTCAAAGTCAGGATCGCCCGAGGCCAGCAACGCCTCGTATTCCATATAGTGACCGGCGCCATGCACGCCCGCCTGATCATCGGACACCTCGATCACCTGTGGCGCGGGGCCCTCCATCATCTCGATCGCCTGCGCCAGAGAGGGCAGGAACTGCGGATCACAGAGCACCGCGCGCGCCTCGCCGTGATCAAGGATATAGGCGATTGTATCGGCTTCCAGCCGGATGTTGATCGTGTTGAGAACCGCGCCACAGGCGGGCACGCCGAAATGCGCCTCGGCATGGGCGGGAATATTGGGCAGGATCGTCGCCACCACATCGCCCGGCGAAATGCCAAGCTTGACCAGCCCCGAGGCCAGCCGCGTACAGCGCTCGTAATACTCGGCGTAGGTTTTGCGAAAGCCGCGATAGACCACCGCCTCGCGATCCGCGAATACATGCGCGGCACGGCGCAGATGCGACAGCGGCGTCAGCGGCACGAAATTGGCCGACGTCCGGTCAAGCCCGGTTTCATCCTTCATCCAGCCCATCGCGCTCTCCCTGATTCCCTGCGTCGTGAGTTGGGAAAGAGTATTGATTTTGCGCAGCCTTTCAAACGGCAATCACGCACACTCTGGCATCGCATCTCTATGCCGACCAAACCTGGCGCCGCCGCGGGGCCGTGACAACCTTGATGTCAGGCGTCGGGAAACCGCTCCAGAGCCTCGAAAAACCGTGGCAACTGATCATGTTTCGCGAATTCCACAGCCCAGTGATTGGCCTGCCCAGACAGCGCCGGATCACTTAGCGGATCAAGATTGCAATCGACGATCCCGACAAAATGCCGATTGCCAATGTCTTCGATAATGCGGCCCAGGGTGCGCACGATAAAGCTCCGGCGCGCCGGGATCTGGTAGTGCGCGCACATTTCCATGGTTGGCGACCCAATGAGAATAATCGGGTCCTGGGCGAAAGATGCGACATACCACGATGCCATATCTCCGCAAAATGTGGTCCACGCGTTCAGTGCATTAAAAATCTGGTCCTCAAGGAGGATCGGCAGCGACGACCCACATAGCTCAAACCGGTCTGGTCGTGCCACATCATAGCCCATGGCCGCCAAAAGAACTTCGCCGTTGCTCAGCGCCCGACGCATGTCTGTGTCTTTCATAACAGACGCCATCACACAGCCGGAAACACGTCTGAGCCCGCAAGTCGGCCCAATGGCCCGACCACGTCAATCTCCGGGCGCGCGCGCCATAAATGCGACGCTCTTGCGGCTAAGTTGACGGATGAGATCACTTTAATCCTGTCCTTCTGCAACAGAGCCGTCGGCAAGTCGCCCCCAGCGACACGCGGGGGCATTTATAACCTGCGCCTGCAACCAAACCCTGTCGATGGAAATTGGACAACCCGCACCATTTTCCAACCTATGGTTAGAATTCAACCCTAAAACTAACTTAAGGTTAGGTCTTTAAGCAAAGCCATGAATTAACTGTCCTGAGATTACATTTACATGAAGCGCCGTTCGAAACCGACCTTCGATCAGACTATACTTTCGCATAGCCCGCATATTATCCTACGGCCTCTGAGTGGATTTCGAAACGTCTATGGGGATTAACGCAAGCATGGTGGCAAACGCGGCTATAACGCCTACGGCAGCGGAACTGTTTCAGGACTCTTTGGACATCATCACCAGCATTGGCACTGAAGGATACTTTGTGATGCTGAACCATGTGCGCATGGGCCCGGAGTTTATCCAGAGTAGCTTTTCTCAGGACTGGCAGGCAGAATACGATCAGAATGCCTATCATCTTCGCGATCCGACCTTTCTCTGGAGTCTGGCCAACAATGGCACCCGCAGATGGTCTGAAATCAGGATCCCCGATGCCTGCGGCGTGATGAAAAGGGCCCGGCGCTATGGGCTTATCTTTGGTGCGGTGTTCAGTCAGGGAAAGGCGACCAAGAAATCGGTTCTAAGCGTCGCGCGGGATGACCGCGAGCTGAACGATAAAGAAATGACCGTACTGGCGGATTGGTTTGATCAATACGTGATCGCCTGTAACAACAAACAGCCGTTTTCGGTCAAAGAGCTGAATGTGCTTCAGTGCCTTGCCAACGACATGACCGTCGAAGAGGCGGCCACGCATTTGAACATAAGCGCGTCGGCGGCCAAGGCCCGCCTGAAAACCGCCCGCGACCGGCATGGCGTCAAGACCAACACCCGGATTGTGGCCACGGCCCTTAGATCAAACCTGATCGCCTAGGGCCGTGCCGTGCGATATCCGCCTCAGAGACCCAGCTTTTGCGCGATGATCTCGTTCACGGCCTTGGGGTTGGCCTTGCCGCCGGTGGCCTTCATCACCTGCCCGACGAACCAGCCCGCAAGCTTGGGGTTGGCCTTGGCCTTTTCGACCTGCGCGGGGTTGTCGGCGATGATCTGATCCACGGCGGCCTCGATGGCACCGGTATCGGTGACCTGTTTCATGCCTTCGGTTTCAACGATCTCGGCCGGATCACGACCCGTGGTATAGGCGATCTCGAACACGTCCTTGGCGATCTTTCCGCTGATCGCATCCGAGGCGATAAGATCAACGATCCCACCCAATTGCGCCGGGCTTACCGGGCTTTGAAGGATATCCAGATCATCCTTTTTCAACCGGCCAAACAATTCGTTGATCACCCAGTTCGCCGTGAGCTTGCCATCGCGTCCCTGCGCGGCCTCCTCAAAAAAGGCGGCATTGGCCACATCGGCGGTCAGCACGCTGGCGTCATATTCGCTTAGCCCGAACTCTTTGACAAAGCGGGCCTTTTTCTCATCCGGAAGCTCTGGCAGGCTGGCCGCGATGCCATCGACCCAGGCCTGCTCGATCTCAAGCGGCAAAAGGTCGGGATCGGGGAAATAGCGGTAATCATGCGCCTCTTCCTTTGAGCGCATGGACCGGGTTTCGTTCTTGTCGGGGTCATAAAGCCGGGTTTCCTGCGTCACCGCGCCCCCGCCCTCGACAATCGCGATCTGGCGGCGGGCCTCGACCTCGATCGCGGCCTGAATAAAGCGCATCGAGTTCATGTTCTTGATTTCACAGCGCGTGCCGAGATGCGCGAAATCCTGGGTTTCCATGTATTTCTCGTATTGACCGGGCCGACAGATCGACACGTTCACATCGGCGCGCAGGTTGCCGTTTTGCATATTGCCATCGCAGGTGCCCAGATAGCGCAGGATCTGGCGCATCTTGGTGACATAAGCGGCGGCCTCTTCGGGGCCGCGAATATCGGGGCGGCTGACGATCTCCATCAGGCAGACACCGGTGCGGTTAAGATCGACAAACGACATCGTCGGGTCCATGTCGTGGATGGATTTGCCGGCGTCCTGCTCCATGTGAATCCGCTCGATCCGCACAAGCCGCGCGATCCCCGGCGCCATATCGACCAGAATTCCACCCTCACCGACAAGCGGGTGATAAAGCTGTGAAATCTGATAGCCCTGCGGCAGGTCGGGGTAAAAGTAATTCTTGCGGTCAAACGCCGACCAGAGGTTGATTTTCGCCTTGAGGCCAAGGCCGGTGCGCACCGCCTGTTCGACGCAGAATTCGTTGATCACCGGCAACATGCCCGGCATCGCCGCATCCACAAAGGCCACGTTCGAATTCGGCTCGGCGCCAAATTGCGTCGAGGCGCCGGAAAACAGCTTGGCCTTCGAGGCAACCTGGGCATGCACCTCCATGCCGATCACCAGCTCCCAATCATGTTTCGCGCCTGCGATCACGCGCGGTTTGGGCGCTTCATAGGTCAGGTCCAGCATCATCTCGCTCCGGGTTTGTCAACGCCCGCGTTTTAGGACAGCCCGCGCGAGGGGGCAAGCCGGAAAGGGATTTGCCAATTGCCGGGATCAGCTGTTCCGGTATGCGTAGGGTGGGTGAAACCCACGCGTGTCCCGCTAGAACAACCCAAAGCCTAATTTCACAAGTTCCCTCAGCATCAGTGCGATGGCTGTGGCCTTATAAGCCGCCCCTTGGTCAATCCGGTGAACAACCTCGGCAGCCTTCAAATGCAACGCAATTTTTGCGACCCGGCTAAATATCCGCGTTGCTTCATCTGCGCCCGGAAGTGGCGGCGCTCCGCTTGGCAAAGGCAGCGTTGCATCATTGATAAGTTGTGGAATGTCATGCTGCCACTCTTCGGCCAAACCCGCCTCGGATATTGCTACCAGCATGGGCAGGGCATCTTCCAGCGTTTCCTTGCCACCCTCGGGCAGCTCGCGGATCACCTGTTCGTTCAGGATTTTCCGGTTCTCGGCGATATCCGCATGAGTGGCCCGTATCGCCCTAGCTCCCTCCTCAACAGCCGTCTGCAAGGCGAGGTTTTCCTCGCTCGGCGGCAATTCATCGTTCAATATTTGCCGGGTTAGTCCGCGATGCACGCTGACAAAGCTCATTTCGATCTGCTGCGGGTCATTGCCGTATTTGGTGAATACCCGGCGCAACACCCGCACCTCGCGCGCATTGCCATGCAGGCCGTTTGAGGGGCTGGCGAGAACATCCTCAAGCGCATCGCTCACCTGAGATAGCGTGGCGCCCAAAAGGTCAGGCTTTGCGATCTCTACGGGGACTGTGAAAAACTTTGCCGTGTCGGGGTTGAATTCCACCCGCTCTGCCTGCGGGGCTTTCTCGGCGAGGAGCTTTGCCCTGATCCGCTCAATCTCCTCGGCGACGGCCTCGGGCCCAGCCTCCCACGTTGCATCGTCAATCAGGGCAACACGGCGCTGGAGACCCCAGTCCATGGGGTTGCCGTCTAGGAAGCCTTGGTACCATTCGACCCAAATGTCCCAATAGGTTTCCTGCTCGTATCCCTCGAAGGTAGCTCGGGCGCTTAGCATTAGGTACTTCGACCAATTAGTGTTGTTTTCGTCTGGCCAAACTGGTTTCTTGAGTCTGGCTTTTACCCCGTATTTATGCACCTCGTCTAAGTCGTCCAATGCAAGTTGGAATAGTTCCTCGGCCACATTGCTCGAATATGACAAAAGCGACTGCTCTTCATTTTCACCAACAGAAAAGGTTGCCGTCGCGATACCTTGAGCCGCACGTTTTACCGACAAAGTGAGCAAATTTTCGCGACCCGATGATTTGTAAAGCCTGAGCAAACGGATGGAACTTGACCAAAGTAAATGTGCTACTTCTAGTGTCGCACCAATTTCGTAAAACCTATCAAGATCGAATTGATCCTCAACACTTTCGTCGTGAACAACAAAGTCAGGAGGAATTTCGTTAATACCGTGTAGGCACAACCGCATGTTTTCCAGTGCGGTTTTTTTGTGGATCAACTTGATTGGACCCTTGGGCAGGAATGCAAGAGAGACTGAAAACGTGCGCAAACATGCCAAAGCGGCTAGTGCTTCTTTCGTTGCCGCTGGAATTAGTTCGAAAGCTTTTTCGTTTTTAGGTATCTGCACCACTATACATCACTCAATCTGGCTTCGCCCATTTTGGCACCGTCCCACCTTGACCAACCCCCAAATCCCATACATATCCCAATCCATGACAGACCTCGCACATATCCGCAATTTTTCGATCGTGGCACATATTGACCACGGGAAATCCACGCTGGCTGACCGGTTGATCCAATCGACCGGAACGGTACAGGACCGCGATATGAAAGAGCAGATGCTTGATGCGATGGATATCGAGCGCGAGCGCGGGATTACCATCAAGGCCAATACCGTGCGCATCGACTATAAGGCGCAGAACGGCGAGACCTATGTTCTCAACCTGATCGACACGCCGGGCCATGTTGACTTTGCCTATGAGGTCTCCCGAAGCATGCGCGCCGTCGAGGGCAGCCTTCTCGTCGTCGACAGCACGCAGGGCGTCGAGGCCCAGACCCTTGCCAACGTCTATCAGGCGATTGATGCGGGTCACGAATTGATCCCGGTGCTCAACAAGATCGACCTGCCGGCCTCGGAATGTGACCGTGTGGCCGAACAGATCGAGGATGTGATCGGCATTGACGCCAGCGGCGCGATCCGGGTTTCGGCCAAGACCGGCGTCGGCATTGCCGAAACGCTTGAGGCGATTGTCGCGCATCTTCCGGCCCCAACCGGCGACGCAAACGCGCCGCTCAAGGCGATGCTGGTCGATAGCTGGTACGATTCATACCTCGGCGTGGTCGTTCTGGTGCGGATCATGGACGGTGTCCTGAAAAAGGGCGACCGGGTGCGCATGATGCAGAACGGCTCGGTGCATTCGGTCGAACGCATCGGCGTCTTTCGCCCCAAGATGGAAAAGGTCGAGAGCCTTGGCCCCGGCGAAATCGGCTTTATCACCGCCTCGATCAAACAGGTGCGCGACACCAAGGTCGGCGACACCATCACCCATGACAAGGCCCCCTGCGCCCAGGCCCTGCCCGGCTTCAAACCCTCGGTGCCCGTGGTGTTCTGTGGCCTTTTCCCGGTCGACAGCTCGGAATTCGAAGACCTGCGCGATGCGATTGAAAAGCTGGCGCTGAACGACGCAAGTTTCAGCTACGAGATGGAAACCTCGGCCGCGCTTGGCTTTGGCTTTCGCTGCGGTTTCCTTGGCTTGCTGCACCTCGAGGTGATCCGCGACCGGATCGAGCGCGAATATGATATCGAGCTGATCACCACGGCGCCCTCGGTGATCTATCACGTCTTCATGAAAGACGGCACGATGGAGCCGCTGCACAACCCCGCCGATATGCCCGACCTGACCTATGTCGATCATATCGAAGAGCCGCGCATCAAGGCGACTATCCTTGTGCCCGATGAATATCTCGGCGATGTGCTCAAACTCTGTCAGGATCGCCGCGGCATTCAGCTTGACCTGACCTATGTGGGCGGGCGCGCGATGGTGGTCTATGACCTGCCTCTCAACGAGGTGGTGTTTGACTTCTATGATCGGCTGAAATCGGTAACCAAGGGCTATGCGTCGTTTGATTACCAGATGGAAGGGTATCGTCAGGACAACCTCGTCAAGATGTCCATTCTGGTCAATGACGAGCCGGTCGATGCCCTGTCGATGATGGTGCACCGCGACCGCGCCGAGACGCGCGGCCGTGCGATGGTGGAAAAGCTCAAGGAGCTTATCCCGCGCCACATGTTCAAAATCCCGATTCAGGCGGCCATCGGCGGCAAGGTCATCGCCCGCGAGACATTGTCAGCCATGCGCAAGGACGTGACCGCCAAATGCTATGGCGGCGACGCAACCCGCAAGAAAAAGCTTCTGGAAAAGCAGAAGGCCGGGAAGAAGAAGATGCGCCAGTTCGGGAAAGTGGATATCCCTCAGGAAGCGTTCATCTCGGCGTTGAAGATGGATTCGTAGGGTGGGTGAAATGGGTTTGGGCTTGCCAAACCCATTTCGATCTTATTTCTCTTTTCGAACGCCCTTAAATGGCGTTTTACTAGACGTTTTAACATCCATAAACCGTCCAGTTTGCGTGTCCCGCTTCACATAGTTGCCAGCGGACGTCTTTGTTTGCGAACGTCCTTTGACCATACCATTGCGGTGGCCATCGCCCGAAGGTGGATTAGTAGCCATTATAAGCCCTTTCCTTATTGCGTGTGACAAGTGTTGGAACAGTAAAAACAACCGTTAACTTGGCTATAGTGTTGCCTAGCAGCAGTCACAGCCGGCCCACAGCTTAAGAAATCACTGAGATAGATGCGATTTTCCGGTTGCGGCATCCAGCTACAGCCAGGCGTATGCACCTCGTGATCACCATTCGCCTGAGCGTTCTTGTTTACGTAATAATAAGCCATTTTTGGCCTCCAGTAGTTGTTTTTCTGAAGGCCGCTTGACACTATGTTCGTGGACTGAAACTGTCCTAATTGCCATCCGAACGACTGCAGCGACCTTCGGGTGCTTGCAGTACCGGAAAGCCGACGCCGCCTTGGTCGCCACCTTGGCGGCGTCAACGACTCATCCGATAGTCTGATCAATTGTCTGGAAGCTTCATGTACAAGTCAAGAGACATTCCGCAAATTATAGCGGAGCGCCCCTTTATCTTGTTTACATGGAGTGAATACACACTCGATGTGGTAGTTGTCAACAGGTTTAGCCACAGGCTTCGCTAACAAAAGGTGGATATCTGGTGGCTAACGCACGAAAACCACAAAATATTGATTCGCAAATTCTTAAGCAATCGGTTTGAGTGCTCGCGAAATCACCTAGAGGTGGTCGCGAAATTTCGGACCAGTTGTCCTCGAGCCTTTTAACCGCTACTCGTCAGCTAAACGTTTTCAAGTGTGCCCAATCTCCGATTGGGCAGCGCCCGAACCGCCCCCACGGGGCGGGCGCTTCTCGCCCCCCCTCGGTTCGGGCGCGGCTTATGTAACTAACGCATCGCTTGACCTTTATCGCGACCGGGCTCCGCCCGTTCACGGCTGAAATGGTCCCCCGGACCATTTCCTAGACGCCGTTCACCCCCTTTAAAATATCCCGTCACCGCCCTGTTTATCCTCGCTCGCCTTGTCGACGGCCACGGCTGTGCCTGCGCCCATGCCGGCGATGACCAAGGGGGCACAGCCCGAGAGGGCAAAGCTGCTTAGGGTGAGGGTCAGAAGGACCCGAAGTTTCAGTTTCATATGCGTGCTCCTGAGGGACAAAGATCAATCTTGCACAGTCTTAGCACAGCCGCTCGTGCATGCCATCACCCATACGCGTAGGGGGGCCACTTTTGGTATCACCGCAAAGCGTGGGTTTCACCCACCCTACAATCGGCCTATACCGCGCCCAGATACCAACATTTGGATACCCCGATATGCCCTGCGCGCTTTGTTCTGCCGATGCCCCGCTTACCCCCTATGCCGTCACCGGCGGCCCCGAGGGGGCCAGCGTCGAGATTTGCGGCACCTGCGAGGCGCAGGTCAACGGCACGCCCGAGCCCGATCACTGGCGCGCGCTTGCCTCGACCATGTGGTCCGAAGACACCGCAACCCAGGTCATGGCCGCCCGGATGCTGGCGCGCCTTTCCGATCAGGACTGGGCCCGCGACCTTGCCGATCAGCTCTGGCTTGATGACGACACCCGCGCCTGGGCCGAGAACGTGCCGCAAACCAGCGATCACAAGGACAGCAACGGCGTGCCCCTTGCGCAGGGCGACACCGTGGTTCTGATCAAGGACCTGGTGGTCAAGGGCGCCAATTTCACCGCCAAGCGCGGCACCGCCGTGCACCGCATCTCGCTTGTGCATGACAACCCCGCCCATATCGAGGGCCGGGTCGAGGGCCAGCGGATCGTGATCCTGACCGAGTTCGTCAAGAAGCGCTAGGCCATTTCTTGCCGCCAACGCCCCGCAGGTCGCGGGATTGCATGAACGCTGAGCCATTGCATGCCAGAGTATCGCATCCGTCACCCAAAAGGAGAGATGCTATGAAACGCCTTACACTTGCCGCAGCCCTGTGCCTGATGTCGGCGCCAGCCTTTGCCTTTCACTGCCCGATGGACATGGCCGAGATTAATGCAGCCCTTGCAGCAGGAACACCCCTGTCCGAGGCTGAGTTGTCCGAGGTACAGAGCCTGAGGGCCGAGGGTGAAACGCTGCACAACAGCGGCGTTCATCAGGGGTCAGTGGATACGCTGGCCAAGGCCAAGGCCATTCTGGGCATCAACTGACCCGTCAGACCGCCTTGTCGAGAGCTTCCCCGGTATTTTGCAGATCACGGCCTGCGCCTTTGATGGTTTCGCAGGCCGTGAGGGCCAGACAGGCGATGAGGCCAAGGGTAATAAGTCGCATTATGGTTGCTCCGGTCAGGGTATCTGGCAGCTTATAGCTGCCCTCAGCGCCGTGATATAGCAGTGCTGACATGGATCAAAGCAGATTGCGTGGGACCTCGCTAGAAGTGGTGGAAATACGCCATCATTGAACGGAGTCCCCATGCTGCAACTTGGATTTATCCTGCATCTCTTCATCGGTTCCACCCTCGCCGGAGTGGCCGTAATCTCGGCGCTGGTCATGGGGCACGATACCATGACCCCGATCCTGATCGCTGCGGCGCTTGGGTTTCTGATTGCCATTCCGGTGACCATCCTGGTGACCAAGATGCTCTATGAGAACCGGTAGGACCCAGGACAGGTCACCCAAGCCAGGTGCGCACGGCCGCCTCGAATTCACGCGGCTTTTCGGCGTGAAGCCAATGGCCCGCACCGGGAATCTTGGCAAACTGCGCCGCCGGGAACAGGGCCTTGATCCGGGGGCGGTCTTCGCGTTTGACATATTCCGATGTCGCCCCCGACACGAACAGGGTCTTGCCCTCGTAAGCCGTTGAAAAATAGGGAAAACCAAGGATGTGCGCCATATCCTTCTCCAGCACGTCAAGGTTCAGAAGCCAGCGCTTGTTCTTGACATCAAGCGCCTGAAGAAAAAACGGCACGAGGTCAGGGTTGTCCACCAGCGGCAACAATTGATCGCCCGCGTCCGAGCGTTTGGTGATCCCGCTCAGATCCACCGCCTGCATCGCCTTGATGTAATGGATCTGGGTGTGCTCATAGGCCACCGGCGCGATATCGGCCACGACAAGACGGTTCACAAGCTCGGGCCGCGTCAGCGCAAGCACCATCGCCGCCTTGCCGCCCATCGAGTGGCCAAGCACGTCATAAGGCCCCTCAAGATGCTCAAGAACCTCGGCAAGGTCCCCGGCCATATCGGTATAGGAATGCGTGTCCTGCCAGGGGCTTGCGCCGTGGTTGCGCATATCCACCGCGACCACGTGCCGGGTATCGGACAGCCGCTTGGCAATCACCCCCCAATTGCGCCCCGAGCCATAAAGCCCGTGTACGATAAGCAATCCGGGGGCATCGGTGCGCACCCCATGTTCGATCATGTTCAACATGCCCCCTGAATATCGCCTCAAACCGCCAAGGACCAGCCCTATTGAGCGGCGCGCGCCAAGCGGCTAGACTGCGCAAAGGAGAACACCCACGTGATCGACACCCAGGATTTCAACACCCGCCTTGAGCGGCTGCAAACCGCCCTGCGCGAGCGGATGCGCCTGCGCGGGCGCACGCTTGAGGCGCAATTGCGACGTGCCGGGCGTCGCCTTCCCAAGCGGCAACGCCGGGCCGGGGCGATCGTGCTTGGCGCACAGGACTGGATGGCCCACCCCAAGCTTGCGCGGGTGCTGGACATCTCACAGGTCAACACCGCCTTTGCCGACCTGCACGCCCATCTCGACGGCATCGACCCCAAGGAAGACCGCAAGACCGCGATCCTGCGGCTCTTGGGCGGCATGGTCCTGAACCTTGCCTTGCTGGTGGTTCTGCTGGTTCTGCTGATGAGGTGGCAAGGCGCCATGTAAGCGCTGATGGGCGCCTATGTTGTCTTGAAAACAGCGAAATGACGGAAACACCAGACGTTCGGACAGCAGCCTGCAACGCGGCTTTCACTCTCCCGACTGCGCCGGAACAGGAGCTTTCTTGGTCAATGCCTCGCCCAAATAGGGCATTTGGGCCTTGCCGTCTTGCTGCGGCAACCCATAGCTCAATCCGCGCCCGATCCGGTGGACAAGCGCCGACCAGGCCTGTGCCAAGGGCGGTGACAACTCTTGCTCCAGCACCGCGTCAAACAGCGACAGCCAGACAGCAAAGTGCTGGGTCTTGACGTTCCCCGCCGCCACGTGGGCCTGCATCGGGTTGCCATCATAACAGCGTTGCAGCAACAAGGCGTTACGCCAGAACCGCCCGATCTTTTCTTCATGCGCCGGCCAGTCTGTTATATGCGCGGCAAAGATTGGCCCAAGCGCGGGATGCGCCCGAACACGCGCATAAAATTGCAACACGACCCGGTCGATCTGCGCCTCTGTGACAGGGATGCGCGGAGGCATCATCAAACCACGACGACCCAGACGACAAGCAGGCTTAGCACAAGATAGACAAGTGTGTTCACCATCCAGCGGATCAGACCCGCCTCGCCTTCCGGGTCAACCCCAAGACGTTCGCAGGCTTTGGTTCCGGGCCATAGAAATGCTTCAGGCAGGGTCATTGGGTCAACTCCTTAATAGGTATTTATGTTGCGCATTATATACGGCTTTTAATTGCGTATTGTAAATGCTAAATAAGATGACATGCGATTGGACAAATTCACGGATTACGCCCTGCGGGTATTAATGACGCTGGCAGTACGTGCGCCTGCACGGGTGCCCACATCAGAGATCGCCACCCTTCACGGGTTGTCCGAACACCACCTGTCGAAGGTCGCGACCCAGCTTGCCAACGAGGGTTTTGCCGCCTCGGAAAGAGGCCGCAAAGGCGGGCTTACTCTGGCGCGTCCGGCGGATCAGATCCGCATCGGCGATGTCGTGCGCGCCATAAAGCGCAATGATCCGGTGGTGGAATGTTTCGGGACAGACAAATCCTGTCTAATTCTGCCCGCCTGTGGGCTGCGCGAGCCTTTGGCACAGGCCCAGGAAGCGTTCTTTGCAACGCTTGACCGCTATACGCTAGCCGATGTGACACGTTCGCGACGCGCCCTTGCCGCCCTGCTTGATACGTGACCGGCATCTGCCGCTGAACACTCGGGGCAAACCAAGGCAAGCGCATAAAAAACCCCACGCGGCAGGGGCCACGCGGGGTTTTGGTTTTTAAACGAGTGAAATCAGAGGTTCGGGTACAGCGGGAAGCGGGCACAGAGGGCCGCGACTTCGCCTTTTACCTTGGCCTCGACCGCGCCGTTGCCCTCTTCGCCATTGGCGGCAAGGCCATCGACCACCTCGATGATCCAATCGGCGATCTGGCGGAACTCGGCCTCGCCAAAACCGCGGGTTGTGCCCGCGGGCGAGCCAAGACGGATACCGCTGGTCACGGTCGGCTTTTCGGGATCAAACGGCACGCCGTTCTTGTTGCAGGTGATATGCGCGCGGCCCAGGGCCTTGTCCACGATATTGCCGGTGACGCCTTTGGGGCGCAGATCCACCAAGACAACATGGGTGTCGGTGCCGTGGGTGACCGTATCAAGCCCGCCTTTGATCAGCTGGTCGGAAAGCGCCTGCGCGTTCGTGATCACCTGCTGGATGTAGGACTTGAATTCGGGGCGCAGCGCCTCGCCAAAGGCAACTGCCTTGGCCGCGATCACATGCATAAGCGGGCCGCCCTGAATGCCGGGGAAGATGGCCGAGTTGAACTTCTTGGCCAGCGCCTCGTCGTTGGTCACGATCATGCCACCGCGCGGACCGCGCAGGGTTTTATGCGTGGTGGTGGTCGCCACATGCGCATGCGGGAAGGGGCTGGGGTGTTCGCCCGCCGCAACCAGACCGGCGAAATGCGCCATGTCCACGTGCAGATAGGCACCGACGCTATCGGCGATTTCGCGCATCTTGGCAAAGTCGATCCGGCGCGGAATGGCAGAGCCGCCGGCGATGATCATCTTGGGTTTGTGCTCGGTGGCAAGCGCCTGAACCTGATCGTAATCAATCAGGTTATCCTCGCGGCGCACACCGTATTGGATGGCGTTGAACCATTTGCCCGACTGGTTAGGCGCCGCGCCATGGGTCAGGTGACCGCCGGCATCAAGGCTCATGCCGAGGATGGTATCGCCGGGCGTCAACAACGCCTGAAACACGCCCTGGTTGGCCTGCGATCCCGAGTTGGGCTGAACGTTGGCGAAGTTACACCCAAACAGCTTGCAGGCCCGCTCGATCGCCAGATTCTCGGCGATATCGACATATTGGCAACCGCCGTAATAGCGACGGCCCGGATAGCCTTCGGCGTATTTGTTGGTCATCACGCTGCCCTGCGCTTCCATCACCGCGGCAGAGACGATGTTTTCAGAGGCAATCAGCTCGATCTCGTCGCGCTGACGGCCAAGCTCGGATGTGATCGCGCCAAAAAGCTCTGGGTCGCGGGATGACAGGGATTCGGTGAAAAAGCCTTGATCTGTAACAGGCTGGTTTCCGTCATGGGACATTTTGACAACTCCGGCAGGGGTGAATTTGCTCGATTTCCTATAGGAAACCCAGGTGCTTTGAAAGAATGTAAAGCGACAAATCCAGACGACAGACCGGCATGGCTGGTCTATGGGGGGAATTTATGGTTCGATCCGCGCCATGACATCGCCCTTTGGAAACAGGACCGCCACTGTATGACCCGCAAAATCGCCTTTGTCGCCAGCGATGCACCCACCGCACAGACCGCGCTTGCGGCGCTGACCCAGCGTTTCGGTCAGACCCCCGAAGCCGAGGCTGACGTGATCGTGGCGCTTGGCGGCGATGGCTTCATGCTGCACACGCTGCACCGCACCCAGAATCTGGACATTCCGGTTTACGGGATGAACCGTGGCACGGTCGGCTTTCTGATGAACGAATATAGCGAGGATGATCTGCCAGAGCGCCTTGAGGCCGCTGTCGAAGAGGTGATCAATCCGCTGTCGATGCGCGCGGAATCCCGCGATGGCAAGATCCACACCGCGCTTGCGATCAACGAGGTCTCACTGTTGCGTGCCGGGCCACAGGCCGCCAAACTCCGCATAAGCATCGACGGGCGCCTGCGGATGCCGGAACTTGTCTGCGACGGCGCGCTTGTCGCCACCCCTGCCGGATCGACCGCCTATAACAATAGCGCGCATGGCCCGATTTTGCCGATTGGCTCGGATGTTCTTGCACTCACGGCGGTGGCGGCGTTTCGCCCGCGCCGCTGGCGCGGAGCGCTGCTGCCCAAGGCCGCCCTGGTGCGCTTTGACGTTATCGAACCCGACAAACGCCCGGTCATGGCCGACGCCGATAGCCGCTGGGTGGAAGACGTACTCTGGGTTGAAATTCAATCCGACGAAAGCATCTCGCACCGCATCCTGTTCGATGCCGGCCACGGCCTTGAAGAACGCCTGTTGCGCGAACAGTTCACCTAGGGGCGCAGGCCAATTGGCACGTTGCCATTTTTGCAGAGTATCGGAGCGTTTTAAGATGTCAGCCGCAGGTGAAATGAAACGCGACAAAATCTTCACCCCCGAGATGGCAACGATGAAGGCCGCCTCGGTTGGGCCGATCATGATCCTGACGGTTTCCATCTTCCTTGCGGCTCTCGGATTAGCGACCCATTTCTTTCCGAGTCACGATTATGCCACCAAGTCGGCCGACCTTATTCCACTGGCGATCCTGATGCTTCTGGTTGGTGCCATGGCGATCGTCCCGCTGCGCCAGCTTCGCTACCGTCGGGCTTTGCTGAAGGATGGCGCTGATGGTCACTATCGGATTACCATTGATCCGCAAGCGATCACCGTCGAGACGCGCACAGACAGGAAAACATATGGGTTCCGCGACTTTTCAATGGTCTGCAGCGATGGTGATTTTCTTGGCAACACGCGCGATTTTGGCGGGCTCGTTCTTTCCCGCACCACGCATGACAAGCCATTCTGGAAACAACGTGCCAGCATTGTGAATGCTATCCGCTCAGGCCGGGTTGCGCCAGTGAACCATGACGGGCTTATCACGATCCCCCTGACGTATTTCGGGCGCACAGGTTTTCTCGACATCATCGCAACGGCGCGCGAATACCATCAGAATGCGCCGCGCCGTCAAGGCGGCTAGTTATTCGGCAAGAAAGATGCCGGGGCAGTGCGATCTGCACTGTGATCCCACATCGCCCGCGCAAAGCCTCAAAAAACCCCGATCCAGCGAAACGACAGATCCGCGACATGATCGCGCCCATAGGCCACCGCGCCAAGGCTGGTGACCCGCTCGGGGCGCAGTTCATTGCGCAGCATCCGCCCCGAGGGCCTGAACGCTTTAAACGGCAGGCGAATTTCCTGCCAGTCGGACCCGCTCGGAATCGCGGCCTGATAATATTGCCAGGGCAGCACCGTGCCATTGGTGCGCAGATGCACGAAATAGCCCTCGCCATTGCCGCGCGTGGCGATGATCACACCCTTGGCACCGCGTGGCAGGGGCCGCTCAAGTGTCACGCGCACCTGAATGAACCCGCCCCGGTTCTTGGTGCTCACATCCCCCGTCAGGCGCAGGTACTGCGCGCCGGGCGGCCCGCCGATGCTGGCCCGGCCCTCGGACACGCCGCCCATCACCTGATCGCTCAGATAGGTCCAACTGCGGGCATCGGGCGGTGTATAGTCAAGCATGCCACGATCCTGCGCCCCAAGACCAAGGGGCGCAAGCGCCAAGGCGCAGGCAAGGAAAACCGCGCGCCTCATTCCGCAGACCCGGCAACGCCCAAAAGCGCCGCCAGATCGCAAATCACAAGCCCCCTTCCCTGACGCATGACAATACCGGCCTGCTCCCACTCGCGGATCTGACGATTGACGCTTTCACGCGTCAGCCCCACCAGATCGCCAAGGTCGGATTGCGAAAACCGCTCTGACAGTTGGCGGCGGCCATCGGGCAACGGTTCGCCCCACTTCTCCGCCAGATGCAGCAAGAGCCGCGCCAATCGCGCCTGCCCGTCGGCCAGCACGTGCGCGGTATACATCGCCGAGGTCTCGCGCAGGCGACGGCACAGCGTCTCGATCACTCCAAGGGCGGCCTCCGGGTTGTCCTTGAGCAGCCCGGCAATCTGTGCCCGGGTCAACACCAGCCCGTGCACCCGCGTCGCCGCAACCACGTCGGCGCTGCGCGGCATGCCATCAAACGCGGCCAGTTCGCCCACCATGTCGCCCGCGCCAAGATGGGTCAGGATCGAGCGGCGGCCATCGCTTGAGGTGCGGCTTATCTCGACCCGTCCCTTGGTGATCAGCATCATGGTGCTGTCCTCGTCGCCAGTGCCATAGATGGTTTGGCCCGAGGCGAATTCGACGGCGCGGCCATGACGTTCAAGCAGGGTCCGAAACCCTGTATCTTCGGTCAGGTCAGTCGTCAGCGATAAAGGCATACTTAAAAAATCCCGTTTTTCTCACGACTTTGTGAGGTGTATCACAGCGCAGCGCGCCCGAACCCGCAATAGTTGTTTTGCGTCTTATGTATCTGGGTGTCCCAAGCCCTTTTTATCATCCCATACTTTGCCCAAGGATATTGGGACGCACCGGTGAAAAGAGGCTCTAATCGCTCTTCCCGACGGGGGCTTCGAATCGGTAAAGCTGTCTGGCCCGGCGTTTGTGAGTACGCCGCGCCAGGCAGCCAACACTCTCAGAAGGTATTCAAGCACCAAACAAGGCCTCGGATGGTGACATCCGGGGCCTGTATTTTTATGGCTCAGGGCAAGGCCCTACTTGGCCAGACCTATGCTTTGCAGCGCGACCTTGATTTCGTCAAGAATGGCCGGGTCATCAATCGTCGCGGGCATTTTATATTCGGCTCCATCGGCGATCTTGACCATGATCCCGCGCAGGATCTTGCCAGAGCGTGTCTTCGGCAAACGGTCCACCACAACGGCAAGCTTGAACGCCGCCACCGGCCCGATCTGATCGCGCACGCGCTTGACGATTTCCTTGACCACCTCAGCCTCGGGGCGATCAACGCCCTTGTTGAGACAGACAAACCCGACCGGGGCCTGGCCCTTGAGGGCGTCGCTTACGCCGATCACGGCGCATTCGGCCACATCGGGGTGAGAGGCGAGCACCTCCTCCATGCCGCCGGTGGACAGGCGGTGACCGGCCACGTTGATCACGTCATCGGTGCGCGCCATGATCCAGACATAGCCGTCAGCGTCGATCATGCCGGCATCGCCGGTCTCGTAATAGCCGGGGAAAGTATTGAGATAGGATTTGCGGAACCGGTCCTCGGCGTTCCACAAGGTGGGCAATGTGCCCGGCGGCAGCGGAAGCCTGACCGCGATGGCGCCCAGTTCGCCCGCAGGCAGTTCGTGCCCGGCCTCATCGAGAATGTGGATGTCATAGCCCGGCATCGGCACGGTCGGCGAGCCGATCTTGACCGGCAAGGCTTCGATCCCGGCCGGGTTGCCCGCAATGGTATAGCCGGTTTCGGTTTGCCACCAGTGGTCATAGACCGGTTTACCGGTCAGCGCTTGCGTCCATTCGATGGTATCGGGGTCGGCCCGTTCCCCGGCAAGATAGATGGCATTGAGACCGCTGAGGTCGTATTTCTTGAGATACTCGCCCTTTGGATCCTCGCGCTTGACGGCGCGAAAGGCGGTGGGGGCGGTGAAGAAGGTCTTGACCTTATGTTCTTCGATCACCCGCCAGAAAGTGCCCGCATCCGGCGTGCCGATCGGCTTGCCCTCAAACACGATGGTGGTGTTGCCGTGGATAAGCGGGCCATAGCAGATATAGGAATGCCCCACGACCCAGCCCACATCAGAGGCCGCCCAGAACACATCGCCGGGATCGACATTATAGATGTTTTTCATGGTCCAGTTCAGCGCGACCAGATGACCGGCCGTCGGGCGGACAACGCCCTTGGGCGCGCCGGTGGTGCCGGAGGTATAGAGGATATAGGCCGGGTGGTCGCCCGTCACCGGCACACATTCGGCAGGCTCGACACCCGCCTGAAATCCGTGCCAGTCAAAATCGCGATCCGGGATAAGCGCCGCGACTTCCTGTTCGCGCTGCAGGATCACGGTGAAATCGGGTTTGTGCGCTGCCTGTTCAATGGCGCCGTCCAGAAGCGGCTTGTAATGCACCACGCGCCCCGGCTCCAGCCCGCAAGAGGCCGCGATGATTGCCTTGGGCGTCGCATCGTCAATCCGCACCGCAAGCTCGTGCGCGGCGAACCCGCCGAACACGACCGAGTGGATCGCACCAAGGCGCGAACAGGCCAGCATCGCCTCAAGCGCCTCGGGCACCATCGGCATATAGATGATGACCCGGTCCCCCTTTTCCACACCCTTGGCGCGCAGCGCGCCGGCAAGGCTCGCGACGCGGGTCTGAAGCTCGGCGTAGCTGATCCTGTGCTTGGTGTCGGTGATCGGGCTGTCATAGATGATCGCGGTGCGCGCGCCATTGCCGGCCTCGACGTGGCGGTCGACCGCGTTGTAGCAGGTGTTGACCTGCGCATCCTTGAACCATTCGTACAAAGGCGCGTTGTCGTCGAAAAGCGCTTTGCTGGGCTTTTCGACCC
The DNA here is from genome assembly GCF_900142625.1 of Roseovarius marisflavi. Classification (GTDB taxonomy): domain Bacteria; phylum Pseudomonadota; class Alphaproteobacteria; order Rhodobacterales; family Rhodobacteraceae; genus Roseovarius; species Roseovarius marisflavi. The sequence continues at coordinate 240,529 of NZ_FRBN01000002.1, forward strand.
AGTCAATCGCCTCGGCCGCCTGCATCCAGAAGCCTTCAGGGTCTTGCTTCCAGCCGTCGTAAAGCTCTTTGTATCCCATGGTATCCTCCTCCGATCCGTTAAATATGTGTTAGGGACCGTCCGACCCTGCGGCAAGCATCTTGCACCATAGCGTGGCAGTTTATCGCATAGAATTTGCAGAAATGGGTGAATTTAGCCTGCAAATTTTTGCAAAGTATTCGCTTTTATATCAAAAAGTGGCCTTTTGGATCAAGATTGCAAAACTGCTAATAAATTGCGTGCAAACCCGGTCATTTCCATCAGCCACTGAAAAACTGGCCGGTGGCTGAGATTTTCAACCCTTTGCGGTCACGCGTCCAGAGCCGTCATGCACCATCACGAAAAGCGCGCCGCTCAGTCAGGACGGGATCGCCAGTCTGACCAGCACGGCAATCACGCCAAGCGCCGCCACACTGGCCAGCCAGAGACCCGCGAACCAAAGCAGGCGTTTTGCGCGCTCGCGCCCCCTCAATGATAGCCCTCCTCGGGATCGACCTTGCCGCGAAACACCCAATAGGCATAGGCGGTATAGCCAAGGATCAGCGGCACCAGAACCACCGTGCCGACAAGCGCGAACTTGAGGCTCGCATCGGGCGCGGCCGCCTCGGCAATGGTCAGGCCGGGCGGCACGATACCCACCCCGAGGTCAAAGCCGTCAAGGATCACATAGGTCAGCACCGCAAAGGCGATGATCCCGGCCCAGATAAAAGAGAGTTCAAACATCGGAGTGATCCTTATTCGCCGGGAATGGCATCAGGGCTGATCTTGCCGCCACGCGCGGTGCGGGTCGGCGCATCCTCAAGGCCAAGGTGTTTGGTCGCCGGGGCCATATTCATCATCCGCAACAGGTAAAACGTGCCTGCCCCGAAGATGAAGAAATAGACAGCGATAAAGGCCAGCAACGAGGCCGCAACCGCAGGCGCCGCCACCGGCGCAAGACTGTCGGCGGTGCGAAACAGGCCATAGACGGTAAAGGGCTGGCGGCCCACCTCGGTGGTGATCCACCCGGCCAGCACAGCGACAAACCCCATCGGCCCCATGACAATCGCCGCCCGGTGAAGCAACCTATCCTCAAACAGCTTGCCGCGCAGACGCCGCCACAGCGCCCAGGCCCCAAGACCCAGCATGGCAAAGCCAAGCGCGATCATGATGCGAAAGCTGAAGAAAATAATAGCGACCGGCGGCTCGTCCGCGTCCGGGATCGTATCAAGACCGGCCAGCGGCGCATTGAGGTCATGCTTGAGGATCAGACTCGAGACCTTGGGGATTTGCACCGCATAATCAATCCACTTTTCGGCCGGATTGGGAATGCTGAGCAGGATCAGCGGCGCGCCGTCCGGGTGGCTGTCGTAATGGCCCTCCATCGCCATCACCTTGGCGGGTTGGTGTTCAAGCGTGCTGAGGCCATGAAAATCGCCCGCAACAATTTGCAGGGGAGCAACGCAAATCAGCATCCACATCGCCATCGAAAACATCCGCCGGGCCGCCGCATCGGCCTTGTCGCGCAGCAAATGCAGGCCACCGACGCCGCCAACCACAAGCGCGGTGGTGAGGTAGGCGGCAAGCACCATATGCACAAGGCGATACGGGAAGGACGGTTTAAAGACGATGCTCCACCAATCCTCGGGCACGAATTGGCCGATCTCGCTGATCCCATAGCCCACGGGCGTCTGCATCCAGGAATTGACCGATAAAATCCAGGTGGCCGACATCAGCGTGCCAAAGGCAACCATCGCGGTGGCGAACATGTGCAAGCCATCGCCCACCCGTTCGCGCCCGAACAGCATGACGCCCAGAAAACCGGCCTCAGGAAAGAAGGCCGAGAGCACCTCATAGGCCATCAACCGGCCAAGGATCGGGCCGGTCTTGTCGGCGAAAACCGACCAGTTGGTGCCGAACTGATAGGACATCACGATGCCCGACACGACGCCCATGCCAAAGGCCACCGCAAAGATCTTTTTCCAGTAATTGAACAGCACCAAATAGGTCTGATCGCGGCTGGAAAGCCAGAGACCGTTCAGAACCGCCAGATAGCTGGCAAGCCCGATGGAAAAGGCCGGAAAGATGATGTGAAACGACACGGTGAATGCAAATTGCATGCGGGCCAGTGTCTCGGCGGTCAGACTTTCTAGCATGACAGGACCTTTTTCTTGAAGGCGCGCGACGGCGTCAGAAAAGCCGGGGCCGATGGTGCGGGGCACACGGCTCGCAGATTTATCACCTATTCAGAATGGATGTTTCCTAAGGAGATACACCCCCATTTACAAAAGCAATACTTTGAATATAACTTTGATTGAGGCATCGGGACGCAGCATGAAACTGACCAGCTATACAAACTACGCGCTGCGCTCTTTGCAGCTTGCCGCACTCAAGGCGCCCGATCTTGTGCGGGTGGATGACGTGGCGCATATCCACGGGTTATCGCGGCCCCATATCGTCAAGGTCGTGCATGAACTTGGCAAGGCGGGGTTTCTGGAAACCGTGCGCGGGCGGGGTGGCGGCTTTCGCCTTGGGCGGGCGCCCGACAAGATCGTTGTCGGGGATGTGGTGCGCCTGACCGAAGGGCCGCTTGACGTGGTCGAATGCTTCAATCCCGACAAGAACACCTGTCCGCTGATCGGGATTTGCACGCTGTCGCGCAAGATTCAGGAGGCCACGCGCGCCTTCATGACGGTGCTGGATGGCCTGACCATTGCCGATATTTCGGCCAATCGCGGCCAGTTGCTTGACCGGATCGCGCCGTTTGAAATGCCCGGGGGCCCGGAGGCCCTGACATGACCGCCCTTGCCGAACACTGGGTTGATCGCTTTCCCGGTCTTGCCCGTCTTGACCCCGAGACCAAACAGCTTTTGCTGTCGCGCAGCGCGATTGTGACCGTGCCCAAGGACACGACGATCTTTGGCCCCGGCAAATCGCCCGAGAATATGCTTTTCCTGCTCGATGGCACGGTGCGGGTGCAACAGACATCCGAGACCGGGCATGAAATCGTGCTCTATCGTATCCACGCCGGGCAAAGCTGTGTTCTGACCACCGCATGTCTTCTGGCCTATGAGGATTACACCGCCGAAGGCATTTCAGAGACCGCCGTCGAGGCCGCCGCAATCCCGCGCGCGGTGTTTGACGAGCTTGTCGCGCGATCCAAATCGTTTCGCGATTTCGTCTTCGCCGCCTTTTCCAAGCGCATCACCGATCTGTTTCTGATGATCGACGAGGTGGCCTTTCAGCGCCTTGATGTGCGTCTTGCCGACAAGCTTGTTGAATTAGCGGGCGGCAAGGATGTGATCGCCACCACTCATCAAAAGCTGTCGGTCGAGCTTGGCACCGCGCGCGAGGTGATCTCGCGCCAGCTTCAGGAATTTCAACGCCGCGGCTGGATCGAGCAATCGCGCGGCGCGGTGAGCCTTGTGAACCGCAAAGCCCTTGAAGATCTGGCCGGGCATAATTCTTAACCGCAGATGGCGCGCTAAGTGACATTGTCACCGACGTCACCACCCAAAACCACTACTTCAAATAGAACTTTGAAGAGGAGCAACGCATGACCTACCCCGTCGATATGAACATCAAACCCGACGTCTCCGCGCATTTCGATGAGGACACCAACACGATAAGCTATATCGTCAAGGATCCCGCAAGCGATCATTGCGCCATTGTCGATAGCGTCATGGATATCGACTATGCCGCCGGTCGGATCACCTATGATCACGCCGACGCCCTGATCGCGGAAATTCAGAACCGTGGCCTGACCCTTGACTGGATCATCGAGACCCATGTGCATGCCGACCACCTGTCGGCGGCGCCCTATATTCAGGCCAAGCTCGGCGGCAAGATCGGTGTCGGCGAAAAGATCATGGTGGTGCAGGACACCTTTGGAAAAGTCTTTAACGAGGGCACCGAGTTTCAGCGCGACGGCTCGCAATTCGACGCACTGTTCAAGGATGGCGACACCTATATGATCGGCACCATGCCCGCCTTTGCCATGTATACGCCCGGCCATACCCCGGCCTGCATGGTGCATGTGATGGGCGATGCGGCCTTTGTGGGCGATACGCTGTTCATGCCCGATGGCGGATCGGCGCGGGCGGATTTCCCGGGGGGCGATGCCGCCGTCCTTTATGACAGTATCCAAAAGGTTCTGGCCTTGCCCGACGACATGCGCCTGTTCATGTGCCACGACTATGGCCCCAATGGCCGCGACATTCAGTGGGAAACCACCGTGGCCGAGGAAAAGGCCCACAACATCCACGTCGGCGGCGATAAAACCCGCGAGGATTTCATCAAGTTCCGAACCGAGCGTGACGCAACTCTGGCGATGCCGCGGCTGATCATTCCGTCGTTGCAGGTCAACATGCGGGCCGGCGAGGTGCCGACCGACAAGGACGGCAATCCGATGCTCAAAGTACCGATCAACGCGCTGTAATCAGGGGGGAATATCTTGGACATCAAAAAAATCACGCCGGGCCTCTCGGTCGCTGCGCAAATCAGTGCCGACGACATGTCGGCGATCAAGGCGGCGGGCTTTCGCTCGGTGATCTGTAACCGCCCCGATGGCGAGGGCGCCGATCAGCCAACCTTTGACGAGCTTGCCAAGGCCGCCAAAAAGCTTGGGCTTGAGGCGGCTTATCTGCCGATCGTGTCGGGCAAGGTCAGCGACGAGGATGCCGAGGCCTTTGGCGCGGCACTGACCGCTTTGCCGGGGCCGACGCTGGCCTTTTGCCGCACCGGAACGCGCTCGGCCACGCTCTGGTCGCTGTCGCAGGCCAAGACGCTTGACCTGTCTGACATTCTCGCCGCGACCAAGGCGGCGGGGTATGACATGGCGGGCGTGGTGCGCCGGATCGCCAATGGCGGCAAGACGCCGACCGATACGGGCGATGCCAGCTTTGAGGTGGTGATCGTCGGGGCCGGTGCCGGTGGCCTTGCCGCCGCCGCAAGTCTGAAGGCCCGCAAACCGGGGCTTGAGATCGCGATCATCGACCCCGCCGATATCCATTATTACCAACCCGGCTGGACCATGGTCGGCGGCGGTATCTTCGAGGCATCAGACACCGCACGCACCATGGGATCGCTTATTCCGAGCGGCGTGCATTGGATCAAATCCGCCGTCGCCGCATTCGAGCCGGACAATAACGCGATCATCCTCGATGGCTGTCGGGTGGTGAAATACAAGCGCCTTATCGTCTGTCCGGGGATCAAGCTTGACTGGCACAAGATCGACGGCCTTGTCGACACTTTGGGCCAGAACGGCGTGACTTCAAATTACCGCTATGATCTGGCGCCTTATACCTGGGAGCTGGTGCAGGGCCTGAAAGAGGGCCGCGCGATCTTTACCCAGCCCCCGATGCCGATCAAATGCGCCGGCGCGCCGCAAAAGGCGATGTATCTGTCGGGCGATGCCTGGTTCTGGCGTGGCGTTCTCAAGGATATCGACATTCAGTTCAACAATGCCGGTGGCGTTCTCTTCGGGGTCAAGGATTACGTTCCGGCGCTGATGGACTACGTCAAGAAATACGACGCCACGCTGAATTTCTTTCATAATCTGGTCGCGGTTGACGGCCCCGCCAAAAAGGCCTGGTTCGATGTCGCCAAGCCCGACACCCCGGTCGAGCGGGTCGAGATGGAGTTTGACATGATGCATGTCTGCCCGCCCCAGACCGCGCCCGATTTCATCCGCGTTTCGCCGCTGGCGGATGCGGCGGGGTGGGTCGATGTGGATCAGGCAACGCTGCGCCACAAAACCTATGACAACATCTGGTCACTGGGCGATGTGATGAACGCCCCCAACGCCAAGACCGCCGCCGCCGCGCGGATTCAGGCCCCTATCGTGGCCGAGAACATCGTGGCGGACATGCGCGGCGGCTCGCCCGTGGCGCAATATAACGGCTATGGCTCTTGCCCGCTGACGGTCGAGCGCGGCAAGATCGTACTGGCGGAATTCGGCTATGGCGGCACGCTTCTCCCGAGTTTCCCAAAGGCCTTTATCGACGGCACCAAGCCGTCACGTGCGGCATGGTTCCTGAAGGAAAAGATGCTGCCGCCGATCTATTGGAAGGCCATGCTCAAGGGCCGCGAATGGATGGCCAAGCCCGAAAAAGTCACTGTAAAGTAACCCGCTGGCGCGCCGCCTTTGCATCCCCCGCGAAGGTGGCGCCGACAAGACAGAGCCTTATATGCACCCTTACCTGATCCGCTATCTGCCCATTCTGAAATGGGGCGGGGCCTATGATCGCACAGCCCTTGGCAATGACCTTATTGCGGCCCTGATCGTCACGATCATGCTGATCCCGCAATCGCTGGCCTATGCCCTTCTGGCGGGGTTGCCGCCCGAGGCCGGGCTTTATGCCTCGATCGCGCCGATCATCCTTTATGCGATCTTTGGCACCAGCCGCGCGCTCGCCGTCGGCCCGGTCGCCGTGGTGTCACTGATGACCGCCGCCGCATTGAGCAATATCGTGGAACAGGGCACCATGGGCTATGGCGTTGCGGCCCTGTCGCTGGCGGGGTTGTCGGGGGTGATCCTCTTGGGCATGGGGCTTTTCCGGCTTGGATTCGTGGCCAATTTCCTGTCGCATCCGGTGATTGCGGGCTTTATCACCGCCTCGGGCTTGATCATCGCCGCGAGCCAGCTCAAGCATATCCTCGGCATCAATGCGCAGGGTCATAATCTCTGGGAAATTGTGGTGTCGCTGATCGAGCATCTGGGCGAAACCAATGTAATCACCGCCGTGATCGGGGTGCTTGGGACCGCATTCCTGTTCTGGGTGCGCAAGGGTCTCAAGCCGCTGATGCAGCGCCTTGGTGCGGGTGCGGGCGTGACGGGCATCATGGTCAAGGCCGGTCCGGTTGCGGTTGTCGTGCTGAGCACACTGGCCGTCTGGGGGTTCGGGCTGGCGGATCAGGGCGTGAAAATCGTCGGCGAGGTGCCGCAAAGCCTGCCGCCGCTGACCCTGCCGTCGCTGTCGCCCGGCCTTCTGGGCCAGCTTTTGCTGCCGGCTTTCCTGATCTCGATCATCGGTTTTGTTGAATCGATCTCGGTGGCCCAGACATTGGCGGCCAAGAAACGCCAGCGGATCGACCCCGATCAGGAATTGATCGGCCTTGGCGCCGCCAATATCGGCGCCGCGTTCACTGGCGGCTTTCCGGTGACCGGCGGGTTTTCACGCTCAGTCGTGAACTTTGATGCGGGCGCTGAAACGCCCGCGGCGGGGGCCTATACGGCGGTCGGGCTGGCGATTGCGGCGCTGTTTCTCACACCGCTGATCTATTTCCTGCCCAAGGCGACGCTTGCCGCGACAATCATTGTTGCCGTGCTCAGCCTTGTGGATTTCAGCATCCTCAAACGCAGCTGGGGCTATTCAAAGGCCGATTTTGCCGCCGTTCTTGCGACCATCCTTCTGACGCTTGGGTTCGGGGTCGAGCTGGGCGTGTCCTCCGGGGTTGGGGTGTCGATCCTGTTGCATCTTTACAGATCATCGCGCCCTCACGTGGCCGAAGTCGGGCAAATGCCCGGCACCGAACATTTCCGCAATATCCTGCGCCACAAGGTTTTGACCGATCCGCACATCGTAAGCCTTCGGGTCGATGAAAGCCTCTATTTTGCGAATGCCCGTTTCCTTGAGGAGAAAATTCACAACCGGGTCGCGCGTGATCCAAATATTCGCCACGTCATCCTGCAATGCTCCGCGATCAACGAGATTGACTTCAGCGCGCTTGAATCGCTTGAAACGATCAACGACCGCCTGCGCGAAATGAATGTTCAGCTTCACCTCTCTGAGGTCAAAGGCCCGGTGATGGATCGCCTTGAGGCGCAGCATTTTCTGGATGAACTGACCGGCCGGGTATTTCTGTCGCAATATGAGGCGGTCAAAGCCCTCAAAACCCCGGCAGACGAGGTGCGGGCCTGATAGCAGGTCGCTTCCCCTCTTCTGCCCCTGTCGGATTGTGCCTATACTGCCCACAAAAGCAGTAAGGCATAAACCGGGGCGCGGGCATGGCAAAGACCACGGAACAACAGAGCACGCTCAACATCGTGATTGTCGGTCAGGGCGGTCGGCTGCAATTCGAGGCGCTGATTTTCGCAGCCTCTCTGCGCGACCAGAGCCCCGGCTTTCAAGGTCGGCTGTTCGTGGCCGAACCTCAGCCCGGCGCGCTCTGGCCCAATGACCCGCGTATCAAGGGTGAAGAGACCCGCACGTTGCTGGAAGAGCTCGGCGCCGAGATCCTCCCATTCGAGAGTAAGCATTTTGGCCATGTCTATCCCTATGGCAATAAGATCGAAGCCCTTCTCAGCCTGCCCAAAGGCGAGCCTTTCGTGTTTTTCGACACTGATACGCTTGTGACCGGTGATCTGAGCCGGGTGCCGTTTAATTTTGACCGCCCCACCGCCTCGATGCGGCGCGAAGGCACCTGGCCGCAGCTTGAACTTTACGGCCCCGGCTATGGCGCCATCTGGAAATCGCTTTACGACAGGTTCGGGCTTGATTTTGAAAGCTCTCTGGATCTGAGCCAGCCCGATGAATACTGGCAGCGCTATCTTTATTTCAACGCCGGGTTCTTCTTTTACAAATGCCCGCATGCCTTTGGCCAACGGTTTTTGGAGTATGCACTGGCCATCGCCAAGGACGCCCCACCAGAGCTTATCTGTCAGTCGCTTGATCCCTGGCTTGATCAGGTGGCCCTGCCTTTGGTGATCCATTCACTTGGCGGGGGGCGTGACACGATCCCGACCGGTCTTTTGGATGGCGACGTCACCTGTCATTACCGGGTTCTGCCGCTGCTCTATGCGCGCGAATCCGATCATGTGGTAAAGGTTCTGGAAAACGTGACAGCGCCGAACCGGGTCAAGAAGGTACTCAAGGAATACGATCCGATCAAGCGAATGATCTACCAGGGGCGCGGCCAAAAAGTGCGCGCCCTTTTTGATCAGGACGACCTGCCACGCCGCGAACAGGCGATCCGCAATACGATCAAACGCAACGGATTTTGGATGCGCTAGGCCCCAGAAAATTCGCCGAATTTTCTGGGGTTAAGATTTTTCGTCGAAAAATCTTGCCTCTCAAGATGCAAACACAGCGTTCATATCGGCAAAACCTTTCAATTCCACAGGGTTGCCCGAGGGATCACAGAAGAACATCGTCCATTGCTCTCCCGGCTCTCCTTCAAAGCGCACCGTGGGCGGGATCACGAATTCTGTACCCGCCTGCGCAAGCCGCTCCGCCACCTCGCGCCATGTCTCAAGCGGAAGAACCACCCCGAAATGCGGCATCTGCACCATGTGATCGCCAACTTTTCCGGTCGCCTGCGTGGCGAAGGGCGGGCCCAGGTGCAGGCTGAGCTGATGGCCGAAAAAATCGAAATCGACCCAGGTCGCGGTCGATCTTCCCTCAAGAGCCCCCAAAAGCCCGCCATAAAAGCCGCGCGCCGCGTCCAGGTCGGTCACATTGATCGCAAGGTGAAACGGATATGCCATCTTGGCCTCCTCTGAATGTCTTAACGCCAGTTGTGGCGCAAACTCGGATGCCCTAAACCCGAATGCAAGCATTTCCGAGGAGGATCGACCAAATGGCTTATGGCTTTGACACATTGCAAATTCACGCCGGCGCCCGGCCTGACCCCGCCACCGGCGCGCGGCAGGTGCCGATTTACCAGACAACCGCCTATGTATTCCGCGACGCGGAACACGCCGCGGCGCTCTTCAATCTGCAAGAGGTGGGATATATCTATTCGCGGCTGACCAACCCGACCGTTGCCGCACTTCAGGAACGTGTGGCCACACTTGAGGGCGGCGTCGGCGCAGTGTGTTGCTCATCGGGTCACGCGGCCCAGATCATGGCGCTTTTTCCGCTGATGGGGCCGGGCCTTAACGTGGTGGTCTCGACCCGGCTTTATGGCGGCTCGATCACCCAGTTCAGCCAGACCATCAAGCGCTTTGGCTGGTCGGCTACATTCGTTGATTTCGACGATCTCGATGCCGTGGCGGCCGCGATTGATGACAATACCCGCGCCGTATTCTGCGAATCCATCGCCAATCCCGGTGGCTATATCACCGATCTGGATGCGGTGGCGAAGATCGCCGATGCCGCTGGTCTGCCGCTTATCGTGGATAACACAAGCGCCACGCCTTACCTCTGCCGCCCGATCGAACATGGCGCGACACTTGTCGTGCATTCGATGACCAAATACCTCACCGGCAATGGCACCGTCACCGGCGGCGTCGTAGTGGATTCGGGCAATTTCGACTGGTCCGCCTCGGATAAGTTTCCGTCGCTGAGCGAACCCGAGCCTGCCTATCACGGCCTCAAGTTCCACGAGACCTTTGGCCCGCTCGCCTTTACCTTTCACGGCATTGCCATCGGTCTGCGCGATCTGGGCATGACCCTCAATCCGCAAGCCGCGCATTACACCTTGATGGGGATCGAAACCCTCAGCCTGCGCATGGAGCGCCATGTTCTGAACGCCGAAAAAGTGGCGGGCTGGCTTGAAAGCCACCCGACGATCGAGGCAGTGACCTATGCCGGGCTGGCATCGTCGCCCTATCACGACCGCGTTGCGCGGATTTGCCCCAAGGGCGCCGGCGGGCTGTTCACCATCGCGCTCAAGGGCGGCTATGACGCCTGCACGCGCTTTGTCGACAGTCTGGAATTGTTCAGCCATGTGGCCAACCTTGGCGACACCCGAAGCCTTGTGATCCATTCGGCCTCGACCACGCACCGCCAGCTATCTCCGGAGCAACAGACCGCCGCCGGGGCCGCGCCGAACGTGGTCCGCATCTCTATCGGGATTGAGGATGCGGCCGATATCATCGCCGATCTGGATCAGGCGCTGACCAAGGCCCACGGGTAACCCCGCGCCGCACCCTCCCCCGCCCGGCCCCGTCACTTGCGGCGCCAGGCGGGGGTTTTTGTTTGCCTCGGCGCGAAGCTGCTATAAAATCAACGCGGTGAACGCAGGACTCCCGATTGCGCCTTGCCAGTGTTAGAGCGGTACAGATGAAACCCAATTTCGCCTTATCCCTGTCCTTTGAGGGCATCGCCCTTTTGCACCGCGCCGGCGCGGGCTGGCATCTGGTGGGCGAGGTGACCCTCGACGCAAGGGACCTGAGCGGCGATCTGGCGGCCTTGCGGGCCAAGGCCAAGGCGCTTGATCCGTCGGGCTTTGCCACCAAGCTGATCCTGCCGAACGAGCAGATCAAATATCTTGAGCTTTCCGCGGACAGCGCCCCGGACGGCGATCTTGATCGGGCGGTGACCGACGCACTTGACGGGGCCACGCCCTATGCGCTTGACGATCTGGCCTATGATTGGGCCTTGGACGGCGACAGGATTTTGGTGGCTGCCGTTGCCCGTGAAACGCTGGACGAGGCCGAGGCCTTCGGGCTTGAGCACGAGGTCAACCCAATAAGCTTTGTCGCGCGCCCCGATGACAGCCCTTTTCCCGGCGAGCCGTTTTTCGGCATCACCCGGCATGCCCGCGACACGCTTGGGGCCAAGGTCCGGATTGATCGCGACGAAACTGCGGTGGCAATCATCGGCGCGGCCCATATGCCAGAGGTCGCTGAGGTCGCTGAGGTCGCTGAGGTCGCTGAGGTCGCTGAGGTCGCTGAGGCGCTTGCGACGGTTCCCGATGTGCCGCAAGCCCCTGCGCCGACACCAGCCCTCCCTGCTGAGAAGGCGCCGGAAACGCCCGCCCCCGCCAAGCCCGCCCCCGAGCCACCCGCCGAAATGCCGCCGGTCGCGTTTTCCAGTATCCGCGCTGATCGCGGGACTGAACCGGGACAGGCCCCAAAACTGGCCGGTGCCGCGCGCTTTACACCGACAGCCCCTTCGGCGCCGCTGCCTGATCTGCCAGGCCCCGGCCCTGCGCCTTACCTGACCGGTGCCGCGGAACCGGCGCTGACCGACCTTGCCGCGGCAAGCCTGTCGTCTGCGCCAAAAGACAGTGACACGGCCAAAGCGCCGCGCAAGCTCGGCTTTCTCAGCCGCCGCAGCGCGCCCGCCAAGCCCGCCAAAACCAGTGCCAATTCAACGGCAGAGGCCGAGCGCCTGACGATCTTTGGTGCGCGCACCGATCAGGCCGTGGGCGGGAAACCGCGCTATCTGGGCGTGATCCTGACGGCCATCCTGTTGATCATTCTGATGATCATCGCGGCATGGGCGGCGATGTTCACCGACGACGGAGTTGCCGGAATTTTCCGCAAATCCCCGCCCGAGATCGTGGCTACCCCCACCGCACCGCCGAGCGCAACCGAAGACCCGGTGGCGGATGCCGCCAATCAGCCGACCCCGTTGCCCGAAGGGCCCGCCCCTGAGGAGACCCCGATCGACACCGCGCTTGCCCCGCAACCCGATGAGATCGAACCAGAGCCAGAGGTCGAGATCGCCGCGATGGACCCTTCTGCCACGGCGGTGGAACTTACCCCGGATCAGCCGCTTGCGCGTTATGCGGCGACCGGAATCTGGCAGATGGCCCCAACCCCGACAAAGGCCCCAAATCCCACCGGACTTGATGATTTTTACCTTACCTCGATTGACGACAAGGTGAATTTCCAGGATGCCGTTGCCCTGCCCGATGCGCCGACCGCGCAGGCGGACAGACGGCCCGAAACGCCCGCCTCACCGGCGCCGCCGGGCACGCAGTTCGTGATTGGCCCGCGCGGCTTTGTTCTGGCGACGCCGGGTGGCGCGCTGACGCCGGATGGTGTGTTGGTGCGCGCAGGCCCGCCACCGCGCAGCCCGCCCGACATGCCCGCCCGCGCCGTACCGCTGCCGGGGATCGAGCAAACCGCCGAGGCCCTGGCCGAGCAAAAACGCCTTGGCGGTATTCGCCCGCGCACCCGCCCCGAAAATCTGGCCGAGCAACAGGAACGCGGCGCGCTGAGCGGGCGCACGCGATCAGAGCTTGCGGCGCTGCGGCCTCGCACGCGGCCTCAATCGGTCATTCAGGCCGCCGCCAATGCCACCGTCACCGCCAATTCAGCCGCTGCCGCCTCTGCGGTGGCGGCTGCCCTGGCCGAGGCCGTTGAAACGCCCGAGCCCGAGACGCGCGGCACGGCGCAGGCGGTGCTTGCCTCGCTCAAGCCGAAAACCCGGCCCGGTAATTTTGACAGGATCGTGCGCCGCAGCAAACCGGCCGACACGCAGAGCATTTCCGGGCAGACAGCCAAGCGCGCCGCCCCGTCTATTCCAACCACCGCCTCGGTGGCGCGACAGGCGACATCGCGCAACGCGATCAACCTGCGCAACGTCAATCTGATTGGCGTTTACGGCAACCCCAAGAACCGCCGCGCCCTCGTACGCCTGTCCAATGGCCGCTATCAAAAGGTACAGGTCGGCGACCGCTTGAACGGCGGGCGTGTATCGGCCATCGGCGACACCGAACTTCGCTATAAAAAGAGCGGCCGCGACGTGGTTCTCCGGATGCCCAAGGGCTGATGGAAGGGTTTCTTTTCCAGGCTTCGATCTATCTCGCAGCAACCGTGATTGCCGTGCCCCTGGCCGCGCGGCTCGGGCTTGGGTCGGTGCTTGGCTACCTGTTGGCCGGGGTGCTGATCGGGCCGGTGTTTGGCTTTGTCGGCGGCCATGAAACCGCCGAATTACGGCATGTTGCCGAATTCGGCGTGGTGATGATGCTCTTCCTGATCGGGCTGGAGCTTGAGCCGCGCGCGCTCTGGGATATGCGCCACCGCCTGCTGGGTCTTGGCGGCTTGCAGATCGTTCTGACCACGCTGGCGATCATGACCGGGGCGAACCTTTTGGGCCTTGGCTGGAGTGTGGCGCTTGCGATCGGCCTTATCTTTGCGCTTTCCTCGACGGCGATCGTTTTGCAAACCCTGTCGGAAAAGGGGCTGATGCGCACGGGGGGCGGGCGCTCGGCGTTTTCGGTGTTGCTGACACAGGATATCGCAGTGATCCCGATGCTGGCCTTCCTGCCGCTTCTGGCGCTGCCGAAAACCGCCGATATGGTGCTGGGCGAGTTTCTCACACGCGAGGCCGAAACGGCGGATCACGGCGCAACCGGCGCGCATCAGGTGGCGCAATCACTGATTGCAAGCCTGCCGGGTTGGGGGGCTGCGCTTGTCACCATCGGCGCGGTGGTCGCGATCATTCTGGCCGGTATTTACCTGACGCGACCGGTGTTTCGCTTTATCCATGCCGCGCGCCTGCGTGAAATGTACACGGCGCTTGCCCTTTTGATCGTGGTGTCGATTTCGTTTCTGATGATGCTGGTGGGGCTCTCGCCCGCCCTTGGCGCGTTTCTCGCCGGGGTGGTTCTGGCCAACAGCGAATTCCGCCACGAACTTGAAAGCGATATCGCACCGTTCAAGGGCCTGTTGCTGGGCCTGTTCTTTATCACCGTCGGGGCGGGGATCAATTTCACCACCCTGCTCGGCGCGCCGTTTCTGATCCTTGGGCTGGCGCTTGCGGTGATAGTGATCAAGGGCAGCGTGCTTTGTATTCTGGGCTGGGCCTTTGCTCTGCGCGGGCGCGACTTGTGGCTGTTCACGCTGGGATTGGCGCAGGCAGGGGAATTCGGGCTTGTGCTGATCGGCTTTACCGATCAGCAGCATGTTCTGCCGCGCGGGCTGAGCGAAACGCTCTTGCTTGTGGTGGCGATGACCATGCTGATCACGCCGCTTTTGTTCATTCTTTATGACTGGCTCTCACAGCGCATTCAGGACAGTGGCGAGGCGCAGGATGCCGATGAGATCGACATCAAAGGCCCGGTGATCATCGCCGGAATCGGGCGGTTCGGGCAGGTGGTCAACCGGCTTGTGCGTTCAAGCGGGTTTGAAACCGTGGTGCTTGACCATGACCTCAACGCGATCCAGAGCATGCGCCGCTTTGGCATCAAGGGGTTCTTTGGCGACCCGACGCGCCCCGATCTTCTGCATGCCGCAGGCCTGCACGAGGCGCGCGTTCTTGTGGCGGCACTTGATGACCCGGAGGCCGCCGTGCGCCTTGTCGCCTTTGCGCGCCGCGAATGCCCCGATCTTCACATCATCGCGCGCGCGCGCGACCGTACCCATGTGTTTCGCCTTTATCAGGCAGGGGCCAATGACATCGTTCGCGAACTCTTCGACAGCTCGCTGCGCGCGGGGCGCTATGTGCTCGAAAACATGGGTCTGACGGATTTCGAGGCGGCAGAGCTTGAGAAAACCTTTTATCAGCATGATCGCGCATCGGTGCGCGAACTGGCGGCGCTTTGGGATCCCAGCATCCCGACACTCGACAACGCCGCCTATATCAAGCGCGCACGCGAGTTGGAAAAAGACCTTGAAACCATGCTCTTGTCCCAGCTCGAAGAAACCGCCAATCCCGCGCCGAAGGACGATACTCCGGCTGACAGCAAAGAGACCTAACGGGGTGTTGGCCATTTTCGGGGCAGATTGGTCACGATCTGCGGTGTGACGCACCGTTGTCTGCAAATCTCGCTGGCAAGATCGCGGGGTGTCGTAATATGATTGTTCGTACCTCCCAACGGAACGAGCAGCCTCAGGGAACGGGCGAATGAGCTTTCAGGCGATACAGCAAATGCCGCTTGCCCTCTCGGCGGCCACAAAGACCGAAGTGCGCACGCAATTTGCAGCGCTTTGCTACCGTATGGTGCGAGACAAGCCCGAAATCCTGTTGATCACAAGCCGTGGATCGGGCCGCTGGATCATGCCCAAGGGCTGGCCGGTGGCGGGCAAGACCCCCGCCGAAATCGCCCTGCTTGAGGCCTGGGAAGAGGCCGGCGTGCGCGGTCGCGCCTATGAGCAATGCCTTGGCGCCTATTCCTATACCAAGGCAATCGGGCCAGAGCGTGGCCTGCCTTGTCTTGCGATGGTCTATCCGGTGCGGGTCAAGACCCTTGCCGGAAAATTCCCCGAGGCCGGACAGCGCAAACACAAGTGGCTGCGCCCCAAAAAGGCCGCCGCCCGCGTGGAGGAGCCGGAACTTGCGCATATTATCCGGGGCTTCGATCCGCACCGATTGGGCCTTTAAGGCGCGGTAGCGCCTTGATTTTTGCCCGGCCACACGTAAGTATCACTCGTATTGCATTTGGACCGGGACATGATTCAATTCAGCCTGAAATGCGCCGGGGATCACCGCTTTGACAGCTGGTTCCAATCGGCCGAAGCCTTTGAAAAACTGCGCGCCCGCAGCATGGTAACCTGTGCTGTCTGCGGATCGGATGAGGTGGAAAAGGCGCTTATGGCGCCGCGTGTACGCTCCAGTCGCAAAGACGCGCCAGACGGCGCGCCCCCCCAAGCCGAGGGCGGCGCGCTTAGCAAACCCGCAAGCCCCGCAGAACAGGCCATGGCTGAATTGCGACGCAAGATCGAGGAAAACTCGGAATATGTCGGCGGCAATTTCGCGCGCGAGGCGCGCGACATGCATGACGGTGTCACGCCCGAACGCGCGATTTACGGCGAAGCCCGCCCCGAAGAGGCGCGCAAACTTGTCGAAGAGGGCGTGCCCGTTGCCCCCCTGCCCTTTATTCCGGGCCGCAAGTCAAACTGATCACATCCCGAAAGGATATCCATGCATATCGTCATCACAGGCGCGAATCGCGGCATTGGCAAGGCGCTCGCAGACAGCTATCGCGCGGCCGGGCACCAGGTGACCGGCACGGCGCGCGCGCCCTCGGGCGATTTGATCGCGCTTGATGTGACCGATCCGACCGCGCATCACGCGATGGCACAGCAGATCGCCGATCAGCCGGTCGATCTTTTGATCTGCAACGCCGGGGTCTATCCCGACAAGCACGAAACCCTCGAAGATGGCTACCCGGCCTCGATGTGGGCACAGGCGTTTGCCACCAATGTGACCGGCGTTTTCCTGAGCGTTCAGACACTCTTGCCGCGGATCAAGGCGGCAAAGGCGGGCAAGATCGCGGTGATCTCAAGCCAGATGGCAAGCCAGACCCGCGCGCCCGGAGGCAGCTATATCTATCGGGCCTCAAAGGCGGCGGCGCTAAATCTTGGGCGCAACCTGGCGGTTGATCTGGCGCCTGAGGGTATTGCCGTTGGCATCTATCATCCCGGCTGGGTGCGCACCGACATGGGCGGGGACGCCGCCGCCATTTCGGTGGAAGAGGCCGCCCAGGGGCTGGTTGAGCGGTTTGCAGAGCTTGATCTGGCCGGCACCGGATGCTTTCGTACCTATGACGGCCAGGACCACCCGTTCTAGGCAGAGCGCCCATTTTCTTCCTCCGAAGAAAATGTCCCAGAAAATTCCTACTAATTTTCTGGTCTGTTGCGCCCTGCGACACCTGCCCTCTTGCACCGGGCCCTGCCCGCGCGTAAACCGCGCGCGACAAACTGGCCCAGGACATAGATCATGCCCGTTCTCGTTATGAAATTCGGTGGCACCTCTGTTGCCACGCTTGACCGTATCCGCCGCGCCGCAAAACGCGTGGGCGTTGAAGTGGCCAAAGGCTATGACGTGATCGTCATTGTCTCTGCCATGTCGGGCAAAACCAACGAGCTTGTCGGCTGGGTCAATGAAATCTCGCCTCTTTACGATGCGCGTGAATATGACGCCGTGGTCAGTTCCGGAGAGAACATCACTGCCGGTCTCATGGCGCTGACGCTTCAGGAAATGAACGTGCCCGCACGCAGCTGGCAGGGCTGGCAAGTGCCGCTCATGACCAACTCGGCGCATTCTTCGGCCCGTATCGAAGAAATTCCCACCGACAACCTCAACGCCAAGTTCGGCGAGGGCATGCGCGTCGCCGTGGTTGCCGGCTTTCAGGGGATTTCCCCCGAGGGGCGCATCACCACGCTTGGGCGGGGCGGATCGGATACCACCGCCGTGGCCTTTGCCGCCGCCTTTGGCGCCGAGCGGTGCGATATTTATACCGATGTCGATGGTGTCTATACCACCGACCCAAGGATCAGCTCGAAGGCGCGCAAGCTTGACAAGATTGCCTTCGAGGAAATGCTTGAACTGGCCTCGCTTGGGGCCAAAGTGCTTCAGACCCGCTCGGTCGAGCTGGCGATGCGCTACAATGTCCGGCTGCGGGTTCTCAGCAGCTTTGAGGAGCAATCAGACGACGCAGGAACCCTGGTCTGCGCCGAGGAGGAAATCATGGAATCAAATGTCGTAAGTGGCATCGCCTATTCGCGAGACGAGGCAAAGATGACCCTCATTTCTGTCGCCGACCGCCCCGGCATCGCCGCCGCAATCTTCGGGCCGTTGTCCGATGCCGGTGTGAATGTCGATATGATCATTCAGAACATCGCCGAAGAGGGCCGTACCGACATGACGTTTTCGTGCCCCACCGATCAGGTCAAGCGCGCGGAAAAAGCGCTGCAGGAGGCCAAGGAAAAGGGCGAGATCAACTATCACGATCTGGTTGCTGACACCGATGTGGCCAAGATTTCCGCCGTCGGCATCGGCATGCGGAGCCAATCGGGTGTGGCCGCCAAGATGTTCAAGACGCTGTCCGATGAAGGTGTGAACATCAAGGTCATTGCAACCTCAGAGATCAAGATTTCTGTGCTGGTCGACCGGAAATACATGGAACTTGCGGTCCAAGCCCTGCATGATGCCTTTGAATTGGATAAAGCGGCCTGATCCTGTTTCTGCCGGATAATTTGCGGTAAGGGTCGGTCCAGGATCTGAAACCGCGCCCGGGGTGCAATGCTGCCATGACCAAGACATTCAAGACCGACAGCCGGAAGATGCTGGGGCGTCTGCGTGATGTCATGGCCGAAGATGCCGCAGGTCAGGCCCGGCTCGATCAGATCACCCGGCTGATTGCCGAGGAAATGCGCACCGAGGTGTGCTCGATCTACCTGTTTCGCGACGAAGACACGCTGGAGCTTTGCGCCACGCAGGGGCTTAATCCGCAGGCCGTGCACGAAACCCGGCTCAAGCTTGGCGAGGGCCTTGTGGGCCGTGTGGCGCGCCACGGTCAGGTCGTGAACACCGATGATGCGCCCGCGACCAAGGGCTTTCGTTTCATGCCGGAAACCGGGGAAGAGGCCTATTCGTCCTTCATGGGCGTGCCGATCCAGCGGCTTGGCGAAAAGCTTGGCGTGCTGGTGGTGCAATCCAAGCAAGCGCGGCTTTTCTCGGAAGAAGAGATTTACGCCGTCGAAGTGGTCGCCATGGTGCTGGCAGAGATGGCCGAGCTTGGCGCCTTTGTCGGCGAAGGCGCGGCGATGTCCGCGCGCCACCAACAGGCCAAGCTGTTTCGCGGCACCACCGTGCAGGAAGGCACCGCGCAGGGCCATGTCTGGCTTCACGAGCCGCGCGTCGTTGTCGCCAACCCGATTGCCGAAGACCCGGTGCGCGAGCTGGAGCGCCTGCATGAGGCGGTCGAGACCCTGCGCGTCGGCGTTGACCGGATGCTCTCGACCGCCGGGGGCGACAAGGATCAGCTTGAGGTGCTCGAGGCCTATCGGATGTTCGCCAATTCCAAGGGGTGGATGCGCCGGATGGAAGCGGACATAGATAGCGGCCTGTCCGCCGAGGCCGCCGTCGAGAAAGAGCAATCAGCGGCGCGCGCGCGGATGAATCAGGTCAGCGACTCCTACCTGCGTGACCGCCTGCATGATCTTGATGATCTTTCGAACCGGCTTTTGCGTATTCTGACCGGGCAAGGCGCAGAAACCGGGGCCGAGATGCCATCCGATCCGATCCTCATTGCGCGCAACATCGGTCCGGCCGAGCTTTTGGATTATGGCCGCTCTCTCAAGGGGATCGTACTTGAAGAGGGCTCTGTCGGCAGCCATGCGGCGATTGTGGCGCGGGCCCTGGCGATTCCGCTGGTGATCCACGCGGCGCGCATCACCACAGAGGCGCTGAACGGCGATCCCATTCTGGTGGATGGCGATCAGGGGCTGGCGCATCTGCGCCCCGACGACGCGATCGTGGCGGCCTTTCGCGACAAGATGGCGATGCAGGCAACCGCGCAGGAACGCTATGCCTCGATCCGCGACAAGCCCGCCGATACGCTCTGTGGTCAGCATATCAAGCTCAAGATGAACGCGGGCCTGATGGCCGATCTGCCCAGTCTTGAAAGCTCCGGCGCCGAAGGCGTGGGCCTGTTTCGCACCGAGCTTCAGTTCCTGATCCGAAGCCATATGCCCAAGCGCGCCGAGTTGTCAGAGCTTTATTCGCGGGTGATGGATGCCGCCAAGGGTCAGCGCGTGGTGTTTCGCACGCTTGATATCGGGTCGGACAAGGTCCTGCCCTACATGAAGGCCACGGACGAGCCGAACCCGGCCATGGGCTGGCGCGCGATCCGCGTCGGATTGGACAAACCGGGCGTCATGCGCATGCAGCTTCAGGCGCTGATCCGGGGCGCCAAGGGGCGGCATCTGTCGATCATGTTCCCCTTCGTGGCGCAGCGCAGCGAATTCACCGCCGCGCGCGCCGAGATGGACAAGGCGCTTGAACGCGAGCGCATTCTTGGCCACCCCCAACCTGCCTCGATCGAGGTCGGGGCAATGCTTGAAACCCCGTCGCTTGCCTTCGCGCCGGATGATTTCTACCGCGAGGTCGATTTCATCTCGGTCGGGGGCAATGACCTTAAACAGTTCTTCTTTGCCGCTGATCGCGAAAACGAGCGCGTGCGCAAGCGCTATGACACCCTCAATGTCAGCTTTCTGAACTTTCTCGAAGGCATCGTCTATCGCTGCGCCACCACCGGCACCCCGCTCAGTTTTTGCGGCGAGGATGCCGGTCGGCCGGTCGAGGCCGCCTGTCTGGCCGCCATCGGCTTTCGCACGCTGTCGATGCGCCCCGCCTCAATCGGGCCGGTCAAAAGCCTGCTGCGTCGGCTTGATCTGCACGAATTGCGCGATGTCATCCACTCCGAGCGTGACAGCGGCACCCAATCCGTGCGCGATGCGGTGATGGTGCATATGCGCGACAAATTCTGACCCTTCGGGTTTGCGTAGGGTGGGTGAAACCCACGGTGTCCCGGCCCATGGCCGACCCGGAAATCCGGGCCATTCCGGCTTGCAGAGTTCGGATTTTCAATACCCATCCAAACCCTGTATGACAAGCCGAAACCAGCCATGCACAGGATCACCGTGGACATCTTATCGCCCATTGCACTCGGATTTATCGGAAGCCTGCTTGCCGGTCTGATGACCGCCGTGGGTGCAATTCCGGTACTGATGGGCAAAAGACCAAGCCGCGCGATGCGCGATATGTCGCTTGGCTTTGCGGCTGGCGTGATGCTGTCGGCCTCGTTCTTTTCGCTGATCATTCCCTCGCTTGATGCTGCCACCGAACACTATGGCGAGGGGGCAATACCTGCGGCGATTGCCGTGGGCGGCATCCTTTTGGGGATGGCTGCGGTCGCGCTCTTGAATGAAACCCTGCCGCACGAGCATTTCAACACCGGGCGCGAAGGCCCGGAGGCCGCATCGCTCCGGCGGGTCTGGCTGTTCATCATTGCGATCACGATCCACAACTTTCCCGAAGGGCTTGCCGTGGGCGTTGGCTTTGGCGCGCATGGGCTTTCGGGGGGAATACCGCTGGCGCTCGGGATCGGGCTTCAGAACGCGCCCGAAGGGCTTGCCGTTGCCGTCGCCCTGCTTGGCGAGGGCTATAGCCGTCGCCGCGCCTTCGGCATCGCCGCCCTGACCGGCCTTGTCGAGCCGATTGGCGGCCTGCTTGGGGCGGCGATCATCTCGGTCTCCGAGCCGTTTCTGCCCTGGGGGCTGGCCTTTTCGGCCGGCGCGATGCTTTACGTCATCAGCCACGAGATCATCCCCGAAACCCACCGCTGCGGCCATCAGAACAAGGCCACGCTTGGTTTTGCCATCGGGCTTGTGCTGATGCTGTTTCTCGAAGTGTGGCTGGCGGCGTAAAGCGCCCCGGTCCTAGGCCCGTTGGGCCGGTAATTTCTCGACCTTCAGGCGCAGCGCCTCGACCATATCACCGTGGTCACGCCCGGCGTCAATCGCCAGACGGCGCAGGCCGAAATGCACATGCGCCATCTGCTGATAATAGCTGGTATAGGCGTAATTCGTCGCCGCACCGGCCGCGGCACCCAAAATCGGCACCGTTTGCGCCGCAAGCTTTTGCCCCAACACCGTGGCCAGCCGTGGCGCGACCCGCGCAATCAGCGAATTCAGCGCGGCCCCGGTGACCGTGACGCGCGTGCCGATAAACCCAAGGTCGGCGCCATCATCGCCCGACAGGGGGCCAGCCGCGCCGAACACCTCGACCGCCTCGAAGCGCACGCTTGCCTCTGCGGGATCAAAGCCATGCTCGATCGCCACGTCCTGAATGGCGCGCAAAAGCACCGTCGTGGTCACCGGCAGTTCCGCCAGTGCCGTCGGCAGGCCCCCCATGCCGCCCGCCGCGCCCATCGCCGTGGTCACCGCCCTCGCCATCCATCCGGGCTGATCCCCGACCACCTCGCGCGAGCGGTGCGCCATCTCCATCGCCCGGTGAAGCGCGTTTTCGGTCACCTCTCCCAGACGCATCCGCACCGACACCGGCAGACGATCCAAAAGCCCCTCGGCCTGTCCGCCGACAAGGTTCAAGAGATCAATCGCCGCATTGCCCGCGCGCGCATGGCGGCGCGCCAGATCCAACAGCCGCGCGTCGATCTCTTCGGCGTCAATCGGCCTGCCCAAAAGCTCCATCTTCGTGTCCTGACTGTGATCCATGAGGTACCAGATTGCCCCTGTCGGCCCCTAATTCAAGCGTGACGTGTGACTTTACCCGTGACATGATCCCACGCACCGGGCTGTAATTCCAGCCCGAGAACCCGCTCAGGATTGGTCGGCGGCGG
This sequence comes from Roseovarius marisflavi, assembly GCF_900142625.1. Lineage (GTDB taxonomy): Bacteria > Pseudomonadota > Alphaproteobacteria > Rhodobacterales > Rhodobacteraceae > Roseovarius > Roseovarius marisflavi. The sequence continues at coordinate 263,311 of NZ_FRBN01000002.1, forward strand.
CATCTCGACGCCGCTCAATCGCTCAAACCCAAAGCGCCCGTAATAGGGCGCATCCCCCACCAGCATCACCCGCTCCCAGCCTTTTGCCCGCGCCCGCTCAAGGCTGTCCTGGATCAGCAAGCGGCCAAGCCCCTCGCCCTGATGGGTCGGATGCACCGCCACCGGCCCCAGCAAAAGCGCCTCGGCGCGCCCGACACGCACCGGCCAAAACCGGATCGCCCCGGCCAGAATGCCCCCCGGATCGCGCGCCACAAGGCTAAGCCCCGCGACCGGCGCCACCCCGTCGCGCAGCCGGTAAGACGACAAGGCCTCACGCCCCGGTGCAAAACACAGGTCATAAAGCGCCTCGACTTCCCACCAGTCTTCGGCTGTTTCGGGCCGCAGATCGAACATGCGGGCCATCCCTTTCGTGAATTCGACTGGCAATGCGCCTAGCACGGCGCTAGGTCTGGCACAAACCAGATCATGCCAGATCACGAAGGAGAGACAGATGTTCTACAAACCCGAGGATGGCCACGGCCTGCCGCATAATCCGTTCAACTCCATCGTGACCCCGCGCCCGATTGGCTGGATCTCGACCCGGGGCGCCGATGGGCGCGACAACCTTGCGCCCTATTCGTTTTTCAACGCCGTGGCTTACGTGCCGCCGCAGGTGATGTTTTCCTCGACCTCGGCCAAGGAAGATCGCGGCGACACCAAGGACAGCGTCGCCAATATCCGCGAGACCGGCGTGTTCTGTGTGAACATCGTCGAATACGAGATGCGCGATGCGATGAACAAAACCTCCGGCCCCTGGGATCGCGCGACCGATGAGTTCGAGCTCGCCACCCTGGCCAAGGCCGAATGCGACACGATTGCCTGTTCCCGCGTGGCCGCCGCGCCCGCCAATCTTGAATGCAAACGGACCCAGATCGTACAACTCCCCGGCGAGGCGAATTTCGCCGTCTTCGGCGAGGTGATCGGCGTGCATATGCGCGATGATTGCATGGTGGACGGCATGTTCGACGTGCTGCGCTACAACCCGCTCACCCGGCTTGGCTATCAGGATTATTCGGTCATCCGCGAAAAATTCAGTCTCAAGCGTCCCGGCGAATAGGGTCGCGGCTTCTTCTTGCGACAAATATCCCGGGGTGAATTGGCCAAGGGCCAAGAGGGGCAGCGCCCCTGCCCCGCTATCCGGCCGAAATCGCCGTGCCAAGCTTGGCGGCGCTGCGCCCGCGGCTATCGCGGCCAATCGTGCGGCACAGGATCAGCACCGGGATAAGACCAAACCCGACCAGCACAAGCGAGGGCACCGCCGCCTCGGCCAGCCGCTCGTCGGCGGCAAGACGGTGCGCCTGCACCGCAAGCGTCTGAAAGTTGAACGGATGCAGGATAAGCGTCGCGGGCAGCTCTTTCATCACATCGACAAAGACGATCAACAGCGCGGTCAACACGCTGGTGCGCGCCACCGGAAGATGCACCCGCAGCAAGAGCTTCGGCCCCGGCTGGCCAAGCGACCGGCCAATCGCATCGAAATGCCCCGGCACCGTCGCCATACCGCTGTCATAGGCATTGAGCGCGGCGGCCATGAAGCGCGCCACATAGGCCAGCACCATCAGCCAGATCGACCCGGTGATCAAAAGCCCGGTTCGGATGCCGAATGTCTCGCGCATGAAAGCATCCACGCTATTGTCGAGCGCCGCCATCGGCACCATGAGCCCAACGGCTATCACGCCGCCGGGCACCGCATAGCCAAGCCCGGCCCCGATCACCAACCAACGCGAGGCCCGCCCCGGTTTGGTGCGGGCGCGAAAGCCGATAAGCACCGCCCCGATCACCGTCAGCACCGCCGCCACGCTGGCAAGGGTGACCGAATTCGCCATGAATCCAAGATAGCGGTCCGACAACAGGCTTTGCCCCGATCCCATCGCCATGCTGCCCAGCATGACCACCGGGATCACAAAGCCAAGCAGGACCGGTAAAAGGCAAATCGCGCAGGCGATCCAGCCCCCCGCGCCGCGCAAGGTGGGGCGTTCCATCGTCTCGAACCGCGCGCCGCGCCCGGCGGTGCGCGCCCGCCCCCGGCTGGCGCGCTCAAGCCCGGCCAGAAGCAGGGCAAAGCTCAGCAGGCAGAGCGCCAGTTGTGCCGCCGCTGCGCGATCGCCAAGCGAAAACCAGGCCTGATAAATGCCGGTGGCAAAGGTCTGAACATTGAAAAAGGCCACGGTGCCGAAATCGGCAATGGTTTCCATCACCGCCAACAGCGCGCCGCCCGCAATCGCCGGGCGCGCCATCGGCAGGGCCACCCGCCAGAATGCGGCAAGCGGCGAGCGCCCAAGCGTGCGCGCCACCAGAAAGGCATTGGCGCTTTGCTGGCGAAACGAGGCCCGCGCCAGAAGGTAGACGTAGGGATAAAGCACGATGGTCAGCATAAGCGCCGCGCCGCCAAGGCTACGGACCTCCGGAAACCAGTAATCGCGCGGTCCCCACCCGGTCGCTGCGCGCAGGGCGGTCTGCACCGGGCCGGGGTGGTCCAGCATATGGGTATAGGCATAGGCCATCACATAGGCCGGAAAGGCCAGCGGCAGCGCAAGCGCCACCTCGAGTATGCGCACGCCGGGAAAGCGATAGACCGTGACCAGCCAGGCCGTCACCGAGCCGATCACCGCCGTGCTGATCCCGACCACCACCACGAGGGTCAGCGTCGTCGCAGTGTAGCGCGGCAGAACGGTCGAAAGCACCTCGCGCCATGTTTGCAAATCACCGGTCAGCGCGGCGAGCGCCGCCGCCAGAATAGGGGCGACGCAAAACGCCACCACGACCCATGCCAGACGATGCAACAGGCGTTCGCTCATGCCTTCGCCTCCTTGGGGCGTAATTTCCGACTGTTTTGATCAGTATTCTCTGCGCCCCAAAGGGTCAAGAGAGGCAGGCGCGCTGTTTTGGCGCGTTTTCAACCTGTTGAAACGCCCGCCTCGGCAAAGCTTGCCATGCCCGAATGACAGGCCAACGCACCCTGAAGGATGCCAATCGCAAGCGTCCCGCCCGAGCCTTCGCCAAGGCGCATGCCAAGCGACAGGATCGGCTCTTTGACAAGCAGGGCCAAAAGCCGGACATGGCCCGGCTCGGCGCTGACATGACCGGCGACCGCATGATCAAGCGCGCCGCCCCGGGCCGCCTCAAGACAGGCCGCCGCAGCGGTGCAGATAAAACCATCCAAAATCAATGGGATAGAGAGATGCCTTGCACGCAGAATCGCGCCTGCCATCGCCGCAAGTTCGCGCCCGCCCAGACAGCGCAGCGCCTCAAGGCCGTTGTCCTGCGCCGTGGGATTGGCCGCGACCGCGCGCGCGATAACCTCGGCCTTATGGCCCATCGCCTCGGGCGCAAGCCCGGTGCCCCGCCCGGTCCAGCCTGCGGCATCCCCGCCAAACAGCGCGAGGGCAAGCGCGGCGGCGCTGGTGGTATTGCCGATCCCCATTTCGCCGACCACAAGCAGGTCGGTCTCTACGTCCACCGCATCCCAGCCGGTTTTGAGCGCGTTTACCACCTCGGCCTCGGACATCGCCGGGCCCTTGGTCATGTCCTGCGTCGGGGTGTCAAGCGCCAGGGCATGCACATCCATCCGCGCGCCCACGACCCCGGCCAACTGGTTCACGGCCGCGCCACCGCCTTGGAAATTTGCCACCATCTGGGCCGTGACCTCGGCGGGAAAGGCGGAAATGCCTTGCGCCGTCACCCCGTGGTTGCCGGCAAAGACAATCACCTGCGGGTGGTTGATGCGCGCGCGCGCATCCCCGCGCCAGCCACAGTACCAAAGCGCCAGCGTCTCAAGCCGCCCAAGCGCGCCCGGCGGCTTGGTTAGTTGCCCGTCACGCACGCGCGCCGCCTCAAGGGCCGCGTTGTCGGCGGCGGGCAAATCCTGGAGCAGGGCGGAAAACTCGGCAAGGGTCGTGAAATTTAGCGCCATAAGACCCTCATTGCATGTTATTCGCACCCTGTGTATCGCAGGGTCAGCCGAGGCCCCAGCCGAAAAAGGGCACGCCCATGACGGAAAACGACAAGAGCCTGATCCGACCCGTGGATTTGCCGCTGGCGCTAAGCCTGCTCACTCGTTTGCCGGTGCGGGTAAGCGCCTATGAGCGCAGCGCAGAGGCGGCCTGGGCCTATCCTTTGGTCGGCGTCGTTCTTGGCACGCTGGCGGCGCTTGGCGGGCTTGCGGCCGGGTGGATCGGCCTGCCGCCCCCTTTGTCGGCCCTTGTCGCCCTCAGCCTCCTGATCGTGCTGAGCGGGGCGATGCACGAGGATGGGCTGGCCGATACCGCAGACGGGCTCTGGGGTGGATGGACCCGCGAAAAGCGCCTTGAGATCATGAAAGACAGCCATATCGGAAGCTATGGCGTTCTGGCGCTGATCCTGTCGGTTGGGGCGCGGTGGGGGGCGCTCTGGCTGTTGTTCGAGGCCGGTCCGGCCACGGCGGCGGTCGCTCTGATCGCGGCGGCGACCCTGTCGCGCGGGGTGATGCCTGCGCTTATGGCCGCCCTGCCGCATGCGCGCGACACCGGCCTGTCGCGGCGGGTGGGAGGCGTCGCGCCGATAAGCGCCGCAGTTGCGGGCATGCTTGCCGGGGCCATCGCAATCGTGATTCTTGGCGGTGCGGGCGTCACCGCGGTGCTCTGCGCCGGTGTTGCGGCGCTTGGCGTCGGCGCCATTGCACGGGCAAAAATCGGCGGGCAGACCGGCGATATCCTTGGTGCAAGCCAGCAGATCGCGGAAATCGCCGTGCTGTTCAGCCTTCTGGCCTGAGTCGAGAATGAAAAAGGCCGCGCCAAATGGCACGGCCCTTTCCAAACTGTTTCAGGCCTTTAGGCTGCGACGCGCGATATCAGCACATCACCCACCTGCTTGGCGGCCAGTACTTCGTCGCCACCGCTTACGGCGGCCACTTCGCGGGTCAGACGCTCGAGCGCGGCCTCGTAAAGCTGACGCTCGGAGTAGCTCTGTTCGCGCTGATCGTCGGCGCGGTGCAGGTCGCGGACAACCTCGGCAATCGCGATAAGATCGCCCGAGTTGATCTTTTGTTCATATTCCTGCGCCCGGCGCGACCACATCGCGCGCTTGACCTTGGCCTTGCCCTTGAGGGTGGTCATCGCCTTGGAGACCACATCGGGGCTGGACAGGCTGCGCATACCAATTTCGGTCGCCTTGTTGGTCGGCACCCGCAGGGTCATCTTGTCTTTTTCGAACGAGATCACGAACAGTTCCAGCGTGATGCCGGCGATTTCCTGTTCTTCGATCGAAACGATCTGGCCCACACCGTGAGCCGGGTAAACCACATAGTCGTCAGGACGGAATTCGGACTTTTTGGACTTCGTCATTCAGGTCTTCCTCGCAAGGGGCGCCCGTTCACAAACGCAAAAATACACGCCAAGGGCCGGAACGGTCCACGGTATATGTGCATCTGGCGCAGATAATTCCACCCCCAAGCCGTGGCACGGGCGCATGGAAACCGGGCAAATCTATTCATTTCTCACATATGTATATCACAAAAAACGGTCCCGCGAAAGGCCGCTCAATGCCAGATAGCGATAATGCCTTTAAAATCATGCTTATGCCCCCTTTTAAAGACGGGGGAAACACCCTGACGCTTCAGAAAACTAAACGAATCGGTTCGGGGTCAACTCCGCGTGACCGTGCCTAGCCGCCCTCGCCGGGCGCTTCGGAAAAGTATTTCTCAAGCTTGCCGGTCTCGCCATCGCGCTCTTCCGCCTCGGGCAGCGGATCTTTCTTGGTGATGATCACCGGCCACATCTCAGAGTACTTGCGATTGAATTCGACCCATTTTTCCATCTCCGGCTCGGTGTCCGGACGGATCGCATCGGCGGGGCATTCCGGCTCGCAGACGCCGCAATCGATGCATTCATCGGGGTGAATGACCAGCATGTTCTCGCCTTCGTAAAAACAATCTACCGGGCATACCTCGACGCAGTCGGTGTATTTACAGGCGATGCAGTTGTCGTTCACGATATAGGTCATGGCCGTCTCTCATGCTTGGCGGTTTGCGCTTCACCTAATCCAGAGGCGCGGATCATTCAAGCACTCCCGGCCCATTGAGATCGAGTTTGCGCCGGTCGCGCTTGGTCGGGCGACCTTTTCCCTCATATTTGGGCGCGGCTGGACTATTTTCCTCGGGCACTGGCGGTGCGAGGTCATCATAGAGCATTTGCGCCTCGGGGGCGGGGCCACGTCGGACACCGATGGCCAGCACCCGCACAACGCGCGCGGCACGCCCCTGAACAAAGGTCAGAACATCGTCGGGCGCAACCGCATGGGCGGGCTTGGACACGCGCGTGCCATTGACCCGCACATGCCCGGCCGCAGCCTCTTTGGCGGCCAGCGTGCGGGTTTTGAAAAACCGCGCATGCCAGAGCCATTTGTCGAGCCGGATCTTCGCCCCGTCCGCCGCCAAGGTCAGCCTTTGGTTTTAAGGCCCATAAGGGCGGCGGCGAAGGGGTTGTCGGGGTCGATGCGGTCTTTTTTCTCGGGCCGCGCGCTAAAGGTCTTGGCCCCCTGCTCTTGCGGGGCGCCACGGGGTTTGCCTTTGCCGGGCTTGCCACGCGGCTTGCCGGATTTGGCCGGTTTGTCACGTTGACCGGCCCCTGCGGGACGCTCGGTGCGGGCGCGATTGGCGCGCGGGGCCCAGGTAAAGGTATAGAACACCTCAATCTCGGGCGCGGCCACGTCGGGGGTCTCGCCGGGGGCGGTCTCGGCCTCGGCTGTTTCCGGGATATCGGCGGGCACTTCGACCTCGGGCACAGGATCGGCAGCAATCGGCGCGACACCTTCATCGGCGATCGCCTCGACGATATCGGCGGCGGTTTCGGGCGTTGCCTCTTCTGTCGCGGAAACCGCATCGGCGGGGGCCTCGGCAATGGCCTTGTCGACCGGCTTGACCTTTTCACGCTCGCCGCGCTCGGCCTTATAGCCTAGCCCCTGCATCAGGGCCGCGAACTGTTCCAGCGTCATGCCGGTGATCGAGAGCATGTCCGGCTTGGCCTCGAACCCGCCGCGGCTGTCTTCCGAGCGCAGCATATCGGCAAGCCGTTCCAGCATGTCGATGCGAATCGCCCGCTCACCGGCGGCGCGATAGCCCGACATCGTGTGATAGCCCTTGGCGGTGCTGTCATTCGACGGCACGGTCACAAGGCCCGGCGGCGGTGCCTCGGGGAATTCATCAAGCCCGTTGCTCAGCGACCAGAGCACCAGCCGCAGACGCGTCGGCGCAGGTTTGAGCAGGATCGGCATGAACACGGTGAACTGGCCAAAGCGGATACCGTGCTTGCGCAGCGCGCCACGAGCGTCCTGATCAAGCGCCTTGACCTCGTCGGCGATCTCGCCGCGCGGCAGGATGCCAAAGCCCTCGACAAGACGAAAGCCAAAGCCGCGTGCAAGGCCGCTCAGGCTTTCATCGCGCTGGATGTTCAACAGCGGCTCGAACAGGGTGGCGATCTTGCGATCAATGAAGTGTTGCAGGCGGCGTTCCACCTTTTGTACAACGTCCGCACCGGCCTCTTCGTCGACAAAGGCCACGACCTGCGGCTTGAGAGCATCGGCGCCGACAACCAGTTTGCCAACCGCTTCTTTCCCCCAGAGCAGGCCGCCCTGTTCGGTGAAATCAATCTCGGTGTCGGGCGCGTTGTAAAAGCGGTCCGCCTTGAGATGGAAATGCGGGGCAAGGGCCGAAAGGCTCGCCTGCTGAAGCGTGCGCGCCTCGTTCCCGACAGCCGCTTTATCCTGGATAAAGCGGAACCCCTCAAGCCGACCGACGAATTCGCCTTCGACCGTTACGTCACCATTCTCGTTCACTTCGGCCACCATGGCTTCCTTCTGCTTGAGCCGGCGCAAAAGCACGGATGTGCGCCGGTCCACAAATCTTTGGGTCAGACGCTCGTGCAGCGCATCCGACAGACGGTCTTCTACAGCGCGCGTCGCCCCGCGCCAATGGCTTTCGTCATCAACCCAGCCTTTTCGCTGCGCAACATAGGTCCAGGTGCGGATATAGGCGAGCCGTTTCGACAATGTGTCAATATCGCCGTCGGTCCGGTCGATGCGCTTGACCTGGCGCGCAAGCCAGTCGTCGGGCACCCGGCCAAGGTTGTGCAGATCGCGAAAGATCGTGTTCAACAGGTTGGTATGTTCGCCGTGGCTGATGCTGCGGAAGTCGGGGATGCGGCAGACATCCCACAACAGCCGCACGGCGGGACCGCCGATGGCGCGCTCGGCGATCTCGGGCTGGGCGGCGAGGGTCTTGAGCGCGCCAAGGTCGTCGGCCTCGCGGGCGCGCGCCAGCAATTCGTGATCCGGGCGCGCCTCTAGCGAGGCGATAAGCCCCGAGGTGGCGCCGAATTGCAGGTTCGCGTTGCGCCATTCCAGCTTGCGGATCGGGGCAAAGCGGTGATCCATGATCGCCTCTGCCACCTCCGGGTCAAGATCGCGGGCCTCGCCGGTCACGCCAAAGGTGCCATGGCTCATGCCGCGCCCGGCGCGCCCGGCAATCTGGCCAAGCTCGTTGGGGGCCAGCATGCGCATCCGCTGACCGTCAAACTTGGAAAGCGAGGAAAACGCCACATGGTTGATATCAAGGTTCAACCCCATACCGATGGCGTCGGTCGCCACCAGGTAATCGACATCACCGTTTTGATAAAGCTCGACCTGCGCATTGCGGGTGCGCGGGCTAAGCGCCCCCATCACCACCGCCGCCCCGCCCTTCTGGCGGCGCAGCAATTCGGCGATGGCATAGACGTTCTCCACCGAAAACCCGACAATCGCGCTTCGGGCGGGCATTTTGCTGATCTTCTTGGGGCCACCGTAGGATAGCTGCGACATCCGCTCGCGGGTCAGAAATTCAACCCCCGGCACAAGCGCGGCGATGGTCGGGCGCATGGTGTGGCTGCCAAGAAACTGGGTTTCGCGCAGGCCCCGCATCCGCAACAGGCGGTCGGTAAAGACGTGGCCCCGCTCGGGATCGGCGCAAAGCTGGATTTCGTCGACCGCCAGGAAATCGGCGCCCATGCCCTCTGGCATCGCCTCGACGGTACAGACCCAGTATTTGGCGCGTGGTGGCACGATCCGCTCTTCGCCGGTGACAAGCGCCACCACCGAAGGGCCGCGCAGGGCGACGATCTTGTCATAGACCTCGCGCGCCAAAAGACGCAGCGGCAGGCCGATCACACCCGTGCGATAGCCCAGCATCCGTTCAATCGCATAATGCGTCTTGCCGGTATTTGTCGGGCCCAGAACCGCGAGGGTTCTTGACTGCTCGGCCATGTGCCGTCTCTCCCGTTACCTGATCAGAGCTCTGCGCCGCCAAGCTGGTTTTTGATATCTTCCATCACGCTGGTTACGTCCTCGTGGTGGGGATGTATAGCAAGAACACGGCCAAACGCCTCTTGCGCAAGATCGGGCTGGTTCATTTCGTTCAGCAGCACGCCAAGGCCATAGAGCACGTTGTAATGGCGCGGCTCAAGCGCGAGGGCATGTTCGATATCAGACAGCGCCAGCCCATAGCGATCCGCCTTGAAAAACGCGACCGAACGCAGATGCCAGGCCTCGGCAAACCCCGGCGCGTGATCAATCAGCGCGCTCAGGTGTTCGATCGCCATCGCGGTATCGCCCGCCTCGATCGCGTCGCGCCCACGGCGCAGCAGAAGATCCATCGCGGGCGAGCCGGATTTCTCGAACTCAAGCTCGATTTCACCGGCGATTCGGCGGGCTTCTTTTTCATCGGCCTGCACGAGCGCTTCGAACAAGCCGTCAAGCCGCGCATTCGGTGCCGCCAGGGCAGGTAGGGAAAACGTGACTATCGCCAGAAGTGCCGCGACGATACGGTTGAGGTTGGTCATAACTGTGCCCATAACGATATTGAGTTTAGCGCAGAATGCCGGGAAACAAACCCCCGACAACCGAAATGTGAAAGGAACCGCAGATGAGCGAAGTGATTACCGCAGCCGTGGCCGCATTGAATGGCAAAATGGGCGACGAGGGCTTTGACGGCACGGCGAAATTCGTGATCGAAGGCGAAGGCGCCATCCTGATCGACGCCAACGGCGCGCGGGCAGACGATTCCGAGGCCGACGTAACCCTCACCGCCGATCAGGAGACCTTCGAGTCGATCCTGTCGGGCGATCTTGACCCGACCGCCGCCTTCATGACCGGCAAGCTGGCCGTTGACGGCGACATGGGCATGGCGATGAAGCTTGGCAGCGTGCTGTCCTGATGAAAGAGGCGCCGCTCTATTCCGAGATTGCAAAAGGCCCGGATGAGGGCGCCGCGTGGTGGATGACATCCGCCGACGGGGTGCGCGTGCGTGTCGGTCTCTGGAATAGGACGGCGCCGAACGGCACGGTGTTCCTGTTTCCCGGACGCACCGAATATGTCGAGAAATACGGCGACGCCGCCGCGCATTTTGCCGGATGCGGCTATGCCACGCTGGTGATCGACTGGCGCGGCCAGGGTCTTGCGGATCGTTTACAGGACGACGTGATGTCGGGCCATGTGCATCACTTCACCGATTATCAGATGGATGTGGCGGCGATGGTCGAGGCGGCGCATCGGCTTGATCTGCCGCGCCCCTGGCACCTTTTGGGCCACTCTATGGGCGGCTGTATCGGGTTGCGCGCGGCGATGCAGGGGCTGGAGGTGCAAAGCGCTGCCTTTTCCGGGCCGATGTGGGGAATCGCCCTTTCGGATGCGCTGCGCCCGGTCGCCTGGTCGCTGTCCTGGAGCAGCAGACAATTGGGCATGAGCCACTTTTATGCCCCCGGCACCGCGCGTGAAAGCTATGTTCTGACCGAGTCGTTCGAGACCAACAAGCTGACCAATGATCGCGAGATGTATCAATACATGATCAATCAGGCCAACGCCCACCCCGAGCTTGGGATTGGCGGGCCAAGCCTGCGGTGGCTGCACGAGGCGCTTAGCGAAACCCGCGCACTGGCGCGCCGCCCCTCGCCCGACCTGCCCTGTCTGACGCTGCTTGGCAGCGACGAACAGATCGTCGATGTGGCGCGGGTGCATGAGCGCATGGCGCATTGGCCGGGTGGCCATCTTGAGATTGTGCCAAACGGCCGCCACGAGACCCTGATGGACAGCCCCGAAATGCGGGTCCGCCTGTTCAAGCAGCTCTGCAAGTTCTACCTCGGCTCGGGTGATGGCAATGCTAGCGGTCCTGCGCCACAGGCGAGCGTTGCTCGCCAAGCCCGGAAATCCTGAGCACCATTTCATCACCCGCCGAAAGATAGCGCGGCGGTTTATGCCCCATGCCAACGCCCGGCGGCGTGCCCGTGGCGATGACATCGCCCGGCTCAAGCGTCATCAGCTCGCTGAGATAGGCCACGATCTGGGCCACGGTAAAGATCATCAGACGGGTGTTGCCGGTCTGCATCCGCTCGCCGTTCACATCCACAGACAGATCAAGGTTTTGCGGATCGCCCACCTCGTCCGGGGTCACAAGCCAGGGACCCATCGGCGCGAAGGTGTCGCAACTTTTGCCCTTGGTCCATTGACCCGAGCGCTCAAGCTGAAAACCGCGCTCGGAGACATCATTGACGATGGTATAGCCCGCCACGTGATCAAGGGCGGTCTCTTCACTCACGTATTTGGCGCGTTTTCCGATCACGATGCCAAGCTCGACCTCCCAATCGCCGCGCTTTGATCCGCGCGGCAGAACCACGGTGTCATGCGCCCCGACGATCGACGAGGTCGCCTTGAGAAAGACAACCGGGTCCTTGGGCGGATCGACGCCAAGTTCGGCCGCATGATCGATGTAATTCAACCCGATGCAGATCAGCTTGCCGACATTGCCCACCGGCGGGCCAAGGCGCGGATTGCCTTGCACAAGCGGAAGGCTCTCGGGGTTGACCGCTGGCAGATCGCCAAGCACCGCGCCCGCCAGATCAGGCAGCACGCCCGACAAGTCGCGCAGATTGCCCGCGCCATCCACCACGGCGGGCTTTTCCTGTCCCGGCGCACCGCATCTTGCAAATTTCATTCTTCCACATCCCCTTTTGCGTTTGGCCCACCCTAGCCAGCCGCCCGCAAATGGCAAGACACCGGCCCCAAGACACCGGCCCCCGAGATACCGGCCCCTTGTGGCGCGCGGCGGTGCGGCCTATGTCTTGGGTCAACAATCAGCAAGAGGTGCCTCATGTTCAATCTGCCTTTCCCCGTCCGCGATGCAAATGCCGGTTCCGGCAACAAGGATCTGGGAAAGTTGCCGGAATGGGACCTGAGCGATCTTTACAGCGGCGAGGATGCGCCCGAACTCAAGCGTGATCTTGACTGGCTCAAGACCGCCTGCGCCGAATTTGCCCGCGATTACGAGGGCAAACTGGCCGATCTCGACGCCGCCGCCCTTTTGGAATGTCTGCACCGCGACGAAAAGATCAGCAATATTGCCGGGCGGATCATGTCCTTTGCCGGGCTGCGGTATTACCAGCTTACGATTGATGGCGGGCGGGCGAAATTCATGTCCGATTGCCAGGAAAAGGTGACCAATTACAGCACGCCGCTGGTGTTTTTCTCGCTCGAACTGAACCGGCTCGCCGAAGAGCCGCTTGCGGCGATGTACGCCGAAAACGCCGATCTTGCCCGCTATAAGCCGGTGCTTGACCGGATTCGCGCGATGAAGCCTTATCAGCTTTCTGACGAACTTGAGAAGTTTCTGCATGATCTGGGGGTTGTGGGCGACGCCTGGGAACGCCTGTTCGACGAAACCATTGCGGGGCTCAGCTTTAACGTCGATGGCGAAGACCTTAACATCGAGGGCACGCTGAACCTCTTGACCGAACAGGACCGCAGCAAGCGCGAGACGGCCAGCCGCGAGTTGGCGCGCGTCTTTGGCGAGAACATCCGCACGTTTTCGCGGGTCCACAATACCGCCGCCAAGGAAAAAGAGGTCATCGACCGCTGGCGCGGCATGCCAACGGCGCAAACCGGGCGGCACCTCAGCAATGACGTCGAACCCGAAGTGGTCGAGGCGCTGCGCAATGCGGTGGTCGAGGCATACCCGAAGCTCAGCCACCGCTATTACGAGCTCAAGCGCAAATGGCTTGGGCTTGAGCGGATGCAGACCTGGGACCGCAACGCGCCGCTGCCGATGGAAAGCCCTAGAATCGTCGATTGGGACAGCGCCCGCAAAACCGTGATGGAGGCTTATGGCGCCTTTGATCCGCGCATGGCCGACCTCGCAGAGCCGTTCTTCGAGCGGGGCTGGATCGACGCGGGCGTGAAACCCGGCAAGGCGCCGGGGGCGTTCGCCCACCCCACAGTGACCAATGTGCACCCCTACGTGATGCTCAATTACCTCGGAAAACCGCGCGATGTGATGACGCTTGCGCATGAGCTTGGGCATGGCGTGCATCAGGTTCTGGCCGCCGATCAGGGCGAATTGCTGGCCAGCACGCCGCTGACGCTGGCCGAGACCGCATCGGTGTTCGGTGAAATGCTGACCTTCCGCAAGATGCTTGACGGGGCCAAGACCGATCAGGAGCGCAAGGTGCTTCTGGCCGGCAAGGTCGAGGATATGATCAACACCGTCGTGCGCCAGATCGCGTTTTACGACTTTGAATGCAAGCTTCATGCCGCGCGTCGCGAGGGCGAATTGACGCCTGACGATATCAACGCGCTCTGGATGTCGGTGCAGGCCGAAAGCCTTGGACCGGCGTTTGATTTCGCGGAAGGATACGAAACCTTCTGGGCCTATATCCCGCATTTCGTGCATTCGCCGTTCTACGTCTATGCCTATGCCTTTGGCGACGGGTTGGTGAACGCGCTTTACGCGGTTTACGAGGAAAACCCGGACGGCTTTCAGGAAAAGTATTTCGACATGCTCAAGGCGGGCGGATCAAAGCACCACAAGGAATTGCTTGCGCCCTTCGGCCTTGACGCCAGCGACCCGGCGTTCTGGGACAAGGGATTGTCGATGATCTCTGGCTTTATCGACCAGCTTGAGGCGATGGAAGACTAAGGCTGTACCGCCCGCGCAGTCGGCAGCTTTAGCGCCATATCCCGCAGGAACCCGGTGCCTTCGCGCCCGGCCTGCGAGATGATGCCGTTGAGCACGCGGATCGCAGCGGGCGAGGTGACGGGCACGAAATGGTTCAGGCTGTTGCCATCCGCCAATTCGGTGAAATCAATCACCGTCACATCGGGGCGGGTGACCTTTTCGGCCTCGTCGATCACCCCAAGCCGGGGTTTGCGACCGGTGATGAAGCCCGAAAGGCTAAGCGCGCGATCCTGTTTCGAGATGAAGATCAGGAAGGGTTGCGGCAGCGTGCCGATCACCTCGGCCTGACGGTCAAACAGATCCGGGTCGATATCCGGCGACATCAGGGTCACGCCGCTGACGCGCGACAAAAGCCGGGTGTTGCCGCTAAGCCGGGCCTGACGCAGGGCCTCCATCGTGAGATGCGAGCCCATCGAGTGGCCAAGCAGAAACACCTTGTCACCGGGCCGCGCCGTCAGCCGGTCAAGCAGCGTGACAAGATCGTCGCGCGCAAACAGCACGCTGTCGCGGTCATAGATATAGCCCCGCGGATCGCCCGCCGAGGGCCACGAAAACAGCACTGCGGGCATGCCGGTCGCAAAATCGGTCTGGATCTGGGCGAGCCGGTACATCGATTCCGAGAGGGTGTTGTTATAGCCGTGGATGAAGACCAGCGTTTCGCGCCCCGGTTTGGTGCGGCGGATATCGCCAAGCATCTGCCCCGGCCCGTCGAACACCTGTGTTCCGGTCACCGCGAAATTGCTGGCCGTATCGGGGCGGCCCTCGGGCCATTCAATCACCCCGATTTGATGGCTCGGGGGCACAGAGATATCGGTGCGGAAATACTTCATGCCGCTTGGGCGCTTGAGGCCGAAAATCGGCCCGGTCTGATCCAGCTCGCGTTCGGTCGCCACATAGATCGGTTGAATTTGCGCGTCAGGATGCGGCGCGGCGCGCGCGGCTGTCATCCGCTCGGAACAGGCCGAAAGCGTCAAGTGCAGCGCGCAGAGGCAAAGCGTGGCGCGGATCAGACGGTTGCCCGCCGCCGCATCCCAACGCCCCCTGCGCGTCGCCAAACCCATCGCATGCCCCATGATCCACAGCCCCTCGCCTTGCGGCAGAACCTACTTGGAATCACGGCGCACACCAAGCCTTATGCAGAGGCGAGCATGCCTTTTTCCTTGGCAAGGTCACGCATCCGCTTTTGCAGCTTTTCAAAGGCGCGCACTTCGATCTGGCGAATCCGCTCGCGGCTGACGTCATAAGAGCCGCTCAGATCCTCCAGCGTGACCGCCTTCTCGCTCAGGCGGCGTTGGGTCAGGATATCACGCTCGCGCTCATTGAGCACATCCATCGCCTCGCTCAGCAGCTCCCGACGCGCGCCAAGTTCGTCGGCACGCTCGTAATCGCCGGCCTGATCGGCATGTTCATCCTCAAGCCAGTCCTGCCATTGCATGGTGCCTTCGCCCTCAGACCCGACGGTGGCGTTAAGCGACGCATCCGCGCCGGCCATCCGCTGGTTCATGCTGATGACCTCGGCCTCGGTCACGCCAAGGTCGGTCGCGATTTTCTTGACCACATCGGGGCGCATGTCGCCGTCTTCAAACGCGCCGATTTTGGCCTTGGCCTTGCGCAGATTGAAGAACAACTTTTTCTGCGCACTCGTCGTACCGAGTTTCACCAATGACCAGCTGCGCAGGATATATTCCTGGATGCTGGCGCGAATCCACCACATGGCATAGGTCGCAAGGCGAAAGCCGCGCTCGGGGTCAAAGCGTTTGACCGCCTGCATCAGGCCGACGTTCGCCTCGGAAATCACCTCGGCCTGCGGCAGACCATAGCCGCGATAGCCCATGGCGATCTTGGCCGCGAGGCGCAGGTGGCTGGTGACCATCTTATGCGCCGCCTCGGTGTCTTGTTCCTCGACCCAACGCTTGGCCAGCATGTATTCTTCTTCCGGTTCCAGAAGTGGGAACTTGCGGATTTCCTGCATATAGCGGTTCAGCCCGCCTTCTGGTGTCGGAGCCGGCAGATTTTTATAATTGCCCATGGCTTCATCCCTCTTTATGTTTATACCGTTAACATTGACCTAGGAAGTCACGCCACCCCTTTCAAGGTATGTCGTATTGTTTAACGGTAATTTTACATCTTTCCGTCGCGGGAAAATTGATTTTGCTCAGTTCCCTGGGATCAGGCGGCGGGGTTCTCGCCTCTCAGCGCCTCGATCAAGGCGGTCATATCGGCGGGCAAAGGGGCCTCAAAGCGCATGTTTTCGCCCGTTACCGGATGCTCGAACCCCAAAATCGCAGCATGAAGCGCCTGACGCGGGAAATCGCGCGCCGCCTCGATCCCGGCCAGCGACAGCGCCTTTTCCGACAACTTGCGCCGCCCGCCATAGACCGGATCGCCAATAAGCCCGTGACCGGCGTAGGTCAGATGCACCCTTATCTGATGGGTGCGCCCGGTTTCAAGCCAGCATTCCACCATGCTGACGGTGGCCGGTGTGCCAAAGGTTTCGACCACGCGGGCGCGGGTCACCGCATGGCGCCCGCCCTGAAACAGCACCGCCTGACGCTGACGGTCGGTCTTGTGGCGCGCCAGCTGGGTTATGATTCGAATCACATTGCCCGACTCGAAGCTGACGCCGCGCACACCGCGCAGGCGCGGATCGCTGGCCTCGGGGGCGCCATGCACGATGGCCCGGTAATAGCGCTCGACGGTATGGGCCTCGAATTGCGCCGCAAGCCCGTGATGCGCCGCATCGGATTTGGCCACCACCAAAAGGCCACTGGTATCCTTGTCGATCCGGTGCACGATGCCCGGCCGCTTGGCGCCGCCCACCCCCGACAGAGTGTCACCGCAATGATGCAGCAATGCATTCACCAGCGTGCCCTCGGGCGTGCCGGGGGCCGGATGCACCACCATGCCGACGGGTTTGTTGATCACGATAAGGTCGTCATCCTCATAGACCACCTCAAGCGGGATATCCTGTGCGCCGATATGGCTTTCGCGGGCCTCGGGCACGGTGATTTCAACCACGTCGCCCTCGGCGACACGGGCCTTGGCGTCTTGAACCACGACGCCGTTCAACGTCACGAGGCCCTCGGCGATCAGCCGCATAACCCGGGTGCGCGACAGGTTCGCCGCCTCTGGCACATCGCGCGAAAGCGCCTTATCAAGGCGCGCAGGCGGATCACTTTCGATCTCAAAGCTAAGCGGGGCCTGGCCCATGGATGATACCCCTCAGCCGGTCAACCCGGCGATGCTGAAATTTCTGACGCGGCTGGTCACGACACTGACCGCCACGATGATTGTTGGCCTTCTAGTGATCATTACACTGTTTGTCATCCGCTTCTGGGGCAATGACGCACCAAGCCTGCCAGAGGCGGTCACCCTGCCCGACGGGGCGCGCGCCACGGCCTTTACCCAAGGCACCGGATGGTATGCAATAGTCACCACCGATGACCGCATTCTGATTTATGACCGCACCACCGGACACCTGCGCCAAAGTGTGACGATCGAGACGGGCAATTAAATCAGTGGGTGGGATGGTACCGCCTCCCCGGCTTGAACGGGGGACCTCTGGATCCACAATCCAGCGCTCTAACCAACTGAGCTAAGGCGGCACTGGGGGGCGAATTAGCTTTTCCCACGCCCGATTGCAAGCCTCTTAGAGCGTGATTTTTAAGCTTTGTTCAACAATGGCCGGTCAAGAGGGGCGCAGCGGCCTTGCACCAGACAGGCGCAGGCCGGGAAAAGCTCTGGGCGCGCCGCTTGGCAAACCGCGAAGGCGCTTGCCAAGCAAGAGGGAAAAGAGTAGCTCATCGCCTGTTTCAAGGAGGCAGCCATGGGCATCAACAGCGAAAGCGATATCGAAGCAAACCTGCAAATCGGGCCAACCGATCAAGGCATGGTGCGTCTTTACGTTGAAGGTCAAGGCGTTGAAATCCCGATGGATTTCACCCCGGAAGAGGCCGAGGAAATCGCCTCGGAACTGATGTCATCGGCCAAGGCGGCGCGTGCCAAATCCTCATAACCGAGGATCAAGCACCGACTGCAGACGCCGCGCCGCGTGGCGGGCAAACCTGCGCGTTAGCGCCGCCCGCCGCGCCGCCGCAAGGCGGGTTTCAGGCCCCATTCGAATGATCTCGGCGCTATAGGAATCGGCCATGATCAACCCGGTGCCATCGGGCAGCAACCCGATCGGGAAATCCGAGTCGACCGCCCAGAAATACCGGTCGCACCATTGCAGATAGCCCTGCCACTTGCCATCCGACATGAAATCGGCGCGGCTTGACTTGCATTCGACCACCCAGATTTCACCCTTGGGGCCAAGCGCCATCACATCCACACGACGCCCCCGTTCCGGGGTGAATTCAACAATGGAATCAAAGTCGTGACTGCGCAGGTGGCGGCATACGCCACGCGCCAAAAGTTGCCCCGGCAGCAGGGTTTGATCGCTGATTTTCTCCATATATGAATTATGAACAAACCACGAACACAATCAACCCCTTGTCGTGGGGCTCTGCAAGCCCTAACTATGGTTTGTGGCGGGTGCTGCCCTTCTCGTGAACGGTTGCATTCCGGTGGCCTTAAATAATTCCGAGGGAGCTGGCTCTGTCCGGACCGTGGTCCGATTATCCGGTGCCCACCTGTACACACAGGTCCTCGGGAATGAGATAACCAAACGGCTGCGTGCGGGCCCGTCACACCTTTTCCGCCGGACGTCTATTCTGGATTTAATGCGTTTACAGGATCAACGCCTTAGCGCTTGCGCCAGGCGTTTTTTTCTCGCCCCTGATCCACAGGGATCGGGATCACCGCATACTCACGCTGCATCAGGTGCTGGCGGTGACCGCCGCGTGGCTCGTCATCGTCGTCATCCTTCATGCGCATAACGGCAATGCCAAACTGGACGCCTGCAAAGACGATACCATTGGCAAACCAAAGGATGGCGACGGCGAGCAGGCCCTTGTCGGAATGGCTGACCAGATGCCAAAGATTTGCGGTATTGAACCACAAGAGCATCGCCACAAATACACCGGCAAGGCCAAATCCAATGGCAACCTGCGTAATGTAGAGACGAACGAGCTTGGGCATAAGGGCGAATCCTTCGACGATGTGTCACAATTATAACCGATTTTTCCCATCTTCCCAAGGAAATGGCTAATTATGCGTAAACACGCGCGCTTTTTCGCCGCCAGTGGTCTACAGGCTCGACTTAAACCAGACCAGCTGAGCTGCTGAAAAGGACAGGAGCCTCCGGCGGGGATATTTAAAGCCAGAAGAAACACACCCTGCCAGCTTTAACTTCTTCTTGGCCAAAATACTCCGGGGAGTTTGAGGGGCAGCGCCCTTCATTCCCTCACTGAGAGTGGGCGCGCCCTAGCGCGCTCCGTTTGGAAAAGCCGCGCATGTCAAAAGCCGTCGGGCTTGGCCTCATGGGCCATGTGATCAAGCACGGCGTTGACGAATTTCGCCTCCTTGCCATCGGGATAAAACGCCTTGGCGACATCGACGTATTCCATGATAACCACGCGCGGCGGCGTGTCGGATTGGGTCATTTCGGCGCCCGCGGCGCGAAACAGCGCGCGCAGGGTCGGGTCAATCCGCGCAATCGGCCATTTCGCGACAAGTGCGCGGTCGGTCATCTGGTCGATCCGCGCCTGCCAGTTGACCGAATCCTCAAGCAGCTTGCGAAACAGATCGACATCGCCCTCGGCCATGTCCACGCCGTCATCCACTTCGGCGCCAAACCGGTGTTCAAGGAATTCCGCACAGACCGCATCGACGGTCTGGCTCGAATGCTCCATCTGAAACAGGGCCTGGACCGCATAAAGCCGCGCCGCTGAGCGCATTTTGCGTTTCTGGTTGCCAGAGACCGGGCCGTTATTCTCGGGGTCGGGGGTCGTCATGCTTTGGGGGTATCCTTCGGCTCGCCGGCCAGCTTGTATTCCTGGGTCGAGGGAACAAACCCCACGCCCTTGCGCGAAGCGCCCCACTTACGGCTGAGCGCGATAAGATGCAAGGCCGCAGCCGCCGCCCCTGCCCCTTTGTTCATCGCGTTTGGATCGGCACGTACCTCCGCCTGGGCGCGATTTTCCACGGTCAGGATGCCATTGCCGATGCACAGCCCCTGAAGCCCCAGCAAGGTGATCCCGCGAGAACTGTCGTTGCAGACGGTTTCGTAATGCGTCGTCTCACCCCGAATCACACAGCCAAGCGCCACGTAGCCGTCAAAGTTCGACATCCGCTCGGCGATGCCAATGGCGGTGGGCAATTCAAGCGCGCCGGGCACTTCGACCAGATCCCAGGTGCCGCCGGAGGCTTCGATTTCCGCCTGTGCACCGGCGATCAGGTTATCAGCGATATCGCGGTAAAATGGGGCCACCACGATGAGCAGTTTGACCGGCTTGTCAAACTCGGCGCGCGGCAGGGAATATTCTTTTTCGGCCATTTTGGATCAACCTATGTGATGGGGCGGGTGCCGGTGATGGAAATGCCATAGGCATCAAGGCCCAGATACCGGGTCTGGGGGCTGTCGGTCAAAAGGATCAGCTCATGCACTCCCATGGTCGACATGATCTGCGCGCCAAGCCCGGTCTGCTTGATCGTGCGGGGGGTGTCGTCATCCTCCATCTCGCCCGAAAGCTTCGGGCGGGGCTGGCGGAACAGGAACACGGCACCACGCCCCTCCGCCGCGATGATCTCCATCGCGCGGGGCAGCTTGCCTGTCGGCCCGCCGCTCTTTGAGGCCACAAGGCCAATGCCAAGCACATCCTCAAGTGCATTCAGAGCATGGGTGCGCGCCAGCACCGGCTTGCCGTCGGTGATGTCGCCCTTGCTCAGCACGACATGCTCGGTGCCGGTGATCTGGTCGGCAAAAATCCGCATCTCCCAGGTGCCGCCATGGCTCGATTCAACCGTTTCGCGGCGCACTTCGGTGATCAGGTTGTCATGCTTGTGGCGATAGGCGATCAGATCCGAGATCGTGCCGATCTTCATGTTGTGCCGGGCCGCAAAGGTGATCAGATCGGGCAGCCGCGCCATGCTGCCGTCTTCCTTCATGATCTCACAGATCACGCCGGACGGGTTAAGCCCGGCCAGACGCGAAATATCCACCGCCGCCTCGGTATGACCTGCGCGGATCAACACGCCTCCAGCGCGCGCGCGCAAGGGAAAGATATGACCGGGCGTCGACAACGCCGCCATGGTGTTTTGCTCGTTGATCGCCACGGCCACGGTCAGCGCGCGGTCGGCGGCCGAAATCCCGGTGCTCACGCCCTCGCGCGCCTCGATCGACACGGTAAACGGGGTCTCATGGCGCGACGAATTATTGACCGCCATCATCGGCAGGCCAAGCCGGTCAACCCGCTCCGCCGTCATCGGCAGACAGATCAAACCGCGCCCGTGCATGGCCATGAAATTGATCGCCTCGGGCGTGGCAAATTCGGCGGCAATCACAAGATCGCCTTCGTTCTCGCGGTCCTCGTGATCGACAAGGATGAACATCCGCCCGGCGCGGGCCTCGGCGATGATCTCTTCTGTCGAGGCAATCGCGCTCTTGAGAGTGGCCTCTACAGGACCGGGTTTTTCAAATGGCACAGTCTCGGACATCAGGTGCCCCCTTTTCGCTTGCATAGCCCGGTCCGGATAGCGCAGCCGGGCGGCATTGGCCAGAGGCGAATGGCGCAGATCACGCCTCTTGCAGCAACGTCAGAACCTGCGCAAGGTGATCCGCCGCCCCCTCAAAGCCCGCCCGATCAAGCACCAGAGCCTTGCCGGTTTCGACCCTCGCGGCAAACGGCGCGACAAGATCACCACGGGCAAGCGCGGCCTCTACCAGCGATTGATGCCCCATCAGAACACCCGCGCCGTTGCGCGCCTCTTCCATGGCAATGCTATAGAGTGAAAAGCGCGGGCCCTTGTCCGGCAGGGTCTGACCGGGCAGCGCAGTCTTGCCCCAGATCGCCCAATCCTCGGGCCAGAGCGCGTCATGCAAGAGTGTCTCGTGCATAAGGTCGGCGGGGGACTTGAGCCGCGCGGCGATCAAAGGCGTGCAGACCGGAAAGATCACATCGCGGGCCACCACAGTTTCGCGCGCGCCCCCGGTGGGGCGGCGAATGAACAGGCTCAAGTCAAACAATTCGCGCGCAAGATTGGGCGGGGCCTCAACCGCCGAGACCGAAATGCTTAGCTCTGGCAGGGCAGCGCGCACCTTTGGCAGGCGCGGCGAAAGCCAAAGCTGCGCCACACTCGGCAGGGCCGCAATATGCAGCGTCTTGTGGCGCGCAGCCGCGCGCATGCCATGCACCGCCGCGCCCATTGCATCGAAGGCCTTGGCAAATCCGGGCGCAACCTCGGCACCAAAGGCACTCAGGCGCACGCCCTGCGAGCGGCGCTCGAAGAGATCGGCCCCGATCCACTCCTCAAGCGCCTTGATATGCTGCGACACCGCCCCCGGCGTCACGCAAAGCTCGTCAGCGGCATTGGCAAAGCCGCCAAGCCGTGCGGCCGCCTCAAAGGCGCGCAGGGCGTTGAGCGGCGGCCCCTTGGGGCGCGGCGGGGATACGGACATTTATCTAGCCTTAGTTTCTCTAAGCTAAATTTTACATAATCTGGTTTGCACAGGCAAGCCGTCGCGCGCCAGACTGGGCAAAACCAGTCAGGGAGATTTCAAAATGACACTGGCCCGCCGCGCTTGGGTACCTGCCCACTGCGAAGACCTTGTTCAAACCCTTGCCGCGCGCACGGATGCCGAGGACGGCGCCCATATCGCCGCCCGCATCGAGGCGCTTGCCGCCGACAATCGACGCATCCACGAGGCCGAGTGTTTCAACCTCAACCCCGCCACCAACGTGATGAACCCACGCGCCGAGGCGCTTTTGGCCAGCGGCATCGGCTCGCGACCCTCGCTTGGTTATCCGGGGGACAAATACGAAATGGGCCTTGAGGCGATCGAGGAAATCGAGGTGATTGCCGCCAGCCTTGCCGCCGAAGTGTTCGAGGCCAAATTTGCCGAAATCCGCGTGCCCTCGGGGGCGATTGCCAATCTTTACGGCTTTATGACCACCTGCAAACCCGGCGATACGATCATCGCGCCCCCGGCCAGCGTCGGCGGGCATGTGACCCATCACAGTACGGGCTGTGCCGGGCTTTACGGCTTGCGGATCATCGAGGCGCCGGTCGATGCGGATGGCTATACCGTCGATCTTGTTGGGCTGGCAGACTTGGCGCGCAAGGAGCGCCCCAAACTGATCACGCTTGGCGCCAGCCTCAACCTCTTCGAGCATCCGGTGCGCGAGGTGCGCGCGATTGCCGATGAGGTCGGCGCAAAGCTGTTGTTTGACGCGGCCCATCAATGCGGGATCATCGCCGGCAAGGCCTGGCGCAACCCGCTCGCCGAGGGCGCGCATATGATGACGATGAGCACCTATAAAAGCCTTGGCGGCCCGGCGGGCGGCTTGATCGTCAGCAATGACGCCACCCTTGCCGAGCGCCTTGATGCAATTGCCTTTCCGGGGATGACGGCCAATTTCGACGCGGCCAAATCGGCGGCTTTGGCGGTGACATTGCTCGACTGGCGCACCCATGGCGTGGCCTACGCCGCGCAAATGGTGGCCGTGGCGCAAGCGCTTGCCGCCGCTCTGGAGGCCGAGGGGCTGCCGGCGTTCAAGGGCGCGCAGGGGGCGACGAATTCGCATCAGTTCGCGATTGCTGCCGCCGGGTTTGGTGGTGGTCAGGCGGCATCGAAAACCCTGCGCAAGGCCGGGTTTCTGGCCTGTGGCATTGGCCTTCCGATTGATCCGGTGGCGGGGGATATGAACGGCTTGCGCATTGGCACGCCGGAATTGGCGCGGTGGGGAGTGACCCCGGAGCATGCCCCGCGCATGGCAGGGCTTATCGCACAGGCGCTGCGCAGCAATGACCCGAGCGCGCTTTTGCCAGAGGTTTCGGCCTGGCGGCAGGAATTCGACGCGCTGCATTACATCACCTGAGCCGCTCTTCGCGCTCTTGCGTGCGCGCCTCGCGAGGCGCCGCGCGAAAGGGCTATGGCCTTTTGATCGGATAGCGATCCGGCTCTGAGAAGACGTCGATCACGCGCGTGCCCGCCTTGATCATCGCCCCATGCACCACGTCGGTGGGAATGGAATAGCTGTCACCGGGGCCGTAAATCCTTGTCTCACCCCCGATGGTGAACTCTATCTCGCCTTCCACCACGGTGCCCCACTGCGCCCCGTGGCTATGGGGTGGCAACTCCATATCCTGAAGGAAGGTGAAAAAGACGCATAGGCCATCGTCGGATCGGATGGCGCGGCTTTGAACGACATCTTCGGAAAAGGGCAGGTCGAGTGATGGAAAGCCCATGATGAAATCGGGAAACGACATTGGCATTACCTCGCGCTTGAAAGCCCGAGCTTACATCGCCCGCCCTCAGGGGCAAATGATCAATGAAGCTTTTTGCGAATACGCTGTACCATCCACCAGACAAGCGCGACCACCGGCAGGGTGACTGCGGCGGTGATCATCCCCTTGCTCAGCCCCAGCACCCCGGTCAGCGGATAAAGCAGATAACCCGCCAGCGACACCGCGTAATAGCTGATCGCGACGACCGACAGCCCCTCGACCGTTCGTTGCAGGCGCAATTGCAGATCGGCGCGCTTGTCCATGCTCTCCAGCAAAGCCTGGTTCTGCGCGCTGCGTTCCACATCCACCCGCGTGCGCAGCAATTCACCCGCGCGCATCGCCCGGTCCGCCATGGCATCCAGCCGCTCCTTGGTGGCGCGCACCGTGCGCATCGCGGGCTCATAGCGGCGCATCATGAACTCGGCGAATGTCTGGCGCCCCTCGAAGCGTTCCTCGCGCAACACGCTGATGCGCTGATTGACGATCTGCTCATAGGCGGCCGTCGCGCCAAACCGGAAAGAGGATTGCGCCACCAGCGATTCAAGCTCGGCCGAGACATGCAACAGGCCCTGCAGCGTTTCCTCGGCTGGCTGCGTGCCACCGGTCATATCACCGATCAGACGGCTCAGCTGGCTGTCGGTCTCGCCCATCTGGCGGCCCATTTCGCGCACCCGTGCAAAGCCGAGCATCGACATCGACTTATAGGTCTCGATCTCGCACAAACGCTGCACGATCCGCCCGATCCGGCGCGCGCCGGTGTTCGGAGCAACGCTGACCGAAAACCGCAGATGCCCCGCCGTATCAATCCGGAAATCCCCCGCCATCACCGCCGCATCATCCAGAACCCGCGCGACCGCCACGCTTTCAGAGACAAACCACTGATCGGTCTCTTCGCGGGTCTGCTCCTTGTTCTTCCAAGGCGTCACCCGGATCAAGGCCGAGGTCACCCGCATCCCCGGCGACGCGGCAAGCCACTCGGCGGGAAAGACCTCGAAATCGGCCGGATCGAACGGGCGCGTGCTGACCCCTTCGGTAAACACCGTGTAGGTCACAAATTCGGTATGGCTTTCCCATTTCAGGACATGCCGCCCGATCTTGCCCGAATAATGCGTCGCGCCGGGCTGTGGATGGCCCGCGCCATAGCGATCAAGCAAGGCGACAAGATGCGCGAGATCCGCCCCGCGATCCCGCTTGGCCGCATCATGCGGCTGCTTGATCGCCAGATAGGCCGCCGTACAGGGCGCGCTCAGCGATGGAAACGGACGCGCGTGCAACTCATTGGCCAGCTCATACCGCAGCGGATGGTCTTCTATCGGGGGCATGGGCCGCTCTCCTTAACTCATCGGCTTCATAGCCGTTTCCCCGCCCCCACAAAAGCGTTTTTCCATAAATTCCAATGATTTAGCGGCACACAATCGTATACTGCACAGGGTTAGGGATTCTTCTTGGCAAAAATACTCAAAATCCGCCGGTCACGCCATGCCTATCGCATGCAAAAGGGGCGCCCGGTTAAGAGCGCCCCTTCAAAAGGCCGTCCAATGTCGTGATCAGTCAATCTTGGACAACAGGCTGCTCACGCTGTCCTTGGCATCGCCATAGAACATGCGGGTGTTTTCCTTGTAGAACAGCGGGTTCTCGATACCCGAATAGCCGGTTCCCTGTCCGCGCTTGGACACGAACACCTGTTTCGCCTTCCAGCACTCCAGAACCGGCATGCCGGCGATCGGGCTGTTGGGGTCTTCCTGGGCCGCCGGGTTGACGATGTCGTTCGAGCCGATGACGATGGCCACATCGGTATCGGGGAAATCGTCGTTGATCTCGTCCATTTCCATCACGATATCATAGGGCACCCGCGCCTCGGCCAGAAGCACGTTCATATGCCCCGGCAGACGCCCCGCCACCGGATGGATGGCAAAGCGCACGTTCTTGCCCTTGGCGCGCAGCTTGCTGGTCAGCTCGCTCACCGCCTGTTGGGCCTGCGCCACGGCCATGCCATAGCCGGGGATGATGATGATGCTGTCGGCCTCATTCAGAGCCGCGGCAACACCATCGGCATCAATCGCGATCTGTTCGCCTTCGACCGCCATCTGCTCGCCTGCGGGGCCACCAAAGCCGCCGAGGATCACCGAGATGAATGAACGGTTCATCGCCTTGCACATGATGTACGACAGGATCGCACCGGACGAGCCAACAAGCGCGCCGACCACGATCAAGAGGTCATTGCCAAGGCTGAAACCGATCGCCGCCGCCGCCCAGCCGGAATAGCTGTTGAGCATCGACACAACCACCGGCATGTCGGCGCCGCCGATGCCCATGATCAGGTGGTAGCCGATGAACAGCGCCGCCAGCGTCATCAGGGCCAGCGGCAAAAAGCCACCGGTGTTGAAATACCAGATCAGGCAGGCGACCGAAATCGCCGCCGCACTGGCGTTGAGCATGTGACCACCCGGCAGCTTTTTCGCCGCCGTGTCGACCTTGCCCGCAAGCTTGCCATAAGCGATGATCGAGCCGGTAAATGTCACGGCACCGATGAAGATGCCAAGAAACACTTCGACCCGCAGGATCGACTGCTCGACCGGGGATTTATGGGCCAGGAGCGCGGCGAACCCTTCCAGGCCCTCGCGCGCGTCATGGCTCATGGCCAGAACGTTGTTAAGCTCGATATGCGCGTTGAAGCCCACGAAGACGGCGGCAAGGCCGACAAGGCTGTGCATTGCCGCCACAAGCTGTGGCATCTCGGTCATCTGCACGCGTTGCGCCACGAAATACCCGATGGTCCCGCCCGCCGCGATCAGCACCGCAGACAAGACCCAAAGACCCGAGCCGGGGCCAACAAGCGTTGCCGCCACGGCCAGAGCCATGCCTGCAATGCCATACCAGACCGCGCGTTTTGCGCTTTCCTGACCCGACAGACCGCCAAGGCTCAGGATGAAAAGGATAGCCGCGACCACATATGCGGCCGTTGTAAAACCGTAATCCATTAGACCTGCCCCCTTACGATTTCTGGAACATGGCGAGCATGCGCCGTGTGACCATGAAACCGCCGAATATGTTGATACCGGCCATGAAGACCGAGAGCGCGGCAAGCAAAATCACGAGAAAAGACCCCGATCCGATCTGCATCAGCGCGCCAAGAATGATGATCGACGAAATCGCATTGGTGACCGCCATCAGCGGCGTATGCAGCGAATGCGACACGTTCCAGATCACCTGGAAGCCAACAAAAACCGCCAGCACGAAGACGATGAAGTGCTGCATGAAGCTGGCCGGGGCGACAAGCCCCACACTCAAAAGCAGGACAGCACCGACGACGAGCAAGGTAACCTGGTTCTTGGTCTGCGCCTTGAAGGCGGCCATTTCCTTGGCGCGCTTTTCCTCGGGTGTCAGCGCCTTTGGCGTTTCCTTCTTGGGCTGCGCGGCAATCGCGGCCACCTTGGGCGGTGGCGGCGGGAAGGTGACGGCGTGGTCATGGGTCACGGTTGCGCCCCGGATCACGTCGTCTTCCATGTTGTGATTGACCACACCGTCCTTGTCCGGCGTGAGGTCTGTCATCATGTGACGGATGTTGGTGGCATAAAGGCTGGAGGCTTGCGCCGCCATCCGGCTGGGAAAATCGGTATAGCCGATGATCGTCACGCCATTATCGGTGACGATCTTCTCGTCCATCACGGTCAGCTTGCAGTTGCCGCCCTTTTCCGCCGCCAGATCGACAATCACCGAGCCGCGCTTCATCGAGGCGACCATGTCTTCGGTCCAAAGCTCGGGCGCTTCGCGGTTCGGAATAAGCGCCGTGGTGATCACGATATCGACCTCGGGGGCCAATTCGCGGAACTTGGCAAGCTGCGCCTCGCGGAATTCCGGCGAGGATACAGAGGCATAACCACCCGTGGCGGCGCCGTCCTTGGCCTCTTCCTCGAAATCAAGATAGACGAACTCTGCGCCCATGCTCTCGACCTGCTCGGCCACTTCGGGGCGCACGTCGAACGCATAGGTGATCGCGCCAAGCGATGTCGAGGTGCCGATCGCGGCCAGACCGGCAACGCCGGCGCCGACCACAAGAACCTTCGCCGGGGGCACCTTGCCCGCCGCCGTGATCTGGCCGGTGAAGAAGCGGCCAAAGTTGTTGCTGGCCTCGATCACGGCGCGATAGCCGGCGATATTCGCCATCGAGCTGAGCGCATCCATCTTCTGGGCGCGGCTGATGCGGGGCACCATTTCCATCGCCACAACGGTCGCGCCCTTGTCGGCCGCCATCTTGAGCTGCTTTTCGTTGCCACCGGGATTGAAGAACGAAATCAGGGTCTGGCCTTCGCTCAGCCGCTTGACCTCGGTATCGGTGGGGACGCGCACCTTGGCGACGATATCGCTGTTTTTCCAAAGCGCCGCGGCGGTCTTGACGATTTCCACCCCCGCCTCTTGATAGGCCTCGTCCGAAAACCCGGCGCGCACGCCAGCCCCGGTCTCAATCGCGCAGCTATGGCCGAGTTTCTGCAGTTGCAGGGCCGATTCGGGCGTCATGGCCACCCGATTTTCGCCCTCAAGCACTTCCTTTGGCGTTCCGATCTTCAATGCTGTGTCCCCCTCTGGCAGATCACGTATCCTGTGGCACCGCGTTTTGCAGGTGCCGGTTTCCTATTCCCGAAGGTCGTTATTTCACACAAAACCGTGAGATGCGACACCAAGATTGTCGCGCCTGTCAGACCCAACGCCGGGTTTTGTCACAATATTTGGCAAAATCCATCCGAAACTTTCGTCTTAGCCGGTTTTCTTCGGGGATAATGAAGCGTTTTTCAATGATCCAGACGAAGACGGGAATCAGTGGCAGCGCCAAAACCGCGTCCCATCGCAGGATAAGCCCGGTCAGGATCAGAGCATCCCCAAGGTAAATCGGATTGCGCGAGCGGGTGAAAATCCCCGACTGAATCAGCCGCTCTGCCTCTTGATGTGGCACGATGGTGGTGCGGTGGCGGCGAAACTCTGCGGCGGCCAGCACGATCAGCAACAGCCCCCCACCAACCAACAGCCCCCCGACAAGATCAGACCACGCCCCGCCGAAATCAAGCCACATTGGCAGGTAAGTGGCCTGCGCCCACGCCAGGCCCAAAAACGCCACAAGCCAGACCGGCGGCATATCAATCCATTTCAACACGATTCTTTCCCCTGTGATCGCCGCGCGGCGGTTGCCAGTTTACGGCAGAGCGTTAGAGTAACGCCAGATATGACGGAGGCAAGATGACACTAAGCGGAAAACACGCGCTGATCACCGGCGGCGGAAGCGGCATCGGCCTTGCGATTGCCCGCGCTCTGGCCGGGGCCGGCGCAGAGGTCACCATCACCGGGCGGCGCGAAAGCGTGCTGCAAAGTGTCGCCGGAAACGGGCTTTACCCGCTGGCGATGGATGTCAGCGACGAAGCGCAGGTTGTGGCAGGCGTGGCGCGGGCCGTGGCCGAACGTGGCCCGGTCCAGATTTGCATCCCCAATGCCGGCATCGCCGAGGGGCGCGCGCTGCACAAGACCGACGCGGCCTTCTGGCGTCAGGTGATGGGCACCAACCTTGACGGCGCATTCTACACGGTGCGCGAATGTCTGGGCGGCATGCGCGGCACCGATTGGGGCCGGGTGATCGCGATTTCCTCGATTGCCGGGCTCAAGGGCCTCAAGGGCGCGGCTGCCTATTCGGCCAGCAAACACGGCATGGTCGGCCTGATCCGCGCACTCAGCGAGGATTACCTCGGCACGCCCTTCACCTTCAACGCGATCTGCCCGGGCTATGTGGATACCGACATCATTAGCCGCAACGTCAGCGCCATTTCCGAGCGCGCCGGCGTAAGCACCGACGAGGCCCGCGCCATGATGGTCAGCGCCAACCGCCACAACCGCCTGATCGCGCCTGATGAGGTCGCGCAGGCCGTGCTCTGGCTCTGTGGTCCGGGATCACAAAGCGTCAACGGCCAGGCCATCGAGATCGCGGGCGGGCAATTTTGAGGGGACGTAGGGCGGCAACGCACCGCTGGCCTTAACCAACTATATCTTAAATGACCTTCCAAAGCTGGTTTTAAGCGATGAGAGAGCTTGCGACAATCAGGAGCTTTCGTGCGACGGCGACCAGGAGAACCCTATGGCGGTTTCCTTTGTCGCGCAGGCGTCCAGATCTTTCAGAGACCCGCCCAGGACTCACCCTGACTACATACTGCCCGAAGTCAGATGCACTGATCTTTGGAGCCGGTGGCTATAGTAATTGTTGCCCTCACGACGAACCGCCTGTGCCGGTTTCTATGCCATTTGTCTCTCCGGGTGGTTATTGGCCCTCAGACAACAAATATTTTTCGGAAGAAGGTGGTGCGGGTGAGAGGAAAAAACTCGAACCAAACCGGCCTCAAGTAGCCGAAGGCGGTAGGCCACTTGAAAATGGTGCGGGCGGTGGGACTCGAACCCACACGGGCACAGGGCCCAACAGATTTTAAGTCTGGTATGTCTACCATTCCATCACGCCCGCATCAGGACGCGGCCGAAACATAGCCGCTTTCGCGCGGGTGTAAAGCGAATGCGCGCCCGGTCTGGCGCGGCGCGCACGCAAGAGCGCGACAAGCCGCAACCGCCGCCTATAATTCTTTCTCGGCCGCCTCTAGTGCGCCCAGAAGATGCCGCTCGGACAGCCACGGGTTCAGCTCAAGCGCCGCGCGCAGGATCAAGGCGGCTTCGCCCGGACGGTCCAGCGCCATAAGGGTCATCGCCTGCCCGGTCATCGCCGCGATGTGGCGCGGTGACAGCGCCACTGCGCGTTCAAGATCAGGCAGCGCCGCGCTGTAATCCTGACGGATAAAATTGACGAAGGCGCGCTGATTATAGCCCTCGGCATAGGCGGGGCAGTAGGCCACAAGCGCATCAAAGGCCGTGACCGCACCTTCGAAATCATAAGCGGCGCGCCGGGTCATGCCCTCGTCCAGAAGGCCCTGGGCATAGTCATCCGGCGCATCGGCCCAATATTGCCACATCTCATTTGAAATGATCCGCCCTGCGGTCTCATTCGGGGCGGATTGCGCGGCGCTGATCAGCTCGTTCATTTCCGCGCGATGATCGGGGGCCTCGGGGCATGTCTCGACCGCAAGCGGTGCGCCCGCAAGCCCGATCATGCCAATTGCCAGAACCAGATGCTTCATGACTCATTATTATGGGGCATGCCCCGGATTGGTCAAATCACATCGGACACGGCGTTTTCCTTGACCGCCTGCATCGCCACATAAGTCGAGGTATTGGCAAGATGCGGCAGGGTCGAAATATGGTCTGCCAGAACCCGGCGATAATCGCTCATGCTCTGAGTGCGGATCTTCATCAGATAGTCGAAATTTCCGGCGATCAGATGCACCTGTTCGATCTCGGGGATTTTCGACACCGCCGCATTGAATTCGGCCAGGGCCGCCTCGCGGGTATCATGCAAGCGGACCTCGACGAAACTGACATGGTCAAGCCCAAGGCGGATCGGATCAAACAGTGCCCGATAGCCGGTGATCACCCCGTCGCGTTCAAGCCGGCGCAAGCGTGCCTGCGTCGGCGATTTCGATAGCCCGATTTCGCGCGCAAGCTCGGTCACGCTGATCCGCCCGTCGCCCGCCAGAACCCTTAGAATCGCCCGGTCGAACCTGTCCAGATCGCTCTGTTCGGTTTGGTCCATCTTTCGCTCCAATATGATGCGTTTGACCTGATAATTATGTATAATCGGGAAAAGTAACTTAATCAATCATGCTATCTTAGGCCATCTTAGCCAAGGGGACCCTTCATGCCATATGACACCGACATGCGCCGCGCCATTGATCTGGCAACCTATGCTGACGAAGGCGAAACCCTTGCCCGTCTGACCGGAATCGCCGCGCTGTCCGAAGCGGACCGCAAGAGCATCTGTGCCCGTGGCGCGCAACTGGTCCGCGATATCCGGGGCCAGTCGAACCCCGGCCTGATGGAAGTGTTTCTGGCCGAATACGGTCTGTCAACCGACGAAGGCATCGCCCTGATGTGTCTGGCCGAGGCGCTCTTGCGCGTCCCGGATGCAGAAACCATCGACGCCCTCATTGAGGATAAGATCGCGCCGTCGAACTGGGGCAAGCACATGGGCCATTCGACCTCATCCTTGGTCAATGCCTCGACCTGGGCCCTGATGCTGACCGGCAAGGTTCTCAAGGAAGACGCCCCCGGCCCCGTCGGCCACCTGCGCAGCGCGATCAAACGCCTGGGCGAGCCGGTGATCCGCACCGCCGTGGCCCGCGCCATGAAGGAAATGGGCCGCCAGTTCGTTCTTGGCGAGAACATCCGCTCGGCCATGGACCGCGCCGCCAACATGGAGAAAAAGGGCTATTCCTATTCCTATGACATGCTTGGCGAGGCCGCGCGCACCGATGGCGACGCCACCCGCTATCACCTGAGCTATAGCCGCGCGATCACCGCGATTGCCGATGCCTGCACCAATGCCGATATCCGCGACAATCCCGGCATCTCGGTCAAGCTTTCGGCGCTGCATGCCCGCTATGAAGAGGCCCAGCACGAGCAGGTGATGGAAATCCTCGTGCCGCGCCTGCGCAGCCTCGCGCTGCTGGCGAAATCCGCTAGGATGGGCCTTAACATCGACGCCGAAGAGGCCGACCGCCTGTCGCTGTCGCTTGATGTGATCGAAACCGTTCTCGCCGAGCCCGCCCTTGCGGGCTGGGACGGGTTTGGCGTCGTGGTTCAGGCCTATGGCCACCGCGCCAGCCACGTTCTTGACCACCTCTATGGCCTCGCCACCCGGCTTGATCGCAAGATCATGGTCCGCCTCGTCAAGGGCGCCTATTGGGACACCGAAATCAAACGCGCCCAGGTTGAGGGCATCGAGGGCTTTCCGGTCTTCACCTCAAAGGCCGCGACCGACGTGAGCTATATCGCCAATGCGCGCAAACTCCTGTCGATGACCGACCGGATCTATCCGCAATTCGCAACCCATAACGCCCATACCGCTGCCGCCATTCTGGAAATGGCCACCGATAAATCCACCTTCGAATTCCAGCGCCTGCACGGCATGGGCGAGGCTCTGCACGACATCATCCTGAAGGGCGAGAAAACCCGCTGTCGCATCTATGCGCCGGTTGGGGCGCATCGCGATCTGCTGGCCTATCTGGTGCGTCGCCTGCTGGAAAACGGTGCCAATTCAAGCTTTGTGAACCAGATCGTCGATGAAGAGGTCGCCCCCGAGGTGGTCGCGCGCGATCCGTTTGACGCGGTCAACGACCCGCCCGCCGATCTGGCCACCGGCCCTGACCTGTTTCAGCCAGAGCGCCCCAATTCGCGCGGCTTTGATCTTCACCACCGCCCGACGCTTGACGCGGTGATCAAGGCGCGCGACGCCTTTGCCACCCATAAATGGAGTGCCACCGCGCTTGTCGCGGGCAAGGCGAAAGCCAACGCAGCGGTGCGCGTCGACAACCCCGCCGATCCCGCCGACAGCCCCGGCACCGTCGCCCCGGCAAGCGCCGCCGAGATCGAAACCGCCCTGTCATCGGCAAAGCCCTGGGATGCCGCCCCGACCGAGCGCGCCCGCGTTCTCAACAAGGTCGCCGACCTTTATGAGAAAAACTTTGGCGAGATTTTCGCCATCCTGTCGCGTGAGGCCGGCAAATCCATCCCCGATGCGGTGGCCGAACTGCGCGAAGCGGTGGATTTCCTGCGCTATTACGCCGCCAACGCCCCCGAGGCCCCGGCGGTTGGCACCTTCACCTGCATCTCGCCGTGGAACTTCCCGCTGGCGATCTTCAGCGGCCAGATTGCGGCGGCGCTTGCCACGGGCAACGCGGTTCTGTCGAAACCCGCCGAGCAGACCCCGATCATCGCCCATCTGGCGATCTCGCTGATGCACAAGGCCGGCGTGCCCAAAACCGCGCTTCAGCTTTTGCCCGGAGCGGGCGAGGTTGGCGCGGCGCTCACCTCTGATGCGCGCGTCGGCGGGGTGGCCTTTACCGGGTCGACCGGCACGGCGATGAAAATCCGCGCTGCCATGGCCGAAAACCTCGCGCCCGGCGCGCCGCTGATTGCCGAAACCGGCGGTCTCAATGCGATGATCGTCGATTCCACCGCCCTGCCCGAACAGGCGGTGCAGGCGATCGTTGAATCCGCCTTTCAATCGGCCGGTCAGCGCTGTTCCGCGCTGCGCTGTCTTTATGTGCAGGAGGATATCGCCGAGGATTTCATCAAGATGCTTAAGGGCGCGATGGACGTGCTTTGCGTCGGCACGCCCTGGCATATCTCGACCGATTGCGGCCCGGTGATCGACGAAACCGCGCGCCAGGGCATTGCCGATCATATCCAGAAGGCCCGCGCCGAAGGCCGCCTGATGCACGAGCTGATGACACCGAATGCCGGCACCTTCATCGCCCCCAGCCTGATCAGCGTTGGCGGCATCGAATATCTTGAGCGCGAAATCTTTGGCCCGGTCCTGCATCTGGCAACCTTCAAGGCCAAGCATCTTGACCGGGTGATTGATGCGATCAACGCCACCGGTTATGGGCTGACCTTTGGCCTGATGACCCGGATCGACGACCGCGTGCAACACGTGACCGAGCGGGTGCATGCCGGCAACATCTATGTGAACCGCAACCAGATCGGCGCCATCGTCGGCAGCCAACCCTTTGGCGGCGAAGGGCTTTCCGGGACTGGCCCCAAGGCCGGCGGACCACATTACCTGACCCGCTATACCGCGCGCCCGGCAACGCCGGTTGATGCCGAATGGTCCGGCGCAATGGCAGCCAAGGACGCGCAGACCGCCCTTGAACGCACCAACGCCGTGCCCGGCACCCCGCGTCAGGACATCATTTTGCCGGGGCCCACCGGCGAGTCCAACCGCCTGACCACCCGCGTGCGCCCTGCGCTGTTGTGCATGGGGCCGGGGGAAAAGGCCGCCGCAGAACAGGCCAAGGCCGTCACCGATCTTGGCGGTGTCGCGGTTCAGGCCACAGGCGCGCTTGACCCCGAAGCGCTCGTGTCTCTTGCCGGGCTTTCTGGCGCAATCTGGTGGGGCGATGCCGAGACCGCCCGCGCCTATGCCCTCGCACTCAGCAAACGCGAGGGGCCGATCATGCCGCTGATCACCGGCATGCCCGACACCGGCCATGCCCTGCATGAACGCCACGTCTGCGTCGATACGACGGCGGCGGGCGGCAACGCCGAACTCCTGGGCGGCATGGCTTGACCTTACCACGGCATGGGGCCAACGTGGCCCCATGTTCCCGATCCGCGACCATAACCCCTCGGGGCGCACGCCCTATGTGACCTATGCGCTGATTGCCCTCAACGTGGTGATCTTCATCGGCTACTGGCCCCTGTTCAGCGATGCCCGCGCGCTCAATCTGTTCTTTTACGACTGGGCCATGATCCCGGCGCGCGTCACTCAAACCGGCGAATATTCGGGCCTTCTGACCTCCTTGTTTCTGCATGGCTCGGTGATGCATCTTCTCGGCAACATGCTGTTTTTGTGGATTTTCGGCGACAACATGGAGGACCGGATGGGCCACATGGCCTATCTCGCCTTTTATCTTGCCTCGGGCGTGGGTGCAGGCCTTGCACAGCTTGCCTCCGAACCCGCCTCAATGGTGCCCACCGTCGGGGCCTCGGGGGCGATTGCGGGCGTGATGGGCGGCTATCTTTTGCTGTTTCCGCGCGCGCGGGTGGATATCCTGATCATCTTCATCGTGTTTTTCCGCATCATCACCATTCCCGCCGCGATTCTTCTGATACTGTGGTTTGCGATCCAACTGTTCAGCGGCATCGGCGCAGACCTGAGCAGTGGCGGCGTCGCCTATTGGGCACATGCGGGCGGCTTCGTGATCGGCGGCGCCCTGACCATACCTTTGTTCCTTCGCCTTGGCGGGCGGCGCTTCTGGGATATGACGCACGGGCAGCCGCCCCATCCCGAAGCGCGCTACGCCCACCGGCACACCTCCATTCCCCCTGTAAGGCCGAAACGATGACACAGCCCCACAAAGCCAGCTGCCACTGCGGCGCAGTCGAACTGCGCGTGACTCTCTCGGAAGGGCTTGCAAGCGCGCGCCGCTGCGATTGCAGCTTCTGCCGCAGGCGCGGCGCCGCTGCCGTCACGGCCCCGCTTTCCGGGCTCAAAGTGACCAAAGGCGCCGAAAACCTGACCCTTTATCAATGGGGCACTGGCACGGCGAAACACTATTTCTGCAAAAGCTGCGGGATTTATACCCACCATCAGCGCCGATCAAATCCGAACGAATATGGCATCAACCTTGGAGAGGTGGTCCTAGATTTCCGACCAGTTTGCAGCCTTGTTAAGATGGATCATGGTTTCATTTAGGCTGCCAATCTCATTGGTTCTGTATTGCTGGCATAGGCCTCATCGGGGGTCAATATGCCGTGGGTCGAATGTGGGCGCTCAGAGTTGTAGTAGGCCAGCCATTTGCCGATCCCAGTCCGCATTTCAGAACCTGTCTCAAAAGCATTCAGATAAACGCATTCATACTT
Source organism: Roseovarius marisflavi (assembly GCF_900142625.1). Taxonomy (GTDB): domain Bacteria; phylum Pseudomonadota; class Alphaproteobacteria; order Rhodobacterales; family Rhodobacteraceae; genus Roseovarius; species Roseovarius marisflavi. Next base: position 300,248 of record NZ_FRBN01000002.1, read on the forward strand.
AAGCGATCGCCATAGGCGTTCGATCATGCGATTGTCACGCCATGCGCCTTTGCCGTCCATGCTGATCTTGATCTTTGCGTCCGTCAGCACGTCGATCCACGCACCGCTGGTAAATTGGCTGCCCTGATCGGTGTTGAAGATTTCCGGCGTGCCGTGCGTGGCCAAAGCCTCTTTCAGGGCCTCGACGCAAAAGTCCGCGTCCATACTGTTTGACAGCCGCCAGGCTAGCACCTTGCGGCTGTGCCAATCCATGATCGCCACGAGGTAGAGGAACCCACGGCGCATTGGGATGTATGTAATATCTGCGCACCAAACTTGATTGGGGCGGTCAATCACCGCATTCCTCAGCAAGTAAGGCCAGATCTTGTGCTGCGAGTGCTTCTTACTTGTGTTGGGTTCCTGATAAATCGGAACCAACCGCAT
>NZ_FRBN01000039.1 GCF_900142625.1 Roseovarius marisflavi
TGGCATATCCTTTTCTCAGATGAGAATTGCGGCGCGTGAACAACGCCATGATATGCCGCCCCTCAGGGGCCATCACCAACTTTTAGCTATATCTCGCGCGCCCACAAGCGCGAGGCGTTCAAAATCAGCGGCATGGCGAAAGCCCAGGGACGCGTCCTGCCAGGCCGCCGACATGTCCCATCCCCGAAAGTCCGAATCCGCATAGAATAATACCCGCAGCGTGCCATGTTCGCGGAAAAGCTCCTCGAGCTTGGGCAGAAATTCCGCATAGTCACTTTCGTGAAGCATGCCGGTGACATGCAGGCCGACAATGCCTGCGCTGCTGAGAACGGAGTTGCGACAGGAGCACCTGAATTCTCTGTGCAAGACAGCAGTGGACATACTTGGCGGGCAATCATCATCGCACCTGTGCAGCGTCCTTGGAGGTGGTGGCGATACAGATATTTTTCAGGTCATCATCATTGAGCCGACAGAAGTCGGTATTTTTCTTAAATCCACGACCAGCCCGACAGATGCTTTGTGCTGTGTCTGCTCTCCTTCGATCAAACTGCAGGCTTTCATTGCTGGCGCGCGCCATCATCTCGATGAGATCGGGCAGGACAGATGATATTTCATCAGTTTACCGTATCTTCCGCAGCTTTGCTCATGGTCAACGATACGTTCAAATTGGAATACGGGTTGGAAGCGCCTTTGGAGGCTCTCAAGACATTGGCGCTCGCAGAACGCGCCTCGAATGCAACCTCTTTGCAGAGTCAGGCTGAACCCAGTCGTGTTGGCCAGTGCATCATGTACTCTGGGCATCCCGATGAGGGACACACAATTTTCTGTGCATCCCAAACGGACAGTCTGGCCCTTTTATTCTTGACCAGTGACGTTCTCGAAAAAGTGCTTAATTTCTGGATGTCTCGGTCTGGGTGATGGAACTTGCCAACAGTCGGGTTTGGACGTTCCGGTTTCCTGGCATGGGTCGGCGCTTTTGCTCCTGAAGTTCTTCAGAGCGACGGTTGAAAAGAACCTTACTTGCCTCCTGTTCGCCCCCCATTCTTCAACCCGTTCAGCGCCCCGAAAGCGAAGACAGGCGAACGGCGGTGATTGGGGGAGTCTTTGCGCTTGCGCCAACTTTACAAAACCCGCCATCAAGAAAGCATTCGCGCCCTGGTCGACCGAAAAACTGCCTTCCCCGAGCCGCTTCAGTCAGTTCAGCGCCGTAAGCTGATACCCCGGCGCGGCCACCGCCTGAACGGTTGTGATAGGATCTCGTCCGATCCATGTGGTGCGCTCGATCACAAGCAGCGCACTTCCAACATTTGTCGACAGATGTCTGGCACTCTCGCCCTCGGCATTCATGGCGTAGAACCGCACATCGACGCGGCTGTAGGGTTTGTTGCGTACCAGCCATTCGTTGGCGCTCTCAACTTTCAGATCAACATCCAGGATGCCAGGCGTCGATCTGGTATCAATCCATCGGTCCTCAAAGATATAGGGACGATTGTCGGCAAGATGCAGTGCCCTCACATGCAGCATCTGGGCGGGTTGTTGGATGCCAAAGCGTGTCATCACTGACATTGGACTGTCCTCCATCGCGTGGCTGATCAGCTGGTAGTCATATTTGCTACCGCGCTGTTCCACCTCGCGCCTGGTTATCGGAATATCGAACGTCGCACGGGTGACGGGATCGGTCCTGACGTGCGTACCGCCCTTACGTTTACGCTCAACCAGGCCAATCTGCGACAGATCCTGCATCGCGCGATGCACCGTGGTGCGCGCGCAGCCCAACTCGGTCGCGATGTCTTCGTCCCGAGGCAGCTTGTCACCGGGCGCATAGGTCCGGCTCAGGATGCGCGCGCGGATTTCGTCGCGCACGTCGGTCCAGGAGAGGCGTGTTCGCCCGGTCAAATGCTGGTCTCCAATTGGCGCATCGTTGTTTTGAAGTTGAGGATTATTTCATCACGTCTGAAATGGCGACCCTCCTTAACAATATGCCGTCCTGCGCTCCAGACATCTGAAATGCAGCTCTGCCCGCCCCCACCGAAAATCAGACTGTCGAGCACGGCGTCGCCCTGCCGGTTGCAAAGCCATTGGTTGTCGTCATCAAGCCCGACCAGATCCGCCAAAGCGCCCGTTTCGATCCGGCCACTCTGGCGTCCGCCCGCCTGCGCGCCGCCTTTGGCCGCGGCCTCGAACAAGACGCGCCCGGTCGAGCGGTCCTGCGTCGCCAGCGCCGCGCGGGACAGGTCGCGCAGACGCTGCGAATATTCCAGCGTCTTGAGTTCCTCGAACAGCGTGATGTGGACGTTGGAGTCAGAGCCAAAGCCGATGGCCCCGCCCTGCCCCAGATAGGTTGTGCCGTTGAAAATACCGTCGCCAAGGTTCGACTCCGTCAGGGGGCAAAGCCCCGCAACCGCGCCGGTCTTGGCAAGGGCGATGGTCTCGGCCTCGGTCATCTGGGTGCAATGGATCAGGCACCAGCGCTCATCAACCGCATGGTTGGCCAACAGCCATTCGGTAGGGCGCGCACCAAGATGGGCCCAAACCTCATCCACCTCGGCCACCTGTTCAGCCAGATGCATGTGGATCGGGCCAGAGGTCGCCTGCGCAAGAATCGCAGAAAGACCGGCGGGGTCGACCGCGCGCAGGGAATGCGGTGCAAGCCCTGAGTTAAAGTCTTTCGGACCTGCGGCGGCGGCCGCAACGGCACCTTCGTGCAGGCGCAGGAAACGCTCGGGGTCATTGCCAAAACGCTGTTGACCCCCGTTCAGCGGGCGCAGATCGCAGCCGCCGTATTGGTAGTACACCGGCAAGAGGGTCAGGCCGATCCCGGATTGCACCGCTGCCGCAACGATCCGCTCCGACATCTCGGCAAGGTTGCCAAAGGGCACACCGCCAACATCCTGATGGAGGTAGTGGAATTCGGCGACCGAGCCATAACCGGCCTCCAGCATCTCCATGAACACCAGCGCAGCAATCGCCTCAACATGGTCAGGCGTCAGTTGATCGAGGAACTTGTACATCAAACGCCGCCAGCTCCAGAAGCTGTCGCGGGGGTCCGGGCCCCGCGCTTCGGTCAGCCCCGCCATGGCGCGTTGAAACGCATGACTGTGCAGGTTCAGCGGGGCCGGAAGCAGCAAGGCAACGCACTGCGTTGGCGCTTGGCCTTGCGGACCGACTTTGGCGATTCGACCGCCCGCGTCGACTGCAATCTCAAGGTCGCTTTGCCAGCCCTCTGGGGTAAGCACTTGTTTTGCGTGAATGATCTGCACGGCAACAACTCCGTTGACATTAATAAGTAACTACATATTAATATTAAGTAAGATTTAATACAAGGATTCATGATGGCACAGCCCTATGTCATGACCGGCCTGACAGCCGCCACGATGGATCAAGACTCTGGCTATGGCCTTGTGCCGGATGCCGCGATTGTCGTCGCGGGTGAGAGGATTGACTGGGTCGGCCCCGCGTCAGACCTGCCCTCCAACTATGCCGGATTTGACCGTCAGAGCCATGACGGGCGCCTCGTCACCCCTGCGCTGATTGATTGCCACACGCATATCGTGCATGGCGGCAATCGCGCCCGCGAATTCGAGATGCGGCTGAACGGGGCGAGCTACGAAGAGGTGGCCCGCGCGGGCGGTGGGATCGTCTCGACCGTTGCCGCAACGCGCAGCGCCACCCAAGACGACCTGCTGGCAAGTGCCCTGCCCCGTGTGGATGCCCTGATCGCGCAAGGCGTCAGCGTGGTTGAGGTGAAATCCGGCTACGGCCTGGACCGCGAGACCGAACTCAAGATGCTGCGCGTCGCACGTATCCTGGGCCAACAACGCCCCATTCGCGTGGTGACAAGTTTTCTGGGGGCCCATGCCGCGCCAAGCGGCACCAATCCCGACACCTATATCGACAGCGTTTGCCTGCCGACGCTGGAGGCCGCCCACGCCGAGGGGCTGGTCGATGCGGTCGATGGATTCTGCGAAGGTATCGCCTTTGACACGGCACAGATCGCCCGCGTATTTGACAAGGCGCGTGCGCTTGGATTGCCCGTCAAACTTCATGCCGAGCAACTCAGCCACATTGGCGGCACGGCTCTGGCGGCTGAATATGGTGCCTTGTCCGCCGATCATGTGGAATATGCGAGCGCAGCCGATGCCGCAGCCCTTGCCGCCGCAGGCACCGTCGCCGTCCTGCTGCCCGGCGCATTCTATAGCATTCACGAAACCCAGGCACCGCCCGTTCAGGCGTTCCGCGATCACGGTGTGGCAATGGCCGTGGGGACGGACTGGAACCCCGGTTCCTCGCCTTTGGGCTCGATACTGCTGGCGATGAACATGGCCTGCACGCTGTTCCGCATGACCCCGGCCGAAGCACTGGCAGGCACCACGCGCAATGGTGCGCTTGCCCTCGGGTTGGGAGATTGCGGCGTCATCGCACCGGGGATGCGCGCCGATCTGGCGATCTGGAACGTCAGCGACCCGGCGGAATTGTCCTATGGCATCGGCATCAACCCGCTGCACCAACGCATTTTTGGAGGTGCCCAATGACCCAGACCCTGGCCCCCGGCCTCACCACTCTGGCAGAGCTGGAAACCCTCTGGCGCGCAGGGGAGGCTGTGCAACTCGATCCCTCGGCACGCGCAGCGGTCGAGGCATCGGCCAGCGTTGTCGCCGCCGCAGCACAGGGCGACACGCCCGTCTATGGCATCAACACCGGCTTTGGCAAACTCGCCTCGGTCCGGATCGCGCCAGACGACACCGAGACCCTTCAGCGCAACCTGATCCTGTCACATTGCTGTGGTGTGGGCGAGCCGCTGGAGCCTGCGACCACCCGCCTGATGATGGCGCTCAAGCTGTTGTCGCTGGGGCGTGGCGCCTCGGGGGTGCGGTGGGAGATCTGCGCGCTGATCGAGGCGATGCTGACACGCGGCGTTCTGCCGGTGATCCCGGTGCAGGGCTCGGTCGGCGCCTCGGGCGATCTGGCCCCGCTGGCGCATATGGCGGCCGTGATGATCGGGATGGGCGAAGCGACCTATCAAGGGCAAACGATGGCTGGTGGCGCGGCCCTCGACAAGGCCGGGCTGACCGCCGTGGTACTTGGTCCCAAGGAAGGCCTTGCGCTGATCAACGGGACGCAGTTTTCGACGGCGCTCGCGCTTGCCGGACTGTTCGAGGCCTGGCGCGCCGCGCGCGCGGCGGTGGTGACATCGGCCCTGTCCACGGACGCGATCATGGGCTCGACTGCGCCGCTCAACCCGGCCATTCATACCCTGCGCGGGCATCAAGGCCAGATCGAGGTCGCAGCAGCCATGACCCGCCTTTTAGACGGCAGCGTGATCCGAGACAGCCACCGCGAGGGGGACACGCGCGTGCAAGACCCCTATTGCATCCGCTGCCAGCCGCAGGTGACGGGCGCGGCAATCGACCTGTTGCGTTTTGCCGGTCGCACGCTGGAAATCGAGGCCAATGCCGTCACCGACAACCCTTTGGTGATTGCGCAGACCGGCGAGATCCTCTCGGGCGGCAATTTTCACGCCGAACCTGTCGCCTTTGCCGCCGATCAGATCGCGCTCGCCCTGGCGGAAATCGGCGCCATCGCGCAGCGCCGCGTGGCTCTGATGGTGGACCCGACCCTTTCGTTTGATCTGCCCCCCTTCCTGACGCCTGAACCGGGGTTGAACTCTGGCCTGATGATCGCCGAAGTCACCACTGCGGCGCTGATGAGCGAGAACAAGCATCTGGCGAACCCCTGTTCGACCGACAGCACGCCGACCTCTGCCAATCAGGAGGATCACGTCAGCATGGCCGCCCATGGCGCGCGCCGTCTTGGCCGCATGACCGCCAATCTTTCAGTCATTCTGGGGATCGAGGCGATCTGCGCCGCGCAAGGCATAGAACAGCGCGCACCGCTGGTCACCTCGCCGCCGCTGCAAGCCGCCATGGCCAGTCTGCGCAGGCACGTCCCGAGCTTGCAGCAGGACCGCTATCTCGCCCCCGACATCAAGGCGGCGGCGGTGTGCATCACCAATGACGGCCTCGCCAAAGCCGCCGGTCTGGAGATGCCCCTATGAGCCTGATCGACATCACACGCGGCGATGGCCCGCTGGTGCTGGGCCTGCCCCATACCGGCACCGACATTCCCGCAGATTGCCTTGGGCGCCTCAATGACAGAGGCCGCGCCATGGCCGATACCGATTGGCACATTCACCGCCTTTACAACGGGTTGGCGGCCGATGTGACCACGGTCCGCACGCCGATTCACCGCTATGTGATCGACGTTAATCGCGACCCCTCGGGCGCCAGCCTTTATCCCGGTCAGAACACCACCGGGCTTTGCCCGCTGACCGATTTCGACGGGCTGGCGATCTATCTCGACGGGCAGGAACCGGATGCGGAAGAGACAGAGCGCCGCCGAATTGCCTATCACGCGCCCTATCACGCCGCGCTTGGCGCAGAATTGGAGCGTGTGAAGGCGCAGCACGGCTTTGCGTTGCTTTACGATTGCCACTCGATCCGCTCGCATATCCCGTTTCTGTTCGACGGCACGCTGCCGGATTTCAACATCGGCACCAATCAGGGTGTGACCTGTGCCTCCGACATCGCCACCCAAGTCATGAAGATCTGTGAAAACGCAGGGGGTTACACGGCAATCCTCAACGGGCGTTTCAAGGGCGGCTGGACCACGCGCCACTATGGTCGCCCCGCAGAGGGTCTGCATGCCATCCAGATGGAACTGGCCCAATCCACTTATATGATCGAGCGCGCCCCGTGGAGTTACGTCGACGACATCGCCGAGCGCACCCGCGCGCACCTCAAAACCATTCTGCAAACCCTGTCCGACTGGAGGCCTCAATGAGCGATCCTCGCAAGAACACGCGCGATATCTACCCCGCAACCGGCACGGAACTGACCGCCAAGAGCTGGCAGACCGAGGCCCCGCTCCGGATGCTGATGAACAACCTGCACCCCGATGTGGCCGAGAACCCGCATAAGTTGGTGGTTTATGGCGGCATCGGGCGCGCGGCGCGCACATGGGCCGATTTTGACTGCATCGTTGCCAGCCTCAGGGACCTTGAGGCGGATGAAACGCTGGTCGTGCAATCGGGCAAGCCGATTGCAATCATCAAGACCCATGCGGACGCGCCGCGCGTGTTGATTGCGAACTCCAACCTTGTTCCCCATTGGGCGACGTGGGACCATTTCAACGACCTCGATAAGAAGGGTCTGGCGATGTATGGCCAGATGACTGCGGGCTCGTGGATCTATATCGGCAGCCAAGGCATCGTGCAGGGCACCTATGAGACCTTTGTCGAGGCCGGCCGCCAGCATTACGACGGCGACCTGACGGGCAAGTGGATTCTTACGGGCGGTCTGGGTGGCATGGGCGGCGCGCAACCTTTGGCGGCGGTGATGGCCGGCGCCTGTTGTCTGGCGGTCGAGTGTAACCCCGACAGCATCGACTTCCGGCTGCGCACGCGATACGTCGATGAGCGCGCTGATACGCTGGACGAAGCACTTGAGATGATCGAGCGCTGGACAGCGGCGGGCATGGCCAAGTCGGTGGGCCTTTTGGGCAATGCCGCCGATGTCGTCCCCGAGCTATACCGGCGCGGCGTCCGCCCCGATCTGGTGACGGACCAGACCAGCGCCCATGATCCGCTGCACGGCTATCTGCCGCAGGGCTGGACCATGGCCGAATGGAAAGCCAAACAAGACAGCGACCCGAAAGCCGTTGAAAAAGCCGCCCGCGCCAGCATGAAGGTCCATGTGGCCGCGATGGTCGATTTCTGGAACGCAGGCGTGCCGACGATGGATTACGGCAACAACATCCGTCAGGTTGCGCTTGAGGAAGGGCTGGAAAACGCCTTTGCGTTCCCCGGCTTCGTGCCCGCCTATATCCGTCCGCTGTTTTGCAGGGGCATCGGACCGTTCCGCTGGTGCGCGCTGTCGGGTGATCCCGAGGATATCTACAAGACCGACGCCAAGATGAAGGAACTCTTTCCCGAGAACACGCATCTTCACAACTGGCTCGACATGGCGCGCGACCGGATCGCCTTTCAGGGCCTGCCTGCCCGCATTTGCTGGATCGGTCTTGGGGATCGGCATCGCGCGGGTCTTGCCTTCAACGAAATGGTGGCAAGTGGCGAATTGAAAGCCCCCGTGGTGATCGGTCGCGACCATCTCGATAGCGGCTCGGTCGCCTCGCCCAACCGCGAGACCGAGGCGATGAAGGACGGCTCTGACGCGGTCAGCGACTGGCCTCTGCTCAACGCTCTGGTGAACACCGCCAGCGGGGCCACATGGGTCAGCATCCATCACGGCGGCGGCGTCGGCATGGGCTTTAGCCAGCATTCCGGCGTGGTGATCTGCGCCGACGGCACGCCCGAGGCCGCCAAGCGGATCGAGCGCGTGCTCTGGAATGATCCGGCAAGCGGTGTCTGGCGGCACGCGGATGCCGGGTATCAGGAGGCGATCGACTGTGCCCGCGAGAACGGCCTGCGCCTGCCGCGCATTCTGGGCTGATGCAAACCATTCAAGGCCGCGACAGACGGTCAACGACCCCAACAAACCGCGCATTCAACATGGAGAAGACAAATGGATCGACGTAAATTTCTGGCCACGGTCGGCATTGGCGCTGCGGCAACGACCCTCGCGGCACCCGCCCTTGCGCAGGATGTGCGCAACTGGAAGCTGGTTTCGGCGTGGCCCAAGAACCTGCCTGGCCCCGGCGTCGCGGCACAAACGCTGGCCGACCGGATCACCACACTGTCGGGCGGGCGGATCAAGGTGACGCTCTATGCCGCCGGCGAAATCGTGCCCGGCAATGGCGTGTTCGATGCCGTGTCCGAAGGCACAGCCGAGCTTTACCACGCCGTTCCCGCCTATTGGGGCAGCAAATCCAAGGGCATACTGCTATTTGGCTCGCAGCCCTTCGGCCTGCGCGCGGACGAGCAATTCGGCTGGATGTATCACGGCGGCGGTCAGGCGCTTTATGACGAAATGTATGGCCGCTTCGGCATCAAGCCGTTCCTGTGCGGCAACTCGGGTCCGCAATGGGCAGGCTGGTTCAAAAATGAGATCAAGTCTGTCGAGGATCTCAAGGGCCTCAAGTTCCGCACCACCGGCATCGCCTCGCAGATGGCGGCGAAACTGGGCATGGCGGCCGAGTCTATGAGCGGCCCGGCAATGTTCCAGGCGCTTCAGACCGGCGCATTGGATGCCGGCGAATTCATTGGCCCGTGGACGGATTCCGCGCTCGGCTATTATCAGGTCGCGCCCTATTATTACTGGCCCGGTGTGGGCGAGCCCTCCTCGGCCGAGGAATGCGGCGTCAATGCCGAAGTGTTCGCGGAATTGCCCGATGACCTCAAGGAAGTCGTCACCCAGGCCTGTCAGGGCCTCTATAACCCGGTCTGGACCGAATACATGACCAAGCACGCGCAATCGCTCAGGACGCTGGTATCGGAACATGGCGTGCAGGTGCGCAAACTGCCCGACGATGTGATTGCGGCCATGGGCGTCGCGGCGCAGGAGATCATGCAGGAATACCTGGCGGATGACGACGCGCTTGTGGTTCGCATCACCGAAAGCTTCATCGCCTATCGCGATCTGGTCGGCGGCTACATGAGCTATGCCGATAACGGCCAGATGAACGCCCGCGCCGGGGTCTTTGGCTATTGAGACCACGCTGGCGCGCGGCCCTCGCGTCGCGCGCCACACGTTCAATAATTCCGGGGGCGGTGATGCTTGTTTTAGCCAACGCAATTGACCAGATGAACCGCGCCGTCGCCAGCGTGATCCGGTGGCTGGCGCTGATCATGGTACTGGTGCAGTTCTGCATCGTCATCGGGCGATACGTTTTTGGCTTCAATTCCATCGCGGCACAGGAAAGCGTGCTTTACATGCATGCCGCGCTGTTCATGCTTGGCGCCGGTTTCACGCTTTTGGTGGACAAACACGTTCGTGTCGATGTGTTCTATGCCAAGGTCAGTCACGTGGCGCGGCGGCGGATCGATATTTTCGGCCACCTGTTTTTGCTGATCCCCTCGATGACCGCGCTGCTCTACTGGTCATGGCCATCGGTGCGCAATTCCTGGAAGATCCTTGAAGGCCCGATATCCGTCGGCGGCATCGAGGCGGTGTTCCTTCTCAAATCTCTGATCCCGGCCTTTTGCATCCTGATCCTTTTGCAATCCCTGGCGCTTCTGGTGCACCTCTTTCATGAAAAGAGCGCAGCGTGACAGCCTATCTTGACCTGATCATGTTCGCCGCCCTCATGGCGGCGATCCTGTCCGGCTTTCCGGTCTCGTTCAGCATTGCCGGTGTTGCCGTCGGTTTTGCCTATCTGGGCTGGATGCTCGGGATCATGGATGTCTCGCTTCTGGGAGCTCTGAGCCAGCGGGCCTTTGGCCTGATCGGCAATCAGGTTTTGATCGCCATCCCGGTCTTCGTGCTGATGGGGGCGATCCTTGAAAAGAGCAAGATCGCCGAAGAACTTCTCGACACCATGGGGCGCAGTTTTGGCCAGCTGCGCGGCGGCCTCGGCATTTCGGTGGTTCTGGTCGGCGCGCTTCTGGCGGCCTCGACCGGCATCGTCGGGGCCACGGTGGTGGCCATGGGCATGATCGCCCTGCCGACCATGCTGCGCGCGGGCTATAACCCGGCACTGTCCGCTGGCATCGTCTGTACGGCAGGCACGCTGGGGCAGATCATTCCACCCTCTACCCTGCTGATCATTCTCGCCGACGTGATGTCGAACGCCTATCAACAAGCGCAATACCAACAAGGCAAATTCTCGGTCGAGGCCCTGTCGGTCGGTCAGTTCTTTGCCGCCGCGATCCTTCCGGGGCTGCTGCTGGTCACGCTCTACCTGCTCTATATCCTGATCCGGGGCGCGCTGCGCCCACAGGACATGCCCCCTGCCGATATCGGCCTTGCGACACCCGACCGCCGCGAGGTCATGGCCGCGATCATCCCGCCCGTTCTGCTTATCTTCGCGGTACTTGGCGCGATCCTTGGCGGTATCGCCACACCGACCGAAGCCGCCTCGGTGGGCGCAATCGGCGCGCTGCTGATGGCGGGGCGCAAGATCGGGATCAATCCGAAACTGATCCTGATTGGGGCAGCGGCTCTGGTGGTGTTGGGCTTTATGGCCGGACTATATCCTGTGCGCCTGCAACGCGACGACAACGGCGCTCTGGAATGGATGATCGGAGTGTTCTATGCCCTGCTCGCAATTGTCGGTCTTGGCGCAGTCATTCTCGCGCTGCGCGCGTCCATTCGGACAAAAATCATCCATGACGCGCTGAATTCCACACTGACCATGACCGCGATGATATTCGCAACCATCCTTGCGGCGGGCTTTTTCTCGCTGGTCTTCATCGGCCTTGGCGGCGAAGAGCGTGTGGCGCATCTGCTGGAAAACCTGCCCGGCGGGCCGAATGGCGCCCTTCTGTTCGTAATGCTTTTTGTCTTCGTGCTTGGGTTCTTTCTGGATTTTGTCGAGATATCCGTGATCGTCCTGCCGCTCGTGGCGCCATCCCTGATCGTGATGGGGCATGATCCGATCTGGCTTGGCGTTCTGCTGGCGATCAACCTGCAAACCAGCTTCCTTACCCCGCCGTTCGGGTTCTCGCTGTTCTACCTGCGCGCCGCCGCCCCTAAGGAAATCACGACCGGGCACATATATCGCGGCGTTGCGCCCTTCATCGGCCTGCAGGCAATCGGCATCCTTCTGGTCTGGGCGCTGCCGTTTTTGGCAACCTGGCTGCCTGAAGTACTTTTCTAAGCCCGCCATAGCTCTCGGAACCATCCGAGAGCAGGTGACACAATGAACGGCGGGCAGTCCCTCAGTAAGACTGAGCGACGCCGCCGAACCTCGCCCATAGCCTGCCTATGTTCGATTTCATGTTGCATGTAAGGTGGGGTTGCTCGTGAGACATCAGATTTGTTGATTATAGCTTTTCTCTGAGTGCTTCGTAAGGCGTCTTCCCTTTGTGTGCGCCATGCGGTCTGTGGAAGTTGTAGAAGCGCTCCCACTCGTCCAGTTTGGCTTCCAGATCGACATCGCCTTTGTAGCTGAGCAGTTGGTAGAACTCCTGCCCGTCAGAGCGGTGCGATCGTTCCACTTTGCCGTTAAGCTGTGGCGTGCCGCGTTTAATATAGGCATGGCGGATCCCCAGATCTTCGACGTGCCAATGGAACTTTGCCTGGAACTCATGGCCGTTATCTGTACGTATCTCACGGATGCGGAAAGGGAACTTTTCGATAATGTGATCGACGAAATCGATTGCGTTGGCCTGGGTGTGTTTTTTGTAAATCTTTAGAGCCCGGACCCGTGTGGCGTCATCGATTGCCGTATATTGAAAGCGTCGCACCTTCTCACCCTGTTTACCTTTGAAAGTCAGGAACTTGACGTCCATCTGGATGTGATGTCCCGGAACTTGTTTTTGATACCGCTTGGTGTGGACCTTGCGCATGCGGGTTCCCCGAGGAAGCCGATTCAGGCCATGACGCCGAAGGATGCGCGAAACGGTCGCGTCAGACATCTTGATGTCGTGATAGCGCGCAAGATACCAAACGATCCGCATTGGCCCGAGGTGATACTTGCGACGAAGGTAAAGAACCTTCTCCTCGCGCTCAGGCGGCGTCCTGTTGGCATGCCATTTAGGGATGGGTGGCGCATTGATCAGGCCAGCTTCTCCGTGTTCTGCATAGGCCTTGCGCCAACGGTAGAAACTGGCACGACCAATCCCGAAATAACGGCAGGTCTTGGCAACATGGCCGATCTCTTCGGCGTATCGCAGTATCCGTAATTTACGCCCAATCTCGCGTTGATCCTTGTTCATGAACATCTCCTTCTTCCCAAATCTGGGACGTTAAAAGAAATGTCTCGCGAGTAACGGCATATCTACAATGTGCGATTTGATCGACCAGCCACTCGGTTGCGGCTTCTGGCGCGCTAGCGTCAAGCCCATGCCCGACCCTCGCCCCCCACTGGCGCACCCGCCTGGCCTGATCATCCAGACTGCGCGGGATCGCCACCAAGAGCGCCGGGGTGTCAGTGCTCGCCAATTCCAGCACCGAATTGTATCCAGCGGTCGAAATCACCAGATCCGCCGCGCGAAACACATCGTTCAAGGCAGGCCCCGGATCAAACACCTCGTCCGCCAGGTCGAGCGAAGACAGCCCTGCGCGCGGCCCCAAAGCCTGGCGTATATGCAAGCGGTGCCCGACGCGCCTGCGCGTCTCGGCGATGATGTCAACCAGCATCGGATAAAGCACAGCGCGGGTTGACGGCGTGCCGCCGCCACCGGTCGCCACAACTATACCGGCGGTTTTATCGTTGGCCGAACGCGGGCCGGACGGGCGCAATATCCATCCCACGGGTTCAACGGCACGCGTAAAATCCGCCCCGACATCCGGGCGCCAATGCAACGCAGGATTGGGCAGGATGATAGCATTCCAGGGACGCCCGTCATCACGGGCGAAGTCCGGCAAAAGGCTGTCAGGCGTTTCGCGCAGGATCAAAACGCTCGGTCCCGTGTAGGCCGCGATGCCCGGCAGTTGGAGCGTATCGAGCACCGCCAGATCAAAGCCCCCTGCCCCAAGGCAAGCCGCCATATCGGCCCGTTCGCTTACAACGATCTCGGCAAAAACACTGCGATCGCCTTCGGACAACCCATCCGGCGCGGCATTGGTGATCAAACAGGCAACGATATCCGGCGCCAGAGCGCGCAGGCGTTTGCCAATGGTCGCAAGGCGGCGCAAGTGGCCCAGCCCGGACCGGGAGGTCCCAAGAAACGCAACGCGCTTGATCGACATTGAAACTTTCCGCTGATGTCTTTGCATAGGGGATAAAATGCCAGCGAAGCGGCAGCCGAACCATCGCAAGGCCTGCTGAAGATGTGTGAAATGCCCCAATTCAGCGCTACGCGTGGGAAAGCGGCGGTATCGGAGGATGTCCGGCGCTGTGATGTGGCGAAGCCGCCAACAGATAGAGGCAGCGCGCCGGGGGGCTGGTCTTTCATTCAGTCAACCAGCCCGTAAAGGGATCTAGAATTTGGTACTTATTTCAATGCCGAAAATCCCGGCTGTATCTTTCGTGCCCGAAAAGGCATCACCGGGCAGAAACACACCGCCATACAGATTGATATCGACTGCCTCGAACTCTCTGAGGCCGACGATCAGGTCGAGTTCGTGCCCAAGATCGCGGCTATCACCGGTTGGTCTCTGCTCCAGCGCGCTATCGCGCAGGCGGCGGGATTTCTTGTGCTGGAAATTATAGTGATAGACAAAATCCACCGAGGACTCCTTGAACAAGTCAAACCCAAGGCCCAGGGTCACAATCCCAAGATTGCTAAGCTCGGGGTCAAAGACCTCGCCGTAATATTTGACGCTGGTCTTGCCGCCAAAACGCACTGAATTGCCCTCAAGACCGGTCTGGCGAAACGCCCCGTCGCGCCCCGAGCCATCATCGCCCGAACCGAAGGCAAAGCCGGCTGTCAGGCGCGGGTTCGCGCGCATGGCCTTGAACGTCTTGGTCAGCCCGACATCAAACCCGTAACCTCTCACCGAGCGGTTGCGCTCGCTGCCGCGGACATGAGCAAGCTCGGCCCAATACTCAATGTCATTGTCTGTGCTGCCGAAAAGCGAGGTGCCCAGCCACAACAAATCCGCATTATTGCGATCGCGGCCCATCTGGTAGAGGCCATAGAGGCTGCCGACCGCATCCCCCGGCAGGTTGGCATGGGCGCGGGCATAGAAATTGTCAGGCTCATCGTTATCATGGTCGTCCAGCAGATCCTTTTTCAGGATCTGCTCGCGGGCGTACATCAGTTCAAACGCAAATCTTTCGCCACGTCGGAAAAAATGCACGCCGTCCAGTTCTTCGTCAAGCAACCATTCGCGTTCATCGGAAACCGACCAGCGGCCAAAAGTCAGCGCCTGATTGCGGTCCTGGCTGCGAAAGGTGATATAGGCCTCTTCCACGTCAAGAATGGCGTCGCGGGCGTTCTCTTCCCCACGGCCCAACCGCTCGGTTGACAGATTGAATTCGAGATAGGACCGAACCGTGTCGCCGTCGTCATAAAGCAGGCCCAGATCGACCTCGATTTTCACCTCATCCTCGTCCTCGTCATCGGCAAGATCAAGATCAAGGTTTTGCGAGCGCTGCGCCGTAAGCTCTGCAGCGACCCCGACCGAAAGGCCCTTTGACAGCTCCCTGGTGACATGCGGCTTGTCGTCTGCATGAAACTCGATCCAGTCCAGCCGGTCCTTGGCCGTAGCTGCGCCAATTACCCCCAAGGCAAGCGCAACAGACGTTACGGCGACACCAACGGCATTCGGGGTAAATCGGGTGTGCGCTCGTGTCATTTTACAAACACCTGCCTCTTTAATATGACTTTTGGGCCAAATAGGCGCTCCAAATCATCTTTCAGGCGCCAGTCGTTCCAGACTGCAATAGCTGTCAAAAAATCCTTCGGCATCGGACGAAGGTCTGGCGATGTCTGTATTTGAAAAGACAGAGCCCGCCCGGATCGTGGCGCTCTGCTAAGACAATTGGCCGAAATGTCATAAGGTCTTTGTCCGATGTAGCGCGGCCAGGTTGGCAATCGCCGAACGACACACCGTCGCAGGCGAACAACACCAGCAAGAAACATCCGAAGCACAAGATCTGGCCCTATGTGTTGCGAAACGCGGTGATTGATCGGCCCAACCAGGTTTGGTGCGCTGACATTCCCTATATCCCGATGCGTCGCGGGGTCCTTTACGTGGTCGCAATCATGGATTGGCACAGCCGAAAGGTTCTGGCTTGGCGGTTATCAAACAGCATGGAGGCGGACTTCTGCGTTGACGTCTTGAAAGAGGCATTAGCCCAACACGGCAGGCGAGAAGTCTTCAACACGGATAGTCATATGATAGTCTCATGTTCTCGGGTGGTTTGTCTCAAACACTGATCGACCGTTCGCTGGCGATCACTGAAGTATGAATGCGTCTGTCTGAATGCCTTTGAGACAGGTTCAGAAATGCGGGCTGGGATCATCAAATGGCTGGCCTGCTACAACGCTCAGCGCCCGCATTCGACCCCCGGCATATTGACCCCTGATGAGGCCTATGGGCATCTTGTCCCTCAATGCCCAACGTCGAATTGCGCTCAAAATCCCATGTCTGTCACTCCATCCCCCCGACACATCCCGTCAGGGGCAAGGTTGCTCATGGGTCATTTCCCAGTGACACTTCCGACCTCTACCGGCTCAGTTTTGAGTGACATTCAAACTATCAGCCGCTTAGTGCCGAGACTCCCCGCCACAGGCGTGATGAAGCGCTCCGCAGCGCTTGACTGCCTGGTGACGAGGCCACTCGGTGCAGATTTCCCGACCCAACCCTTCATGGTAACAGAGCCTTTTCCGGCACGTCGGGCGCCAGCGTCCCTCCGGCCGAGACCTTGTCGGGGTGCCGCGCCATTCTGGACGGCCAGGCCGACGACTGGTCGGAAAGCTAACTATATATGCTTGGCACACTGGCAGTCGCCTGCAAGAAGGAAGCTGCGGCATGAGATTGCGGATCGTGCCCCCCTGTCCGTCGTTGTGGACGAGGATGCCGACAGCTTGCGGGCTCAGGACGCCAGCGGCAGCTTCGGCATTCGGCCCGGTCATGCTCCGTTCCTGACCGCGCTCGCGGTCCCCATACTCAGCTGGAAAACCGCCGGGCGCGAGCGGTTCTGCGCCCTGCGCGGCGGGGTGCTGACCGTGACCGGTGGCACCACAGTCGCCGTCGCCACCCGCGAAGCGGTGGCCGGCGACGATCTGTCCACGCTGGACGCGCAGGTTCTGGCCCGTTTCCAGTCGGACGCCGACGAAGAACGGATTGAGCATGTCGAGACGGTTCGTTTGCAAATGCACGCCACCCGCCAAATGATCAGCCGGTTGAGAACGGGCGCAGACACGGGAGAGTTTCGATGACCAAGAACCCATCAGAGCCAACCCAAACCTATCCTTTGGTCGAGGAAATCCGCAAGCATCGCAGCCGTGACGAGAAGTGGCTGCGAGAGGGTGACATGCCCGTCGGTCGTCGCCTGGCGCAGATCGGCGTGTTTGGCTGGATCTTCGTGGTGCCGACCCTGGCGGGCCTGTTCTTCGGACGCTGGCTCAATGTGCATTTTGAAACGGGCATCTTCTGGAGCGCCCCGTTGATGCTGCTCGGGCTTTGCATAGGCGGCTGGACCGCTTGGAAATAGATGAACGCACGATGACCAATCTCTCAACTCTCCCGCTAATCGTCCTTCTTCCGTTCTGCTTTCTTGGCGGTCACTTGAGCGGATATGGCTATTTCCGCGCGCTTCGCGAGACCGCCCATCTCCTCGTCAACGGGGGTGAACCCCTTCGCGCGATCGCCCTGACCTAGGGCGCATTTCGCTTCTGGCCACCGCGTTCTTTCTCGCCGTGCTCTTGGGCGGGTTTGCCCTGCTGGCGGCGTTTTCGGGGGTCCTCTGCGCAAGGTGGATCATGCTCCGCAGGATGCGGGAGATCCAAACATGACCTCTCCCCTCGACTCCACCGTCCTGTTCCAGATCGGGCCGGTTGCGATCACGCAAGCGATCGTCACGACATGGGCGATCATCTTGGCCAAGGCCAAGGCGGCCGCGGACACAGTCGCGAAAGCCGCGCGGAAGGAAAACGCGACAAGGGCCGCCGATCTGTCGGCCGAGATTGCAGCGCGGCTCCTGGGCCGGTTCAACACAGCCGAGGTTCAGGCGGCGTTCCTTGCGCAACTTGTTGAGGCCATCGTCGGCATGTCCGACTCCGACCGAACAGCGCTAATAGCCTCGGCAGACGACATCCAAATCATCACTGCGACAGACCCGGAGGGAGCGGAAAGGGCCGAGATTGAACAAGCGGTAAAGGATGCGTTGGGCGGCACGCCCGGCTTTCGGCTTGTCACCGATCCCGACCTGATCGCCGGGCTGGAACTGCGCCACGCGCATTTCGTTCTGCACAAAAGCTGGCGGGCCGACCTCGAGAACATCCTGAAGGAGGTCGAGAATGCCGGTTGACACACCGGACTGGTTCGCCTCGGCGCAATGCGCAGTGCGTCGCGCGGCCCTCGGTCCACGACCCGAACACAGGGGCCGTGTCAAAGGGATCGGGGATGGTGTGGCGATGATCTCGGGCTTGCGCGACGTGCGGCTGGACGAGGTTCTGCGGTTCGAGCGTGGCCAGTTCGGGTTCGCACGCGTTCTGGACCCAGATCTGATCGGCTGCATGTTTATTGACGCCGCGACCAGGGTCGAGGCGGGCGATGCCGTCTTCGGCACGGGCGAAGTGGTGAGCGTGCCCGTTCGCGACGCCCTGCTCGGGCGGATTGTCGACCCCCTTGGCCGCAACCAGACGCCGTCAGCGCCAGTTCGATCATATCCGTCACATCCTCGGCCCGCATGTCGGTGCAAAGCTACCGGGCAATGATGTAGCGGCTGCACTCATCCAAAACCGTGCAGAGATAGTACCATCCGTCGTGCAAAAGGCATGCCTCTGGCGCGGCCAATGATCTTGAAGGAGGTGAAGTCGCTCTGTCACATCTCGTCGATGGCGGTTGTTTTGTCTTTGCCCGGCTTTGACGACCGGCTGAGCGACGAAGAGGCCGCCACGCTGGCCACCTTCCTGCGGCAGGCATGGTGCAACAAGGTCGGCGCGGTCTCATCCGCTGATGTCGCCGATCTTCGCGACAAAGAGGTCGCGAACCAGGCGGACATCGCGCAATCACCGATCTGCACGCCGTCGCGCGCACGCCTCCCCATGGCACGGTCGATGTCCTGCTTGTAGATATCGACGCCAGCCATGACATGATTGACGAGGTCACAGGCAGAGCGATCCTCGCGGGTGCGAGGGTTCTGGCGGTTCGACGGGCGGACATGCCTGCTCAGCGATAGACGATCCCGTCGTCGGTGATGATCGCCTGCCCCGTTATGTAGTCGGAATCCGGTTCAGCAAGGCCCGAAACCAGTGCGGCAACGTCGTCCGGGGTCTGTGCCCGCCCCAGAGCTATTCCGCCCGCCTATTTGCCGTAGATCTCGTCGATGTGCGGACCAGTCAATTCAGAAAACTGCCTGTCGATCCCGACCCACATGTCTGTCCCGACGATGCCGGGACAGTCGGCATTCACACTGACGCCGTCACTGGCATATTCCCTGGCTGCGGCCTGTGTTAGCGCGCGTACGGCGAACGTCGTCGCCGAACAGACGCCCTGCGTCTCATATCCATCATGCCCAGCAATCGACGACACATTGATGATCTTGCCCTTGTGGCCCAGCGATTTGAATTTCGCAGCGGCAGCCTGAATCCCCCGGAGCCCCCCTTGGATATTGATCTTCAGGATGAGCTTTACATCTTCCGGCGTGACATCTGCGATCGGATCGACCTGCGCGATACCGGCATTGTTGACCATGATGTCGAGCCCGCCAACCGTCTTTTCGGCATGCTCGACCGCTGCGTAGACCTCCGCACGGTCGCTGACGTCGGTCCTGAATGTTGTGGCCTTGCGGCCAGGCTCTTCAATCTCGGCAGCGACGTCACCCGTCGTATCGGTATTGATGTCGACAACCGCGATGTCGCCCCCCCCTTTGCCATACGCAAGGCAATGCCACGCCCGTTCCCTTGCGCCGCACCGGTCACAAGCGCCACTTTTCCATTGATTTTCATTCTTTAATTCCTTTTGCTTCAGCGAAACGAACACGTCGCTTTGATGGCATGCCTCCATCTGATCGTAAAAGAGACCGCCCGGCGCTAACGCGGATCAGCACCCGGTCGCGAAACCTGCCTTAAGCGACGTCCCAGCAAGAAAGCTTTTGCCTTGACCAACCCGCAGATCCTGATCTTCGCAATTCTCGCTGCCATGCTGGGGCTGTTCCTGTGGGGGCGGTTTCGCCATGACGTGGTTGCGTTGGCTTCCCTTTTGGCCTGCGTCATCTCAGGGTTGGTTCCGTCAGGAACGGCCTTCGCTGGCTTTGGCCACCCGGCGGTGATTACGGTGGCCTGTGTGCTGGTGCTCAGTCAGGGGTTGCGCAACACAGGCGCCGTGGATTGGCTGGCGCGCAGCATCCTGCCGAGTGATGCCGGACGGATCACGACCATGCTGGCGCTGATCGGGCTGGGTGCATCGCTGTCGGGCTTCATGAACAACGTGGGCGCGATGGCGCTTTTGATGCCAATCGCAGTGCAGGTGTCGGACCGGCTGAATCTCACGCCCGGACAGATCCTGATGCCGCTCGCCTTCGGCACTATTCTGGGGGGCATGACCACGCTGGTGGGCACGCCGCCGAATCTGATCGTTTCGGGCTTTCGCGAAGAGGCCGGGCTGGGGCATTTCGCCATGTTCGACTTTGCCCCTGTCGGAATCGCGGTTGCAACCCTGGGCGTTCTCTTCGTTGCACTCATCGGTTGGCGCCTGGTGCCTGCGCGCAAATCTGCCGCTGGCGCCGATTTTGACACCGGCACCTATCTGACCGAAGTGCGCGTGCCAGAGAAAGGCAAGGCTGTCGGGCTGACCCTGCGCGGCTTTGAGTCCGAGATCGAGGACAGTGGCGCACAGATCGTCGGCCTGGTGCGAAACGAGGTGCGCATCACCGCGCCGCATGGTGCGCGCCACATCCACGCGGGTGACGTTCTGGTGCTGCAGGCCGATGTCGACGCATTGGCCGAAGCGCTGTCGGTCTTCGACATCACGCTTGAGGCGCATGAAACAGCCTCGGATAGCAAAGACGAAACGGCAGACGACGCATCCGAAAAGACGCCCCAAAAGGCTAAAGCGGAAATCGCCATCAGGAAGGCTGACAAGGTCGAAGACGCCGATGAGAGCGATCAAAGTGACGAGGACATCGTGCTGCGCGAACTCGCCATTCTGCCGGGCGCGACCATCGTCGGGCGTTCGGCGAGCGATCTGCGGCTGCGCACGCGTTATGGGCTCAATCTTCTGGCCGTGTCGCGCGAAGGACGCCAGCCACAGGCGCGGCTTCGCAAGCTAAAGCTGAAATCCGGCGATCTGCTGTTGATGCAGGGCCCGGTCGAGATGATGGCCGAATTCATCAACGATACCGGCTGCGTGCCGCTGGGTGAGCGCGAGCTGCGCCTCCCCGACAAAAATATGGCGATCATTGCGGGCGCGATCATGCTGGGAGCGATCGCCATTGTGACGCTGGGCCTGCTGCCTGCACCCCTGGGCTTTGCGTTTGGGGTTCTGGCCTCGATGCTGTTGCGCACGGTCCCCCTGAGGAAAATCTATACGTCGATTGATTGGCCGATCATCGTTCTGCTGGCCGCACTGATCCCGGTTGCGGGCGCGATGCAGACGACCGGGGCCGCCGATCTGCTGGCGCGGCTTCTGGTCGAGACCATCGCACAAGGCAACCCTGTCGCGGCATTGGCAGTGGTGTTGATCACCACCATGTTCCTGTCGGACGTGATGAACAACGCCGCCACCGCGGCCATCCTCTGCCCCATCGCCCTTGGAATTGCCGCCACACTTGGGGTAAATCCGGACAGTTTCCTGATGGCCGTCGCGATCGGCGCCTCCTGCGCCTTTCTCACGCCAATCGGACATCAGAACAACACCTTGATCCTTGGCCCCGGTGGCTTCCGCTTCGGTGATTACTGGCGGTTGGGACTTGTGGTCGAGGTCCTCGTGGTCGTCGTCAGTGTGCCGCTGTTGTTGATCGTCTGGCCATTGTAGATCCGCATGGTGAGGCGCTCCGGGATGATTGCACAGGATCTGTCGGAAGGTATCCGTTCTTCGCCGGCGGCCGGATCGCAGCCTGTCTGCGCAGGGAGGCAACATCCCTGAGGTGCTATCGGAGATAGCCATTCAAACTGGGTCATAACGTCAAGCTGATCCCACCAGCTTATGTGAAGCCCTACGTCAAACGTGGCAAGTCAGACGCTGTTGATGCTGCGGCCATC
>NZ_FRBN01000050.1 GCF_900142625.1 Roseovarius marisflavi
CTTGCATTGGGTGGCTCCTCCTATACGCAGATATGGACATCTGCAGTATGGCGCATTGCGACGCCGATTGGAGCAGGAGCCATCCACCCCATCAGGAATGTTTGACTGCGAGGCAGCTTGGCAATTCCTTCAAGAAGGTCCGGTTTGGGCCGGTCGCAACGATGTCTTTTGGGTCAGTCGCGCATAACTCTCTGCACCGCCGCATGACGGCTTTGAGCCCGAAGCAGAAGTGTCAAAATCTTGCTGCGCGCGCTTGCAGCTCAGAAATTGCCGCGAGAGCAAGAATTTTGGTGCCGCAGTGTAGCGGAAGGAACGGTCATTCATGCAGACCGCGGCGAGGATCAGACGTCGCATTTACAGGTCGCGGGCTTGCTGACCATCGCCGCGTTCACTCATTTGCCCGGGTTTTGCCAATAAAATTGTATAGACCTGAGTGGTACGGAAAAATCGAACCGGAAGCTTTGCGGTACGCAGGTAGCCTCGAGCGCGCATTCACGCGGCGGTTAATTTAGCTAGCTGTGTACTTGCGCGAGAAACGCGCGAAAGTTGGTGATGCCCTGAGGGGCGGCATATCATGGCGGTGTCGAGTCGCCGTCAATTCTCTGCTGAGAAAGGGATATGCCACATGTCAGAGACTACCATCACCCAACTGCCCGATCCATCGGGTTTTTCATCCGACGCATTCACGGACGTTCTACGCGATGGCGCGCGCAAGCTGATCGAACAGGCGATCCATGCCGAGCTGGCCACGCTCATGGCTGCCTTTTCCAAGGAAAAGCTCGAAGATGGTCGTGCCCGCCTTGTGCGCCATGGACACTTACCCGAACGCGAGGTGATGACCGGCATTGGTCCAGTGCCGGTGAAAGTGCCGCGCGTGCGGGATCGGGGCGTTGGCGAAGACAAGATCACCTTCACGCCCAGCATCCTGCCGCGCTATCTTCGCAAAGCGAAATCGGTCGAAGAGTTGCTGCCGTGGCTTTACCTCAAGGGCGTGTCCACCGGCGATTTCACTGAGGCGCTGGAGGCGCTGCCGGGCCCGAATGCCAAGGGGTTGTCCGCCAAGACTGTCACGCGGCTGAAGGCCGACTGGTGGACAGACTATGAAGCTTGGCAGAAACGCGATCTTGGCAACCGCCGCTTCCTCTACATCTGGGCGGACGGGGTCTATTTCAAACCGAGAATGGCTGAAGAAAAACAATGTGTTCTGGTAGTTGTTGGGGCGGATGAATATGGCCGTAAGGAGCTGCTGGCGATGACTGACGGTTTCCGCGAGAGCACGCAAAGCTGGCGTGAGGTGCTGCTCGATCTCAAGCGGCGCGGCCTGAAACAGGACCCCAAGCTGGCCATAGGCGACGGTGCTCTGGGGTTTTGGACGGCCCTGCGCGAGGTGTTCGCTACGACGAAGGAGCAGCGCTGTTGGGTTCATAAAACCATGAACGTGCTGAACGCGATGCCGAAATCCATCCAGGCCAAGGCCAAAGGCCATCTGCACGACATCTGGCAGGCCTCGACGAAAGCCGAAGCGAACGCCGCCTTCAATTTCTTCGTCGAAACCTACGGCGTGAAATGGGACAAGGCGGTAGCCAAGTTGGTCAAGGACCGGGACGCGTTGCTGACCTTCTACGACTACCCGGCGGAACACTGGAAACACATCCGGACGTCAAATCCGATCGAAAGCACCTTCGCCACCGTCCGGCATCGCACAAAACGCACCAAGGGGTGTCTCAGCCGAAAGACCGGACTGGCAATGGCCTTCAAGCTGATGATGTCTGCCCAGAAGAAATGGCGCAAACTCGACGGCCAAAACCGCCTGCCCGAGATCATCCAAGGGGTTGAGTTCCGCGACGGGCTCCGCCACGTTCAAGCCGCCGCCTGATCAGGCGTCACCAACTTTTGCCTATATCTCTACTTGCGCGTGAAATCTCTTCTGCCAGAGCGGCGACTGGTTTCGATCGGGACTTTCTACCTTGACGAACTGCAAATGTGACACCGGGCGGCGATGGAAGCCTTTCACTTAGGACTTCCATTTCGCTGGTCACGTGCTGACCGGGTAACAAGGCAACTCCGAGACCCGCCTGAACACCCGAAACGATCCCGGCTGAGCTTGCGCATTCCAGAACCGTCTCCAGACTGACACCAGCGTTCTGAACCGCGTCCATCGCCCATTGTTTGTAAAAACACTGGGCATCATAGGCCAAGAACGGCAGCGGCTGGTTGAAATCCAGCTCAGCGTCGCGCGCTTTAACCCAACAAAGGCGATCATCGTAGAGATGCACGTCCGACCCTTGCAGCCGGTGAGTGAATAGTTGCATCACAGCCAAATCGATTTCGCCGATTTCAAGTGATTCTTCCAGTTCCAGGCTCTGACGCACCTGGGTTCTCACCGATACATTCGGGTGCAATCTGACGAAACGGCCCAGGATACGTGACAAATCACTGCTGGTGGTATCTTCGGTCATCCCCAGCTTGATTTTCCCTGCAAGGGGCCGTTTGCTCAAACTCAGCAGCGCCTCGTCATGGAGCGAAAGAATGCGTCTGGCAAAGCCGACAAGCTGAGCCCCATCTTGAGTCAGGAGCGGCGCGCCGGGCCGCCGCGTTAGCAAGCTGCAATCCAGCCCAGTTTCCAGACGTTTGATTTTGTGGCTTACCGCAGATTGTGACAACGTAAGATATTCGGATGCCCGCGTTATGCCGCCGAAATCCTCGATCGCGCAAAGTGTTTGAAGCGCATCAATGTCCAGTCTTTGACCCATGTCACTCCCCTTCAAGTCAAGCTCCGAAGTCACGTTGCATGAATAAAATAGATTGAATTATGAAAATATCCCATTTGATTCATGTTCTAGTCGGTGACAGGTTCAGATGCAAACCTGAACTGGAGATCCATCATGAATCACATCGTCACTGACCACGCCCTGATCAACAACACCCGCATTGCTCATGGCGTCCACGGCGCTGGCGAACCAGTCGTGCTGATCCACGGAACTCCGTCCTCGTCCTACATCTGGCGCAACGTCATGCCGCCATTGGTTGAGGCTGGCTTTCAGGTGCACGTGTTCGATCTCTTGGGCTATGGCCTGTCGGAACGTCCGTGGGATCCGAACATCGACACATCAATGACGGCACAGGTTCCCATTCTGGATGGGCTTCTTGAGGTTTGGGGGCTCGATACGTTCCACCTGGTTGCTCACGATATTGGTGGCGGTATCGCACAGCGGTTTGGCATCCAGTCAACTGAACGATTGCGTTCATTGACCATGATTGATGTGGTCAGCTATGATAGCTACCCGTCGAAACGTACGCGCGAACAAATGGATGCGGGCCTCAATGCATTGATCGAAGCGCCGGATGCGCAGCACCGGGCCCACTTCAGGGATTGGCTTCTATCAACCGTTGAGAATAAGCAGAAACTTAGCGATGACGCCCTTGAAATCTACGAGGATTTTATTTCGGGCCCTGTCGGGCAGGCGAGCATGTTTCAACATCAGGTGCGCCACTACGACCCCAAGCATACGATGGAGCTTGCGGATCGGATGGATAAATTGGGGCAGGTTCCTGTCAAGCTGATCTGGGGTGCTGACGATGCATGGCAGGTCACTGATTGGGCGCACAAACTGAACAAGGCAATCCCCGGTTCGGATTTAACGATCATCGAGAATTCCGGGCATTTCTCGCTCGAAGATCAGCCTAAACGTGTTTCGGAGCTTATTGTTGCATTCCTCAATAGTCGACATTCTCTGTAATGCAGGGATACTGTAGCTGTGAGCTCTAAGTTGCCCGAGAGATGCACGGCTGACGGCATCGTTCCTGTCCACAACCTCAACTGGACGCGGCAAAGTCTTCGAGGCGCTCCACACACCAGTCTGGGAACCCGAACGCGCGTGCCGGCATAAGAATTCGCGCAAGATACTCTGGGGTTGCGGGTGAAGGCGGTGTTTCGGGGGCAATGTAACACAGCGCGGGAACCAATGAACCATCTTCCTTCTCGCAAAGAACCGCTTCTGGAAGGTAGGTCGCGCCTAGTTCTTTTTGAACATACAGACCGTAGAGACGCTCCAGTTCCTCATGGGTTCCTGTTACTAGGATACCGTACGTGCAATGCCTATCGGAACGAACCAAATTTGCCAGCGGGCTGATTTGAATATCGAAGCCTTTCAACTTCGCAATATGTACCTCATCCGGTTCAAACCCGACCTTTTTCAAAACGTTAAGATCAATGTTTGACCCGTAAAAAAATACCCAAACCCGATTTTTCACGTTTTTGCCTTCCGAAAAATTGTGCGCGTTAGGAGCCAGTATAGATAGACGATGACATCGCTTTGAAATCTTGAGCTACCCTTGATACCTGATTGATATCGCCGCGGGTTTCGAACGCCCCACGCTCGGACGAGATGTTGGTGGTCATTAACCGGGGTTGATTTGAATGTCTCGTCGGTCACGATCGGTCATTCCCCCAAAAAAATTGCAAAACCAGCTCCGGCTAGTGATCGTCCATCTCGGGACGCGTGATCACCGCGTCGGCATCGCTATAGATAACAGCCAGGAATTTCGCTGGCACTGTTGTGCTCGGATTTTCCGTTCGGCGGTGCAGCACTTCTGCCTGTTCGGTCCAGCTTTGCCCGGCGCTATATTCCACGGGGTCTTCACCTTCCAGCTGGCTGCGAACCTTGCCCTGAAGCAAGTAGACATAGACGAACCCACCATGCCGATGCGGCCCGACCACCTCGCCGGGCGCAAGTTCGATCGTCAAGGCTGTCATAATACGACCTGGAAAATCCGGCAGGGGAATCTGGATGAGCAGGTCTCGCTGTACGCCCGGACTACCTGGTTTTGCGTCATTGGCGTGCCCGTCTGCCACCGCAATCACCGTGCTAGCAATTGCAGCAAGACTGTAAATAAGAACACTGGGCAGACGGTGCCTTGGCCGCCGCCAAGAAACGGCACGCCCTTCAACATTTGCGGATATGGTGGCGCTGACTTTATCGAACAGCATGATATATTCCTTATTGATTAGCGTTTCTGATCAAGCTGGCATCTGGGCACCAACACCGATCCGATTCCAAAGGTTCATGGTTCCAACCGCGACCGTCAGCACCGCCAGCTCTTGCTCAGAGAACTCTGCGCGCGCTGCACCGAATGCTGCGTCCGGTACGCCGGGCCCAGCAAGCATGGTCAGCGTCTCAGCCCACGAAAGAGCAGTTTTTTCCCGCGCATTGAACAAGCTGGATTCCTGCCAGACGGGCAGCAAGTGCAGGACATTTTCTTCGACACCGTCATCCATTGCTTCCTTGACGTGCATGCCAACGCAAAAAGCGCAGCCATTTACCTGAGAGACCCTGATTTTGATGAGATGTATAAGCCGCGGCTCCACCTCCGCCTCGGCGACTGCCATGTTTAGCGCCAGCAGGGCGCTGTAGAGTTGTGGTGTGTCTTTTGCTACGTTGAAGCGCATTGTCATTGGAGTGGTCCTTTACGTGAGTGGTAGTTGCATACGAATCATGGATATCTTATATCGATGATTAATCACTGCAACCGCTAATCGCGTGGGTCACCGAAATTAGGGGATATTCCGAATGCGACGTTTAGGGGATGGCGTTGAAGCGGCGCTGCACTGCGCGGTAATTCTGGCGGCTTTGCCAAAGGGCAAAGTCCTGTCCGGAAAAGACCTTGCGGCGCTGCATGGCCTTTCAGAAAGCTACCTTTTGAAGCATCTCCGCGCTTTGACGGCCGCCAAAGTGACCGAAGCAGTTCCGGGACCGCGTGGAGGCTATAAATTGATGCGTTCAGCTGAAGAAATATCCATGCTGGAAGTGGTCGAAGCCATCGACGGCCCTGGCCCGGTCTATGTTTGTCGGGAAATTCGGCAAAATGGTAATGTCACGACAAACGCCGCCTGTGCCTACAAAAAGGACTGTTTCATCAAACGACGAATGCTGACCGCAGAACAACAATGGCGGGACGCTCTGCGTTCTCAGACCCTGAAAGATCTGCTAAACGATGGTGACGTCGAGATTGGCGAAGAAAACAAGCAGGCAGTCGGGCAATTCGTTGCCGAGAAGCTCAGGTAAACGATTTCGATGTAAGGGGTGGAATTGGGAAACCGCACAACGCTCTATGATTTCCTGACTAACCAGCCCTGCGCTTTGTATCGTTCCATCTTAACGGTCACACCTTCTATCATGAGACCGCAACAGGTCTTGAGATGGACATGGAGCACTACTTTGGCCGTGACGACGACGGCGCGTACAAGACAAGGATTCTGGGTATTCTGACAGCTGTGCCGGGCAAACCGAGGCGCTTCATGATCAAGATCATATGCGACATTCGGCCAGACGGCACACGCGGCACGAGGAAAACCGACTCAGGCCAATTCAACAGCAACGGCCTTGTTGAATTACGCGACAACGACAACCTTGTTGGGCTAATTCGCAACCAAGGTGAAATTTGCCGATAAATTCAATTGCCGCGGATACGGTTTGCCACCGGTTCAAACAGCAATTCATGAACGCAGAAATGAATTCGGAAGTCGGCCCCTTCCCTGTGCGCTAATTGTGAGGCTTTTGGAATGACGGGAATACACCAGACGAAACTGCAAAGCGTGAGAACATTGCGTAGGCCGAATATCCGGATGTTTTCCGGATCGCCGTGATCCAAGCAGGCGCACGGGGCTTGTGTCCGGTGTTTGTAGAAGCAGCCCTTCGGATCCGAAATTTGACATCGATAACCACCAGCGGCTGTTTAGCGCGCAACAGCAGTCATCTGACAGAAAGACTCAGATGACTGTTCCGAGCCCTGATCGACCGATGCTACAAATCGGATGAACGACTTCTTCTCGCCTGCACCACGCACTAGACCTTGCGCGCCACTATGTAGTGGGCGGGAGGTGGTCCTTTGGGATGATTTCCGCTTTCAACTATTTCAAAACCCGCGGCGGTGACTGCGTGCTCCAGCTCTTTCACTGAAAAACTGCGTACGTAAGGAGCTTTGCCAATCAATTGCATCACCGGAATAGCGATACGGATCGCCAAGGATTTCAGTGCACCGCCAATGCCTGCGCCACGTTGCCCAAGGCAAGTGGTTTTGGTGATGAAGTATCCACCTTTGGGTAGCAACTCATGAATCTGCGCAAAACGCTTTTCCATGTCTGGCACCAAGTGAAACAGACTGTAACCCATAACAACATCATATGGGCCTTGCTTCGGAACATCTGCGCCGACCTCGAACGACACGTTTTTTTCGCCCGTGTTCGCGGCTTTTTGTCGTGCGATGGCCAGCATGCCCGGCGATAGATCGATTGCCGTGATCTGTTTTACATTTGGGGCCAACAGCAAGGCTGTTGAACCAGTGCCGCAGCCAAGTTCAAGGACCCTATCTTGAGGCGTCAAATACGTGCGTGTCCGGCCAAGAGTGTATTCGTAAGCGGCCTGATCGGCGATGGGGGACTTTGCGTACTTTGGCGCTGCTTTATCCCAAAATGTAGCGTGCTGGTTCATGTCTATCTCTTTGTGCTGAACATTAATTGCGTCGATGCTTACATTCATGCGCTTCTGTATGTAATTGACGAAATTTTCATACCATCTATGACTTTTTGTATGAATAGACCATTTGACTGGAACAGAATGCGCGCCTTTTTGGCGACCGCTGACGAGGGATCGCTCACTGCGGCGGCCCGCTCTCTTGGACTGACCCAACCCACTTTGAGCCGTCAGATTTCTGCGCTCGAAGAAGAGCTCGGCTTGATGCTGTTTGAACGTGTTGGTCGGGGGCTCGAATTGACCGCCGCTGGCCGCGAGATGCAGCACCATGTGCGGGACATGGGGGCCGCTGCCGATAGGGTTGCTTTGGCTGCGCTTGGTCAGGCGCAATCAATTGAAGGTGAGGTTCGCATAACAGCAAGCGACCTAATTTTCGGCAGTTTTGTTGCCACGTGCGATAAGCAGGATAAAGACGCTTGCTCCCAATCTAGTCATAGATGTCATTGCGGCCAACGACGTTCGTGATTTGATGCGTAGAGAGGCGGATATCGCCGTGCGTCATGTGCGCCCGGAACACCCCGATCTGGTCGCACGATTAATATGCGAAGCGAATGGCTATTTTTATGCCTCAAAGGAATACCTGGCTGCACGTGGACACCCTCAATCGTCCAGTGACTTGGACCAACACGATTTCATTTCCATGGGCGATGTGTCCCGCATGGTAGACTACCTAACCTGCTGGGTGAAGCAGCCGGTACATCCCATTAGCAACAATTGCTGCAGATCAAACGAATGTCTTGTGTGGATGGCTCCTGCATAGCAAGACATTTTTGATCAGATTTGTGCATTTGTCAGAAGCAGTCATGTGTCCGGCCTGTTTGCGC
>NZ_FRBN01000048.1 GCF_900142625.1 Roseovarius marisflavi
TGTCATTGTCCAGAACCGCAATCTGCACATTGCTGTCCTCGGCCGTGACGGCGCTGTCGTCCTGCGCCACCGGCGCGTCGTTCACCGCGCCCACGGTGACCGTCACCTCTGCCGTATCGCTGCCGCCCAACCCGTCCGAGACCGTGTAGCTGATCGTGTCGGTGCCGTTGAAATCGGCTTTCGGCGTATAGCTCAGCGTGCCGTCGCCATTGATCACCACGCTGCCGTTCAGCGCCGTCGCCTGGGTCACGCTCAGTGCATCGCCGTCGACGTCACTGTCATTGCCCAGCACCGCGATCTGCACATTGCTGTCCTCGGCCGTGACGGCGCTGTCGTCCTGCGCCACCGGCGCGTCGTTCACCGCGCCCACGGTGACCGTCACCTCTGCCGTATCGCTGCCGCCCTCGCCGTCCGAGACCGTGTAGCTGATCGTGTCGGTGCCGTTGAAGTCGGCATCCGGGGAATAGCTCAGCGTGCCATCCGCATTGATCAGCACCGTGCCGTGCTGCGCCGTCGCCTGGGTCACGCTCAGTGCATCGCCGTCAACATCGCTGTCATTGTCCAGCACCGCAATCTGCACATTGCTGTCCTCGGCCGTGACGGCGCTGTCGTCCTGCGCCACCGGCGCGTCGTTCACCGGGGTGACCGTGACCGTGACCGTGGCCGTATCACTCCCGCCCTGGCCGTCCGAGGCCGTGTAGCTGAAACTGTCAACGCCAGAGAAGTTTTCATTTGGTGTATAAGTGATCGTCCCGTCATCATTCAACGCGGTGGTCCCATTCAAACCATCCGTCGCCGAAACCAATGTAAGTGAATCACCGGTGTCATTTGCCAGAACAGAAACGACTATCGTGGCGTCCTCGCCATTGGTCACACTGTCGTCTTGGACCACTCGCACGACCGGCTCTTCGTCAGTCTGAAATCTGGTTTCTTTTTCCAACCCGTCAGATGTATTGTTGTTATTTCCGCCACTAGGGTCATCGTTTAAATCGTTTCTGCCTTTATCTCCCGGCGCGCCATCGTTCTGAGGGTTCGCCTCGTTCTCGCCGACGGGATTCTGGGTACCTCTCTGCCGACTGCTCGTCCCGAGTTCGACGAATGTCTCGCCGTTCTCAACACGATCATAAGCAAGTGCATAAGCCTTGGCAGCATCAGCCAGAATATCGGCGTCATCGGCAAAATCACCGGCCGTTCGGTCAACAGCTTGCGTTTCGCCATCCACGGGCGAAATTATCCATTTTTTGTCGCTGCTGGTTATCGTCGCGATCAGATTACCCTCGAGATCCAGCAACTCGATTTCGCCGTACCCGCCGTCCGGATCCTGATTGAGCGATACGGAAACCGTGGTCACGCCCGCATTTGTTGCCATATCAACTTTGACTGTGGTTCCCCGAATGCCCATTGTGGCGGTAGGCGTATTGACGTCCATGTCACCGGTTTTAGCCACTTCGCCAGCGATAAACACGAAGCCGCCCTCAATGAGATCGAAAACAGCCTTATTCTGGTCTCCACCCACTTCGTAAACCAATTCATCGAGCACCATCCGAGAATCTGAAGCGAGCGAAAAGATAGTACCGTCAGCAAAAGTCACCGACACCTTGCTATTACTTTGCGTAAAAACGACGTCGTTTTCAAAAACCTGACTGCCGACATCAAGCTCTACACGCGTACCGTCAGTGCGTTGTGCGTAAGCAGTACCTTCCACGGATTCGACCTGACCGATCGGATCA
This sequence comes from Roseovarius marisflavi, assembly GCF_900142625.1. Lineage (GTDB taxonomy): Bacteria > Pseudomonadota > Alphaproteobacteria > Rhodobacterales > Rhodobacteraceae > Roseovarius > Roseovarius marisflavi. Next base: position 1,731 of record NZ_FRBN01000048.1, read on the forward strand.
GCCAACTGGGTCTCGCCCACTTGCGCGTATTGGCCCGGCGCTTCGGGGCCAGCCAGGCGTTCAACAAGGTCTCCGCGCAGAATTGCGCCATCGGGAGATAGCAAATCAGCGGGTTCCCCTTGGCGGAAATAATCGGTTATCCGGACATCGGGCGCGCCATCACTCTGCACAATCAAATCGGATCCGAACCGGACAAATTCACCTGAAAACAGCTGACCGGCATCGGGCATAGTGACCTGAGACACCCCGACCGCATCAAGGTAGATGACATCTCCGTCGATCACGGATAGATCGGAAAAATCTATGTCGCGCATGTTTTTGCCCCAAAATAAACGTAAAATTATTAAAGCAGCATACACTCACAGGCGATTCGGAGCAAAATTTTAGCGGCGCGAATTAAATTTCGCCCTTCCCGTCAAGGGGGTGCACAAAAAGTTGACTGTTGACGGCGTGCTTTTTGCCGTCTTTGCTGACCCAATTCGGTTCTTACGGTGGGGGATTTTTACAGTTGCGCTACGCAGATCTCCTCACGGGCTTGTTTCAGAGCATTGGCTTGGGTCGCCTTTTGGGCGCGCTTCTTGTGTTTTGCCTGCTTGCAATTCGCATTGCGGACCCCAGCATCGTATCGGAAATGCGCTTCACGGCCTTTGATTTCTACCAGCGTATCAAGCCGCGTGAACCACAAGGGTTGCCGGTAGCGATTGTGGATATTGACGACGCCAGCCTTGAGGAATTGGGGCAATGGCCCTGGCCACGCACGCGCATGGGCGACTTGGTAACAGGCATTTCGCGCAACGGTGCTGTGGCTCTTGGATTTGACATCGTATTTTCCGAACCCGACCGGTTGTCGCCGGAGAAGATTGCCGAGGACAATCCATCTTTTACGCCTGAAGTGCTCGAAGAACTCAGGCGCATGGCCCGGAATGACGACGTTTTTGCAAAGGCGATCGCCAGCTCACGGGTGATACTTGGGCAATCCAGTGTACGGACGAATGACGCAAACAGAGACACCAAGATCAAAATGCGCGCCGTAGCGCACGCTGTGATTGGCGGAGACCCTCATCAGTTTTTAAATAGCTTTCCGGATATCTTGCAGAATCTGCCTGTACTGGAGGACGCGGCGACCGGGCGGGGAATGTTTTCGGTGCGACCCGATGAAGATGGAATTTACCGCCGTGTGCCTCTCGTAATGCGGGTTCAGGATCAGATACGTCTTGGGCTTGCGCCGGAACTGCTGAGGGTGGCAACGGGGGCCGACGCCTTTGCGGTTCGCGTGAATGAAGCCGGGATCGAAGGCGTCGTGCTGGCCCGACAGTTTATCGAAACAGCCGCTGACGGCTCGGTATGGCCATATTACAGCCCCTCATCGCGGGCGCGCTATGTTTCCGCCGCAGACATTCTGGCAGATCGCCTGCCTGCTCAGCGATTGGCCGGACATCTGGTTTTGATCGGAACCTCGGCGATCGGATTAGAGGATTTTCGCCCGACACCTCTGGGAAAACCGATGCCCGGAGTTGAGATTCACGCCCAACTGCTGGAAAATATCCTGTCCAAAACGCTTCTTAAGCGTCCCAATTATGCTGTTGCGGTTGAACTTGTCGCGGCGCTGATTTTGTCTTTCTTCGTGGTTCTGATCGCTCCACGCAGTGGTGCGGTTCTGATGATTGCCTTGACCATTTCTCTGGCGGTGGGATGGGCTGGCAGTTCTTACTATCTGTTCAGTACCAACCAGATTCTCATTGATCCGGTATGGCCCGTCTTTTGCATCATTTCATCAGTTATGCTGATGTCTAGTCTGAACTATCTGCGCGAGGAACGCCTGCGGCAACATATCCGATCCGCATTCGGTCAATATGTCTCTCCGGATCTGGTCGCGAGCCTTGCGGAAAATCGCGACAGGCTGGCGCTCGGCGGCGATCGGCGCGAGTTGACCATTCTGTTCAGTGATGTCCGAGGATTCACCACTCTTTCCGAGAAATATCGAGAGGATCCCGGCGGGCTGACAAAGCTGATGAACCAATTCCTTACCGTGCTGTCGAAACCCATTCTGGATCAACGCGGAACGATTGACAAATTCATGGGAGACGCCGTGATGGCGTTCTGGAATGCGCCCCTTGAAACCGCCGACCACGAACATGCCGCGTGCCGCGCCGCTCTCACGATGCAAAAAGACATCAAGGAATTCAATCGCTTCCGAGTGCAAAATGCCCAAGATGAAGACGTCTTGCCAATCGATGTCGGCATCGGGATCAACAGCGGGACCTGCATCGTTGGCAACATGGGCAGCGATACACGCTTCGACTATACAGCCCTTGGCGACGCGGTGAACCTTGCATCACGCCTGGAGGGGCAATCAAAAGCCTACGGGATCAAAATCGTTCTGGGCGAAAGCACCGCGCGGGCTGTCGAACGCGAGTTTGCAGTCATTGAACTGGACTTGATCCGCGTTAAAGGAAAGACGCGGCCCGAGCGCATATTCGGCCTTTTGGGCGGGGTTGAAATGCGTGAAGACAGTGCCTTTGCCGCTTTGAGCGAGACAAATTCAGCAATGCGCACCGCCTATAATCAAAAAGACTGGACGGGCGCTCAATCGGCTTTGGACCGCCTCATGGGTGACGCGAAAGCATTACACATAGACATTGCCGACTATGCGGCCCTTTATGTTCGGAGAATTCAAGCCTTCTCGGAGAATGCGCCGGGCGACGAGTGGGATGGAGTTTACGTTGCCGAGACGAAATAAATCACCTCTCGCGCAATGCTTCGGCCTTCGCACGAGAGAAGGGGCGCATCAGGTATTTCAGAACCGTTTTCCGACCTGTTTGAATGTCGACCTGAGCGATCATGCCCGGGCTGATCGGTAGGGCTTCGCCTCTTTCGGCTAGGTTGCTTTCCTCGGTACGTACCATGACCCGGAAAAACTTTTCTCCTTCGCTATCCTCAATCGTATCTACGCCAATACGTTCCACCCGGCCATCCAAATCGCCGTAGGTGGTATAATCATATGCTGTAATCTTGACCGATGCAGGATCGCCCGGGCGAACAAAAGCCACATCTTTGGGCCGGATACGTGCCTCGACCAGCAATCGGTCATCGATGGGCACGATCTCGACCAACCGGGCTCCAGACTGCACAACGGCACCAATCGTTGTAATGTGTACTGTTTTGACTGCGCCACGCACCGGTGCGCGCAGGCTGGTTCTTGTGACCCGGTCAGTTGCGGCACGCAACGCTTCTTTAAGCACCGACAAGTCGGCTTGCACCAGCGTCATACGCTCACGCGCCGCCAACACATAAGAAGATTGCGCGGCGGCGATCTGATTTTCAGCCTCGCGGATTGCGGCCCGTGTTTTAGGCAGGCGTGCGTTGCTGATCGCAAGCTCGCCCTCGAGTTCGGCCAGACGGCCCTCCAGCCGCAAAAATTCGACCTCGGGCACCGCCCCGCTTTCGACAAGCCCCTCGGTCAGTTCGACTTCTATCAGCAATGGCGCAACCTGCTTTTGCAGCTTTTCCCGAAGCGCTTCGAGTTCTTCCAGCTCGCCTTTTCTTTGCGCAAGTTGATCTCTGAGAACAAGGACTTCAGTCTCGAACTGTGTCCTTCGGGACAGATACACCTCCCGTTGCGCCGCAACAGCATCAGGTGCTCGGGACTGAAGCTCGTTGGTAAAAACCAAATTTCCAGAGTTCGTGGCCTCGGCTTGTATACGGACAAACTCGGCAAGAAGTGCCGCCTCACGTTTGCGCAGTTCGCCCTCTTGGGAACCGGCCGCAGTGTCATCAATTCGGATCAGTTCATCACCGGCGTTCACAATGTCGCCTTCTTCAACATTAATCTTTGAAACAATACCGCTCTCAAGGCTTTGGATAACCTGTATCTGGCTGGACGGCACAACTTGTCCCAGTCCGCGTGTGACTTCTTCGATTTCATAATTCGCGGCCCAAAATATGAAACCGGCCAGCCCGGCGATCAGAACTGCAAGAAGTAACTTGATCGATCCGCCCGTTTCCCTCGGGGGACGACTATTGGCGTTGTTGACGAATTCTTCTTCAACCCGGGCTCCGAACATAGTTAATGTTCCCCCGCCTGCTTCTTGATGCCCACGGCATTTAGCTTGGACATCACGTCGTCTCGCGGTCCATCAAGAACCTTTCGTCCGGAATCCATCACAATCATCCTATGAGCCAAATTCGCAAGTGCGGGGCGGTGCGTACACAGGATCAGCGATGTTTCATTATCCGGTAGCTCGCGCAATCTCTGGGCAACCAGGGTTTCCATGTCGCGATCCATTGCGTTGGTCGGTTCATCGAGAAAAACAATTTTGGGTCGGCGCAACAAAAGCCTGGCAAGCGCCAGCCCCTGACGCTGTCCGCCGGAAAGATGGGAGCCCCTTTCACCGATAAACTGATCAAGACCTTTGGGAAGTGTCGAGATGAACTCGTCCGCACCTGCCAAATGCAGCGCCCTGTCAATCTCGTCCGGCGGTGCAGACCTGCATCCGATCAGCAGGTTCTCGCGAAGCGTTCCCGTGAACAATTCGGTATCCTGCGGCAGGTATCCGACCCCCGCCCGCAGTTCGGACGGATCATATTGCCCCAAACTGTGGCCGTCGATGAGGATGGTTCCACGTTGGGGCACCAGCAGTCCGCTGAGAAGCTTGCCCAGTGTGCTTTTGCCCGAGCCGACCCGCCCCAGCAGGGCGATGGTTTCGCCGGGTTTGATCGCTAAGGAAAAATCCCTGACCGCGGGCACTTCTTTGTTCGGATAGGTATAGGTGACATCGTTCAGTTGAACCGCGCCCTTGTTCACTCTGAAATTGCTATGAATTTTCTGATCCCGCTCAGGCTGGAGCGCCATGAACGCGCTAAGAGATTTCAGTGCACTCCATGCGAACTGCGCCCGGAATATCGTTTGCGCAATGTTGCCGAGCGGCGCAAGCGCCCTGCTGGCCAGTATGTTGGCGGCGATCAGCGCCCCAACCGTAATGCTGCCTTCCGCAATCAGAAACACCCCCCAAACAACAATGCCCACACTTACAAACTGCTGTATGGCCATCGTGCCATTGGCCGTGAAGTTGGACCAGAACCGGCCGCGCCCGCCTATTCGTGCCGCGATCGCACTTGAGCGGTTCCATTCCCGCTGCATTTCCGGCTCTGCATTGAGCGACTTTACGGTATCCAAACCGGAGAGCGTTTCGATCAGAACCGCGTTTTTACGCCGGGACAAGGATTGGGTATCGCGTGTCGCCCGCCCAAGCGGCACCTGTGCCGCGAGCGCCAGCACGAGCATCACAGGCACCGCAATCATCGGGATATATGCAAGGGGGCCGACAATGAAATACAGGACAACAAAAAACAGACCGATGAAAACAAGGTCGATAAGCGACAGCAAGCTCGCAGATCCGAAGAATTCCCGTACTGTTTCAAAATCACGAATGTGGCTTGCAACGCCAATTGACCCGACAGAAAAGTCCTCTGGCCTTAAGGCCATCGCATGTTGGAAAAGTCCTGCCGATATTCTGTTATCGAGTCGTCGTCCGACACGCTCGACAATACCTGCACGGACTGTACGCAACGCCCAATCCAGTATCAATGCAATGCTCACGCCAAGCGCAAGCGTCCAAAGCGTCACGAAGGCCAGATTTGGAACAACCTTGTCATATACATTCATGACGAAAATCGGCAGCGACAGACCAAGTACATTTATACATAACGCCGCGAAAAACACTTGCCCCCATTCGCCCCAATTCTCGCGCATCGGGCGCCAAAACCAGTGCCCACGGTCATTGCTTCGATCCGCTGAAAGTCGGCGTTCGGCTCCTTCATCGTCGACGGTCACCAACATGACCTCGTTTGTGATGCGCCGCTTCAGATCCGACAGCTTGATTTCACTCTCCGAGGCCTCATTCCCAGGTTCCAGAATGCGTGCTTTTGTCTGCCCATCCAAAAATTCAACCAGAATGATCGGTTCACCTGAGCGGCTGAACACAACAGCGGGCAGGACTGCGGGATCAATTTCCTTAGGTTTCCGCAGAACCAAACGGGCTTTCAATCCGGCCGCGGCCAACAGTCTTACAAGGTTGGATTTGTCCCTGCTTTCAAAATTGGCAGGCAGACGCGCCGTAGCGGCATTATCTGTCCACGGACAACCGTGGAAAGAAGCGAGCCATGCCGCAGTCGCCAAAGCAGGCTCTTTTTCGGGTCCAGGTCGAGACCCAGAAGGCGTTTCCAAGCGCTCCGCTGTCACGCTATTTTTCATTCGAGGGCACGGATCTCAGTGTTGAAAATAGCAGCAGGGCGGCCCGCGCGTGCACGCTTCTCGTAATTGGGCATAAGCGGCACATCCGCCGGACGGGCTCCAAAATAGGTGGCCAACTGACTTTGCGTTGCCAATAGCCGGAATTGGCTGAAGGCCAGGCTGGCTTTCGCGCTCACTTCTTCGAACCGTACGTTGAAAAAGGTTCTTTCGGCATCCAGAACATCCAGCAGGCTTCGTGTACCGCCATCAAACTGCATCTGATATTGATCCGCCGCCTTGCGCGCAGCCGCCCTCTGATTCCCCAGAAGAACAGTGCGCTCTATCCCGGTGCCATAAGAAATCCAATCTCTGGACGTCAGTTCCTGCACCTCGCGGACAACTTCCGCTCTTTCAGCCAGAGCCTCGCTTGTTCGACGGCTCAGGGCCGAACGGCGAGCCTTTCGGCCTCCGGCATACAAATCCCAATTAAGCTGAAGCCCCACAAAAGCATCAGACTCACTTCCGGACAATCCATCCAGATCTGAGCCGTGGCGGATACCTGCACGCAATTTCAATTCTGGCAGTTCATCTGAGCGGTTTATTCCGGCTTGATACTTGCTCTGTTGAATGCGGGTATCAGCCAAACGCACCCGGAAATTATTGCTCACGCTTCGAATTAACAGTTCGCGCAGAGTATCCGGAAGCTCTCGAACATTTGGGACAGACATGTTGGCGGTCGGCTTATGGCCTATCACAGTTTCATAACGCACTTTCGCATTTTCGAGCGCTTGCTTTACTTCCAGGCGGCTCAAACGTGCCGCCAGCAACTGTTCATCTATTTCAAACTCGTCACTTGATGACAGACGGCCGACCTTGACCAACTTCTTGACCGAGCGCGATATTTCAACATGTCGGCGAATGTTTTGATCCGCAACACCAAGCAAGTCAGTGTGGCGAATGACATCAATATATGCCTCGACCGCATTCAGGGCGAGTGTCTCTGATGCATCCAGCAACTTGAAGATCGATTCATCTACCCTGGCTGAATTCCGATAAACCCGGTTTGCGCGTCGATACCCATCAAAGAGTGTCACTTCTGCGGCCAGTCCGATTTCACGCCCAAAGCGGGTACGACGGTTATCTTGGGGCGACAGTCGCGTCGGGTCATCAAAGTACTGCGCACCAGCGTCGCCGTAAAGGGAGAGGCGCGGCATGAAATCCTCTTCAAGCTGGAGCAGTTCAAGCGCTGAAGCCTTTACATTCTCTTTTCCTGCCTGCGCTTTCGGGTTTGTCGTCACAGCCGCATGCACCGCAGATTGCATGGACTCGGCTCTTGCCGAGGGAACATCCAAAATAAATGAAAACAATGGGCTCACAATCAACGGGAGCAACCTGGATACACAATGCGTCACCATGCAGAAAACCCCATTCTATATCATGAAAATCAGTAAAGCGCGAAATGCGTATATGCGCCTGAGCCTCTAGTAATTTTTAAATAAAATCAACGTTTATCACTTTTGCGTGTTGCATTTATGATGGGTCACGCAATGCGTGTAATGACCAACAACATACCCACATAGGTAACTTGATGAGCAAACTGGTCCAGACCGGCCAAAATCCAGAAGCCTTTTTCACTAGCCTTAAATCCTAGTTCTTTCAATTTTCGGTCTTTGATCCAGTCCACATGGTAATGAACTATGAATTCGGCGACAGAGATCAAAACAACCATCACTATCGAAATCGGTGCAAACAACAGGACGGCAGCCCCCAGAACCGCATGCATACCCGAATGGCATAGGCCACCAGGGTGGCCGTAGATACCTTTTGTTTGAATCATCCAAGTCGACTGAAAAACAAAATCTGCAACAAGATGCTTTGTCTGAAACAAAATCAACATGACTAGAAGTAAGTCGTAACTCATAATGATTGATCACCTAAAATTTGGTTCGTGCGTTGCAATTTTTTGGCGAGTGCCGAAGCCATCCCCTTGTGCCAAATCGCAGCCAAGACTGGCTCAGATTCTTGTACATCTCTTATACGGTTTTCGGCAAAACGATATACTACGGTTTCACTATCCGCGACTACGTTCGCCGTTCTTCCCTTGCCTGAGTAACTGGCGATTTCTCCGACGATAGCCCCAGATTTTTGTTTGAGCACGCGAATATCCTTTCCATCTTTATCTTTAATGTAAACCGATAAGCTACCCTGATCTATAATGAAAACGTCGCCCGACTTCTCTCCTTCCTTCAATAACAGGGTGCCTTTGGGAACCAACTCGCGATCCATTATGGTCAAGAACCGCTCGGCGATGTCTTGATCTCCCGTGATTTCAATCAAAGCAGACTTTGCGGTTTCCTCGCTGGCAGCAAGAGGCAAACGGCGCAGCAGATCATCCTCCAGGGTTTCAAGCGCGATATCGCAGCTGTCATACACTTTGAACGTGCGGCTCCCCTCAAGAACCGATCGGCGCTCGATTTCCTGCAAGACATGTGGGTTCAGTTCACAAAGGATCACCTGAGCGGCCCTCTCGGATGCCAGCAGTTCAAGTTTATGCAAGGCAACAATCGCCGCCCCATCTATTCGGCTGACCCCTCTGAAATCCAGGACAACAGTGTTAACGGGTGGGCTTTGCTTGAAGAGGTTACGGATGTGCGCCGAAGAGATATAGCTAAAAGTTGGTGATGGCCCCTGAGGGGCGGCATATCATGGCGTTGTTCACGCGCCGCAATTCTCATCTGAGAAAAGGATATGCCA